>JBPFEE010000044.1:0-28880 GCA_051061095.1 Methylomicrobium sp. | reverse complement strand
TCACTCTCAGTCCATCGCTCAATTCCATTTCATCTCCTGCTTGGTCGCATAGAGTGAAACCGATTGGCGATGGACTTTCAAGCCCTCTATTTACAACCCTTTTTATTCAATGGGTTAGCTGTTTTTGTCGTGTACAGAGTTTGTAGATATAACCTTATCTTTTTCTTTTCATCATGGACAGAGAATCTAAATTTAGCGAAAATGTCAGGCAGATATTTCGTACTCATTCCGAACGCCTACATAAGGCGAATAACTATGGAAGTGTTTCAAGCCCACGCTGATAGCGGCAGTATGCCGGGTGCAGGCATCATGGGGCCAGCGGGTGCGGCCGCCGGTGCCGGCACGGCGGCGGTCATCGCAACCAATGCCGCGGTAGGAGGCGTCAAGTCTTACAAGTCGTCCTCCGCACAGCAGGCTGAAAAAATTGCCGATAAGGTCGCGGAACAGCTTTCCAGGTATTTTGCCCAGCAAGGCTGGGTTAATTCGGCGTCGGCACAATAAGGGTTGACTGAATCGTTACACCTCGCTCAGGTGTCCAGTCTTGCATTATGTCACCTATCCGAGCCAACCGGTCGTTTTGGCCGAACAGCCTATCCTTTATGCTAAGGATCATTCTCACTCGACTTTTTAAACGGAAGATAATTATGAACATCCATTCAGGCCGATATAATCGAAAATGCTTTAACGCGGTGATTCTGGCCCTTCCTTTGATTACCGCCGGCTGTTCGTTCTCGGATAGCTCGGGCAGTATTTCCGATTCCACCAGTTCCATCATCAGCAGCCCGTCTTCAGTTTCCGACAAAGACAAGAAGTACGAAGAAGATGTGTCCGAGTACACGATGGCTTATGTGAAATCTTCCCATACCGATGCAGATTACGCGAGTTATCAGAAAGGCTTGAGCGATATTGCCGCCAAGGCCGGCATCAATAACTGGGATCAGGAGCCCAAAACCTATATCGCGATCGGTAAAGGCTTGAAGAAGGCCGGTCTTGAAGGCATCGCTTACGAAACCTATAAAAAGAATTTGGCAAACTCGGACCAAAAGAAAATGGATGATATTCAAAAAGGCTACGATTCCGAAAAGTAACGCTCCGACAACTTCCCGGATAACGAGTCTTCAAGGCCGCTGATCCCGACATGATACGCTCGAAATTAATTACACTCGGCGTACGGGCGGCGATGGCGGCCTTGTTTTTTCTGACATCCGCGGTTTCAGCGGCTTCATTCAATTACCTTTACATCGAAGCCAGCGAAGGAAATTCGAGCGGCGGGCATGCCGCCATTCAATTCGATGATGAGGTTTATCATTACCAGCATGTCGATCCCGGCCTGATCCGGCTGTTCAGGCAAGAAAAAGACGAGTTTCATTTTCTATACCGGTATTTACAGAACCGTCCGATCCATCTCAGCCGAATCGAGGTAAGCGAAGAAACCCTGGATATCCTGAAAGATCAATTCAAATGGCAGTTCCTGAAGCAGGAAAAACAGTTCAAACTGCTCGGCGATCTGCGTCAGGACAGGATTTTTATCCGGCACTTGCTGAAGAAATCCCGTCCCGGCCCTGCCGTGGCTGACTCCGGCGCGGCTTCGGAATTGCGCTTAAAAGGCGTCGGTCTTTTTTATCCTGAACCGGGAAAGCGGTCTGAAAAGCCGGACAGCGCACTAGCCTCGAAGCAATCGCAAACCATTCAGCGCTTGCGCCAGAAAGTCGAACAACGCTATGGGCTGAGTTTTTTGCCGCGTAAGTTCGAACGGATCGAAGCGCAAATCAAAGCATTGGCGCCTGGACATTGGCCTGGAATGGATTCGAATTTATCCGACGAAAAATTTCCAGCCTCCGTTTATTCGTTCACAGAAAAATACTCGGATGCCGTGACGGCACTTTTTGCGGTCAAGGCTTTGACCGATGCGCCGCCGCTGCAATCCGGAACGCTCCTGGCGACGAATACCCAGGATTTTAAAATCTCCAAAGCGGAAAAGCGGGGGTTGGAGAGGTTACGCAATGATCTGGAAACCAACCTGATCGAAGCGCTGGATTCATCGCGGCCGGACTGGGGCTATGCCGTTCTGGTCAATCTGGCCCGATATATGGCGATTGACGCCTCGTTAGAGTCAGGATTTTGGGTTTTTATTGACGATTTCGCGGAAAACAGCGAGTGGAGTACGGCGGATCAATACCGCGAGCATCAGTCTCTGTTACGGATACTGATCAGCGACGCCCGGAAGAATCTGAATCAAATCCGCCAATCGGCAGCGTCTCGCCAACGTTTGACCGAAGCCGAATACAGCCAGCTCGAAATGGCGGCGAATCGTTATAACGAACTGCTCAAGAGCGAACAGCATCGTGATTTCCGTTTTAACGGCGAGAAAGCCCTGCCGGCCCAAAGCATCGGCTTGTCCGATGCTCCGCTTCCGGATCTGGCGCAGGCACAATTAACGGCGGCGCTATCCGAACTGGATGCTGTCGAACACCGTCTGAACGAAACGTTGAAACAGCGTTATCGCTATAATCTGATCAGCCGCAATTGCGTAACCGAACTGTTCAATACCATCGATCAGGCTTTGTTGGTCCCCTACAGTTTCAAAGATCAGCTTGCGGATTCGAAAGCTTTAACAATAAAGGAATCCCAAAAACGTCTGGGCGGTTATGTGGATATCCTTTATAACTTCATTCCTTTCGTCTCCTACAGATCGGTCCAGAATCGTTACCGGGTGTCGCAAAGCCGTGATCTGGATTCTTACCGGAGTATCGAACTGGCCAGGCTTAAGGCCGGGCAAAACAGTCTGATTGCCGCATTGAGAGAGTCGAACATCCTAAGCAGCCGCTTGTACAAGCACAATCCCGACGATGCGTTATTTGTGTTTTTTACCGACGACCAGCCGTTGTTGAGACCCTTGTTCGGCTTGGCCAACACAGCCGCCGGGATAGGCCAAAGCGTATATGGGATTTTCAGCTGGCCGCTGGATTCCGGAAAAAATTTGAAATCGGGAGCAACCGGAATTTTAATGAGTTTGCCCGAATTATTTTTTTTCAATATGCGCAAGGGCAGCTACAAGTATTTGTCTTTCAATCGATTGGCCGATGCGGATATTACGGACGATTGACAGGGCCTTTTGTTATACTGAAAAACTCGATATCCGGAGATAACAGGATGCCAGAAAGGCGACTAGTAAAGCAATTTTGTACCGCTCGTGACACGGATCATCGGCTTTCGGAATTGCCGCCGATGGAATTTGCGTCTGTTCCGGAATCCCAGGGACCCTCACTATTCATTGACACCGAAGTCAGGTTTCAGGAAATCTTGGGGTTCGGCGGAGCCTTTACCGAGGCTGGCGCCGTGACACTGGACAAAATGCCTTCCCGCCTCCGCCAGGAAATAGTGGCCGCCTATTTCTCGCCGGATCGGGGCAACGCCTACACCTTATGCAGAACCCATATCAACAGCTGCGATTTCTCTCTCGGAAATTATGCTTATGCGGATGTGGACGGCGATGTCGAGCTCAACCATTTCAGCATCGACCGCGACAGGCAATCATTGATCCCGATGATTATCGAGGCCATTAAAACGTCCGAAGGAAAATTAAGGATTTTCGCTTCGCCCTGGAGTCCGCCGGCCTGGATGAAGACCAACAGGACGATGAACGGGGGCGGGAAGCTCAGGCCGGAATACCGCCAGGCCTGGGCCAATTACTATGTCCGCTATATCCGCGAATACGGCCGTGAGGGCATACCGATCTGGGGAGTGACTGTGCAGAATGAACCGGAAGCCTCGCAGACTTGGGACTCCTGCCTGTACACGGGCGAAGAAGAACGGGATTTCCTCAGGGATTACCTCGGCCCAGCGCTTCATCATGCCGAACTCGGCCAGGTCAAGCTGATCATCTGGGATCACAACCGCGACCGGATGTATGAACGGGCCAAGATAGTCCTGGATGATCCGGAAGCCGCTCGCTATGTCTGGGGCGTAGGTTTCCATTGGTATTGCGGGGATCACTTCGACAATGTGCAGATGACCCATGAGGCCTATCCCGACAAACACCTCATCTTCACCGAAGGCTGCCAGGAAGGCGGGCCGCATCTCGGCTCATGGGAAACGGGAGAGCGTTACGCCCGCTCCATCATCCAGGATCTTAACCGCTGGACCGTGGCCTGGGTCGACTGGAACCTGGTCCTGGACGAGACGGGCGGCCCCAACCACGTGAGCAACTTTTGCAGTGCTCCGATCATTGCCGATACCCAAACGGGGAGGATACTTTATCAAGGCGCCTATTACTACATCGGCCATTTTTCCCGTTTTATTCGCCCCGGCGCCCGCCGGGTAGTCTGTGCCAAAACCCTGGATGCGATTGAGACCACCGCTTTTCTGAACACCGACGGGACGGTGGCCGCGGTGGTTCTCAATCGCTCCGAACAGCCCGTTGACTTTTACCTCAAGGTCCAGGGCCTACAGGCAAAGACTTCCATTCCTGCCCGTGCAATCAAAACTTATCTTTTTCATGAAAAGCCATGAACTCGCAAGAAGCTTTCGTCAACAAGTCGACTGTCGAACCGAATGGATGTCCTCGCCCATGACTCAGTCCTATTATTCCTTCGACAAAAATAACGGCTTCGTCATCGAGCAGTACAATGACCGACCCGCCTTTGCCGGTTTTTTGCCCGGCATCGCCGGAATCTTGGGCCGTCCTGCCTGGGTTTTTTATATCAATCGAGGCCAGGCGGTAGCCAGCTTCGGGGTCCGCAACAAGGACGGCGCATTTCTGGAGTTTTATCCTGCCGATAAGGCTTACCAGCTCACGCCGTCCCGGGGCTTCCGCACTTTCCTGAAATTTAGCGACGGCGACCGCATCCTGACTCACGAGCCCTTCCAGCGTGGAGCGGGGCAAGAGGTCAATCAACGCCTTTACATAACACCGCATGAAGTTGGCGTGGAGGAGATCAATCCCCGCTTGGGGTTCCGGATCCGCGCCGACATATTCACTTTGCCCGAGGCTCCGGTGGCGGCCTTGGTGAGAAGGGTCGAAATCGTGAATACCTCAGGGCAGGCGAGGACCATCGAGATCGTCGACGGTTTGCCGCAAGTGCTTCCCTATGGCCTCAACCAATGGGGCATGAAATTCATGAGCCGGACTTCGGAAGCCTTCATGCGGGTCGAGAACGTCGAGCAAAATCTGCCTTTTTACCGGCTGAAGGTATGGCCATCGGACACGCCGCAGGTAGATCCGGTGATACCGGGCAACTTCTTCGCCGGCTTTTTGAACGGCGAACGCAACCGTGTGCTGGTGGACCCGGAGAAAATTTTCGGCTTGGCAGGCGATTTTTCCAGGCCGGAACGGTTTTTTTCAGACGAGCGGCTGGATTTCGATGATCAGGTGGCGGCCAACCGGACACCCTCGGCTTTTCAGGCCATGACTCTCGAACTTCAGCCGGGAGAAAGCCGGGTATTTTACGGTCTATACGGTCACGCCCCCTCGTTGCCCGAGCTTGAGCAGTTCCTGGCGGAGATCGACAAGGATGGCTATTTCGAAACCCGGCGGGAAATGAACCGCCGATTGGTGGAGACAATCACGCAACGGGCTTTCACCGCGACGGCCCAGCCACTCTTCGATGCCCATGTCCGGCAGTGTTATCTCGACAACGGCCTGCGCGGCGGGTTTTCTACGGAGGTCGCAGGAGGAGCGCGGTTGTATTTGTTCGGCCGCAAGCATGGCGATCTGGAGAGGGATTACAACGACTTTCTCTTGCAGGATACGCCGTTTTCCGAAGGCAACGGCGATTTCCGCGATGTGCTGCAAAACCGGCGAATGGACCTGTTTTTCGATCCGGCGCTGGACGCCAAAAACATCCGCTACTTCTTCAATCTGATTCAGCCGGACGGCTACAATCCCTGCTCGTTACGGAACTCGCGTTTCACGGTCGAGGCGGCGCAAAGCTGGGCGCATTATTTCGGCCGCTTTCCCAGCCTGGAAGGATTGCTGGCCCGGCCTTTCAAATACGCGGAATTATGGCAGGCGCTTCAAGGCGCGGCCGACAATGCGGAATCAATCATCAAGGAAATACTGGCGCAAGCGCAGGAAGTGGAGGATGCCGAATTCGACCGGGGCTATTGGTCGGATCACTGGACTTACCTGGTGGACTTGCTGATCGGCTACGAGTCCATTTTTCCGGAGCGGCTGGCCGGCCTCTTCCTGGAAAAGACCTTCACCTTCTTCGATCCTACCCATTTCGTGCTCCCCCGTTCCGGAAAATACAGGGTGACACCCAAAGGCGTGCGTCAATACGGCGCGGTTCAGCCCCGTCCGGAGAAGATGGTCCTGATCACGTCCCGCCTTCAGCGCCGCTATCAGGTCCGTTCACGTGGCGGAAGAGGGGAAATTGTCTACACTACGCTGCTCGGAAAAATTCTTACCCTGATAGTCAATAAGCTCTCTTCCCTCGATCCATTCGGCGTGGGCATAGAAATGGAAGCGGACCGCCCGGGTTGGTGCGATGCCTTGAACGGCCTGCCGGGCATCTTCGGGTCTTCGGTGAATGAAACGATCGAGCTGAAGCGTCTCGTGGACTTTACCTTGAAAGTCCTGAACGATAGCGAGGAAGAATGTTCGCTGCCGGCGGAGCTGGCGGATTTTGTGTCCGGGCTGGAAACGCTTTTACATCGCCCGAACCTGACGCCCGAGCTATTCTGGCGGGAAAGCGGAGCCCACAAGGAGGCCTATCGGGAAAAGGTGTTCATGGGCTTTGAAGGGCCTGAACGCACCCTTACGATCGATGCCGTGCAAAACTTTTTACGATCGGTGGCGGATTATCTGGTTGCCGCGATTGACAAAGCGAGGAGGCCGGAAGGCGTCATCACCTATTTCGCCTATGAAGCCGAGCAGTACCAGGAAATCGAGCAGGGCAGAGCGGAGGTGATCCGCTTCCGCCAAAAGCCGCTGCCGCTGTTTCTGGAAGGTTTCGTTCATGCGTTGCGTATCGCGAAACCGCAGGAGGCCCGGGCGTTATATTTGGCGGCACGGAATTCGGAATTGTTCGATAAGAAGCTGGGGATGTACCGGTTGAACGAGCGGCTCGGGGACAATGCGCTGGACTTGGGACGGATCGGAGTTTTCAACTACGGCTGGCTGGAGAACGGCTCCATCTTCCTGCACATGCATTACAAGTTCGTCCTGGAAATGGTTCGGGCCGGATTGATCGAAGAGTTCTACGACCAGATCGAAAAGCTGCTGGTGGCCTTTCATGACCCCATGGAATATGGACGCAATCCGGCCGAAAACTCCAGCTTCCTGGTCAGCAGCGGTTTCTCTGTCGATCCGCGGCAGCATGGACGAGGCTGCGTAGCCCGCCTTTCGGGTTCTACGGTAGAGCTTCTGCATCTGTGGACCCACCTTTTCCTGGGGCCGGCCCCCTTTGTCTTCGAGGAAGGAAAGTTGCTGTTCAGGCCCGCGCCCTTGCTGTCGAAGTCATTTTTCACTACCCGGGAACAGTCCGTCAATCCGTTTGGTTTTGAAGAAACACTGCCTGCCGGCAGCGCAACCTGCGCTTTATTCGGAACGACGCTGCTGGTCTACATCAACCCTGCGCGCCAGGATACCTTCGGCCCTGCCGCCGTCACGCCCCGCCGCTACCGATTGTACCGGCTGGACGGCAGTATACAGACGGTGGAGGGGCGGCGTCTGCAAGGCCGGGCCGCGGAAGCGCTTCGCCTCGGCCAATTCCGGCGGGTGGATGTGGCGCTTGAGGACTGAGATTTCGGCATCTACACTTTTACGCCGTCCGCCAGACATAAGTCGCCACCGCTCCCGCCGGTAGGGTGGCGGCGGCGTTTTTCTCTTGAAATCGGATGGTGAAGGAGCGGGATTCCGCGCCGTCATTGAACGCGATCAGAACGATGCATCCCGAGGGCGTCAGAAAAGCCACATTGGGCAACGACGCGGGTTCATCGGAATAAATCCTCACCGAACCGGGGCGAACGAATTTCGCGGCATGAGCGATCACATAGTAGGCGACGTTGCGGACAATGTCTTCGCCGACGCTCAAGGCGCCGACGCAGCGCGATTCGCCGCCTGGCGTATGGGGACGGCAGAACGGGTCGGAAGCCAGGTTCCATTCCAGCACGACCCGGCTCCAGTTGCGCAGGGAACCGATCAGGACGTTTCTCACGTGCCACATTAAATCGCCCGCGAACTGCCCGTCCGCTCCCACCCACTGTTCGGTGAAATACAGTTTCATTGCGGGGTAGGCCTGATGCACTTCGGAAAGAGCTGAAATGTCGCCTCCGTAAAGATGCCAGGCCGATCCGCTCAGATAACGGCGCGCTTCGGGATCGGCGAAAACCGTCAAAGGGTACGCCTTCACATCGCAATTATGGTCCCAGCAAAACAGTTCCACCTCGTCCAGGCCCGCTTCGCATAGAGCCGGTCCCAGATAATTCTTGATGAACTCGGCCTGCTCGCTTGCTTCCATGACCATGCTGGGTTCGTTATTGGGATTCAACGGCTCGTTCTGCGGGGTAATCGCATGAATGACGATGCCTCTCTCCCTCATCGCTTGCAGATATTTGACCAGATAAGCGGCGTAAATTCCGTAGCAATCCGGCCTCAGTTTGCCGCCGATGAAACTCCGGTTGGTCTTCATCCAGGGCGGCGCCGACCAGGGCGTGGCGATGAGCTTGATCGCGGGATTGATAGCCAGAATTTCCCGCAACAAGGGAATGACTTCACGGTCTCCCGCCTCGATATCGAAATTGGCTAGTTCGGAGTCGGATTGTCCGTCCGGCCTGTCGTCATAGGAAAAGCTGTGCTCGCTCAGATCCGACGCGCCGATGCTCAGGCGAAGAAAGCTTACGCCGATACCCTCTTCATAAGGCAAGAATAATTCATGCAGCAATGCGCTCCGGTCAGGGCCAGGCAAGCGGCTGATCAGCATGGCGCTGCCGCCGGTCAGCGAAAACCCGAATCCCTCCACGGTCTGATACTTACGCCCGGCATCCACGGTAATCACAGTGAAATCGTGGATACTGTCGGTAAAGCGGAGGTCATTTGTCTGCCGTTGAAACAAGGCGCTCTGGTCGACTGTAGTCAGCCAAATTGCCAAAGAAGAGATCTCCTCGGCAAGAAAGAAGGGTTTTGCAGAAAGATGGGTTTGTTCGGACACGGAGATCATTTAGGTAGAACAACTTTGCGTTGACTATTCGCCTTTCCTGAGCCTACCGGAAATCGGAAAGACCGGAATCGTGCCGCTCCATAAAGGCGGCTTACGGTCAGTTTCGTATATTGCACAACTTCAGTTCGGGATTGTGTGGAGCAGGTTAATCTTATCAAAGCAAGCGTTATAAAGACACCCAAAAGCTCAGTAACTCATTTAATGAAATTTTCCAGGCTAGGCCAAGGTCCAATAGCAAGGACAGTTCGGCCATGCATAGAATTAAGAATTAGTGATGTCTTTCTCAGACCGGAAAGGCTCTGGAGATTGGGCAATGAAGGTGTAGATTGAAAGATGTGGAGGTAACCAGAGTGTGGTATCCGCATATCCAATTCTTGCCGTCTCGAATCGCCGGAGCAGCCATGCTGGCGTTTTTGGGAATGATTGCTTCTTCGGTATGCGCGACGGACATCGAACCCAGAGCGTATTCCAACATCCCTGTCGGAGTCAATTTTCTGCTCGCCGGATACGGATACACCAAAGGCAATGTCACGTTTGCCCCCTCAGTGCCGATCGAAAACAGAAATATGGAAATTCACAGCACCGTTCTTGCCTATGTCCGTTCATTGGATTTCCGGGGAAAGTCAGGCAAGGTTGACATCATCATTCCCCAGGCTTGGTTATCGGGCCAAGCGGAGTTCAGGGGGGAGGCAAAAAGCAGGGAAATCTCCGGTTTTGCCGACCCTATCTTTCGTTTGTACGTGAATCTTTTCGGCGCTCCGGCCCTGTCGATGAAAGAGTTCGACAATTACAAGCAGGATACCATTATCGGAGCCAGCCTTTCGGTATCTCCGCCGGCCGGGCAATATGATCCCCAGAAACTCGTCAATATCGGCACCAACCGCTGGACTGTCAAGCCCGAAATCGGTCTTTCCAAGGCATGGGGGCCATTGATCGCCGAGGTTGCCGCCGGAGTGTTCATCTTTACCGATAACGACCAGCCGTTTCTGGCAAATACTCAGGAACAGGCTCCGCTCTATAACTTTCAAGGGCATCTGATTTACAGCTTCGGAAAAGGCATTTGGGGGGCTTTGGACGCCAATTATTACACCGGCGGTCGTGTCACCAGGGACGGCAAAATCGCCGATAACCTTCAGCAGAACTGGCGCGTGGGGGCCACGCTCTCGTTGCCGATCAACAAGCAAAACTCCATCAAGATCTCCGGCAATACCGTTGTGCACTCGCGAAGCGACAGCTTTTTCGACACGATCGGAATCACTTGGCAGTATCGCTGGGGAGGAGGTTTTTAACGCTAGTGTCTTTAAATCTTGTCGGCATGTCATCAATTCGATGGGGTAAAGCTAAACCCTTTGAACTCATGCAATTTCATCTAGGCCTAAGGTCCAATAGCAAGGCAGTCTTGCATATGAATAGAATAACGGCTTTGGCGATCCTGGTTTTCAGTGAACAACAGGCGAAAGTCTGGTTTTTTACACCTGCTTTTATTTCCACCCACTGATGACAATAGCAATCGCAAGCCGGCTGATGAATATATCAATGATTCATCCGGAAATTTCATGTTCAGGTTTCTGATTCGTCAATTAACCGGATATCGTGCAATCAGGATGGTGTATTTGCCGGTTAATTATAATTTTGATGTTTACCACGAGGAGAAAGGATTATGAAAATATCTTATTGGAGCATAAAACGCTCCGCTCTTTGTGCAATTGCACCGTTGATCATGGTGGGCTGCGCACAGGAACAAGCGGTAATTCGTCCACAGGCTTCCGTCCCCGTTACCTCGGCCGCAACGCCGGCGGCCGCAACGCCGCGCGATGCCAAATCGATACTCATGAGCATGGCCGACTTTCTGGCCAGGACCCCCCGATTCAGCGTGAATCTTACCAGCAGTTACGAAGTGCTTCAGGAGTCGGGACAGAAGATTGAATTCGGCGAGAGCCGCAGGATTATCGTAAGCCGGCCCGACAAGCTGCGGGTCGAAGTGGAGCATAGCGACGGCGAAAATCACCTCGTCCTTTACGACGGCAAGGAGATCACGACATTTAGCCCGACACAGAATGTCTATGCTCAGGTAGCCAAGCCCGGCGGCATTGATGAGGCAATCACGTATTTTCTCAAGGACCTGCGCATGCGGCTTCCGCTCGCCGCGCTCCTGCTCAGCCGGGTTCCGGCCGAACTCGAACGCCGGACGCAGTCGCTCGACTATGTGGAGAAATTGAGTCTTAATGGAACAACGGTCCATCATCTGGCAGGGCGTACAGAAACGGTTGATTATCAGATATGGATCCCGGACAGCGCCCAGCCGTTACCGCTCAGCGTGGTGTTGACCTATAAGAACGCGGAGGGGCAGCCTTCGTACAGAGCGCAGTTTTACAACTGGAACCTCGCGCCCGAAATTCCGGATAACCAGTTCGCATTCACTCCGCCCGAAGGGGCACGAAAGATTGCATTCCTCGCGCAACTGCCCCAGATCGCGCTAGAGGGGGCGTCAAAACCAGAGAAATCCGGAGAGCAGAAATGAATACCAAACCTTATTTGATAGTTATGGCTATTACGGCCACAATCGTTTTACTGATAGGATCCGTCAATGATGCTGTCGCCCGTGGTCGTGGAGGCGGCGGGGGCGGTGGCGGTTTCTCCGGTGGCGGCGGCGGCAGAGGGGGCTTCTCCGGTGGAGGAGGTGGTGGAAGAAGCAGTATCTCTGGTGGAGGTGGTGGTGGCGGATTTTCCCGTAGTGGCGCCGCCGCGAGCGGCAGCTTCTCGTCCGGCGCGGGACAATACGGCTCGCGGAGCGCCGGAAGTTCGGCAGCTTCTGCATCCAGGACGGCCAGCCGCCGGTCGCAAACAGCGCAGACCGCTTCCGGGAACCGGTCCCAGACGGCACAATCGGCCTCCGCTAACCGGGCATCGACCCAGCAGAGCCGGCAGTCGACTTCGACGGCGAATCAGGCCCAGCGGCAGCAATACTCAAGTCAAAACGTCGAAGAGCGTCAAGAAGGATACACTGCACGGACTGGCTCGCGCCAACAAGGATCGACAGACCGGACGCAAGCGCGGCAGCAAACCGCACAGTCCTACCACGGGGGAGGCTACCCACCGGGCTATCATCCACCACCGGGGGAGTATTACGATGATAACAACTGGGACGATGGCGAAGTCGCCGCCGTGGCGATTGGCGCTGCCGCTCTTGGCGCCATTGGCGGCTATGCAGCGGGCGAGTCATCATCCACGACAACGACGGCTCCCTCTACGACTGTCGTCTATGCGCCGCCGCCATCGGCTTCCGGGGGGCTACCATGCCCTCCCAGCCCCGTTTCTGTTGAAGGCGTGACTTATTATCAGTGCGGTTCTACCTGGTATACCCAGGCATACGGGAATACCGGTGTTGTTTATACCCCGGTGCCTCCGCCGGCCGGATATTAACTCAGAAATGGTTCCGGTAGCCGAGCTATTAATGCCAAAGGCCGCGATAAATGTTTTTGATCGCGGCCGCTGTTGTTCAGGTAAACCATAACCGATAACTAATAGAGTAGGAGAACAACCATGAAATACATTTCTTTAGCATTCACAATGGGCACAGGCCTGCTGATATTCACAACCACATTTTCGACAGGCGTATCCGCTCTCACGATTACACCGATGCAGGGGCAAACGCCTGATCAGATTCAAAGGGATCAGGCCGATTGCACCTCAATCGCGCAACAGGCAGCCGGCTCACAAACCCAGTCCGCTCCGCCTCCAAGCGGCGGCCGGGCGAGGGGCGCGGCAGCGGGCGCGATGGCGGGTACGGCAAAGGCCGAGGCAAAAGGTCGGCAATACGGTGCCTACGACAATGTGAACGACGACATCAAGCAGGAATACCGTCAAAACGAAGCCAAATCCGCCGCAGCCGCCGGCGCAGCGGTTGGGGCTGCCAGACAAAGGCAGCAACGACGTCAGGACTCTCAACAAAGCGCAGCTTCGTCCCAATCTTTCGATCAAGCTTTTGGGTCATGCCTGATGGGGCGGGGTTACAGCGTCCAATGATAGCAGTGTAAGTAAGTATCATGGGAGCCGGAGGGAGTTGAAAACCAATGCTGTTAAGTTGAGGAAACTCTGATTAAGTCATTCGACAAGCAGTTGATTCCGTTCGTGGTCTATAGCACCCTTGTGGTGGAGCTTGTCGAACGATCTCCTGAGCGCCCTCGAAGGGCATGAACGGAATAAACTTATTCAGCGTTTCCTTGAGGCTTGGCTTTTGCTCGCGCTCTCAGATTGAGCTACTTGGCGCTCTCGGTGACATTCCTTTCTTTATTTTCTCGATATACCCAAGCCATAAACAGTTGGTATCCCAAGGCCAACATCACCGAACCTAGAAACAAACCGATAATGCCACCGGTTGCCATGCCACCTAACGCGCCCAACAGAATCACCGGCATTGGAACATTCACGCCGCGGCCTAACATAAAAGGTTTGAGGATATTATCCGCCATTCCGGCAACCAGAGTATAAACAGTGAACATGATCGCCACCGGCGTCGATTCATGAGTAGAAAGCACATAAACGATGGTCGGCAGTGCGACCAGGGCGGCAGGGATTTGTATAATACCTAACACCAAGACCAGCAAGGCCAAAATGCCGGCGGCCGGAATACCTATCAAGATAAACCCGGCCCCCAGTAAAAGGGCTTGAATGCAGGCAATGCCGATGACTCCCTGCGCCACGGCACGGATCGTTGCCGTCGAAAGCGTGACTAAAGCTCCTCCTTCCTCGTCTCCAGCCATCCGCTTGGCAATGGCCTTTGCCGCCGCGTGACCAGATGAACCGTAGGCCATCCATATCCCGGCAAGCACCAAGGCAACCAAAAACATCAATATACCTGTTCCAACGCTGGCCGCATAGCCCAGAATTTGTCTGGTGACTCCGGCAATTTTGGGTTCGTATTTCGTCACCAAAGCGCCCAGATCCGAATGGGCAGATGACCATAACGTATATACCTTCCTTCCCACCACGGGCCATCCGGCAACAGATTCATTTGGCGCGGGTATTTGCAATGTTCCGCTATGGACTTGTTTCACCAAGTCGGTCGTTGAATCCGCGAAGGAAAAGGCCAATAACGTGGTGGGAATTAATACGCTCAACAGTATCGCCAGCACCAGGGCCGTTGCGGCGCGACCGTCTCTCCCGCCCATCTTGCGGGCGATCAAGGCATGAAGGGGATATAAGGCTACTGCCAATATCACCGACCATAACATCAAGCCGATAAAAGGTTTAAATATTTGATAGCAATAAACCACCAAAAAAATGATCAATCCCATGCGGATGAATAAATCGAGCAATTTGCGGGAGATAAGCTTTTCTAGTGTCTCATCGGGTAACAGGTTCTTTTCGTTGTTCATAAGCGAAGCTCACATTTCACACTTGGCAAATCACGCAATGTAGTTTCGGATACGGTAAAAGATCATGGTTTTTCCTCTCCGCTGGTCCACGCGGATAATCGCTCCGTAGTCATTCCGCACCATTTGTTAATCGCATTTTCGGCATCCCCCCATTGCCACTGAAATCCCGTTGTAAAGCTGCCGCCGCCAATGCGCTTATCGACCGCTTCGGCTAGGACTTCTCCAGTCACCGCATCGGTAATCTTCATTTCTGCCTGAGCGCCTCCCACGAAAGGAAAAGTGCCGGTTGTCAAATACTTGAGATTGGACAGCATATGCGCTTGGGGAATAATCATCGAGACGCTGCGTAATAAAGGAGTCGCTGTTTCAGCGTCGGTCATCGCCGCCTGCAGCCTTATCACGCCGGGCCCCGCATGGTTCACAATTTGAAATTTTTTTCCGAGTTGCTCCTGCAACTGCTGACTAAAATAATTCACCAGTACCTGTTGATCGGTTGCCGGAACGCGGGTCATTTCGCCGCCCCAAAAAGTCACCGGATCGATCATGACTTTATTATAACTGCTCCATTGGGCCGCCGGATTCACATAGCGAAGGCCGGCCTGTCCCTTTCCGCCCGGTGTTAGCTTCATACCGCAGCTGTTGCCGAGCAAGCCGCAGTTGACCGTATCTTCACTCAGCGGCACTTTTTCCGTGGCCGTGCATGCCGTAATCAATAACAGACAAAGAGTCGCCAGCGGATAAGCTGCCCGGATATTTCTATGCGAATTTTCACATCTCATTGTTTTCTCCTTTATGAATTAGTTACAAAAAAGTACTGCTGCAACATAAATCATTGGCGATATTTTTTAGCAAGTTAAATTCCTTGGTTACCAAGCAACTGCTCTAAATTCTTGGAATTTACATTTCCTGCAGTCATTATGAGGCGATTGTAAAGGTTGACGAGTGTGATAGACATTGGACTAAAGTCCAATAGCGCTCTCTGCTTGCTCCGGAATATCGTAACCACATGGAAAAGCTGATTAAAAATCTCCCATTCTCCAGACGGCCTATGGAGTTTTCATCACGGCGGCTTAAACCTGTATTACCGACTTTGACTAAACCTGCAAATTGACCAAACGCTTCGAGAGAAATTTCTAGCCGAAATGGAGCGGGTCGTTTTAATCGGCTTTTCCTAAATAACATTAAACTATGATATGAAGACGGGCAAAACCCGATCTTATGGGAAGAAATCAAATGAAATCGAAGCGATCATTAAAAATCGATCTACTGCCCGCAGGGAGAGCACTGTTAGGTTGTGTTGCCGGGCTGTTAATCGGATGCTCCTCAGCCCGGACCGAAACGAACAAACTCAAATCCATGGTCGTCGAACCGGCCCCGGCTGCCGGTTTTATTGAACATCCGGAAGCGCAGTTTAAACGGGCAGATCTGCCGTTTCAGAAGGTCTGGGTTAAACCCGGCTTTGATGCCGGCTTCTATAAGGAATTGGTCGTTGCGCCGGTCAATACCCAATACATGCTTGAAATGGACTGGCTTCATCAATTGAGTTCGGCTAACTTGTTAAGAAACGTCAGAAAAGATATCGAAGAACTTGGCGAGTATTTTCACGAGCAAGTGGCAAGGGAATTTAAGAAAGACCCTAAACGCCGGTTTCAAGTCATTGAATACCCAAGCGAACATGAGCAACCGGCCTTACGGCTTGAATTGGCGCTGATTGAAATTGACCCTTCGCAACCGGCTTTACATGCTGCCGGTTGGTTGACGCCAGGGGGCGGCACGGCGGCGGGGGTTGTCAATAAGCGAAGAGCCGCATTTGAAGGCCGGCTGCGCGATCTGCAAACCGCCGAGGTCGTGGCTACCTTCGCGGATCGCGATATGCAGGATGCCGGTCCGCTCGATTTGACTCGTTTTAAACAATGTTCATGCATTAAAAAATGAATCAAAATTTTTAGGTAAATCGGACAACTTCGATCTGGCGATCGGCAGCTTTGCGTTGGCCTATGCGGACCAGACCGAGCGGGATCAGGCGGCCTTGGTCGAGGCCTTTAACTCCGGGCGAGTCAAGGCCATCATCGAGGAGAATGAATGATCAACGTATTCCTTAGTGCCTAAATCCTAGAGAAGGGCCGCCATGAAAAAATACGGCATCACCCGCAGGGAATGGCTAGCCGGCGCGAGTTGTCTCGATTTGAGTATGATTCCGGCCTGTGCAACTCAAGCGCCTCGCTTTGGTCCTCTTGGCACGGAGTCTTTTCCGCGTAATGCAGCTGAAGGGTTACTCCGCTTGAAGGCCGGCAACCGGCGTTTCATGGACGATAGGCCTATCCATACGCACGAAAATGCCTCCTGGCGCCATCAACTGGTGCAAGAACAAAAACCTTTCGCGACGGTTTTTGGGTGCAGCGATTCGCGCGTGCCGCCCGAGATGATTTTCGATGTCGGCTTCGGCGATATCTTCACGATCAGGCTCGCCGGAAATATCATCGCGGAAGACGTGATCGGCACTTTGCAATACGGCGTTGCACATCTCCATACGCCGTTGGTGGTGGTCATGGGCCATGAAAATTGCGGAGTGGTGGCCGCCCCTGTCGAGGAAATGCTCGGTAAGCCCAAGGAGCTCAAACATATCGAGGCGTTGCTGGCTTTAATCAGGCCGGGTCTCTCAAAGCTTGATCTGAAACTTGATCGCAAGGCGTTACTGGACGCAGCCGTGGAGGCGAATGTGCGCTGGTCGATGCAGCAACTGATGGCTTTTCCGGAAGCGAAGAGGGCGCTACGGGAAAAACGCTTCACCCTGGTCGGAGCGGTCTATGAGTTGAATACCGGGCAGGTGCGATTTCTCGATTAAGCTTGGCGTAGATTGGGCAAAAACGCTTTCTTGATACAATTCCTTGCCGATCTGAACAACAGCATCGAAGTGATCCGCACCATGCAGGTATTTCCGTTCGCCAAGCAAACGGTATTGCAGTTGGTGGTGGCGCTGTTACCGCTTGTGCCTCTGTTGCTGACGATGATATCGCAGGAAGACTTGCTAAAACGGCTTATCGAACTGTTATTGCAATCTGTTTTGATTCGAATTCTTACGGGTAATTTGGTAGAGAGTCATTACCGGATCTCCGGATTTGATCGTGAGTGCTTTAATTTGATATTGAGAGCCGACAGCGACCGCCGTTTTTCTCATTCGGTCTTGCCGATTTCAAGGAAGAGCCCATGGTCCTCGTTTTAAGAGCCTGTGGTTGTGAATAAGGGACCATCGGAGTAAGAACTCGTGGTTCTTGAACTCGAATCCGGCATGCCGGATAACCGAATGAGCAAATCGGACATATGCCGCCCCAATTTCGGAGAGCCCGACAGATTGTTATATGAAACGGGGCGGCGAACAGGTCATTAAAAAATATCTGAACGGCATGGCTGGATCGCTATTTCGACATCAACGGAATGGAAGAGCCAATTTCTACGTCGCTTGCACCTTGCAAAACGCTCTCTACTTGCAGAAAACGCGCCGCGATGATTTTCGAAGTCGCTTTGGCTACTTTGGCGTAATACTTTTCAAGCAGCGCGGTGCGCTGTTTGCGGAAAGCGATCGAACGTTTGACCAGTTTGTCGGCTTCCTTGTCGGTGATTTTTTCGAAATTTTTCGCATAATCCTTGATGATTCCTAAGCGATCGTCGTTCAACATCTTCAATTCAATGTCATAACGATCGTACTGTTCCAGAAACTTCTTTTCTTGCTCCGGACTCAGTGCCATCGCTTTCTTGACGAAATCCAGTCTATCCATGCGCATGGTAAAAAGGAACATCTCGAGTTCGTCTTTCTCTTCGGCGGTATCTGCGGCAGGAGCGGGTGGAGCAGCGGTAGTAGAGGGAACGGGTTCTCCTCCTGCATGGGCGACATTGTTGAGTGCTGGAAGAGTGACAGTTGCCATAGCGAAAAGGAAGGCAAGGTGTTTATATTTCATTTTTTAACTCCTGATTTATTTTGAATTTGAACTATATAGGAAATTGTTCCTTCATTTGTATTGGCCTTTAGTCCAATAACCAAGATTTTGCACCCCCTTTATAATGGTTTGACTAAAAGCTGATATGTAAGAGAAAGATAGTCATCCGTATTTTGCGGATTAAACAGAGGAGAAAGAGCATGAATAGAAAGAATAATTTTCAGGTTGCCCTATTAACCGTGGTTATTGCCGCAGCCGGACCGCTGATTTGGTCGGCGCCCGCTTACTCCGAAACGGAAGGCATGGAAAGGAGGGATGCTCGCCGGGATGACAGACAGGGAGCCCGGGATATAAGGCAGGAAGGTCGTGATGTTGCCCGGGAAGCCAATGAACAATGCAAAGACGCTGACGAGAGTCGGTCGGAATGTCGGCAATTAAAGCGGGAAACCAAACAAGAAGCACGCGAAGGCGCCCGGGACGTCAAAACAAACGATTGATTCGTCCTTTCACAAAAATTTATAAGGAATAAACCAACACGGTGAGATAGTGATTGAAAATTACGGATCCTGAGTCAAAGAGAACCTAACTGCCGAGTGGGGCAATCGTTATGGTCCCGCGAGGTAGTCAGGTTTTTTTAAGCCTGCCATTCCCCGTTAAAAAATAATCGAAAAGAGTTTCAATACGAGATCTTTGACCGGGACTTTAATTGCAAATAATGCAATTAAAGGAAGCGCAGCAGGCAGCACTATGCTGAGTATAGCGGTCTTTCCTATGGGGATCGGGCGCATTTTGATGGCAGCCTCGTAAAGGGTTAAGGTATCGGCAACAGGTCCAAGTTCGGGGGCTTGTAATAGAGATTCATCGTTGATTGACTCATGCCGGATCCAGCGCCGCTGAACCAGACGGCCATGATTTCCAACTAATGCGCCATACTCTAAACGAGCCCTGCGTTTGGTGGCTAAGAGCTTGGGAATAAATGCCATTAGCGGAGATAAAAATACTACAGCGATGACGATCAGATAAACTACCAATAGAGACTTCAGCGATTGCAATTGCATGCCGTGATAAACGATTTCGTGCGCCAGACGTGACGCCAAAACCACCGATATCGCAAAGACTAACAGACTGAATGCAACGGGTGTTTTTTCAAGAAAACCCAATCCGCCGGCCCGATCCGGATGAGTAGGCACTAATTCCAGGTCAAGAGCGGCAATCCATTTAAATAAAAGAAATAACAGTATCAACCGCCACAATGAAATCCAAATCAATGCTGTAAAAATCGGACGGCTCACAAAAATCATCCACCAACCGCCGAAACCCAGGTTGTATTGGTCCGTTGTTCCGACGTTTGCCCAGTCCAACTCATGCATATCCTGATAGGCTGGATGGATCACAGCTGACAGGCAAACAAATGCTGCAATAACTACCCAAGGAGTCGTACTGTTGCGGAGGGAGATCGCTTTTTGTATGATCCGTGCAAAAGCGCTTTTATGTTCGTTACGCACCAATCCCGATGTGTAAAAATAAGGGATTAACTTCGTAAAAATGTTGTGCATCATGCCTTCGCCAAAAATCATCAGGGGTATTGCCACCAGAAAGCGGGCGTGGATACCGAAATGATTGAGTAAAGGTTCGTGCATTTGGCCTTGTAAAGCAGTGCCCTTAAAAAACGACCAAACGACCAAAGGCAGCCAAGTCAGTAACGCAAAAAAAAGAGCTCGCCTGATGATTCCCAAACCTTGTTCGGGAATCAGGTGCAGTCGGCGCTGGGCTCGGAAAATTAAGTCGTCTCGTACTAATGATATCTCAATATCTAACTCGTTTTTATTGTTCATAATAAATCTCATTTCAAGAGAACTGCTCTAAAAATCGATTATTTCGTGGCTTATATATTTAAAACTCCGGCGAATATTATTTTTTGTCTTTTTGTTCGATCCCCAACAGCCTCTTTCAGATAGGCGATCATGCCTTCTTGATAGGCTAAAATTGCCATCGAAACCGCATCCGGAAATTCCTGGTCTGCGACTGCATATTGCGCGTCGTGCGAAAAGGGGAGAGCTTGTTGAGTTCCATCTTATGATTCCTCTTCCAAGGTTTTTCGGGCTTGTTCCAATAACGCGCGTTGCTCATCCGTCATATCGGGAAATTTGAGGTCAAGTCCTCGCAGTGTCGAGGTCACGATGTCGGCGATCACGGCGCGGCTTGCCCATTTGTTGTCGGCCGGCACGATATACCAGGGCGCCCATTTGGTGCTGGTCGCGCTGATGGCTTTTTCGTAGGCGTCGACATAATCATCCCAGTAGGCGCGTTCGTTTAGATCGGCCAATGAAAACTTCCAGTTTTTTTCAGCTCGTTCCAGCCTATCCATAAACCGCTGTTTCTGTTCCTCCTTGGAGACATGCAGGAAAAATTTCAAGACAACGGTGCCGTTACGCACCAGGTGCCGTTCGAAGGCATTGATGTCGTCATACCGCTTCTCCCAAAACGCCTTTCCGTGCTTACCGTCCGGAAGTTTTTGTTGTTCCAGTATGTCCTGATGGACTTTGACCACCAGCACGTCTTCATAATAAGAGCGGTTGAAAATACCGATGCGGCCGCGCTCCGGCAGGGATTTCATATAGCGCCAGAGGAAGTTATGGTCCAGCTCTTCGTCCGACGGTTTCTTGAAACTGAAAACCTGACAGCCTTGCGGATTGACGCCCGACATGACGTGCCTGATAGTGCCGTCCTTGCCCGCCGCATCCATGGCCTGCAAGACGATCAGCAAAGCGTAGCGGTCATCGGCGTAAAGCAGTTGCTGACATTCCGATAAATCTTCGATGCTGGTTTGCAAAATCTCGCCGGCTCTTTCCTTGACCAAATTTTTGCCTACGGATTTCAATTCATCGGTTTGGTCCCAGCCGGTGTGGTAATCCTTGAGCCGGACTTTGGTGTCGGGTTTAACCTTGATTAAATCAATAATGTCTTTTCTGATCATGGCGATATTCCGTGTATCGGATTTTGGGTTTATTGGATGTTATGGCCCGGTAAGTATTGACCGGCGAGTTGTTTGATTTCCTTGCCGTATCGTTCGTAATCCGGGGAATCCGGGCGGCTATAATTCCAGTTTTTATAAAGGCCGGTGAGCTTGGTAAAAAAATCCCGGGCTTCGTTTTTGTCCTGAAACTTAAAGTCCGCCGCAATCAGCCTTTTCAACACACCGAAACTGGCTAGCTGGCGCTCGCGAGGCATACACGCATCCACTTCGTCGAATGCATCCTGCTGCAAGTAAACCATGTCCAGTAACACCGATTTTTGCCATTCGATGAAATCTTCCAGGGTAATGCCTTCTTCGCCGGTGACCTGCATGATTTGATAAATACCGTCGCCGCGCTCCAGCAAGGTCATCATGTTTTTGACGTCGTTAACCCATTCGGCATTGAGCTCATTGGTAAACCAGGGCGCCAATTGATCCAGGTAGCGGGACCATGACAGCAACGGATCGATGGCGGGATAAAAGCGTTTATAGGCGCGATCGGCGGATAGCCCGAGGAAGGTCTTGACGGTGCCGAGCGTAGACTGGGTGACGGGCTCCTCGAAATTACCTCCTGCGGGGGAAACCGTGCCGATCAACGTCAGTGTGCCGGTGGAGCCGTCGGCGCAGCGGATCACGCCGGCACGCTCGTAAAGGTTCTTGATCGCGGAATCGAGATAGGCCGGGAATGCTTCTTCGCCGGGGATTTCTTCCATCCGGCCGGACGTTTCCCGCATCGCCTGCGCCCAACGCGATGTTGAATCGGCAATCAACAAGACGTTGTAGCCCATTTGGCGGAAATATTCCCCCAGCGTGATGCCGGTATAGATGGACGCCTCGCGGGCCGCGACCGGCATCGAGGAGGTATTGCAGATAATGATCGTGCGGTCCATCAACGTACCGCCTGTGCGAGGATCAGCCGTTTCCGGGTATTCGTGGATGGTTTCGACGACTTCCCCGGCGCGCTCGCCGCAAGCCACGATAATCACGATGTCGACACTGGAGTAACGCGCGATCAGGCTCTGCAATACCGTCTTGCCGGCGCCGAACGGTCCCGGGATGCAACCGGTGCCGCCTTGCGCGATCGGGAAAAAAGTATCGATGATGCGGGTCGCCGTGGTCAATGGTTTCGAAGGAAACTGCCGTTCGGAAAAACGCTTGCGCAGCAGATTTTCGGGAATCGGACGGCGGATTGGCCAGCGGCATGCCAGGGTCAATTCCTTTTCCAGGCCAGCGGACGTCTTGTAGCGCGCGATCACCTCGTTAATGGAAAAATTGCCGCCTCGCATCCACGTTAACTGGACAGGTTCCGCTTCATTGAAAGGAATCATGATCTTGTGCTGGAAAGGACCTTCCGGAACCGATCCGACAACGCCGCCGGGAGGCAACGTATCTCCTATCGATGCTTCCTGCGTAAATTGCCATTTCTTGTCCGGGTCAAGCGGCGACATCGTTACGCCGCGCGGCAGGAAAAAACCGTATTTTTGCGCCAAGCCATGCAAAGGGTTCAGCAATCCGTCGAAAACCTGACCAAGCAGTCCAGGACCCAAGGTCGCAGACAACATTTCCCCCGACAGTTCCACCCGGTCGCCAACCCGCACGCCGCGCGTATCCTCGAATACCTGCATGTCCGCGGTGCGTCCCCGCACCCGAAGGATTTCGGCCTTGAGTCTCTCTTCGCCGACGCAGACATAGCCGACTTCGTTTTTCATTACCTCGACGGCTTCATCAAATTCGATCAGGATCAGACTTTCCTTGACGCCTATCACTGTCGCATGGACGGCGCCAGTTTTATCATTAGACATGTTTTATCTCCTCGATCATTACTTGGAAGCGTTGTTTCGCGGCAGCGGCATCGCGCTGCAGCCAGGCCTGTAAAATATCCCATTTGAATACAAAGGCGGTGATCGCTTCGAAACCGAAAGGGCTCATATCAGCCAAACGGGACAGTTTTTTCCAGACGGTGTCCATCAGCAGCCGGTCCAAAGCCATCGCATCGGCAGCCGCCAAATAATTGCCGGCCTCGATTATCCACGGATAAACCGTGCCCAGGCGGAAATCCGCCGCATCCCAATGCGCTTCGATAGGCTTGACCCAGCGGCCAACTCCCCAGATTCCAGGGAATTGCTCTGGATCGCGGCCGGCTTGTCTGATGCGAAGCGCGGCAAGAACGGTTTGGATGTCGAGGCGATATTCCACGAACTCCCGTAAAACGGGCTGGCTTATACTTTGCAGCATTGTCTTATACTGCGCCGCTATTTTGCCGCCGCTTCCAAGTTTGCCGGCAGGCAGCCTCCAGCCGGCCAGAAACTCAGCCTGCAAGATCTGCCGGGTTTCATCGGCATCCAGCATGTGTAAACGCTGTTCAAGACGCAGGCGGGAAAGAGGAAGCCGCTCGGCTTCCGCGAAATAAGGCAAATGCGGGAAACTTGCTACTACCGTATAGTAATCCTTCATGGCTGGGGATTCCTTTTATTCCGCACCGGTCAAAATGGCCAGGAAACGCGGCAGCAAGTGGTCAGCAAGCATTTTAGCAATCGCCTTGTCGGATAAATCGATCTCCAGTTGCTCGCCGACCAGGCGTACCTTCGCGCCACCCTCGACGCTGGCGGAAGGAATCAATTCCACGCCTTCGCGCAACATATCGCTGGAAAGGCTCAAGATAGTTTGTTTGCCGAGACCGCGCAGCTCGGGATCGGACTTTCCGGTCAAGATGGCCTCCGACAACAGAATTTGAATATCTTTGTTTTTGATAAATTCTTCCGCGCTATGACCGGCCAGTACCAAAATCAGGTTTTTCATCAATTCCCGGTCTTGTGTCGCCGTGGTGACCAAACGGTGGACAAAGGTTTCGAACGCGGCAGCAACGACGTTCTTCAACCGCATTATGGTATCGCGAGCAGAAAGCTTTAAGGCCTCTTCCGCGGCGGCGCGTTCGGCTTCGATATCCGCCGTCGCTTTAGCGCGCAGTAGCTCGACCTGCCTTTGCGCTTCCGTCAGTAACTGCGAAGCTTTCGCTTCCGCGTCCGCAAGGATGCGCGCGCCTTCCCGGTTGGCGCTTTGCACCCCCTGGTCGCGAATCCTGTCGATCAGCGTTTGTACGCTGGACTCAGTGTTAATCTGTTCCGTCATGATTCGCCTCCGTCAGCTTATTTTGGGAATGCCGGCGGAAAGCACCAGCGCAAATACGAATGAGAACACCGCAAAGCCTTCGACCAACGCCGCCGGCGCCAGGGAAATGCCGAAAATTTCCAGTTTGCTTTTCGAGGCGTTGATCGCCGAAGCGCAGGCGCTGCCTTGAGCGAAGGCGCTAAGCATCAACGCCAGCCCGGTCAGAATGCCTAAGCCGAAGATGCCCGGCGAATTTTCGATCGTTATCTCTCGGCGTAGCGCCATAGTGACGACGATGCCGTAGATGGTTTGCGAAGAGGGCATCGCGGCCACGCCGATGTAACGGCCATATCCGCTTTCGACATCCAACAGAGCGCCGCAGGCGGCCATGCCGGCGCGGGCGCAGCCGACCATGCTGCCCACCGCGCCTAAAGCCAACGGCGCGAACATCCCCAACCAACCAAGCGACACGATAAAAGCGTCCATAGTAAACCTCCAGGCAGTATAAAATTTTTTGTAAAATCCTGTTTCGGGACAGGCGGACGCTCTTTTTTACCTTTGCGTGCGACGAAAAGGCTTGAATAACGATCCTTCTTCCTTCAATCCCCAATTAAAAAATTCGATCACATTAAGGCGCAAACCGTGTATGACCGCACTCGCCAAACCCAACAGGAGATTGACCGCATGCCCCAAAAACAGCAGCAGAAGCGCAAAGAAAATACCAACTCCCGGCATCGCGTCATTGATCCCCGCGCTCATGTTGTTAAATTCCGCAGCCAATGAGCCGCTGGCCAGCCCCAGCGCAAACAGCCGCAGGTAGCTGAGCACATCGCCGAAAGCCCCGGACAGCTTGGTCAAACCGAGCAGGCCCTTCATCAAGCGGGGCAGCGGTTTTTCGAAAGGCGCCGCGAACAACAACACCAGCAGAGCGCCAATGGCAGCTAAACCTATCGACAACGGCTTTAAAATGTCCGGCGCGAAGGCCATTGCTAACAAAAATGCCAGTCCGGCCGAGACAATGCAGGCCCAGCCGATCGACTCCAAGCCTTCGACGCGGTTCTTATGCCTGGCCGCATCCATAGCCGCCCCCAAAATGACATGGATGCAGCCGATGAACACCGAAATCGCCATCATCAGATTGGTGTCGCTCATGTCCAATACATGCAATGATGCCAACAACGAGTCCTTGGGGGGCGTAACGCCGAAATAGCTGCCGATCAGCATGCCGTAGAGCAGGGAAAAAATAACGATCACCCAGCATAATGGCCTAAATCGCCTTCCGCCGGGCGATGCGCCCATTTTTCGCCAAAAGAACAGCAGCACAATTCCCAACAATAATGCATAACCTGCATCGGCCAGGATCATCGCGAAAAACAGCGCAAAGGAGAAGAAAACGATCTTTGAGGGATCCCAGGCCCGATAACCCGGCGTCATGTAGAAATTGACGAGGTCCTCCCCGGCAGCCAGCCAAGGAGGATTCTCCAAATAGGTGGGCGGGTTATCGTCCGGCTGCGCTTCTTGAACATCCATATGCAAACCATGACTTCTCGCATAGGCTTCAAGTGCCGGGATCCCTCCATGCGGCGCCCAGCCGCGCAGCGCAAACATTTCCGATCGGGTATAAGTCTGGTTTAGTGCGGCGGCCAACGCGGCCCTGTCTTCCAAGGTGGCGATATTATCGCGCAGCAAGCTGTACCAGCGGGTCAAATAGGCGCGTTCGGCCTGCACGTCCTCGATCGCGAGTTCCACTTCTTCAAGCCGCGCCTCCAATTCATGGCGCGGCCGGCTACCGATATGCGTGCGGTTGACGGGCATTCCTTCCGGTTCGCTCTCGGAAATCACCACCACGTAGCTATAGCGATTGTCTTTCTTGACGATCTCATGGGTGAGCGGCAAATCCCTGATTAAAGCCATGTCGCGGTGCGGTATCACATAAAACCAGAGGCGCAGGCCGCCCATTTCAGGCAAAGGCGAAAATTCGAAATCGCCCCATGGCCGCATATCCTGGATGCGCTTGATCAGAAAATCGCGCTCATCGGATAGTGCTTGAAGACGCTGCCGTACGTCGAGTGCCTTCCGTTCAATTTCTAAAGCATCGAAACGCGCAATATCCCTGCTTTGCCGTCTCCGCCACGGATAGTCGCGCAAGAATTGCAACACTTCCCGCGCCCCGGCTGTATTTTCCCCGGCATTCTGATTTTCACTTTCCGCCGTGAACGGGGCGATATGCATGCAACCCAATTCTTGTAAGGTACGTAATAAGCGTTCACGGTCTTCGGTCAACCCTACAAAAGTGACTTTATCTAAACGGACGATGCTCATTCCGGGGCCTCCGTGAGCGCGTTGCGCCTTTGCAATTGCTTGGATTTGGCCAGTTTCGAGGTGATTACCGCCGCACGTTCGGTTTCGCCGAGAAAAATACGGATACGCTGGATATTTTTATGTGCGGTGGGAATCAGTATTTTTTCGAACAAATTGACCCGTTGCGTTACCCGCCGCAGTTGCAGGCGCAAAATCTCCAGTCGCTGGGCGGCAATCTCGGCGCGCAGCCGGCAAGTTTTGGCATCCTTCAAACGCTGTACCAGGATGTCGAACCAGGCAGGCGTCGCCAAAGGCGAATAATCGGCGACTTGGCAATCGAGCGATTCCAGCACCGGCAGCCTGACGCCGACGATATTCTGTTCCCCCAGCTTATAGCCTTTGACGACCACAAGGTCGCGCAAATACAGACCTTCATCGGCGAGCATCGGTAATTCTTCGCCGATGCGCGTTTCCAAAGCGTCGATCTCTGCCAGCGCGGCGGCGTGTTCCTCCTGCGCCTTATGCGCTTCCATCGTCAATTGCCGGCGCTTCAGGTCGAGCGACGGCAACAGGCGCTTATAGAGTTTCAGCTGTTCCTGCAAGTGGTGCATTGACTGCTTGCTGAGTTTCAGTTTGGCCATGGCGGGCTACCCCCGCGCCGCTTCGTCAAGTTGCTGTGGAAAATATTTGTCGACCAGGTTTTTTTTCATCAGCAACTCGTCTTTAGAGAAACATTCCGCCAAGGTCTGCCAGCATAAATCCAGCGCTTCGATGACGGGGATGGAAACCTTGATATCCATGAACCGTTTCTTGAACAGCTTACCGAACTTCAACAGCTTGTGATCGAAAGGCGACAATTCAAAAGCCATCTCCTGCTTCTTTTGCGCTTCGACGGAGCCTGAATAAAAGCGGATCATCGTGTTCATGATCTGGCTGTGGTCTTCGCGCGTGGCCTTGCCGATCACGTGCTGCTTCAGGCGCGACAGGGAGCCGAACGGGTCGATAAAGCCGTCATGCAGGTAAAACTGTCCTTCCGTGATATAGCCCGTGTTATCGGGAACCGGATGGGTGACGTCATCGCCGGGCATGGTGGTCGCGGTCAGAATGGTGACCGAACCGGCGCCCTTGAAGCCGCAGGCCTTTTCATAGCGTTGCGCGAATTGCGTGTACAAATCTCCCATGTAGCCGCGCACCGCCGGAATGCGTTCCTGAGCGACGCCGAGCTCTTTCATCGCATCGGCATAAGCGGTCATGTCGGTCAACAAGACCAGAACCCGCTTGTTTTCCTCGACTGCCATTTTTTCGGCCACCGCCAAAGCCATATCCGGGATCATCAAGCGCTCGACCAGCGGGTCCGAAGCCTGATTGACAAACATCACGGTCCGATGAAACACGCCATGGCTTTCGAACGAGGTGCGGAAGAAATGGTAATCATCGAAAATCAGGCCCATGCCGCCGAAAACCAGAACATCGGCATTGGCCTGGAAGCCGATGCGGGCGAGCAATTCGTTATATGGCTCGCCGGCCACAGAGAAAATCGGTATTTTTTGGCTTTCGACCAGGCAATTGAACAGATCGATCATCGGCACCTTGGTTTCAATCATGTGCGTCGGCATGATGCGCATTACCGGATTAACGGTCGGCCCAGCGACCGAAATGCGCGGGTCGACAGCCAGTTCCGGCCCGCCGTCAATCGGATCGCCGGAACCACGGAATATCCTGCCCAGAATATTGGGCGAATAAACCACGTCCAGGCCGCGCCCGAGAAAGTTCACCGTGGCGCCTGTGGACAGGCCTTTGCCGCCTGAAAACACCTGCAGACTTACAATATCGCGGTCCAGATCGACCACTTTCGCGAGGGAACTCTCGCCATCGGTGTTTTCCACGATGGCCATTTCGCCGAAGGCCCGGCCTTCGGCCTGCACCCGAACGGTGTCGCCGACGATTTCGAGAAGACGGGTATGGCGGGCGAGATTATTAA
>JBPFEE010000043.1:0-76883 GCA_051061095.1 Methylomicrobium sp. | reverse complement strand
GGCCAAGGCGCATAGCGGGAAGCTTCCAGCAGGGTGCGCTGTTCCGCTTCGCTCAAGCCCTTCACATACTTCATTTGTCTCTCTACAACCAGCCATCACATAGTCTGATTTTACCCGGTTTTTTATGCATACCTACTTAAGAGTATTTCCAATACGCAGCAATAGTATATTGAATACTACAAGCAAACCCAAATCAATCCCTTTCATTTAAAAATCAAATTGTTATTTTATACCAGGACATCAAAATCCCTCTGCCCTCGTCTTTTGACAATCGCATCTTTCAATGGTTGATTTCAAAAATAAGGCCGATAAGGCCTGCACAGTTAATTTCATTCCCGCGCTCAGTTATTCCCCGCTTTTACCCTCATGCCCTCTTAGGAATTCCTCGGCATCAACCGCAGCTAATGGACGACTAAAATAATAGCCTTGAACCTCATCGCATCCATTCTCACGCAGAAAAGCCAACTGCTCCGCGGTTTCCACGCCTTCGGCAATGGTCTGAAAACCCAGATTTCTGGATAAATCAATAATTGCCAGAACTATGGCTTTGTCCTCGGGATTCTGGATGACGTCGCGAACGAAGGATTGGTCGATCTTGAGTTTGTATATCTTGAAACGTTTGAGGTAATTCATCGACGAATAACCGGTCCCGAAATCGTCAAGCGACATGAGGACGCCGCATTCATGCAACCTGCCCATCACCGCAATCGCATCGGGAGCGTTGCTCATGGCGACTCTTTCCGTCAGTTCCAGCTCCAAAAAATGCGCCGGCAATTGTTCTTCGACGAGTATCTGCGTCACCAATGACGGCAGGCTCGCCTGACGAAACTGCACTGCGGAGAGGTTCACCGCCATGGTGATCGGCTTCAGACCACTATCCAGCCAGACCTTTAACTGGCGAACGGCGGAGCGCAACACCCATTCGCCGATTTGAATAATCTGGCCGCAATCTTCGGCGATGGGAATGAATTCGGCAGGCGGAATCATCCCCCATTCGGGATGTAGCCACCTCAGCAAAGCCTCGACTCCGACTACCTGCCCCGTTTGCAGCGCAATTTGAGGCTGATAGAACAGCTGTAATTGCCCTAGCTCCAGCGCCCGGTGCAGCGCATTTTGCAGGTTCAGTCTGCGCATCGAGTTCTCGTGCATTTCCGCCGTAAAAAAACAGTAACTGTTGCGTCCCTCGCTCTTGGCTCGATACATTGCCACATCCGCGCATTGCGCGAGAGATTCGAAATTCTCGCCGTCGGTAGGATACACCGCAATACCGATGGAAGGCGTGACCACCAATTCGTACTGGTACAGCATGTAAGGCTGCGCGAGAAAGTTAAGCAGCCTATTGGCCGTATGAGCGGCGCCATCGGCATCGGTATTGGGCAAAATCAGGATGAACTCATCGCCCCCCTGCCGCGAAACGGTGTCCTGCTCTCGCACGATCGATTTCATACGCTGCGCAACCAGCGACAGTAACTCATCGCCAATGCGATGGCCGAGCGAATCATTGATGTTCTTGAAATGGTCGAGATCGACAAACATGAATGCCAACGGCTCTCGATTGCGCTTTGCCTTGCTGATGGCCTGATTGACGCGGTCATGGAGCAAAATCCGGTTGGGCAATCCGGTCAGAGGATCAAAATGCGCCAGCCGCTGAATGTCTTCCTGGGCAGCTTTGAACTGGCTGATATCATTGAAAATCCCGATATAGTGGATCACCTCCCCTTTATCGTCGAGCAACCGGATGATGATAATCCATTCAGGATACACTGTGCCGTCCTTGCGGCGGTTCCATAACTCGCCTTGCCAATGCCCTTCTTGATTCACAGCACTCCACATTGCCTCGAAAAAATCCCGGTCATGAAGACCCGAGGCCAGAATGCGAGGATTTCGGCCAATCACATCGGCTTCGCTATAGCCGGTAATGGCGGTAAACGCCTGATTGACCATTATGATATTGTTCTCGGCATCGGTAATGACAAAGCCCTCGGTGCTGTGCTCGAAGATCTTTGCCGCAAGCCTGAGTTGCGCATCCGCCTTAAGCCGATCGGTCACATCGTGCGCCAGCACCATTACGGCGTCGATACCTCCAAATACGAGCCCGTGTGAAGTAATTTCGACATCGATCAGAGTGCCGTCCCGCTTCCGGTGCCGCCAAATCCCGTCTTTATCGACGCCATGTTTCACCTTATTCTCCAGAGCGTCCCTCAGCTTGGGAATATCCCCGGGCGGACGGATGTCCTCGATGGTCATGCGCAAAAACTCTTCCTGGCTGTAGCCGTAGTGATTGAGTGCGGCATCGTTGACCGCCAGAAAACGCAGACTTTGCAAATCGTAAACCCACATCGGCAGAGGATTCGCCTGAAACATGATCCGGTAACGGGCGTCGCGCTCGCGCACCGCCTCTTCGATCAGCTTGCGTTCGGTTATGTCGCGCGCGAGCACGATAAAATACGGTTGTTCGCAGGGTTTGCGGGAAACCGAAAGTTCAAACCAGCACTTGCCTGAAGCAAGCTCCAATTCGTATTGTTTTCCTTTCGAAATACCCTTTTCGTTGGCTTCATAAAGCGCCGACATACATATATTCGCCGCTTCCGGAGGAATCACGTCCATAAACCTCAAGCCAAGAAAAACCTCCGGCGGAACTATCAGTAATTCGGTGCGCGGCGAATGGTAACCATGAATGCGGCCGTCCAAGTCCACTTCGAACAACAGATCCGGTAATGCGGCAAGAATGGTTTGCAGCTTATTTTGCGAAGCGCTGATTTCTTGAATGCGTTCGGCGACTTCGCTTTCCAGTCGCTGCTTGTGTGTGCGCAACTGAGTCAGCAGTTTGACCAAACCGCCGGCCAGCGTGCTGAATAACAGCCCAAGCGCGCACTTGAACAGTAAACCGGCAGGATCATGCCACCCCTTGGCCGGCGCAACGCTCAGGCTCCAGGTTGCATTGGGTACATGCACGGCATGAACGATGGGATCGTTCAGAACGGTGGACGAAGAAGCCGAGATGGTTTGTTTTTGCCCGCTATTGGGGTTAAGGCGCCAAAGTTCATAGGCATACCCTCTAGCCGCCAGATTGTGCAGCTCTGCCGGTCTTAGAGCCTCGGGAAAACGAACCACGACATTGGTAAAACCCCAGAAAAAGGCCTGGCCTTTTTCGTCATTTAAAAAAACCGGTAAACGCCCGACTACGCCAAGCCCGCCTTGAGCCAGTTCAAAAGGCCCCGCCAGAGTCAGAATACCGGTTTTCCGGGCAAGAAACGATTCCTTATTCTGCTCCGGATCATGGAATTGATCCAAACCGATCGATTTGAGATTTTCGCTCACCGGAACGCTGACATGAATGATGCCGCCGGGCGACAATGCCAAAGCGGACGCGCCGGGATAAAACGGCAGCATTTCATTCGCGACTTCTTCAAAGTCGGGGATATTGCCGCCGCCTTCGCGAACTAACGCAGCCAAGGCATAATTAGCCGACAATGCGCGCTCAATGCCCATTTGCAGCGCATGAGCACGGTCGCTCGCTAACCCATGCGCAATCAAACGTTCTTTCTGAAGCCGATATTGCTCGGAATTCCAAATTAAAACAGAAGCCGCCGCAAATGCGCAAAGAAAAGCCGTCGCGACTGTAAGTTTTGAATGCGGAGGATCTATGTCTAAAACTGACCGAGTCTTCATGTTTTGCTGAAAAATTTATTGCGCCAATCACTCAACCCGGCGATGCGTCTCGACTTAATCTCCTTAAGTTGCGCGTTACTTAAATTATAAATGAGGTAATAAATTAACGCACTTTAAATATTGAAATTATAAAAAAAGCGCCACATGGGCGCTTATTATGCGGATGAATTTTTGATTATCGCCTTGTGCCGATCATTTCTCCCAGCCTTACCGGCGCGCCGGCAGTCAGACCCTCACGCCAGGCGGCACGGTCCTTGCCGAATAACACAATGATCGTCGACCCCATGTTGAAACGGCCCATTTCTTCGCCGATTTGCAGTGTCGGCGCCTCCTTGCCGTAACGCCAGGTTTGCACCTCGCTGACGGTCGGCGGCGTCACGACGCCATGCCAGACCGTTTCGACGCTGGAGACGAAAATTGCGCCGACCAACACCAGGGCCATCGGCCCCGCCTCGGTATCGAAGATTGCCGCGACGCGCTCATTGCGCGCAAACAGGCCCGGCACGACATTTGCGGTGGCGGTATTCACGCTGAACAGGCGTCCCGGAATGTGCACCATCTCGCGCAACGTCCCGGTCAACGGCATGTGGAGGCGATGATAGTCCTTCGGCGACAGATAAATAGTCGCAAAAATGCCGTCCTGAAACGGCGCCGCTCGCGCTTCGCTGCCGCCGAGCAAATCCACGGCCGTAAAGCTCTTGCCCTTGGCCTGAAAGATCGTACCGCCGCTAACCGCACCGGCCTGGCTGACCGCGCCGTCGGCCGGAGAGGCAATCGCACCCGCCGCTCCGGTCAACGGCCGGATGCCGGGTTTCAATGCGCGGGTGAAAAAATGGTTGAAGCTTTTATAGGCCTCGATATTCGGCTCGTGCGCTTCGTCCATGTCGACGCCGTAATGGCGGATGATCCGGCGAATAAAGAAATTCTTCCAGGCCGCATGTTCCGAATGCGTCAAACGGCTCATCAGCCGCGATAAGGTATGCTGCGGCAACAGATATTGCGGCAGCGTGGTCAGCAGGTCTTTGATCATTTTATTTTCAGGGCAGATGGACCGGCTCTGGCGCTTGCCAGTTCGGGTTGCGATGCTCGGCGACGACCGTCGTGTAAATGCCGCCGCGGACATTGAACACGGCACGCACACGCAGAAAATTCGGTTGAATCGCGGCGACGATGTCGTTCAGGATTTGATTGGTGACCGCTTCATGAAACGCACCCTGGTCACGGAACGACCAGATATACAGTTTCAGCGCCTTGAGTTCGACGCAAGCCGCAGCCGGCACATATTCGAGATGGATCGTCGCAAAATCGGGCTGGCCGGTTTTCGGGCACAAACAGGTGAATTCGGGGATGTCGATGCGGATCGTATAGTCCCGGCCGGGCGCAGGGTTCACGAAGGTTTCGAGGTCTTTGCTGGGTTTTGTACTCATTAATAAAAAGCTTGGTTAAATCGATAACTGTCTATTTTACCAGCATCCTGGCCAAAATGGCTGATCAAGATTGCTTTCGCGACTCAATGCAACCCTAAATCTGCCTGCCAAGCGCATCCGCCTCAAAATTGCGGAATAGCATCGGCGAAGACGATAGAAGCCATGTTTAAGCCAAGTTTTTCTGCAAAATGGCTCCAATGCGTTGGACAGAACGGATGTGAGTGAACTTTTACTGACTGTCGCTTTCTCAGTATGCGTAATAAGTCTATTCGTAATGGGGGTTAACAAAAACTGTCGATGGCCTCATCAATTGAAGTTTGGTTCGCACCGCGATTTTATGTAAGGAACTTTTATATTACCAACGCGGTTCGATCGGACTAAATATTTTTGAAAAACCTTACCTTTTCGATATTCACCGCTCCCAATCCAAATCTAATACGCGCCGGATTTTACCGATAAATATTAAATAGCCGATCAATGCCATACATCATAAAGGTCAATTTCTTGCTTGCATTCGGTTATTTTTTGGGCGGGTATGCCGGCACCTTGCTGTCGATCCCCTTCGCCTATGCCAGTCCGATCTGGCCGACAGCCGGCATTGCCTTTGCCGGCATCGTCAGCTATGGATATAAAGTGATTCCCGGGCTCTTAGGGGGCGCATTTTGTACTCAAATTTTATTGATTCTGTTCGCACCGAGGACGGATAGCCTGTTGCTGACTCTGTCCGTCAGCATTATCGCCAGCATGGCTTCCATCCTGCAGGCAAGCCTGGGCGCCTGGCTAACCCGACGTTATGTAGGCGCGGACAACCGCCTGACCGAAGGCCGCCGCCTCTTGCGTTTAATCGCGTTCGGCGGTCCGGTCAGCGGCCTTGTGTCCGCTTCGTTTGGCGTCGGCGCCCTGTTTCTGCTAAACGTCATCCTCCCGGAAAACCTGCCGTTAAGCTGCCTGACATGGTGGCTGGGCGGCACGATCGGAGTGGTGATTTTCGGGCCTGTATTCTTGAGTTTCACCGGCGTATTCCGCCAGTACAAAAATCTGCGTCTCAATTGGGTCGCCTTTCCCTTGCTCATCCTCTCATTGCTGTTGACAGTCATGCCGTATTTCAGCAAACATCAGGATCAAGAGCCTATCCGTTCGCTTTTCGACGTAAATTCCGGCCGGCTGCACGCCGATCTGGAAAAGCCTCTGCCGCCGCCTATAATCGACCGGAACCGGGCTGTCACTTACGCCGCGGCATCAGAATTTTATGCCGAACAGTTCGAAAGCAATATAGGGTGGCTGATCCTGAGCTGTTTTCTGTTTACCGGTCTGGCCGGCATTGGGTTTCTGTTGCTGACGGGCAGAACGATGCAGACGGAAGAAGTGGTCAAAGCCCGCACGCGCGAACTCGAAAAAGAAATCAAGGAGCGCACAGTCAGTGAAATAAAAATTCAACGTCTGACGCAGCTTTATTCGGCCTTGAGCCATTGCAATCAGGCCATAGTGCGTTGCACCAACGCGATTGAGCTATATCGGCAAATTTGCCGCGACTCGGTCAAATTCGGCGGCATGAAAATGGTCTGGATAGGCCTGACCGACGCCGAAAAACATCGCGTGACGCCAGTCGCATGCGCGGGCGAGGGCATTGACTATCTTCAGGAAATCGACATGTCGCTCGAACCGGGAGATCCTTTCCGTAACGGAACTTCAGGAATCGCCATCTATGAAGACCGGCCGGTTTGGTGTCAGGATTTTTTACACGATCCGATGACCTCTCCCTGGCACAAATTGGCCTCCCGCTACGGATGGGGCTCGAATGCGGCGCTGCCGATTCATAGAAACGGCGCCGTTGTAGGCATTTTCAGCCTATTTGCAAACAAATCTCATGCGTTCGATGAAGACGTACAGGATCTACTGCTGAAAATGGTCAGGGACATCAGTTTTGCCCTGGATAATTTCGACAGGGAAGAGAAACGGGCACACGCGGAACAATCGTTACAAAAAAGTGAGCAGTTTTTACGAACGGTAATTGAAACCGAACCGGAATGCGTCAAAGTGCTCGACAAAGACGGCGAACTGATTGAAATGAACGCGGCAGGACTGAAGATGTTCGAAGCCGATTCACTGGATCAGGTACGGCGGCACAAACTGCTCAACTTTATTCTGCCCGAATACCGCGATGCCTTTGAGGCCCTGCACAAACGCGTCATTAATGGCGAGCACGGATCGCTGGAATTCGAAATGACAGGACTCAAAGGGACGCGCCGATGGCTGGAAACCTATTCCGCACCGCTGCCCGACCACAACAGTGAAGTGGTAATGATGCTAGGCGTTACTCATGATATTACCCAGCGCAAACTTGCCGAACAAGCCCTGCAGGAATCCCAGAACCGCCTGATGCTTGCGATCAAGGGCTCCAACGATGCGCCTTGGGATTGGGACCTGGAAAAGAACCGCCTGTATTATTCGCCCCAATGGTGGCACATGCTGGGCTATGAAACGGACGAACTGCAAAGCGATGCCAAACTCTGGCAAAATATGGTGCATCCCGACGACCTCGACTTCATCCAGGAGGATTTACGCAAGGCGCTGAACAGCGGGCAGAGCATGCATTCGGTCGAACTCCGGCTGCGGCACAAAGACGGCCATTATGTCCCCATTCTGGAACGCAGTTTCATTTCGCGCAACAAGGACGGCAAGGTCATACGCATCTCCGGCACCAACATGGATCTGACCGCTCGCCGCCATGAACAAAACCTGGAAGAATTGCGCGGATTCATGCTTGAATGCATCACCAGCAGCATGCCTTTGCCCGAAATTCTGGATGCGATCATGCACAAGATCGAAAGTCTGATGCCTGACGCCCATTGCGCAATACTTTTACTCGACGATAGCGGGCGTCATCTGCTCCTGGCCTCCGCGCCCAGCCTGCCTAATTTCTATAAGAATAGTATCGATGGACTAACGACAGGCGAAGACATGGGCTGCTGCGGTTATGCCGCCATTACCGGCGAAAGCGCCATTGCCGCCGATATCTCCCGGGACCCTCGCTGCATCGGCACCCGCCTGCTGCTTGAACAAGCCGGCCTGACTTCGTGGTGGTCGGAGCCGATACAGGGCTCCGACAGCAAGATGCTGGGTACTTTTGCCGTTTATCATCGCACGGTAAAAGAACCGAATGAGTATGAGCGTAAATTAATCGAAACGGTGGCGCATTACGCCGCGCTGACGATCGATCGCAAGCACTCCGAAACTCAGCTCAAGCTGGCCGCAAAAGTGTTCGAACAAAGCCAGGAAGGCTTCATGATCACCGATGCCAGACGCCGCATTTTGAAGGTCAATCCGGCATTTACTGCAATTACCGGCTATAGCGAACAGGAAGCCTTCGGCAAAAGCGCCAGCATGTTGTCGTCGGGACGGCACGACAAGGAGTTCTACCGTAACCTCTGGGAGACGATTCGCACGCAAAACTTTTGGCAGGGAGAAATCTGGAACCGGCGCAAAAATGGCGAAATCTACCCCGAATTATTGAACATCAGCGTCGTGCGCGACAATTCCGGCAATGTCAGCGAATATGTCGGCGTATTTGCCGATATCACCCAGCTCAAAGCCTCCGAGGCGCAGCTAGAATTTCTCGCACACCATGATACGCTAACGTCGCTGCCGAATCGACTGCGTCTGTTTTTCCGCCTCGAACACAGCATCGAATCTGCAAAGCGGGATGGCGCGCAGCTGGCTCTATTGATGCTGGATCTTGACCGCTTTAAGGACGTCAATGACAGCTTCGGTCATCTGGCCGGCGATCAACTGCTGCAACTGGTCGCCAACCGCTTGGTTGACCGGGTACGGGACATCGATACGGTCGCCCGTCTGGGCGGGGACGAATTCACCGTCGTGCTGGAAAACATTGCGCATCCGGAAGACGCCGCCCGCATCGCGCAGGCGATCATCCAGGATCTCAGCGAGCCCTGGTCAATTCCGCATACCGGCGAAGTGTTGATCGGAGCCAGCATTGGAATCAGTCTGTATCCCCAGCATGGACATACGCCTGAATTGCTGCTGCAACAAGCCGACGCGGCGTTGTATGAAGCGAAAGAAGGAGGACGCAACCGTTTCGCCTTTTACTCGCATGAGCTCACCGAGGCCGCGCGCCAGCGCATTGAGATGGAAGCGCGCCTTCGCCGCGCCTTGCTGCAAAACGAGTTGCTTGTTTATTATCAACCGCAAATCGACATCGCCACCGGAGCGATCGTCGGGGCCGAAGCGCTGGCGCGCTGGCTGGATCCTGTGGAAGGAATGTTTTTGCCCGACCATTTTATTCCTGTGGCGGAACAGACCGGTTTAATACAAGCCGTCGGCGCCTGGATACTAAGGGAAACGTGCCGCCAGGGCAAAGAATGGCTCGATAAAGGCTTCAGACCGATTTCGCTGGCAGTCAATATTTCGCAGCATCAAATCCGGCAGAGCGATATTTGCTCTCTGGTTGCGGACGTCCTGCGGGATACGGGTTTTCCGGCCGAATATCTGGAGCTGGAGTTGACCGAAAGCGGCTTGATGGAGCGCCAGTCTTATGTCATAGATATTCTGAAGAGTCTGCGCGAACAAGGGGTGCGCATCGCGATCGACGATTTCGGCACCGGTTACTCATCTCTGGCTTATCTGAAACGTTTTCCGTTGAATGTGCTGAAAATCGACAAAAACTTCATCGACGACATTCCGGACCAACAGGACGATAGGGAAATTGCCGCGACGATCATCGCGATGGGGCATATTCTGGGTTTCAAGGTGCTGGCCGAAGGCGTTGAAACGCCGGCTCAAATGGCCTTTCTGAAAGAAAAAGGCTGCGACATGTACCAGGGCTTTCTGGGCAGCCATCCGCTGCCTGTCGAAGAATTTACCGCGCTGCTTGCCGCCGCTCCGGTGGCGGACGCGCTGCTTAAAAAATGCCTGCACGCCATCAGGTGACTTTTTCCTGCTCAAAAAACGCCTGCACATCCGCAATATCGCGAGTGCGCTGCATCGCCGGCACGCTGTCCAGAAAGAGCTGACCGTAAGACCGCTTCAGCAGACGCGGGTCGCAGACCATCAATACGCCCCGGTCGGTCACGTCGCGAATCAGCCGGCCGATGCCCTGCCTGAGCGCAATCACCGCGGCCGGCAACTGATATTCGAAAAACGGATTGCGCCCCTGCCGCCGCATCGCTTCCATACGCGCTTTCAATACCGGATCGCCCGGCGAAGCAAACGGCAGTTTGTCGATGATCACGCACGACAACGCTTCGCCGCGCACGTCGACGCCCTCCCAAAAACTCGAAGTGCCGAGCAGCACCGCGTTGCCGGTTTTCTTGAACTGATCCAGCAGAATGCCTTTCGGCCGGCTGCCCTGAATCAACAGCGGATAGGGGATTTTATCGGCAAGCAGTTGGGCGGCCTCTTTCAAGGCGCGATGGCTGGTAAACAGAAAAAACGCCCGCCCCTGGCTTGCCTGCAATACCGGCACCACAAAATCGAGGATCATTGCAGTAAAATCCGGATTCTCGGGTTTCGGCAGGCCTTTCGGATGATAAAACAGCGACTGGCTCTCATAGTCGAACGGGCTGTCCCAGCGCGCATTTTCGGCATCGACAATACCAAGACCATGGGCGAAGTGATCGAAGCGCTGCGCAACGCTTAAGGTCGCCGAAGTAAAAATCCACACCGCTTTGCCGGACTGCATGAAATTTCTGAATTCGGCGGCGATGTCAAGCGGCGTCCGGCTCAAGGTGACCGTTTTTCGATGCGTTTCATACCAGCGAATCCATTTACCGCCAGGATCTTCGCCGATGATTTTCAATTGCTGCGCCAGCTCCTCGGCGCGCTTGAAGCACAGCTCCAAACCTTTGCTTTTGACCGATGCCAGTTCGAGCTGCTCGGTCAGATTCTGTAATTGCGCCTGGACATCGGTCAGTGAACCCAGGATTTTCGGATTGCCGTCGATGTCCCGCCATTCGCCGCGCTTCAGTTCAATGCCGAATGCCAGGCGCAAGTCCTTGCCGCCGTATTCGAGCTCTTCGCAGGCGGCGCGCAGCGCCGGCATATCGGTCGCGTCCTTGAAATACTCGACCAGAGCGTCACGAGCCAGATCGTTCAATTGCTTGCTGCTCACGCTGATGCCCAAAAAATCGGACGCGGTATCGGCGAGTTGATGCGCTTCGTCCACGATGATCACTTCGGCCTTCGGCAGCAGTTCGCCGAAGCCGCCGCCGCGAATCGACCAGTCCGCGCACAGCAAATGATGGTTCACGACCAGAATTTCGGCCTCTTGCGCCTCTTTCCGTGCCTTGACCAGAAAACAGTCGGCATAATTCGGGCAATCCTGCCCAAGACAATTCTCGACGGTCGACGTGGCCTGATACCAGACCGGATTCGCTTCGGTCACCTCGGACATTTCGGCGATATCGCCGGTCTTCGTACGCTTCGACCAGGATTTGATCTTGGACAGCGCATCCGCGTCTTCCTTGCTGAATCCGAATGCGGAATTCAGCGAATTTTCCAGCCGGTAAGTGCAAAGATAATTGCTGCGGCCTTTCAGCAGCGCGGCCAGAAACGGCGTTTTGATTGCCTTGCGGAGCACCGGCAAGTCTTTATTAAACAACTGATCCTGCAGGTTTTTGGTACCGGTCGAAACGATCACCTTTTGGCCGGATAAAATCGCCGGCGCCAGATACGCAAAGGTCTTGCCGGTGCCGGTGCCGGCTTCCGCGATCAGATGCCGATGGGTTCGAATCGCGGCCGCGATCGCCTGCGCCATTTCGATTTGCGGCGCACGCGGCTGATAGCCCTTGATCGTCTTCGCCAATCCGCCTTCGCTGCTGAAAAATAATTCTAATTCGGTCACTCGGTTTTCGGACGGAGTCCTGAGTCTTTAATGAAAAAATAGAGCATATTCTAATGCCGAAAAAGCCCCGTCATTAAGCTTTTTTGTTTCGCCGCTGATCGTTTCTGGCAATCTACACATACGGCAGCCCGATGAGACAATGCCAACAGAGCCCAAGGCGCTAACGACTTGACACTTATAACTAATTAAGCTATCTATTTACTATCTTTTCAATACCCTTTTTTATAAGTATTAACAAATTATTAATATATATAAACTGTAACTCATCAAAATAATAAATAACAAAACTCCCCATTAAAAACCAGCCATTCAATCCGACTCAGGAATTAAGCCTTGACTCACCGACAAGATAGCCTTTCGATCATTTTTCGGGAAACTCACCCTAAAATGTTTTCCCTGACTCATCATTCAGTTGCGCACGATTCCTCGCTAATCGGCCTCAGCGGGGCCTTCTACGCGGACTGCGGAGTTTCAACAGAGTCCGGGTTCGATTGATGAAAATAAACACCATTCTCGTGACCGGCGGCGCCGGTTATATCGGCTCTCATACCTGCGTCGAGCTCTTGCAGGCAGGTTATCAAATCCTCGTGATCGATAACTTCCTGAACAGCAAACCTTCTATGCTGAAACGCGTCGAGGACATTACCGGCAAACCGGCTCCCTGCATCGAGATGGATATCCGCGACAGGGCGGCGCTGGAAGCGGTTTTTGCCGAACACGCGATCGATGCGGTCGTCCATTTCGCCGGCCTCAAGGCGGTCGGCGAATCGGTCGCCGAGCCGTTGCGCTATTACGAAAACAATGTCTTCGGCAGCCTGGTACTGCTGCAAACGATGGCTAAATTCGGTGTCCATACGGTAGTTTTCAGCTCATCCGCCACGGTCTACGGCGAACCGCCAACGGTGCCGATCCGGGAGGATTTTCCCTTGTCGCCGACAAACCCCTACGGGCGTACCAAGCGCATGGTGGAGGACATACTGCGCGATCTTGCGACAGCCGATTCCCGCTGGCGGATCGCCCTGCTGCGTTATTTCAACCCGGTCGGTGCGCATCAAAGCGGCCTGATCGGCGAGGACCCGGCCGGTATTCCGAACAACCTGATGCCTTATATCGCCCAAGTCGCCGAAGGCCGCCGCGAAAAGCTGTCGGTGTTCGGCAACGATTACGCGACCATCGACGGTACCGGCGTCAGGGATTACATCCATGTCGTCGATCTGGCGCAGGGCCATGTCAAGGCGCTGGAAAAACTGGCCATACAAACCGGAGTGCTGACTTATAACCTGGGCACCGGCCAGGGTTACAGCGTGCTTGAAATGATCAACGCCTTTGAAAAAGCCAGCGGATGCCCGGTGCCTTATCAATTTACGCCGCGCCGTCCGGGCGACATTGCGGTTTGTTATGCCGATCCAGCGCTAGCGCAGCGCGAACTGGGCTGGCAGGCTGACCGCGGGCTCGAACAGATGTGCTGCGATGTCTGGCGCTGGCAATCATCAGATAATAAATCCTGACCATAATGCCGATTTTGGCGACCATTGCAGCGTATTATAAAAAACATGCGGCAGTGATCTCCCTGCTGTTAAGACGGCTATCGCTGCTGCTGGCATCGATATTGCTGCTTTTATTCATTTGGGGCGGTAATCAGCCGGAAGCGGCAGGGCTTTTCAAGGCGCCGTGGGACAAACTGGCGCATCTGTCCTGGTTTGCCGTATTGGCCGCACTGCTGGATTTCGGCCTGAATCTGCGTCTCCGTTTTTCCGTGATTTTGTTTTGTTCTGGCGTGGCCCTATGGGACGAATGGCGGCAGCTGATCCTGCCGGGGCGATCGGCCGATTTCGGCGATCTGATTTTCGACGGCTTGGGTATTTCAATAGGACTGTTAATCGTGCAACAGATTAACAGAAAACTATTCTCCTGATTCCGCTCGTAAACGCTATGTCCCCCGAATTACGATGAATTGGTTGAAACGCGCGCGCCTGCGCTATATTCTGCATCACCATCCGATCCATCCTTCTACCTGGCGGGAAATCACCGCCAATATCGCCGTATTCCACAGATTTACCGCCGTCGAAAAAGCGCATTTGCGCGAATTGGCGACGCTTTTTTTATATGAAAAAAAACTGGTCGGAGTTCAAGGTCAGGATCTCACCGATGCGATGCGCATCATTATTGCGGCCCTTGCGTGCCTGCCGGTACTCGGACTCGGGTTCGGCTGTCTGGCGGGCTGGACCGAAGTGGTCGTTTACCCGGCTGCTTTTCGGGTCCGCCGGGAGGAGAGGGATGATGCCGGCGTCGTTCATCAGCACGAACGGTCATTATGCGGCGAATCCTGGTCGCATGGCCCGCTGATCTTATCCTGGGACGATATCGAACACGACATTAGACCGAAGCCGTCCGGGCGCAATGTGGTTATCCATGAAATTGCCCATAAACTCGACATGCTGAACAGCCCGGCCGACGGATATCCGCCCCTACATTACGGGATGCCCGTCGAAGCCTGGTCGACGGCGCTCAGCACGGCTTATGAACAATTGATCCGGCGAGTCGATCATCATCACCGGACTGGCATCGATCCTTATGCGGCGGCCAGTCCGGCCGAGTTCTTCGCCGTGGCCAGCGAATATTTTTTCTGCGCGCCGGAAATACTGCATGCGGAATTTGCAGCCGTTTACGAGCAACTGAGCCTCTATTACCGGCAAAATCCGTTGTCGCGGCCAAACAAATTATTCCGGAAATGACCGGATTTATTTGATATCCGCCAGATTACCCTTGGTTTCTAGCCAGATTTTCCGGTCCATCGCCCTTTTCTTGGCCAGCAATAGATCGAACTGGCCGCTGGTATCGTCGCCGTCAAAGACCGTCAATTGCACGAGCCGGCGCGTATCCGGGTTCATCGTGGTTTCGCGGAGCTGTCCCGGATTCATTTCGCCGAGCCCTTTGAAGCGCTGCACGTTGATCTGGCCTTTCAGCTTTTCCGCCTTGATCCGGTCCAGCACGCCCTGGCGTTCGGACTCGTCGAGCGCGTAAAACACCCGCTTGCCGACATCGATCCGATAGAGAGGCGGCATCGCGACGAATACATGCCCGGCCCTGACCAGGGCATTGAAATGCTGGAAAAACAGTGCGCTGATCAGGGTCGCGATATGGTTGCCGTCGGAGTCCGCATCGGCCAGGATGCAGACCTTGCCGTAGCGCAGATTGCCCAGATCGTTCGAGCCCGGTTCGATGCCGAGCGCGACCGCGATATCGTGCACTTCCTGCGATGCCATCACCTGATTCGAATCGACCTCCCAGGTGTTCAGAATCTTGCCGCGCAGCGGCATGATCGCCTGAAAATCGCGGTCCCTGGCCTGCTTGGCCGAGCCGCCGGCCGAGTCGCCTTCGACCAGAAACAGCTCGGTCCGGCCGATGTCCTGCGCCGAACAGTCGGCCAGTTTGCCGGGCAAGGCGGGACCCGCAGTGATTTTCTTGCGGATGATTTTCTTGTTCGCGCGCAGGCGTTTCTGTGCGCTCGCGATGATAATTTCGGCGATTTTCTCGCCTTCGGCCGGATGCTGATTCAGCCAGAGGCTGAAACTGTCCTTGGCAACGCCGGACACGAACGCGACGCACTCGCGCGAACTGAGCCTTTCCTTCGTTTGTCCGGAAAATTGCGGATCTTCAAGCTTGACCGAGAGCACGAAATGGCAGTTTTCCCAGACATCCTCCGGCGCCACCTTGACCCCTCGCGGCAGGATATTGCGGATGTCGCAAAACTCGCGCATCGCCTCGGTCAAGCCGGCCCGCAGCCCGTTCACATGGGTTCCGCCCTGCGCGGTCGGCACCAGGTTCACGTAGCTCTCCGCGAGCATTTCTTCGGGATTTTCCAATGCCCAGATGATACCCCATTCGACCGCCTCATGATTGGCCGCCATGTTGCCCATGAACGGCTGTTCCGGCAGGAAATCGATGTCGCCGATGCGGTCGAGCAGATATTCCTTCAAGCCGTCCTGGTAACACCAGACGATCTCCTCTTCCGGCTGTTCGATCTTCAGGCTGATCTTCAGCCCCGGACACAGCACCGCCTTGGCGCGCAGGTTCTGTTTCAGGCGGGTGACCGAAATCTTGTTCGAATCGAAATATTTTTCGTTGGGCCGAAACGTCACCGTCGTGCCGGTGTTGTTGCGCCCGACCGAGCCGATTTCGGTCAAGTCGCTCTGTTTCTCGCCGTCCGCGAACTCCATCCGGTAAGCCTTGCCGCCCCGTTTGACTTCGACTTCGAGCGTTGCCGACAAGGCATTCACGACCGAAACGCCGACGCCGTGCAGGCCGCCGGAAAACTGGTAATTCTTATTCGAAAACTTGCCGCCCGCGTGCAATTGAGTCAGGATCACCTCGACACCGGGGATGCCCTGCTCCGGGTGGATATCGACCGGCATGCCGCGGCCATTGTCGCCGACCCGCACCGAACCGTCCTTGTATAACATGACTTCTATTGTATCGGCGTGGCCGGCCAACGCTTCATCGACGCTGTTATCGACGACTTCCTGCACCAGGTGGTTCGGACGCGTCGTATCCGTGTACATGCCGGGGCGCTTGCGCACCGGCTCCAGGCCGCTTAAAACTTCGATCGCGGCGGCATTATATTCGTTACTCATGATGACTCAGGTTCAAGATCCAGGGTTTTCGATCCATTCGAAAACACGGACGGATTTATAGGAATTCCCACGCAAAAAAGCAGGCCGCTTGTCCCCGGTATTGCCGGTCGGCATCGATCAGATTGGCGTAATTGAATATCGGGTCCGAGCCGGTGTCGTGCGATATGACCGCAATCGGCGCTTGAAACAGTGATCGGGCAGGGTCCTGTTCGGCAGCAATACCGGGAATCAATTCTTTGCCGAGCAGTGTTTGATAGCTGTTGATCAGAAGGCCGGCATGGTCGGCCTGAAAGTGGTTTTCTTCGGAGGGATAATCCATTAATTGTTTAGGCATTCAATCTTTACGCAAAATAAGCGGCTATTGTAGGGGGCAGCTTTAGAAACAATCAAGGGGATAAAAAGAGGAATATGCGTTCGGCGTATAACTTCGACATCAACGACTGGCCGAAGCATAAGAGTTCAAGTCCTGACCGTCCCCGGTCTGCTTATGCGCATGCATTAAACGGTCGCGCGAATAATCCTGCGAGATGATCAATAACCCGACCCGGCGATTTTTAAAACGGCCTTCCTCGGTTTTATTGTCCGCAACCGGGTGAAATTCGCCGTAGCCTATCGCCGACAAACGCGGCGGCTCGATGCCGTTTTTGATGAGGTCCCGCACCACGGTCGTGGCTCTGGCCGACGATAATTCCCAATTCGACGGAAACTTGGAGGTTCCGATCGGTAAATTATCGGTATGGCCTTCGATATTGACCTGATTGGGCAGCGACTTCAGAACTTCCGCAATTTTTTTGAGTACAGGCAGCGAATCGGCAGCCAGATCCGCCGAACCGCTCAAAAACAGCAATTCGCTGTTCATCTGTAGTTCTATCCAGGAATTGCCCTTATTCACAACGACCAGGTTATCCGAAATTTGCTCTTCCAATAATTGCGTCAATCGCTCGGAGGCCTGCTGCAGCTGTTTTCTGTCAGCCACCCATTCTTCGTCGAGTTTAATCGGACTTACCCTGTCGACCCGCTCCGAGAGTGCTTCTTCCAGTATGTTTACCTGCCGTTTTTTTTCCAGGAAAGCCGCCTCCATCGATTGGGAAGCCGCTTGATATTTGATTTCATTGGTTGCAGCAAGCGCATACATCACGACAAAAAATGCAAACAGCAGCGTCACGAAATCCGCGTAGGACACCAGCCAACGGTCTTGATGGACGGCTTCGTTCGCATGCTTTCTCCGGCGCTTTTTCATAAACTCCTGTTATCCGTTTCAACGAGATAAGCGCTCAACTTCAACTTGATATTGCGTGGATTTTCGCCTTGTGAAATCGCAATCAATCCTTCCGCAATCATTTCTTTTGCCTGGGAAGACGCATAGACATAGGTTTTGACTTTATTCGCCATCGGCAAGAAAAACAGATTGGCCGAACCGACGCCGTAGACCGTCGCCACAAACGCCGTCGCAATACCCGCGCCGAGCATTTTCGGATCGGACAGGTTTTCCAATACATGAATCAATCCCATCACCGCCGCGAGCATGCCGATGGTAGGCGCGTAGCCTCCCATTGCCTCAAGCATTTTGGCGCCCTGTAAATCGACATCCTCCCGGCTGTTGATCTCCAGTTCCAGAGTATTGCGGATATCTTCCGGCTCATTGCCATCAACCAATAGCTGCAAGCCCTTCTTAATAAAAAGATCAGGCTCGCTTGCAATCTCATCTTCAAGCCCCAGCAAACCCAGTTTACGGGCCAAGTGACTCCACTCGACGATCTTATCAATCTCGGCCGACATATCCTTTTTCTTCGGAAAGAACACCCACAACACCAATTTCAAACTGCGAACGAAAATGTGCGGCGGAAACTGCAGCAACGTCGCACCGATCGTACCGCCGAACACGATGATAAAGGCAGGACCATTGACCAGGGAGTTGAGATCGGCGCCCTCCAGAAAATTCCCCAGCAGTAACGCGCCGATCCCGATCAGTACGCCAATAACGCTTAAGATATCCATGATGGTTGTATTATCCGCTCAATTTCTCAATTTAAACATCGTTCGCTGGTGGTAAACGCCGTTCCCGTTCGGTCGGAGCCAGGCATTCATGGCTACTATACAACAGAAGAACAAGAGCCGGCCAACACACTGATTCGAAAGAAAGGCCCATTCGTTGAACGGATTTCCACGCGCGTATCGGTTCAATTATAGTCAAGTTCAATCGACACGCAGTAGACGCAATAAACTAAAAACGCTATAACGGTTTATTGATTCTGCAAATTTCCTGGCAACAAAGGAGCCTTTAAGGATGCAATACTGGCTGATGAAGTCCGAACCCGATACCTTCGGTATCGATGATCTCTGCCAAAGACCCGGCAGCACGGAACACTGGGACGGGGTGCGTAATTACCAAGCGCGCAACATGATGCGCGATCAAATGAAGCTCGGCGATCAGGTATTCTTTTATCATTCGAATTGTGCTGAACCCGGCATCGTCGGGATCATGGAAGTGGTCAGGGAAGGCTATCCCGATTTTCAGGCATTCGTACCGGACGATCCCCACTTCGACCCCAAGAGCACGCCGGACAATCCGCGCTGGTTCATGGTCGATGTCAAGTATGTCAGGCACTTGCCGCGCACGATCACGCTGAGAGAACTGAAAGAGCAGGCCGAACTCGCCGACCTTGCCCTGGTCAGGCGCGGCAACCGGCTGTCGATCATGCCGGTCACGAAGGAACAGTGGGACTTCATCTTGTCTCTTGATTGAGGATGAAGTCCCCATTTTAAAAAATCGGCTGAACAATGCCGCTTTATGCGGTATTATCCCCCGATTTATGACATTCACATCAAGCACAACAGGAAACTTATGACTCAAGACGAATTAAAACAAAAAGTCGCCGCCGCCGCACTGGACTATGTCAAGGATATCCCGCTGATCGGCGTCGGCACCGGCTCGACGGTCAATTATTTCATCGACATGCTGGCCGATTATAAAAACACGATCGAAGGCGCGGTCTCCAGCTCCGCCGGCACCACCGAACGCCTGAAAAAAGTCGGCATTCCGGTGCTCGATCTGAACGCAGTCGGCACGCTGGACATTTATATCGACGGCGCCGACGAAATCAATCCGCGCAAGCAGCTGATCAAAGGCGGCGGCGGCGCGCTGACCCGGGAAAAAATCATCGCCGCGGCCAGCAAAAAATTCGTTTGCATCGCCGACGGCTCCAAATGCGTCGATGTGCTGGGCAAATTCCCGCTGCCGATCGAAGTGATCCCGATGGCCAGAAGCTATGTCGCCCGCGAAATGGTCAAGATGGGCGGACAGCCGGTCTGGCGCGAAAACTTCGTGACCGACAACCATAACCATATCCTGGACGTGCACAACCTGGACATCCTGGATCCGATCGAACTGGAAAAGACCATCAACGACATTACCGGCGTCGTCTGCGTCGGGCTGTTTGCGATGCGTCCCGCCGACATCATCCTGGTCAGCCAGGGCGAAGAGATCAAGAGCTGGTAAGCCCGCCTAATCGGCGTTACGGCTTTTAGGCCTATTCGATCCAACAAAAAAGCCTTATCCTCACGGTAAGGCTTTTTTGTTTAAACGCATTCTATTGTAGGGTACGCTGCGCGTACCTTATTGGAAAACGGTACGCGCAGCGTACCCTACAACTGAGAAACAATCCCGGCCCGGGTTTGTTCAGGTATTCTGAATCACAATATTCGGAAACCGCAAGCTGAAATCCTTCGCCTTCAGAGCCAGCCTCGCCGCCATCTTGCGCGCGATCTCGCGGTAAATCGCGGCCGCACGCCCGTCCGGATCGGCCACCACGGTCGGCCTGCCCGAATCGGCAAACTGGCGGATATGAATATCCAACGGCAGTGAACCCAGAAAATCGACATGGTTGGTTTCGGCCATCAGCGCACCGCCGCCTTCGCCGAAAATCGCCTCCGCATGGCCGCATTGGCTGCAAATGTGCACGCTCATATTCTCGACGATGCCGAGCACCGGCACGTTGACCTTCTCGAACATGCCGAGGCCGCGCTGCGCATCGATCAGGGCGATATCCTGGGGCGTGGTCACGATGATCGCGCCGCTGACCGGGATCTGTTGCGCCAATGTCAGCTGGATGTCGCCGGTGCCCGGCGGAAGATCGACGATCAGATAATCCAGATGATCCCAGGCGGTATCCTTCAACAACTGCTGCAACGCATTCGTCGCCATCGGTCCGCGCCAGATCATCGGCTGGCCCGCATCGATCAGATAACCGATCGACATCGTCTGAATCCCATAGGAAATCTTCGGCTGCATCGTCTTGTTGTCGTGGCTGACCGGGTAGCCCGAAATACCCAACATGGTCGGAATGCTCGGCCCGTAGATGTCCGCATCGAGAATCCCGACATTCGCGCCTTCCGCGGCCAGCGCCAGCGCCAGATTGACCGCGGTCGTCGACTTGCCGACGCCGCCCTTGCCCGAGGCGACCGCAATGATGTTTTTGACCTGGCTGTGCGGCTTCAGGGTCTGCTGCACCGCATGGGCGATGATCTTGACGCTGATCTCGACATTGACGGCTCCTATGCCAGGAATGGCCTTCAAGTGCCGCTCGACCGCGGCCTTCAGTTCCGGCACAACCGTTTTAGCCGGGTATCCCAACTCCAGTTTGACCGCGACATCGGCGCCATCGATCGTGATTGACTCGACCGATTTGGCTTCAACCAGATCCAGGCCGTGATTCGGGTCAATAAAGTTCTTCAGGCGGTTTTCGACATCAATTTTTTCGATGCTTGACATTTTTCGTTCCAGATAATGAATGAAGAGGTCGAGTCAATTTTCAGGCAATTACCTATTAAATTACTCGGAATATAAGTCATTTTACAATACTTCGTCGACGCGATTCCATATTCGAAAGATTCCCGTAATTTATGCGATAATACCAGACTTATTTGCCTTCGTATTCACCTGTTATTGACCATGTCGGATAGAAAAATATTAGTCACCAGCGCCCTGCCCTACGCCAACGGCCCGATCCATCTCGGGCATCTGGTCGAATACATTCAAACCGACATCTGGGTTCGGTTTCAGAAGCAGCGCGGTCGGCAATGTTATTACGTGTGCGCGGACGACACCCACGGCACGCCGATCATGCTGCGCGCCGACAAGGAAGGCATTACGCCGGAAGAACTGATCGCGCGGGTCGGCCAGGAGCATCTGGCCGATTTCACCGAATTCGGCGTCGCCTTCGACAGCTATCACAGCACCCATTCCGAAGAAAACCGGACGTTTTCCGCACTGATCTATCGCCGGCTGAAAGAAGCGGGCCATATCAATTCGCGCACGATCACCCAGGCTTACGATCCGGTCAAAAACATGTTCCTGCCGGACCGCTTCATCAAGGGCGAGTGCCCGAAGTGCGGAACGCAAGATCAATACGGCGACAACTGCGAAGCCTGCGGCGCGACCTATTCCCCGACCGAGCTGAAAAACGCGGTGTCGGCCATCTCCGGCGTCAAGCCGATCGAAAAGGAGTCGGAGCATTACTTCTTCAATCTGAATGATTTCGAGGGCATGCTGGGCGACTGGGTCAACGACGGCGACCACCTGCAGCCGGAAGTTCGCAACAAGATGGCTGAATGGCTCGAAGGCGGCCTGCAGCAATGGGACATCTCCCGCGACGCGCCGTATTTCGGCTTCGAAATCCCCGATGCGCCCGGCAAATATTTCTATGTCTGGCTCGACGCGCCGATCGGCTACATGGCCAGCTTCAAAAACCTGTGCGACAACCGGGGCATCAACTTCGACGAGTTCTGGGCCAAGGACAGCGATGCGGAGCTTTATCACTTCATCGGCAAGGACATCATCTATTTCCACGCCCTGTTCTGGCCGGCGATGCTGCACGGGGCCGCTCTCAGAACCCCCAGCGCGATCTTCGCGCACGGCTTCTTGACCGTCAACGGCGAAAAGATGTCCAAATCGCGCGGCACTTTCATCACCGCGCGCACTTACCTGGATCACCTGAATCCCGAATACCTGCGCTATTATTTCGCCGCGAAACTCAGCGCCGGCGTCGACGACATCGACCTGAATTTCGACGACTTCACTCAGCGCGTGAATTCCGACCTGGTCGGCAAGGTCGTCAATATCGCCAGCCGCTGCTCAGGCTTCATCGCGAAGCGCTTCGACGGCAGACTGGCTTCGCATTGTGCGGAACCCGACTTGTGGCAGGATTTCATCGAGGCGCACGAAACGATTGCCCATCATTACGAAACGCGCGAATTCGGCAAGGCGATGCGCGAAATCATGGCGCTCGCTGACAAGGCCAACCAGTATATCGACGAGAAGAAACCCTGGCTGATCGCGAAGGAAGAAGGCAAGGAGACCGAACTGCACACCGTCTGTTCGATGGGCGTCAACCTGTTCCGCCTGCTCGCCGCCTATCTGCGCCCGGTGCTGCCCAAGCTTGCGGCCGATGCCGAAGAATTCCTGAACATTGGCCCGCAGCCCTGGCCGAATCTGGCAGGTCCCTTGCTCGATCATCAGATCAATCCGTTCAAGCCGTTGATGACCCGCGTCGAGGCCGACAAAATCGCCGAGATCGTCGAGGCCTCGAAAGAAAATCTCGAAAAAACGCAAGCCCAGCCGAAGGCAACAACCTGCGAGCCGATCGCCGCTACGATAGAGTACGACGACTTCGCGAAAGTCGATCTGCGCATCGCCAAAATCGTCAAAGCCCGGCATGCCGAAGGCTCGGACAAACTGCTGCAACTGACCGTCGATATCGGCGATGAAACCCGGAACATTTTCGCCGGCATCAAATCGGCCTATGCGCCGGAAGACCTGGAAGGCAAGCTGACCGTCGTGGTCGCTAACCTTGCTCCGCGCAAGATGCGCTTCGGCGTATCGGAAGGGATGGTGCTGGCGGCTGGTCCCGGAGGCCAGGACTTGTGGGTATTGAGCCCGGATGCGGGCGCGCAGCCGGGCATGCGGGTCAAATAAAAAAGCCTCTCATACCGGTTGGCCGAGGGGGCTAAGCCGATTGTCGGTATGAGAGGCTAAACTCGGCGCAGCCCTCAGGGCTGCAGGTAACTGTCGAACGCCTTTAAAGGCCCCATTTCTGGCGAACGCCCATTCCGGCCGACCGCCGGCACCTCGAGAAAACTATCCCCGGTCAGCCCTGACCCCGGCGGATTCTCTCCGCCTTCATGCCCGTGCGGAACCTGAAGTGCGGGATGGTCGAACGGGGCGCGCTCCCAGCGCACACGTTCGTCGGTCAGCGTCTTCAGAAAGGCAACCAGATCGGACTTATTCTGCTCCGACATGCCCTGGAAAAACACCAGTGTCGTCGAATGGCGCGGATTAGTCAGATTTCCCCCGCGATTATAAAATTCGACGACCTCTTCCAGCGACTTCATTCCGCCGTTGTGCATGTACGGCCCAGTCAGTTCCACATTACGCAGCGTCGGAATTTTAAACGCGGCACTGACTCCGCCGGAAAGCCGGCCTTGGTCGGATTTCGCCAGTTCCGCGGCAACGATTTGAGGGGCAGGAATTTTGGCTTGTTTTTTTCCAGCGCCCTTGCAAACTTTTTTACCCGGTTTATCAGTGATCAACTCGCCGGATAGATAATCCTCGGTAAACGGATCAACCATATCGCAACTGGCGACAATAACCGGATCGAGCATTTTTTTGGCATTGCCGGTAAGAACATTGAGGTATTGTTTGACGAACGACAGCGGATTGCCGAACGGGTCAGTCCCGCCCAACCCAATGTCGTAAGCAGCCGGCGCAACGCTGGTAATGGCGAAGCCGATATCGAACAAACTGCTGTCGGTATCGAAACCGTCAGCTTGCTCGCCCAGCACATCGCGGTTCACCAGCTTGAGATATTTGGGTTTCTTGGCGGTGTTCGCGAAAATTTGCGGGCTTGCCGCCGACGAAAACGTTGGCCCGGAATGGCAATTGTTGCAATGGGCGTCGTTGAACACTTGAAAGCCGCGTTGCTGCGTCTCCGTAAACCCGGCCGGGAAACCGGTGTCGTCGTCAATCGGCTTGTCGAACAACGCATCGTCGGAAATCAAAGTATTCTCGTATTGTTGGATAGCCAAGCCAAAGAACATCGCAAAATTAGCTTCCATTTGCGAATATGATTGCCCCGAATCCTTCACCAACTCGATGGCAGCGGCGCTCTTCCAATATTTCTTGTTAAACGCTTTTTTGATCAATTCGGCGTAGGTTAACGTCAATCCGGTGCCGGACGGATCACGCAAACCGGCAAGCATGCTGTCTTCGAGATGCACCTCCTGCGACTCCAGAGCCCTGCGCTGCAGTAATTTGCGTCCGATGTCGGCGAATGTCCGTCCTTGGCATGACATTTCCACCATGTTGGTGGGAGGCGCTACGGCCTGAGAAGCCAACGAGGCATTTTCCAACGCTAACGATACCGGTTTGACTTTTGTCTTGCTCGTTGCTTTCCAGACTTTGGCGGTCGTATCTCTCAACCCAAAAGCCGATTGCCCATTGAACACATTGTTGGCCCGGCCGTCCCAGAAATTCCGGAAATTGAAGGCGGCGTTGATCACCGTCGGCGCGTTGCGATTAGTGGCTTGGCGAGTATTCAGACCGCCCGCATGAAAGACCGCGCTCAACTCGGAATTGCATTGATCGTTATTAACGCCCGTCGCATTGACCGCCGTAAACTGCTGCATAGGCTCTCCGGAAGATCCGACCACGTCGTCGGTCGATTCCGTCAACGTGGTGATGTCATCCACATCGGCAAAGCGGAAAAACGGAAAGTCGCCGGCTTTCAATTCATAGTTCGGCCCGGCGTCATTGCCCGACGGCAATTCGAAAGTTTTCGCGGTGTTGTCGGCATTGGCTGTATGCGCTTGACCGGGATTCAACTGGTTAATATGGCGAATATCCGATCCGGCATGAAAATGGCATGAAGCGCATGCAGTTCCGTTGCTGCCGACGTTTCCGTCCCAAAACAGGGCCTTGCCGAGCTGCACGGCGGCCTGTGGATCGACGACGATTGCCGACTTCCCGACCAACTTTGGCGTCGCCGGGACTTTAAAGCCTTTCAGCACCTGATCGGATAGGGCGCCGTGGGCAAATACGGCATCGGCTACGGTACATAGCAGAATTAGCGTATAAACACGTGGAGCAATACCGGACAAACCTTTTTGGATGAAACAAAACATGATTATTCCAAAATAAAAAAGGAGGAAACCTCTCGGCCGCCTCCCTGTGGCGAAGTAATACCTTTTTAAAATCCCGATTACGGGATACTGACTTCTACATGGACAGTATGCGCAGTCGCGGGACCGGCGCCGTTTGGACCTGGGCCGGATTCGTAGGCCGTTGAATCGATATCCGGATTAATCGCCCCAACGGCGAATTGGTACCAGCCGTTTTCAGGCGGGGTAAAGGTAATCGTCAGCGTTCCGGGATCACCGTCCATTACCCGGTACAACTGAGACTGGTCGTACTCGGCCGGTAAGTCGTCCGGTATGGGCGTATTGTTATCGGTATCGGTCATTCCGTCGCGGTCAAGCCCGTTGGTGATAAACTTCATAATGATATTGCCGACCTTGACCGGGTTGTTCTCCTCATCGGTGGCTTCGGCGTTCGGCTCGTAAATATCGCCGAACTGCTTGTACTTGTGGGCGTTCATATAAGGAAGCTTCTTCGGATTATTGGCTCCCGCCCGGTACCATACCGTGATTGCCGGATGCAACCCGCTGACTTCCGTAGTCAGCGCGATGGTGACCGGCTTACCTTTCTTCAGCTTGACGAATCCCCAGTTCGAGTGATGCGTCCAGCCCAGATAGCCCATGCTGAGGTTGTACCAGGAATAGGCGCGGACAGCCATGTCCGCTGACGTATTGTTTTTGTCAAAGAAAAAAGTGGCGGAAGTATTTAGAGCTGTAGCCGCTTGGAGGGGGTTGGCGAAAAACAGGCCTGCAGCCACTGAAATCAATGCCAAACTTTTAAATTTTTTGTTGTATCTCATAGGTATCCCTAAAAATGAATCAAATCGTTACCGCGTAGTTCCCGGATGCGCCGTCGCCTGATCCGGGAACTGCGAAAGCCGAAGTCGGTCACGACACTTAAAACAGTGCCATGCAGGGATGCATTAAGCAGATATTATGCCATTATAATTTTCTAATGTTTTCAGCCACATAGTTTGTGTGGTATTTTAAGAGTGAGCCATTTCACTTAGGCTCCTGTGTGAAATGGCTCAGTTTCTGCATGAGCGAACCGAAGCCGAAATAACCCGAAGGCTTATGTTCGCTATCGAACGGACAATATCCGATTTTATCCCTACAGTGCTATTGCATAATTCATGACACTCAGCTTGCGGCAGAATTTATTTTCTGCTGATTTCTTAAACGCAGAAAATTCTAGCGACTAGATAGCATTTCTACCCTGCTGGCCGTTAAAATCTGCTGGATTTTTATTTTATGGAGGAAATATGAGATTTTGGCGCTTTACGATTTTATCGTTCATTATCCTGTTGATTTCCCTTCCCGCCAGAGCGATCGATCTGACGGGAACATGGACAGGTAAATTCAATTGTTCCGGCTTTGACGGCAAAAAATTTACTTTTACGCAGAGGAACCAAAGCCTGAGAATCAGCCAGACCGGCGACAGGAAATTGTCGGTTCAATGGTTGGATGGAGCGGATCTGGCGGCCAGCTTTTCCGGTTTCGTGATCGAAAATAGCAACAAGCCCGATACCAAAGGACGAACGGCAATCGCAGATTGCGGAACAAAGGCGGATATTACCACCGGCATTTCCGAGATAGCCAATCTGGACGCCAGCGTAAACCCAAGAAAAGGCACCGGATCGTTAAACGGAACGTCAATCTTAACCGATCAAACCGACGATCCTGCCGATTCCGCCGACCTGCCCGCAGTCACTCAGTGCAAGTGGGTTTTCAAGTTGGCCGATACGGCCAATCCCAATGTCCCTCCCGGTTGTCCGTAGCGGCACGCGTCCCCAATCTGGGAAGCGAGAAGGGTGGAATCTTTCCGCCCTTCTCGCCTGCTTTGAAGACAAGCAACGATTAAGACGCCTGTTACTCTAGCGCAAACTCTCGGTCACATGCGGCTCGATCAGTTTGTACATGGCCTGGTGCATTTTCGGATTGCCGGCGATCAGGTTGCCGCTTTCAAGATAGCCGTCATTGAACGAAAAATCGGTCACGACGCCGCCGGCTTCCTTGATTAACAGGATGCCGGCCGCCATATCCCATTCCATCAGCCCGATTTCCCAGAAGCCGTCCAGGCGGCCGGCGGCGACGTAAGCCAGATCGAGCGCCGCGGAACCGGCCCGGCGAATGCCGGCGGAGTCGGTCGTGATCGCTTTGAACATGCCGACATAGGCGTCCAGGTGACGGTTGGTTTTGAACGGAAAACCGGTGCCGATCAGCGCCCCTTTCATGACGCTTTGCTTGGTCACGCGAATCCGCCGGTTATTCAGCATTGCGCCGCCGCCGCGCTTGGCGGTAAACAGCTCGTCGCGGAGCGGATCGTAAATCACGCCGACTTCGAGTTTGCCTTTGTGCTTCAACGCAATCGAAACCGCAAACTGCGGAAAACCGTGCAGAAAATTGGTAGTGCCGTCCAAAGGATCGATCACCCAGACAAAATCGTTGCCTTGGTGCACGCCGCTTTCTTCGGCCAGAATCGCATGATCGGGATAAGCCGCACGAATGATATTGATGATTTCGCGCTCCGCCTTGCGGTCGACTTCGCTGGCGTAATCGTTTTTACCTTTTTGATCGACATGAAGATGACCGATGGCGTCGGTCGAGCGCAAAATCAGATCGCCCGCGCTGCGGGCGGCGCGAACGGCAATGTTGAGCATCGGTTGCATAGGCGGAATTGAAAATGAGCGGATAAATCATTATAGGATACCAAATCTTTTGATAAACTTGAGGCTTTTTTGAAAGACGAGGCACCCCGTTGCTGTCCCACATTAATATCGTTCTGGTCGGAACCACACACCCCGGCAATATCGGCGCCGTTGCGCGGGCGATGAAAAACATGCAGATGACCAATCTCAGGCTGGTCGCGCCGAAAATATTCCCGAGCGCGGATGCCACCTCGCGCGCCTCCGGGGCCGACGACATTCTGGCCAGGGCAAGGGTGTGCGACACCTTGCGCGAAGCGATCGCCGACTGTCAGGTCGTGTTCGGCGCCAGCGCCCGTTCGCGCACCATCAGCTGGCCGGAGCTGACGCCGCGGCACTGCGCGGCTGAAATCTTTGCCGAGCATCCGGACGAGAACATCGCGATCGTATTCGGCCGCGAACATTCCGGGCTGACCAACGAAGAACTCGACATGTGCCGCTACCTGCTGCACATTCCCTGTAACCCAGCCTTCAGCTCGCTGAACCTGGCCGCGGCGGTACAAATCGTCTGTTACGAACTCTTTATCGCAGCCGGCAATCACGAGCGCAAAGCGATCGGCGACCGGGGAGAATGCCCGTTGGCGACCGCGGAACAGATGGAATCCTTTTACGATCATCTGCATCAGACTTTGATAGACATCGATTTTACTCAGAGCGATCAATCCCGGTCGATCATGCGCCGGTTGCGAAGAATTTATAACCGGATCGAACTCGACACCAAGGAAGTCGATATTTTGCGGGGCATTCTGAGAATGTCGCAAGGTCATAAAAAAAGCCAGAAACAATCCTCTTAAGGACAGCACATGCACGCCATCATCGACAGAATCAAAGAAGACATTGCCTGCGTTTTCGAGCGCGACCCGGCCGCGCAATCGGTCTGGGAAGTGATTACCGCGTATCCCGGCTTTCATGCGGTGCTGATTCACCGGGTCAGCCACCGCTGCTGGAAAGCCGGTTACCGCTGGCTGGCGCGGTTCATTTCGCATATCGGCCGCTGGCTGACCGGCATCGAAATTCACCCCGGCGCGCAAATCGGCCGGCGTTTCTTCATCGATCACGGCATGGGCGTGGTGATCGGCGAAACGGCGGTGATCGGCGACGACTGCACGCTCTATCACGGCGTCACGCTCGGCGGCACCTCATGGAAGAAGGGCAAGCGCCATCCCACCCTGCACGACGGCGTCGTCGTCGGCGCCGGCGCGAAAATTCTGGGGCCGATCGACATCGGCCAGGGCGCGCGGGTCGGCTCCAATTCGGTGGTGCTCAAACCGGTGCCGGACGGTGCGACGGTCGTCGGTATTCCGGGCCATCTGATCGATCCGAACGTCAAAAAAGAGAAGTCGGAACGAGACGCCATCGCCTACCGGATGGGCTTCGATCCCTATGGTGCGAAAGCCGACATGCCCGACCCCGTCGCCAATGCGATCAACCGGATGCTCGATCATATCCATGCGATGGACAAACAGCTCGAAAACATGAAAAAAGCGCTGAACGAAGCCGGCATTTCCTATCCCGAACCGCCGCCGATTCCCAGGCTGGACGGCTGTGAAATCGAGGACAGCTATCAGAACGAGCCCAAGAAAGATTAACGTTAAAAAAACTAAGGTTATAAATGTTGACTATTTTAATCGGTTAAGATTAAAATCGGGCCACGCTAATCTCTTCTAAGGATAATGTTGTGCGCTTGACTACCAAAGGCCGCTATGCGGTCACCGCGATGCTCGATCTGGCTTTTCACAGCCAGAAAGCGCCTGTGACGCTGACAGACATCGCGACTCGACAAACCATTTCCCTATCGTATCTCGAACAATTGTTTGCTCGCCTGCGCCGGGCCGGCATGGTCAAAGGCGTGCGCGGTCCCGGCGGCGGTTATACCTTGGCGAACAAAGCCAATACGATCAATATTGCAGACATCATCGCGGCGGTCGACGAACAGATCGACACCACAAAATGCGGCGGCGAAGGCAATTGCCAAAATCACAAAGCCTGCCTGACACACGACTTATGGATGGGGCTCAGCGATCAGATTCGCGGCTATCTGAAAGGCATTACCCTGGCCGATCTTTTGGAGAAACATCCAGTGCAGGAAATCGCCCGGCGGCAGGAACAGGATGCCCAACGCGTGATCGAGCTCCATCTGCAAACCGGAATCAGCGCCTATCCTAAATGATCTATCTGGATCATAACGCCACCACCCCGATCGCCCCCCGGGTGCTGGAGGCGATGCTGCCCTATCAGAAAAGTTATTACGGCAATGCCTCCGGTCTGTACCGGCTGGGCCGCCTGTCGCGAACGGCAATCGATACGGCACGCCATCAAGTGGCCGAACTGGTCGGCGTGGCGGCAAACCAGGTGATTTTTACCAGCGGCGGCACCGAAGCGAATAATCTGGCGCTGGCGAGCCTCGAACCGGAAGCCGGCCTCGCCGTATCGGCCATCGAACATCCCTCCATTCTCGAACCGGCCGAACGCTTGCGGCAGCTTGGCCATCCCTTGTCCCTTATCGATGTCGATCATGACGGCTTGATCCGGCAGCATGCTCTCGACGAAGTTCTCCGCTCGCCAAAAACGGCGCTGGTTTCGATCATGCTCGCGAATAATGAAACCGGGGTGATCCAGGACCTCGCCGGTCATGCCGAAAAATTGCGCGCCCGCAATATTGTGCTGCATACCGACGCGGTACAGGCGGCCGGCAAGATACCGGTAGATTTCGAGAACCTGGGGGTTCACCTGATGTCCCTGTCCAGCCACAAGATTTACGGTCCGAAAGGCGCCGGCGCCCTGATATTCGAGAAAGGCGTAAGGCTCTTTCCCCTGTTGCTTGGCGGCGGACAGGAGCAAGCCTACCGTGCGGGCACCGAAAACGTCGCCGCGATCGTCGGCTTCGGGAAGGCGGCGGAACTTGCGAAGGCCGAACTTGCCCAATACAGCGAACGACTCTCTGCTTTAAAAGCCCAACTGGAAGCCGGACTTCGGTCGATACCGGGAGTCTGCATTTTTTCCGAAAACGCTCCCCGATTGCCGAATACGGTGCAATTCGGCCTGCCCAATGTCGATGGCGAAATGCTGCTGATGAAACTGGATCAGTTCGGCATCGCGGTATCCAGCGGCTCTGCCTGCGCCAGCGGCGGCAAAGAGCCCAGTTATGTATTGACCGCGATGGGCGTCGATCCGGTATTGGCCCGAAGCGCGCTTCGTATTAGCCTGGGAGTCTCCAATACGCCGGATGAAATTAACCAATTTATCAAATTGTTAAAAAACCTGGTCAGCCAGGAAGGATGAAAAAAAACCCATGGCAATTACACTCACAGAAAAAGCCGCTCTGCAGATCAAAAAACAGCTCGAAAAACGCGGCAGGGGCATTGGACTGAAGCTTGGCGTCAAAAAATCGGGCTGCTCGGGTTATGCCTACGCACTCGACTATGCCGACCAGATCCGGGACAATGAGACGGTTTTTGAAAAATATGGCGTCAAACTAATCGTGATGCAGGACGATTTACCCTATATCGACGGCATGGAACTCGATTACCGCCGCGAAGGCATCAACGAAGCATTTCAGTTCAACAACCCGAATGTCAAGGCAACCTGCGGCTGCGGAGAAAGTTTCACCGTATAAGGGCCTACTGTTCGATCAACTCCGTACCGAGTTCAACAGCGAGGCCAGTTCCTCATCATGGATCGGCTTGGTCAAATAGGCATCAAAACCGGCCGCCAGCGCCTCATTAATGCGGCCTTCTTCAGCATAGGCGCTGACCGCGACCATTTTGAGCGCCTTGCCCTGGCCTTTGACGATCATTAATAATTCCAACCCCGACATCACCGGCATGTTCAAATCGACCAGCGCCAGCCGATAATCGTTCCGGCGGATCAACGCCAGCGCCTCCCGGCCGTTGGCGGCCGCATCGACACTGCATCCTTCCAGCTCCAGCAAGTTGGTCAGCAACAGCAAGTTGATTTGATTGTCGTCTGCGATCAGCACCCGCAAAGGCCCGTCAAGCGGCTGCAGCATCGGGATCTGGGTTTGCTCGACCGGCTCATCCCTCGCACCCCGCAAGGGCAGCGACACCGAAAAAGTGCTTCCGACGCCGGGCCTGCTGGTCACCCCGATGGTACCGCCCATGATATGGACCAACTCGCGGGTGATCGCCAAGCCAAGCCCGAGGCCAGGCCGTATGAATTCATCCTCGCTCAGTTGCTTGAATGGGGTGAAGATCGACTCCAGGTCCTGCTCGGCTATCCCACAGCCGGTATCTTCGATCGTGATACGCCAACATCCGTCAAAATAATTCGATGTCAACGTCACCCTGCCCTGCTCGGTATATTTGATCGCATTATCGAGCAGATTGACGATCACCTGGCGGATGCGTTTTTGATCTCCCATCAACAAACGTGGTATCGGCAATCCATTGATGTCGAGTTCAAGCCGCTTGGCTTCTGCACTCAACCGGCAAATTTCGACAATGTTTTTCAAGAGTTTGTGGCTATCGAAGACCTTGATATCGGTCCGGATCTTGTTCGATTCGATCGAGGCGAGATCCAGAATCCCGGTAATCAGCTCCAGCAAATGATTGCTGCATTGTTTGATCGTATTGATCTGCTCGTAATCTTCCTTCTGGAATCTACGCTTCTTCAGCAGCAATTGCGAAAAACCCAATATCGCATTCAGCGGAGTACGCAACTCATGGCTGATATTCGCCAAAAATCGGCTTTTCGACTCGTTCGCCACTTCCGCGGCGATTTTGGCCTTCAGCAGCTGATCGGTACGCTCCTTGATAATGGACTCGGTCCGGAAGAAACGCCCGGTCAGCATCAACAGGCAGGCGCCTAAAAGACTGGTAAACAGCAGCCCGCCGATCAGTACGATCCAGATTGGCCAATGGGGCTGAAAATCCGCGCTGGCATCGTAGAAAGACAGCAGCCACCGATGTCCCGCAACTTCATGCGGATATTGCACGACCGCTTTTGCATGCGAAAAAGCGGCGGGCTGATCCGAATAAATCGAGTTATACTCGCCAGCCACGCCGTCTTCCAGCCCGATCGACAGAAAACAGCCGGTATTTTTCAGGGCCTGGGTCGAATTATGCACTAAATCGGCAATCAAAAAAGTAGTCGATACGAGCCCTAAAAGACCTCCGCCGCCGTTCCGCTCCTTCGTAAAAACCGGAGTAAATACGGTTATCTGCCCATTTTCCGCAGTAAGATAAACATCCTCCTCCTTTACTTGATGGTTCTTGAGCCGGTTTTTGAGACTGGGCGGCAAGGCGTGCTGCGCGGCACCCGCATTATCCGGGTATTCATTCAGCGGCGAGGTGAATTCCAGATCGATGCCTCCGCCATTGACCAGGGTGATCCACCTGCTCGATTTGATTTCAGGAAACGGCGCCAGTGTTTGCCGAGTGAACAAAACGAATTCCTCGTATTCGACACGACGGGACCCATAAAAAAAATTGCGCACCGTGTCGATCCTGTGCATATCGCCCTGCAGGCGATTGATGATAGCTTGCGACAAGGTTATCGTTTGATCGTGGAACTCCTGATGCTGCTGTTCCTCCTCGAGATGCCGAACATAGAGGTATAAGATGATCACCAGCATAAAAGTCGCGATCAGCGGCAGCCCCACCGAAAAGCGGCGCTCTTTCCAAATTGGCCGGGGCTCCGCATAGGCGATTAAAAAAATCGGCGTAAACACCAGCACCCCCATCATGTCGCCGATCCACCAGGAAAACCAGTGCGGGAATAGTTGCGCCGACTCGATCATCCCGGCCAGTTTCAAGGCCGTCACCCCTATAGTCGGCGTAATCAGGCAACTTAGGGGGCCGCCGAGCAGCAAGAACAGGATCACGCAGCGATCTTCGGTCAAAGGATTCGGAAAACCGACGAATTTTTCGATCAGCATACACCCCAGCAGCACGCTGAGCGTTGCGCCCGTGGCGTTCGCGGCATAGACTGCGATCATCGGCGCATCAAAGTGGAAAGCATAAGCAAAGGCGCTGATCGCAAAATTGCCAAGAAATACACTCGGCCATTTGCGCTTGCCGAGCAGCAGCAGTGCCGCCAGCGCGAAGCCGGCTGAAGGCCCCAGCACCCCCGCATGGCTCGGCGTCGCATTCAGTAATTGGCCCAGGACGCCGAAACCGAAATAGATGAGCGCCAGAACGATCACGATGAAAAGATAATTCAACGCGCGCATCAGGAATAATTCGTTCATTATTGGCAGGCCAGTCCTAAAAGATCACAAATCCGGCTATTATTTTATCATCGTTGCGCGCTATCGATTTCAGAGCGTGCGTCTTTACATTGTGGCAGATTTCATCAGTTTCGTAGGCCGGCTTCGTGCATAATAGGGAGCAAAATGCGTGCCGTCGCGCACCGGAGTTTTCTAATCTTCATAATTTTTATTTCCCAATATCATCATGTGGCCTGTTTTTGTGCTGATCATAGTACTACTGATAACCTTCATCGTTACGGGCATCCTATTGGGCTTGCAATTGACCACAAGTCTTTATCTTTACCGCTGTCGCCATCGAGTCCGGCCTCCGCAACCGCCTGAACCTCAAACCGTATGGCACACCTTGAAGGCGGAACAGGCGCTGGACAAACTTGGCGTGATGTCCGCGCCGGGCCTGAGCCGACAAGAAGCTGCCCGCCGTCTTGAGGATAGGGGACCGAACCAACTGGCCGAAGCATCGCCCCGGCCTATCTGGCATAAATTCCTCGCCCAGTTCAAAAGCTTCCTGATCATCGTGCTGTTTGCCGCGGCGATACTGGCGGCCGCGATCGGCGACGTGCTCGACGGTATCGTGATCTTAATCGTCGTCCTGATCAATGCAGTATTGGGGTTTTCGCAGGAATTTCAGGCGGAAAAATCTTTGTCCGCTTTGAAAAAGATGCTCGCCTTGCAGGCCAAAGTCCGCCGCGAAGGCAATAACCTCGAACTGCCCTCGACCCAGATCGTACCGGGCGATATCGTGATTCTGCATGCCGGCGACAAAATTCCTGCCGACGGCCGCCTGCTCAGCGCGAATCTGCTCGAAGTCGATGAATCCCCCCTGACTGGAGAATCAACGCCGGCCACCAAACAAACGGAAGCTTTGCGTCATCCCGAATTACCGGTCGCCGAACGCAGTAATCTGTTGTTTATGAACACAACCGTCACGCGCGGGCATGCCGAAATGGTCGTGACCGCGACCGGCATGGCGACCGAGATCGGCCGTCTGGCGGGGCTTCTGGCAGAGCAACAGGACGGCGAAACGCCGCTGCAATCCCAACTGAACAGTCTGGGCAAGAGCCTGGCATTGATCGCGGTGATGATCATCCTCCTATTGTTCGGCAGCGCGATCCTGCGCGGCGAACCGCTGGTTCAGACCGTGTTCACCGCGATTGCGCTGGCAGTCGCGGCGATTCCGGAGGGGTTGCCGACCGTAGTGACCGTCACCCTCGCGCTTGGGCTGCACCGGATGGCGCGTAATCATGCGATCGTCAAACGTCTGGCCGCGGTCGAAACGCTGGGCTGCACGACGGTGATTTGCACCGATAAAACCGGCACGCTGACCGTCAACCAGATGACCGCCCGTTCGCTGTTTTTTAAGGAGCAACTGTTTCGAGTCACCGGCAACGGCTATGCGATCGATGGCGGAATCTTTCCGGTTTCAGGATCTGCCCTGCCCTCCAATATGGCGCGTTTGCTGTTGCCGGTGGCGTTGTGCAACAACAGCCATTTGCAGGAACAGGGGGTCGTCGGCGACCCGATGGAAGGCGCGCTCCTGGTGCTTGCCGCCAAAGGCGGCATCAATAAAATGCAGGCCTTGCGTCAGCAGCCGCGCATCGCGGAAATCCCCTTCGATGCCGAGCATAAATTCATGGCGACTTTTCATCGTCTGGACGATCATATCCAGGTTTACGTCAAAGGCGCGCCGGAAATCCTGATCGAACGCTGCCGCGACGCGGTAGACGGCAACGGCGACACCGCGCCGCTCCAGGATCATTTGTTGATTGAGCAAAACAATCGCATGGCCGAGTCCGGGCTCAGAGTTTTGGGCGTAGCGTCAGGAACAGTGCCTGTCTCGGCATTCGCCGCAGATGGCGACCTTTTCCGTTATCTTGACGAGCTGACGTTTATCGGACTGGTCGGCCTGATGGATCCGCCCCGCGCCGAAGCCCGTACCGCAATCGGCCAATGCAGAAAAGCCGGCATTCAGGTCAAAATGATCACCGGCGATCAGAAGGTCACCGCCAAGGCGATTGCCCAGGAATTGGGGCTGGAAGGCAAAGTGCTGGACGGCCGCGAACTGGCCGCCATGGACGAACCCCGGCTTGCCGAGGATATTACTGGCATCGGCGTTTTCGCCCGCACCGCGCCGGAACAAAAAGTCCGGATCATTCAGGCTTTAAAGGCCCAAGGTCATATCGTGGCGATGACTGGCGACGGCGTCAACGATGCGCCGGCGCTCAAAATCGCCGATATCGGCATCGCGATGGGCGTTACCGGAACCCAAGTCGCACAGGAAGCCGCAACGATGATTCTGACCGACGACAATTTCGCGACGATCGTGAAGGCGGTCAAGGAAGGCCGGCGCATTTACGAAAACATGGTCAAATTCATCCGCTTTCAGCTTTCGACCAATATCGGCGCAATTTTGACCGTAGCCGGCGCGCAGTTTCTCGGCCTGCCCTCTCCCTTCAGCGCGATACAGCTATTGTGGATCAACATCATCATGGACGGGCCGCCCGCGATGTCGCTCAGCATCGATCCCGGCCGTGCGGACACCATGTCCGAAGCGCCGCGCCTGACCGAGGCGCGCATTCTCTCGCTGCGCCGCTTCGGCAACCTGTTCACCTACGGTCTGACCATGGCGGCCGGCACCCTGGGCGTTTTATGCTCGGCGTTGCCCAATGGCGACGCCGAGCATGCGAATGCTCTCGCCTTTACCACTTTCGTGCTGTTTCAGGTCTTTAACGTATTCAACGCCCGCTCCGAAAAAGGCTCTGCCTTCAATGGGCATTTTTTCGCGAATAAAATGCTTTGGCTGACGCTGTTGGGCGTATGTTTATTACAAATTCTGGTAATCCACTGGACGCCGGCGCAACGGATATTCCATACTGCGTCATTGACGGCAAACGACTGGATGATCGCTGCGGCGGTCGCCTCATCGGTGTTGATTCTCGAGGAGGCGCGCAAATTGTTGACCGCCGTGGGGCAATTCATCCGGAAAGGAATCGTCAACAGAACAAAACCTGATCTGTCCGAATAATTAAGTCATCCGGATCTATTCGAAAAATCATGAACGGGATAGCCATCCCCTTCTCGCCGGATCATTGTTGAGCATCAGGATAAAACAGCGGTTGGCCGTCCTTTTTAAAGTCGGCGATGATGCGCTGACCTTCTGTGCCGGTCACATAGTCGATGTATTTTTTCGCCAACTCGTACTTGATGTGTTTGTGTTTTTTCGGATTGACCGCGATCACATGATACGGATTCAGCAGCGGTGCGCTGCCTTCTGACAGGATCACCAGTGCGGTTTTATCCTGATAAGCAAGAAAGGTGCCTCGATCGGTCAATGCATAGGCCTGCTTGTCATCTGCCATCCGCAGCACGGCGCCCATGGCCTGTCCGGTCGACAGATACCAATCGCCTTTCGGGTCGATGCCGGCTTGCTTCCATAGCGCCAGTTCCTTTTTATGCGTGCCGGAATCGTCGCCCCGGGAAATGAACGGCGTCTTGCCCTGGCCGATCTTTTGTAAAGCCTCGATCACGCCGGGAGCGGCCTTAACCGCTTCCGGATCGGACTTGGGACCCACGATCACGAAATCGTTGTGCATCACGGCTTTACGATCCACGCCGAAACCCGCGGCGACGAGTTTTTCCTCGTCTTCCGGCGCGTGCACGAACAGCACATCGACATCGCCGTTTTCGCCGAGCTTCAAGGCCTTGCCGCTGCCGACCGCAATCACGTCGATCTTGACTTTCTCCGCCTTTTCAAACGGCGGATGCAATACCGCGAGCAGCCCCGAATTTTCGGTACTGGTGGTGGTGGCCATGCGCAGCACCTCTTCCGCATGCAGAGCCGCAGCGATCGTCAAAAGAATCGCTCCGATGGCTGGCTTCAGGATTTTCATAGGCTTCCCCTTTAAAATTGTTGCCGTTTAATGTCTCTTCCGCTGCGGCACAGGTCGAACAAGAAATCCGCAGATTTATGTCATTATTGCAACAGGGTAGTCAAATATGCAATCCTAAATAGTATCTTTTTAGGTGATTTTTACAGGCAATGTTTCCGCCGAAGATTGACCGGGGTTTACTGCAAGACGAATTTGAAGCCGATCAGCAGCAACACAGTCGCCAGCACCGGCCGCAGAAAGCGCTCGGGAATCTTCGCGCTCAGATGGCTGCCAATCCAGATGCCGGGCAACGAACCGACCAGCAAGCTGCCCAGCAACACCACATCGACATTGCCGATGCCCAAATGGCCGAGTCCTGCGACCGCGGTCAACGGAATCGCATGCGCGAGATCGGTGCCGACAACTTTCAATGTGGTCATTTTCGGATACAGAAACAGCAGCGCGACCGTTCCCAAAGCGCCGGCGCCGACCGACGACAAGGTCACCAGCACCCCGAGCACCGCCCCTGTTAAAACCGTGGCAGGCGCATGAAAACGCCGAAAGCGCGCGGCATTGATCTCATTGCTGTGATCGTCGTCGATCTGACCGACTTTTTGCGCTCTATTCATCAGCACGCTGCGCACCAGCAAGGCGCAGGCTGTCAAAATCAGCGCAATACCCAGCGAATAGGTAATCATGCCGCTGATTTCTTTGCCGGTTTCATGCAACTGTTTCAAAACATACAGAGTTCCGAGAGCACAAGGCAGACTGCCCATAGCCAACAAACCGACGACTTTCCATTCGACCGAATTATGCTTGCCATGATGCACCCAAACGCCGCCCGTCTTGGTGATGGCGGCGAACAAGAGATCGGTGCCGACCGCGACCGCCGGCTTGAAACCGAATAAAAAGACCAGCAATGGCGTCATCAATGATCCGCCGCCGACGCCGGTTACACCCACCAGCAAACCGACAGAAAAACCCGAAACAATATATGCCGTGCTTAACAAGGCGCACTCCTTAATAAATTCCGTTCAAAAATGCGCACTATACCAGTTTATGATGGCTTATTTACCACTATGTTATCCTATGCCGACTCCATAAGTACTCTCGTCCACGTTCGAACCGCCATGAAACAGCCTCCGTTACGCCATCACGGCAAATCCGTGCAGAATATACCAAAGACCACGTAACGCCTGATGCACAGCGCTTACCGCTTCGAACAAGTCCGTTTCAGTTATGGCGGGGCTTTCAGCTTGTCGCTGCCCGAGCTAGCGATTCCGGCCGGCGCGATTACTGCCCTGATCGGCCCGAATGGCTCCGGCAAGAGCACACTGCTGAATCTGTTAGCCTTCATGTCGGCGCCGGACACAGGAACGCTGGAATTTTTTGATCAAATTGTCCATGTCGAACGGCTTGCAGAGCACCGGAAACGGATCGGTTATCTACCGCAAAAACCGTATCTGTTGCGCGGAACCGTGCTGGATAATCTGAAGCTGGCATTGAAGCTTCGGGGCACACCGAAAAAGTTATGGCGAAAAAAAATTACCTCGGCCGTCGAACGCGTCAATATTCCGCATCTGCTCGACAAAGCCGCCAGCCAAATCTCCGGCGGCGAATTGCAAAAGGCCGCCTTGGCCAGGGCATTGATTCATGAGCCAGCCATTCTGCTGCTTGATGAACCGTTTGCCTTCCTGGACCAGGACGGCAGCAGGTTGCTGGAAGAATTTATTCTTTCTTATCATCAGGATACCGGGGGCACGCTGATTTTCAGCACCCATAACCGGTTGCAGGGACTCGCACTGGCCATTGAGGTGATCTCGCTGATTAACGGAGAAACGACTCCCTCACCGCTGGTCAATCTATTTCAAGGGCGCTTCGCCAATCATGTGTTCCGAACCAGCAAGATCGAGATCATATTAACCGCGGACATTGACGGCTGCCGCCAGGTCACGATCGATCCGCATGGAATCGTGCTGTCGAAAGAACCGTTAATATCGAGCATCCGCAACCGCTATCCGGGCCGGGTGACCGCGATTGCCGACGAGTTCGGCAAAGTCAGAGTCAGCGTGCTGGCCGGTGAAGTCTTTCATGCACTGATCACTTATGAAGCGTTGAGCGACCTGCAATTGCAACTGGGCGATTCGGTTTGGGTCAATTTCAAGTCAAACTCGGTGACAGCTTTCTAAGCAGACCGGTTTAGGCTTATCATGTACATTTTATCCGGCCTCGGCCGGACCGCTCACTTTAATAGACGGTTATGAAGATTTACCTCAATTGCCTTTACTTGCTGACAATGCTCGGCCTTGCCGGCTGCGGTCAACCCGGGCCGTTGTATCTTCCCGGCCATCCGCCGCCAGGCCTCAAGGTGACTGTGGAAGAAGATCAGCCTGCAACGATTCCCGAACGCGACATTGATGCCGCGCCGCCTCCGATCGATGCCGCGCCGCCGAAACCGGCCGAGCCAAAAGCCAAAGACGCTATTTCCCCAACCGAAAACCCGCAATAAAGATGGATTATTTCAATTACCGGAACGATGAACTCTATGCCGAAGACGTGCCTGTCGAACAGCTCGTCAAGCAATACGGCACGCCCTGCTATGTGTATTCGCGCGCCACGCTCGAACGCCATTGGCGCGCGTTCGACAGCGCCTTCGGGGGGCAGCCGCATCTGGTCTGTTATGCAGTGAAAGCCAATTCGAATATCGCGCTGCTGAATTTGCTGGCCCGTCTTGGTTCCGGTTTCGATATCGTCTCGCTCGGCGAAATGCAGCGGGTCATCGCCGCCGGCGGCGCACCGGAGAAGATCGTGTTTTCCGGCGTCGGCAAGCGCGAGGACGAAATCATCGCCGCCCTGAAAGCCGGTATCCGCTGTTTCAATATCGAAGTCGGCGGCGAACTCGATCGCATCAACCGTCTGGCGAGTCAACTCGGTGGGATCGCGCCGGTGTCGTTCCGGGTCAACCCGGATGTCGATGCGAACACGCATCCATACATCTCGACCGGACTGAAGGAAAACAAATTCGGCATCGCCTTCGAGCAGGCGCTGGGCGAATACCGGCGCGCCGCCCAAATGCCGAACATCAAGATCATCGGCATCGATTGCCATATCGGTTCGCAGTTGACCGACAGCCGCCCGTTTCTGGATGCGCTGGAGCGCATTCTGGAATTGGTCGCCGCATTGAAAGCCTCCGGCATCGAACTGCATCACCTGGATCTCGGCGGCGGTCTCGGCATTCGCTACAAGGACGAGCAGCCGCCCGAGCCGGCCGACTACATTCAAGCCATTCTACAACGTCTCGGCAAATCCGATTTCGAAATCCTGCTCGAACCGGGCCGCGCGATCGTCGGCAACGCCGGCATTCTGGTTACCCGCGTCGAATACCTGAAAACGACCGAACACAAAAACTTCGCGATCGTCGACGCAGCGATGAACGACCTGGTGCGTCCCTCCCTGTATAGCGCCTGGCAGAACATTATTCCGATAAACCCGAAAAGCCGGGCCGATGAGCAAACCTGGGATATCGTCGGACCGGTCTGCGAAACCGGCGACTTTTTAGGTAAGGGCCGATCGCTGCGGCTGAATGAAAACGATTTACTGGCAATACGTTCCTCCGGCGCCTACGGCTTCAGTATGAGCTCGAATTACAACTCGCGGCCGCGCGCGGCGGAAGTGCTGGTCGACGGCGAGCAAACCCATCTGATCCGGGCGCGGGAATCGATCGAGCAGTTATGGGCGGGAGAGCGGTTGATTCCTTGAGGAATCGCTGCTAAAGTCGATTCGATTACTTTTTAAATACCTAGTGATTCAATGATCCATTTCACCAAAATGCACGGCCTCGGCAATGATTTTGTCGTGATTGACGCGATTCATCAAACGCCATATCTGGAACCCGAATCGATCAAAAAGCTGGCCGACCGCCATTTCGGAATCGGATTCGACCAATTATTGCTGGTCGAAAAACCGGTCAGCACGAATGCCGATTTCAAATACCGGATATTCAATGCGGACGGCAGCGAAGTCAGCCAATGCGGCAACGGCGCCCGCTGTTTCGCCCGTTTCGTGCGCGACAAGGGCTTGTCAGCGAAAGACGAGGTCCGCGTCGATACCGACGCGGGACAGTTGCTGCTGAAATTTGACGACGACGGCCAGATCACCGTGAACATGGGTATTCCCCGGCATCAACCCGCCGAAATTCCGTTGCTTGCCGATCACCAAGCCCCCACTTATCAGGTGATCGCTCACGATCAAGTCTATACTTTCGGTGCGGTGTCGATGGGCAATCCGCATGCGGTTCTCCAAGTCCCGGATGTCGAAACCGCGCCGGTGGCGGAGACCGGACGGCTTCTGGAATCGCATCCGGTCTTTCCTGCCCGAGCCAACATCGGATTCATGCAAATCGTGGACCGCTCCCATATCAAATTGCGCGTTTACGAACGCGGCGCCGCCGAAACGCTGGCATGCGGCAGCGGCGCCTGCGCGGCGGCGGTAATCGCGATCGAGCGCGATCTTGTCGACCGTCATGTTCAAGTTGAACTGCCGGGCGGAACGTTAAAAATCAGTTGGGCAGGCCGCGGCGAACCGGTGCTGATGACTGGCCCTGCCATTTCCGTTTTCGAGGGGACGATCAATCCATGAGCAAGCAGCAAAACGCTTTGACTTCAGACCAGGTGGCGGACTATTTGCGCGCCAACCCGGAATTTTTCAGCGACCATCTGGATCTCCTGGAGGATATCCTGATACCGCACCCGAGCGGCAATGCGGTATCGCTGATTTCGAAGCAGCTCGAAATATTGCGCAACCGGAATCAGGAAATGGAAACCCAGTTGGCTTCCTTGATCGAGATCGCCAAAAGCAACGATACGTCGTTCAACCGGATGCACAAACTGACCCTCGCGCTGCTCGAAACCTCGACGCTCGAAGAAGCGGTCGCGAGTCTGGAAGAAGTGCTATCCGGTTATTTCATGACCGATTTCGTGGCGGTCCGAATCATCACCAGCAAACCGGACGCCGCGTTACCGCATCTTTTTCTCGAACCGGACAGTGCCGAGATGGAACAATTTTTGCCAATCCTCGCCGCCGATCAACCCAAATGCGGCCGCCCTACCCTGGCCCAGGCCAAAGTCCTGTTTGGCGCGGCGGCGCTCGAAGTACAGTCCGCGGCGATCATTCCGATGCGATTTGCCGATATGAGCGGAGTCCTCGCGATCGGCAGCCGCAGTAATGAACGCTTTCATTACAGCATGGGCAGCTTCTTTCTGACCCACATGAGCGAAATCATCAGCGCGCGTTTCCTGTCTTTGCTCTCGCAAAAAAAATATGCATAGCGAGGCGCGGCAATGGCTGGATGATTTTCTCGTCGAACTGGAAGTCGAAAGACGCGCCTCCAAACATACGGTCAGCAGTTACCGGCGCGACCTTGAGCAATTGATCAGTTTTTGCAATGAAAAATCGATTCAACATTTCTCCGATGTTAGACAGCCGCAGATTCGTGCGCATATCGCCGCACGACACCGGCAAGGGCTCGGCAGCAAAAGCCTGCAACGCGAATTGTCGGCGATGCGCAGCTTTTATCAGTTTCTATTAAAAAAAAGGCGGGTTGAAATCAATCCGGCCGAACATGTGCAGGCGCCAAAACAGCCGCGTAAACTGCCGAAGACGCTCGATGTGGACCAGGTAACGGGGTTATTGGAAGCCGGCGCGCATTCGGATCTGGAAATCCGCGACCTGGCGATGTTCGAATTGTTCTATTCGAGCGGCATGCGCCTGAGCGAGCTGGTCGCGCTGAATCTGGCCGATGTCGATCTGGACGAACAGACGCTGATCGTCAAATCGGGCAAAGGCGGCAAATCCCGGATTCTGCCGATCGGCAGCAAAGCGGCCGATGCGATCCGAAACTGGCTGCCGCTACGAAACAACACCGCCGACATTAAAGAAAATGCGCTGTTTACCTCATCGAAAGGATTCCGTCTCAGCGCCCGCAGCGTGCAGCTGCGGCTCGAACGCTGGTGCCTCGCCAAAGGAGTCGCCGAACACATCCATCCGCACATGCTCCGGCACTCCTTTGCCAGCCATTTGCTCGAATCGAGCCGCGACCTGCGCGCGGTACAGGAACTGCTCGGCCACAGCAACATAAGCACCACCCAAATCTATACGCATCTGGATTTTCAGCACCTTGCCGAAATTTATGATCAGACGCATCCACGGGCAAAAAAAACCCCCGCGTCCTAATTGCAGGCGGAAAAAATATCCAAAATCTGCTACCATGCAAGTTCTTTTCACCAAAAGCAATCAGTTACCTGAGGCAGAGACAGTTCATACAGGATTCCAGTAATGGCGGCAAACGAATTTGAAGATAGTAAATCGAGAGGAGTACTCTGGGGCTTTGGCGTTCTGCTAGTTGCTTCAGTCGTGATCATTTTGATTTTAGGCGCTTGGTGGGGCAGTGAGCCGGATCAGTTCAATGTCCAGGAAGAAGCGATGGAGCGCGCCAAAATTACCAATACGACCGATATTCCGTTGGGTTATACCTACACCAACTCGCTGGCTCACATTGCCGAAGTCCTGCTGCATAAATCCGGCGGCTATATCACCAACGACGTGGCCCCACCCGGTTTGTTTCTGGACAACATCTCAAATTTCGAATACGGTGCCCTGGTGATGCTGCGCGATGCGACATCCGCCCTCAGAAACCACTTTGCCCGCGACCAGTCGCAGTCCGATGAGGATCCCGATCTGAAAGTCGCCGAGCCGTATTTCTATTATGAAAACGATTCCTGGGCGCTGCCGTCAACCGAAGCCGAATACCAAAAGGGCGTGGATGCGCTGCATAACTATATGTCGCGTCTGCAAAAATGGGGAGGGCCGGTTAAGCGTGGGCAGTTTTATGCTCGCGCCGACAACCTGTGGCAATATACCGAGGTGGTAATCAAACGCCTGGGCAGTCTTTCGACTCGGCTCAGCGCCAGCACCGCAGGAGCTACGATTACCCCGGGACTGGCTGTAATCGACCCCGAGAGCGACGTCTCTACCCGCAACCCCAAAGCCGGAACATTGCCGGAAACCCCCTGGCTATTAATCGACGACGTATTTTATGAGGCACGCGGCGCCAGCTGGGCGCTGCTGCATATTCTGAAAGCAGTCAAATACGATTTCCATGACATTCTGCTCGACAAGCGCGCGATGAACACCGTCGATATCATGATCAAATCCCTTGAAAACGCGATGGCGCCGATTCTCAGCCCGATGATTTTGAACGGCAGCGGCTACGGCCTGTTCGCGAACTACTCTTTAACGATGGCGACTTATATCGCCCGCGCCAACGCATCTGCACTGGACTTGCGCGACATTATGAACCGAGGTTAATCCAATGGATGAACAAATCAACTACAACCTGACCAACATCGATACCTGGAAACGAATTTTCTTTATGCTGATTTTTGCCGCGATCGGCGGCTTGGTCAGGATGCTGCTGTGGGCGGTGATTCTACTGCAGGTCGCATCGACTTTGCTGACCGGCAAGGCGAATAAGAACATACTGAATCTCGGGCGCAGCCTGTCGGTATATACTTATCACATCCTGCTGTTCATGACTTTCAATACCGAAGCCCTGCCTTTTCCTTTTTCGGACTGGAATCAGACGGCGGAATTGAAAATGCCTGAAAAGTAATTTTTATAGATGCCAAGGGAGGGAGGGTTTCGTGCTTTACCCACCCCTCCCCTAGCACAAGGTTGTCCTGGCCTAATCCATCCAACCCGGAGGGACATAATCAAATTTCTTCTTGATCCTCTCCCAACACGTCCTCATCGCCTTCTACCGATTCGTCTTCTTCCTGCTGAAGCCCGTCGTTTTGCAAAAGATCTTTAATATAGCGATATAACAGACGCGCCGACTTGGGCGGCTTCGACGCCGAGATTTCCTTCTGCGCATTGCGGATAAACTGCCGCAGTTGCTGGCTGTCGGCTTCGGGAAAATCATCCAGTAATTCGGTGACCGCCTCGTTTCCTTCGGCAATCAGACGGTCGCGCCATTGTTCGGCGAGGTGATGCTCCCTGACGGCGTGGGCGCTTTTGTTTTTGATTCGCGCCATTTTTTCGATAATCGGCGCGGCATCGATTAGATGCAATTGGCCGGCGATATATTTCAACAAGCGCTTGCGCGCTCCTTTGTGCGGCATACCGGACACTTCATGGACCGCATGTAGAATTTTTTCCGGTAACATCAGTGTGTTTAGCTGGTCGGATGACAGCTCGGCCATCTCCTCGCCCAAGGCAAATAACGCGGCGATATCCTTTTTTATTTGAGTTTTATTCGGCCGTACCGCGTAATATTCGACCTCCTCATCGTATTCATCGTAATCTTCTTCAATCATCTTAAAGCGCTTTTCTACCTGTTGTTCAAAGTTTCCGTCATCCTTCCGCAAGTTCAGTCGCCATGCATTGCTTGATTTCCTGCCAAGCTTTCATCTTTTGTGTCAGATTGAGAGTCGCATTCGCCGGACTGGTCGAGGGCAGCCTATGATACACCAGATAATCGAATCTTTCCGGCAACGTTGGCAAGATATATTTCCTATAAATTTTCTCTGCTATCGTGCCGTTGAAAAACACATTCCTTATATTCTCGTGACGGCTGAAAAAAGCATTGAAATCATTCACAACGATTGAATCCATTTCGATATCGCCATCGAGGCTGCTGACCCTATAGCAGGTTTGCAATACATCCCACACCGCCACTCCGTTCGTCATCAGAATTCCCTTACGCAGCCCATAACTTAAGTCTGTTTCCGCACCGAATAATTGAGCCATGATGATCCAGAACGCATTTTTGGGGTGACCGTAGTACTGTTCTTTTGCTTTCGATACTTTGCTGGGCATCGACCCCAGAATCAGCACTCGCGCATCGGGAGCCGCAATCGGATCAAATCCGCTTATCTCATGCATACTCTATTTCCCCAAAAATTACTCTAAAGCGAGCCTGTCAAATTTGCGATAATACCCGGCTCATTGTCATTATAGGATACCCCTCAAATCATGTGGTTCAAGAATCTGACTATTTTCCGCCTGACCGAAGCGTTTACTTTGACGTCCAACGAACTGGAGCAAAAACTCCAAGCCCTGCAATTTCGCTCTTGCGGACCTCATGAAGAATTCAGTTTCGGCTGGACTCAGCCGATCGGCAAATCATCCGCTCAATTGGTGCATGCCGCCAACGGTTTTATGATGCTATGCGGAAAAAAAGAAGAAAAAGTATTGCCCACGGCAGTAGTCAATGAATTACTGCAGGAAAAAATCGGCGAAATCGAAGACCGCGAAGCGCGCAAATTGTCCAAAAAAGAGCGCACCACTCTGAAAGACGAATTGATCTTCGAATTGCTGCCGAAGGCGTTCCGTTTCTCCCGTAAAACCTATGCCTATATCGACCCCAAAGGCGGCTGGCTGCTGGTCGATTCCGCCTCCGCCAAAAGCGCGGAAGATTTGCTCAGCAATCTGCGCAAATGCCTAGGCTCGTTGCCGGCGATCCCGTTAAATACCGTGGACAAACCAAGCGTGAATATGACGCAGTGGCTTATGACGCAACAGACGCCGCATGATCTGACGATCGAAGATGAGTGCGAACTACGCTCCCTGGAAGAAGAAGGCGGCATCATCCGCTGCAAAAAGCATGATCTTACCGTACCGGAAATCAAAAACCATTTGGATACCGGCAAACAGGCGATCAAATTGGCGGTAAATTGGGACGGACGCATTGCTTTCGTGCTGGACGAACATCTGGCATTGAAACGCCTACGTTTTCTGGACATGGTGCAGGATCAAGCGGCCGACATCGATACCGGCAGCGCCGAAGAACGCTTCGACGCGGATTTTACGATCATGACGCTCGAACTGGCCGAATTACTGCCACGACTGACTGCCTGGTTCGGCGGCGAGAATCGGTCGTGAAGAAAAAACCTGCCCGATCTCAAAGAGAGAACAGGTTTCAACCTGTAAATAAACGGCGGGCATAAAAAAAGCCCGGCGACATATGTCGCCGGGCTTTTTTATGATCTAAGTCGTAAGACTTATTTCATCATGGTTTTGTGGAACAGTCTGTCCAATTTGTCGTTGGTTGCTTGTGCAGCATCAGCAGCGCGGTTAGCAGCGGCTTCAGCAGCAGCAGCGCGAGAAGATGCATCGTTAGCAGCAGTCATTGCGCTAGAAGCATCAGAAGAAGCTTTTGCAACATCAGTTTTCAAACCATCGATTTGGCCTTGCAGATTTTCGATGTCGCCGTTGGTGGCGCAACCAACAACCAAGCTGGCAGCCAATGCGATCATTGATAATTTAACAAACTTTCTCATTTTCTTTTCCTTTTAAAAAAGTTACGACTAAAAAAACAAATTAACCAATAATATCATATCACAAATTGAAACCCATGCTAACTTATTTTATCTTTACAACCATCCCCGGTTCCACGTACCGCCTTAAATGATCGATCTGATTATTGGTCATGGCGATACAGCCATGCGTCCAATTCATGCTGCGATGAATTTTCTCATTCGCCGCGCCGAGCCCGTGTATGCCGATTTGTCCGCCTAACGGAGTATTCTGCGGCGGAATTTGATGACTCTCGTTCGCTTCCACGATCCGCTCATAGGTTGCCTTACTGATAATGCCTTTAATCAAGGCAGTTCGCGCATCCTGAATATTAGGATAGGTCAGTCCGAAAAACCGGCGAAAATTGCTTCTTTCCCCGACCCAGCCGATTCGATAATCGCCATAGGGAGTAACGTCGTCGCCGCGGTGGGTTTTGTACCCGGCGCCGCCCCGGCCAATTGCGATATCGCTGATCGTATCGACAGTTCGATCGCCTTTTTTGACCTCAATCTTCAGCGCAGTCGTGTCAATCAGCAGCCAAAAATTATCCCCCGCAACAGCCGCGCTTGCAAAAAAAACGCAAAACAACAACACACAATTTCGCAACATACTCTCTACACTCGACAGGAATTTTGGTGTATTTTAACTCTTCCGGTCAATCGTCGCACTTAGGATTCATTATGCAGATAAATACCATAACAACTCAACCTTACAACGATCAAAATCCTGGAACATCGGGACTTAGAAAAAAAGTTAGAGTCTTCCAAGAGCAAGGTTACCTCGAAAATTTTGTCCAGTCAATTTTCGATTCGCTGGATGAAATCACCGGCAAAACATTGGTGCTTGGCGGCGATGGCCGCTATTTTAACCGGCAAGCAATCCAAACCATCATCAAAATGGCAGCCGCCAACGGCTTCTCTGAACTTATTATAGGACAAGGCGGTTTATTGTCTACTCCCGCCGCTTCGCACATCATTCGTAAATATGAAGCCTATGGAGGGCTAATCCTGTCGGCCAGCCATAATCCGGGCGGCCCCGACGACGATTTCGGAATCAAATACAATGTGGGCAACGGCGGGCCGGCGCCGGAAAAATACACAAACGCATTTTATCAGCGCAGCCTGACGATCGACAGCTACCGAATCGCGGAAATGGACGACATCGATCTCGACACGATCGGCAGCATTCAAATCGACCAAATCAAAATCACGATTATCGATCCGGTGACCGATTATGCGGAATTGATGCAGTCGATCTTCGATTTCAATCTGTTGAAGCAAAGCATCGGCTCAGGCTACATCACGCTGCGTTTCGATGCGATGCATGCGATAACCGGACCTTACGCGAAACGAATTCTGGTCGACATGCTCGGGGCGCCGGAAGAGTCGGTCATTAATGCCGTGCCTCTGGAAGATTTCGGCGGCCATCATCCCGACCCGAACCTCGCACATGCGCAGGAACTGGCCGAACTGATGTTCAGCCCGGACGCGCCGACCTTCGGCGCGGCGTCGGACGGCGACGGCGACCGCAACATGATCACCGGCAGCAATATTTTCGTGACCCCAAGCGACAGCCTTGCCATCATGGCAGCAAATGCGCAGACCATTCCGGCCTATGCGAAAGGCTTGAGCGGGGTTGCCCGTTCGATGCCGACCAGCCAAGCGGTGGACCGGGTCGCGGCCGCTTATAAGATACCCTGTTTCGAAACCCCGACCGGCTGGAAATTTTTCGGCAATCTGCTCGATGCTGGCAAGATCACGCTGTGCGGCGAAGAAAGCTTCGGCACCGGCTCAAATCATGTCCGGGAAAAAGACGGCCTCTGGGCGGTGTTGTTTTGGCTGAATCTGATCGCCAGAAAACGCCAGTCGGTCGCCGACATCGTGCATGAACACTGGGAAAAATTTGGCCGCGACATTTACAGCCGGCACGATTACGAAGCCGTCGAAACCGAAATCGCGAACGGCATCGTCGAGCATCTGCGCAAATTGCTGCCGACCTTGGCCGGCCAAACCTTCGGCGAATTTACGGTCAACTTTGCCGACGAGTTCAGTTATGCCGATCCGATCGACGGCAGCGTCAGCAAAAATCAGGGGATCCGGGTGGGTTTCACGAACGGCTCGCGGATCGTATTCCGCCTGTCAGGCACGGGCACGGTCGGCGCGACACTCAGAATCTATCTGGAGAAATTTGAAGCGGATTCTTCGAAGCACGATCAGGACGCCCAAGAAGCACTTGCCGAACTGATCGATCTGGCCGAGCAATTCTGCGAGATTAAAAAACGCACGGGCAGAACGGAGCCGAATGTGATTACTTAAAAGCAGACCAAAAAAGGCGCAAGGCAAAGGGCGAAAGCCTTTGCCTTGCACTCAAACCTCTATACTGTGCGCAATGCCGTGCATGATGCAAATCAGCAGCACCCCGGCCGCGATCAGGGCGATCTGCTCCAGCGAGGCTTTCAACTCGGTTTTCTTATGCAGGGTCGGTATCAAATCCGCCACCGCGACATAGATGAAGCTCGATGCCGCCAGCGACAGGATGTAAGGCAGAATATGATGCAGATCCTCAAGGCTGAAATACGCCAGAATACCACCCAAAACCGTCGCCAGACTGGACAGGATGTTATAGAAAAGCGCCTTGCGCTTCGTATAGCCATTGTGCAGTAATATCGCGAAATCCCCTACTTCCTGCGGGATTTCGTGCGCCGCGACCGCCAGGCTGGTCACGATGCCGAGTTTCGCGTCAGTCAGAAAGGCCGCCGCAATCAGAATGCCGTCGACGAAATTATGAATGCTGTCGCCGATAATTATCAGCTCGCCGGCCGAATGCCGATGCCCCAATCCGTGACTGTGCGCATGATGAGCATGATTGTGACCTTGCGCTTCCTCACCGTGCGCTTCGCAAGTGTTGTAATGGCAATGGCGCCAGATCAGCAGTTTTTCGAGCACAAAGAATATCAGAATGCCAGCCAGGATCGTCGCAGAAAGGTCGCGAAACTGTTCCGGCTCGACTTCCTCGAAAGCATGTGGAATCAAGCCCCAAAAAGAGACGGCCAGCAAGGCGCCGATCGCAAAACTGATGCCGTGCGGCAGCACCTGGTTTCTCTGCTTGTCCGGCAGCAGCAGAAACAACGCGGCCGCGAGCACGCTCAGCACCCCGCCGAGGGTCGTAAAAATGATGATCAACAACAATAAATTCACGCGTTCAATCTCTCCAGATCAATGTTGCCATGCGTCCTGTGACCGTATCCCGGCGGTAGGAATAAAAACGGTCCTGTTCGGTGACCGTGCAAAACCGGCCGCCATAGATATTCGTTACACCCAGCATATTCAGATCGATTCGCGCCAGCCGGTAAATATCGGCCAGCCATTTGCCGTTCGCCTGCGGCTTGAAGGCTTCGGCAAAGGCCGATGATTTTTGCACGAATGCCGCACGCACTTCTCCCCCAACCTCGAAGCGATCGGGACCGATCGCAGGACCCAGCCAGGCCAGCAGGTCTGTCCGGCCCAGCGCCGCAACCGTGTTACGGATCACCCCGTCCAACAATCCGCGCCAGCCGGCATGTACCGCGGCGACATGCACGCCGTCCATCGAACACAACAGAAGCGGCAGACAATCGGCGGTCAGCACCGCACATACCACGCCCGGCTCGCCGGTGTAACTTGCATCGGCTTGCGGCACGCCTGACATAGGCCTTGCCTTCACGACTGTATTGCCATGAATCTGTTCCAGCCAGACCGGCTCGGTCGGCAACGCCAGCCTGTCGCGGATGAGCCGACGATTTTGCATGACGGCCTCTCGATCATCGCCCACATGCAGCGCGGGATTCAGGCTCATATAAGGCCCCCTGCTGACTCCTCCGATTCTCAGCGTTGTTGCAGCATGCACGCAAACGGGCGCCGGCCAGTCGGGAAATAGAAAATGCTCAGCGCCGCTCATTCTCTTCCAGCGCCTCCAGCAAGCGCCCCATGTCTTCCGGGAGCGGCTGCTCCCATTCCAGGTATTCATCGGTCACCGGGTGCAGCAAACCCAATTTTGCCGCATGCAGCGCCTGGCGCTTGAAATTGCGCAACTCGGCTTCGAGTCGCTCCCCGCAATCCGGAGGCATTTGAAAACGGCCGCCGTAGACCGGATCGCCGAGCAGCGGATAGCGAATATGCGCCATGTGCACCCGAATCTGATGCGTGCGCCCGGTTTCAAGCATGACCTGAATGAAAGTATGATGCGCAAAACGCTTGAGCACTCGGTAATGCGTCACCGCATGTTTACCGGATTCCCTGACCGCATAACGCTTGCGGTCGGTCGGATGCCGGCCGATCGGCTCGTCGATCGTGCCGCCGGCGGTCATGCGTCCACGGGCAATTGCGAGATATTCGCGGGTGATTTCTCGCTCCTGCAACTGCTGAGTGAGGTTATTATGCGCCTGCAGCGTCTTCGCGATCATCAGCAGGCCGCTGGTTTCCTTGTCGATCCGATGCACGATGCCCGCGCGCGGCAAGGTTTCGAGATGCGGGTCATGATGCAGCAGCGCATTCAGCAAAGTGCCGTCCCAGTTGCCGGCCGCAGGATGTACGACCAAGCCGGCCGGTTTATTCACCACCAGCAGACTGTCGTCTTCATAAACGATGTCGAGCGGAATGTCTTGCGCTTCAGACTCGACCACAACCTCGTCTTCCGCCTCCAGCATGATCTCCTCGCCTCCGTCCAGCTTGTCTCTCGCCTTCAACACCCGGCCGTTCACCGTCACCCGGCCCGATTTGACCCAGGTTTGCAGTCGGGTCCTCGAATAATCGGCAAACAACTCGGCCAATACCTGATCCAGACGCATTCCCGCCAATTCATAGGGCACTACGGCCGTCAATCTTTCCATCACAAATTCTTCTGATTCGCTCTGCGTTAAGTTATACTCGTTCAGTTTTCGTGCCGGATCGCCAATTCGCCCATCCGATCCGGCACGAAAACTGACCATATTACTACGTGTCGACAGCACTATGCGATTAATTTTATTAAAAAGTTTATTTATTTGTTGGCTGGCGTTCTCGCTGGCCGGCTGCGAATCGCTGAAAAACTTCTCTTTCAACAAAGATTCCGAGACGGAAGACGAATACAAAGACTGGAATGTCGAAAAATTCCGTAAGGAAGCACAAACTGCCGTCGATGCCGGCAATTACGAAAAAGCGGTCAAACTTTATGAAGCCCTGGAGGCGCGCTATCCGTTCGGCGAAACCTCTGCGCAGACCCAGCTCGACGTAGCTTACGCCTATTATAAAAGCGGTGACGCCGATGCGGCCCTCGCCGCCGCCGACCGTTTCATCAAAATCAATCCGCGTAATCCAAGCGTCGATTACGCCTACTACCTGAAAGGCCTCGTCAATTATAACCGCGGCTTCGGCTTCGTTGACCGTTTTCTGCCGACCGACACTTCGCAGCGCGACATCAGTACAGCCAAGGAAGCCTACGAAAATTTCTCGGAGCTGGTCAAGCGCTTCCCGAACAGCAAATATGCCCCGGATGCCAAGCAGCGGATGATTGCGCTGAGAAACAACATGGCGATGCACGAGGTGCACATTGCCCGCTACTATATCAAGCGCAAGGCCTATGTGGCCGCCGTTAACCGGGCTTCTACGGTTATCGAAAAATACCAGCGGACGCCGGCGGTGCCGTTTGCGCTGGAAGTCTTGAAAGAGGCCTACACCAAACTGGACATGCCGGATAAGGCCAATAACATCGAACGAATCTACCAGATGAATTATCCGTCCGGAGCTCCCGTGCCCGAGCACAGTGAGGCAACATTCTCGCACAAGGTCTGGGATTTTATCGGCCTTGAGAAATAGGAATGTTTATTGCCGAAATACCGATAAAACTTCAATCCGAACACGGCCGGATCTGCCGACATTCTCAAGCAGAGCATTCATCGTTATATAAGTAATGCCATGCTCACCGGAAAGCGACTTGACTGCTCGGACGCCACCAAGGGGTAGAGCTCAAAGCTAATCCGGCAGTGGCAGGCAGAATTGACCGACCCAAAAGCGACATTGAACGGAAACTTTTAACGTCCGTTTACCGACGAACTGCGCTCAGTGATATGATAAAAAGAAACCGTATATCTAGTCGATAAGTACTTATGCAAAATTAGCCCGGTATTTGCTACGCACCGTTAGCTGAGGTTTTGGTCTGCTTGAATGCTAAACATGATGTGGACTCCGTAGAGGAGCTTGTATGGCTCATTGGAAATCGCTGGATAAGGACCGAACCTTTTGCTGCTCTACATGAACTTGCGAAAACATGGGGCGATAATTCTTGATGTTGTAGCGCTTGCAATGCATCCAATTCACCTAAGGAGTTGCTCCAATCGATCGCTTTCTGCTACGCTGCTAGCGTTGCGTTGAACGGCTTCGCAAATACTTGGCGGTGATTTAATCCAGACGGTCGAAAATACGTTTTGTCCGGCTGAAAAGGCCGGTTTTGAACCTACAACTGTGGCTATGTCCGCACAAAGTTCACATCGGCTCCAGCTCTATTTTTACCTTTTTACCGAGCGCGGCGGCGGCGCTCACTAAGGTGGTCAAGGTTAAGCTTGTATCTTCCTCATCCAGCAACCGATTAAGCGAAGCTCTGCTGGTGTGCATTTTTTTTGCCATTGCCGTCTTACTGAGCTTAAGCGTAGACATGCCTTCTGATATTTGCCAGGCAATGACCCGTTTGGTCGCAACCGCTGTGACTTCGTCAAGAATGGCTTCCTCGCTCAGGAAGTCATCGAAGTTGCTGCCAATATGAGGATTCTCTTCGTGTTGACTGTTCATTGCTTACCTCGTATTGCTTTCAATCTTTGTTTTGCCAAATCGAGTTCCTGCTTCGGTGTTTTTTGACTTTTCTTAATAAAACCATGCAGTAAAATTATCGTATGTTTGTCGATGACAAACAGAACGCGCGCAATCCGGTTATCAAGCTTAATTCTGACTTCCCAAATGTCGCTTTCGAGATGATCGACTAACGGCATACCGAGAGGCCAACCGAATTGCACCGTTTTAATATCCTCGCCAATCGATTTTCTATCTCGGGCTGATAGTCCTTTCAACCATTCTCTAACAGGCTCGCTGCCGGCTTCAGTTGCAAAAAATCTAACAGAAAGGATTGGATTCATTGATATAGCGTATCAAAAAAGGTACGCTGCAACAAGCACTCATTGGTTCGAAAAAACGATCATTTTGTCGAACCCTCAGCAGCTATGTCATTTTCCATAGGTCAGCGCGAGTAGCATGACAATACAACTCCTTAAACAACAGTTAGGAGTTTGTCATGAACCAAGAAAATCATAGGAATAAAAGCACGCCATGGAACAAAGGCAAGCTGATTAGTCAGAAATCACCCCCTAAGATTGAAAGAAATCTGGGCCATTCGCATTCGTTTGCAGATGGACAACAACATCCGTGAATTGGCTCCCTTCAATCTTGCCATTGATAGCAAGCTCCGGGGATGCGATCTGGTCAAACTTAAAGTCAGCGATGATGCGCAAGGTGGTCGAGTGTCATCACGCGCTATAATAATGCAGCAGAAAACCCATAGGCCGGTTCAATTTGAGATAACGGCACAAACCAGAGACTCGTTGGCGAATTGGATTAGCCAGGTTCAACTGAAATCGGATGATTACCTTTTCCCAACTCGAATTCATCATTCGCCGCACCTTTCGACGCGACAATATTCTCGGATAGTCGAGCATTGGGTTACATCAATTGGTCTTGATCCGGCTACTTATGGAACCCATACGATGCGCCGGACAAAGGTGACTTTGAGTTACCGTCGGACAAAAAATTTACGGGCCGTTCAGCTATTATTGGGCCATACTAAGCTCGAAAGTACTGTGAGGTATCTCGGCATCAAGGTTGACGATGCCCTGGAGATTTCGGAACAGACAGAAATTTAGCACCTACCACAGGTAGCGGCCTCTTGCTCTTGTAATTGGCTGCTACTGATTGTGAACGGGCACATCCCGACCCTAACCGGTCTTTTTGCTATAGTTCTTTGATTGGCTAGTTAGAGGTGAACAACTGACTTTCGTCAAGATAAAATGAAGCTGTATAACGCCCCATGCGGAAAGATATGTTGACCAACAATAATCCTCTATGAAACCGAGTTTTGATTTAGATAACCCAATAGTTAAGCAAGCAATTCAGATCCATCAAAAGCAGGTAGAAAAAGCGTGGGGAGTTCCTCAGCGTGTTGAAAATGCAGTCTTACCTATTTATTGGACATTGAAATCAAAAAGAAAACCTGAGCAAATTGCATCTGGTGTGGCTTTACGCATTAAAGATGAATTTTTCGTATTTTCGGCATCACATGTGTTTGATTTAATTGGAAGTTATCGCTTGTTAATTGGAGCCGGAAATGGCACGTTGCTAGCAACGTTAGCGGGGGGACCGATTTAGCACCTTAAAAGAGGTATCTGGCACTCATGCTGATGACCTTATAGACGCTTCGGTATTTCATATTCAACAGGTAATAACAGATGGGATCAAGAATGTTGCACTCACTTTTGAAGATCTCGACTTTTTTCAACCTGATACTTCAAAGTCCATATATATGGCCGCTGGTTTCCGGACAAAAAAATCTTACACAAAAGGAAGATTTTCTAATTCCGAGAGTGAATGTTTCCCGTCATTAGAATACGGAAACGATGAGTATTCGCTCTTGAGTATTGATAAAAAGTACCATATTGCTCTTGCGTACGAAAACCAAGTGCTAATGAATGGTCAATGGCGAACAGCTCCAACACCTAAAGGAATGAGCTGGGGCGCAATCATAAAAGTAGCAGGAGTTACTATGAGTCCACCATTTGTTGCCCATCCTGAACCAAGGCAGTTGTTGCCAGCAATAACAATTGAGCAGAGAAGAGAAAAAGCCGGAAAACCAGGCGTCCTTGTAGGAACGCGTATAGGAGTTCATCTGGGGTTAATTGATAAATTCCTGCCCAATTTTTTGGATTTTTCAAATGTACATGGGTAGCTCCTTGAACTAACAATCGTAGGTGACGTTGAACAATCAAAGCATTATAAATGTCTGGTTTTCGAAGCAAATTAGACATTCCCGTTCATAACATTGATAGGCAGGAAGTGGCCGACTTGAGCCGATCAGTGACTGCGAATCTTTTCTTTTCCGTGCAAGTAAAACTCTAACTCTATTTCCGGCTACGCCGAATCAAGTTCAGAGTTTTACCAATCAGCCGCCTTTAACTTTCTTCTCCAGCTCTTCCCGGCTCAAATGGCGCACTGCCTCGCCTTTGACCATATAGATGAGATGCTCGCAGATGTAGCAGGCGTGATCGCCGATATGCTCCATGGCGCGCACGGTCCACAGCACGTTGATCGTGCGGGTAATGTTGCGCGGGTCTTCCATCATGTGCGTGATCAACTGGCGGATGATGCTCGCATATTCGCGGTCGACGTTGTCGTCCAGGCTGGTAATCGCCGGCACATCCTCGATATTCATCCGAGCGAACGCGTCGAGCGCCCGGTGCAGCATGTCCTTGACCAGATTCGCCATATGCTGAATTTCATAATACTGATCGATCTTGCCGTCGCTGTCGGCCGATTGAATCGCCAATTTCGCGATCCGCTCGGCCAGATCGCCGACGATTTCGAGCTCATTGATGACCTTGATCACGGTCAGGAGCAAGCGTAAATCGAACGCGGCCGGCTGCCTGAGCGCCAGTATTTGCGTACATTCGCGGTCGATCCCCACTTCCAGCGCATCGACCTGGTTATCCTGCTTGATCACCAGTTCGGCCATTTCAGTGTCGCCCGTGGAAAAGGCCTGCATCGCCAGCTCCACTTGCTGTTCAACCAGACCGCCCATGGTCAGCACCTTATTACGAATATCTTCGAGTTCCTTGTTGAACTGCGCGGAGATATGATGTCCGATTTTACTGCTTTCCATTGTCGACTCCTGTTTACCCGTAACGGCCGGTGATGTAATCTTCTGTTTGTTGCTTTTTCGGATTCGTGAACAGCTCGCTGGTATTGCCCATTTCGATCAGTTCGCCCATGTACATGAAAGCCGTATAATCGGAGACTCGCGCCGCCTGCTGCATGTTATGGGTCACAATCACGATGGTATATTTTTCTTTCAACTCGTTGATCAGTTCCTCGATTTTCAGGGTCGAGATTGGATCCAACGCCGAAGCAGGCTCATCCAGCAATAACACTTCGGGTTCGATCGCAATCGCGCGTGCAATCACCAGACGCTGCTGCTGCCCGCCGGACATCCCGAGCGCATTGTCGTTCAGGCGGTCTTTCATTTCATCCCAGAGTGCCGCGCCGCGCAGCGCCTTTTCGACCGTTTCCTCGAGCGTTCTTTTATCGTTGATGCCCTGAATTCGAAGTCCATAGGCGACATTCTCGAAAATCGATTTAGGAAACGGATTCGGCTTCTGAAACACCATCCCGACGCGCCGGCGCAATGCCGCGACATTGACCGATTTGTCATAGATATTGGCGCCATCCAACAATATTCGGCCTTCGATGCGGGCACTGTCTACCAGATCGTTCATCCGGTTGATGCAGCGGAGCAGAGTCGACTTGCCGCAACCGCTTGGACCGATATAAGCGGTCACCTTTTGCTTAGGAATATCCATATTGATGTTATGCAAAGCCTGTTTTTCTCCGTAAAACAGGTTCAGATTTTCGACCTTGATGCAAACTTCGGATGTCGAAGTCTCTGCCTGATCTTTCGGATCACGCAGAATCGATTTCATGTCGATTGCATGGGTACGGACTTGTTGTGTCGTCATGATGATTAACCTTCAAGAGCTCTATATTTTTCCCTCAGACGATTGCGGATCACGATCGCGGACAAATTGAGCCCGATAATCACCACGACCAGCAACAACGATGTCGCATAAACCAAGGGACGCGCCGCCTCGACATTCGGGCTTTGAAAGCCCACGTCATAAATATGAAAGCCGAGGTGCATGAATTTTCTTTCCAAATGTAAAAACGGGGGGTTTCCGTCCAGCGGCAGGGATGGCGCCAACTTAACTACACCGACCAGCATCAATGGCGCCACTTCGCCGGCCGCCCGGGCGACCGCCAGAATCAAACCGGTCATCATTGCCGGACTTGCCATCGGCAATACCGTAAGCCACAGCGTTTCGAATTTGGTGGCGCCCAAGGCCAAACTGCCTTCGCGGATCGATTTCGGGATGCGCGCCAACCCTTCTTCGGTCGACACGATCACGACCGGCAGCGTCAACAGCGCCAGCGTTATCGACGCCCACATCAGGCCGGGCGTGCCGAACACCGGCGCGGGAGAGGCTTCGGGATAAAACAGACGGTCGATTTTGCCGCCTAAAATGTAAACAAAAAACCCAAGACCGAACACGCCGTAAACCACCGAAGGCACTCCGGCCAGATTGTTCACCGCGATCCGGATCAAACGGGTCATAAAACCCTGTTTCGCATACTCGCGCAGATACACCGCTGCGATCACGCCGAATGGCGTCACGATGATCGACATGATCACCACCATCAAAACGGTGCCGTAAATCGCCGGAAAAATGCCGCCTTCGGTATTCGCCTCGCGGGGATCGTCGGCCAGAAACTCGGCGAACTTGGTGAAGTAGTGGCCTATTTTGCCAAACACGCCCATCTTGTTCGGCTCATAAACCCGGACCACCTTGGCCAGCGCAATCTCGTGTTCGCTGCCGTCATCGGCCGCCGCGACAAAACTGTCCCTGCGTATATCCCGATATAATGCCATCAATTCCGTTTGATACTTCTTGTACTCTCCGTCCAGAGCCGCTTTTTCAGCCGCCATGCGCTGTTGCGCGTCTGCATCCCAGCGCTTTTCCAGTTCCAGTTTACGCTGTTCCAGGCGCAGCCGTTCCAGCCCATAGTTGACTGCGCCGATTTCTTTTTTTTCCAAATGGGAAATTTTCTCAAAAATGCCCAGCGCCGCCTTAAGCCGTTCCTGCAACACCGGCATTGCCTCCGCACCTTCGGCGACTACCTTACCGCTTTCCTTGACTGCGACCAGCCGGCCATAAAAATTACCCCATTCGCGCCGTTCGACCGCGATCAGCTCAGGAGGATTGCTCTGCTGTTTGATGCGGCGCTCCTGTATCCAGCGAAAATCTGCGCCGGTCACGTCGCGATTACCGGTTTTGATCTGATACTGAACCAGCACATCTTCATTATCGGACATTACGAAACCGGTCGCTTTCGCCATCGCCGCCGGCGTGACAGTGGTATCGATCCGTTCACCGACAATATCACGCACTTGACCGTTGTCTTCCTGATAGCTGAATTGCACTAGATCGCCAGGCCAGAAATGTCCGATGCCGCGCGCCATGATCAGTCCCAACACGCCCAGCACCATGATCAGACAGGCGCTGACCGCCGAAGCCGTAAACCATATCCACGGATTTCCGCTTTTAAACCATGCTTTGATCATAACGAACTGTATTTTTCGCGTAAACGCTGGCGAATGATTTCGGCCAGCGTGTTAAAAATAAAGGTGAACATGAACAGCACCAGCGCGGCTAGAAATAAAATCCGGTAATGGGTGCTGTCGACTTCCGCTTCCGGCATTTCGACCGCGATGTTCGCGGCCAGGGTCCTGAGCCCCTGAAACACGCTGAAATCCATCACCGGAGTATTGCCGGTCGCCATCAACACGATCATCGTCTCGCCGATCGCCCGGCCGAGGCCAATCATTATCGCCGAGAAAATTCCGGGACTCGCGGTCAACAGCACTACCTTGGTAACCGTCTGCCAGGGCGTCGCGCCCAAGGCCAGGGAACCGACCGTCAAATGCTTCGGCACGCTGAAAACGGCATCTTCCGCAATCGAGAAAATGGTCGGCACCACCGCAAATCCCATTGCGACACCGACGACCAAGGCATTACGCTGGTCGTAGCCGACGCCCCACTCGCGGCTAAACCATTCGCGCAACGAACCCGCGAATAGCGCCGATTCCAAAGGCACGCTGATCAAAAACGCAAACCAGCCGGTAATCAAAATCACAGGAATCAATAATGCGCCTTCCCAGCCATCGGGGACTTTATGCCTGATCGCTTTCGGGATGAATTGCCAGAGCAGCGCAAACAGCAGAACTCCCGCCGGCAGCAGGATCAGCATCGAAAAGATCCCGGCCAAGTGTTTTTCGATGAAAGGCGCCAGCCACAACCCGGCGAGAAAGCCCAGAATGACCGACGGCAGCGCGCCCATCAGTTCGATAGTCGGCTTGATCAACTGGCGCATGGCCGGCGCCATGAAATAAGCCGTATAAACCGCACCCAACAGAGACAGCGGCATCGCGAACAGCATCGCATAAAACGCTGCCTTCAATGTGCCAAAAACCAGCGGGGTCAAACTGTATTTCGGCTCGAAATCATTGGAGGCCGAAGACGACTGCCAGATATAATCAGGTTTTTGGTAACTCTCATACCAGACTTTGCCCCAGATCGAGCCGAACGAAACTTCCGGATGTTCGTTGTTGACGCTCCAATAATGGATTTGGCCGTCTTCGGATTGCATCAAAAATGCGTTCGCACGCGGTGACAAGGCGGTCTCGACCGGTTTGACGGCGAGATCTTCCTCCAGCAAGCGTCTTTCCGCGGTCGAATTGAAGAGGCCCATATTACCGGCGGCGTCAAAGGTCATAAAGCCCTTGCGTCGTGGTTCGGAATCGATCGAGACGACCGCTTTATCGGAAACCTTAAATACCCTGAGTTTTTTCAGCACCACATTATTCAATTCATCCTTGGCCTTGCTCCATTGCGCAACTTGCCCGGAAGAATCGCCCACCAGCAGCGACAGATCGCCGTTTAAAAAAACCAGACGGGTAATCGCAAGTCCCGCTTCAACCACATTTTGGCGTTGCCTCAGTACCGGAGCGCTTTTATCGGCAATATTGATAAAACTGATGCTGCCGTCGCTGCCCGCCAAATATAGGTTCTCGCCGTTTTTGTCGAGCAATATCTCGTTAATATTTTCGGCCGGAATATCGAGGACCGCATCGGTACGCTGCAAGGCCGGCTCCTCGGCAAACAGCGACTGCTCCTTTTCAAAATTGGCCAAATGAATCTTGCCGCCGGTTTTCGCCACGATAACCGTCGCATCATCTTCCCATTTGACCCCGACCTTGTCGAGAGGCTTCCCTCCTTCCCCGATCATTAACGGCGCCTCCCCAAGCGGATAGCTGAGTACGGGGGTTATCTTGCGTGTCTCTTTCTCATAGGTCACCTTATACTGGTCCTTGACCACAACCGCGCCCCCATTCGAGAGTCCGTAAACGAACACTCCTGCATCGGCCGGGGATCCTGACGCAAAGCTAGTGATCGCGGCGCCTTCGGGCACGGCAATGGCCTGAGTCAGCAGCGTTTTGCCAGTGGCCGCTTCGAAAAACACCGCCTGGCCGCTATCGGTGAAACGGGCCGCAATCTCGTTCTGTTCTTCGATTTCGAGAAACAATGTCTTGCCGAGCGTCTGTTCCGGCACCTGATACGTGCTTACCGATGTTGCCGAGGCCTCGATAAACAACGGATAGACCACATACAGCAAATAAAAGAAAATCAGAATGATCGCACCAAGAATGCCGAGCCCTCCAATAATGACGCCATAACGCGCCAATATGTCCTTGATTAAACGCCACCGATGATAATAACTGGCGGCCGACTTATGGATGGAGCCTGACTCGATTCTAAGGTTGTTTATTTCAGACATGCTAAGATGCGAGCGTTAAAAAGTGACAATGATATCTCAATTTCGAAAAAAAACGGCCAAGATTTGCGGATTCAATCTTGGCCGTCCAAATGAGCGATAATCTTGGAGAGTTGAATACCTGCAATCCTTGCAAGTATTCACTGACTTTAATACTTAATCTGTATAGGAGGTGAGAATTAAGCTGAAATCCTTTTTTTATTTGAGTGCGTCCAGATATTTTTGAACTACTTGTGCAGGCAGAGGAATATAACCGTCCTTAACCACAACTTCCTGGCCTTCTTTCGATAACACCATTTTCATGAACTCATTTTCGAGCGGGGATAATGGCTGATTAGGTTTCTTGTTCACGTAGACGAACAAATAGCGGGTCAACGGATAAGTGCCTTTGAGTGCATTATCAGGCGTCGCTTCGACATAATCGGTGCTGCCTTTTTTCGCCAAAGGCACCATTCTGATGCCGGAAGTCGAATAACCCATGCCGGAATAACCGATGCCGTTGGTCGAGGAAGTCACCGACTGCACGACCGAGGCGGAACCTGGCTGTTCGTTCACGTTGCTCTTGAAGTCGCCTTTGCAGAGCGCGTGCTCTTTAAAATAACCGTAAGTCCCCGATACCGAGTTGCGTCCGTACAACTGGATGCTTTTCGCTCCCCAGGCAGCCACGCCGGCATCGCCCCAGGTTTCGATGGCTTTGCTGCCGCCGCATTTCAATGTGGAAGAAAAAATCGCATCGACCTGATCCATCGACAGGCCCTTGATCGGGTTATCCTTATTCACCATCACCGCCAATGCGTCCACCGCAACCGGAATTGCGGTCGGCTTATAACCGTATTTATCTTCGAAAGCCTCGATTTCGTCGTCTTTCATCTCACGGCTCATTGGCCCCAGATTGGAAGTGCCTTCGGTCAATGCTGGCGGCGCAGTCGAAGAACCGGCGGCCTGGATTTGAATGTTCACGTTAGGATAAAAACGGTTGAACGTCTCGGCCCACAATGTCATCAGGTTAGCTAAAGTATCGGAACCGACACTGGACAGGTTGCCTGAAATCCCGCTGGCGGTCTGATAGGCGGGCAAAACCGGATCAACCGCCAATTTGGCGGCGGCACCGCTGCTCAGGGGCGCGAGTGACATAACGCCCATAGCCAAGGCCAGCGATGTTTGTTTAAAGGATAATTTCATACCAGATCTCAAATAGTTAAATAGAGGAATTCTTTAGAATTTACGGCGCTTAGGTTAGTCATTGAATGTGACAGGATTATGACAGCAGCAGGGTTTTCAGTACAATATTTGCAATCAAATACCCGCCCACAGTCGGAAAACCCATGCGCAATCAAAATCCACAACAGGCTTTAAATAAAGTCCTATTAAAGACAGTGTTCTGTTATCTCCTGACTCTTCCGGTTTTCGCGGCAAACCTTTCCATCCCGGCCAAAAGCGAATCCGAACAAGTCATGCGCGAACTCAGGTTCCTTAAGCCGCGAAACACCGCGGACATCATCATCCAAATTGAAGTCGCCGACACTCCTTCCACCCGCTCGGCAGGCTTACAGGATCGGATCGGCCTGGGAAAGGACCAAGGAATGCTTTTTGTATTTCCCGAAGAAGCCCCGTTAAAATTCTGGATGAAGAAAACCCTGATACCATTGGATATCATCTATGTTTCGGATGACTATAAAATTGTTGACATCATTCCCGATGCACAGCCTTGCACTGAGTCTCCTTGCATGATTTACCCCTCCACCGGTAAATGCCGTTATGCCATTGAAGTCAACGCCGGCTTTATTAAAATTAATGATATAAAAGTAGGTGATAAAGTCGGTTTTTAAGATTAGAATAGAACTACTTGTTTTTTTTAAATAAGCTCTATCAAAAAATAATAAAGAGAGGCACCATGAAGAAACTTTTTTATATAAAAGGGGCATTGGCTTTATCAAGCTTGTTAAGCACAGGCGCGGTTTTTGCCCAATCCGTCGAGGAAATTATCTCGGATCAGCGCACTCGGCAAATCTCCCGTCAGGTCAGCGACAACATCGCCAGAAGAATCAGCGGCGATATCGACGAAAGCTTCAAGAATTCGGCGCTGCAAACCTCCTCTTTGAACGGAAATAATCCGCTGGGCGCATCCGCGGACGGCAACACGCTGCTGAATGACGCCTCTTTATGGAACGCTTTTTCCTGGTCGCGCATCAGCGATGACGGCGGCAGCTTGGGCTCCAATTTCGATGTTGACGTCTTTCAAAATACCGCCGGTATCGACAAAAAACTGGGCGATTTTTATTTTGGCGGCTCCCTGACTTATGCGTACTCGAACACCAATCTTGGATTTCCGGGCGGATTCGGCGATTTTGAAAACCATACCCATTCCGTATCTATCACCCCATACGCGGCCTACGTATTCAATAAAAACTTCTTTATATCGGCGCTGTCGGGCTACACCTATACAAATTCCAATCCTCAATCGCCTTTCGGCTCTGTACCGGAATCGGAGACCGACAACTACAATAGCGAGTTGGCGCTTAACGGTTTACATGTCATCGACAACTGGTTTATGAAAGGCAAGATCGGCGCCCGCTACATTCACGGCCATACCAAAACCGACCCTTTCTTTGTCGGCGGAACTACGACAAGAGACAACAACGACTCCTGGACCTACCTGGTCGACGGCGAGGGCGGCTACTCATTCGCCAACGGCATCAGATTGTACACTGGCGTTCTGTTCGAATATAACAATCCGAAACCCAATTTAGGCCAGGCGGACGGCGTATTTTATTACAACGCCGGGATCGATTATGCCGTTACCAAAGATTTTACGATGGGAGCCAAGGCGACTACGGATTTGAATAACGAAGATATCGACTTGACGACGATTGCCTTGAGCGCCCGCCTGGCTTTATAAAAACTTTTTCAGTAAATCGAGTTATCATAAAAACCCCTATTTTGCCCAAAATAGGGGTTTTCTGTTTTGGGGAGGTCCGCAATGAAACGCCAGTTAGTATTTTCATTATTCAATTTCATTTATTTAATGTCGAGCGATTTGTCGGCGCAAGGCATCGACGGCATGATATCGGATCAGATTGCCAATCAGGTTTCGCGCTCCACCAGCGGTGCCATCTCCAAGAATCTGGCCGATAACCTGCTTATTCCTCAATTGAAAATTCATAATGAATCGGGTGAAGTCGCCGATTTTTCAACGAGTTCGGACGGCAAACTGTATAGTTTATTGCACAAGGACGGAACGCTCCGGAATTGGGATGCGACGTTGGGCGTGCAGCGGCCGGCGATCCTCGCCGGCAGAAAAACCTTTACTAAAATCGTCAGCGTATCCTCCACCCATGTTGCCTTGGCCGCCGCCTCCGACGGCACGATAACCGCTTATGATGTCCTCACCGGCAGAGAAGTCCGGCAATTGGCCACCCATAAACATGAAATCTCGGCTATGGCCCTCTCTGCTGATGAAACCATCATGGCATCGGTTGATACGGTGGGAACCCTAGTGATTTGGGATCTAAAACAATTGACCCAATTGAAATCCCTGCCCACGCCGTACGGCGATGCCGTAAAATTTCTTGCGCTCAACAGGGACGGTAAAACGCTAGCCGTGGCCGGAGACGATGGCTTGATCGATATATGGGATGTCAGTAAAGGCGTAAAAACGCTATCGCTCTCAGGTAAATCGACTATCAAGGGCATTTGGTTCGCGGGCGCGGCACAAGAGGAAGTGATTGCGATAGATGATGACAATCGACTGCAAAGTTTCGATCTGAAAACCGGCCGCGAGCGCTTGAGCCGCAAATTGACTGACGACGACCTGCTTTCCGTTTCGGTAGATACCGAAGCCAATGTACTCGCCCTATCGACAGAATCCAAAACGATTCAGGTGCTGAATCTGACCAGCCTAGCGCCGATAAAAAGCATTACCGCGCCGGATGAAATCCATCATATTAAAGTGATCAACAAAGGCACCCAGGTGATCGGTTCCGACAGCAAAGGGGTATTGCATCTATGGGATATCGCGTCCATGAAAGAAGTGCTAAAGCTGATTTCGACAAAATCGGGGTGGACGGTAGTTGACGACAGGGGCCGTTTTGACAGTTCCGAAGCCGGCATGACAAACGTTGCCTGGGAGGCGGCGAATCAAGAAATCCCGCTGGATAATTTTTCTTCCAATTATTATGAGCCCGGCTTGCTGGCGACCACGCTCGACAAAGCCCCTTACATTAATAAGCAACCGACCGTGATTCAGGCAGGCATCAACCTGCCGCCGGAGGTCACGCTAACTCCTGGAGGCGCCAATCGCATTGCCGACCAAGCGTTTACCGTCTCCATTAACCTTGTAGATGCCGGAGGCGGTATAGCCGATCTGCGCTTCTATCATAACGGCAAGATTGTCGATAAAAGTGCGGTCACCGCCAGCTCGGATTCTGAAGTGAACGGAAAACTAAATCGTCGCGTCGAGTATAAAATCATGCCCGGCGCCGGATTGAATCAATTTAAAGCCATCGCCAGCAACAAAATGGGCATCGACAGCCAACCGCAGGAGTTGAGCCTTGAATTTGCAGGCAATGCGCCGAAAACGACATTGCATGTAGTAACTGTCGGCATCAACAACTACCAGGACAACCGGCTTAATCTGAACTATAGCGTGGCGGACGCCAAATCGATTATCAACATTCTGGGCAATAAAGATTTGGTTTCGTTTCAGGATGTGGTGCCGCATGAAATCTTCGATCAACAAGCCACCAAGGAAGGGATTCTTGCCCAATTGAAAAAAATTGCCGAGGCGTCGCAAAATGACGCCATGGTAGTTTACCTGGCCGGTCATGGCATCGCCGTGAATGGGGAATGGTATTTTCTGCCCTATGAGACCCGCTATCAGGATAATGAACAATATTATGCCCAAGTCGGCATCTCCGCCGGCGAAATACGGGATTTGATGACCCGGATCCCTCTCCAGAAGATTGTCATCATGGTGGACGCCTGTTACTCCGGCGCGGGTTTGGAAGCCTTCCGCAATCTGCAAAATACGCAAAGGCATTTTAGCCGTTCAGTCAGCAAATCGGCCGGAATCGTGGTGCTGGCGGCTACGCGTCAAGACCAGGAAGCGGCCGAATTGACGGATTTGGGACATGGTTTATTCACTTATGTCGTCACTCAGGGCATGGGAGGAGCCGCGGACATTCAGCCGAGAGATCAAATCATCAGCGCCCACGAAGTGGTCAATTTTTCCACGCTGACTATTCCTACGTTGTCGATGAAATATATCGGCGCTTCACAGGAGCCGACCTCATTTACCATGGGAGGCGATTTTAATCTGTTAGGCCGGAAATGAATGAGATACTTAAAATCCATTCCTTTGTAAGCATCGTGCTGTTAACGGCTTGCGCCACGCCTTCCGAGCGTTTTGCGCAAGCGGCGGACGCTTTCGGCTTTGCCCGTTATACCGTCACATCCGGTAAATTCAATCACTTTCTCTCCGTCAATTCCCGATTATCCGCTGCCCCGAATGAACAGGAATTGCACGTTTATCTGGACGGCGACGGCACCCCGTGGGAACGGCACCAATGGATTGCGGACGACCCGACCTCCCGGAATCCGATGATCCTGGAATTGATGAACGAAGACAAGGCCGCAGCGATTTTTCTGGGGCGTCCGTGCTATCACGGCTTCAGCCAAACGCCGGCATGCCATTATAAATACTGGACTTCGCACCGCTATTCCGAAACCGTGGTTTCCAGCATGGCGGCCGCATTGAAGCAATGGCTGCACAACCATCCGTTCAAACGCATCGTTCTGATCGGCTACAGCGGCGGCGGCACGCTAGCGATGCTGATTACCCGCTATTTGACTAACGTGGATACCGTCGTCACGATTGCCGCGAATTTGGAGGTCAATGCTTGGAGCCGGTTTCACGGTTACGGGCCATTGAAGAACTCATTGGACCCCGGATCCATGAACTTTAACAGCAGGATTCGCCAAATTCATTTGGCCGGTCTCAAAGATGAAATCGTGCCTGCAAACCTCATCGAGTCCTTTTCCAACAAGCAGCAAAATGCAAAATATATCGGTTTTGCCGAATTTGATCATCACTGTTGCTGGAGCCTAGATTGGAAAAATATCCTTGCCTTGTTTCGTGAACCTGGACGATGACTCACGGGTGTTCCGGCGCTTATTTGGGGACAAAGAAGAACTCGCCCGCTTCGTGGCCCGCATGAGAGACAGGAGCATATTGCGGCACTTGTTCCACCTCATAGTCAGCCGCAACCGCAACTACGTTGGCCGAGACGTTACGATATAACTCCTGCCCTTCCAGTAATCCCGAGTTTGTGCGCAGGGCTTTAATCAAGGCATTGGCGAATACCGAATGGTCGCCGCCGCCCCCGTCCATCACCGGTTTGAGCCCGCCGGAGGTGAGAACCGTCCTGGATTTAGCCTTCAACATGGCTTTTAACCATTCCGATTTTTTTTCAGGGCTCATGCCGGCATCCAGGCGGGCTAGAGCCGCGCGAGTCATCGCGCCCGAATAGCAGGAATCGGCGATGACCAGGATATGTTGGGAAGACATGGTATTTAATATATCAGTAATGGAAACCGTCGAAATCCAGTTGGCGTTATTATCCGCTTCCGCATCGACCGGCAGCCAATGGCCGCGCATATTCACTTTATCCAGCTCGCCATGCCCCGCATAATAGATCAGTAGATTGTCTTTTTCGGTCAGTTTCCCGCGTAATTCGTTCATTGCCGATAATATCTGATAGCGATTGGCATCGATCAGCAACTTGGTATTAAATCCGTATTTATCGCGCAAAATTTTCTCGACTTCCTGTGCATCATTTGCGGGCGTGTCAAGCTGGGGAAGTTTCTCATATCGGTTATTGCCGATAATCAACGCATAATAATTACCGAAATCAAATTGACTCCAGTTCTGTTGAGGGGAAGGAGTTAGGACTTCTCCGGCGCCCCGCCCATTTTCCTGAATATTTTCTTCGTCAAGGGCGAGTAAAAATTCCAGACTCGCACGACCTCCGTTTTGATCAACGGCCACCACATTGACGGGTGTTTTATCCCGGTTTATTTTGACTGACGCTTTGAAAATGCCTTTATCGTCGACTTGGTTTTTGACGTCGTTCACCATAACCGAGAGGATTCCTGCCGGCGATGCCGCCTTGCCGATGATTTCGCGCTCCTGAACAGCCGAACGCAAGGTGACGGTAGGCACGCCTCTGAGCAGCACAAACGGAGGATCGATGATTTCAATTGACGGTTGTTGCCGGGTTGCAACCGTTGAACCGGATTGCTTCAAGCTTTTGATCTGCGCTTCGTATTTCTGCTTTTCGGCTTGCAATTGACTGATTAATGTTTGAGATTTGCGCTGCTCTTCCTCGCTCGCCTCCAGTTCTCCCTTCATCTTGGATATCAGTTGTTTTTCGGTATTAGCCAGCTTGGCTTCGGCATCCAACAGTTTCAACTGCGAATCGTCGGTTAACGCTTGCTGATTTTTTAACTGATCGTGAATTTGCGTCGCTCTTTTTTCGGTTTCGCCGAGTTGATTTTTAAGATCGGCTACCTGGCCCTCATACCGAGCCTTAAGATCAGAAACCAATTGCGCCTGCCTGGAAAGTTCCTCATTTTTTTCCTGCAGGATTTTTTCCAGGCGCTGCTGCTGCTCGGCATTACCCTTGGTTTGCGCCCCTTCAAGGGCGGACTTGGCTTTATCCCGTTCCGTTTGATAGGTGTCGAGTTGCCCTAAGCTCTGACGAAGCTGATTTTGAGTTTCCGACAACTTCCCGGAAAGCAGAGCCGACTCGTTGCGGCTTTTATTCAGCTCGGTCTTAAGCAGCTTTATCTCCGCCTGCAGATCATCCTGAGCGGCAGTATTGAGGGTGGCCGCGTAAGGAATATTCTTTGCCTCTAAACCTGAGGCCTTCTGGTACCATTCCATGGCAAGGGCGACATTTTTCTCCACGCCCAAGCCTTGTTCGTAGAGATAACCCAAATTAATTTGCGCCCTGCTGTTGCCCTGCGCGGCCGCCTTTCGAAACCAGTCGGCGGCGCTCCGATAATCGGGCGGCATACCCTGCCCCTTCTGGTAAATTTCGCCCACGTAAGTTTGCGCCTCGGCATCGCCGGACTGAGCCTTCGGCAGCCATATTTTCAACGACGAGGATACATTGGCCCGATCGTAGGCGACATACTCTCCGCCTCTGATTTCGCAATCGATCGCTGTCGTTTTGATGGGTCTGCGGGCGGTAAGATAAGTCGTCATGGTCCCCAATTGCCGGACTTGGCCCGGAAGCAGGCAGTCAACGACAAATAATTTATCGGCATCGCTGATGTTTTTCACTCTGGCGATATCCTCGCTGCCGTCATCCAGGCCTCCGCTTCCGGACGCACAACCGACCAGCAAGAGGATGCCGAGGATCTGCATTGACGAATTTCTTATCATAACTTTCATCAACTTTAAGGATTTCATGAGGAAGCCGGGAAATGGGCTTCCATCTTGTGGAAAAGTAGGACTACCTAAAACGCGAATCAGACATTCTGTGATCTGTCCGGAATTTCAATCATGAAGCATAATCGTCAGACTCTTGTTGGACTGATCGTAAATTTGCAACTGGCCGTTGAACCATTCTCCATAGACATAGGAATGATTGCCCTTCCCATCGAATAGATATCCGGCCACATCCCGTTTCCCCGTTTTTTCGACTATCAAATAGACATACTGCTTATTGAGGCTGCCGTGCAGTTCAACCCAGCGGCGCTTTTGACCTTTATAGTCACTTCTCTGCACTTCTTTACGCATTAGATCGATGTCTAACGCATCGTTTTTTATGGGTGTTGCGTCAATCGGCTTATTATCAATGGGAGTTTGATTGATTGGCGTGCTAATTGTTGGTTTATTTTCAGAAGCGGGAGAGGGTTCCCCTGCCGTACCATTGGCCACCAATTCTACGGTCGATTTAACCTCTCCCGCCTTTATCAGGCATAGTAAAAAAAAAATCGACAATACACCCCTTACTTTCCGCAACTCCATGATTATTCGCCAGCCTCTACTTCGCCGCTGCCGATGATCTGACGGTTAATTTTTTCAGGATTCCCAAAGTACTTGACATTGCCGCTGCCAATGATAGAAACGTCCAGAGATTGCTTGGCATTGACCTCGATATCGCCCGACCCTAAAATTTGTATGTTGGCATTTTCACTGACCAACGCTTCCGCCTCAACATCGCTCGATCCGTTCAGGAGCACGTTAAATTGCCCGGCGCTGCCGCTGACGGAGACTTCGCCGCTGCCGTTTAATTCCATGGCCAAATCGTTTTCTTTGAGGTCAGTCAACTTGATATCGCCGGCTCCATGCATGGCAATGGAAGATAAATGAGGTCCCGTCAGTGAAACGACCAACGGCGATTTTGTTTGATAGCTTTCCGTGGAACTGATGGTCAATACACCGCCTACGACATCTGTTCTGATTAATTTCAACAAGTTGTCGTCGCCGGAAATCTCCACGCCTGTATCACCGTCGCGTGTAAAATTAACATCCACGCCGGTTTTGATTTCCACGGAATGGAAATCATTGACGTGACGCCGCTCTCGGCTCAACACGCCGGAACCTTCGATTATTTTCGAGCTCCCTTCTCCATAGACAATGCCATCGATGATAATTTTACCGGTAACCGATTGTCCCGCCACCGCCATCGTAACACCGGCAAATCCAATGGCTATGCCTAATATGACCTGTCCGGCTTTCCCTAGACCAGTGTTTTTTCGTTTGCCAATGAAGCAGGATGATTGAGTCTTCATTTTTGAGCCCCCGGTAAATTGCTATCGTTGTCGAAAAAGCCGGCTTACTTCCGTTTAATTGCCGCTATAAAATTGAACGCGCCGGTTCACTTCATCGTAAGGATCTCTTCCGCTCAAGGGCTTTGACTCACCCAAACCGCTCGCCATTAGACGGTCGGGCGAAACGCCATAATTCTGAACGAGGAAATCTCTGACCGCCCTGGCCCTATGCTCCGATAAAAGTTGGTTATATTGATCTGAACCCTTGGCATCCGTGTGTCCTTCAATAATCAATCGTTTGCCGGCAAAATCCTCCATATTCAGCATTTTGCCTACTTCCATAAGATACGGTTTCGATTTCGACAGGATTTCGGTCGAATTGTAAGCAAACTCTATCGGCAACCCTACGCTGGTCCGCTCGGTGGACGCGCTTTGAGGGATGTAATCGACTGGCTCTTTGGCTTTCGGTTTAAAATTCAGCCCGCGCATTTTGATGCCCGATGACGACGGAGAGCTCGACTTCTGGCCGAACAAAAGCCTACCCATTTCCTCCGCGCTCGGAGGACGATCGTACATTTGGACTTGTTCAGCTTGTATGGGCGAAACCTGTAGCGCCAGCAACACGAAGCCGAAGGCCGCAACGTTGAATGGTTTATTTGATTTCATATGATTACCCTTTTATTACCTAAATATATTAATTAAATAAAATTTCAAGAATTTTAGCCGTGTATCGTTACCGTAGTGTTGTTCCATAGCGTAGGTATCATTTCGCTTCCCACCGCGTAACTTTGCCATTTGCGTCGAAAAAAACGACTTGCGTGGCGTATTCCCAGGCCTCCCCCCATGCTCCCTTGGTAGTGCCGGTGCAACTCCAGCAAGGCCTCCCCCAGGCAGCTTTAACTTGATCCTGATTCATACCTGACGCCAAATACCCGGCACGAATAAGCTTAGCATGCTCGTTTGACCATTCCGGATGAAGCGATAACATTTCCTCACGCCGTACCGGAGCGTTTTCGCACCCCGCCGCTACCAAAACCATTAGGAATAACATGATGAATCTCATAATGATGCTCCTTAACGAATTACATAGTCGGCAGCTGCCCGAACCGAGTAACTGGCCATCTTGGCTTCGTCAAACTGGCCATCCGGGGTAAAGTACAACGCTTCTGCGGGAATCGGCTTCTTGCTGGCGACAGCGCGCAATTTATCGGTGCCTACAGGCTCGCCTATATCGAGAGAAAAGTCTGCTCCGGCTGACGGTATGCTATATGTGATGCCGGGTTTACAGTAGTTATCGCTTTGGTAAACGTTCGGAAATATGGTGGAGACTTCCCCTTTGGAATTAATCACCACAACTCTGACGTACATCGGCTCGCTGACTGAAAAATTGATTTTTAACGATTCGCCGATCTTAAACTCGGATTTGTTAGTCGTCAGAGTCAATTTGCCCGTCTCAGCCACGACAATCTCGCTTGGACTTGCCTTCGGGGCCGCCGGAGCAGGAGCAGGAGCAGGAGCAGGCTTGGGCGTGAGAGGAAGGTCGAATGTGGTTCTCGGCGCCACAGCAAAGTTAGAAGAATCCAGATTTTTCCTGAGTTGTCTTGTGGCGGGCGAAAGGGGAACATTTTCGTATAACGCCAGATACAAATTTTGATCCAGATTTGTAGAACTTAGTTTTTGTTTTCCGGCAAAATTCTGCAGTGCGGACTGGGTGGCGCCATCCAGCTGGCCGTTAGGCGTCACGCTGTATCCGTGCAGATACAAAAGCTCTTGAGTTTTAGCGATCTGCTCCGGCTGAGTCATGGCATAAAAATCCGCCAGCACTTGATCGATGACCACATCGTCGCGAGTCGCGCCCGGCACCAACCGCCAGTAAGGCAGTTTTTGATATCGGCCTATCATTTGCATCATACTGAGTTGCACCAGCAAACGCACTGCCGCATGACGCCCCTGGACTTTCTTCACCTCGCCCTTAGCGCCAAAGGTAGCGCTTTTTATGGTAAAACCTATACTGTCTTCTTTGGTTGCCTTGTGCAGTTTTATCCCGTTAACGGCCTGGATGCGGGGAATACCAGTAAATGTTTTAAAGTCAATCAGATTGAAATCCAATGTCACGCTCGATAAGGAGGCTTTATTTTGGTCGGCAAAATTGAATCCATATTCACTGCCGATTTCCACTTCCATCTCCAGAGAATCTCCTTTTGTCACCAAACCCCGGTCGAACTCCGTAATTCCTCCGGAAAGAACCACCTGCGGCAATATTTTGTCGCCGTAATCGGAATAGCCTGTCCCGGCAGTATTTTGCATAAATTCCGGTTCGTAAGGTATATACAAAACATTCCCGCCTATACCGTTTAACGTGCTTTTCACCATTTCGGTTATATCCCGAGGAATCTCCGCATTGGTAGCAACAGAGGTGCCGGTGTTGTCGAGGATATCCTTGGTCATGATTTTAAGAGGAGCGCTGCTATAAATCGATGTCATCAATCCTAATTGGCTGATGCCTTGCTGATACACCGTTACCTTGGCTTCCGGCAAGGTCTCTTCTAATCCAATATCAGCATTCTGAGGGTTTAACCCGCAACCGGCTATTAGTATTGGCAACCAAATGATTCGAAAGGATTTATGTTGCTGATTTGACTTGATCATCCTACACCCATGGATATCTATTAAGTTAAAGTCTGAATATTTTTATTATTATCGTCAGCTATTTAGTACAAACCGAAGTTGCTCCCTTGTTATCGGATAAATTAACAATGGTTGCTCCTTGCAAATTCGCACCGGGACCGAACGTTTGATTGCCCGTTCCGCCGCAATCTTGGTTTACACCCTTTTTACCCTTAGCAGCCCCCCGCAAAGCCTTGGATTTGGCGTTACGTTTGATGAATTCAATATTCAATGTGGTTTCCAATTTATCATCAATAGCTTCGTCAAGGGGAATGCCGCCATCAAAATCGTCAGCATATGAAACCGTAGCGCCTCCTACCAACAGCAACAGAGATAAAAAAAGATTAATTTTTTTCAACATGGTTAGTCTCACTGATCATAAGCTATTAATTTGGTGACATTTCGATTTTCAAGCATTTCACATTTTACCCCTGGCCCACGGAATAAAGCGAGAATAGCCAAATGGCTATTCTCGCTGACATGCCTTATTTAATGTCGATAGAACCGGTGTTGGCGGAGGCGCCCTTGCCGATCGCCGCGTTCAACGAGTTAGTCGTGCTCGACGCGTTGATCACGGTCGATTTTTTCACTTCCGAGCCTTTGATGCTGATCGAACCGGTGTTGGCGGAGGCGTTCTCGCCGATCGCGGCGTTCAGCGAGTTGGTGGTTTGCGCTGCATTGATCAGCGTCGATTTTTCGATCTTGGAGCCTTCGGCCCAGGCGCTGCCGGCGGCAACAGTCAAAGTCAGAGCGGCAACGACAGTGTGTAATGTTTTCATAGCGGTATC
>JBPFEE010000042.1:0-220089 GCA_051061095.1 Methylomicrobium sp. | reverse complement strand
GCCGTTCAGCGCGCAAATCACGATCTTGCCCGGTACCGGATCGAGAGAGCGGTCCACGACCAGAATATCGTTCGGATGGATGCCGGCGCCGAGCATCGATTCGCCCTGTGCGCGCACAAAAAAGGTCGCGGCGGGTTTTTGCACCAGCAGCTCGTTCAAATCGAGCGTTTTCTCGACGTAGTCGTCGGCCGGCGACGGGAAGCCGGCGGCGACTTTAGCGGTAAACAGGGGCAAAGCCAGGACTTTAGGAGACTTTGCGGGGAATAAAAAGCTGGCTGGAGGCGGATGCATGGCGACCTCATGTCTTGAGAAAGTCAAAAAAACTTCCCGGTTTATGTTCTCTTTTTGTTCTCATTTTAGGCGGATTTTTTTACCCTGCCAAGAGTCCAATGCAATTATTGATGCCTTCATAGGCGAGTATTTCATCCGGCTCTTGAATTTTCTTTGAACTCCAAACCCATGTGCGGCCGATTTGCGCTTTATAGCGATCCTTTTACTTTAGCCCATCGCTTCAGTGCGGAAGCGCCGCCTGAATTGCGTCCCCGATTTAATGTCGCACCGACGCAGAACATTCTGATTGTGCGGGAGGAAAATGATAAAAGGTATTTTACTTGTGTTCGCTGGGGACTCATCCCTCCTTGGGCGAAGGCCATCGACAGCGGCTATTCCACAATCAATGCCCGGGCGGAAACCGTAGCCCATAAGCCGGTATTCCGGGAGGCTTTCAGGCGCCGGCGTTGTCTGATACCCGCGGACGGGTTCTACGAATGGCAAGTCAAACCGGAGGGCAAGGCTAAACAACCGTGGTTTATCGTCCTGCGCAGCCGATTGCCGATGGCCTTGGCCGGGCTATGGGAACGGTGGCGAAGTCCGAAAGGCGGCGATCTGGAGAGCTGTTCCATTATCGTGACGGAAGCGAACGAACTGATGCGGCCGATCCACGACCGTATGCCGGTGATTCTTGCGCCGGGCGATTGGAATGCCTGGCTGGATACGGCGGCCCATGATGCCCGAATTCTTCAAAATCTGCTGAAACCCTATCCGGATGAGAGTATGGCGGCTTGGCCGGTCAGCACGCAGGTCAATAGTCCGCGGCATGATACGGTTGAGTGCATAGAAACTTTGGAATGAGGCATAAGGCCTTGAGCCGGGGAGGGGAAGCGACTTATGGAACTATCCTCAACTGTTAAATCTCAAAGAAGTAAGGCCATACGCTGCTAATCGGCCAGGCTGTTCAATTACCAAATAATGACAAGGAGGCAACATGAAGAAATTAGCATTGTTGGGCGTGGCATTAACAATGGCGGCAAGTCCCGCAGTATTCGCGGAAGAGCATGCCGATGCCGCGTTGGAACATACCAGAACGGCGATTCAATATGGAAAAGCCGGACATAATCAAATTTTGGTCGAGCACGCAAAAGAGGCTTTGATTCATGCGAAACAAGCCGCCGAAGTGGCGACAGGCGAATCCAAAACCCATATGGAAGCGGCCGTAAAATCGCTGGAATCCTCTCTGGAGCAAGGTAAAATGAAGGGCAAGGACCGTGCAAAAGCCGCCACCAAAGCCGCTGAAGAAGCTGCAGAGCATATCAAGGCCGGCAATCAGTAATTATCAATAAGCCAGTCACGGGCTCTTCCGGGATTTCCTTTACCGGGGGCGCCTATGACGCCAGCGGGCGATTGATGTCGGTGCGCCACTTCTCGGGGTCGGAACTCCACTCCGGACCTGAAGAAAGATAGCATTCCCTCAGGCAGTCTTGCGGAATGAGCGCCTCGGCGTCTATCCAGGCGCAAAACTCCCTATGCCGCGTCACGGCGGCCTTCATAACCGGCCCCATTACCTTACCGATTTCGGCGCGCGGGACGACAAGATGGATGACGGCGGTGAGCTGTTCGTCTGCGTGAACGAGTTCAACGTATTCGCGTGACTCAATCTCTGATTTTACGGTTTCCTTAACCTTTCCGGGCACTTTTTCAATATCTTGAACCAGAGATCCCGGATGTCTTCCCTTCGCCGTATGGCAAGAAGGGTTAAATGTCTCGATTTGGGTGATTTTTTTGACCCATCGATGGGAGGGTTCGCGTCATCTTCTTCGGCATACAAGATCATTAAATCCTCGTTACCCGGTTTTACACCGACAAGAGCCACGCCTTCGCCATCGAAGGCTCGTTCAAATGTAGCGAAGGAGTGAAATCATGAGTGAAAAAATTGAAGCTATTAAACACCACGGCACTATCATCGAGCTAAGCCGTAGGATTTTCGAGATGGCTTCCAGTGAGGAAGGCAGCAAGGATCGGTTGGCCATTGCCGCATTGGCAGAGGCTATCGAAACGGAGGCCCGTGCTTCGCTGGAACTCACTAAAGAGATTCTGACGGGCAGCGAATTCGATGATCTCGGTCCTACTGAATAATTTGCGTTTTCTTATATAATCGGTAACCTGTATGGCGTTTTCGCGATAGCAAAACGCCAACATTCTTCAAAGCTATGGAGGATTACCTATCGGTGAATCCGCCTTACCGGGTTAAAGCCAAAAAGTCAATCTGGAATCGCTCCGCATCTTTAGATCGTCTTCTGTTTGGAATGCTCGTTTCACCTGGTTTGGGTCAAACGGGAGCGTGTCCTGGCCTTTCATTGCAATGATTTGTCTGGGGTAAAGCACTAACACGTGATGAAATACTCGGCCATCTTTAAGTTCCACACTAACAAAGGCTGCATCCTGCTTGAACTCTTGGAACGGACCATCCCTTTGGACCACGTCCTCAGGTAGATAAAAGGTTATTTGAGTCTGCATCATCAACCCGTTCTTGAAAACCTAACGTGAAGCTAGGGGCACGCAACGCAGCGGAGCGTCACTTTGAGCGACGTGTTAGCCCTTAGTTGCTCACTACTTGGAAAGATAGCCTGCATTGCCGCGTACCCAAGCCAGATGAAGCGAAATACCGGAGCGCGAGCTAACTGAAACCATGCGGTTTTCCATCGCACTGCCGCCCATGAGCGAGACAAACGCCGCGTAATCTTGAAACCACTCACTGGATTGGCTGAAAGAATGAACCAGCATAACCGCATGGGGTGCATTGAAGCGTTGGGCCTCTATGATGGCCGATGCCGTGCGGTGTAAGAGTTGATAACGCGTAGTGTCTGGAACGGACGACAGGCCGAGCAAGTCGAGCAGATATGCGAGACGCTCTAACTTGCCGGAGCAGCTGGGCTCGGCTTGCCATTCTTGGACAGTAGGGCCGAACGGCTCCGAAACCTTGCCCTCTACCGCAATGGAAATGAGTTTACCTTTGGAGCGGGCAAGCACCCAAATGTCGTTTTGAGATGGGCGCGAACCGCCCGGCAATGGGACTTGATGCTCTGGCAATGCCAGCAGTAGCTCTACCGATGGAAACTGAGGCGACAGAACAGATGCAACCTCCGACGGAAAACCGATGGCTTCCTGCCACGAATAGGCAAGGGTGCGTGCGGAATAACCTTGGCGCCAGTGTTTGACTGGCTCGGCAAGAAACTGCGCCCACTGTTCTGCGTTTGAAGTTTGGATATAGATTCTACTCACGGCGTGATGCTTCTGTTTTTAATGGCTAACTACAATTAAATATCCTAAATGATATAAAAAATTGCGTCACAGTGTTGCCTAAAAACATTTAAAACCATGTGACTGATTTATATTCACATATGTAAGAGAAATTATCACATCCTAAATGAAATTCAATATCCTTTGCAGAATTTATCTGGTAAGCCGCCCAAGTTGCTAGATCTGGTCAGAAACAAAATTCGCCTGAAGCATACAGCATCTATACCGAGCAGGCTTATACGGGCTGAATCAGGCGCTTCATCCTGCATTTTTGCCGGTAGTGTGGAATGGGGGCGAGATGCAGGCGATTTTGTCGCGGCTGACCGGGACGCAATGGCTTATGTCGAACCAAGACGGCAGAGGGGTGAAGAGTCCTCTCGATAATCTGTAGTCCCGAAGCTGGATGGGACATGTTGCCCTGTCCCGCTCAATTTTCCCCTCATCCCGACCTTCTCCCCTGGAGAAGGAGCGAATACGCCGCTAAAACAGTTCCATCGCCAGCATCAGCGCATCCTCCCTGCCTTCCGCGGCAGGGTAATAGCCTTTGCGGATGCCAATTTCATTAAATCCGATTTTTTTATACAGCGCGAGCGCGACGATATTGCTGGGCCGGACTTCCAGAAAAATCGTCTCCGCCTTGTCGCGGGCGGTTTCAATCAAATGTTCGAGCATTTTGCGGCCGATGCCCTGTTTTTGCGCGCCGGGGTCGACGCTGATGTTCAGGATATGCGCTTCGCCGGCCCCGAACGAGAGAATGCAATAACCGAGCACTTTGTCCATTTCTTCGCAGACATAACATTCGTAATTTGCGCGGAAGCAGTCGATAAAGATATCTTCGCCCCAAGGGAATTCGTAATTTTGATTTTCGATGGCGAGCACGGCGGGCAGGTCAGCATGGGTCATCGTGCGCATTCTGAGCAGGTCGATGCGAGAGACCGATTCCGGAAACACTCTGGCGTAGAATTCCTTGTCGGCGTCGTAGAAAACATAGTTTTTGATTTTGTCCAGGAGTCCGCGCATGGGTAACCTTTTATTTTTGTTCTTGATAGGTGCTGAGTGCCAGTTGTAAATCGAGCCAGGCCTTCTTCTTTTCGTTCGGCGAGCGTAATAAATAAGACGGGTGATAGACTACAATAACCGGCGTCCGATTTAAAGTATGGACCTTGCCGCGCAGCCTGGAGACCGGGGCTTCGGTGCGCAACAGGGATTGCGCGGCGATTCGCCCGGCGGCCAGGATGATTTTCGGCCGGATCAATTCGATCTGGCGGTCCAGATACGGGCGGCAGGCGTCCGCTTCATCGGGTTTGGGGTCGCGGTTGTTGGGCGGGCGGCATTTCACGATATTCGTGATATAGACCTCATCCCGGTTGAGGCCGATCGCGCGCAGCATCTCGGTCAACAGCTGCCCCGCCGGGCCGACAAAAGGCAGGCCCTGCAAATCCTCCTGCTGGCCGGGGCCTTCGCCGATGATCAGCCAGTCTGCCTTTTTGTCGCCGCTGCCGAATACGGTTTGCGTGCGGGTTTCGCACAAGCGGCATTTCGGGCAGACGGAGACTGTCGCTGCCAACTCGTCCCAGTCCATTCCTGCGACAGAAGATGGGGGGGCATAGTCGCTATTGTGCGACGAGTCGGGTTGGTGATCGGAAGCGGCATAAGTTGTGTCCGCACTGCGGGTAACGAGCGGCTCCGGCGATAAATCGCCATCCGCGTCAGGCGAGAGGGCAGGGAGGGAAATACTCGACACTTTGGGCCGCCATACGGTGATGCCCATCGCTTCGAGATAAAGCAGGCGTAGGGCGTTGTCCATCGTCAGGCTCCATAAAGTCGAAGAAAGGGCAGGGCAATGAGCCCCGCCCTTTGTTCGATAAGACAGCTGCCGCGGCTAGACATTCCCTTTTTGCGGATGTTGGCGCAGGGCGCCGGTCTGCAACTTGTTCACCGCATTCACATACGCCTTCGCGGAGGCGATCACTATGTCGGTGTCCGCGCCCAGCCCGTTCACGATACGACCTGCCTTTTCGAGACGCACGGTCACTTCGCCTTGCGAGTCGGTGCCGTTCGTTATGTTGTTGACCGAGTACAATTCCAGGCTGGCTTTCGATTGCACCAGATTTTCGATCGCCTTCAGGCTGGCATCGACCGCGCCGCCGCCTTCCGCTTCGCCGGTCACTTCCTGGTTGTCGATGCGCAAGGTGACTTTCGCGACCGGCACTTCGCCGGTTTCCGAGCAGACTTTCAGCGCAATCAGCTTGATGAATTCGTCTTCGGCCTCGAAGCTGGCTTCGGAGACGAGAGCCTGCAAGTCTTCGTCGAAGATGTCGTGTTTCTTGTCGGCGAGTTGCTTGAAACGCATGAAAACGTCGTTCAGCTCTTCTTCCGAATCGAACACCAGCCCCAATTCGGTCATCCGGCTTTTGAACGCGTTGCGGCCCGAGTGTTTGCCCAGAACCATCCGGTTCGCGCTCCAGCCGACGTCCTCGGCGCGCATGATTTCGTAGGTCTCGCGGTTTTTCAACACGCCGTCCTGGTGAATGCCGGATTCGTGCGCAAACGCGTTCGCGCCGACGATCGCCTTGTTCGGCTGTACCGGGAAACCGGTGATCGACGACACCAGTTTCGAACAGGTCAGAATCTCGCGGGTATCGATGCCCGTGTCGCAGCTGAAGACGTCCTGGCGGGTGCGTACCGCCATCACGACTTCTTCGAGCGAGGCGTTGCCGGCGCGTTCGCCGAGGCCGTTGATTGTGCATTCGATTTGCCGTGCGCCGTTCATTACTGCGGACAATGAGTTCGCGACCGCGAGGCCCAAATCGTTATGGCAATGCACCGAGAAAATCGCCTTGTCGGAGTTCGGAATCCGCTGGATCAGGTTTGCGATGGTTGCGCCGAATTGTTGCGGGATGCTGTACCCGACCGTATCCGGAATGTTCAACGTGCGCGCGCCGGCGTCGATTACCGCTTCGAGAATTCGGCACAAAAAGTCTTCTTCCGAACGTCCCGCATCCTCGGGCGAGAATTCGACGTCATCGGTATATTGGCGGGCGCGCTTGACCGCGCGTACCGCATATTCGATCACCTGCTCCGGCGTCATTTGCAATTTCTTTTGCATATGCAGCGGCGAGGTCGCGATGAAGGTATGGATGCGGGCGCGGTTCGCGCCTTTGAGCGCTTCGCCGGCACGGTCGATGTCCTTGTCCAGCGCGCGGGCCAAGCCGCAAACGGTGCTGTCCTTGATGACGTTCGCGACCGCCTGGACCGATTCGAAATCGCCGGGGCTGGCGGCCGGAAAGCCGGCTTCGATCACGTCGACCCTGAGGCGTTCCAGCGCCCGGCCGATGCGGATTTTCTCATCGCGCGTCATCGACGCGCCGGGACTCTGCTCGCCGTCGCGCATCGTGGTATCAAAAATGATTAATTTGTCTTTCATAAAAACTCCCTGCATGGAAACCATCCACGCGTGCCTTGCTGCGGATTTAAAAAATGGGTCGGTAAAACGATTCTGCGATAGTTAGGATTATGTGCCCCTCAGGGCAGCAGTCCCAGAAGCAGCGGAAGTGCAGGCAACAGCAAGGAAGCGGCCGTGTGGGCGGCCAGTGTAGAGCGGGCTGTGAAGGGGTATTGTGTGGACATAGGGAAAATATACGCTAATGATCGAGCATCCTCAAGCGGATTTTAGGATTTTCTTGCCTGGAGCCGGCGGCGTCTGCGCAGCACCAGCGTCAGTACCGGACCGGAGACTGCATAGATAAGCGACAGAAAGAACAGCATCGTTTGCGGCTCCGCCATCACGAAGGCAATGCTGAGCATTGCGACGATCGCGAATACGAAAGGCACCTTGCCTTTCAGATCGATGCCTTTGAAGCTGAAATAGCGGAAATTGCTGACCATCAGCAAGCCGGTCGCCATGGTCAAAAACAATGCGGGGTATTTGAGATAGCTCACGTCGTAGCGATATTCGATCGCAAACCAGATGAAGCCGGCCAGAATCGCGGCGGCGGCAGGGCTTGGAAGGCCTTGAAAATAGCGTTTGTCGGCCGTTTCGACCTGCGTATTGAAGCGCGCCAGGCGCAAGGCGCCGCCGGCCATGTGCACGAACGCTGCAAACAGGCCGACTTTGCCGAGGCCCGAAAATGCCCATAAATACATCACCAGCGCCGGCGCGACGCCGAATGAAACCATGTCCGACAGGCTGTCGTATTGCACGCCGAATTCGCTTTGCGTATTGGTCAGCCGTGCGACCCTGCCATCGAGTCCGTCCAGCACCATGGCAATGAACATCGCGATCACCGCGGTTTCATAACGTCCGTCCATTGCGGAAGTAATCGCATAAAATCCCGAAAAAAGCGCTCCCGTCGTAAACAAATTGGGTAACAAATAGATACCGCGGCGGCGTATGGACGGCTTTTTTGCAGACATGCTGTTATCAATCCTTTTGTCTTAATAAAAAATTCGGCAAATTATACAATGAGCGGGCAAGCCGTACCTAGATTAATGAGGCTCTTTCTTTTGCAGCGTGGAGCCGGCGGGTTTGAAGGTGTGCAGATCGACTGTGCTTTCACCCTGCTCTGTGGCACAGCCCCAGGATAAGGTTTCGTCCTGGTTATAACGTTTGCCGAGCCGCCAGGCGATTTCGGCGCGGGCCAGTTCGACGCCAAGGTAAAAGGCATGGCCGCCGTCGGTTTCGACGCCGAGTTTCGGAAACAGGTCGAAAGGGTCGGCGGCGCTGTGGAGGCCGTCCCGGTTGAAAATATGCACCCCTTCGGGGCTGATTTGAATCCGGTAGCTCGGGTCCTTGATTTGCGCGGCCAGTTCGCTGATCTCGGCAAAAGAATAGGGAAAAGGCGAGGGCTCGTGCAGCGCCATCAGGCCCGGATCGATATGCTTCGGCAGGGTATTGTGCTCCTTGGCCGCATGCATGATGCGCCGGGCCAGGTCGGCTTCCTTGATCGCCCGGCAGGCATGCCGGCTGACTTCGGTAGCCAAAATGTGATTGATGCTCAGCTCCGAGCAGATGCCGAGCAGCAGGGCGTTCATGCCCACGGTATCGGCATGGGTCAGTTCGGTGATATTGCCGACGCCCATCATGATCTCGATGCCGGGATGGCGCTTTCTGACTTCATGATAGCGGACGACCGATTCGGTAAAACCGAAATGCAGCGGATCGAGAATCGGATCGACGATGAAGGCGCGGTTTTTGGCCTGCATCGCCTCGATGCTGCGCTCGAGCGAGTCCAGGTCTTCATGCCTTTCGGGAATCAGAATCGGCGTCGCCGCGACTTCGTCCGCAATCCATAAGGTGCTTTCATGCAGGCTGAGCATGAAATCCGCGCCGGCTTTTGCACCCTTGAGCAAATCGTCCGCATTCAGCGAATCGATGCTGACCCGAAAGCCTTCCTGCTTCAGCGTGCGGATCATCTCTTCCATCAGCGGAAACGGGGTGCTCGGCAGGCAGCCGATGTCGATCACGTCGGCGCCGTTGCGTTGATAATAGCGCGCGCGTTCGACCGCCGCCTCGATGCTCAGATTCGGCGCATCGACGATCTCGGCGAAGATTTTAACCTGATAACGGCTCAAGTCGGGCTTATGCGCGGCCTGACCGAAGTATTGCGGCAAATCCTTCAGTTCGTCGGGGCCGCGTTCGATTGGCAGGCCTTTATCCTCCGACAGTTTCTCGAGGTCGCCCCGGCAGCGGCCCGGCACGATAATCCGGTCGGCTCCGAAAGTGTCGGTCAGCCGGCGCCCGATCATATCGGCCGTCATCAACGCGGCGACCTTGACGCCAAGCTGGTGCACCGTATAACGGAATTTCGGCTGCATCTTTTCGAGGATCGCGCGCAACTGTTTTTCCGCGAGTTTGCCGGTCAGAAACAGGATGTGTTCGCTCATCCGACGGCCTGCAGGCGCTCTTTGACCTTGATGATCAGATCTTCGACCGTATCGACAACGGTCGTATATTCGAACGTACGCAGCTTTTCGGTGCCTTCGAGATCGATCTTGCGCGGATAGACCATCACCCTGCCGCCCGGCGCGGTCGTTTCCATTGCCGGCGCCGTATCGCAGGGGAAGACGATGCTCGGCACTTTGCATTTCCCGGCCTGCGCATACAAATTGGTGACCAGGCTGTCGGAGATCCCCAGCACGCATTTGGCGACCGTATTCGAGGTGGCCGGTGCCATCACGAAGGTATGGTAATAACCCTTGTAAAACAGGCCGACCGGCGGCGCCGACGCGGCCTTGTCCCGGTAAACCGGCATTTTTTCGCGGATGTCTTTCAGGTAGTAGCCATACATTCGGAGCACCTCTTCGCCGGCCTGGCTGATATACAAATCGACATGGTCGAGAGTCAAAAGAAAGTCCAGACACTCTTTGATAAAGTGCCCGGAACCGGTAATGGCCCAGGCTAAACGCGGTTTATCCATCAATTATTTATTTTGGGTGTATAAGGTCCGCGTATTATACTCGAAGGTTTGACCGCAGTTCGTACAGAGGAGTTGGGATTTTGTTTGCATCTATCGAAAAACCGATGATCATGGGAATATTGAATGTGACGCCGGACAGTTTTTCCGATGGCGGAAAATACATTTCGGTGAGAACAGCAGTGGCGCAGGCTGAGAAGATGCTGGCCGACGGCGCGGACATTATCGACATCGGCGGCGAATCGACCCGTCCGGGATCGGATCCGGTGCCGGCTGCGGAACAACTCCGCCGGGTCGTGCCGGTGATCGAGGCGGTCAGAAACCTCTCTTCCGGTATGGCGATCAGCATCGATACGACTTTGTCCGAAGTCGCCGAAGCCGCTTTGCGGGCGGGCGCCGATATGATCAATGACGTTTCGGGCGGCACCGGCGATCCGGCTATCCTGAGGCTGGCAGCGCGCCTGGATGCGCCGATCGTATTGATGCACAGTCAAGGAATGCCGAAAACGATGCAGGACAATCCGTATTATGGGGATGCGGTCCGCGAGGTTAGGGCGGCTTTGGAAGAACGCGTCGCGTCGGCTTTAGAGGCTGGGGTTAAAAAAGAACGGATCATCATCGATCCCGGCATCGGCTTTGGCAAGCGCAGACAGGATAATCTCGATTTGCTGGCGCATCTGGATGTGCTTGCCGGGCTCGGGTTTCCGGTGCTGTTGGGAACGAGCCGCAAGCGCTTCATGGGCTCCTTATGCAACGTTCAGGAGCCGGCAGAACTGGTTACCGCGACCGCGGTAACGACTGCGTTGGGCGTGATGGCGGGCATCAAGCTGTTTCGCGTGCATGATGTGAAGGAAAATCGCCAGGCGGCGGATGTCGCCTGGGCTATCAAGCGGAGCAGAGAATGCCGGTAAGGCCATCATAATAAAAAAGGCTCCTTAAGGAGCCTTTTTTAGATCAGTCGTTCAGTGGTTTGGATTCTTCCGGCAGCGCAACGCCAAGATAGCTGTTTAGATTCGCTTCGGCGGCCAGGATCCGGTAAGCCGCTAAAAGCTCGTCATATTTGGAATCGATATAGTTGCTGTTGGCGATGAACATTTCGTTCGTGGTATCTAACAAGTCCAGCAAGGTGCGTTGGCCGATATTGAACTGGTTTTGGTAGGCTTCTCGCGCTTTGATGCTGCGTTCCCAATATTGCTTGTTCAATTCCAGCTGACTTTGGCGAGTAATATAAGCAACCCAAGATTCGCGCATGTTTTGCACGACCTCACGGTAAGTGTTGTCCCGGATATCCTTGGCCTGAGAAATCAGATGAGCTGTTTGTTTGCGGCGCGCCAAGTCCTTGCCGCCGTTCAGGATGTTATAGCGGACGCGAACCATCGCGGTCACGTCTTCATTCTTGCCGGGGATGCCGTCCAGATTGTTGTTGAAGGAAGCGCCGGACTCGAAATCGACGCGCGGCATGAACGGCGCCGAGGCGGTTTCATGCTGGTAATGCGCCTCGTCGATGTCGGCATTAGCCGATTTCAATTGCGGATGACTCGCAACGGCTAATTCGACCGCTTCGTCGATGTTCTTGGGTAGTTTACCGTCAGGGTGAGGGGGCATTTCGAGTTTGCCGGGCAATGCGCCGACGACTTTCTGGTAGCGGGTTTTGGCATCTGTCAAATTTCCTTCCGCGTTGCGCAGGTTGCTTTCGGCTCTCGAAACACGGGCGGATGATTGATCGATATCGGCTCTTTTGCCGACTCCTTGCTCGCTGCGCATCGTGATTTGGTCATTAGAGCTGATATGCGCGTCGAAGTTTTCTTTGGCTATTTGAGCCAATTCTTCCGCTCTCAATACATCAAGATAGGCTTGCACGGCTTCCAGCGCCCGGTATTCCGATTGGCTGTAAACCAGATAGGCTTTTGCGTTGGTAGCGGCTTTGGTGCGGCTTACTTCGTTCGGTGTCGCCAGGCCGTCGAACAGCATCTGTCTAAGTTGAATTGAGGATTCGGCTCTATCGTAAACCACGGTGCCCAGTTTGTTGCTGCCGACGGATGCGGATGGCTGGCCAGGAATCCCCCCTCTGTTGCGCGTCGTCGGGTTATTCGATTGTTCGAAACCGTAGCCGCCTTGCAGATCGATAGTCGGGAAAAACGACGCACGAGCTTGGCCTATTTGCTCCTCCGTCGCCAGACGGTCATCCTTGAAACTTTGTAAATCGGGATTTTCCTTAATCGTTCTCTGCACCGCTTCCTGCAAGGTTTCCGCCGCTACGTTTGCGGATATTAAGCCTGCCAATAGGGCAGTGGCACCGATATTAAATTTCATAAGAAAAGCTCCGATATAACATTGAGTAAAATTCTGATTATGAATGAATTCAATCCATTGAAACGTATAATTAACGTAATATATTTCGTCTTAAAGGTCAATTAATATCTTTTAAGTATAAGGCAAGCTGTAGCCTGTCCTGAACCTCAAGCTTTTGAAATATAGAGGTCAAATGCGCTTTAACCGTACGCTCGGAAATATTTAGCATAGAGGCAATCGACTTATTACTCAACCCCTCTCCCAGCATTTTGACGACATCAATCTCTCGATGCGTCAGAAGGTCCAGATTCTTTTTTTTAGCACTATCCTGTTTATCGGCTTGATTTGCATAGGGACTCAATTTAACCAGCATGCCGATTACTTTGGGGATCAGTTGACGTGGAACCCAAACGTCGCCCTTCAGGATGCTATTGACAGCTTTTGGCAGCAATTCGACGGCGGCGTCGATTTCGCAATAGCCATAACAACCGATCATGAGGGCGTTGATTTGTTTTTCTTCCGGCCAGTTTTTTCCGATGACCAGTATTTTTAAGCCAATTTTAATGAGAGGGACGAGAGGTGTCGGATCGCCGGGTAATAGCTCACCATCAACAATCGCCATTTCAGCCATTTTTTCTTGCACGAAGTTGACGGAGGGCTGGCGATCATTTGTGATAAAGAGACTATGTTCGGACGATATCTGTGAAATCCATTGATTCCTCACTTGCCGATCACATGTCAAGATTAAAATATTCGCCACTTAGTGATGATCCTTGAGTCGATTTTAAAGAGGGGTATCCAGAAAGGCGCAATGGATAAGCCTTTAACGTTCCCTCATCGCATGTTGTTTAGCTTTCAGAATCGGCTTCATTAGATAGTCTAACACGGTTTTTTTACCGGTCAAAATATCCACATCCGCATTCATGCCGGTGATGATATTCAGCTTTTCGCCGTTTTTTTCCAGATAATTTTTATCGGTTCTTAGGCGGATCAAATAATAGCTTTTTTTATCTTCTTCATTGATGATCGTGTCGGCACTGATATGCTCCAGTTTGGCTTTAAGCCCGCCATAAATGGAGAAGTCGTAAGCCGTCAGCTTCACCATCGCATCCTGTCCGGGGCGGAGAAAGGCAATATCTGCCGGATGAACCTCCGCCTCGACCAGTAGGGTGTCGTCGATCGGTACGATTTCGAGTAAATCCATGCCGGGCTGGATCACGCCGCCGATTGTGCTGACTTTTAGCTGTTTGATCGTGCCCTTGACCGGGGAAAGAATACGTGTTCGGGTAACCCTGTCCTCAAGCGCGAGGGTAGAGGCTTTCGTCCTATCGAGTTCGGCTTTGGTCTCATTAAGCTCCTTCAACGCTTCGGTGCGGAAACGGATTTTCATTTCGGCCAGTTTGTTTTTATTTTCGTTCAAATAAGCCTGTATTCTCGGAATCGCCAGTCTTGCGGAATTCAACTCGCCGAGCAGATCGTTTGCACTGCGCCGAAGCCGGAGCATTTCGACTTCGGACAAAGCGCCGTTTGCAACTAAAGGCTCGGACATTTCGACTTCTTTTTGCAGTAGCTGATAACTGCGGGAAAGCTGATCCTGCTTCGATCTCAATTCGATCAATTCCTGTTCCTTTTGGCGTACCTGTTGCGCCAGCACGCTGGTTGATGCCCCCAACTCCGATTGTCTCGAATGATAAAGCTGTTCGGCATGCTCAGCCTGCTCGGGCGAGTTGTCGATCACTTCCTGCGGGATTAGCAGCGGCTGATCGCTGGTTTCCGCTGTCAGTCTGGCATTATTGGCCAGCAATTCATAATATTTGAGCTTGGTTTCCTTAAAAGAAGACGCGAACCTGACATCGTCCAGTTGCAATAATTCCTGACCCTTTTCCACCAGATCGCCTTCCTTGATCAGAATTTTGGACAGGATGCCGCCTTCCAGGTTTTGGATGACCTGGATATGGCTCGAAGGAATAATTTTGCCGGAGCCGCGGGTTACTTCATCCAGCGTCGCAAAATTTGCCCAGGTCAGGGCAATCACAATGAATGCGAAACTCAGCAACAGTATCAAGTGCGTATAGACGGGGACGCCGTAGAGGTTGACCGCATTGATATCGGAAACATAATCCTTGTCTTCGGAAAATTGCTGTTGTTCGGCATTGAATTCGGATATTTTTTTGAGCAGGTTGGTCATGGCGTAGTGGCTGAATTGTGGAGGGGCCGAGTTACCGAAAAGGTGCGATTAAATCCTGACAGCTTAAGTGGCGACTTTAATTTGACCCTGTTTCAATGCATCCAGCACTTGCTCTTTCGGACCGTCGGCGACGATGCGGCCACCGTCCATTACAATCAGCCGATCGACCAAGGTCAGTAAAGAGGCGCGGTGAGTCACCAGTATCAGCGTACGGTGATGCAGTTGGCCGGCAAAGCGTTGCTTGAAGGCTTCCTCCGAACTGTTGTCCATCGAATTGGTCGGTTCGTCCATGATATAAACCGGAGGCGCCAACAGCAATGCCCGGGCGACCGCAACGCTCTGGCGCTGTCCGCCGGACAGTCCCGCGCCGCGTTCGCCGACCGGCATGTCGAAGCCGGCGGGATGCCGATTCGTGAATTGCGTAACGCCGGCAATCTCGGCGGCTGTCAGCACCGCGCTATCGTCGGCATGGCGGGAGCCGAGCGTGATATTGTCCTTCACGCTGCCATACAGCAGGGTAATATCCTGCGGCACATAACCGATCTGCCGGCGCAACTCGGCCGGATCGATTTGCCGGATGTCGGTCCCGTCGATCAGAATGGCGCCTTCTTGCGGTTCATAGAACGACATCATCAGTTTTTCGATCGTGCTTTTGCCGGAACCGATCCGGCCGATGATTGCCACGCGTTCCCCGGCATTAATCCTGAAGGAGACGTTTTCCAGCGCCTTGATCGGCTGTCCAGGATAGCTGAACGAGATGTTTTTGAATTCAACCGAACCTTTGAACGAAGAACGGTGCAGGAATTGTCTGCCCGCTTCACGTTCGACCGGAAGCGACATCAGATGGTTTAACGAGTCCAAAGATGCTCGCGCCTGATGGTAGCGGGTCAAAAGAGCGGCGATCTGGGCGATCGGGGCCAATGCGCGGCCGGTCAACAGCGTGCAGGCTATCAAAGCGCCGGTAGTCAACTCGCCTTCCGAAATTTGATAGACGCCCGCGATCACGATCAGGACTGTCGCCAATTGCTGCAAAAATGCGGTCAGATTGACCGCCAGCGACGAATAAAGGCGCGATTTCAGGCCCAGCCGGGAAATTTGGCCGATCGTTTGTTCCCATTGCCGTTGCACCTGGCCTTCTGCGCCGGTGCTCTTCAACACTTCGAGGCTGGAAACCGCTTCGATCAGCGTCGCGCTTTTTTGCGCCGAAAACTTGAACAGTTCCGATATGGTTCTTTTTAAGGGTTGCTGGACGCTGATGGCGCCGATAATCGCAAGGGGCAGGATCAGCAGCGGTATCAACGCCAGTTGGCCGCCGATGACGGCAATGATCCCGAGAAACAGAAACAAGAAGGGCAGATCGATCAGCGCGGTCAGTGTAGCCGAGGTCAGAAAGTCGCGAAACGATTCGAATTCATGCAGGTTATTAGCAAAAGTGCCTACCGAGACGGGTTTTGCCTCCATCCGGATGCCGAGCACTTTTTCAAAGATCGTGGCGGAGAGGATAATATCCGAACGCTTGCCGGCGGCATCGATAAAATAGCCGCGCAAGGCCTTCATGATGAAATCGAAGGTAAACACGATGGCGACGCCGGCTGCCAGCACCCACAGCGTTTCTACCGCATGGTTCGGCACGACGCGGTCATAAACGTTCATCACAAAGAGCGGCGATGCCAGCGCGAACAGATTAATCAGCAGCGAGGCTAGCATCACTTCGCTATAGATGGGCCAGGACTTGTAAATAACGTCCCAAAACCAGTGTTTGATTTTTGGCGTTATCGAGTCGGCGGTGCGGTCATCGAACTGATGGGCGAGTTGCATGAAGATGGCGCTGCCGCTATATTCGGCAGCCAGTTCTTCTTCCGAAAGCGTTTTTTCCCCGCTGCCGGTTTCAGGCAGTAAAACGGTGCACAGCCCATTTTCTTTTTTGAGCAGGATGCAGGTTTTTTCGCCGTTTAACAATAGAACGGCGGGCAGAACCAGATTAGAAATTTTTTGCAGCGGCCGTTTGACGTAACCGGCGGAAAGTCCGGCCCGTTCGGCGGCCCGAATGAATAAGGGCAGCGTCAGTTTGTTATTAACCAACGGCAGGCCCGCCGTCAAGGCATCCGCGGAATGGGGCGAATGCAGCAGCTTGCACATCGATAGCAGCGCCAGCAGCAAAGGATCATCGAGTTTGGGAGTCGATTGCGGCGAAGGACGCGATTGGGTAACGAAAGCAGGGGCTATGACTTTTTCCATAGGGGCAGGGTCTCTTTGAATTCAGCGCTATTGCACATTCCGCATAACTTACTAGAATAGCATATTAAATCATTTTTAAGGAGAACGTCATGCCCTATGTCAGCCGCAATGACGCAGGCGAAATCACCGGATTGCATCATTCGCCGCAAGAGGCTGAAGCCGAGTGGCTGGAAGGTGATGATCCTCAAATTCATCAGTTTTTATATTCCTGTGCCCTTACCGAACAACCCCGGCTCTCGTTGTCGAGTAGCGACTCGGACATGATCCGGGTGATAGAGGATTTGGTCGAACTGCTGATTTCCAAAAACGTGTTTACCTATACCGAGTTGCCTGAAGCCGTACAGCGTAAGCTCGGTTCCAGAAAACAGTGGCGGCAGGATTTGAGTATGTTAACCAACTTGATAGACAAGGATGAAACCATTTTTTAGGATGAATGAGAGTATAACGCGATTGAACTCTCCAGACTGAATGAGCAAAAAAGATAAAACCGCCTTTGTGTGTTCGGAGTGCGGCGCCGATTATCCGCGCTGGGGCGGCCAATGCACCAGTTGCGGCGCCTGGAATACAATCAAAGAGGTGCGACTTGGTGCCGCTGCGGGAGAGCGCCATAAACGCCGGGACGGTTATGCGGGCGGCAAGTCTGAGGTTCGGTTGTTGTCCGATGTCGCCCTGGTGCGCGAGGAAAGAATTCAGACCGGCATGTCGGAATTCGATCGCGTGCTCGGCGGCGGGTTGGTCAAAGGCAGCGTCGTACTGATCGGCGGCGCGCCGGGTGCGGGTAAGAGCACGATATTGCTGCAGATCATTGCACATATCGCGCAGCAGGGTGTAGAAGTCCTGTATGTTTCCGGCGAGGAATCGCTGCGCCAGATCGCCGACCGGGCGCACCGGCTGAAGCTGCCTTCCGACAGGATTTTGATGCTTGCGGAGACTTCGGTGCAGCGGATTGCCGACATTATGGACGAAGTCAAACCGCGGGTCGCGGTGATCGATTCGATCCAGGTCGTTTATACCGAGCAGACCGAATCGGCGCCCGGTTCGGTCTCGCAGGTTCGGGAGTCGGCAAGTTATCTGACCCAGTATGCCAAAAAAAATAATGTTGCGTTGTTTCTGGTCGGCCATGTGACTAAAGATCAGTCTTTGGCGGGCCCGATGACCCTGAGCCATATTGTCGACAGTCAGGTGATTCTGGCCGCTACCGATGATGCCCGGTTTCGGGTGCTCAGGGCGGACAAAAACCGCTTCGGCAGCGTCGGGGAGCTCGGCTTTTTCGCGATGGACAGCACGGGTTTAAAGGAGGTCAAGAATCCGTCCGCGATGTTCTTGAACCGGCCCGAAAAGCCGTCCTCCGGCAGCGTGGTGACGGTGCTGTGGGAAGGAACGAGGCCCTTGCTGGTCGAAATTCAAGCATTGGTGACCGAATGCCAATATGGAAATCCCCGGCGTCTCGCCGTCGGTTTCGATCAAAATCGGCTGGCGATGTTGCTCGCCGTGTTATCTCGCCATGGCGGCATTTTTACGGCGAACGACGAGATTTACGCGAACGTGGTCGGCGGCATCAAGGTGACCGAAACCAGTTCGGATCTGGCGATCGTTGTCGGTATCGTTTCGAGTTTGCGAGATAGAATCGTACCGCATGATGCGTTTTTTTTCGGCGAAATCGGGTTGAGCGGGGAGATCAGGCCGGTCGCTAACGGCTATGCCCGTCTCAATGATGCGGCCAAGCATGGCTTTAAAAAGGCGGTGATACCGAAAGCGAACGCACCCAAAAAACCGATAGACGGTCTGACTGTGTACCCTGTCGCTACGCTGGGGGATGCATTGGATATCGTTGCCGAACTCTAGCCGGACCCATGATGAAACGCGGTGCCAGACAGTCTGGGCGGCGAGAGAATGAGATCGGTTTTTAGCTCAGGAAAAATTGCAGGGCTTTTTCGTTGATGCCGAGGATGTCGTTATTGCTCAACTTGACGATTTTATTCCCTATCGGTTCGCCGTTAACGGTCAGCGAGCCTTTGTTCTCAAGCGTAGACACAAAATAGCCTTCTTTTTTTCGGGTGACCACGACAATGCCTTGACCGGCGCGCCCCAATTGCACCATCGTTTTTTTGATCGGGATGATCTTGCCGATATTTTCCCCATCCATGATCTGAAAATTACCGTTCGGCAGCTCGGGCTCAATGCCAAAAAGAGGAGCGGACGGTGACGGTATGTTTTCGGCTGCCTCGGCAAACGGTTTGAATACGCCCGCCGAGCTGCTGCTTTTGAAAAGAACATGATGCTTGCCCAAGGCAATCATATCGTTGTCATTCAAAATACCTTCCTTAGTTTTTTCACCGTTGACGGTAATCGGGAATTCATCCTGTAACGGCCTAATTGACGCGACGCCATTATTAAGCGTAATCACTGCGTGAACCGGTGCAATCGCCAGACTATCTATCATGATTTCGTTGGTTTCATCGCGGCCCATTCGCACCTGGCCTTCATCGAACATGAAGGATTCGATTTCTTTATCTTTAAAATACACAGTCAGTTTTGGCATTTCGTTTAACGGGGGTCATAAAAAATAGCTGACTTTAATTATAGACAGTATTTTTTTTGATATTCAAGCAACTGATGAGTAAAACGGAGAGAATTAAAAAGACAAATTTCCGGCCTTTCTTGCCGAAAGGTCCGGAAATCAGTAATGGAGGAAGGACAGACTAAGGCTTATTGGGTTGACTTGGTGGCCGGTTTGTCCGTTTTTTGATGCTGTTGCCTTCTTTCCATCCGGTGTGTCCTCATCTGTTCGTGATGCGCTTTCATCAGTTCAAGCTGCTCGTTTTTCAGCTGATCTTTTTTCTTTTCGTCGGTTTCAGACAAAATCCGATTAGAGAGATCGTGCATCTTCAGCATATGTTCCTGATACATACGTAAGTGCTGGTCCCGCTCTGCCTCCGTCATTTGGCCTCCCATGCCCATCCCTCGATGCATTCCCATGCCTTTCTGCATGCTCATCGGTTCATCCGCGTCGGTCGGCGCGGTCGGGCTTCCGGCATGGCTTGCCAAGCTAATAGTCAGCATCAGAAAAAGCGCGGCGACGGTCGTTCTTATTGGCTTCATAGTAATATCCTCTGATGTGTTGTGAAGAAATTTGAAACATAGATTATTAAATGACTCTAAATAAATCCGAAAAGTTCCGCCTCCAGAATAATCAAAGAAATTCTTTAAATACGAGCCATATTAGGTGGGGAATTTGTTCGGGCTACTGTAAATCCCTTCAGGTATAATCGGGAACATCGAAACCAGCTTAATTTTTGAGATGAGTTACTACAAACACCATGTATTTTTTTGCACCAATCAGCGCGACGACGGCAGAAGCAGCTGTGGAGATCATGATCCTCAGTCCTTGCGCGATTATGCGAAAGAACAGATTAAAAAACTGAAATTGAACGGTCCCGGCAAATGCCGGATCAATAATGCGGGTTGTATGGATCGCTGCAATAAGGGGCCGGTCATGGTAGTGTATCCGGAAGCCGTCTGGTATACGTTTAAAAACCGGCAGGATATTGATGAGATCATTCAGGAACACCTGATTAACGGCAGAGTTGTCGAGCGGTTAAAAATTTAACTCGCCGGATCCGTTCAGGTTTTCTTGAATTTCACGACCTTATTCAGCGGACTGAGGCTGATCTCATCGATCACGATCTGTGCGCGTGAATCCAGCACATAGGAAACCGTTTCGGCGACATCTTCCGGCAGAATATAATTGCTTTCATGGTCGCCCGGCTCAAAAGGCAGGCTGTCGAAGAATTCGGTTTTAACCATGCCCGGATTGATCAGCGCGACCCGCAGTCGGCTTTTACCGCATTCCTCGCGCAGAGCCTGGGTGAATCCGCGCACTGCGAATTTGCTGGCGCAATAAACCGCGCCTTGGCGGGAGCCTTTCAATGCGGCTTCCGAACCGATAAAGATCAGATCGCTTCGATCCTTACTTTTTAAATGCGGCAGCAAGGCGCGGGCCAGGAAAGCCTGCCCGGTAAAATTGACCGCCATCAAGGTCTCGATCTGCTCATATGAAAATTGTTCGAGCGCGCCGAAGCGCCCGATGCCGGCGCAAAACACGACGGCATCGATAGCCGGAAAGCGTCGGGCGAGTCCGCCGATTTTGGACGGCAATCCGGCCAGATCGGCGAGATTCAGTTCAAACGGATGAAAGCCTTCCCGTTCGCGGCCGAATTTACGAATATCCCTTGATACCCCGATCACCTCGTGGTCTTCCTTCAATAGCCGCCGGGCTACGGCACAGCCGATGCCTGAACTGGCGCCGGTAACCAGAATTGTGCGTTTCACAGCGTGCATGGAAAGAATTGTTTTTCGGTAATGTAATTCGACAGCTGACCGCTGCAAAAACGCATCATGTCTTCTTCGAGCGCTCGTTCATAGCCGGCCATGCCCTGGCATGATTGCATGGGGCCGGCAAACAGTTTTTCGTCGGGATAGAGTTTCCGGGTTTTCTTGAAATAATGCTCCGGCAGACGAAAGGTGCCGAGGCTGACCGAATGCAGCCGTTTCAGGTCAATGTGCGCAAAGACTCGATCAAAAAATTGCCGGTACTGGTCCTGGTAGTCCGACTGAAAAATGATCGGATCGAAGCGCAGGCCGATCGGCCAGCCATGCTCCTGGAGTTTGCCGATCGCATCGAGCCGCTTTTGCAATGGCGGCGCCTTATGCTCGACTTTTTCGGCGATCGGTTCGGGGCTCAGGCTGAACGCCACCACGCAGCGGGGCAGAGGCTCCCTAGCCAGCAAGGTTCTGATCTGCGTGCTCTTGGTGCGCAGTTCGAGCCAGGCATTCGGGAGCTCGGCGAAAAAAGGCAGAAAATGCGCGGCGAAACCGGTTACCGGTTCCAGAGCCAGGCTGTCGCAATCGTAGCCGGAAAAGAAATGCACCGCTTCGCCGGGATGGGCTTCGGCAATGCGGCGAATGTCCTGCTGAAAATCTTCGTAGTTGACGAATAGCACATAGTGCGCCGAATGGTACATGCCCTGCAGAAAACAGTAGCGGCAATCGTACAGGCAATTCAGCATGTGCGAGAAATAATAATTGTTACTGGCGCCGATGCCGTAGCCTGACGGCGTCGGCAGCGCGAAGTTCTTGAATTTTTCCGCCAGGATCAACGCCGGCCGCTGTTTTTGCAGCCGGAAGTTTTGCGCTTTCGGATTGAAAACCTCGCCGTAACGGCCGCAAGCGATTCGCCGCGCCTCCGGAAAGCGGGCAACGATTTCCTGTACGCGCGGATGGTTCTCCAGGTTTTCCTCGATGTAAATCGTTTCGATCATGCAATCGGCAATCAAAAGAGAGTCAACAAGGCTTTATTGTACAAAATTCCCCATTCGCGAATACGGGAGATCAATAAATAAAAGCTTGTCATAAAAATGCCGGAATCCATTTTTATCGGATTATGCTTTTTCGTAGGCGCGGCGGGAGTTCCATATCAACAATTAAGTGCGGTCAATTGCTATTGCGGGCAGTCGAATTCTGCCGTAAATTAGCGACATAAAGAGGGGCGTGTTATGGGATTGGCTTTAAAAGATACTTTAATCCATTGCTACGGCGATTATCTGACTTGGTCTGACGATCAACGTTACGAATTGATCGACGGTATGGCTTATATGATGGCCCCGGCGCCAGACGTGGCGCATCAGGATGTAGCCGGGGAAATTTATTTTCAGGGGCGGCAGGCATTGCAGGGTAAATCCTGCCGGGTTTTCATAGCGCCGGTTGATGTTCGCTTGCCTAAATATGCTGAAGCGGACGACAAAATCGACACCGTCGTGCAGCCCGACGTGCTGGTTGTCTGCGATGCAAACAAAATTGATCGCCGCGGCATCCGCGGCGCGCCGGACTGGATCGTGGAAGTATTGTCGCCGTCGACCGCCGGCCACGATCAAATCAAGAAACGCCGGCTTTATGAACGGCACGGCGTTCGCGAATATTGGCTGGTGCATCCGGTCGATCGCGTGCTGACGATTTACCGTTTGCAGGGCGATGAATACGGCAAGCCGGAAATTGTCGAATTGAAGGGCGAAACCGCGGTCGGCATTTTGCCGGAGATCGTAATCCGGTGGGACGAACTGGCCGCGCGTCTGCCGACCGATTATTGATAGCGAGATATATGCCAGGTCTGAACCTAGCCCGTTTATCGTATAATAGCCGTTTTACCCTCTGTTTTGATGTCCCTCAGCGAAACCCTCAAGCAACTCTCCCGCCAGTTACCGCAGTGTTTGAACCAGGACCGGCACGGTTTTAAGCGCCAGCTCGACCGTTTGCGCAGCGAGTATCAGAAAGGCAGGCATCCTGACGCGCAGGTCGCCGCGCTGCAATCGCGTATCGAGCAATCGGTTGGCAAACGCAATCAACGCCTGGCCAGCGTTCCGGTATTGAACTTTCCCGATTTACCGGTCACCGGCAAGAAAGACGAGATCGCTGAGCTGATCAAAAACAACCAGGTCGTGATCGTCTGCGGCGAGACCGGTTCCGGCAAGACCACGCAGCTGCCGAAAATCTGCCTGTCGATCGGGCTCGGATCCGGCGGTTTCATCGGCCATACCCAGCCGCGCCGGATCGCGGCGCGCACGGTCGCGGACCGTATCGCGGAGGAGCTCGGCGAGCCGCTCGGCAAGTCGGTCGGTTTCAAGGTGCGTTTCACCGATAAGACCCATGCCGATTCGCTGGTTAAATTGATGACCGACGGGATTCTTCTCGCCGAGACGCAGAACGATCCGTACCTGAATCAGTACGATACGATCATCATCGACGAGGCGCACGAGCGCAGCCTGAACATCGACTTCCTGCTCGGCTACATGAAATGGCTGCTGCCGAAGCGCCCCGACCTGAAGCTGATCATCACTTCCGCGACGATCGACCCCGAGCGCTTTTCGCGGCATTTTTTCGACGCGCCGATCATCGAAGTGTCGGGACGCACCTATCCGGTCGAGATCCGCTACCGTCCGGTCGAAGAGCCTGAGAAAGACGAGGAAGGCAAGAACGCGGCCAACGACGAAACCAGCGATAACCTACAGCAAGCGATTCTGGAGGCGGTCGACGAGCTGGTGCGCGATTTGCGCGGCGACATTCTGATTTTCATGAGCGGCGAGCGCGAAATCAAGGAAACGACCGAGTCGCTGAAAAAATATCATCCAAGCCAATACGAAATCCTGCCGCTGTATTCGAAGCTCAGCGTCAGCGAGCAAGAGCGGGTGTTCAAGCCGAAAGGCGGCAAGATACGGATCGTGCTCGCGACCAACGTCGCCGAAACCTCCTTGACCGTGCCCGGCATCCGCGGGGTGATCGACACCGGCCACGCCCGGATCAGCCGTTACAGTCACCGCAGCAAGATCCAGCGCCTGCCGATAGAGCGCATTTCGCAGTCGAGCGCGAACCAGCGGGCAGGGCGCTGCGGCCGGGTCGCCGAAGGTATCTGCATCCGGCTGTATTCACCGGAGGATTATCAGGCGCGGCCCGAGTTTACCGAACCGGAAATCCTGCGCACGAACCTGTCCGCGGTGATCCTGCAGATGAGCGCGCTGAATCTCGGCGACATCGAGGATTTTCCGTTCATCGAGCCGCCCGAGGACAAGATGATCCGGGACGGCAAGACCGTCCTGCAGGAGGTCAATGCGCTCGACAAGCAGGGCAGATTGACCGATATCGGCAAGCAATTGGTCAAGTTTCCGACCGATCCGAAACTGGCGCGCATGCTGATTGCGGCCGAAAAACAGCATTGCCTGACCGAAGTCGCGATCATCGTTGCCGCGCTCAGCATTCAGGACCCGCGCGAGAAACCGGCCGACAAGCTGGCGCAGGCCGAGGCCAAGCAGGCGCAGTTCCGGCATGAGGATTCGGATTTTCTGACCTTCTTAAATCTCTGGAATCATTTCGAGGAGCAGAAAAAGCATCTGTCGAACAGCAAGCTCCGGAAATATTGCAGCGATAATTTTCTGTCCTATATAAGGATGCGCGAATGGGTCGATATTCATGCGCAGATCATGCAGGTGATCAAGGGCGATTTGAACCTGAAGATGAACATGGTTGAAGCCAGTTATGTGGAAATCCACCGCGCGCTGTTGCCGGGTCTGCTCTCGAATATCGGTTTCCGGCACGAGACCTATGAATATCTCGGGGCGCGCGGCCTGAAGTTCTTTATTTTTCCGGGTTCCGGCCAGCACAAGGCGCGGCCGAAATGGATCATGGCGGCCGAGCAGGTCGAGACCAGCAAGGTCTATGCGCGCACGGTTGCCAAGATCGAACCGGAATGGATCGAGCAGTGCGCCGAGCATCTGGTCAAGCGCAATTACTACGATCCGCACTGGGAGAAGAAGGCTGCGCGCTGCGCGGTGCATGAGCGTACTTTGTTATACGGGCTGACTTTGCAGGCGGGGCGCAAGGTGCCGTATGAGCATGTCGACCCGAAGGCCGCGCGCGAAATCTTCATTCGTTCGGCGCTGGTCGATCACGACTATCACAGCAACGCGCCGTTCTATCTCGCTAATCAAAAGCTGCTCGAAGAGGTCGGCTATATCCAGCACAAGGGCCGCCGGGTCGATCTGATCGAGGACGAGGAGTGGCTGTATCAGTTCTACGATAAGAAGCTGCCGGCCGAAATCGTCAGCGGCATCGCACTCGATCAGTGGCGCAAGAAGGTCGAACGCGACAATCCGGAAATCCTGTTTCTGACCAAGGAAGACCTGACTCGCGAACAGGATCATGTAGTCAACGAATGGGATTACCCGGACAGCAAGAAGGTCGGCAATCTGACGATCGCGCTGCAATACCGCTTCGAGCCCGGACACGACGAGGACGGGGTCACCGCACTCATTCCGGTGCATCAGTTGAACCAGGTCTCGCAAGCGCCTTTTGACTGGCTGGTGCCGGGACTGCTTGAAGAAAAATGCATCGCGCTGATCAAGTCGCTGCCGAAGCCGATTCGCAAGCATTTCGTGCCGGTGCCGGAAACGGTCAAACAATGTCTCGAAATCGAGCCGGATTTCAATGGTTCCCTGTACGAATGGCTCGGCAACCGGCTGCGCAAGCTGACCGGCGAGGCGATCCCACTGAATGCCTGGAATCCGGAGTCGCTGCCCGAACATCTGAAGATGAATTTCCGGGTCGTCGACGACCAGGGCAAACTGCTCGATTACGGCCGCGATCTGAAAAAACTCCAGGCCAAACATGGGGTCGTGGCCGGCGACAGCTTCGACCAACTGGCGGCGGACGAATTGAATTACACCGGCTGCATCCAGTGGGCCTTCGATGATCTGCCGGACACCCGGCAATTCATGCAGCGGGGCCAGTCGTTCATCGGCTACCCGGCGATCGTCGATGAGGGCGATGCGGTCGGCGTGCGCCTGTTCGACACCGACCGCAAGGCCGCGCAGCAGCATCGGGCCGGTTTGATGCGCCTGTATCAGTTGCAGCTGCGCAAGGAATGCACCTATATCCAGAAAAATGCGCCGCAGTCGGCAGCCGCCGAACTGGCTTATCAGCGCCTGCCGAAACATCCGATCATCCAGTATCAGCCGTCGGGTTCGTTGAAGGAGGATTTGCTGTTTTGCATCCTGAGTCATGTGTTCATCGATGGACGGACGATTCGCGGCAAGGAGACATTCGAGCGTAACCTGCAGCAGTCGAAGCCGAATCTGATCGCTGCCGCGAACGAAATCGGCAAGATCGTTCTGGACATCATGCAGCAGTATGGAGAGAGCAAAATCCGCCTTGGACGGCTGAATGCTAACGATCCGCTGGCCAAGGACATTAATCAGCAACTTGATCTATTGATTTATGCCGGCTTTATCCGTCATACGCCGTACGATCAACTCAAGTCGATCCCTCGCTATCTGAAAGCGGCTCTTTACCGGCTGGACAAACTGAGCAACGACCCGCAAAAAAATCAGGAAATTCAGCGCTACACTATCCGTTTCTGGCAGGATGTCGAGAAAAAATCGAAAAAAGAAACCATCATTCCCGAGCAGGACCCGTTCCGTTGGGCGCTCGAGGAATTTAGGGTGTCGCTGTATGCGCAGCAATTAAAGACCGCCTATCCGGTTTCGGCGAAACGGCTGGAGAAAGCCTGGGACGAACGAGGATGATCTAAAATTCGAATATTCCGGCAAAATAATTTTGATTCAATAGCATTTATGCACAGCGGGAATCAATCACTTACGGCGTGTCAAGCGATTCGCTCAAAAATCTTTAGATTTATTGTAAGTCATTGATTTTTTTATTGCATAAATGGACTGATTCGTTTTTATACAAACTAACCAAAGTGTAATAAAAACGGTACTTTTGCGTTCTCAAAAACACTTTACCCACAAAGTTATCCACAAGTTTTGTGAATAAAATTGTATGTGCGGTTTTCGGTTCAGGGCCGGATATTGAGCCGATTCTGAAAGATTAATTCTCCTTCACGTAGGAGGAAATTACCGGCATGGATTTAGATATTCTATGCCGTGCGGCAAATTAACCCCTTAGCTGTTTCCCTAAAAAGCTTACCCTCGCCGCCAGGCATGAAATTTTGCCAACCATTTCAGCAAGGTCTCAGGCTGATGGCTGCGTTTCCACACCCCCGCCGTGTATTTGTTCGCTTCGGCAAGGGTCGGATAGATATGAATCGTGCCGAGAATTTTGTTCAGGCCGATGCGGTGTTTCATGGCGAGTATGAATTCGGCGATCAGGTCGCCGGCATGTTCGCCCGCGAGCGTGACACCGAGTATCTTGTCCTTGCCGGGAACGGTTAGAACTTTCACAAAACCTTGCGCCTCGCCGTCCGCTATCGCCCGGTCAAGATCGGCCAGGTCGTAGAGGCTGGTTTCATAGGGAATGCCTTGTTCTTTAGCCTCCTGTTCGTTCAGTCCGACGCGCGCGATTTCCGGATCGGTAAAGGTGGCCCAGGGAATCACCGAATAATCGGTGCGGAATTTCTTGATGCCGCCGAACAGCGCGTTGACGGCCGCAAACCAGGCCTGATGCGCGGCGGTATGGGTGAATTGGTAAGGGCCGGAGACGTCGCCGCAGGCGAAAATATGCGGGTAATTAGTCGCCTGAAACGCATCGACCTGTATCGTTTTTTTCGGCGACAGGCCCACACCGAGTTCTTCGAGTCCATAGCCAGCGACATTGGCGGCGCGTCCCAACGCGACCAGCACGTCGTCGAAAGCGATTCGCACCGTGGCGCCGTCATGCTCCGCAAGCAGGGTTTTCTCGCCGTTTTCGACAAGGAACTGTTTTGCGGTGTGACCCAGCCTCAAGTCGATACCTTCTTTCCTAAATCCGGCTTCGACCAGCGCCGAAACTTCCGGATCCTCGCGCAGCAGCAAGCGGGGAGCCATTTCGATCAGGATGACTTGAACCCCCAATCGCGCAAAGCATTGGGCCAGTTCGCAGCCGATCGGGCCGCCGCCGAGAACCAGCAAGCGCTTCGGCGCTTTGCGCAAGTTCCAGATAGTGTCCGAAGTCAGATAGCCGGTCTGGTCGAGGCCGGGAATCGGCGGAATCAGGGGACGGGCGCCGGCGGCGATCACGATCGAACGTGCGGTGATGTGGTGAGTGCCGGTTTCATTAGCCATTTCGATTGTCCAGGGCGAAATGAGCCTGGCGCTGCCGATGGCGACATCGACGCCGAGGCCGGTGTAGCGCTCGATCGAATCGTGCGGCGCAACTGTTTTGATCACCATTTGCACGCGCTCCATGATCTCGCCGAAATCGAATTCGGCCCGCATCCGTTGGATGCCGAATTCGGCGGAGCGCTTGCCGAGCGCGATCAGGCGGGTGGTGCGGATCAATGCTTTGGAAGGGACGCAGCCGGTATTCAGGCAGTCGCCGCCCATGCGATGTTTTTCGATCAGGATCACCCTGGCCTTCACCGCGGCGGCAATATAGGATGCGACCAGGCCGGCCGAACCCGCGCCGATCACCGCCATGTTGTAGTCGAATTTTTTTGGAGGCTTCAGGTCGGCGGCAGTATCCGGTTTCATCGAGGCAGTACCTCCACAATTTTTTTTGCGAAAAGCGGAAACAGGCCCAGCAACACGAAAGCGCCGACCAGCGGCGGCGATAAAATACCGGATAGCGAGTCGATCTTGGCCAATTGCGTGCCCGCATTCACGTAAACCACAGTGCCTGCCAGCATGCCCAACTGGCTGACCCAGTAAAAGGTAAGGGTTTTAATCGCGGTCAGCCCCATCAGGAGATTGATCACGAAGAACGGAAACAGCGGCACCAGGCGCAACGTAAACAAATAATACGGACCGTCTTTTGCCAAGCCGGCATCGATCGCGGCAAGACGATCGCCGAAGCGGGACTTGACCGTGTCGCGAAACAGAAAGCGTGCGGCCAGAAACGCCAGCGTCGCGCCGATGCTCGATGCGAACGAGACGATCAGCGTCCCCCCCACCAGTCCGAACAAGGCGCCGCCGGCTAGCGTCAAGACCGTCGCGCCAGGCAGCGACAAGCCGGTCACAGCGATATAAATTCCTGCATAGGCAAGCGTGATGAGCAGCGGGTGTGCGTCGCGGTAGCCGATCAGACGAGCATATTCCGCCTTGAAGCGCTCGAGCGTCAGCCATTGATCGATATCGAAAAGAAAAAATGCCCCGATTGCCAGGGCGATGATCGCAAGAATGCGGAGTTGTAAGGTCGTCATCGTTTTATCCCAGGCAGTTATCTATTAATTGGTCGAATAACCGGAAGAATCCTGACAATGTTTATTGTACAATGCGTGCATGTTAATCCTGTTTGCTTTATTCATGCCGTTTTTCCTGTCGCCCATCGACGGAAGCCGCTACATCCTAAATCCAAAATCAAACGCGACTCACCCGCCTTTGGCATTGGCGAAACGGCAATGCTTTGCCCTACATAGAGGTTGATAAGGATGAGAATCATAAAGTTCATCCTATGGGCCGTTCATTGCCGGGCGCTAGGCTTCGGACCTCTGTTTTCCTCTCAAGGCATAGTTTCGCTCGTCCCATGAATTTGTTGACCCGAATCGCCTTTATCGAAGAAGTGGGGCGGATTGCCGAAACCAGTCAGGACGAATATACGCTTTTGTATGCGGAGATCAATCACACCCTGCAAATTGCCAGTTTGACGCAAGGCACCGCGGCGGCGGAAGAACTTTATTCCCGGATTCAGTCGCTGATTATCGGCAAAGTAGCGTCTATCGCGGGCGTCAGCATCGGTAAACTGGACCGCAACCGCTTCGGCATCCTGCTCAAACTGCCGGTGCTGGAAAGTGTGGAATTTGCCGAACAACTGGCTAATTTAATCGATCAACAGTGCATCATCGTTGCGGACATTGCTTATTATCCCAAGCTGATCATCGGCGTGACCTCGCTGTCGCCCGAATATAAAACGCCGGAACGCATTCTGGCCGCGGTGGACGAAGCGCTGTTTCAGGCCAAACGCGCCGGCAACAGCGTGGTCAAGTTGATCGAGCACGACGATCAGGTGCTGCATGAATATTATGATCTGTTGAAATTATTGCCGGAACTCAGGGATGGCCTGACCAATCATTCGTTCGTGCTGTTTGCGCAGCCGATCTTGCCGCTCAACGGTGCGAACGCCGAAAAAAAAGCCGAAGTGTTGTTGCGTTACAAAGACGATCAGGGGGACAGCCAGACGCAGAGGCGCTTGCTGCGGGCTGCCGAACTGTTCCATATCAGCCGGGAAGTGGACCTTTATGTTGTGCAGCAGTTTTGCCGTTATCTCGCTGATAATCCCCAGCATGCCGTCTATTCGCTGAACATATCCGGGAGTACGATCCGCTATCCCGGATTTATCGCAAAAGTCGAACAGAGTTTCAAATATTACGGGATCGATTCGAGAAAAGTCTGTTTCGAAATCACCGAAACGGTCGCCGATCATGACTATCAGCAGGCCAGCGAATTCATGCGTCTGCTGAAGGACAACTTGGGCTGTTTACTGTCGCTGGACGATATCGGCATCGGCTCAAGCAATCTTGCCAACCTGTCCAAATTCAATGTGGATTTTTTCAAAATCGACGGCTTGTTCATGCAAAATATCCTGAAATGCCCTTATTCGGAATTGGTAGTGGGTTTTATTACTGCGGCAGCCAAATTGTTCAATAAGGAAACCATCGCCGAGTATGTCGAAAATGCCGAGCAATTGGAGAAACTGAAGATTTTGGGTGTCGATTATGCGCAGGGATATTATATCGGCAAGCCTACGTTGTTGTTCGATCCGGCTTAAGGATAATTTTCTTATTGCCAGGCATCGGGTAGATTGTTCTGCTTTAATTTAAATCCATCAATATGACTCTATTCAATTCTTTGACTTTTATGGTTCATGGCGGCGCCGATCACGACGGCGGCGTAGCGGCGGCCGTGGCCGGCCTGCTCAGTTTTCTCGAGAAACTGGCCGGTATGGAGCCGCCGGAAATATTCGCGGAAATTTTCCCCGGCATCGCCTCGATGCAGAATATTCACCCCCTATTGGTCCATTTTCCGCTCGCGTTTTTATCGACCTTTTTTGTGCTGGACTTGGCGGGAAGCCTTTTTCGCAAACCGAACTGGCGGGTGGTGGCGAGTTGGCTGTTATATCTCGGCGCCGTCTCCTCAATTTTTACCGCGACGGCGGGTTTAATCGCCGCCGAATCGGTGCCGCATGGCGGGGGTGTGCATGAAATCATGGAAAATCATGAGCGTTACGGCATTACCGTAGTCATTATGTCGCTGCTGCTGTCTGCCTGGCGCGTCCTGAAAGGCGGCGCGATCGAAGGTCCTGCCAATAGCCTGTTCCTGATTCTGGCCGCTGTCATGTGCGGCGTGATGACGCTGGGCGCCGATCTGGGCGGATTGATGGTTTACCGTTATGGCGTCTCGGTGTCCGCGGTGCCGGTCACCGAAGACGCGTTGATGCATAGTCATGGGGGCGAGGCGGAATCTAACGATCATGAGCATAATCACGACCATGAGCATACTCATGATCACCCCGATGCAGGTCAATGACCAGGAATCAAAGACCGTAATGCTTCCGTTTGCGCCAGAACGTCGCGCGGCTCAAGCCGGCGAGCCGGGCTGCTTCGTTCACCCGTCCGCGGCTTTGTTGCAGCGCATCGCTGATGGCCTGTTTCTCCTGCTCCGGGCTGCGCATCGGAAGAGATTTCGCTGCGGCAGTAGGGGCGATGACTTTAGCCTCGGTGAATTCCGGCGGCAGTTCCGTCGGACGTAGCGTCGCGCCGCGGCCGACCGCGAACGCATATTCGATCACGTTATGCAATTCCCGGACATTGCCCGGCCAGTGATAGTCGAGCAGAAGGCGCATCGCCTGCGGGTCGATCTTGTCGATTTTCCGGAATTTGCGCGTATTATGAATCGCGATGAAATGCCAGATCAACAAGCTGATATCTTCGCGCCGTTCCCTAAGCGGCGGAATGAAGATCGGCACGACGCGCAGACGGTACATCAAATCTTCCCGAAAATGCCCGTTCCTGACTTCTTCCCGCAGCGAGCGGTGCGTGGCGGCGACGATCCGTACGTCCGCGCCGAGCAATCGGTCGCCGCCGACCGGCATGAAGTTCCTTTCCTGAATGACCCGCAGCAGTTTGGCCTGCAATTCCAGCGGCAATTCGGCCACTTCGTCCAGAAACAGCGTGCCGCCCGCCGCGCGTTGAAACACGCCTTTGTGATCCTTGACCGCGCCGGTAAACGCCCCGCGTACATGCCCGAACAATTCGCTTTCCAGCAGATTCGCGGACAGCGCAGCGCAATTGACCGCCAGAAACGGCGCGTTTCTGCGCGCGCTGAGGTCATGAATCGCTTTTGCGACCAGTTCCTTGCCCGATCCGCTTTCGCCCCGAACCAGCACGGTCGCCTCGGTTTCGGCCGCATTGCGAATGATCTGGAATACATTGCGCATCGCCGGCGAACGGCTGATGATGCCTTGAAAGTTTTGCTCCCGCTCGGACGTAACCTGCGGTTCAATGGCCGGTTTTTTCGGCTCGACGGCCGGCGTTAGCAAAGCGATGCCCCCTGCGGCAACGCCGTCCCGGCCGTAAAGCAGCCGGGCGGACCGGTGGAGCGTCAGCATGCCGCCGTCAGGTCCTTGAGTGTGAATCGTTTCTTTCGCGTCCCCACGAATTTGGAATTTCGGCGGACAGATTTTTCCCGGATTGATGCCGCTCAATTGTTCCGCGCCGAGGCTCCAGTACAGGATTCGCTGATCCTGGTCCACGATGTAAAAGGCGAGGGTTCGGCAAATTTGAAGAAAAGCGCTGAGGGCGGAACGGCTGTCGAGCTGTTCAAGCCATGTGTCCGGCAGGTTTAAAGGGTCAGGCATTGATCAGAACAGTGATTCATCGAAAAGATAATGGCTTGCATTCATTAGCCGATATTAGCCGAGCGGAACAAGCAAATCAATCATGAGCTTTTTACTCATGCGTTTATAGTATTGAAGGGAGAAAGGGGTTTGGGAAATATGACAATTTCAAAACTCTTTTCCGATGATGTAGAGTCGGGCGAGGCACTCGCCGGACGGCTCTGGAGTATAATTCTTCTTTTGCAAATTGAGTTCAGGACCGAAAGTGATCGATCAAATCAATTCCCTGTTGCCCCAGACCCAATGCGGCAAATGCGGCTATCAGGGCTGCCGGCCCTATGCGGAGGCCATTGCGGCGGGCGCGGCCGACATCAACCGTTGCCCGCCCGGCGGGGAGGAAGGCATTCTGGCTCTGGCGAACTTTTTGGGGGTCGCGCCAAGGCCGCTCGACCCTGCTTGCGGGGAGCATAAAGCCAGAGCTGTCGCGGTAATTATCGAAGAAGACTGTATCGGCTGCGCAAAATGTCTGGCGGCTTGCCCGGTCGATGCAATCGTCGGCGCCGCCAAGCAGATGCATACGGTCATCGCCTTCGAATGTACCGGCTGCGAGCTTTGCATCGCGCCGTGCCCGGTCGATTGCATCGTGATGCAGGAAACGCCGGGCGAAAGCCCGCCGCTTGCCCAAATGTTGAAGCCGCTTCGTGCGGAACTGGCCAGGAGCCGCTACGAACGGCGCGGTAGGCGTATAGTCCGTGAAGAAGCCGAAAAAGCGGCGCGGGCGCGTGAGAAGAAAGCCGCGTTGCTGCTCAAAATACAGTCTGCGGGCAAGAAGGCATGAGAGGGTTTTGAAATAATAGTTTTCCGGTGGAAGACCTGCCAGGTTTTAAAAACCTGGCAGGTCTGGCATGTGCGAAAGAAGTCATTTCGATCGAATTCCTTGCCATGCGTTTTTACCTTCATTCTTTGCGGACGCTCTGTTTCAAGGAATTCGTCTAATGATATGTAAACATTCCGAAACGGCCTGAGCGATCGCTTCAGCGATGCGGGACCGCCCCTCCTTGCCGGTGACATGGATTTCGTCCTGAGGATTCACGACTACGCCCGCCTCGATCAGGACGGCCGGCTGCCGTGCGGTACGCAGCACCGCAAGCCCGTCATAATAATGGATGCCGAGGCTTTGGTCCGCAAACGGCCGATTTTCACCTTTAACCGGCGCTGCATGGTACCGGGAAGGATGGAAGCCGGCGGCAAGCAGGCGATCGCCGATCTTCCGGGCGCAGGCAAGGCTTTCCTCAATTTTCCGGTTATTACGCGAAATGAATAGCGAATAGCCGCTATAGCGGTCTATCTGCGCCAGCCATTCCGGCTGGACGGAGTCGTGATGCAGCGACACAAAAAGCATGTCCTTGTCTGACATTGCCGAACGTTTGAGCAATACCTCCATTGTGCCGTCTGCGCCGATTAATCGATAACTGACACCGAGTTGCTGAAGGTGCGCGGCGACTTCTTCTGCGAGCTGCCGGTTCAGTTCCCACTCGGGTACTCCGCGGGCGCTGATTACGCCGGGATTGCGGCGTGAATGTCCGATATCGAGCGCTACCTCGGCGGCGCTTGCCGGAATAGTCAATAAAGACAGCAGTAAGAGCAGGGGCTTCATGGGCATCAGCATGAGTTTTTCCGATAATAGGCGGTGGGCCGGAGAGATCGGTTATAAGCCAATCGATTTGCCGCTGGTCATCAATTCAATTTCTTCGACGATTTCTTCCTGCCGCAAACGATTGCGCTGCCGGATCAGTTCACCGCTGCCTTCTTCGAGATGATGCAGGGCATTCTCCATTTGCATCAGGCGCATGTGATTTTCGACCCGGATCGAGCGCAATAAAATCGCCAGCAACTGGTGGAATAAATAATGCTCGGCAATGCCGGCGGCGGTTTCTTCGATCGATGCGAAAACATAAGGCGGGTAGCCGGAAGAGGCGGTCTGCTCGCCTGCCAGCGGCAACAGGCGTTGGAAGGAGGCGCCGTGTTCATCGCGAAAACAGCCGGTCAATCCGGGTATGCCCCGGCGTTTTTGCCGTAACTCGGTAATGGCCGGCATGATCTGCTCGATCGTGGCCGAAGCATCGAGTCCGCCGTTCGCGCCGGGTAAGCGCAGGGTCATGCCGCTCTCCGGAAGCAAATCGTGCAGCCGTTCTCCGATCAGGATTGCAGGAGCGGACTCAACTCTTTCTTCCTGCCAGCGTCTCAGCACGTCCTCATTGAAACTGCCGCAAAACCCGCGTACCGAGCCGAACAGCAGCCAGATATCGTAGTCCGGCTTTTCAGGTGGGGGCAGCGCGAACGCCACATCGTTCAGCGCGGCGGCCAGATGATCGACGAGTTGCTGCTGGGCCGTCTCGCGTTTGCCGATTTTGCGCAATTCTGCCAGCGCAAAGCTGCGCATCGCGCCGAGTATGCCGGACAAATCGCCGTACAGGTCAAGTCGGGTTTCGATTTCACGCCGCTGGCTCATGTATTTCGCTCAACCATTGTTTCAGTCTGTCCAGCCACTGCGATTTGGAGGATTCCAGTTTCAGGCCGGAGTCCGGCAGTTTTTTGAAGATATGCAGCAGCCGGGCGGAGGCCTGCTCGGGCGGAATCTCATTCAGCAAGCCTTCGCCGTACGCTAAGAGCCAGGCAAGATGGGCCTGTTCGGACAGCGGTTCGAGCCGGTCCTGTTTCAGGATTTCGCGCAGCAGGCGTCCATGCCGGAGTTTTTCCTCGACGCCGGCTTCGAGCCGCGCGCCGAAACGGGCGAACAGTTCGAGCTCCAGAAACTGGAGATAGTCCAGCCGAATCCGCGCGGAGGCGGTCTTGATTGCCGGATGCTGCGCCTTGCCGCCGATGCGCGACACCGAACGGCCGATGTCGATCGCGGGCAGGATGCCGGCCGCAAACAATTTGCTTTCAAAATAGATCTGGCCGTCGGTGATCGAAATCAGATTGGTCGGAATATAAGCCGACAATTCGCCCTGCCGGGTTTCGATGATCGGCAGCGCGGTCATGCTGCCGCCGCCCGAAGGCAGGCCCAGCACGGTCGAGCGTTCGAGCAGGCGCGAATGCAGGTAGAAGATATCGCCGGGATAGGCTTCGCGTCCGGGCGGGCGTTGCAGGAGCAGCGACAGTTCGCGGTAGGATTGCGCATGGCGGGTCAGATCGTCGTAAACGACCAGCGTATCGCGCCCCAGGCGCATCCAGTGTTCGGCTATCGCACAGCCGGCGAACGGGGCCAGATAGCGGAAGCCGGGCAGGGCGTTCGCTTCGGCGACTACCACGACGGTATAGTCGAGCGCACCCGCCGCGCGCAGGGTCTCGATGGTGCCGGCGACCGAGGAACGGGGCTGGCCGATCAGCACAAACACGCAAAATACGTCGCGGCCTTTCTGATTGATCACCGCATCGAGCGCGAGCGTGCTTTTGCCTATGCCGTCGTCGCCTATGATCAACTGGCGCTGGCCTTTGCCGACCGGTATCAGGGCGTCGACGATCTTGTTGCCGGTGTATAAGGGTTCCTTCACGAAGTCGCGCTCGATGATCGGCGGCGCGGCGGCTTCGAGCGGATTGTACTGGCTGAAGTCGGGCTCCGGCAAGCCGTCCAGTGGATTTCCCAAGGGGTCGACGACACGGCCCAGCAAGACTTCGCCGACGCCGATTTCGAGCTTGCGGCCGATGTGCCGCACCGACATGCCCCCAGTTACGCCCTGCGATTGCGACAACAGGATCGCGCCGAGCATATCCTTGCCGAGTTGAAATACCAGGCCGGTGCTGCCGTCGTCGAAGCCGATCAGTTCATCGAGCCGGGCCGAAGGCAGGCCGCGCACCAGCGCGATGCCGTCGCCGATGCCGGCGACGCAGCCGCGTTCGCTGAGCCTGAGGCCGAAGCGGTAATCTTGCCGGGGCTTAGCGGGCATGATTGGTCTGCCGTCTGAAAAACTCCAGTTCATCGGCCAGATTCGCATGCAGTTCGCATTCGCCGACGATCGCGCGGAGGCCAGCGATCAAGACGGGGTCTTCTGAATATACCGCCTGCAAGGTTTTGCCGCAGGCCGCGCTCAATGCCGTTTCGATCCCGGCAAGGACAGGCGAAGATAAAGGATGCGCGGAAACTATCGTGATCGTAGCGTTTTCTTTCAGCGCGCCGGCCGCCTTGCTCAGCATACTGCGATCGTTTTCCGGCAGCGCCGTCAAATCTTCCAGGAATACCCCGGCGATGCGCTGCGTCAACTCGGGCGAGGCGAGCCGATTCAGCATCAGCGCCGCCTCTTGGTAAGCCTGGCCGGCCGCCGAGCGGAGCAATTCCGCTTCGCGCGCGGCTAGCAGTTTTTCATTGCGGGCCCACAGCTTTTCTTCCTCACCGGCAAGGGCTTTTTTAATATTATCCATTTCCTGGGTTCTTACCCGCGCCAGCTCTTCATTTAACTCGCGGCGGCTGTTTTCGCATTCCCGATGCCAGTCCGCCAGGCGCGATTCATATTGCAGGCGCATGGCTTCGGCTTCCTGGCGCATTTTTTGCGCTTGTTCGCGGATGTCGAGGATTTTTTGCTGACGGGCGGCAAGCAGGTCCAGAACCGGCCGGTACAGGAAATGCTGCAGAATCCAGACCAATACCAGGAAATTCAGGATTTCGAGGATGAATGTCGTCCAGTCGAATTGCATGGTGTCAGTCCCTTTCTGTTATTTCAGGAAATATTCGAGTAAGGGGTTGCGGAACAGGATGATCAGGGCTACGACCAGACAATAGATCGCCAGCGATTCGATCATCGCCAGGCCGATGAACAGGGTGCGGGTGATCGTTTTTTCGGCTTCGGGCTGGCGCGCCAGCGCTTCCAGCGCGCTGGCGATCGCGCGGCCCATCGCAATCGCGGGCAGCATCGTGCCTACGGCGATGACCAGGCCCGCGACTCCGGTCGAGAGCGTGCTGAACAAGTGCAGATCATTCATGATTTTTCCTCGGAAGATGGTGAATTCGTTTCGGATGCGCCGGATTCCAATGCGCCTGCGATATAGATCAGGGCCAGCATCCCGAAAATATAGGCCTGTACGACCGCCTCGATCACATGCAGCATCAAAAGCGGCACCGGGACCAGGAAGCCGGCGATCAGCAGCACCAGCAAAGCCGCCATTTCAAGGCTCATGATGTTGCCGAAGAGGCGGATCGCCAAGGCCAGCGTGCGGGTAATTTCGCTGATGATATGGAAGGGCAGCAGGATCACGCTGGGTTCTGTGTAATGTTTCAGATGCAGCTTGATGCCGTGAGCGCGAATGCCGTACCAGTGGCTCGCCGCGAAAACCAGGACCGCCAGCGCCGCGGTCGCGGACAGGTCGCGGGTCGGCGCATGCAGGCCCGGAATCAACCCGGCCAGATTCGCGGCCAGCACAAACAGCCACAGCGTGCCGACGAACGGCAGCACCTGGCGCACCGAATTCGGCGGCAGCACTTCTTTCAGCGCTTCCTCGATCGCAATCAAAATTGCCTCGACCGCGTTTTGCAGGCGGCCGGGTTCCGGACGCAAACCGAGACGCGTCAGTAGCGCCAGCAGTATAAACAAAAGCATGACGCCCCAGGTCGTCACAACGGTAGTGCTGATGCCAAGCTGGCCTATGTGCCAGACGATCTCGGCGCCCAGTCCCGAATCATTCATGTGCGGTCCCTCAAAAAACGAAATACGTTATAACCGCCGACCGCGATGCCGAGCACGATCAAACTGACGGTCCAGCGCACCGAATAGCCGGAGGCCAGGGTGTCGAGCCAGCGTCCCAGATAGGCGCCTGCCACGATCGGCACGACGAACAACAGGCCGAGCGTGCCGCCGTAGAGCAGAATGCCGATCCAGGTCGTGGAGGTGAAGGCTTTGCTTTTCAGGCGTTCGATGTCGCGTCGGGTATGCCTGATCAACTTATCCCGAAAAGTCATAAACGATTAACTCCCACGGCTTTGATTACTCAAATCGGCCAGCCTTTTGACCAGCGAACGTTCGATTTCGGATAGGGCGGCGCGCGACCGGTGCAGTTCCGAATCGGTTTGCTGCATGGCCGCTTCCAATTCGGCGCAAATCGCGTCCGGGTTATCGCCGAGAAAATAACGCATCGTGGTTATCGTCAATTGATTATCGGCAAAACGCAAGACGCCGCCCGGCATGGCCAGGTAGCGCCAGACGCCGCCGTCATCGATGAATCTGACCAGGCCGTAACGCAGCAGTGCGACCGTATGCGCATGGCCGGCCAGAAGGCCGAAACTGCCCCCCTCATCGGCCGCGATAAGCTGGCGGACGCTTTCGAAGCGGGTCGTTTCTGATGTGTCGATCAAGGTCAGGGTGAAGGTGTTCATGCCGGCATCGCCCCTTTCATGTAGCAGTCGGCTTCGCTCACTTGATCGTATTTGCCGTCGATGAAGGCTTCGCAGTCGCCGATCGTCCGTTCGAGCGGCACGCGCACGCCGGGGATGCCGGTATGATCGGCGACCGTGTTGAAAGGTTGTGTCAGATAGCGCTGCAACCGCCGCGCGCGTTCGACGATCCGGCGGTCTTCCATGGACAATTCCTCGATCCCGAGCATCGCGATGATGTCTTCCAGTTCGTGATAGCGTGCCAAGTGCTCGCGTACCGCGCGGGCGACCTGATAGTGGCGGTCGCCGAGAATGCGGTGGTCCATCATCCGGCTGCCCGAGCGCAACGGATCGATCGCCGGATAAATGCCTTTGGCCGCCTGCAGCCGGGACAGAATCACCACGCTGTCCAGATGACCCAGAATCGTCGCGACGGCCGGATCGGACATATCGTCGGCCGGAACATACACAGCCTGCACCGAGGTGATCGAGCCGGATTTGGTCGAAACAATCCGTTCTTCGAGCGAGGCGACTTCGGTCAACAGGGTCGGTTGATAGCCGACCGTGGCCGGCATGCGTCCCAGCAATCCCGAAATCTCGCTGCCGGCCTGCACGAAGCGGAAGATGTTGTCCATCAGGAACAACACTTCCGTTTGCAGGGTGTCGCGCAGGTATTCGGCATAGGTGAGGGCGGTATAGCCGACATGAAAGCGTACCCCGGGCGATTCGTCCATCTGACCGAAGACCAGAAGCGCCCTGGGCAAGACGCCCGCGTCACCCATTTCCTTCCAGAGTTCGTGGCCTTCGCGCATCCGTTCGCCGACGCCGGCATAGACCGAGACGCCCTGCATCGCGCTGCTGACCGCATGCATGAACTCCATCATCAATACGGTTTTCCCGACCCCCGCGCCGCCGAACAAGCCGGTCTTGCCGCCGCGCACGAAGGGACAGAGGAGATCGATCACCTTGATGCCGGTTTCAAGAATCCGGCTGGCCGGCAGCGTATCGGCCAGTAGCGGCGGCAGGGATAGAATATTTCGGTAAATTTCCGACGGCAGGGGCGGGCCGCCGTCCAGCGCTTCGCCGAACACGTTCAGCATGCGCCCGAGGCAGGCCGGATCGACAGGCACATGCAGAGGCGCGCCGCGATCATAGACCGGCATGCCGCGATACAGGCCCGAAGCCGAATGCAGTGCAATCGCGCGGATCAATTCGGGGTTGAGGTGCTGGTAGACGACCAGCACATAGCGTCCGCCGCCGTTGATCACATCGAGCGCCTGGCCGATCGGCGGCAAATAGTTGCACCGTACGTCGACCACCGGTCCGTGAGCGGCTTCGATACTGCCGACTGTCTTTTCGTTTGGGGGTAACATGCACTCCCGCTTGGAAATTAAGTAGTCACGGATTCTAACATAGTCCGGAGGCTTGAAGGGTAATGCGTCAGCCATTTGCTTGAACATGCCTGTTAAGGTCAGCAGGTGTCGCGGCTTGATTCATTTTATGGGATAGCCGGCAGATTAATCTGTCTCGTTTAGCAGATTACACATGCCATCGAATACGGTGAGTTCATTCAGTTTCCTTTCGGGAGCCGACTCAGGATGCAACAGAAAGGGTTCAACTTAAGGCGGGACGGCAAAGCCGCTTAGGCTATGAATTAGAAGTTGGACAACAAAAGTCCGACTCTGGCATGATGTGCGCCTGATTGCCTTGTATGCCAAGGCTCTGATAAATCACCATAAAGGAATAAGCAATGAGTAATCTTCCCCCATGCCCGGCATGCGGCTCCGAGTTCACCTACGAAGACAATGGCCTCTTCATTTGCCCCGAATGTGCACACGAATGGTCAATCGATGCTACGGCCGAAGATAGCAGCGACGTGCGCGTGATCAAGGATGCAAACGGCAATGTGCTGCAGGACGGCGACACCGTTACCGTGATCAAGGACCTCAAAGTCAAAGGTTCGTCCCTGGTGGTCAAAGTCGGCACCAAGGTCAAAAACATCCGCCTCGTTGAGGGCGATCATGACATCGACTGCAAAATCGACGGCATCGGCGCCATGAAGCTGAAGTCCGAATTTGTAAAGAAGATATAAGGACTTGCTGCCGATAGTCATATTTTAAGGTATGTAGCGGTTCGGCTGCATACCTGTTGATAATGGGCCGGTAGCTAAATTTGCCGTTGTGAACTGCGTTCCTCTATTCACTTATGGCGATTCAACGCCGAGAAAACTTTCGAACTGCATTCGGCTTGCATCCGGGCAATAAAAAAGCGCCAATCGGTTGCTTTAAACGCGTGATTCACATATAGTCATCGGGCGCCCCGGATTCCTGTTCAGCAGGAAATACAGACGGCTCCACCAAATTTAAAACTGCGGATGGAATTAATCGCGGCTAAGATAAGAGTAGTATCTCGCTGAAACACAAGCATTGATGGAAGATTTATTTTTAGGTTGGCTGAAAGAATACGGTTACGTCATCCTGTTCTTATGGTCGATATTGGAAGGCGAAACCGGCCTGATCATGGCCGGCGTCATGTCACATACCGGCGATATGCAGTATTTGCTGTCGGTCTTCGTAGCCGGACTCGGGGGATTTGCCGGGGATCAGCTTTATTTTTATATCGGCCGCTTCAATAAGGGGCTGATCCAGCGCAAACTGCACAAACAACGGCGTAAATTCGCGATCGCGCATTTACTGCTTAAAAAATACGGCTGGCCGATCATTTTTATACAGCGTTATTTATATGGATTGCGCACCGTCATTCCGATGTCGATCGGTATCACCAAATACTCGGCGAAACGCTTTGCGGTAATCAACCTGCTTAGCGCGTGGGTGTGGGCGGCGATTACGATCACCCCGGCTTATATCTTTGGCGAGGAAATCCTCCAGGTCGTCTCTTACGCCAAAGAACATTGGTATTTTGCAGTGCCGTTGGCTGCCGGCTTTATTTACGGCATTACGACTTATTTCCGTAAACTGGAAAAGCGCTTATTGGAGAAACGACGCAAACGGTTTTCGGAGTAGAGACGGCGGCCAGGCCTGTCGAGTCAAATTAGACTAACGCATTCGGGAGTTTCATAAAGTCATCCCTGTATTTTAGATTGCTCGAGTAACCTCACATGATGGAATTAGTTTGGGTCGGCACAGCCTATCTCGCCGGATTGATCTCCAGCCGTTTGTCTTTCCCTCCGCTGGTCGGCTATTTGGCCGCCGGTTATATTCTGCACGCGTTCGGTGTGGAATCCGCACAAACCTTGACGCATCTGGCCGACATCGGCATCGAGTTATTGCTGTTCACTGTCGGCTTGAAGATTAAATTGCGCTCCCTGCTGCGGCGGGAAGTGTTGAGCGTCGGCGGTTTGCACTTATTTGTTGTCACCAGCATGGCCGGTGTCGCTTTTCTGCTGCTGGGAGAGAAGACCGTGGGCGGCCTGGTATTGGGCGCGAGCCTCGCTTTTTCCAGTACCGTGCTGGCGATCAAGGTATTGGAAGACAATGGCGAGTTATCTTCCCTGCACGGCCGGGACGTGCTCAGTATCCTGATTCTGCAGGATGTCGTGGCGATTGCCTTGCTGGCTTTTGCCGACGGCAGGCAGCCCTCGTATTGGGCGATTGCTTTATTGCTGTTGCCGCTGCTGCGCCCCTTGGCGCATCGGTTGCTCACGGTCAGCCGTGCCGATGAGTTGAGGCTGCTGTTGGGCGTTTCCCTCGCGCTGGCAGGCGGCTTGTCGGCGGAAAATGTAGGTGTTTCGCCCGATATCGGCGCCTTGCTGATGGGGGTGATGCTGGCGGCCCATCCTCAAATCGACGATCTTTCCGACAAACTCTGGAGCCTCAAGGAAGTCTTTCTGGTCGCTTTTTTTCTGCAAATCGGGCTGTCCGACTTGCCGGATCCCGCTCAAGTCATCCATGCCGTCGGTTTAATGGGAATGTTGCCGTTGCAGGGCATCTTGTTTTTCGTTTTGTTTTTGCTGGCCGGTTTACGGGCCCGCACCGCCTTCATCTCGTCGCTGGCTTTGATGACCTACAGCGAGTTTGCCCTGATCACCACCGGCGCGATGGTGAAGGCAAATCTGCTGGAGCCGGAATGGAATTCCACCATCGCTCTGGCGGTAGCCGGATCGCTGGCGGTTGCGGCGCCGTTGAACCGGAATTCGCATGAGTTGTTTTCAAGATACGAGCGGTTTCTGATCCGTTTCGAGAAAAAATCCTGGCATCCGGACCGGCTGCCCGACTCCATCGGCGTGGCGGAATGGCTGGTCGTGGGCATGGGCCGGACCGGCCTTTCAGCTTATCTGGCGTTGTCTCGGCGGGAAAAGAGGGTCGTCGGCCTGGATGCCGACCCGATCGTATTGGAAAATCTTCTGGCCGAAGGGCGGCGGGTGATTTACGGGGATGCCGAAGACCCCGAACTCTGGTCGGGGCTGCCATTGGACAGGGTAAAGGGCGTCATACTGACCCTGCCCGATTTTGACGCTCGCTGCTCGGCGGTACGCCAGCTCAGAAAGAGAGGCTACAAAGGGAAGATAGGCACCATTAGTTATCTTACCGAAGAGCAGCAGGAATTGGGGCGGCTCGGCGCGGATTTTATGATTCATCCGCTGGTCGAAGCCGGAAACCAGTTGGCTCGGCATATTCTGGGCGACAAGTTCGAGCTTCCTGAATAAAAAACCGAGCCCTTATCCAATTTCATCAATGCCCGCATTCAGGTTTGCGCTTTACTATCGTCTCGTTTGACTCACTAACTGAATCTGTCTCCGAAAAGCCAGCGGATCAGGAATTTTTCCAGTTCCGCGATGATAAATACGAACATTCCGGCGCAGGTCACTTTCAACCATTCATCCAGGGACAAATCAGTCGAGCCGAACAGGGCCTGCATGGGCCCGGCATGGGTATAAGCGATTTGTAAAGCCGCGCAGACTGCAATCGCGATCAGAACATAGTAGTTGCCGAATAGCCCTTCGAATGACAAAACTGGCTTATAGATGTAGCGGCTGTTGATCAGGTAGAACATTTCCGCTCCTACCACCGTGCTGACCGCCATGGTGCGTGCGGTTTCCAGGCTGGACCCACGCTGCAATTCCCAGAGAAACAGGCCAAGCGCACCCGTCATGAAGAGTACCGAGACCATCAGAACCCGCCAGGCGAAAAACCAGGAAAGCAAAGACTCGCGTGGATCGCGAGGATTCCTGCTCATCACATCGCGCTCCGGACGCTCGAAGGCGAGCGCGAGCCCCAACGTGCTCGAAGTCACCATATTGATCCACAGTACCTGAGCCGGCGTCAAGGGCAGGGTCAGCTCGAAAAAGATCGCCGCCAGCACGACGAGGGCTTCGCCGCCATTGGTCGGCAGCATGAACAGGATGAATTTCTGAATATTGTCGTAAATGCCTCTTCCCACGTAAACGGCGTTACCGATCGTGGCGAAATTGTCGTCGGCCAGCACCATATCCGCCGCTTCCTTGGCCGCCTCGGTCCCTTTCTGCCCCATCGCCACGCCGACATCGGCCCGTTTCAGCGCCGGGGCGTCGTTGACGCCGTCGCCGGTCATCGCGACAACCTGGCCCGCCGCCTGCAGAGCCTGCACCAGGCGCAGCTTATGTTCCGGGCTGGCGCGGGCGAATACGTCGACATCCAGCGCGACGCCGCGCAATTGCTCGTCATCCAACGTTTCGATCTCGGCACCGGTCAAGGCCGGCTTGTCCAGGCCGATGCCGAGCCGCGCTCCGATCGCTTGCGCGGTATCGACGTGGTCGCCGGTGATCATCTTGACGCGGATGCCCGCGCCGGCACAGGTTCGCACCGCGGCTATCGCTTCATCCCGGGGCGGATCGATGATCCCGACCAGGGCGAGCAGCGCAAAACCGCCGTCGAGATCCGCAAAGCTGACCTCTAGCTTGGAGTCCTCGACTAGTTTTCCGGCGATCGCCAGCACGCGCAAACCGCTGGCCGCGAACTCCTTCGCGCAGCGATGCCAATAGTCGGGGTCCAGCTGGGTATCACTCTGCCGGAGGCCGCCCTGGCGATCGCACATGGCCAGAATGCGTTCGGGAGCGCCTTTGACATAAATGAAGCCGCTGCCTTTGTGGTCATGGTGGAGGGTCGCCATCAGCCGGTGTTCGGACTCGAACGGGATGGCGTCGGTACGCGGCCGCGTTTCCCGCTCCCAGGCGGGATCCCTGCCGACTTTGATGGCGAAGGCGAGCAGGGCGCCCTCGGTCGGCTCGCCGATGAGTTGCCAGGACTCATCGGCGAGCCGGTGCAGCTGCGCGTCGTTGCAAAGCATGGCGGCGCGGGCAGTTTCGGCAAGTTCCGGGTAGTCGTCGGCCATGACGGCCGTATCCTTCAGATAAATCCCGCCGTCGGGCTCATATCCTACCCCGCTGATATCGAAGACATGCTCGGCGGTAGCGAGTTTTTGTACCGTCATTTCGTTCCGCGTCAACGTGCCGGTCTTGTCGGAACAAATGACCGTGACCGAACCCAGTGTCTCGACCGCCGGCAGATGCCGAATAATAGCATTGCGTTTCGCCATGCGGCGCATCCCGAGCGCCAGCGTGATGGTCATGATCGCCGGCAGTCCTTCGGGTATGGCCGACGCGGCCAGGGCCACGGCCATCATGAACATTTCGGCGGGCGGATGCCCATGCCATAACACGCCGATAACGAAGGTCGCGATGGACAGCAGCACAATCGCCAGCGCCAGCCAGCGGCCGAATCCGTCGATCTGGCGCAGCAGCGGCGTGGCCGTGCTTTGAACCCGCTGGAGCATCGCGCTGATCTGGCCCAGTTCGGTGCGAACGCCAGTCGCGATCACGATGCCGGTCGCCTGGCCGGAGGTCACCAATGTGCCCGAATACAGCATGCAGTAACGTTCGCCAAGCGGAGCGTCGTGCTGCACGGGTGAAGTGGATTTTTCTACCGCTTCGGATTCGCCGGTCAAAATGGCTTCGTTGACCCTTAACCCCTTGCCGGCGACCAGCCTGAGGTCGGCGGGCACTTTATCGCCGGAAGCCAGCGCCACGATATCGCCCGGCGCCAGATTTTCGGCTTCGATCTCCGCGCGCTTGGCGTCGCGAATCACCGTGCTATGGAGGGAGAGCATGCCGCGGATGGTGTCCATCGCCTGTTCCGCCTTGCCCTCCTGGATAAAGCCGATGACCGCGTTGACGAACACCGCGGCCAAAAGCACGCCGGTGTCCACCCAGTCGCCCAGCATGGCCGTCGTTGCGGCGGCAGCCAGCATCACATAAATCAGGATATTATGGAACTGGAGCAGAAAACGCACGAGAGCGGAGCGTTTGCGCGGTGGAGGCAGGCGGTTGCGGCCGTACTGTTTCAGCCGTGTCCTTGCTTCCTGGGAAGACAAGCCGTGATGCCTGTCCGAATTCAGACGCTCGACGGCATCGTCGGTTTCGAGGGTGTGCCAGTGGATCGCCGGTTTGGCGCTAGGTTTTTGTTTAGACATGAACGCTCCAAGACAAGCCGATAAGGATTAACCGATTCTCCCTGCCTCCCTGGCGAAAGGGATTGTTTCAGATGCAAGATGGGGTAATTATCTTTATTGACCAGGATTTTACCAGCATGTTGACTTTGAATTTGCATTCTTCCGGTTACGCTTCGCTAATCGGAGCTTGTTGAAGAGGCGGTCGTCCATTTGGGTCATTTTGTCTTTCAGCGCGTTGGCATGAGCCGTTTGCGCCTGGGCGAGCATGCCGGTAGCGAAACTCATGGGGATGGCTACCGAAACGGATTCTCATTTTTTAGGGGAAAATGAGAAAATTTTTCGGGGTTAGGGGGGTACGTTAAGCCGCCTTGGAGAATTCAATGAGTTTTGCACCGTGAGGCCGGATTCGACCCGATCCAATCGGCCTTCCACCTCAGTTATTTGACCGGCTGCTTATTTCTGAACAACAGGACTTCGTTAAGATCAAAAGAAACCGTATATCATCCGAGAGTGAGGCCGTCATGGATGATATAGAGAAGCTATTGAATCACTTGTTAGCCGTGCCTCCATTAACCGAGCTGCTCATGACAATTAATTTCCCTGAAGAAGACAGAAAAGAGCTGCAAGTCGCAAAAAACCTACTTGAAAACCCAGGCGTTGCGGCAAGACTAACCAACTTCATCGGCGCGCCCATCGAAAAAGGTTTCGGGCTATTGCCAGACAATTGGAATAAAAACATCGGCGAGGTTACCCAGGCAGCGTTATTGAAAGCCTCTGACGTGGCGATATTTACCATGAAAGACATTCCCGGAGAAACCTCCTCCAATATCTGGCATAAGCTAGGTGTGGCTGTTAGCGGTGGAGTCGGAGGTTTCTTTGGGATTACGGCCATAGCCGCTGAATTACCCATTACCACCTCCATCATGCTGAGGTCCATAGCCGATGTAGCAAGGAGCCAAGGTGAATCGATCACTTCCATGGAAACCCAATTGGCCTGCTTAGAAGTTTTTGCCCTGGGAGGAAAGAGTAAGTCAGATGATGGCACGGAAAGCGGCTACTATGCCGTCCGGGCAGCCTTGGCAAGGGCTGTAGCAGATGCCTCTGAGTTTCTTGCCACCAAGACAATGACAGGAGAGGGTAGCCCGGTGTTAGTCAGGTTGATTGCCAAGATTGCCGAGCGATTTGGAATCCAAGTCACAGAAAAAGCGGCTGCCCAGGCCGTGCCTGCAATCGGGGCGGCTGGAGGGGCAATCATTAACACCCTATTCATTGATCACTTCCAAGATATGGCAAGAGGTCATTTTATTGTCCGAAAGCTGGAAAGAAAGCATGGCATAGAGTTGGTGAAACGCCTGTACGCAGAACTTCCAGAACTTGGCTAACGAATAAGGTTAGAAAATGTCCGATAAAGGCGGTGAGCAGATGGAACGTGGACCCCCTCAAGTCGGTCTCTTTCTACAAAGCCAGGATGACTTGCTCATTTCTCAGACAATGCGCGGCAGATGCCGCGGGAGGAAGCGATGTATGCAACAGTTCGAAGATACGAAGGCGTGACCAATCCGAGTGAGGCAGGACGTCGGGTGAGTGAAGGTTTTATGCCCGTCTTAGCTCAGATCCCAGGGTTTGTGGCGTACTATTGGGTCGATGCCGGCGATGGTGTGATGATTTCCACGAGCGTCTTCCAGGATAAAGCCGGCGCCGAAGCGTCAAACAGAAAGGCTGTGGACTGGGTACGGCAGAATTTAGCTCCTCTGCTCCCAAACCCGCCTCAGGTCACGTCCGGCGAAGTGGTCGCGCACCAAGCAAAATAGGTTGGATAGCGCGCAAGGCGCTTCAATTTGTCTAACCAGACGCTGGAGAGACGGCATTGAACGCCAGGTGAAACTCGCGGCGCGGTCGCTGCTCATCTGCACTACAGTTAACCTGAATTCGGGATAATAAAAAGCCAGGCGAGCGCCCCCTTTTTCGCGTAAGATTCTGTTTTAGCAAACTCATCTGAAGGGAATCGGGAGGCGCTCATGGACAGTTTAACCGAACTTTTTTGTCTGATCGACGATTTTTGCCGGGTGTTCGAGCCGGCATGGAAACGCCATCTGTTGGCGATCGGTGCGAAACGGCGCCAGCGGCCTAGCACGTTGAGCTTGGCGGAGTTAATGACCTTAGTCATCCTGTTCCATCAACTGCGCTTCCGCCAGTTCAAGTCTTTCTATTTGGGCTATGTCTGCCGCCATCTGCGCGCTGAATTCCCCAACCTTCCCAGCTACCAACGATGCGTGGAGCTCTTACCCCGCTGCGCTGCGCCGCTGGCGGCGCTGTTTCACCAGGTCAAGGGGGAATGCGACGGTATTTCCATCGCCGATGCCACGGCGCTGGCCGTCTGCGACAACCGGCGCATTCCGCGTCATCAGGTCTTCAAAGAGGTCGCCGCGCGCGGCAAGATCTCAATGGGCTGGTTCTACGGCTTCAAACTGCATGCCATCATCAATTCGCAAGGCGAGTTGATCCGCCTCAAACTGACAGCCGGCAACGTCGATGATCGCAAGCCGATCCCCGAATTATGCCAAGGGCTGTTCGGCCAACTGTTTGCCGACAAAGGCTACTTGGGCAAAGAGTTGACCGAAACGCTGGCCAGGCAGGGCATCCACCTCATCACGCCGCTCAAGAAGAACATGAAGCCAGTGCCCCGCACCAAGTTCGAGAAAGCCATCCTGCGCCGTCGAGCGTTGATTGAGACGGCCTTCGACGAATTGAAAAACCTGTGCCAGATCGAACATACCCGGCACCGCTCTGCGGCTAATTTCGTCGTTAACCTGATGGCCGGCATCATGGCTTATTGCCTGAGCGATAACAAACCCAGCCTCTCATTAATCAGAGTCAATCTGTTGCCTCAGGCATAAAGGCTTATCCCGAACTCAGGTTTCTTAAGGCGATGCTGTTGTCTTTGCGAAAATTGGCGATGGTTTTGTAGCTGGGCCGAAGGTTGCCTACCAGCCAGATCGCTTCCAGATTCCGGGCGGCTTCCCGCTCCAACTTTCGGCTACTGCGTAGGCCGTTCATGTAGCCATAGAGGTAGAGCTTGATCAGAATACTGGGATGAAACGCGGGTTGCCCTGCTGTCAGACCTGAATCGCTATTTTGGATTTTCAAATCCAATAAACAGAGGGTTTCTACATATGCATCAATGGCCCGTACCGGATTATTCTCCGATACATACTCATCAATGCTCGGCGGTAAGAGCGCCGTTTGGTAGCGATTGTGGCCAACCTTGTAATTTCGACCTGCCATTTTTATTCTTTATCAATGAGTTAATTGAGTATAGTTTACTAAAAATGGGCGCCGAATTCTTTCACAGTCTCACAAGCAAACCGCCATTTTCCAAAATGATGGGGGATTGCCTGCCGGCGAATCCGCCTTACAAATTACCATATTTTGGTACCAGGATTTCAACATCTGGTCTCATTACCTTAAAATTTTCCAGTTCCTCTTTCAATAACGCAGTCTTTCCCAAAAAGATGCGCTTGAGTGATTTAATGTTAATAAGCGGACTAAGGTCTGTAACGTTTATATAGTTCATGCGCAGAAACTCAAGCGATGTCAGGCCGGCTAATGGACTAAGGTCATTAATTAACACATTTTCTAGACAAATATTATTAAGCGAGATTAACTGACTTAAGGGTTCGAGATTGGTAATTTTCGTTCCGCTCAAGTCTAGAGTTTGGAGAGACGTTAACTTAGCCAGAACACTAATATCTTCTACCTCTGTGTCTTCTAAATTAAGCCTTCGGAGAGAGGTCATACCTTGCAATGGTTCAATATCGGTAATTGTGTTACTCGCTAAATCGAGGAATTTAAGTGAAGTCAAACCAGCTAAAGGCTCAATGTCGGTCACTTTGTTTCCTTCGATGCTAAGCCAGTTAAGATTTACTAAGTTCTTCAATGGATTGAGGTCTGCAACTTCACATCTATCAAAAATTAGATTTTCAAGTGCAATTAATTCGGCAATCGGACCTAAGTCGTTTATTCTTGTATATCTACAATCTAATTCTTTGAGGACTCTCATTTCTTTTAATGGGCTAAGATCTGCAACAGGCGTGTTGAATAAATCTAGAATTTTAAGATCAGTTAATCCTGCAATTGGTTTTAAGTCACTCACTGATGAACAACACCTTAGACGAAGTGACTGGAGCGAGGTTAGTTTACACAACGGACTAAGCGAAGAAACACTTGTATACCCCAAATTCAGGTTTTGCAACTGCGGTACATCCTCCAATGGCTCAATGTCAGTAATTCGATTTGAGGATAGAGAAATTGAATCCTTAGAAACAAAAGGCCAAGGTAAACGCTCTTCTGGGCTTAGTTCAACTGTAGCAAGAAACCATTCGTTGGTTACTTGAATCGAATCAGCCGAAAGATGTTTAACAGCTTTTAACATGGATAATGCTCTCTCTCCGCCGATTAACCGCAGTAGTCGCAAACAGCGCGTTACCATGAAGCTATTCTGTCTTGCCCACCAAATGCTATTTTGAAAGTTGCCTGCGTCATAAAGCAAAATTCGGGGCCCTAGCAAAGCCAGTGCTTCGACCTCGTTCATGGAAGCAGGCGGAAGCAAATGTTTAAGAAAGCTATCAATAGTATTCGATAATTCGGCGGCCAGTCGCTTGGAAGCTGCTCGGCAGCGCACCAGAAAAAACTGGCGTGACTTAACCTTGGCAAGTTCTCTTTGCTCTGCTTTTGTAAGAGCACTGGTTTTTCTTATGGAACTTATTGTCGAGGGTACTTGAGCTAATAAAGCTCTCACTAGAGATGTACTAAATTGTTCGGGAGCAATAGCGAGAGCAAATAAAATGACCGGCTGCCAAGCAGGATCGTCAGCTTGTTTAGCGAGTATTTCCCAGTCACCAATGCTAACTACTTTGCCAGCTGCAAGGTATTCCTTTAAAGTATTGTGAAGAAAGTCAATTCGATCGTCGCTTGCAGGGCGGAGTAGTCCGCTCCGTTCAACCAATGCTTGCAAAATTTCTTCTGCCTCATCCTCTGTCCTGCCGGGAGTGGATGCTAGTCCCTTTGCCACAAGTTGCAAAGCTTCGGTTCGCTCGATAGATGACTTAACGTTGCTGACCATCTGCCAAGCAAGTTCGGCCAGTAATTCCTTCTTTTGCGAATATTGCAACTCTCTCCAACTCGCCAGAAAATGCTTGTCGCCTAGTCCCAGGGTTTCGCGTTCCCTACGGTGCAGAAGCATGTGACAGAGCGCTTCGGATAATTCTGCTGGTGTTTCTGGGAGCTTCTCATTGCGTTCTCGATAGAGTGCGCAAATCATGGCACATAGAAGAGGATTAGAGGCCAACTTGCCAAGCTCTGGTTGTTCTACCAACTCAGCTTTCAATTTTGAAGCCGTCAAACTTAGATCTTCCCCGGGCCGAGGGCGTTTTTTTAATTCCAAGGAGGCCGATTGATACCATTTATCGATAAATTCTTCCCGATCACGACGCCCCATAGGTTCTACACGAGCCTCAAGAAAATTTAATCGAGCCAACCAACCAGATTCAACCGCCCCGGGACGCGTAGTTACAACATATGTACACTTAGAATAGGTTTGGATTAATTCGCCGATCTCTTTCGCCAATTGGGGGCGTTGGTCTTTGTGAATCTCATCCACACCGTCGAATAGCACTAAAGCTCGTCCTGAATCAAGAATATTGGTCATCCAATTTACAGGGGCAGAGGGTAAATGTTTGGCAAGAAAGCTTGGCAAATCGTTAGCAGCAGGCAATTTTCCAGCTGGACAGTCTCGCAAACGGATTAGCAAGGGAATTTTTCTACGCCAATTTTCAGAAATGCTGGATTGATTTTCGTCAATATATTGAATTCGCCCTAATGGCGTCTTCACGGATTCAATACAAAATGGTTCAGCAAGTATATTTTGTGCTGCGTGAATTGCACACCAACGCATAAGGGTACTTTTTCCTGCTCCGGCAGAACCATTGATGAGTAAACGTCCAGAGCTTTTTGACACAGAGTCAAGCACATACTCAACTACCGTGTTTGAATTAATGATATCGTTTTGCAATTCTTCATTGCCTTCTAAGAGGGTCTTACTTTTTATAGAGTTTGAATCATTACTGGAATTTATACTACGATTCAAAGGCTGAGCTTCATCCTCTTGAACTAAATTCAGTGAAACATAAGCAACAGAAAGCTGATGATTTTGGAGTTCTCTTGGAATATCGCAGCCAAACAGTTCCAACACATCATACTGTTTGATTACATATTCACAGTAACGTTTAGTAAAGTGTTCCTCTGCCGATTCTCCAACCGGAGGCTTTGAATTATCCCCATCATGAGAAACCGATTCAGAAGAGTTATCTTTCTCTTCAGTGCCTGAAGTATTGAGCCATGAGAGGTTTTTTAGCAACCACAGACCGTCGTTAGTCTTGCCAGAAATATTGCGCGGCACCCAGCCACGTCCAATAGAATCCCACTGGCGCAACTGAATACCCCCTTTTCGTTGATCAAAGTCGATATAACCAAAACTATAACCTTTGTCCATCCATGTGGCTTCGTAACAGGCACCCGCTGATAAGATTAGTCGCCCTTCGTTGTCGGTTTCAACCCATTCTTGATGCTCATGACCGTGTAATACCATTGGAAATTCTTGACGTAAGCGTCTCATAGCCTTAGGGTCTTCATGAGCCGTAAACCAGTTACCGGGATGATGTACGAGAGCGAACGCAAAATCCACTTCCCCCATACTCTGTTTAACCTGAGCAATTTGCCAATCAATACCAAACCAAAGTTTCGCTTTATCTTCATTGTTAGCACAGGACCAAGCAGAATTTAGCCCCGCTATGCCCACTCGAACTCCCGCTATTTCACGAGCATCACCCCAAATGAGGTAGGGGTCACCCGGTGTGAGATGAGTTAGGCCGTAACTAATGAGAAAGTTTTTATAATTCTCCAGTCTTTCCATCCATGCTTGCCATTGCTTTTTGGCCGCTTTCATCACAGCAATAATTTCGTCTAAATTTCGGTGCTCGTGCCTTAACCATTCTGTCTGTTCAGGAAGTATTTCTTCTCGATCAATATCGTGATTTCCAGGTACTAAGTAAAGATCACGAATCGGAATCTCTGGATCAAAAGCCTTTCGGACAGAATCTAAAAAATCCCGAACTAACTTATATTGCTCTGCCATTTCTATGCCCGAGGCACCAAAGGCTAAATCCCCGGTAAAGAAAACAAAATCAGGACGAAGCCCATGATTTTTTTGCATGAATTTCAGATCATGGACAAGCTTTTCTTTAATTTCTCGTGCATCCCAATCGTCTCGTTTGCGCGCATGGAGATCGGAGAGGTGGAGCCAAGTAAGTTTGCGGGTCATTATTATTCTTCTGAGAGGTTCGCAAATAGTTTAATAGTCCATAGGCTAAGCGGCAAAACCCAGGGCTATAGGATGAGTGGTCGAAGGAAGCTCATCGTTCGCGACTAATGGGCTACTTCCAGTTGATGCGTCTTTATTTCCAGCCTGCGTTCGCCTGCTGCAAAACATAGGCGGCGACATTTTTAATCTGTTCTTCCGACAAGCTTGTGCCAAATGCCGGCATCGGTGCTTTGCCGTTGGTAACCTGTGTAATAATCGCCGCTTCTGAATCCATGCTATTGCTTTTTAAGTCGTTAATGCTTAACGTTTTGGTCGGATTCATGATATTTTTTCCGCCGGAATGACACGCGCTACAATTCTTGGCAAACACTTCCGCGCCCGCCGATGCATCGGCTGCCTGAACAGTGCTCATAAAACCCAAGGTAAGCACACTTGAAACAAATAAGAGAGATAAACGTAACATGGTTGTTCTCCAAAAAATGACATGTACTGGGTGAGATAAACAGGATGAGTGGTTCATCTTACTGCAAAACCCGCTAACGAGGGAACTCACCGTGTATTTTATTAAAGAACAGGGTTATTGGATGAGCTGACGCAGGAAGCCCATCGTTTGCCGTTGGAAGGCTTCGTACCTCAACTCATTCTATCGAGTTCGGTTTTTTTTTAATGCCAAAGAGGGATAGAAGCTCATCTATTGCCGGCTCTAAATCCCGCCCGCCTTTTATAGTTTGCATACCGAAATGATGGGAGTAGTTTTCTTTTAATGTAGCGTCGTCTTTCACAAAAGGTGAGAACTGCGATTTCAGGTGCTTGGGATTGGAATGCGGGGTTACGCCAAGCAATCGCAGCATCATCGCTTCAAAACAAGGTTCTGATTTCAGCAAAATAATCTTGTGCCTTTTGGCCTTTGCCTCTACCGTTGGTGACCAATCTTGATCGGTATCGAACAAGGCCGCTACTTTGTCATATTGAGCATTGCCGGCCTGACGAATGGTCCAGTCAATGACTCCCTTGGCGCCTTCCCCCACGATCAGGATGGTTCTTTTTTGTATTCTCGGCTTATAAGCTCGGCTCATAGATTGGGAACCGCTCCATAAGCACCTGCCATGTATTTGGCGTAGAAATTATCATCGTTACGAATGCCTTCTACAGTATCCAAGCGATAAGCTATGCTTACGCATTCGTCGTCCTTTTCTACCAGCATCACTTGGGTTTTTTCGAGCAGGTTCAGCACTTCAATGGCATGAGTTGAGAAGATCAGCTGGGCATTGTAGGGGTTGGTCTTCGGATTCGCAAATAAGTCGAGGATCGGTTCCAGCATGTGAGGATGAAGATCGTTTTCGAATTCATCGATAACGGCCAAGCCACCGTATTCGAGGACCGGCAATAGTCGAGACAGCAATACGAAAGCACCTTGGGTACCGCTGGATTCCATGTGAAATGGCAAGCTGAATACAGTGTTGCCGCTTTTATGCTGTCCAAACGCGATCCAGGCTGTTTGGTCGGGAGCCTCCACTGGATTGATTTGTACTTCCTGAAGACCCACTTCCGATAAACCGAGATCCCATGATGATAGCAACCTGTTCAATTTGGTATGCTGTTCCGGTCTGGCAGAAAAATATTCGGCGGTAAGCATAACGGCTTGTTCACTGATTGGCATTCGACCGAAAACGTGAATATTGGTGACGACATTTGCTGTAATGAATTGCTTGGCCAGTGAAACGTCGTGCTGGGCAGCCCAGGAGATAAACGAAACATTCTGGCGAACTTTTTTAGCGATTTTTGGCGGCAAGCCAAAATCTTGTTGCTTGATGTCATAACTGGACGTTTCGGAGTTCCATTCACGCATAAAGACGTAATTGAAGCGTTCCTTTTTTTGATACAACGCTTCCCGGTTTACCCTGAGGGGAGTAACCTCTAAGACGTATCGCCATAACGTATTTTCGAAGTCGAATATACATTCAAATTTCGTGGGTTGGTCGGTATGAGCTAAATGGGGAGTGAATGGAATGGGCGTATCAGGCTGACTATTGAATGATTGCGCGACAAACCAATAAAGAAATGCCACGGGCTTCAAAAGAGCAGTCTTACCGCTGGCATTGTGGCCCACCACGCCCATGAGCTTAGATACCCGGTTTCCACAAACTTCATCTACCATCCAATCGGTTAGCGTGGTGTTGCGTTTGACGGTTAAGTCCACCTCTACACGCTCGGCGAATGATTGGAAATTAGCAAAAGCGTAGCTATGCAGCATATAAATGAGTATTAAATTGATAAAAAAACAATATTCTGTTCATTATAGGAATTAAATAAACATAAAGCTAGAGTTGGTTTGTGTGTCTTTAGTTCATTTTTAGCTTGCTACGCGAATACCGTGTCGATGACTTGCCGCAAGATGCCTTTCAATCTAACCGGAATGACAAACCCGATCGACTCCCAACTTTGGAACTAACCGAAGTCAGGCCGTATCGCTCCTTAGCAACGCTTCCTTAAAAGACTTGATATCCTTGGCCGGCCCCATCACCACCAGTACGTCCCCGCCGTTCAGGATATGCTCCTTGTCGCCGACCGCGAAATGCAGTTGATCGCCGAGTTCCCTGTCCACCACGCCGAGCAGGATCAGGTTGTGGCGCTCGTTTAATCTCAGCGTGCTGGTTTTGCGGTTTTCCAGCCAGGAAGCTTTCGGGATTTCGATTTCGGCGATATTCAGATTGTGCCGCCGGTGCACGCTCTGGTCGAGAATATGGGTGATTTCCGGCTTGGTCAGAATCTCATAGGTTTTGCGTCCGCTGATTTCATAAGGATCGATGATTTTGTTCGCGCCGGCGGCCGACAGTTTCTCGGCAGAGTCCGGATCATCGACGGTCGAGATGATGTTCAAGTTTTTGTCCAGCGCGCGCGCCGAGAGCGCCAAAAACACATTGTCCGAATCGGCCGGGAAAAAACAGAACAGATAGTCGATGTCGACGCCGATGCCGAGCCTATGCAGTGCGCTGTCATCGCGAAAATCGATCACTTCGGAAACAAAACCCGCAGCCGCAATCAACTCTGCATCGTGACGGTTCTGCGCCGCGTAAATCATGACGCAGCTTTCCTTGTCGAATCGGGTCAACGCTTCCAGCGCCATTCGGGTGTCGCCGAAGACAGCAATCTTTTTCATCGTTTCCTGCCTATTTTCAGCCGGCTTTTTTCGATCTGATAGCGGAAATATTCGATACCGATCTGTTTGCCCAGGACTACGAGCAGATCGCCTTCCTGCACCTCGAAAGTGTTTTTCGGATTGAAATAAAAATGCCGGTCCTGCATTTGATAACTTTCGTTTTGTTTGAGATGCGGGGGATGAGTGCTGATCACCCCGATCAGCATCAGCTTGCTGTGGTCGAAATCGATCTCGGCGAGTTTTTTGCCGATGATCGACGCATCGGGATGCGCGCACACGGTGTCGAGGATGAATTCTTTCTCCTCGTGCATGATGCCGGCGATCGCGTCGAATGCGACCGGTTGTCCGACATATTCGGCGGCAACCATGCCGGCAATCTCGAAAGGTTCGATCACATGATTCGCGCCGGCCTGGTACAGTTTGCGGACATTGTCATGCCGATAGGCGCGCGAAATGATCCGGATATTCGGATTCAACTGCCGGCCGGTCAGCGTAATATATACATTGCTGACATCATCTCCGGTCGTGCAGAGAATCGCCTCGGCGTTCCGGTTGATGCCGGCCAGGGCCAGTACTTCATTTTTGCTCGCATCGCCGTGAATCGCCAGATAACCGAGGCGTCTGGCGTTTTCCACATGGTGCTCGATTTTATCGATGACCACGAAGGGCTGCTGATGGGAGGCAAGCTGGCGTGCGATGTGCATGCCGACCCGGCCGAATCCGCAAATGATCACGATCCCTTCATGCCGGCTCAATTCCGCATAGACCTGATTTTCACGCAGGTCGTTCGCTCTATCGGTAAAGGCCGAGACGATGATCGAGGTAAAGAACGACAAGATGCCGAGCCCGGTAAAAATCAGCCCTATCACGACCAGGCGTCCGCCGGGGGTTTCGGGCACGATATCGCCGTAGCCGACCGTCGACATGGTCACCACGGCCAGATAGAAGGCGTCGAACAGGTCGTTGACATGGCCGCCGCTTTCCGGGTTCTCGAACAGAAAGATCGCGGTGCTGCCGATGAAAAGCAGCAACCCCAAAAACACGCCCAGGGTATAAAGCTCGAACCGCTTGTTCGAAAGAATCTGCGTGAACAGCTTGATGCTGTTGATATAGCGGAACAGCTTGAACAGCCGGAATATCAGGAAGATGCGCAAAAAACGCAACGGCCGATAGCTCGGCAGGATCGCCAGCAAATCGATCAGCGCCAGGGGGCTCAAGGCATAGCCAATTTTTTGCGCCGCGATCGCCTTCAGCACTTTGGACGGCTTAAACGGAATGTCCAGGTATTCCGAGCGTTCGTAATGGTCCAGGATGATCTGGTGGCTGTCGTTATGGATCCAGGCGCGCAACAAATATTCGATTATGAACAGCGAGACGATGCAAATTTCGAAAACGATGTGCCATTGCTGCGGCTGATGGCGGACTTTATCGAGCTGTAAAAAGACGCTGATCACCACCATCACGATCATGAAAACATCGAAATAGGCCTTCAGCCGGCTCTGCGGGATCACCAACAGACGCCGAAAAAAGTGTTTGGTGTTTTGATACCGTGCAGAGGTTTTCAGGAAGTAGGCGAGATAAACCAGAAGTCGCGTCAGCATGTCGGCTAAAAGTATCTGAGATTGATCCCGGTCAGGCGTAGGCGAACAATATAATTATTGAGGCTGTCCCACATTCACTGTTCACCTCGGTGAGGAAGCGTTTCGAGCAAGCGTTCGGGCGATCTTCTCGGTCAGACTTTCCACACCTTTCAGCGTTAATTTCTTTTCGCCGCCTTTGACTTCGGAGATGTAATCGCCGATCAACTTGCCGCGCCTCGCATCGACCAGATGCGCCATCAGATAGATGAACAGGTAGCTGGGTTTGTGCAGTCTGCCGATTACGATGTAATCGGCCCGGGCCGTACGCGCCAGTTCGGCGGCAAGATCGTGGTGATCGAACAGATAGCCGGGCCCGGCAGCGGCTTTTGCGATATCGTTCGAACCGATTTGCACGATCCGGTAGCCCGCTTTAGCCAGCTCCTGTTCCAGTAGCGGTTTGATGCTGGCGGTGCGGGCGATTTCGGCCGGAACATTGGGCGCCGGCGTCAAATCCTTCAGCTCGAAATCGAGCACTGCGATACGGGGCGCCGCATCGCAGTAAACGGCGGACAGCAGCAAAAACGCAAACAGGACCACCGAAAACGAATTATGACGACGCATGGCGGCAAGCTCCGCTGGATGGCATCGCCTCGTGAAGGCGTTTTCTATCTCCCAACAATTTTAACCGGATCGACGCATAAACCGCTTCCAGAGAAGGGCAGGACACATTCGCACGCCCGGCCGCGCGCAACGCATTGCCGAGAATCGCCTCGGTTTCCAGGGGACGTCCCTGTTCATAATCGAGCAGCATGCTGGTTTTATAGGGCGGCATCCGGTAGGTGTTTTCGATATTCCGCTCCACCGCGTCATTCGGCAACGGATACCCCAGGGCTTCGGCAATCCGGCAGACGTCCTGCATGATCTGGCGCACGAACGCTTCTTCGGTGCCCAGGATTTCGGCCGTGCTGAGACCGCCGGACAGCACCGACAACGGATTGAACGGCGCATTCCATACGCATTTGAGCCAACGTTCGGTGACGATTTTATCGGTCGCGTTGCATTCGATCCTGGCTTCCTGAAACAAGCGGCATAATTCCTGGGTCTTGGCGCTGACTGACCTCGTCGGATTGCCCAGCGCCAGGCGGCCGTAGGCCAGGTGGGCGATCGCTCCCGGCCCGACCCGATTGCAACAGATAAATGCCAGGCCGCTGATCACTTCGTTGCGGGGAAACGCATCGAGCAATTCCTGTTCGATATCGACGCCGTTCTGGATGAAGACGAGCGCGGTTTGCGGCGCGGTCACGGGGCGCAGCAGGGCGGCCCGATCGATGCCGGGAAGCATTTTCGTGCACAGCAGCACGTAGTCCGCCGTTCCTTTATAATCCCCCGCGTCCTTGAGGACCTGCTTCGGCATGAAATGATAATTCCCGAGGTCCGCGCTTTCGATCGTGAAGCCGGATTTTTTGACCGTTTCGTAATCCGAGCGGCAGACCACCGATACTTCCGCGCCGGCCTTTGCCAACAGCGAGCCGTAAAAGGCGCCGATGGCGCCGGCGCCGACGATGAGGACTTTACTCGCCGCGGTATTCATCGAGAATCTGTTTCAAGAAGGGAATGGTCAATTTGCGCTGTGCGGACAACGAGGCCTGGTCGAGCCGGTCGAGCAAATGCCATAAGGAGGCCATGTCGCGGTCGGCTCGGTTCAACAGAAAGCGCCCGGCCTGCGGCGAAATTTCCAGACCCATGCGCCGGGCTTTATAGATCAGCGCGGCGATCCGCCCCTCGTCGTCCGGCGTTTGGATTTTCAGACTGAGTCCCCAGTTCAGGCGCGTTTTCAAGTCGGGCAACTGGATGTCCAATTCCTTGGGGCTGACGCCAGCCGATAGGATCAGCTTATGTCCCAGATCCCGGTGCCGGTTGAAAAAATTGAACAAGGCTTGCTCCCGATCGGGAAAGCCCGCCATCGCTTCCACATTGTCGAGGCAGACCAGTTCGCAGGCTTCAAGATCGTTGAACAATTTTAAGGAAGCTCCGGCAGCCTGGTCGAGGTCGAAGTAAAAGCTCGGGAGGCCCAGTTTTTGCGCTTCATGGCAGCACGCCTGCAGCAGGTGGCTCTTGCCGAGGCCGGTTTGCCCCCACAAAAAAATGAAGGTTTCGCCGCTCCCGGCAACGCACTGTTGCAGATGATTGACGACCGCCAGATTTGCGCCCGGAAAAAAATCCTGGAATGTTTGATTAGCCCTGAACACGAACTGCAACGGCAGCTGTTTTGCCATGATCAAGGTGCTTTCCTGTTGAAACGGAGCGCCAGCGCGGAGCCGAAAAACAGCATCAGGCTGAACAGAATTTCGGCCGCAGCCAACTGCCGGGTGCCGGCATTGGCGTAGATTTCGACGGTGCCGTGCGCGAAGTACAGCAGGCTGATGAAACCGGCCCACGCGTTGCTTTTGGGGCTGAAGGCCAGCAAACCGCGCACCAGCAGCAACAGCGGCGTTACCGTCGCGATCAGGATCAGCGCCACCGGAAATTGCGTTGGAGCCATTAGTACGGTGGGCCACAGCATCATCAGACCGAACAGTCCGAAATAGCCGCCGAGCGCCACATAATGATAAAAAATCGGCGCAACTTTAATCAAACCGGCCTTCCTGCCTTGAGCGCCTTCGCGGTGATCGCCAGACGCTTGCCCAGCGCCCGGCACAATGTTTTTTCCTGTTCGCTCAACATGGCGTTTTTCTCTTCCAGATGGCTCGGGCCGTAAGGCGTGCCGCCCGATGCGGTTTCGCGCAGGGCCGCCTCGGTATAGGGCAGCCCCAACAGGACCATGCCGTGGTGCAATAAGGGCAGCATCATCGAAAGCAAGGTGCTTTCCTGGCCGCCATGCATACTCCCGGTCGACGTGAAAACGCCGGCGGGCTTGCCGGCCAGGGCGCCGGAAAACCAGATTTGGGTCGTGCTGTCGATAAAATACTTCAACGGCGCGGCCATATTTCCGAAATGGGTCGGACTCCCCAAGGCGAGCCCATCGCAGTTTTTCAGGTCGTCCAACGTCGCATAGATTGCTCCTTGTGCCGGAATCCGCTCGGCGGTTTTTTCGCAGACCGCGGACACGTCTGGCACGGTTCTGAGAATTGCTTCAGCGCCCTCGACCGCATCGACGCCGCGCGCGATCTGCATCGCCATATCGGCGGTCGCGCCGTGCCGGGAGAAATACAGCACCAGAACTTTGGCCATCGTTACAGAATCGCGAGCACGTTTTCCGGCGGCCGGCCGATCGCAGCCTTATTCCCGATCACCACGATCGGGCGTTCGATCAGGATCGGATGTTCGACCATCGCGCGGATCAGCGTCTGCCGGTCCAGCGACTTGTCGAACAGGTCGTTTTCATCGTAAGGTTTTTCTTTTGTGCGCATCAAGTCGTGCGGCTCGATGCCGAGTTTCTGCAGAATCGCATCGAGTTCTTCCGCGCTCGGGGGGGTTTTAAGATATTCGACAATCTCCGGTTCGATGCCCTTGTCGCGCAACAATTGCAGCGTTTCCCGAGATTTGCTGCAACGCGGATTATGATAAATTTTAACCTTCATAACGGCTGCCTCCGGCGCTTCGGCGCTCTTTCAAATAAAAAAGTTATAATAACATTTCTCGCCAAAACTCTCGCTTCGAAAAAGGGCATATCATGACAACATTCACTTCGGCTCGCGTTGCCGATCGCGCCAGACAATACTGGCTGCTCGCCCGTTTCGACCGGCCCATCGGCACGTTGATCCTGTTATGGCCGACGCTGTGGGCGCTCTGGATCGCAGGGCAGGGCAAACCGGATGCGCTGGTGTTCACGGTATTCGTTTTGGGTGTCGTGCTGATGCGGGCCGCCGGTTGCGTGATCAACGATTATGCCGACCGCAACTTCGACCCCCATGTCGAACGCACGAAGCAGCGCCCGATCGCCGCCGGCCGCGTTAAGCCGAAGGAAGCGTTGACCGTGTTCGCCGTGCTGACCTTAGTTTCGTTCGGACTGGTCCTGCTGATGAATCCGTTCACGATAGGGCTGTCCTTCATCGGCGCCTTTCTCGCCGCCAGCTATCCGTTCATGAAGCGCTTCACGCATCTGCCGCAGGCTTATCTGGGCGCGGCTTTCGGCTGGGCGGTGCCGATGGCGTTCGCTGCGCAAACCAACACGATTCCCCTGGTCGGCTGGCTTTTGTATCTGGCCGTGCTGCTCTGGGCGCTGGTGTATGACACGATGTACGCGATGGTGGACAAGGACGACGACCTGAAAATCGGCGTCAAATCGACCGCGATCCTGTTCGGCGACTACGACCGCCATATCATGGGCGCCTTGCAGATCGTGATGCTCGGCCTGCTGGTCATCGTCGGGCGCATGCAGGAACTGGGCCTGTTTTATTACGCAGGACTTCTGGCTGCGGCGGGACTTGCCGTTTACCAGCAGAAACTGATCTTTCACCGCGAAAAGGCGCTCTGCTTCAAGGCGTTTTTGAACAACAACTGGTTTGGGCTCGCGGTTTTTGTCGGGCTGGTGCTGGATTATCTGTTTGTGTAGGGCGGAAGCCGACCGGCGTTCCGCCAGATAAGAAGATATACCAAATTTAACATCCGGCGGAACCCGTGGCCGGTTCCGCCTTACCGAGTTGGATTCTTGACAATCAGGCGGAAAAGCATATACGTTAGTCAAGTCCGTATAATTCCTTGTTAGGCTCCATCCATGACCCGTATGCATGACGATTCAAGAAGAACCACTCCGATCGGTCTGGCGCGATATGCAAGAGAATTTTTCGAGTGCGCGCTCGCAGCCGATGACAAGGTAGGTCAGAAACCAGGCTATGACTTCATTGCACCGATACCGGTCATGTATCTCGTTGGGCATTCCATGGAACTATGCCTCAAAGCCTATCTCGCGTTTCATGGTGTACCACTGCACGAGCTGAGATCGAAAAAGTATGGTCACGACCTCAAGAAATGTTTAAAGAAGGCAAAGGAACTCGGCCTTAATGTGCATGTGAGTCTGGATGACGGCGAACTTCATGCGTTCGAGGTGCTGAACGAACTGTATTCCACGAAACAGTTGAACTACATTGTGACGGGAGCAAAACAGTTTCCAGTGTTTGGGCCAATTGAGACAGCCTGCAAGAAACTACTGAATGCTATTTGTCCTTTGGTCGGGTATCGATAATGGAGCCAACAACGCCATAACCGGCGAGCGTTATGTCAAAAAGGAGAGGTTTATAGAGTGCATTTAGGCTGATAGGGGTGGCAGCGAGTGGTTCAATACCACTGGTGATAGTTTTCATCGTAGCCCTCGTAATTCTTTCGTTATTAAGATATTTGAATATCAAGCAGTATCTATCAGTTCAAACGAGTAACCAAGTAGAGGATCAGCCTATGAAAAAATCGAAAACGCTAGCAATCATCTCAACCATTGAAACAATATGGGCTACAGGAGTGAGCTACACGGCAGGTGTACTGTCACCCTAAATGCATTCAGCAGACAATTTAAAATGGCAAATACAGAACAAATTAAAGCTAATCTTTACCCTTGTGCCCATTGTGAAGGTACAGGAACCTGTAAAAATGGTGCAAATGGATCAAACTGCGCGATTTGTATTAAACCCGATAAGGCGTAATTCATAGGGCGTAATAGGCGATAGCCCGTATTACGCCGCATGTTGGCCTCGATCATACGGCGCATTACGCTGTCGCTAATGCGCCTACAGACAGGGCTGGTATCTTATCCAGCTTAGAAAATAAACCTTCAACGATAATTTTTGTCCACTGATATTATAAGCTGGCGAGAGGGCAAGGCCCAGTAGTAGCTCGTTAAGCGTCACATTCTCGTCGCGGACACGGACGGCAGCGAGGTCGGCAGATGCCGGTTTTGTATGCCACAACGTGTATACGAAGCCCGTCCATTCTTTGAATATCGAGGAATCAGAAATTATGAATCCATCACAATTTCGCCCGTTTACCGGGCTATCAATCTGCACAACGTTATTGGCGTGGGCATGCTTATCTACAGCAGTTGCGCAGGAAACCCAACTTCCACTTGAGACGCAAAAGAAACAGCTCGAGATCGATAGGCAGCAGCTTGAGTTGGAGAAGAAGCAGCTGGATCTGCAACGCAAGCGGCTGCAGATCGAGGAAAAGGCCCGCGAGGAACTTCAGCTAAAGGAAACCGAAAAAGCTGTTACTATGAAACTCGAAGGCGACGTGCTTTTTGATTTCGGTAAAGCCGAGATCAAGTCCGAGGCGGAGCAGACTCTCGAAAAAGTTGGGACAGTGATCGCCCAGTTCCCCGAGGGCAAGGTGCTCATCGAAGGGCATACCGATTCTAAAGGCTCACGGAGCGTAAACCACGAACTTTCAAAACGGCGCGCCCAAGCGGTGAAAGACTGGCTGGTTAGAAAGAAAGGTATTGCCGAATCCATAATCACTACCAGTGGCTTCGGTGAGATGAAGCCCATTACGCCGAACACCCACCCCGACGGTAGCGACAACCCGCAGGGTCGACAACAGAACCGGCGCGTCGAGATCACGGTCGAAAAAAAATGAAAGGTCTACCTTTTTCCTTCACGCGTTTTGCCTTATTGAATGTCGAATTGCAGGCTGGCAAGCCTGGCATAAAGCCCGCTCTGCTTGCGTAAATCCTCCGGTGCCCCGGTTTCGACGATGCGTCCCTGGTTCAGGACGATGATACGGCTGACCTTCTTCACCGTGGCCAAGCGGTGCGCAATGATAAGGGTGGTGCGCCCCTGCATGGCCGTGTTCAAGCCTTCCTGCACCAGGATTTCGGATTCCGCATCAAGTCCTGAAAAACATTGATATATTTGTCAACTGTCTAAAGCGGAGCAGATTAAATTTTTTCAAACCCTCACCGCTTTATTGTAAACCACTCAGATCAAGCGCAGAGTTTTACAAGTGAATGCGGTTTGCCATTTTCGTGCCTGCTCGAACTTTACTTCGGTCGCTTATATCTATAGACGGCTGGTTTTAATGTCCCTCGCGTCCCATAACCGCCATTACCGCTTATGCCAATGAAGTCATTGAAAGAAATTTCGGCCCGCCCGCCGCATTCGGGAATAGTCTCGATTTTCGTGCTGTTGGCAGTCAGTTTGCTCAGCGGTTGCCGACTTTATTCTTATACGCACTTTTTAGAGTTTCCGCCGCCAACAGTAACCTTCCCCCCGGATGAGGTAAGCGAGCAACAGCCGAAACTTGCCGACATCGCCAGCCGCAAATTCACCATCCCCAAAAACCGCAACATCGTTGGCAGTCTTGCGGTTATCAGTGCGCAGGACGGCGACACCTTGTCCGATATAGCCCGGCATTTCGGTTTAGGATACACTGACATCACCCTCGCCAACCCCGGTATCCGCCCCTGGGAATCTAAAGCGGGCGCACGCGTGCTGCCGTTGCAGTTCATCCTGCCCGATGCGCCTCGCAAAGGCATCGTGCTCAATTTGGCGAACATGCGCCTGTTTTATTATCCCCCGAAACAGTCGGGCACCTTGTATACCTATCCGCTCGGCATTGGCCGTGAAGGCTGGAATACCCCGTTAGGACAAACCACTATCGTCGCAAAAAAAGCCAACCCGGCATGGGCGCCCCCCGAATCCATCCGGCGCGAACACGCCGCAAAAGGCGACCCCTTGCCCGCCGTGGTGCCCTCAGGCCCTGACAACCCGCTCGGCAAGTACGCGCTATCGCTAGGTTTTGACCGCTACCTGATCCACGGTACCAACAAGCCTTACGGCGTCGGTATGCAGGTCAGCCACGGTTGTGTGCGGCTTTACCCCGAAGATATCAAGGCGCTGTTCAAAAAAACCTCGGTCGGGGTGCCGGTACGGATCGTACACCAGCCTTATCTGGCGGCATGGGACGGAAACATGCTGTATCTGGAAGCCCATGAGCCGCTGCAAAAATGGGCGGGCCAGAAAAAACGGCAACAAAAATCGCTGCTGAAACAACTGCGCCAGGCCGCCGACAAGAAAGGAGGCTCAGTGGATTGGGAAAAAGTCGACAGCATCCTGCAACGCGCCGACGGCATCCCCACCCCGATCCTGGCGACCAGCACGGATTTGCCGGAACTCGTCGCGCAATCGCCGGAATTGCAGCATCCCGGCCATTTCTACGGCTAGCCGGTAGTTACAGAATTGACAGACAGCGACTGGGCGATTTTAGTCGCCGACTTCCACAACGCGGCGATGGCGCAACAACTGGCGGCGATGCTTAATCATCAAGGTCCACCAATCCCGGCGCGAAAAGTTGAAAAAAACGGCTCTTATCAAGTAATCGCCGGCCCCTTCAAAAACCCAAAAGAAGCCAAATTGGCTGCACAGCGCATCAAAATGGATTTTGAGATGGATACCCAGCTGTTACAACCAACCATGGCGGCCGTGCCATAGCCTACCAATATAATAGGTATTACGTCAGGCCCTCCAACCAGCCACCCTTAAACCCAGCTCGCTTTAAGCCAGATACAATGTAAGGGGAGCGGCGCATGATATCCCAAATTAAACCGGTTCTGTAATTTTCGATCATTAAAATTACAGGGCCTTGGTCTACACCAAAATGATAAGGGGTAACCCACCATCCTGTGGGGCTATCCGCTACTTCATAGGTCTGGTTGAACGAAGGCTTGTACCCGTAGCGACTATCTACGCCGATATTAAGCTGCGCCATATGATTAATGGTAGGAATAACGATTTCCGGGGCAAAGGGAAGTGAAGCAAGAACGACCCATGGCGCGACGGTACCATCATCCGGCCCGTCGGGCGCTCCGCGCGCAATATAATCATAGAACTGTCTCTCCATGCCGTTTATCTTCCTCGTCATCCAACCCGGACCATCGCAAGCAGTGAATCCCCAGCAATGCTTCCCATAGCCGACAAATCCATGTGGATTTTGAATTGCGTACTCCTGATGCAGGTATGTTGCTTGCCGGCTATTCTGAAAATAGTCCGTGTTATGGTCGCGCATAAACTTGTCGCGAATTCCGCGCAAATCTATCCATAGTTGAGAGAGCTGATGTGTGAAAAGCGGCCCGGAATGAAGAATTTCACGTCCATAGATCTTCCTCCACTGATAAGTTGAGCAGTATGCGGCATAACTCTCTGCAGGAAGTGGAAACGTCTTTGAGCCGAGTCCAAGAATATACAGAAGCAGGGCCTCATCGTAACCTTTCCAGTGATGCGGAATGAAGCCACTTTCCGGCCGCCAGCCATGAGAGATTGCTGAACCGCCATTTAACGCCCACTGCCAATCAGCTTTCCCAAATAGTTCATCGACTAGCCGCCGTAGCTCATGCTCTTCTTCGTTCTCTTGGTCAAAATAAGCGGCGCATGTCAACATGCCGGCAAAGAGGAAGGCTGAGTCAATCGTGGACAATTCGCAGTTCCATACCCGCCGACCGCTTTTCATGTCGAGAAAATGGTAATAAAAGCCCTTGTATCCGGTGGCATCAGGCCCTGGCCCGTGCGGCGCATCGCGAAAAAAGCGCAGCCTCCTTAGGGCGATCGCGGGAGCAAACTCCCGTGAGATGACCCCGCGCTCAACTAATACCGGAAGTGATGCCAAAGCTAGCCCGACCGCTGCGATACTAGCCGGTGCGGTTTTATCAGTCTTGTCGCGGACGAGGCCATTGGCTGGGTTGATTTCATGCAGATAGTACTGAAGTGTAGTCAATTGCAGACGATTTAGTTCTTTATCATCAAGCATAGTTTTTTCCATCACTTAGCCTTTTGTTAGATTCTCATCTCGCTATTCGACATTGTCAAATAATGATTTTATAGGTTTTGCCTTATTGAATGTCGAACTGCATGCGGGCAAGCCTGGCATAAAGCCCGCTCTGTTTGCGTAAATCCTCCGGTGCGCCGGTTTCGACGATGCGTCCCTGGCTCAGGACGATGATGCGGTCGACCTTCTTCACCGTGGCCAGCCGGTGCGCGATGATCAGGGTGGTGCGTCCCTGCATGGCCATGTTCAAGCCTTCCTGGACCAGGATTTCGGATTCCGCGTCCAGGGCGCTGGTGGCTTCGTCGAGCAGCAGGAGCGGCGCATTTTTCAATATCGCCCGCGCGATGGCGATGCGTTGGCGCTGGCCGCCGGACAGGCGGGTGCCGCGTTCGCCAAGAAATGTTTGATAGCCTTCCGGCAGGCGGTCGATGAATTCTTCCACTTGCGCCGATTGGGCGGCGGCGATCACATCCTCATCGCTCGCATCGGGGCGACCGTAGCGGATATTTTCCAGCGCATTGGCCGAGAAGATTACGGGGTCCTGCGGTACGATCGCAATCCTGTTACGCAATTCTCGCAAGGAAAGTTCACGAATATCCTGTCCGTTGAAACGGATGGCGCCATCCGAGACTTCATAGAAACGCAATAACAGCTGGAACAGGGTTGACTTGCCCGCCCCGGACGGACCGACGAAGGCGATGCTTTTGCCCGGCGCAATCGCGAGCGTGACGTCATCGAGAGCGGCCGTCTGCGAACGCGAGGGATAACGGAAGGTGACATGCTCGAAGCGAATCTCGGCTTTTTCGGGGCGCGGCAGCGGTTGCGGCGCGTTGGCCTCCCTAATGGCGGAATTGGCATGCAGCAGTTCCAACAAGCGCTCGGCCGCCCCGGCCGCGCGCATGACATCGCCCCAGACTTCCGCCAGGGTGCCGACCCCGCCCGCCACCAGGACCGCATACAGCACGAAAGACGCCAGTTGCCCGCCCGTCATGCTGCCCGTGTGCACCAGGTTCGCGCCGACCCACAGCACGAAAATGATCGATCCCATCACGGCCATGATGATCAGCGCCGTCAGCGCCGCGCGTACCCGGGTACGCCGGATGGCGGTCTTGAAACTCGTTTCCGCGCGCTCGGCGAAGCGTCGGGTTTCCCTCTGTTCCTGCGTATAGGCCTGGACTGTCGGCACCGCGTTGAGAATCTCGCCGGCCAGCGCCGAGGCATCCGCTATTTTGTCCTGCGATTCGCGGGAAAGCTTTTTCACCCGGCGACCGATGGCAAAGATGGGCAGCGTCAATAAAGCCATCAGGCCCAGGTTCAGGGAGAACAGATGCAGACTGGTCACCGCCAGCATGATCATGCCGCCGATAAACTGGAACAGGCTGCGCAAGCCCATCGACACGGAACTGCCGACCACGGTCTGGATCAGGGTGGTGTCGCCGGTCAGGCGCGACAGCACTTCGCCGGTCTGCAAAGTCTCGAAAAATTGCGGGGACTGTGTCAGTACCCGCGCATACACCGCCGTGCGCAAATCGGCCGTGACCCGCTCGCCGATCCAGGTCACGATGTAATAGCGCGCCGAAACGGCCAGCGCCCACAGGCCCGCCAATCCGGCCAGAGCCGCAAAGCGGCCGTTCAGACTCAGCGAACCCAGCAGCCCCGCGCCGGCGTGTTGCCGTTGCCCGAACCCCAAATCGATCAAGTCGCGAAACGCCAACGGCACCAGCAGTATGGTGGCCGAGCCAAGGCACAGCAGCACAAAAGCCAGGGCGATTCTTCCCCGATAGGGGCGCATGAAAGGCCACAAATCCTTGAGAGAAGAAAGGCGTCGAGAGGAGGCGGGTTGGGTCGATTTCGAGATGGACATCCGAAGCCGTTGTTTTGAGGGGGTGGGATTCATTTTCTCATGTCTTTTGGAATTGGCACGAGAAAATATTCGCCATCCAGTGCCATGGAAGGTAAGCTCAGAGCCTCCCTGTAGCCTCGGCAACTGCTCCTGCGTTGCTCTCGATCGCTTGTTCCCGACGCGATCTACCTCCCACCTCCTTATGGTCGTACCTCCTGCATAAACCACATGGATGTGGTGAATGTAGAGATTGCACGACTGCATGGAGGCAGGAGCTAGGACAACGCAAGGAGCGGTTGTCGAGGAGCAAATCTCTGCCCATGTAGTCGTCCGGCAATCCAGGCCGGAATGACAAGCCCTCCTTAACTTAATGGCATTGCCTTGTGCCCTTTGGGTATGCCGGAATGGCGAACTGGTGTATAAAGAATATGGATTTAACCGCCGCCATGAAGATATTGATTCGATTCGGACTTCGCTTTAAGTTTCCGCGCTACTGCTTGGCGGTCCATGCAGGAATTTGCTATTTTATAACTTCACCGCCAATCGATTGAGGAGGGTATGATGAAATCATCCATTCTGATACTTTTTATTATGGGTTTTCTCGCGGCATGTGAAAATACCAAGGGGCAAAATCGGCATGATCCCAATCATCATGAAAAAACGGTACGGCATGATCGCGATAAATCCTCCTGATTTCTGGATAAATGTCGAGATCGAACTAGACTCATCGGCAGTATCGTAAGCATTTAGCCGGAAGGCGCCCCTCGTGTTGCCCGAATGTAACCTCCTGTTCTCAAGGCTTGAATAATGGAAATTCGTAGTCCGGCGCATTTTGCCAATAACGCAGCGGCCGCAACGCAGGCTCAACAGGTGGTCTCCCTTAAATTGGGGGCGATTATCGAGGTCATCGTCCAGGCGCGTTTGGGCGATAACCGCTTTCAACTTCAGCCGTTGCCGGAGGGCGAATCGCTGACCGGCATGAGCCAGACGGAATTATCCGTTGGCCAACGGCTGCAAGTTCAGGTTACCCGGCTTGGAGCATTGCCCGAATTACGCATTATTCCTGCCGAAACATCGCCCCCGGAAGCCGTCCCCAAGGCCCTGCTTGAGCTGTTGCCTAAACAGGTCGATATCAAGGAGCTTACCGCGATGCTGGGCCGGTTGCCGGCATCCGCTTCTCCGAGTTTGCCCGATTCCGTACGTGTGGCAGTAGAACGGCTCGTCGCGATACTGCCGCAGGCAGAAAAGTTGATGACGCCTGAAGGTTTGCAAAAGGCCATACAGAACTCGGGGCTGTTTCTTGAAGCTTCGCTGGCGGCGGTGTTGACTGATGGGGCGGCGCTTCCCGAAAGTGATTTGAAGGCGCGTTTATTGAATCTGCTGTCCGTTCTTCAGAAATGGGAGACCGGAAAGCCGGTAGCTCAGACTGCAACTCCCCAATCCGCAACACGGGTTCGAAATGATTCGAGTGAGCAGGGCATGCTCCATCCGGAAAAGATTACGCAAAAATCAGAAAATGCTTCGGCTAAAATGACTGGCGATCGATTACCCGTGCAATCCCTGGATAAAGGCGTGGGTATGCTGCAACTTCCGGCTGCCAGGAATGCATCGCTGCCGTCAGCCAATAAAATCCAAAACGAGGTCAGCGGACAGGATATGCTCGACCTGGAAAATCAAGCGCAAAAGCCGGAAGGCGCTTTGACGAAAATTATCGTCAATCCACCCGTTTCGCAACCTGAACCTCAGAAATCGGATATTGAAAGGCTGACCGCCACGTCGAAAAATCTGCTGCAGGAAACGAGCCAGCCGGCAAATCAGACCGCATCGCAGGCATTAGCCGATAAAGTCCAAGACAATCTTAATGAACAGGACATGCCCGATCCGGAAAAATTTGCCCAAAAAGCGGAAAGCGCTTTGGCTAAAGCAACTCAAACCGCATCGCATTCTTTAACCGGAAATGCCCAAGCCCATTTCAGTGAACAGGACATGCTCAATCTGGAAAAGCTTGCCCAAAAAGCGGAGGGCGTCTTGGCCAAAATTACCGTCGATCAACTGGCCTCGCAATCACGAGACAATGGGGCCATTTCGCTGCAATTGAATATCCCGTTTGTCGAAGGAAATTACCAGGACACTGCAAAACTGCAAATTACTTCGGAAGGCGCTTCCGCGTTTGAGGATCGCATCAACTCATCCTGGACCGCGACAATAGAATTGCAACCCCCTGGCTTGGGCACCTTCAATGCCCGTATTATATGGAACGGAACGCAAATCGATGCTTTTTTATGGAGCGATCAGGAAGGGACCAGCAATAGCATGAGGCATGCGGCTGAAACCTTGCGTGCAAGGCTGGAACAGGCGGGGCTGGCGATCGGGGCGGTGACCGTGTTGGATCGATCTCCTTCCTCTTCTTCGGCAGAAGCCGATGCCCAGCCGTTACTGGACTTTCGCGTATGACCGGAAAAGGTAAAAAATCCAACATTGCGGTTGCGTTGAACTACGATGGAAAGGGCGCTCCTAAAGTCACTGCCAAGGGCAAAGGCCTGCTGGCGGAACAGATTATCCAACTGGCCGAGGAACACTCCATTCCCTTGCGCCAGGATGCGGGGCTGGTCCAAGTATTGGCAAATGTGCCCTTGGACCGGGAAATTCCGCGCGAGCTTTATGTCGCCGTCGCCGAAGTGATCGCCTTTGCTTATTTGCTTAGCGGCAAGCGGCCGTAGGGCGGATTCGCCGAACGAATTAATAGCTAATCAAAAACTCGCTAAAAAAAGCATCCCGAAAACCGCTGTTTTTCTCGTATTTATCCAATGTCTTCTGCATTACAGCAACGGTTTCTTTGCGTAGCGCCTCGCGCTGCTCCATCGTTTGGATGGAGTCGGACGGTCTGCCGCTGAACAGCATGATCAACTCATGCTTGACCGCGGGCATATGCTTTTTGATTTTTTCAATTGCCTCCGCGCCATCGGTTAAGAGTTGCACGTTGACCAACAGATAATGACGGGGTTCCGCCAAATTGACGGTGATCTTGGGCGTGATTTCCAGGTATTCCATTCCTCCTTCACCCGATCCGGATTCATTCGCGTCTGCCCAGGAAGGCAGGAATAAAAAGCTGAGCAACAAAACCAATAAACGCACAATAGGCTCCCGTTAAGCTGAATATAATAGGAATTTAGTATAGGCCATTTTGGCGCGGCCCGAAAAAGCTGTTTTTATGTGAAGTAGTTCACAAAATGAAGGGTGTGTTAAAAAAATATTAAAGTTTCAAAAACGGCAGTCGATAACTAGGACAAAGGCGGGGCAATGAGCAATATGAAAAAGCCTCGATACTTTTGAACCGGCCAAGCCGTTTGGCCTCGATCCATTAACCGGAGAGCTTTCATGGCACAAGTCATCAATTCCAACATTTCTTCATTAAATGCGCAAAGAAACCTGAACTCGTCTCAGGCTTCGCTGGCCACTTCATTGCAACGTTTGTCTTCCGGTTTGCGTATCAACAGCGCCAAGGACGACGCGGCCGGTCTGGCGATCAGCGAGCGTTTCACCACGCAGATCCGCGGTAACGATCAAGCCGCCCGGAACGCCAATGACGGTATCTCTTTAGCGCAAAGCGCCGAAGGCGATTTGGTCACCATCGCCAGCAACTTGCAACGGATGCGCGAATTGGCGGTGCAGGCCGCCAACGCCACCAACTCCGATTCCGACCGTAAGGCAATCGACGGCGAAGTGCAGGCGCTGTCCGCGGAAATCGACCGGGTAGCGCAAAACTCTTCATTCAACGGCACCAAACTGCTGGATGGTTCGTTTACCGCGAAAAACTTCCAGATCGGCGCCAATAATACGTCCAGCGACGTGATCCAGATTTCATCAATCTCCAGCGCCAGAACTTCGGATTTGGGCAGTGCGGGTTCGACTTTCTCGGCCACCAATACCGGAACGGCAACAACTGCCGCCCTTGCCGCCGGCGATCTGACTCTGAACGGCCAGCAGGTCGGCGCCTCAAAAATCGGTGCACTGCCTGGACAAACTACCTCTAGTGCTTATTCGATTGCCGAGGCAATTAATGCGGTTTCCGCCCAATCAGGTGTGACCGCGACCGCCAACCCAAATACAGTCTCAGGTTCTGCGGCTACGGCATTCACAGCCATTGCGGCCGATACTTTCAGCATTAACGGCATTAATATCGGCGCAGTTGCAGCGGGAGGAACGGCAGCCGGCCAGGGCGCCAACGTGGCGGCTGCGATCAATCAGGTCTCTACTCAAACCGGTGTCACAGCTTCGGCTAATACGACAACCGGTGCTTTGACGCTGACTGCTGCCGACGGTCGCGATATCAACATAAGCACTTCTGCAGCTAATAAAGCTACTTTGTTAACGCAAACTGGCTTGGCCACCGGTAATGTAAGTGTTGCAGGAACAACTGTTTCGCTTGGCGCTTTTAGCACACTGACTTCGACTGATGCCACTGACAAGGTTGGAATAACAGTCGATGGTACAACTGTGTTAGCTTCTACTGCCGTCGGTGCAGGCGGCGTTACGGCAGCAACTCTTGCCACAGCGCTCAACACATTCCTTACTAGCAATACAGGTTATCAAGCCACTCTTACCAGTGATGGATCAAGCCTCGGCACTGCTGTTACGGGTGCAAATTTAACTGCTGGCGTCAGCCTGACTAAATCTGATGGTACTGCAGTGGACCTCCAAATCACATTCTCCGATACAACCGGCGCACTCGCACCTGCCGGTACTACTGGAGGCGGATTCGCTGGTAAAACCAACGGCGATGTTACGGCTACTGTTAGCAACACGACTGCCGCTGGGGCCGGCCAAGTTTCCAATCATGGTACCATTACGCTTTCCAGCACCAGTGCTGATGGCATTGTCCTGGGTGGCGCAGGAGCAGCCAACGCGGGCTTTACTACTGGGACCACCGCTGCCACCACTACCTCATCCGTCAACAGCATTGCATCCGTCAATGTGCTGACCGCCGCCAATGCCTCTAAAGCCTTGGACGCCATCGACGGCGCCTTGCAGACCATTAACACCTCGCGTGCTTCGCTCGGTGCTTATCAAAACCGTTTCGCCACGGTGGTGGACAGTCTGCAAACGCGGACCGAGAACCTGGCCGCATCCAAGAGCCGGATCACCGACGCCGACTTCGCCAAGGAAACCGCGAACCTGACCCGTGCGCAAATCCTGCAACAAGCCGGCACGGCGATGTTGTCTCAAGCTAACCAGCTTCCGCAAGGGGTTTTGAGTCTTTTGAGATAATAGAGCTAGCACTACAAGCGCCCGGCGGCGACGCCGGGCATCCGTTTTTCACGATCATCGGAAAAGGAATTTAATGAGGAGGTTAAAATGGACATTAGCACGCACATTGCTCCACAGTGGCCGCTCGCGCCGGCGGTAACGCCTGAGCAGGCGGTTCAGGCGAAAGTGCCGGTCGATCCGGCGGTGCAGGGCGAATCAAGCACAAAGACAGAGGCACGTGTAGTGCCTATCGCTGTTTCTGCTGCCGAAAAAAATCAGGAAAAAAATCAAAAGGACCTGGATCAGGCGGTGGATAAGCTGAATGATTTTGTGCAAAACCTGCAGCGGGATTTGCAATTCAGTGTCGATGAGAAAAGCGGCGAAATGGTGGTTAAAGTCATCGATACGACAAGCCAAAAAGTTATCCGTCAGATTCCCTCCGAGGATGCGCTGAAGCTGGCTCGCAGTTTGATGGAGCAAAAAGATAATGGAAAATTGACTATATTCAGATCAACGGCCTGAATACTGTTCGGCTAAGAGTGCGCGCCGGTAATGGCCGTTTTCGCTATCGATAACGGATTTTGTGGGCGCGTGTTGATCATGGTTTTTATCATAACGGGTGACAAAAATGGCCGCAATTACTTCCGCAGGCGTGGGTTCAGGCCTAGATATTGAAGGCTTGGTGTCGAAACTGGTATCCGCCGAAGGGCAGCCTACCGTAACTCGTCTGAATACCCAGGAAGCCGTTTTACAAGCGGATCTTTCGGCGTTCGGTTCGCTGAAAGGCGCCTTGTCGTCGTTTCAAACCAGCGTGCAGGCGTTAAAGGATGCGTCCGCATTTAAGGTCCGTACCGCCACTTCCAGCCATCCCGATTTATTTACCGTTTCGGCTAACGGCTCCGCCGTAGCCGGCAATTTTTCGATCATCGTCGATCAATTGGCGCTGGCCGCCAAAGTCAGGTCCGGCGATTTTACGGCCGATACCGAAGTCGTGGGCGAAGGCAGTCTGACGATCGGCTTGGGTTCCTCCAGCTTCAACATCGCCGCCGGCGCCGAAACGACCTTGGCCGGTATTCGGGACGCCATCAATCAGGCAGAAGACAATCCGGGGATTAAAGCGACGATTATCAAAGTCGACAGCGGTTCTCAATTGGTGCTGACTTCGGAAAAGGTAGGCGCCGCCAATACCATTAGCGTTGCCGCGACGGATGCCAATGCCTCGGACGGCAAGGATTTAACGCGGCTGGCGACCGCCAGTCTGACCTCTATCCAGTCCGCCCAGGATGCGATCATTCATATCGACGGGCAACAGGTTACCCGTGACAGCAATAGCTTTTCCGATGCGATTACCGGGGTTACCGTTTCCCTGGTGAAGGCGGATCCTGCCGTTACCGGCACGGTAAACATTGCGATGGATAAAAGTTCCGTGACGGCGAAGCTCAACGAATTCATCAAGTCGTACAACTCGCTGGTCAAAACCATGAGCAATTTGTCCAGTTATAATGCGGCCACTAAAACCGGCGGGCCGTTATTGGGCGACGCCACGCTGCGCAGCGTGCAAAATCAACTCCGGCAGGTGCTGTCAAGTACTGTGCAAGGCGGGGGCAGTCTTTCGGCTTTAGCCGATATCGGCATTACCAGCGATAAAACCGGGATATTGCAATTGGATTCCGCCAAGCTGGATAAAGCGATGACGACGAATTTCGATGCCATCGCCAACTTATTTTCTTCCGAAAACGGGCTGGCCAAGAAATTTGATAATACATTAAAAGATTATCTGGCTTTCGACGGACCCTTGTCGTCGCGCCTTAACGGGGTCAACAAGAGTATTGCCAATATTGCCGATCAGCGGAAGGCGCTCAGCGCCAGGTTGTCCGCGCTGGAATCCCGTTACCGCAAGCAGTTTACGGCAATGGACGCCCTGGTGGGACAATTGCAAAGTACGGGGACTTTTTTGACGCAACAATTGAAGAGTTTACCCGGCGTGGTGAGCTCGAATAATTAGAAGAAATAACCTTGTTTTTAGAAAATCAGAATATCTTAAAAACTTTAAACTCTTGTTTTCATGCTCTAAAGTTTTTGAGGTAACTGCCGATATAACTATCAAATGGTTCTGATTTTAAAACACAACAACAAATAGAGGATAATCAAAATGAATATTAGCTTAGCAATGAGCCAATATAAAGAAGTGCATGTCCAGTCCTCGGTCATGGACGCCACTCCGCACCGTCTTATCCAAATGTTGATGGAAGGCGCGCTCGAGAGAATCGCGCTGGCAAAGGGGAATATTCTGCGCAGAGAAATCGCTCAAAAGGGTGAGAATATCGGCAAAGCCATTACGATTGTCGGCGGCTTACAGTCTTCCTTGAATACTGAAGTGGGCGGAGAGCTGACGGAAAGCTTGAGTAATCTGTATGACTATATGTCTCGGCGGCTGGTAATGGCCAATATTCAAAGCGATGAGGCGATTCTCGATGAGGTTGCCGATTTGATTCTCGAAATTAAAGCAGGATGGGACGCGATTCCGGGTATCTTGAAGGTTTAGGATCGGTTCTAAAATGAACGACAGGATAACCGATCTTCAGCAACTGGTTGAGCTGACCCGGACAATGCGGGAAAAAGCCCAGGCTTCTCTTTGGGATGAAGTGATCGACCTGGAAGCGGTAAGGCGCGAATTGATCTCCGCTTTTTTTCACATCCCCGTCCAGCCCGAGCTGGCCTCTCCGATTGCCGAAGGGATTCGGCTTATTCTGGAGATGGATCGGGACATCGAAAGGTTAGGGTTGGCCGAAAAGGAGGAGATGGGACAGGCTTTACGGCAGATGGGGCAAGGAAAGAAAGTCGTAAGGGCTTATTCTCTCTAGTTTTTTCAGGCCGGATGCGCTGCGCTTATCCGGCCTTCGAAATTCCTTTATTCCAGTGAAAGCACCAGTTTTTTGCCTAATGCTCTGGCTGCTTTATCCAATTGTTTCAGGTTCGGCCAGTGGTGAGGGTCTTCCAGTCTTTGCGCGGCCGGCCATGAGGTTTTCATTGCATTTGCCAGTTCCGATAACGGTTTTGATCCCCTCGCTTTCCTTAACAATAAAGCCGCTTGTACTTCCGGATTAGGCGTACCGATATGAGCACCTTTGGAGCATTTTGACGGTTCCGGTATTTCCTGGTTTTTATCCATCCTATAGGCCAGCATGGCGCTTAGTACTTCATCGGCGTTATAGATGGCTTCCTCTAGCGTTTCACCTTGCGTGAACGCTTCTTCAATGTCGATGAACTGTACGAAATAAATGCCTTCTTCGTCTTTTTCGATGGTGTAAGGGTACATTGTCTTCATTTCAGCTTGACTCCGGTTTGTCTTTCAATGGCTCTGATCAATCCGGTTCCGATATCTTTGGAACCATGAACAGGTACTGGAACGCCTCTTGGCATTCCTTCCTTTTCCATGATGTGATGGCTTCCCTCTATCCGGGAAAGTTTCCATCCTTCTTCCTTTAGTTTTGCAATGATCTGTTTGCCTTTTATGGTTCAATTATATCAAAAATGGTATATCACTTCTTCAACTATTGTTTTTCTTTCAAGCAACGGGGAGAACGTCTTTCTGAGCTGTTCCTATCTCTTTCCCTTGCCAGTGTCTATAATATAAAGCATCGATTTTTTAAACTAAACGAAGCTCTGATTTCGATTATGGCAGAACCTGATCAAAACGCCGACAACGGCAAAAAATCTTCCATTAAGCTGCTAATCATTATTTTAGGCGTGGTTTTATTGGTTGGTGGTGTTGGCAGCGGTGTTTTTTACTATTTGCATCACTCGACCAATGCGGAAAAAACAGCGCAAAATGAAGAGGAGGAAGAAGGGGCTGAAAAACTTTATTACGAGATGGCTAAGCCTCTGACGGTGAATTTTCCTAAAGGCTCGTCAATTCAGATGGCGCAGATAGCGCTTGCTTTTCTGGTCGCCGGCGAAGAAACCCTGGAGGCATTGAAAAAGCATGAGCCGATGATACGCAATAATCTATTGATGCTGATCAGCGCTCAGCAAGCCGAGAATTTGATTACGCGCGAGGCTAAGGAGAAACTGCGCGTCGCCATGTTGAACGAAGTGACTTCGATTTTAAAAAAAATGGCGGGAAAGGCCCAGGTTAAAGAATTGTTTTTTACTTCATTCGTCATGCAATAATTTATGAGTACATCGGATTTACTTTCACAGGAAGAAATTGAGGCGTTGCTCAACAGTGTTGATGACGGTGATTTTGAATCCGAAACAGAAAGCGTAACCGAGGAGTTTCACTATCCAGACAGCGTCAAGGCCTATGACTTTAGCAGTCAGGAAAGAGTTGTCCAGCGGCGGCATATACGAACCCTGGAGATGATTAACGATCGATTCTCCAACTCTTTTCGTACCTCGCTGTTCAAGCTGCTGCATCGATCGCCGGAAATTTTCGTCTCGGGTATTCAGTTTCAGAAGTTTTCCGATTTTATGGACCGGCTGCGCTCGCCGACCAACTTGAATATTCTCAGGATTTCACCGCTTCGAGGCCGGGCGTTGATCGTGATGGATCCCTATTTTGTGTTTACCGTGGTGGATAATTTCTTCGGCGGCAATGGACAGTATGATCATAATTCCCAAGGCCGCGAGTTTACCCGGACTGAAATGAGGGTGATCCGGAAAATACTGGATATGGTCTTTAAAGATTTGAAAGACGCTTGGGAACCGGTGCTGGCGATCAATTTCGAGTATCTGAGTTCCGAAATCAATCCGAATTATGCGGCCATTATCGGTGTGGATGATTATGTGATGATCACCACCGTCAATATTGCATTGGAGGGGGGCGGCGGCGATATCAATATCCTGATACCCTATGCGATGATCGAGCCGATCAAAGGATTATTGGATTCTATTGGTGATGACCGGGCCGAGTCCGATGTGCAATGGCGGACGGCGTTACGGAATGAAGTCATGGAAGCTAAATTGAACGTGAACAGTCTGCTGGTCGAAAAAAATCTATCGATCAATGATATTTTGCGTCTGAAAAAAGGCGATATCATTCCTATCGATATGCCGAAAACCTTATCTTTAAAAGCCGAAGGCGTGCCTGTCTTTACGTGCAAACCTTGTACCTCGGAGGGTTATTATGCCGTGCAAATTATTGATAAGATAGTGAGAGCTGAGTCCGTATAAGCGATTCAGGTAACGATAATAATGTGAATGGTTGTGCAAAAAAATGAGCAAAGACTCCCTCGAAGCGGGTAATGTTAAGGTTAATGAATTCGAAGAAGCGGGAAGCCTTCAAAATGACCGGGAGAAGCCGTTAAGCGCCGCATCGGAAGAGTTGAATCTTGACGTTATTCTGGATGTCCCCGTTACTCTTTCCATGGAATTCGGCCGGACGCAGATCAGTATTAGAAACCTTTTGAAGCTGAATCAGGGATCGATTGTCGAACTGGATCGGCTGGCGGGCGAGCCTCTCGATATTCTGGTTAACGGCACATTGGTTGCCCATGGCGAGGTGGTTGTGGTCAATGACAAATTCGGTATTCGCCTGACTGATATCATCAGTTTGTCGGAACGCGTCAAAAGACTCGCCTGATGTTTATAAAATTCTTCGGATGTTGGTTTTTATTTTTACAGTGGTCCGTGGGTTTTGCGTTGCCGGCGGATGCGTCAAACCCGAGAGTCCGTACCGTGGCTTCCGCAGACATTGCCCAGTGGAGCCTGGGTTTGCTAATCGTGTTGGGGGCTTTTTTTCTTTGCATTTGGTTACTTCGCAAGTTCAGCGGATATAGCGCTTCCGGCGCAGGCAGAATGCGGGTGGTCGATGGACTCTCCCTTGGCATGCGGGAAAAAGTCATTTTATTGCAGGTGGGTAAGAAACAACTGGTTCTGGGCGTAACGCCGGGCCGGATTCAAACCCTGGAAGTTCTGGAAGGAGAGGATTGTCTGGTTAGAGAAGACATGCCGCACAATACCGGGAAAGGCGTTTTTGCGCAAAAGCTCATGCAAGCGATGAAATCGCGCCCCGATGCGTAACCGTCATTTATTTCCTATCCTGCTGATTGCCGGGGGATTCCTGTGGACTGGAATGCCGGTCTACGCCGCCGGAATTGACGCCGTCACCGTAACTACCAGCAAACAGGGCGGCCAGACCTATAGTGTAACGATCCAGATTCTGGCGTTAATGACAATGCTGACTGTGTTGCCGGCATTGTTGCTCACGATGACGGCATTTACCCGGATAGTGATTGTATTGAGTTTGCTACGGCAGGCATTGGGCACTGGACAGGCGCCGAGCAATCAAGTGTTGTTGGGCCTATCTCTGTTTTTAACGATTTTCATCATGATGCCGGTGCTTGAGAAAGTCAACACGGAGGCCGTGCAGCCTTATCTCGAAGAAAAAATAGACGTCGCCACGGCGGTCGCCAAGGCCTCGGAGCCGTTCCGGCAATTTATGCTGAAGCAAACCCGCGAGTCCGATCTGGAAATGTTTATCAGAATCTCCGGTCATGCCGATTTGAATTCCGTCGAGGATGTTCCCTTTTCCCTACTGCTTTCCGCTTATGTGACAAGCGAGTTGAAAACGGCGTTTCAGATTGGGTTTTTAATTTTCCTGCCGTTTCTGATCATCGATCTTGTCGTGGCCAGTGTGCTGATGACGATGGGCATGATGATGCTCTCTCCCATGATCGTTTCGTTGCCGTTCAAAATTATGTTGTTTGTCCTGGCGGACGGTTGGTCCTTAATTATGGAAATGTTGGCGGCAAGTTTTTACGTCAACTGAAAATAAGAGTCAAAATTATGACGCCAGACACCATTTACAGCATCAGTCAGGACGCCATGATCGTAGGGATGAAACTGACCGCTCCCATTTTACTGCCGTCTTTAGTTGTTGGCTTAATTATTGCTATGTTCCAGGCGGCGACTCAGATTAACGAATCAACACTGACCTTTGTCCCCAAATTAATTGTCATTGGGCTTGTGCTGCTGATTGTCGGGCCATGGATGCTGCAATTGTTTCTCGATTATTTTCAGGGCCTGGTAAAAGATATTCCGCAATTGATTGGATAGGCCGTGAATTTTACCGAAGCGCAAATTCTGGGTCAGGCAGCTTCATTCTTTTTGCCCATGATCCGTATCGGCGCGATGTTTGCGGCTATCCCCTTGTTCAGTCTTCAGGCTGTGCCGGCCCGGGTTAGGTTAATTCTTACGGCAGCCATGACTTTTGTGGTGATGCCGTTATTGCCGACATTACCGGCTGTCGACATGGTGAGTTATGAAGGCATGATGATTGCCGTTCAGCAAGTCATGATCGGCCTGGCGATCGGTTTTATTGTGCAGATGGTTTTTTCCGCGCTCGCGTTCGCGGGTCAGAGTATCGCGTTAAGCATGGGGTTGGGATTCGCGTCGATGGTGGATCCCCAAAACGGTCAGCAAGTCCCCCTGGTTTCACAGCTTTATACCATCACCGGCACACTGGTCTTTCTCAGTCTGGATGGTCATTTGCTGTTGATCAAAATGTTGCTGGACAGCTTTACCAGTCTGCCGATTGGGCAGAATGGCCTGGCCAAGGCCGATATTTGGACTCTCATTGCCTGGAGCAGCCGCATGTTTGCCGGAGGCGTATTGTTGGCGATGCCTCTCGTCATCAGCCTGCTGCTGATCAATATCGGTTTCGGGGTGGCGACGCGCGCCGCATCGCAACTGAATATTTTTTCAGTGGGTTTTCCGGTAACGCTGATGTTAGGCTTGGCATTGATTTGGCTGACATTTCCCAATGTGTTAAGTCAACTTTCCGGTATTTTGACCGATGCCTATGAACTGATCGAACAGTTGTTGCGGTTGTGAAAATTTTTGCCGATAAAGATATGAACCATGTCTGAAGATTCAGATCAGGAAAAAACCGAAGAACCCACCAGTAAGCGTCTTGAAGACGCCCGAAAAAAAGGACAAATTGCCCGCTCCCGAGAACTGAACACCTTTGCCATGCTGATCACCAGCGCCATCCTCTTACTCATGATGGGTGAGCAAATGGGCAGGGGATTGCTGAACATCATGAGGGAGCAGTTTCAACTCAAACGAGAGGTCATTTTTGATCCGCTAAGCCCTGCCATCCAGCTCAAGCATGTCATGCTTGACGCCTTGCTGTTGATTGCTCCCTTTATTGCCGTGATGGTCGTCGTCGCCGTAATTTCTCCCCTGGCTTTGGGCGGGTGGATATTTAGCTGGGAGTCGATCGCGCCCAAACTGGAAAAGCTCGATCCGATCAAAGGCATTGCCAGAATGTTTTCCTTGCGGGGATTGATCGAATTACTCAAGGCTTTGTTGAAATTCCTCTTGATCCTGATCGTCGCCTTTTTTTTGTACCGCCATTTCATCGGCGAACTGATCGGGTTGGGCGCCGAGCCGATTGATCAATCTATCCTTCATTCTTTGCATATCGTGGGGATTTGTTTTCTCGTTCTCAGCGCCTCATTGATCGTGGTGGTCATGATCGATGTGCCGTATCAATTATGGGATCACAATCGCAAACTGAAAATGACGTTACAGGAAATCAAGGATGAAATGAAGGAAACCGAAGGGAAGCCTGAAGTTAAAGGGCGCCAGCGCAGGATTCAGATGGATATGGCGCAAAACCGAATGATGGCGCAAGTGCCGAAAGCCGATGTAGTCGTCACCAACCCGAGCCATTTCGCTGTCGCTTTAAAATATGACATGAATTCCAAAGGGGCGCCTATACTGGTAGCCAAAGGTGCCGATTTGATGGCTGCCCAGATTCGCTCCCTGGCGGCCGGCGCTAACGTGCCGCTGATCGCCGCGCCGCCGCTGGCCAGAGCTTTGTATTATTCGACCGATATCGACCGGGAAATACCTCAGGGGCTGTATGTGGTGGTAGCGCAGGTGCTGGCTTATGTTTATCAATTAAAAACCGCAAGAGAAAATCATTGGGACGAACCGCCCCTTCCTCAAAACATTCAAGTCCCGGACGAGTTCAAGCGAGATAGATAGGTATGGAATTAAACAAAATTACCTCGGCCATTAAATTTTTAGGCAAGGCGGAATTAGGCGCGCCGATCGTCATCATGATGCTGCTGGCAATGATCATGTTGCCGTTGCCGGCGTTTTTGCTGGATCTGCTGTTCACCTTCAACATCGCCTTTTCACTGATTATTTTACTGGTGGTTGTTTATACCCTCAAGCCGCTGGAATTTGCCGCTTTCCCTACCGTTATTCTGCTGGCGACTTTATTGCGTCTGGCATTGAATGTCGCTTCAACCCGCATCGTCCTACTGGAAGGGCATGGCGGGGGCGACGCCGCCGGCAAGGTGATCGAGGCGTTCGGCGCTTTTGTAATCGGGGGCAATTTTGCCGTGGGTCTGGTGGTTTTCTCGATTCTGGTTGTGATCAATTTTGTTGTCGTGACTAAAGGCGCGGGACGGGTTGCGGAAGTGGGCGCCCGGTTTACGCTGGATGCGATGCCGGGTAAGCAAATGGCAATCGATGCGGACCTGAATGCCGGCTTGATTTCCCAGGATGAAGCGCGCGCCCGCCGCGCCGAGGTGGCGGCCGAAGCCGATTTTTACGGCTCCATGGATGGCGCCAGCAAGTTTGTCCGCGGCGATGCGGTTGCCGGCATCGTCATTTTATTTATCAATATGATCGGCGGGTTGGCAATTGGCGTTCTCCAGCACAGTATGAGCTTTGCCGATGCGGGCAAGGTTTATACCCTGCTGACCATCGGAGATGGTTTGGTCGCGCAGATCCCTTCTTTGTTACTTTCAACCGCTTCCGCGATTGTGGTGACCAAAGTCGGCAGCAGCACTCAAAATCTTGGTCAGCAGGTGAGTACGCAGCTTTTTGAAAACCCGAAAGCCCTGATCATTACGGCGGGAGTCATCGCTGCGCTGGGCGTCATTCCGGGCATGCCGAATCTCGTGTTCATCTTGCTGGCTTCGATACTGGCGGGTTCCGCCTATTTGATAGATAAACGGCGCAAGCAGGCCGAGTTGGTGGATGTCAATTTTCCTGTAGATATGTCGGCTCCCCTCGTTCCCGAGGTTAAAGAACTGGGGTGGGATGATGTAATGCCGATCGATATTTTGGGGCTGGAAGTCGGTTACCGGCTCATTCCCCTGGTCGATAAAAATCAGGGCGGACAATTGATGGCGCGAATCAAGGGCGTGCGAAAAAAGCTCTCGCAAGAGCTCGGCTTTTTAGTGCCGTCGGTACATATCCGCGACAATCTGGATTTAAATCCCACGGAGTACAGAATTTCATTGATGGGGGTTACCGTCGGGGAAGCCGAGATCATGCCGGAGTTGGAAATGGCGATCAATCCGGGGCGCGTGTTCGGGACGCTGGAAGGTAAAGCCTGTCGAGATCCTTCCTTCGGGCTGGAAGCGGTCTGGATCGAGCCGTCTCAGAAAAATTACGCGCAAACATTGGGCTACACCGTGGTGGATCCGAGTACCGTGGTGGCTACGCATTTAAGCTATCTCCTTCAAGTTCACGCCCATAAAATGTTCGGCTACGAGGAAGCGCAAAAAATACTTGAAAACTTGTCGAAAACTGCGCCGAGGCTGGTCGATGATTTGGTGCCGAAAATTTTGCCGTTGGGCTTGGTGGTCAAGGTCCTGCAAAACTTGTTGCAGGAGCGCGTGCCTATCCGCGATATGCGCACGATTGCCGAAACTTTGGCGGAGTACGGCGTCAAGAGTCAAGATCCCGACATCTTGACGTCGGCGGTACGCGCCTCGTTAGGCCGATTGATTATTCATGAAATCAGTGGGATACAGCAAGAATTGTCGGTAATGACGCTAGAGTATGAGCTGGAACAGTTATTGCATAAATCCTTGCAGACTGCGGGCGAACATGGGGCCGGCATTGAACCAGGGCTGGCGGAAAAAATGCATAGATCGTTACAGGAAAATACACAAAAAATGGAAATCGAAGGGCAAGCTCCCGTCTTGCTGGTGTCCTCCTATGTGCGTCCCTGGCTGGCCAGATTTGTTCGCCATTCGATTTCCGGATTACATGTTCTGGCCTATAACGAAATACCCCCGGACCGACAGATCAAAGTGGTTTCAACGGTAGGGCGATGGTCATAAGCAATGAGGCAATACAATGAAAATTAAACGTTTTTTTGCGGCAGACATACGCCAGGCGATGCGCATGGTAAAAGAAGAATTGGGTGCGGATGCGGTGATTATGTCAAACAAGTCCGTTGATGGCGGTATTGAAATTGTTGCCGCGCGTGATTTTGATGAGCAATTGATTCATAACAAGCTGGGGGAGCAATCTTCCGACCCCAGGCAGGCGCCGGCAAACAGAGTAACTTCACATCAAGCGTCAAATTTCCAACCCGAAAAAAAACGTCCCGAAATCTTGAATGCCGGCGAAAAGAGCAGGCATGACGTTGTTTTGCCGGAGCGTAATTCGCGGGCATCGATTGAGCAGTTTGTCGGCTATACCGAAAAGATGCAGTTGCGCAGTCAAGAAAATACCCTTCCGGCAAAAGAAATTAAACCGGACGCTCTTGCTCATCAACTCGGAAAGGAAAAACCGGCAGAGAAAGCCAAGACGACAGATACGAAGCAGTTCACCCTTTCCGACAAACTGTTGATAGAAATGTGCAAGGATCTTAAATCCTTAAAAGCCGCTTTCGACAAGAAAATGGTGGAAACCGGGGTGCCGAACGGTTCGCAAGCTAACCCGGTCCGAGCCAGTCTTTTGCAACGCTTGGCCGATATCGGTATTTCTAAAAAAACGAGTCTTAATCTTGCCAACCAACTGAGCAGTTACGCCAATAGCGACTTGGCTTTCGCGAAAGCACAGGAAATGATGGCCGAAATGCTGCCCATAGCTCAAGACAGCTTATTGGACATGGGCGGGGTAGTGGCGTTGATTGGGCCTACCGGCGTCGGAAAAACCACCACCATTGCCAAGCTGGCCGCCAAATTTATTTTAAAACATGGGCCGTCACAGGTGGCGTTGATTACTACCGATAACTATCGAATCGGAGCCCACGAGCAGATCAATACTTATGGGCGTATTCTCGGTGTGCCGGTACGGGTGGCATCCAGCAGCGACGACTTGCGCAATCTCATAACCGGTTTGGCCGATAAACGTCTTATCCTGATCGATACGGCAGGCATGAGTCAGCGCGATATGAAGCTGGTCGAGCAGATCAATACGCTTCGACAAAGCGCTTTTTCGATCAAATCGTATCTTGTGATGTCGGCCGCCTCCGAATATAGGGTCATGAATGAAATTATCAATGCTTTCCGGTTTTTTGAGCCGCAGGCTTGTATCCTGACCAAGCTTGATGAAGCGGTTACCGCCGGTCCGGCTCTTTCATCGCTGATCGAGCAAAATTTACCGGTGTCATTTATTACGAATGGACAACGTGTTCCCGAAGATATGTTTAGCCCGGTTGCCCGCGCGCTTGTCAGTCAATGTGCAGCCGAGCCGAAACCGGATAATACCGTCGGCGATTTTGAAAATTACGAAATGTTTGTAGCGTAATACCATGCAACAACACCATGATCAAGCTCAAGGGATTAGAAATATGATAAGCATTAAGCCTGTTAGGGTCATTGCGGTCGCCAGCGGAAAGGGAGGTGTGGGTAAAACCACCGTATCGGTGAATGTTGCGGTTGCTCTTGCCAACAAGGGGCGGCGTGTTGCCTTGCTCGATGCCGATATGGGGTTGGCCAACGTTGATATTTTATTGGGCATTTATCCAAAATATAATCTTGCTCATGTTTTGTCGGGAGAAAAATCCCTGAATGAGATCATGGTGGACGGGCCTTTGGGATTGAAAGTCATTCCGGGTGCTTCCGGCATTCAAAAAATGTCCGAGCTTACCACCATGGAGCAGGCCTCGTTGATCCGGGCGTTCAGCGAAATCGATCAGGAGACGGATGTACTGATCGTGGATACGGCGGCAGGAATTTCGGCGAGCGTAATTAATTTTGTGCGGGCCTGTCAGGAAATCATGGTTGTGATCTGCGATGAGCCTACCTCTTTGACCGATGCGTATGCATTTATCAAGCTGCTGAATAGAGATTATGGAGTCGGCAGTTTTAATGTCATCGCCAATATGACCCAAACGGCTGAGCAAGGTAAAAAGTTATTCCAGAAAATATGTAAAGTTACCGATGCCTATTTAGACGTTAATCTGCAATTTGCCGGCGCCATACCCTACGATTTAAGTTTACGCAAATCGGTCCAGCAGCAAAGACCGGTCGTTTTGGAATATCCCAACAGCGAAGTGTCTCTCGCGATCACTGACATTGCTGAAAAAATCGATTCCTTGCCGCAAAAGTATCAGGCGGGCGGCTATCTTGAATTTTTCATTGAACGGATGATTCAATACAGTTCGCACGAGGATTATGTATGAGCAGAGTGGCCATGTATAGTTCAGTGCAGAGCGGGGGCATTGATGAGCACATCATGCAATATGCGCCGCTCGTCAAGCGAATCGCTCATCACTTATTGAATCGGTTGACTGATGCGGTGCAGCTCGATGATCTGATTCAGTCCGGAATGCTGGGATTATTGGACGCCATCAAGAATTATGACGCAGGCCAAGGCGCCAGCTTTGAAACTTATGCGGGAATCCGTATCCGCGGGTCCATGCTTGACGAAATCAGACGTTTCGACTGGACGCCGCGTTCGGTACATAAAAAATGGCGGATGGTGACAGAAGCTATTCGTTCCATCGAAAATAATACCGGACAAGAAGCCAGGGCAGAGCAAATTGCGGAATTTTTGGGAGTCTCGATTGAGGAGTATCATCGCATTCTTGAAGATTCCTGTAGTTGCCGTGTCTTCAGCATCGAAGAATTGGCCGAGTCCGGGGATCATTATCTTGACGAAGCGGCAAATTTTGCTGAGGCGCCCTTAGACGATTTGAGCCGGGAGGATTTGCAAAAAGCATTGGCTGATGCAATCTCGGGACTGCCCGAGCGTGAACGGCTGGTATTGTCGCTCTATTATGATGAAGAGCTTAATCTGCGTGAAATTGGCGAAGTGTTAAATGTGAGCGAATCGAGAGTCAGTCAGATCAGTTCACAAGCAGTGTTGAGATTACGGTCAAGAATGAAAGGATGGCTGGAACAAAATAGGTAATATGAATTCTGCGTTATAATCGGCAAGGGTTCATTTTCACAGGCATGTCAAGCGTCACTCGGAAAGCGTAAATCCGAAAAATGCATTGATCTACTCCCTCCATTAATAAAATTGTTCGATGGCTAATATTTTTTTGATCGTCCTTGCGCATGTCATGGTAACGATTGTGGTGATGCTGATATGGCTGGCGCGTACTCACCTAAAACTTAAAGATGAAGTACAAGTATTAAAAAATATTATTGAAAAAACCGATCAGAATATTGCCGGCTTGAACGCATTCGAGGTGGCGGCGGATAACCGTCTGGAAATCGTTGATGAGCAATTGCAAGCGTTATCGGCAAAGGTTTCGACTTTTCAGCAAAATGAGCAATCTGTGAATCCCTATAATGTCATCATACAACAAATCCGCTACGGAGCGAGTGTCGAAGAACTCATGCGCGATTGCGGTTTATGTAGGGATGAAGCCGTTTTATTGATGCGTTTGCACGGCTCCAAAGAAGGCTGAAACCGAGGGCTTGGTTAAGGCCTTGAATTTTCGAAACGGAGGTGTCTTTCTTATCGTAGACTTAGAATAATTCTATATTGTCCGATTCACATTCCTGGAAGGCAGCCTTGGCAGCAATCGCTTCATCGACAGACTTGCCCTGGAGAATGGCGTCAAACATCACTTTTTCAGATTCCATAGTGAACCTTGATCTTATGTGGCCCTGAAGTTCCCGCCATGCGTCTGGATTATAGAGGCGCTCGGGGTTTTCAACGAGGTTTGATAAGCCTATTAAATTCGAGGTGACATGATGCAAGCATTGCTGCATGCGATCATAGAACTGAAAAGCAATGATGGCGGCCTGTATCTTATCCTGTGTCTTCGAACAGCAGGCAAGAGCCAGTTCCCTTTCATCCGAATCCACAAGGGCCATAAGATGCAGGTTCATTGCTTGCATACTTTCGACAATTTCGGTAAACGAGTCGGTCAGTGTGTCAACTGCTAAATCGCTTTCCTGCATGATAACGTCCACCTGAGCGGCTGACAATGTCAACAATTTGACAGTTTCTCGGACCTGACTCCAATCAAGATCTGGTTTTTTTGAATCGGAATAAGCCAATTGTTTCACCAAGCAAGAATTTAATACCAACTAAGCCCACCTAGGCGCCTAAATCGTCTTTTATCGGGGGAGAATCCAAGGATTTCCTTGCTACCGCGTCGAAAAAATAAAACGTTTAATTGTACATAAGAAATGTAGTGCCGGCAAATTACACAGAGCAAATAAGGTATTGCTACCTACCTGGCTGTAATTTTTGGAATTGAGAGCCCGTTATCATTTTTCTGCTGCGAAAGATGCATGATAGCGCATTTTAACCATGCCAACTTACCCGTTTTTGCTATTATTATAGAGTACGAGCAGTGAAGAAAACGCTTGAGAAGCTATATGGGCTTGACTCGCTGGGCGTTTGAGGTGGTTTTCTTTCTTTTGGTCAAAATAGTGCTTGGCAAATGCCATATTGATTTTGCCGAGCACTCGGAAATTTATAGCTCTTGTTATTGGAACAACGATGGACTTAACAAACGAATTACTTCAGAACAAAATCTTGATTGTCGATGATGCTTTATCTATGCGGAGCATGACCAAGGCAGTATTACGAGATGCTGGTTTTGCACATATTTTTGATGTGCCCGATGGAGAGGAAGCGCTCAAACTGATGAAAAGGATAAAAGTGAATCTGGTAGTTTGTGACTGGAACATGCCGGGAATGAGCGGTTTGGATTTGTTTAAAGCAGTAAAGGCAGAGCCCAAACTCGCCGGAACGCCTTTTATCATGTTAACTTCCTCTTCGGAAGGCAGCAAAGTTAAGGAAGCAATCGAGGCAGGTATTACCGCTTATATTATAAAGCCCTATAAACCTGCTGATTTGATTAAAAAAATCGGAACTATGCTGTCTTGATTGAGAGCATGGGGAGTATAGGAATTTTTGTCTTTTCTTATATTTCCAATCAGCGTCATAATGCGACGGTAAAGGGGGCTTTTAAAGCATAGCTCCACCGTCGCCAACGTAAGATAACTGATATTTTTTCTCCAAACGCCAACATAGCCAGGATGGCGTTATAGGTTGGAATTGAGCAAGCCCAAAATTTTTCCAAAACGCCGGCCATTTCTCCAGTCGGTCTACTTCCTTTCCCGATCCATGCCTGATCTGAAGTAACGGTGCTTGCATGAGAGGGCTATTGGTTACTTGATACTCAAAACCTTCTTCAGCGCTTCCTATCTTAATTGTCCGTGCATCAGTTTTTACCTTACCGTCGCTGCCTTTGGGTTGTCGCGAAGTCCGGTTAACGCTTATATTCCCCTTTTTCTCTCTTTCAATTCACAAAATTAAACAAAAAAAAATTTTTTACTATACTTTCAGAAAACGATTAATGATCTCTGCATTTGACCGGATTTTGCTTTAAATACAACAATGGAGAAAACAATGGCAAGTATTCTTGCAGTTGACGATTCAGCCTCGATGAGAAAAATGGTGGCCTTTACTCTAAAGGGCGCCGGTTATGATGTTGAAGAGGCAATAGATGGGGTTGAGGCATTGACAAAAGCCCAGTTCAAGCAGTTTGACTGCATCGTTACCGATGTCAATATGCCGAATAAAGACGGTATTACCCTCATCAAGGATTTGAGATCATTGCCAGACTACAAATACATACCCATGCTGATGCTAACCACAGAATCCGGGATTGAAAAAAAACAAGAAGGGAAGGCTGCCGGAGCTACCGGATGGATTGTTAAGCCTTTTGATCCTGACCAGTTGTTAAAGATATTAAAAAAGGTTCTTGGTTAGTTATATAAAGTAATGATTTAACAAATTCTTGTATTACACAGGTAAGTCTATGTCTATCGATATGTCTCAATTTCATCAGGTCTTTTTTGAAGAATGTTTCGAAGGGCTGGATGCAATGGAATCCGGGTTATTAAACCTTGATACTGGAGATATAGATGCGGAAATGATTAATACCATTTTTCGTGGCGCACATTCAATTAAAGGAGGGAGTGGTACTTTTGGTTTCCACGATGTGGCTAATTTTACTCATGTGATGGAAACCCTGCTTGATGAAATGCGCGATGGACGCAGAAAAGTGACCCAATCGGCGATTGACGTTTTGTTAGGTTCCGTGGATTGCCTGAGAACCATGTTGACTTCAATTCAGGATGGAGGAAGTGTGGATCAGGCCGCGGTGGGAAAATATAAAGCCGCCTTGGAAGTTCAGCTAAACGGTGCGGATTATGTACCCGTTCCGGAACCGGAACAATCCATTAAAACCGAGACCGCAAATGTGGTTGATGCGGTTGCCGTACCCGATGAATTCGAAATGCCGGAGCAGGGGTGGAAAATCGCATTTTGTCCTTACCTTGATTTGCTTAAAACCGGCAACGACCCAGTGAGAATGTTTCGCGAACTGGCTGAATTAGGTGACTATTCAGTATCTGTCAATACACGGGACGTGCCGGGTTTTTTTGAGCTTGATCCGGAGGAATGTAATCTTTCCTGGACATTAAAAATAAATGGCGATATTTCCCTTCAGGAAATCAATGAGGTTTTTTCTTGGGTTGAAGGGGACTGCGAACTCGACATTCAGCCTTTGTCAAAACCTGCCAAATCAGTGTCCGAGGTAAAAAAAAGTGAATCGGAGTCAGTTATAAATGGAACCGATGCCCCAAAATTACCGCTGAGTGACGTTAAAAAAGAAGCGGGTAACTCCGAGAGTCTCAAACAAGGAGTTCCACAACCCGACAATGATCAAACTAAACTCCCTAAAGTTTCCAGCTCCAGTTCAATTCGTGTCGATACCGCAAAAATTGATGCTTTGATCGATTTGGTGGGCGAGGTTGTCATTACGCAATCCATGTTGGGCTTGATCAGTGAAAATTTTACCATGGCTCAACTCGAACAACTGAAAAGGGGGCTTTCACAACTCGAGCGACATACTCGCGATATGCAGCAAAGCGTCATGAATATCCGAATGTTGCCGATCAGTTTTGTGTTTAGCCGCTTCCCCCGTTTGGTTCATGATATCAGTACTAAGTTAGGAAAAAAGATTGAGTTGAAATTGGTGGGAGAAAACACGGAAGTCGACAAGGCTGTTGTCGAATTAATCAATGATCCTTTGGTGCACTTGATCAGGAACAGTCTGGATCACGGTATAGAAATGCCGTCCGACCGGATTGCGGCAGGCAAGCCGGAAATCGGCACCATAGAATTGAATGCTTATCATCGGGGAGGCCATATTGTCATTGAGATCATTGATGACGGTCGAGGTCTCGACAGAAATAAACTGATTGCCAAGGCCATCGAAAAAGGGCTGATCGCTGAAAATAGCCAATTGAGCGATAAACAGGCCTTTGAATTGATCTTCATGCCGGGGTTTTCAACGGCAGAAAGCATTACCGATATTTCCGGCCGCGGTGTCGGCATGGATGTCGTCAGGAAAAATATTCAGGCTTTGGGCGGAAATATAGAAATTATTTCAGAATCTGGAAAAGGCACGACCATTTCTATTCATTTGCCGTTGACCTTGGCTATTATTGATGGCCAGTCAGTCGCTGTAGGTGAGGAAACCTACATTGTGCCTTTGGTTTCAATCATTGAGTCGATTAATGTTACCGAGAAGATGCTTAATACGATAATCGGTAAAGGCGAGGCGTTCAAGCTGCGCAATCAATATATTCCGATTATCCGGATGCGGGAGGTATTTAATGTTCAGGCAAAAAACAAGTTGAACTCATCCGAAGGCGTCATTGTTGTGGTGGAAAGGCAGGGAGCATTGTGCGGCCTGTTCGTCGATGAATTATTAGGGCCGCAACAGGTGGTGGTTAAATCTTTAGAGGCTAATTACCGCAGAGTTGAGGGCGTTTCAGGCGCAACCATTTTAGGGGATGGTTCTGTCGCATTAATTCTTGACGTCCCGGGTCTGGTACGGTTTTCGAATCGTCAGGCGCAGGTCTGTTCTGCGGCATAGTGAGAGAAATATGTTAAAAGAGATAGAAAAAAGTTCAGACCAGAACCGGTACAACAAGGAAATAGATGCAGCCCAATATTTAAGTTTTACGATGGAAAATGAAGAGTACGGGGTTGATATTCTTCGGGTACAGGAAATTCGCAGTTGGGAGCCTGTATCCCGAGTCCCTAATGTCCCTTACTATGAGAAAGGCGTGGTTAATCTGCGCGGTTCCATTGTACCGATTATCGATTTGCGTGAGCGATTCGACTTAAAGTTTACCGAATATACGCCTCTCACTGTTGTGGTTGTTTTGCAAACCAGGGATGGCAATAGAACAAGAACCATGGGTGTAGTTGTCGATTCTGTATCGGATGTCATTACTATAGACAAAAACAAAATCCAGAAGGCGCCTGATTTTGGCTCGAAAGTCAGCAATGAATTCATCGCAGGCCTGATATCGGTTAATGAACGTATGGTGATTCTGTTAGATGTGGATAAGCTACTTAAACTGGAGGAATTGGAGATACATAACAGTTAGTAACTGAAATGTTAAGTGATGAAGATTTACAAAAAACGGCTGCCGAGAACGATATGAACCTAATTGCAGATGTACCGGAAGACCATGATTTAGAGCCGGATGCGATGCCGGACGTCGCCGAATCAGTTATTATTTTGGATACAGCCTTAACTATCCAAAATGTCTTTAAGTTGTATGAAAAACTCAAAAAATCCTATGCTATGCATGATTCGATCGAAATCAATGCTTCTCAGGTATCTACGATCGATACAGCCACCTTACAATTGCTGACTGCATTGAAAAAGGAAGCCGTTAAACAGCAAAAAAGCGTCGTTATGACGGAGCCATCCCAGCGTTTTATTGAGTCCGCCGGGCTGCTGGGTTTGCTGGAACTGCTTGAGATTGAGGCTTTTGTCGGGAAATCAAGTAGCTGATGAATGCAAACATCAAAATTAATAGGCCCTCAATTGCCGGATTTGGACATCTCAATCGGTATTGGGATAGGGATAGGGAGATTATGGCTGTTAAAATTCTACCCGGCGAATACTATGTGACGCAAGAAGATGAGCTAATTACAACAGTATTGGGGTCCTGTGTATCGGCATGTATCAGGGATAAAGAATTAGGTATTGGCGGCATGAACCATTTTATGCTGCCGGAAAGCAATTCCGGTCAGATGAAAAAAAGTAATGAAGCAATTGTAGGAATTTCCACCCGTTACGGAAACTATGCTATGGAACATTTGATCAATACCATTTTGAGCAATGGAGGTAAACGCAGAAATCTGGAAGTAAAAGTCTTTGGAGGCGGCAAAATTATTCCAACCCTGACAGACGTCGGCATCAAAAATATTAGCTTCGTTTTGGATTATATCGATCAGGAAGGACTAAAGCTGCTTTCTCAGGATTTAGGTGATATTTATCCCAGAAAAATCATTTATTTTCCGCGCACAGGAAAAGCTGCAATGAAAAAAATCAAAGATTTGCACAATGATACGATTGTTCAAAGAGAACGCCAATATTTTAATAGCCTTAAAAACATTTCTGTTGAAGGCGAAGTCGAGCTTTTTTGAAAAACGGCATGAATAAAATAGGGGTATTAATCATAGATGATTCCTTGTTAATAAGAAAAATATTAACTGAAATTTTCAATTCCTCTTCCGATATCGAAGTGGTCGGAACTGCAGCCAATCCCTATATTGCCAGGGACATGATCAAACGGCTCAATCCTGATGTGTTGACTTTGGATATTGAAATGCCGGAGATGGATGGCATTACTTTTTTGAGAAATTTGATGCGTTTGCGGCCGACGCCGGTCGTAATGATTTCGACCCTCACCGAAAGAGGGGCGGATATTACATTGGAAGCGTTATCTTTGGGCGCCGTCGATTTTGTTCCTAAACCCAAAGTGGATGTTGCCAATACTCTGAATAGTTACGCAGAAGAAATCATCGCCAAAGTCAAAATGGCGGCATTAGCCAATATTAGAAACTATAATAACAGGGGACTAAGCCCGGCTGATATTAAGAAAACCTCTGCGCATCTCAATATCAAATCTGATTCTGTAAAAAAATCCGCCGTCGCTCATAATAAAATTATTGCTTTGGGGGCCTCTACGGGGGGGACTGAAGCGATTAAGTCTGTCGTCAAGGGGTTTCGGGCGGATACTCCAGCTGTCGTGATTACTCAGCATCTGCCTTTGGCCTTCAGCGAGTCATTTGCCAAGCATATTGATCTTGTCACCGAAATGACAACCTGTATCCCAAAACACGGCCAGGCAGTAGAAGCTGGTCATATTTATTTAGCGCCAGGCGACAAACATATGATGATAATGAAGGAAGGTTTCCGTTTTGTCATTCATTTGCATGAGGGAGAATACGTGAATCGGCATAGGCCTGCTGTCGATGTAATGTTTAGTTCTCTAGCTCGAAGTGCCGGCGCCAATGCGATAGCTGTTTTATTGACCGGTATGGGAGTGGACGGTGCAAAGGGGATGAATGAAATGCATGATGCCGGAGCAATAACGATTATTCAGGATGAACAGACCAGTATTGTCTGGGGTATGCCGGGAGCGGCATATAAATTGAAGTGTGTAGATTATGTCTTGCCGTTGGATGGGGTTGCGAATAAAGTATTATCCTTGATCTGATAAAGTATTTTGCAAATACATTATCATTTTAAATTTATTCTCTAATTTACTTTTAGGTTGTTTTCTTATTGTAGATATTGTCTTATATCGATTACGCCTCATTTATACCCCGTTTATTAAAATATAATTCATATTATTAATTTCACTGGCTTATGCCCGTTATGGCCGTATCTCGACTGCACTTTTTAGGGCTCTAGTTTCACTTACAAAATTAATCTCGGCTGTCGGAAGAGCTGTGCTCGCTTCGGTTTTATTACTTTTCTATGCTATTTATCCTGTAAAAAAGTTGTAACAATAATTTGACTTGCTGCATGCTTTTACTATGCTTAAACGAAGATGCAGATGCTGCTTGATTTTCAAAAAGCGGAAGTGGCAGGTTGCTTTGGTGGAGTCTAATAAAATTTTGAGCAAATTCCACTAGAAATTCATTATTTAAAATATGCATGACATATAAAAATTGAGGTTATTTATGCATGACAATCATAAAGGAGGAGGAACTGCAACTGCAGGAACAGAATTCCTGGCTTTCACGCTGGGGGATGAGGATTATGGCATTGGTATTCTGAAAGTCCAGGAAATCCGCGGGTACGAGGCGGTAACTAAGATCGCCAATACCCCCGATTTTATTAAGGGTGTTATAAATTTGCGTGGGGTTATTGTCCCTGTGGTTGATATGCGTATCAAATTTCATTTGGGTTCTGTGGAGTACAATCAGTTTACGGTGGTGATTGTCTTGAATGTCTGCGGCCGTGTAATCGGCATGGTAGTTGATGGAGTATCGGACGTGATCGAACTGACTCCGGATCAAATTCACCCTACACCGGAATTAGGTACTTGCATAGATACTCAATATATTATTGGTTTAGGTTCAGTTGAGGAACGTTTGATAATTCTCCTGGATATTGAAAAACTGATGTCGGCCAAAGATATGGCTCTGATTGAAAGAGCCGCTGCTTAAAAATTTCATTCTATTACTACAATAATTAAGTTTTTCGCTTTAGTGATACAGAGGCATCAAAATGGCATTATTACTCAACAAAGCAGTAAAATCCCGCATTGACGAAGCGGTAAAAATCATTGATAAAATGAAGGAAGGCGATTTTACCGACCACATCGAAACATCGGGCAATGATGTCGTCGCTCCACTTATGAAGGCTTTGAAAAACAGTCAGGTAACATTTGAACGTCGGGCATTGGAAGGCCGCCGGGCTACGGATTTGAGCGCCGAACAGTCGGTTCATCTGCGCAGGTTGAAATCCGCCCTCGATACAGTCACCTCCTGTGTCATGATGGCTGACAAGGATCGCAATATCATTTATATGAATCCTGCGGTTACCCAGATGATGCGAAATGCGGAGGCCGATCTTCGTAAAGTGTTCCCCGGCTTCGATACGAACCGTCTTATCGGAACCAATATGGATATCTTCCATAAGAATCCGGCGCATCAGCAGCGGATATTGTCCGAGTTTACCGGCGTACACAAGGCGCAGATCAACGTTGGCGTCCGCGTCTTCAGTCTTACGGCCAGTCCTATCATCGATGAGCAAGGGAATCGCCTGGGTGCTGTGGTTGAGTGGGTGGATCAAACGACAGAAACGATATTTTTTAAACAGATTAACGACATTGTCGAAGGTGCTCTTAACGGTGTGTTATCGGTGCGCGGTGCACCGGAAGAGCTGGAAGACGGCATGTACAAGAAAATCCTGGAGGGCATTAATCAGGTACTTGAAGCGCTGATCAACCCGATCACCATGGCGGCTCAAAATATCGGGGATATTTCCAAGGGCATTATCCCGGAGAAAATTACCGATGAGTATAAAGGCGATTTCAATACCCTCAAACGGAATCTCAACGTCAGCATTGGCGTGCTGAACGGCCTTATTACCTGCCAGCAGCTCATGGCGAAGGAACATGGCGATGGCAACATCGATTGGATGATTGATGTTGATCGCTTTCAGGGAGTATACAAAACCGTGGTGCAGGGAATCAACGACATGGTCAGCGGCCATATGGACATGAATACGAAAGCGATGGCCTGCATCAAGGAATTTGGCGAGGGTAACTTCGACGCTCCCTTGGAAAAATTTCCGGGTAAAAAGGCTTTAGTCAATGACACTATCGAGCAGGTTCGCGCTAACCTGAAAGCCCTTATCAGTGACACCGATTTACTTGTCCAGGCCGCGTTGGAAGGCCGTTTAGAGACTCGCGCGGATGCGACCAAACATCAGGGGGATTATCAACGTATCGTAAAGGGCATTAATGACACGCTGGATGCCATCGTCAGTCCGATCAATGAGGTGGTCTGGGTGATGGGGGCGTTGGCGAAAAGAGATCTGACCGAGAAAATTACGAAAAACTACCAAGGTACTTTTGCCAGATTGTGCGATAACGTTAATGTTTCTGTAGAAAATCTGGCTCAGGCTGTTCTGACGATAAGAGAAGCCACTGATTCTATTCATACCGCAGCTAAGGAAATTTCTGCAGGTAATGCCGATTTGTCTCATCGTACAGAGCAGCAGGCTGCCAGCCTGGAAGAAACGGCTTCCAGCATGGAAGAACTTGCCTCCACAGTGAAACAAAATGCTGAAAATGCGAAACAGGCCAATCATATGGCGCTATCGGCCGCAGATGTCGCTGTTAAAGGCGGAAACGTAGTGCAGCAGGTTGTCGACACCATGCACGCCATTAACGAAAGCTCGCGCAAAATAGTCGATATCATCAGTGTTATTGACGGCATCGCTTTACAGACCAATATCCTGGCGCTCAATGCCGCGGTGGAAGCGGCAAGAGCGGGTGAACAAGGCCGAGGGTTCGCTGTGGTGGCCAGTGAAGTGCGCAACTTGGCGCAGCGTTCGGCGGCAGCGGCCAAGGAAATCAAGGGCCTGATCAGTGATTCGGTAGAGAAGGTTGAGGACGGCAGCCAGCAAGTGCTCGAAGCGGGCAAAACCATGGATGAGATTGTTTCCTCCGTTAAGCGAGTCACAGACATCATGTCGCAGATTGCGGCGGCGTCGGTAGAGCAAAGTTCCGGTATCGAACAGGTGAACATTGCTGTGGCACAGATGGATGAAGCGACCCAGCAGAACGCAGCGCTTGTCGAGCAGGCTGCCGCTGCTGCGGAGTCATTGGAGGAGCAATCATTAACTCTGTCAGAAACCGTTAGCCAATTCCGTCTCGATATCTCAAGTAGCCATACTGCCGCGCTGTCGCGCTCTTACCGTGCCCCCGGCATGACGTCCGCTGTTTCTAAACCTTCAGTTCGACTAACGTCCGGCAACTCAAAATTGAGCCAAGCCCATACAGACGAGTGGACGGAATTTTAGCGGAGTTATAGGTTACTGATCCCAATAACCGGGACTCTATTAATATTGAAGGATGGCGCAATCCGTCCTTCTTTATCTTAAGTCTGCCACTTTTATCTGGCGACATTTCATGGAATTTGCCCTTTAAAATACTGTACGTTATTTATTCAACCGGAATGAAACTAACATGAGCAGACCTTCGGAACAAAAGGAGTTTCTATACACGGTGGAAGATTTCGAACGGATTCGAGCCATTCTTTATCGGCATAGCGGCATCAAACTCAACGATAGCAAAAAGGAAATGGTCTATACCCGGCTAGGTCGGCGCTTGCGGGCCACCGGTCTAAAAACCTTTAGAGAATATCTGATACTGGTGGAACAGGATCAGGGAGAAGAGTGGGAGGCCTTTATTAATTCGCTCACCACCAATCTCACGGCATTTTACCGCGAACCCCATCATTTTCCGATTCTCAAGGAGTACGTGCTGGGTTTGCATAAACGGCCATTAAGACTTTGGTGCTCTGCCTCATCCACGGGCGAGGAGCCTTACACCATGGCCATGACAATGGTGGAGGCATTCGGCACCTTTAAACCTCCCGTGGAGATTATTGCCACCGATATTGATACCAATGTTTTAAGTAAGGCCGAAGCTGGCGTATATCCATTGGAGCGAGTGGAAAAGCTGCCGAAGGAATTGCTTAAGCGCTTTTTCCTTAAGGGGTCGGGTAGTAATACCGGCTATGTTCAGGTACGAAAGGAATTGCGGGAGTTGGTGAGTTTCCGCAGGCTTAACTTGCTGGATGAGCACTGGTCAATCGGCGGAAGTTTTGATGTTATTTTTTGCCGCAACGTTATGATTTATTTCGACAAGCCGACTCAATATAAAATTCTCAAGCGCTTCGCCCCGAAACTGGAAGCGAACGGATTGTTATTCGCAGGGCACTCGGAAAGTCTGCATCACGCCGCCGATATTTTCAAATTACGAGGCAAAACCGTTTACGAGCTTGCCTCGCAAACTCGTCATTCAAAGGCCGGAATAAAATTAAATTATCAGCACGGCTCAAACTAAGGACTCATGTCCAAATTTTTTTCCGACGACGAGACGCCGACTCCGAATCTTTATTATGATAATTACTTCAATATTGATGCAGTTAAGATTTTACCAGGCGAATATTACGTCACTGCGCGACCCCTCTTGATCGTAACCGTATTAGGTTCATGCGTAGCAGTCTGTATTCGAGATCGCGAAAGTGGAATGGGGGGAATGAATCATTTCATGTTGCCTCCCCTGAAAAATGCCCGCGAGTCCGTTTACGATTCGAATTATTACGGAAGCCGTGCCATGGAAGTGCTGATCGATCACTTGCTCGAGTTGGGCGCGCGCTATGAAAATCTTGAAGTCAAGCTATTCGGAGGCGGCGATTTATTTAAAAGCGATGAGTTTGATAGCATCGGCCAGCATACCGTCGACTTTATACGCAATTACTTGAAAAATAAAGCGATACCCATTGTAGCAGAAGATTTGCATGACCAATACCCTCGTAAAATCTACTTTTTTCCTGTCCACGGCAAAGTCATGGTCAAAAAACTGGTGAGATTGCACAACGCCACCATTATCCAACGCGAAGAGGAATATATTAATCGCCTGCTGCAAGGTGAATGATGGGGGAATCAGCATGGGTTCGTTCTGAAGATATTATCAGGTCAATCTTGCTTTTTCTTACACGGATTATACCGGTCTCCTTTCCCGTAAAATATAATGCGGAATTTTTTCAGAGAGGGAGATAAGCTTGGTTGAATGAATATCTTATCCGGCTATAATGGCAGGTCTTGTCTGACATTAGCGGCATCGCCTTAACTGTTGCAGAAAAGTCATTTACAAATTTGTGACAGAGGGTTTTTTGAGGACTATTAATGCTGAGTATGAGTGTGGAAATATGGTTTTGCCGCGTATTTTAGTAATCGATAATAACGTAATAAGGTCCCAGCAGCTTGACGTTATCTTTCGGTTTATGGAGTATCAGTCTGTGTTCGCCGGGTCTTCCGATTATGGATCGATTAGCGGGCAAATTGAACAGTATGCAGGTATTTTTGTGGGGGATGTCGACCCTCATAAACGCGCGCTCATCATCAAGGAAATCGCGGTCAAGGCGGGAAAAATTCCAATTATTCTCCTGATTGATAAGAACTCTACTGATGAGGTCTCGACTGCGATCGATAAAATGGTCTTCCAAATACTGGAATGGCCGGTAACTTATGCCAGTCTAAAACGCGTAACCGATAAGTTGTTTAGTGCTTTTTGGCAGGAAATGGGGCTTAATAGTCCGCATTTGGACCGTAGAGCCTATGATCGCCGTTCGTCATCAAGCGTGCGGTTACAAGGTCACAGCCAGGCTATCGTCAATGTCCGTAAACTGATTGACCAGGTTGCGGATTCGGAGGCCACCGTTTTGATTCTGGGTGAGTCGGGAACGGGTAAAGAAGTCATTGCCAGATCATTGCATGACGCCTCCCTGCGAAGAACAAAACCTTTTGTCCCGATTAATTGCGGGGCAATTCCCGGAGAATTGCTGGAAAGTGAATTGTTCGGTCACGAGAAAGGAGCTTTTACAGGGGCTTTAAATTCCCGAGTAGGGCGTTTTGAATTAGCGGAAGGCGGAACGCTTTTTCTTGACGAAATCGGCGATATGCCGCTGGCGATGCAGGTCAAGTTATTAAGAGTCTTGCAGGAACGTACATTCGAGCGCGTAGGCAGTAGTAAACCCATCCACTGCGATGTCAGGATCATTGCCGCCACTCACCGCCATCTCGAAGACCAAATCAAAGAAAACCGTTTCAGGGAAGATTTATACTATCGTCTGAATGTTTTCCCTATCGAAGTTCCTTCGTTAAGGAATCGCTCGGAGGACATTCCTCTGTTAATTAAAGATATTATCGCCAGAATGGAAGCCTCAAACCGCGGTTCGGTCAGATTGAGCAATGCCTGCATGGCGGCTTTGATGAAATATGAGTGGCCCGGTAATGTCCGTGAATTAGCGAATCTGATCGAGCGGTTGGCGATTATTTATCCGGGAGGAATAGTCAATGTCGCTGATCTGCCGGAGAAAATTCAGCGTCTTGAGCCCTCGGATGCAATAATGGCCGATGTTGAGGCCGCGGAGGAGGACGCCGGTGACTTGGCGGCGCTTACGGAATCCCATGGTGCGTTAGAAATCGTAATGCCGGGAAATGGCATGCCTTTGCCCGGGCAGGGAATCGACCTCAAAAAATATTTGGATACGATGGAAAGCCATTTGATTCGTCAGGCTTTGGAAGAAAGCAATGGCATCGTCGCGCATGCCGCTAAGCGTTTGAATCTTCGCCGCACTACGTTAGTGGAAAAGTTGCGCAAGTTCGATATGCAGTTTTAAGCGGCTCCGTCATTAAATGTTTCCCTACAGAACGAGATGAGTACGTATCAAATGCTCATCTTGTGTTCCATCCCTTCTCTGTTTTATCCGTACCGCGTGATTGCGGTTACATTCCAGTGACGCGTTTCGGTTGCGCCTTCTCTTTCTTCTGATTTCATTGGATTCGCATGGGCTCGCTATACAATCCGTGGGTTGTCAAAAATTTGACGATATAACGGATAGGTGGCGTTCCGATACCCGGAGCGAATTTTAGTCATTTATTATGAGAATGGCTGAAAAGAGAGGATTTAACTCTTAATTAATGGATTTAATTGGCAAATATCGGCTCGCGTAAGGCGGACCGATCTTCATATTACGGCCCACAATAGAAATGGCATTAATCATGCATGCGGCAGAGTAGGCAATGGAATTAAATTGTTCAGATGCCGGGCTTTTAGCCATTTGCCAATCGATGAAAATAACTCAAGAGGGAATGCAATGAGCGATATGAACGTGAACCGTATGTTGGCCCAGATGCGGGCAATGTCTCTTGAAGCCGGAAATAAAACCCAGGAAACGAGCAGTAATATGGATTTTTCGGCGCTACTGAAACAGTCCATTAATTCCGTCAATACCTCCCAACAGACAGCGCAAAAAATGGCAGAAACGTTCGAAACGGGAGAATCCAATGCCAGTCTGGCAGAAGTTATGATTGCCTCGCAAAAGGCAAGCGTTTCATTTCAGGCCATGCTGCAGGTCAGAAATAAACTCGTGGATGCCTATAAAGACATTATGAACATGCCGATTTAGTAAAGGCAAAATGGCCAGAAAATGACTGTTCAAAACGGTAACAATTTAGTGAATGCCGGTACCCAACAAGCGTTAGCGGCAACAAGTAATGCTCATCCTGTCATACAAGGTTTGGCGGGGTTGACGGTTGCACGTCAGGTCGGCTTGATGCTGGGGCTTGCGTTCAGCGTGGCTATTGGAGTTGCCGTGGTACTTTGGTCGCAAGCGCCCTCTTACGGGTTATTGTTTTCCGAAGTCGGCGATAAGGATGCATCTGAAATTCTGGAAGTCCTGGAGTCACAGGGGATCAATTATAAAGTCGAGTCCGGATCCGGCGCGATTATGGTGCCGGCCGAGAAGATCCATGAGTTAAAGCTTAAACTGGCGTCTCAGGGATTACCGAGAAGCAAAAGCCTGGGCTACGATTTATTGGACAAAGACCAGGGCTTTGGCGCGAGCAAGAGTGTCGAGGCATTACGTTTCCAACGGGCTCTCGAGGGTGAAATCGCTCAAACCATTATGTCGATTCAGAATGTGAAATCGGCGAGAGTATTGTTAGCGATGCCGCAGCAGTCGGTGTTTGTTCGAGACCGTAAAAAACCGAGCGCTTCGGTCATGGTCAATCTGTACCAAGGCAGATCATTGGATAAAGAGCAAATCGAATCGATTGTGCATTTGGTGGCTTCCAGCGTTCCGCTGCTTGAAGCGGAGCAAGTGACGGTCGTCGATCAGAAAGGGCAGTTGCTGAACAGCAAGGATTCGTCATCGGAGGTTTATCTCGCTTCCAAACAACTTGAATACAAGAAAAATATTGAAGACCATCTAATGGAACGGATAGCCAATATTTTGACACCTTTGGTGGGTCCTAACGGTATGCGGGTCCAACTTTCCGCGGATGTCGATTTTACGCAAACTGAAAAAACGCAGGAAATGTTCAACCCCGAAGTTTCCGTTTTGAGAAGTGAACAAACCGCGGAAGAAAAGAATACTTTGTCGGCAGTTCAGGGTGTGCCGGGCGCATTGTCCAATCAGCCGACTCCGGCCGGTACTGCACCGGAAACGGTGACGGCCAAGAACGCCGAGAAAAATGCGGCAAACACCGGGAACGGTTCTTCTTCCAAAAGCGCTACGAGAAATTTTGAACTGGATAAAACCATCACGCATACGCGCACGGGTACAGGCGCCGTCAGTCGCTTGTCTGTCGCTGTTGTTGTCGATGATCGTCATACCGTAGAAAAGGATGGAAAGCTGGTCAATCAACCCTATAGTTCGGAAGATATCAATCGATTCAGTGATTTGGTAAAGCAGGCAGTGGGTTTTAACAATAGCCGGGGCGATCAGGTCACCGTGACGAATGTCGCCTTCAATCCCAACGAAGAGATGGAAAACTTGCCGGAATTGCATTTTTGGGAGCAAGCCTGGTTTGCTGATCTGATCAAGCAACTGATTGCTGCGGCAACGATAGTATTTCTTCTGTTGGGTGTGTTGCGGCCTGCCGTGCGCGGCCTTATCGGCAGGAGTGCCGATGAAAAGAAAATGGGAAACTCGGCGGCTGCCGATGCTAATCATCCATCAATGAGCGGCGGGGCGTCTCACGGCGACAAATCGATCCCTGAAGCCATGCCGGCCAATCAAAAAACGGCCAGCCCTGCGCTAGCGTCTGAAAAAGAGGAATTTTCACTATTGACTGCGCCGCAGAGTTACGAGAGGCATATGGAATATGTACAGAGACTTGTGGATGAAAATCCGAAATTAGTTGTACAAACCATTAAAGCATGGATCAAAGATGAGTAGCTCCGACGGGACTTTAACAGGAATCGAACGCGCTTCCTTATTGCTTTTTGCGCTGGGGCAAAAAAGGGCGTCCGAAGTTCTAAAATATCTTGAACCCCGGGAGGTGGAGATATTAGGCGCCAACATGGTGTCCTTGAAGGACATTTCCCCGGAAATGATGGATATTGTGCTGGATGAATTTGTCGTTACCGTCAAAAAACAGACAGCGTTAGGGGTCGATTCGGAAGAATATATTCGTAATGTTCTGACGAATGCTTTAGGCGCCGAAAAAGCAGAAGTTATTATTGACAGAATATTGATCGGGGGCAGGTCGAAAGGCATTAACCAGTTGAAATGGATGGATACTCGATCGATAGCGGATTTAGTGCGCTCGGAGCATCCTCAAATCGTCGCTAATATTTTATCCTTACTCGAAGGGCAGCGGGCGGCGGATGTGATCATGTCTTTACCCGAAGAAGTGCGCCCTAATCTGCTGATGCGAATTGCCTCGCTGGAGGGAGTGCCGCTCGCCGCTTTACGCGAACTGGATGAAATCATGGAAGAACAATTGGCGGGCAATGAAAATATCAAATCTTCCTTCGTCGGCGGCATCAATGTCGCTGCCAATATTTTAAATCACATGGATAGCCCAGTCAGTACTCAGTTGTTGGAAGAGATATCCGGAAACAGTACCGAATTGGCGCAAAAAATCCAGGATAAAATGTTCATTTTCGAAGATCTTGTCAATTTGGACGATAGAGGCATGCAAACACTGCTACGTGAAGTGGCTGCGGATCGGCTGCTATTGGCATTACGCGGCGTCAGTGAAGAACTTAAGAATAAAATCTTCAACAATCTCTCTAAACGCGCGGCAGATTTGCTGCGCGATGATCTAGAAGCCGCGCCGCCTGCTAAACTGAGCGAAGTGGAGTTGGCGCAAAAAGAAATTTTGACTATTGTCAGAAGCCTGGCCGATTCCGGGGTAGTTGTATTTGGAGGAGGCGATGACAAGCTCATTTAAAACACCGGGATTTTCTTCGCCTGAAACGGGAGCGCTTGAATTATGGAATTTGCCGGAAGCTTCAGCCAGCGCAGCTGGACGGGAAAATTCCGAGCCAACGGTTTTTGTGCCAGGCCGCACTCCGAAGTTAACGGTTGAGGCGATCGAAGCGGTGCAAAGGCAGGCCTATGAGGAAGCTTTTGCGCAAGGGAAAAAAGATGGCTTCGAGCAAGGTTATGATGAAGGCGTAAAAAAAGGATTTGATGAAGGGCTAACCGAAGGGATCAAAAAAGGCTATGAGGAAAATCAACATTTACTTCAGGAACAGGCAGCAGAGTTTGCCCGGCTAATGGAATCCTTGACCGAGCCTTTCAAGGTGCTTGATGAAGAAGTCGAAAAAGAGTTGGTCAGGCTGGCAATAGCGATCGCCACGCAAATCATTCGCCGGGAAATCAAAATGGATCCCGGACAGATCATTGCCGCCGTGAAGGAGTCGGTCAGGATACTGCCGCTGTCTTCCCAGAAGATTTATTTGCATCTGCATCCGGACGATGCGGAGTTGGTACGCTCTATCCTGGCGCCTACGGAATTGTCTCCCCCGTGGAATCTGATCGAGGATCCGTTGATCACGCGAGGGGGCTGCAAAGTTGACACTGAAGTTTCGCACATTGACGCTTCGATAGAAAATCGCTTGGCGTCCGTGATTTCAACGTTGTTTGGCGGCGAGCGGCAGGGAGATTGAAGGTTATGATTCCGGAAGCAGATCGGTCCCGGATTTGGATAGAGAGGTTAAAGCCTTATTCTCAAAAAATAGCTGAAACGCCGGCTCTGGTAGTCGAGGGAAAACTGTCCCGGATGGTGGGATTGACTTTGGAAGCGGTGGGATGCAGGGCGGCCATCGGTTCGCGCTGCCGAATCGAGATGAAAGGGGGGAGAAAAATTGAAGCCGAAGTGGTCGGCTTTGCAGGGGAGCGGGTGTTTTTAATGTCGGCAGGCGAGATGCATGGGCTGGAACCGGATTGCCGTGTCATTCCGTTGGGCAAAAACAGTCTGGCCAGAGTGGGGGTGAGTTTGCTGGGGCGGGTTCTGGATGGCTCGGGCAAACCGCTCGACAACAAAGGTCCGCTGAAAACGGATGCGCAAATTTCTCTCAATGGCACGCCGATCAATCCCTTGACTAGAAAACCGATTCGCGCGCCGCTCGATGTCGGCGTTAGGGCAATCAATTCGATGCTTTGCGTGGGCCGCGGCCAGCGCATGGGGTTATTTGCGGGGACCGGTGTCGGAAAAAGTATTCTGCTCGGCATGATGACCAAGTTTACGGAGGCGGACATCGTCGTTGTCGGGCTGATCGGCGAGCGGGGACGCGAAGTCAATGAATTCGTACAGAAGATTTTAGGCGAGGAGGGACTGAAGAGAGCGGTTGTCGTCGCTACACCGGCTGACGATCCGCCCTTGATGAGGGTGCATGGCGCCTTGTTGGCGACCAGTATTGCGGAATATTTTCGCGATCAGGGGCTCGATGTGTTATTGCTGATGGATTCGTTGACGCGTTTCGCACAGGCCCATCGCGAGATAGCTTTGGCGATCGGGGAACCGCCGGCGACCAAGGGGTACCCTCCTTCGGTATTTGCCAAGCTGCCGCATTTGGTGGAACGTGCCGGCAACGGCAACGAAGGCGGCGGCTCGATCACCGCATTTTATACGGTGCTGACCGAAGGCGACGATAACAATGACCCGATCGCCGACTCGGCCAGAGGCGTATTGGACGGCCATATATTTTTGTCCAGAACCCTGGCCGAGTCCGGCCATTTTCCGGCGATCGACATTGAGGCCTCGGTTAGCCGTGTCATGCCCGACATTATCGATAGCAACCATATGAAAATGGCGTTGGAGGTCAGGCGATTGTATTCAATTTACAGGCAAAATCTGGATTTAATCAGCGTGGGCGCTTATCAGGCAGGGTCTGATCCGCGTATTGACAAAGCCATTGAAAAAAATTCGGCTATTTTCGAGTTTTTAAAACAGGATATGAACGAAGCGGTTGATGTGGAACGGAGTCTGAAAGAATTGGAAATACTGCTGGAACAAAAAAAATAAAATAAGGATAAAAAATGAAAAGATCTCAGCGCATCCAGGCGATTGTGGAGATCAAAGCGGCACAGGAAAAAAATGCCCTGGAAGCTTTGGGCGCCTCTCAGAAAAAAATGCAGGAAATCGAGGCGCAATTGGAGAGTTTAAAGATTTACCGGCGGGAATACCAAGAACGATTCAATCGCTTGGCCCGCGATGGCGCCAGTGTGGCGCAGTTGATGGAGTTTCGATCGTTTATGGATAAGTTGGATAAGGCGATTAGCGGGCAGGAGCTTTCCCTGCAGGGAAGTCGAGCCGAATTCCAGGCCAAAAAGCAAAATTGGGAAAACAGGCATAACCAGACAACGAGTTTGCAGAAAGTTTGCGATGCGGCTGTCGTTATTGAAAAAAAGCGAGATGACAAGATAGAGCAAGGGGAACAGGACGAATGGGCCTCAAGATTTGTTCAGAGCCGCTCCGGCTGATCTGAAAGCGCCTGTAAAAACAAAAGGAATAATTTACTAAACTAAAAAGAGAGGGGGGTTATGAATATCGAAGGTAGTAAATTAGCTTCCGTACTTCAGGCGGGTGCGCCAACCGAAGGGCGTGGGCAATCGCTCATTGATAATGGATCTTCCCCGGGAGGATTTGCCGATGCCTTAATGGGACAGATGGAGTCGTTAGGCGAGATTAAAGTCCAGGTTGAATTACCGGGGCAGCAAAAAGTTTTGGTTGAGTCCCAGCCTATGAAGCCGTTGATTGAGCATGCCGAATTTTTGGTTCCCCTGGGGGATCAACACTTTGCCATGCTAGCCGGCAGCACTTCAGAGAGGGAAAAATTGGCTGGTAAAGCCCTTGACAGCCAGGGCGAAGATCCGGATTGGGCACTGTCAACCGCTACCGTGTTGACGTCTCTGCCTCAGAATCCGCAAACCGAAAAAGTTGCCGAGCCTCTGATCTCTGAAATTAATGAAATGAAAAGCGATGAATCCAGCCTGGACACATCATTGTCCGAGAACCTGGCGTTGCTCCACAAGCCTCACCAGCTAGGACAGGGAAAAGATTTCAACCATACTGACTCCGAATCTAATGAAGAGGTTGCTGTTGAATCAAAAATACCAGCGTCTTCGACAGCTCTTGTCGAAGAGTTCCGCCAAAAAATTGGCGATACCGTAGCTAAGGCTCATGCAGTGAGAGACAGTAAGGCAGCGAGTCATCAAGGCTCTGAGAATGAGGCTGAAAATTCGGCCCCGGCCTTTTCGGTGATTAATACCTTACCGCCTGTGCCTCCGTCTGCGGAGGAGAAAATTAATATCCCGCATGCGGAAAAAGCTGGCATCAGCCGTTCGGCAAATGAAACCGGCCATAAAAACGCGCCTCAATCGTTCATTAAGCCTTTGTTCGAAGAATACAAGCCGGCTGCCTCAGGGACGACAGAGGCATCCGAAGATGTTTCCCCAAAAAGCTTAGCCTTTGGACAAATCATCAAGGCTCATCAAGAGTTGAACGAAAACCGTTCCGAAAGATCGACGCTTGCCGAAAGTATGGATCCGGGTAATGCCAAACCGGCAGCTTCGGAGGCGGATAAGTCATTGCCTAATGAGATAATGGATGTTCCACAGATGAAAGGGCCGCCTGTCGAAAATAGGGGGGAAATTCCGGCAATGAGCAAACCGTTGGCTCATCCTGACTGGAATAAGGAATTAGGCGAACGGATAGTTTGGATGAACAGTAAAGACTTGTCCGCCGCGGAAATCAAATTAAATCCTCAACATCTCGGGCCGATCTCGGTCCGTATCGAGATAAATAACGATCAGGCGACGATTGCGTTTACGGCGCAGCATGCAGCGGTGCGAGACGCTCTTGAGGCTTCCATCCCCAAGTTGCGTGAAATGATGAGTAATCAGCAAATCAATTTGACGGATGTGAACATTTCGCAAAATTCTTCCTCGGATCAACAGCATCAATCGTCGTCTCGGCAGTCGCCGCGACATTTTGACGGTTTTGCCCGGATGTCCGGGAGTGAGTTTGAGGCGAGCGAAGAAGCCGACACTAGAAATATCACTGTCGGCAACGGGATATTAAACATTTACGCTTAATGATGAATAATATTTATAGCATTGTCGCACTGAGCTTGATGTTGATGAGCCCAGCCCAGGCGGAACAGCCTTTGCAATCCCATGAAAGCATATACGAGACCGTAATGGATTATATCGAGCGGAATATTAATCCATTATATGAAAACGAGGTCAACATCATTCCGATCGATAACTTGCTGGCATTGCCCGCCTGCATGGAACCGCTGGAAACTTATACCACGAGCGATTTGGGCAAAATTTTAGGCGGCCGGGTTGCAGTGGGCGTACGCTGCAATTCGGGAAGTAAATGGTCGATTTTCGTTTCCGCCGTTATCAAGTTTTATCAGGAGGTTCCAGTCCTGACGCAGTCCGTACATCGAGGCGATATTATTACTCGCCAACACTTTACTTTCGAAAAAAGAGAAATTACGCGGCTCACCGAGGGTGTTGCCGCCCAGCCTGAACAGCTTGAAAACAAACAAGCCACCCGTTTCCTGCCGGCGGGAGTGATTCTCAGTCCCAGAAACGTTGCCGAACCCATGCTGATCAAGAGAGGCGAAAAAATTGTCATCAGCTCCGGTCAGACTGGCTTTAATGTTCGAATGAATGGTCTGGCGATGATGGATGGTTCGAAAGGGCAAAAGATTCGGATTAAAAACGAGAGTTCAGGGCGCGTCATTAGCGGGATTGTAGTTGAACCGGGAGTTGTTTCAGTCGATTATTAACGGGACCTATCAAAAAAACTGCTAAAGTTTTACTATACGCTGCCGCTAGTTAGGTATAGATAAATCGAAACAGAGGTCTTTGACATGGCAATCGAATCAATCACGGGGAGACTCAGCAGTCTTGCCCCCATAAAACCCGTTAAAAAGGCTGAAGCCGATGATCAAAAACAGGTTTCGGCAAAGTCTGCCGACCACGAGAGTGGCGTTGTCGCCTCTACTGTCATCCATGACTTTAGAAAAGCCGTTGAATCGTCGCCGGCTTCGGTTGTCGACGTTGATCGAATTAACGCGGTAAAGAAGGCGCTTGCCGAAGGAAATTATCAGATCGATGCCGAAAAAATTGCGCAGAAAATGATTGAATTTGAAAAATTATTGCCGCCGGAAGACAGTACCTGACCATGATAGAAAAAACATATCCCCTCATAGAAAAACAAATCTTCAACTTTCTGTCGTTAGTTGAACTTCTCCATCAGCAGCTGAATCAAGAGGCTGAAAACCTGAAGCAAGTGCAGCAAGTCGAGCTCATTGGCCATATCGCCAGTAATAAGAACCAGCTTGTCGGGCAGATGGAGCAATTGAGCAGGCAGCTTGGCGAGTTGCTGGCCCTGGAACAATTGCCTATTAATCAGGAAGGAATTATGGCCTGTTTTCAGCGCGCCGAAGCCGCGGGATTTTCAACGTTGGAAGCCACTCGCAGCTGGGCGCAAATCCGCAAAATTTCCGCGGACTGTAAAGCGTTAAATGAAAGAAATGGGGCCTGTATCGATTTATTGTCGCGTCATGCCAAACGTTCTTTACACATTCTTAAAGGCAAGCCGCAAATGGCAAATACCTATGGGCCTGATGGTATTACCAAAACCGATCATTTTGTCCATACCCTGATTTCCGTGTAACGCCCCCCAAGGTTAGTGAATAAAGTTCTCAAAGAATACCTTGAACGAGAGACGCAAGGCAGATTGAAAAAATTAACCACGGTATAGCCGCTGCGGATCGAAGCGAATGTTTCGATCCCGACCAAGTGATGCAAGAAATAGAAAATCGGATCGAGCAGGCCAAAAAATCGCCTGAAAGAAGGGAATTAACACCATAAACCATGATGCCTTTAAAGCGGCCATGCAGCAGAGTTTAAGGCGGATGGTAGGGCTTTAATTAAGGCGCAGTCTGGCCCTTGGTCAGCTAAAGGCTGTTCCGGAACTTCTTTTATAGGCCTCGAAATCGGAGAGGCATTATTGAGTGCTGGCTAAACGGCAACCATAACCCGGTTTCTGCCGTATTTTTTAGCCAGATACATGGCCGCATCGGCGCGTTTAATAAAGGTTTCTGCCGTATCTTCCTTGCATAAGGCGCTGACGCCTAAGCTGAGCGTGACTTTAATGGCATTCATATCGATTGCCAGGGTATGATTCTCGACGGATATGCGAATTCTTTCCGCCAATAATTTGGCGCCCTCAATGTTTGTGCCGCTCAATAAAATGACGAATTCTTCGCCCCCGGTGCGAAACAGCATGTCGCTTGAACGCAGATTGTCTCTGATGCATTTGGCGACAGAGGCCAACACGAAATCGCCGCATTGGTGGCCGTAATGGTCATTAAAAAATTTAAAGTGATCAATATCAAGGAAGACGACCGATAGATTTTTTCCCGCCCGAATGGCCAGACTCATTTCCCGTTTGACGGAATCGTCGAATGAAGTCCTGGTATTCGCCTGGGTCAAGGGGTCCGTATAGGCCATTTTTAAAGCGTGTTGATATAGAGTAGCGTTTTTCAACGGGTAAACCAAAAAGCACAACAGGGTTTCCAATAATTTGATCTCTTCTTGAGAAAATTTGCGATTGTTCATGAAGGTCAATTTACCCAGTATCTGCTCTTCGAGTTTGAGCAAATAGGTATAGGAGTTTCGGGTAAATACCCCATTTTTAATTTCCAGTCCGAATTCCGAATGGGTATATACATAAGCCGTATGGGGAACCAAATTTACGATTTTCCGGCTAAAAATGGAAATCAATTTCGTAAAATCGAGAGTGGTTTGCAAAGCGCTGCTGATATCAAAATGATCCAGATCGGCCGCTTTTGCCGACTCGAATGTATTAGTGCTGGTTACGGCTAGGACTGTAGATTTTTGATTCACAACGATTCTCCCAATTAGGCATTCACGGATGTGAATTATTAAGCCAGTCTTATGCCATATTCAAATAATGCTTTAAAAATCAGCTATATAGAAAATTTAATTAATTGATATTTTTATAGTGACTGAAAATTGACACAGATCATCGCTCATTTCCAGTCTGTCCAATTGGATCTTAGAAAACTAAGTTATTGTTTTTAATTGTGCTTATCCGACGAGTCCGATCCTGCAATCAGAACTTCTCCAAGCTGCCGGAATTATGGCGAGGCGAGATGTACGGCATTACGTCCACCCGCTTTAATTTGGTATAACGCTTGGTCGGCTAGCTTGATTAGCGTTTTCCAACCGGGCTTGCTGCCCAGGGAGCCGGCTACGCCAATGCTAACCGTTATCGGCCGGGTTAATGCCAGATCTTGGGGTTGCTGGGCTTGTATGGCCAGGCGAATGCGTTCGGCGAGTAGGAGGGCGGCGGCGCCGTCGGTGTTAGGTGCAATTACCAAAAATTCTTCGCCGCCATGACGGCAGGCGATATCAATTGCTCGGACAGTAGATTTCAATATTTTGGCGGCATGAATCAGTACCGCGTCGCCGGCATCATGACCTAAGGTGTCGTTAATCGATTTGAAATGATCCAGATCCAGCATCAACACACTGAGCGGCCGGCTGTAGCGCTGGGCGGCTTCCCATTCCTGTTCCAGCCGGCTCAAGGCGTAACGGCGATTGGGGAGGCCGGTAAGAATATCCGTATTCGCGATCATTTCCAGGCGGCGATTGGCGACCGTCAGTTCGGCGGTATAGCGTTGAATGTCTTTCTTTTCTTTTTCCACCTCCTGTTGCAGCATGACGATGCGCTGACGGGCGCGAATACGCGCCAATAAAACCCTCAAACTCACCGGCTTGGTGACATAGTCATCAATGCCGGCATCGAAAGCTTCAACAAGAGCATCTTCGCTTTCAGTCGCAGTGAGCATGATCAGGTATATATTTTTGCCGATATCAGCCTCTCGCAATATCTTGCACAGGGTTAATCCATCCACGGGTTGCATCTGCCAATCGGTAATTACCAACTGAGGTTTATGTTCAATGACATGTTTAAGCGCTGATTCGCCATCGCGGCAGGCCTTAACCCGGTGACCAGCGGCTGTCAATTGTCTCGATAAGCTGACCAACATCCTTGGGTCATCATCTACCAGCAGCAAATCCAGTCCCGGCAATGTTTCCGATTGCTCATTTTGGGCAACCGGAAATAGCGGTCGCATATCGGTTTTAATTTCGATCAATTTACCCCATTCGTGCCATTGCTGGCTTATATCATTGATAAATTTTTCAAAAAAATCACGCTCAAGTGCGTGGTCTTCGGCTTGACGTTGCAAATTCGGTAATAGGTCGGCGCGATACTGATCATCAGCGATGCAATAATGAGCAATCTGTCGAGCGAATGCTAATTGCCGGGCGAATCGGCCCAGGCGGGAAACTTCACCCGAGGGTGGTTCGGAACTCAGGCTGAGAGCATCCAGTAATATGCCCGGAAAGCCCCAGTCCAGCAGCAGCATGAGCGTAAGCTCCTTATGATCCACAGCAAAGCATTCACGCTCTAAACGCAGCAAATCGTCGCTCTGGGCTCTTTGAAGGCAATCGCCATAAGTCTCCGGCCAGGCGGTAGCCAAGGCCAGCCGGCCAATATCGGAGACAAGCCCTAAAGTAAAAGCTTCATCCGGAGCTACCGTGCGTTCACGCGCGGTAATGGCGGCCGCTGCAACAGCCATGGCAAGCGCTTGAGCCCAATAGTTCGGATAATTGAAGTCGGCACAATGGCCGCCCTGATTATTGTTGATTAAGGACAGGCTTAAAGCAAAATTGCGTACCGAATTCATGCCCATCATCAGTACGGCGTCATGGACCGAGGCCACGGGACGGCGGGCGCCGAATGCGGCCGAATTGGCAAAGCTTAAAATGCGCGCGGTTAAGGCCGGATCCCCTTTCACTAGCTCGGCCAGTTTTTGCACGGTGGCGTCCTTTTTTTGCAGCAACTGCATGATAGCCAGGGCAAGCCCCGAAGGGGAAGGCAGGCGTTCCGCGGCTTTGAGTTCATGGAAGCTGAACTCGGTGTTCATAGTAAACCCCCTTGCTTTTGGCGCAAAGCATTGGTCAAACCGGCTGGAGTTTCGGTGAGAAGTAAATCGATCATGGAGTTGAGTCGGTCTTGATCATTATCCCGGAATTTAAGCGCTGCGGCATCATCCCGGCAAATAGAGGGGCGGTGTCAGTAATTAATTACTTCGCGTCAGCAATTATCTCACATGCCTTATGATCACCCAAACACCGTTCTAGATCTTCCGCCAATTCAGGCCTGATTAGAGTTATTGATTACTCGCAGGAAGTAATGCGCTTGGTATCAGGATAGCTCTGCGATAAGGCGTCCACTAATTGCTCGGCGATACGCTCTTGCTGTGCGGTCCAGCGCATTCGCACTTTATAGGTGCTCTCGATCGGAAAACGGGGTTTGATCCGGACTTGTAGCCCTTTCTGCTCAAATTTGCTTTTTGCCGATTCAGCGTTTTTTTCATTGCTGAATACGCCTAAAGAAATGGCGCCCTTTATTTCTCCGTCGTTAATGACATATAAGTCTTTGATGCCATGATTATTTTTTAAGTTGGCGGCGGTGAGAAACGACGCTTCCATGGAAGCAGGCGCAGGATAGTACACTACATAGGAATTGTGATTGCGCTTTTTCCTGCCTTGGGCCGGAGACATGACCAGTTCCGTTAATTGCGGGCGAAACTCCCTGAGCAAGGTGGTTAATGTTTCGACATGTTTTACGGGGCCGGACATATAACACGCCGTCAGTACATTATCCTGTTTGTGCGATATTTGCGGCGGTGGAGGGATTTCCTTAGCAGAGGAATCATGCTTGCCGTTTTTATTTTTTGCGGGTTGCGCTTCAATGCTTGGCGAATGCGCAGGCAAGTTTTCGACTTTGTTGGTTTTTTCTATGCTGTGCGCAGGTTGAGCAGTTTCCGCCAGGACGCTTTTTCGAGGATTTTCGGGGGCGGTAGGTTGGGCAATAGTTTTTTCTCCGGATTCGCCCTTTTCCGATACAGGGGGGACTGAGGAGGGAGGTGGGGGAGTAGGTTCAACCCGAGCTAATTGAACATTGATTGAGGCTTGTGAAAATTCAAGCGTATCCGTGGCTGTTTGCGCCGGTATTTGCACAATCGGCGACGAGAGGGGAATGGAAGAAACAGGTTTCTCGTTCGCAGCATCCGTTTCGCTGTTTACGAGAGTAGGAAACGCTGGTTGGCCTGACGTTGAGTTCAAGCCTAATGACCAAGGCAATCCCTTGGCATCCAGTGCGGGAATATTATCCTGAAGCACAGGTTGCTCGACTTTTTGTGGGGATTCATCTTTTTTCGCTTCTTCGCTGGAATTCCCGGTAAAAAGAACAGGCCGGTTGGCGAGGCGGATTTGATCGGATGCGCCATTGTCCTGGCTCGAATAAGTCTCTGGCTTATTCTGGCGGTCGTTTTCAATAGCTTCCGTTAGCGCGGATTCGAATGCATCAGAATGAAATTCAACCAGAAACAAGGCCAAGTTCGCCAACAAAGCCGCAAGCAACCAATATTTCATAAGCTATTATCCGGGATTAACCCCATGTAAGATTTTTCTATCAATTGCCGAATCCACTGAATACTTTCCTTTTATTGACAGGAGTAACGTCAATAATTTGTCACCGCGCAGGCAAAACCGCTTTTACCCAATAAATCTCAGGGTTGCATCATAGCAAGAAATGAGGGTCCTCCGAAATCGAAAACCATTCCTGAGTTACAAGTTTTTGTTTATAAATAAAAAACTTTTAATGGTGCGGTAATTGCTTAATAAATTCCGAAGTCTCAATCAGTGAGGTAAATAACATGCCTATAAATTTTGATAAAGCGCTGGGTATTCACACTCAGGCACTGGCATTGCGGGAAAAACGCAGTGAAGTTCTCGCATCGAATCTGGTCAATGCGGACACGCCGGGCTATAAAGCCCGCGATCTCGATTTTTCATCCCTATTAAAGCAAAACATGCCGTCGGGTTTAAATCCGGAACGTACGCAGACGGGCCATATCGCTCCTTCAGAACACTTGTTAAGAGCCACCTTGATGTATCGCAATCCGAATCAGGTTTCCCTGGATGGAAATACTGTCGAAGCGCAGGTCGAACAAGCGAAATTTGCCGAAAACGCGGTGCAGTATCAAGCCAGCTTGAATTTTATTAACAATAATTTATCGGGCCTGATGATGGCCCTCAGGGGTGAATGATCATGGCCAATTTTAATATTTTCGATATTGCCGGCAGCGGCATGAATGCACAGTCGGTCAGATTGAATCTGGTCGCCAGCAATATTGCAAACGCCAATAGCGTCAGCAGCAGTCTGGATACGGTTTATAAATCCAGACAGCCGGTATTTGCCAGCGAGCTGAAGAGCATGCTGGATAAGCAGAATCTGGGAAGCAGCGTCAACGTATTGGGCGTGGTGGAAAGTCAGGAACCGCCGGCAATGGAGTATGCCCCGCATCACCCGATGGCGGATGAGGCCGGTTATATTTATAAACCTAATGTCAATACCATCGAAGAGATGGCCAATATGATGTCGGCTTCGCGTTCCTATCAGAACAATGTCGAGGTATTGAATACGGCAAAGGAACTGATTCTGCAAACTTTGAGAATGGGAAAGTAGGAGAGAGAACATGGCTCTGGGATTGGACACAATTAAGGCGTTAGGGCTGTCAGGCGCCGAAACGGCCGTAGCTAAGAAACAGACATTGGGTCAGGATGAGTTTCTCAAGTTGATGACAACGCAGATGACTCATCAGGATCCGACCAAGCCGATGGAGAATGGAGATTTCCTTGCGCAGATGGCGCAGTTCGGAACCGTGTCGGGGATTCAGGATCTCCAGGAATCGTTCAAAAGTTTTGCCGCTTCGATCAATTCGGATCAGGCCTTGCAGGCCTCAGGATTGGTGGGGCGCTATGTATCCGTGCCCTCGAATCAAGGATTACTCCCGGCAGGGGGAGAAATCAAAGGCCAGTTGGATTTGACGGGCAATTCTCCCAACGTCGCCGTGAAAATCGTGGATGCGCAAAGCGGTGAAGCCGTTCGTACGATCAATCTTGGCGGTCAGCCTACAGGGGCTGTGCCGTTCGTATGGGACGGATATACCGATAATGACGTTTTGGCGAATCCGGGCGTTTATAAGCTGGAGGCTACGGCGGTCATCGACGGTATCAATACGGCACTGGCAACACAGGTACATTCCAAGGTCGATAGCGTCATCATGGGCAATGGGCAGCAGGGTGTCAGTGTGAATTTGGAAGGTCTGGGCGCTGTTAACTTCAATCAGATTAAAAAGATTCTTTAATATTCGGAGATATGACATGGCTTTTTTTACAGCAATCAGCGGTTTAAATGCGGCAGCGAAGAATTTGGATGTCACGAGCAATAATATTGCCAATGCCAATACGGTAGGATTTAAGGATTCACGCGCGGAGTTTGCCGATGTTTATGCCGCCAGCGTCAGCGGCGTCAGCAGTATTCAGGCTGGCTCGGGAGTTCGGGTGGCGAATGTCGCGCAACAGTTCACGCAAGGCAATATCAATGCGACCGGTAATAATCTGGATTTGGCGATAAGCGGCGAAGGCTTTTTTTCCCTGGGAAACAGCACTACGGCCGAGCAGCCGACGGCTTTCACCCGCGACGGGGAATTTAAACTGGATAAAGACGGCTATGTGGTGAATAATCAGGGCAAATACCTGATGACGTTTAAGCCGAATGGAACGACAGTGGCGGCCGGTTTTAGCACCGGCGTTTTACAGCCTTTGCAAGTCAATGCCAACCAGGGATCGCCGACGGCAACCGGTACCATAGACATCAGCTCGAATCTGCAATCGTCGCAGACCACTCCGACGATTACTACGGTAAATCCCTCGAATCCCGACTCTTATAACCATTCCACGTCTTTGACGATATACGATTCGCAAGGAAATTCCCATATTGCCAGCACTTATTACGTCAGCCAAAGCCCGACGACGCCGAATACCTGGAAAGCCTATTTATTCGTAGACGGCAAGCCCATCAATGTCGACGGTTCGGCCGGGGCTGTGCCGCCTGACGGTACCCAGACCTCCGTCACCATGGCTTTCGATACGGCCGGAAAATTGACGACGGCTATGCCGATCGCCTATGGCGCTATTGCTTCCACCACTTTGGATCCTAATTTAAATGTCGATCCGTTAAACTTGACGTTTGATTTTACCGGGACTACGCAATTCAGCAGCGTATTTTCCGTTAACACTTTGGCGCAGGATGGGTTTCCTTCAGGCAATCTGGTCGGCATCAATATCGACGATTCCGGCATTGCCTATGCCAACTACAGTAACGGTAAATCGCAGCCTTTAGGCCAGGTAGCGCTTGCCCGCTTCGCCAACCCGCAAGGGCTGGCTAAATTAGGCGATACCACCTGGGCGCAAAGTTCGAACTCCGGCGAGCGTATTGACGGCGTGCCCGGTACAGGAAGCTTCGGAAAAATCCAGTCGGGTTCGGTAGAGGCGTCTAATGTGGATTTATCCGCGCAACTGGTCCAGCTCATCATCGGCCAGCAGGCTTATCAGGCCAATGCCCAATCCATCACTACCGAAAAAAATATAACTGAAACCGTCTTGAATATCCGTTAAACATTGGGTCAGGTGAGCCGTTATGGATAAAAGTCTCTATATTGCCATGAGTGGCGCCAAGCAAACGCTGCTGGCCCAAACGGCGAACGCCAATAATTTGGCGCACACGCAGACATCCGGCTTTAAAGCCGATCTGGAGCAATTCCGCAGCATGCCGGTATTCGGCGGGGGCTACCCGACACGGGTTTATGCCATGACCGAAAGGCCGGGAACGGATCTGTCATCGGGCGCCGTGCAGACAACCGGGCGAGAGCTGGATGTCGCGATCGAGGGTGAAGGGTGGCTGGCCGTGCAGACGGCCGACGGCAAGGAAGCCTATACCCGCGCGGGCGATCTGCGGATAACGCCCGAGGGCATGCTCCAGAACGGCGCCGGCCTGCAGATCCTGGGCCAGGACGGGCCGATTTCCTTGCCTCCCTCACAAAAGTTATCGATCGGCAAAGACGGCACGATCAGCATCATTCCGATGAATTCCAACGCCACCAATATGGCGGTGCTGGACCGGATCAAGCTGGTCAAGCCGGAGCCGGGCGATCTGGAAAAACTGAATGATGGTTTGATGCATCTGAAAGACGGCAAAACGGCGGAGGCAAGCGCCGACGTCATGCTGGTGCAGGGCGCCTTGGAAGGCAGCAATGTCAACGCCATCAGTGCCATGGTGGAGATGATCGAACTTTCCAAAAATTTCGAGCTGCAAACCAAAGTCATGAAAGAAGCGGACGAAAATGCCAGCGTGAGCGCCAAGCTGATGCAAATGGCATAAACTCTGCATGAGTTTGATCGAGACAATATTTTGACACGCAGGAGATTATCATGACAGAACGCGCTTTATGGGTCGCCAAAACCGGCCTGGATGCTCAGCAAACCCGAATGGCAGTGATCGCCAATAATCTGGCGAACGTCAATACGACAGGATTCAAGAAGTCCCGGCCGATATTCGAGGATTTGGTGTATCAGAATATTCGGCAAGCCGGCGCTCAAACCACGCAAAATACCCAGTTGCCGTCGGGACTGCAGTTGGGCACCGGCGTAAGAACGGTGGCTACTGAAAAACTGCATACCCAGGGGAACATCCAGCAAACAGAAAATTCCCTGGATGTGGCGATCAACGGCAGAGGTTATCTGCAAATCCTGATGCCGAACGGAGACATCAATTATACCCGCGACGGATCTTTGAAACTGGATTCCGAAGGCCAATTGGTGACATCGGGCGGGTTGACGCTGGAGCCGGCGATTTCGATACCCAACGATGCGATCAGCATTACGATAGGCCGTGACGGCACCGTCTCGGTGTTGCAGCCGGGGAATGCCGCGCCGGTTCAGGTCGGGCAGATCCAGACCGCGGATTTCATCAATCCGACCGGACTGGAACCGGTCGGCGAAAACCTGTATCGGGAGACCGTATCCAGCGGGGCGCCGATTGTCGGTACGCCCGGTGATCAGGAATACGGGCCTTTGTTGCAGGGATCTTTGGAAACCTCCAACGTCAATGTCGTTGAAGAACTGGTCAACATGATTGAAACCCAGCGGGCTTATGAGATGAATTCCAAGGCCATTTCAACCACCGACCAAATGCTTTCGTTTGTGACGCAGCAATTATAAGAGGCTGACGGAAATGATCCTATATAAGCTTGGTTTTATTGTGGCGGTATCCATTCTAATGTCGGCTTGTACGATGGCTCCCCCGAAAGACCCCGATTTTGCTCCCGTCGCACCGGCGAGTTTACAACCTCCTGTGCCGAATAACGGCTCCATTTACCAGTCGGGTTATGACATCCGCCTATTTGAAGACAACAAGGCCATGCGGGTCGGCGATGTGCTGACCATCAAGCTTCAGGAATTAACCCAGGCACGTAAGGCGGATGATCTGAGCGCGAAAAAGGATCTCGATGTCGCTGCTGCCGTCCCTTTTTTATTCGGGATTGACATAGCTTCCGCAACGGGCAATGAAGCAAAGACCGAAATCGCGGCAAAAAGAGACTTTAACGGGCAGGGCAAGGCCAACCAGAGCAACAGTTTAGTTGGCGATATTTCAGTTACGGTGATAGAAGTCTTGCCGAATGGCAATTTAAGGATACGCGGTGAAAAAAGAGTCACGCTGAATCAGGGCGATGAATACATCCGGCTATCGGGGATTGTCAGGCCTGTCGATATCGACACGTCCAATACCATTTCATCGGATAAAGTGGCGGATGCGACCATTATGTATACCGGCAACGGGGCCATGGCCGATGCCAGCAAAATGGGATGGCTGGGAAGGGTTTTATATAGCCCATGGTTTCCTTTCTAAGTTTTGTCAGAGTCTGAAAAATGAAGCACCTTTGCAAGGTTTCCACGGTTCTCGCCATGCTGGGGATATTCCTCAGCAGTTCGGTCCAGGGTGAGCGCATCAAGGACATCGCCTCCATCGAAGGCGTCCGTACCAATCAGCTGGTGGGCTATGGGCTGGTGGTCGGGCTGGACAATAAGTCGGGCGATAAAACCCGCTTCGCCGGACAAACCTTGCGCAGCATGATGGGGCGTTTCGGGGTGACATTGCCTCCCGGCATCGATCCTAAATCCAAGAATATTGCCGCCGTCGCGATTCAGGCGGATTTGCCGCCCTTTGCCAAACAGGGTCAAACCATCGACGTGACCGTTTCCGCCATTGGCGATTCCAAAAGTTTACGGGGCGGCACTTTGCTTATGACGCCGTTGAAAGGCGCCGATGGGCAGGTTTATGCGATGGCTCAAGGCAATCTGGTCGTGAACGGCTTGAGTGCCACCGGCCGGGACGGCTCCAATGTGACCGTGAACAGTCCCAGTGTCGGCCGTATTCCGAACGGCGCCACCATCGAGCGTACGGTCAACACGCCTTTTTCGGAAGGCAACACATTGATTTTTAATCTGCATACCGCGGATTTCACGACAGCCAATCGCATGGCGGAGTCGATCAACCGGGAATTGGGCGCCAATGCGGCAAGGCCGATCGATGCCACGTCCGTCAGAGTCAATGCGCCTTACGATGTCGGCCAAAAAGTCTCATTCGCCGCCTTGGTCGAAAACATCAATATCACGCCGGATGATGCCCCGGCGCGAATCATCGTCAACTCCCGTACCGGCACCGTTGTGATCAACAACAAAGTCAGGGTTCAGCCGGCCGCCGTATCGCACGGCAGTTTGACGGTCACCATCAGCGAAAACCCGCAGGTCAGCCAGCCGTATGAATTTTCTCGCGGTCAGACTGTAGTGACGCCGCAATCGGATGTCCAGGTCGATCAGGAAAGAAAACGTATGTTTGTCTTCAATGCGGGCGTATCCCTGGATGCAATCGTGCAGGCGGTCAATAATGTGGGCGCCGGTCCCAGTGACCTGGTGGCCATCCTGGAAGCTCTAAAAACCGCCGGCGCGCTGCGTGCCGAGTTGATTGTGATTTAGTGGGAGACCTTTATGTTAAGCGCCAACCGTGCCGATGTTTATACCGATCTCAATAGTCTTGCAAAGTTAAAAACCGAAGCCAGGAAAGAGTCGCCGGAAGCCTTAAAGGAAACCGCCAAACAGTTCGAGGCAGTATTCTTGAATCACGTTCTCAAAACCATGCGCGAGACAAAATTGGCGGACGGAATCTTGGATAATGATCAAAGCAAGTTTTACGGCGAAATGTACGATCAACAATTGGCGTCGAATTTAGCGGGTTCGGTGGGGTTGGCGGATTTGATCGTCAAACAAATGAAGCATGAAGATCCCCGCGAGGAAAAGACGGGGAAAATGAACCTTGAGGATTATCTGAACCGATCCTCCACAGCAGGCCGGGCTATGCCTAGCCGGCACGGCGAAGTTGACGGTCAAGCCATTGGCAAAGCCGATATGAATCCAACGAATTCGGAGCCGGAGCCGGAGAGTAAGGCTGACGAATTGGCGGCCTCTTCAAATGTGCAGGCACAACAATCCGGAAGCCAAGCGGATTTTATCGCCGCCGTTGACGCAAAGGTCAGGGCGGAAGACGGGATACAGGATTCCATATTAAAGAATTCCGGCAACTTGCCGATAAATTCAGCAACGGACTTTGTCAGGCATTTGCATCCGATTGCCGAACAGGCCGCCAGGGAATTGGGCGTGGAGCCGAAGGTGTTATTGGCTCAGGCGGCATTGGAGACAAATTGGGGGCGGTCGCTGATCAAAAACAGTGACGGGGAAAGCACCTTCAATTTGTTTAACATCAAAGCCGGTAAAGCTTGGCAGGGTGATAAGGCTCAAGCCAGAACGCTGGAATACGAGCATGGTGTAGGCAGAAAAATGCAGGCAAGATTTCGTTCCTATGAATCATTCGAGGAAAGTTTTCAGGATTATGTACGGTTGATTAAAAGCAACCCTCGTTATGGAGACGCCTTGAAACAGGCAGGAAGTGCGGAACACTATTTGCGTGGATTACAGCAGGCGGGATATGCGACGGATCCGAAATATGCCGAGAAAGTCATCCAGATTTATCGCGGAAATACAATGAACACTATTCAGCCTGATCTTGTTGTGGCGATGAATGATCAGGCCTGATAGCCACCCATAGAGCAGGAAAGTGTCATGGCGACCGGAATAATAGAAACGGCATTGACGGGGCTTTTCGCTTCCCAACGTTCATTGGGAACGGCGAGTCATAATATTGCGAATGTCAATACCGAAGGTTATAGCCGGCAACGGGTCGAACTGAGCGCCCGGCCCCCTCAATATACCGGGGCGGGATATATCGGGCAGGGCGTCAACATTGCCAATATTACGCGCAGCTATGACCAATTTATCAACGAGCAGCTCAATTCCAGCACATCCGCATTCGCCGAATCGGAATATCTGGCGGCGATGGCGTCGCAAGTCGACACGGTTGTCGGAAGCAACGATTCCGACCTGGCGGCAACTTTAAAATCATTCTTTAGCGCGGCCAATGATGTCGCTAATGATCCGACTTCTATCCCCGCCCGCCAGGTCATGGTGGGGCAGGCTGAATCTTTGACGCAACAATTCAACGGCATGGCATCGTCTTTTGACAGTCTGCGCAATCAGACGAATAAGCAAATGCAGGCCACCCTTGATGAAATCAATTCCTATGCCCAGTCCATCGCCGAACTGAACGTCAAAATTACGGCGGAGTTTGGCCGCACATCCGGCATGCAGATGCCCAATGATTTGCTGGATCAGCGCGATGCGCTGCTTACCAAGATTGCCGAGAAAATCAATGTTTCCGTGCTCAATATGGATGACGGTTCGGTCAGCCTGATCATCGGCAAAGGGCAGGCTTTGGTATCGGGTACGAATGCGGCGGCTTTATCGCTGGCCGGTTCCGCTTTCGATGAGTCCTACAAAGAAATCGTTATCAACGGCCAGACCATAACGCAGTCCATTACCGGCGGCGAATTATCGGGCGCGCTCAAATTTCGGGACCAGGTACTGGACCCGGCTCAACGGCAATTGGGCGTGCTGGCGGCCGGGTTGTCGCTTCAGTTCAACGCGATACATAACGGCGGCTTTGACTTGACCGGCGCGCCGGGGACGGATTTTTTTGCAATGGGCGGTACGGGCTTGAGCGTGCCCGTTACGGTCAATCCCAACCTGCCGGGAGGAGGCGGTATCACGGCCTCTTACGATCCAAACAATACGGTTAACCTGAATCCCAGCGATTATCGGCTCGATTATGATGGTTCAAATTATACCTTGACCCGCCTGAGCGACAAGCAAACGATAAATATCGCCGGATTTCCCGGAAGTTCCGTTAATGTTGAAGGCATGACAATCAGTCTGGCGACGCCTCCGACAGGCGTCTCAAGTTTTCTGATCCGGCCCGTTTTTAAGGCGGCAGAGAATCTGAGAGTCAATATCAGCAATCCGGAGGAAATTGCCGCTGCCGGTAATGGCCTTTCCGTTCCTGGCGACAATACCAATGCGTTGAAGCTTGCGAATCTTGAGCAACAGTCTATTTTATCAGGCGGCCGTTCCACGCTTTCCTCCGCCTACGGCCAATTGGTCGGTCAGGTCGGGACAATAACGCAATCGGCGAAAACGAGCCAATCGGCTCAACAAGTCTTGCTTAACCAGGCCAAACAAACCCGGGAAAATCTGGCTGGCGTCAATCTGGATGAAGAAGCGGCGAATTTAATTAAATTTCAAAACGCCTATCAGGCGGCGGCCAAGGCCATTACTGTCGCCAATACCTTATTCGATACTATTATCGGAGCCATCCGCTAGGAGTTTTTATGCGAATTTCGACTTCCTGGGCGCAACAATTGAGCCTCAATTCCATCCTGGATCAGCAGACCAGATTGAGCAAGACTCAAATGCAGCTATCCAGCGGTAAAAAAATACTGACGCCGTCCGATGATCCCTCAGCCGCTGCACGCGTGGTGGATCTCAATCAAAACATCAATCAGACTGAGCAGTATCAAAGAAATATCGATGCCGTCAGACAGCGGCTATCGTTGCAGGATGGTTTATTGCAGAATTCAATAGATATCCTCCAGCGCGTCAATGAATTAGGGATTCAGGGGTTGAATGACACGAATTCGCCAAGCGACAGAAATGCTATTGCCACCGAGATGGAGGGTTTAAAGGATCAACTGGCGGCAATCGCCAATACCCGAAACGCGAACGGCGAATATATCTTTGCAGGGTTTAAAAGCGATACGCAACCTTTCGCTCAAATTCCCCCACCCGGTGGAGGATATAGCTACGGCGGCGATGGCAACCAGCGGCAGCTACAAATCGGAACAGATCGATTGGTTGCGGACGGAAATCCCGGCGATTCTGTTTTTGGCGTTCCTACAGGTGCAGCACCGCCGGCCGGACCCTCTCCCGGCATCGATAACATTTTTGAAGCAATAGACAAATTTGTCATGGATTTAAAAAGCAATGCGCCGGAGTCCAGCTCGCTGGATGATATTTCCAATTCTATGGACAGGATAATCAATGTACAATCCTCGCTAGGCGTCAGGCTTAACGTATTGGATCAGCAAGAAAACATGAACGCCGATCACGTTCTAAACTTGAAATCGGTATTGTCCGAAACCGAAGACGTCGATTATGCCGAGGCGATCAGTCAATTTAGTTTCCAATCAACCGCCCTGCAGGCGGCTCAACAGGCTTTTGTTCAGGTGCAAAAGTTATCGCTATTTAATCTTCTCTAATCCCTCAAAGTAACTTCCAAAGTGATGTATTAATTACTATGGCTTGTCATTAAGCTGAAAAATAATTTTCGATTCGACCCGATTTTATGGCATTCTGCACGGTCAGCTGTAAACAGCAGATTCATAAAATTTATTGTTTAGGCAGGGAAAATATTGAATGCTGGATGAAAGTCCCAAAACAGAGCTGGAATGCCCAACAGAGTTTGTTCAAGTTGGACGGCAACCCATCCTCGATCGAAATCAGCGGACCTATGGTTATGAGTTGCTGTACCGATATAAAAATGCCGGGCCCGAGGAAGGCGCTTCCGGAAACCTGATAACAGCACGTACGCTGCTGTATACGTTTCTTGAATTTGGTGCAAAACACTTAGTCGGTCCTCATAAGGCTTTTGTAAATTTTACCAGAGCGTTATTTACCGATAGCCAGCCATTGCCTCTGGACAAAAGCCGGTTTGTATTAGAAGTTCTGGAAGATATTAAAATTGATGACGAGCTTGTCAGCGGCGTCAGGAATCTGCACCAGAAGGGCTATATCATTGCCTTGGACGATTACAGGTTTGAGCCTCATTGGGATCCTTTGTTACCCTATTGTTCCATCATCAAAGTGGATATCTTAGGACTCAACCTTGAATCTTTTGCAGATAACATAGCCGGCTTAAAGAAGAAAGGATTGCTTTTGCTCGCGGAGAAAGTTGAAACCCACGCCGAGTTTGAAAAGGCTTTTGGGTTAGGTTTTGATCTTTTTCAAGGTTACTTTTTTGCCAAACCCCAGGTATTGAGTACCCAAATGCTGCAAACGGATCAGAATTTATTGATAAAAATGATTTCTCGAATCAATGATCCGGCGGTGGAGCTAGACGAACTGGCTCGGTTGATTTCCTTGGACCCCAAACTCAGTTTTAAAGCCTTACGCTTTATCAACTCGGCATTTTTTGGTTTTACCCGAAAAGTTAGTTCTATTCAGCAAGCCGTTCTGTATATCGGTTTAAAAAGACTGAGGGCCTGGGCGAGCTTGGTGATCATGTCCAGTATGCCCGCGAAAAGCGCTGAGATTATAAAAACCGGCTTGATTCGCGCTGAATTGTGCTACTCAATAAGCAAGGAGCTTGCTGTCGGTGAGCCGGAAAGCGCTTATGCCGTCGGATTGCTGTCGATTCTTGAGGCATTAATGAGCCAACCTATAGATCAATTGGTAAAGGATATGCCTATTCGGGCCGAAATGGCCGAGGCCCTTGTCGAGCATACCGGACCTTATAGCATCGGATTAAATTGTATCCAAGCGCTTGAACAGGGCCATCCGCTTGGGCCTTTTGCAGAATTAGTCGCCTTGGATAAATTGACGGCTTTATATATACAAGCCATTACAAGCGCTGAGGATATTCTGAATGAGCTCTCCTAAATACAGTTCTTCTCATCACTTAGACTGCTCGGAAAGAAATTCTATTCTGGACTAAAATCCTTCTGCTAGCGGACTGAAAACGACCTCATTCATTATAATGAAAGGGGTTCGGCTTCGGCAGGAACTTCTTATCGAAGTCTGCGCTGAACAATAAATGAAATACTCAAATTTTTGCTAATTAAAATATCGAAGAGAAGACTGCATGTTTGTCGTTATTGGATATATCGTAGTTGTTGGAGCTCTGTTGGGAGGATACATCGGGGCGGGAGGGCATATCGGCGTTCTGGTGCAGCCATTCGAGTTTCTTATTATCTTTGGCGGCGCTATGGGTGCCTTCATTGTTTCTAATAGCCCGAAAGTTTTGAAAGCTTCATTGCGCGATTTGGGAGGCGTCTTTAAAGGCTCAAAATATACAAAAGCGTTTTACCTGGAAACGCTGACATTGCTGAACAATATTTTTGTCAAGATTAGACAGCAAGGATTGTTAGCCATTGAGGCCGATATAGACAATCCTAAAGAAAGCCCCATTTTTAGCTCGGCGCCAAATGTACTCGCGGATCACCATGCCGTCGAGTTCATCACCGATTACCTTCGGATAATGGTCGCGGGCAATTTTGATATTCATCAAGTCGACAATCTGATGGATCTTGAAATTGAAACTCACCACGAAGAGAAACACTTGCCTATCGGCGCATTGTCGCGATTGGCTGACGGCTTGCCGGCTTTTGGAATCATTGCCGCTGTGATGGGCGTAGTTCATACCATGGGCTCAGTGGGAAAGCCCCCCGCAGAACTGGGCGGACTGATCGGCGCGGCGCTGGTGGGCACTTTTCTCGGAATTCTGCTTTCTTATGGGTTTATTGGTCCGTTAGTGGGTCTGATGGAACAGAAATTGGCCGAATCGACCAAATACTATCAAAGCATTAAAGCCTGCTTTATTGCCTCGATGAATGGCTATGCTCCGCCCGTGGCAATAGAATTTGCCCGCAAGGTGATGTTCTCCGCCGAACGTCCGCATTTCGCGGAGCTGGAAGAGCATCTTAGGAATAACAAATAGCCAAATGAAAGTAGTCGTACCCGTATGAGCGAAAATCAAACCATTGTCATCAAGAAAATCAAAAAAAGCGGACATGGTCATCATGGCGGTGCCTGGAAACTGGCATATGCCGACTTTGTGACGGCGATGATGGCTTTTTTTCTGCTGATGTGGCTGCTCGGAACGACTGAGCCTTCGTTTCGGCAAGGTATTGCCGATTATTTTACCGATCCCTGGAAGCCCTCTGTGGCAGGAGGAGCGAATACGGGCGATGCGACCAGTTTAATACAGGGCGGCGGGCAAGATGTCACTCAATCCGAAGGACAGGTCAAGCTGACCAATGAAGGCAAACAGGAGTCTATTGCCGAGGCCAGCGACAAGGATGTCGATATAGAGGCGGAACGGCGGGATATTAATCATCTAAAACAGTTGAAAGAGAAAATCGATAATTTAATTGAAACCACTCCTCTTCTGCATCAGTTCAAGAATCAGTTAATGATCGATTTTACGACAGAGGGGCTGCGTATCCAGATCATAGATCAGGATAAGAAGGCGATGTTCAACACGGCGAGCGCGAAGATGGAATCTTATGCGGCGCAAATCCTGGATCAACTGGCCCCGCTCATTAACGAATTGCCGAATCGGATCAGCGTCTCGGGCCATACTGACAGCGCCCCTTTTCCCGGCAATGGGCAAGGCTACACGAATTGGGAATTATCGGCGGATCGAGCAAATGCCGCCCGCAAAGAACTGGTTCGCGGCGGCTTGAAAGATGAAAAAATCATCCGCGTCGTCGGTTTGGCTTCCAGCGTCCATTTGAACAAGGATAACCCGCTCGACTCGATGAACCGGAGAATTTCGATCATTGTTTTGAACCGGAGAACCGAGGAAGGCATTATCAATAGCGCCAATCTCCGCGAATTTAGCCAAAAAAAGCTTTCCAAAGAAAATTTGCTGCCGGTATCCGCCATACCGGAGATCAAACCCCCACTGCCTAAAATTGAGAGCCATTGAGCCTTGTACGTCGTCTGCCTGTTGTTTTTTCCGCCTTGCTGGCGCAGATAGGGGCATTGCTGACCGCGTTTTTGGCATTTAAATCGAGCCTGTTTTTCGGCTTGTTGTTGCCATTGTGGCTGCTTGTACTCTTGCATAGCGCCATGGCCGTCGTACTGAGCGGGTTTTTAAGGATGCCTTTTTGGTGGCTCGCTATTCAGGGTCTTTTTGTACCACTCCTGCTAATGACTCTAAGCCTGAATCTGCCTCCCAGCCTATTCCTGGCCGGATTCATTTTGCTTTGGCTGATCTTTTTTAGTAATACGAGGGAAAGAGTTCCGCTTTATCTATCCAATGAAACGAGCTGTCAGGCGTTGGCAACATTATTGCCCAAGGAGCGGCATTTCCGTTTTCTCGATTTAGGTTGCGGGGTAGGGGAAGTGCTTGTCAGTCTTGCAGAGCATAAACCTGAGGGGCTGTTTTACGGTGTCGAGTCGGCGCCGCTTCCATTTCTAGTGAGTTGGCTACGGTTAAAGAAAAAAAATAACGCGCATGTCCGCTACGGAAATCTGTGGAATGAGAATTTGGCGGCCTATGATATTGTCTATGCCTTCCTTTCTCCGGAACCCATGATCGACTTATGGCGCAAGGCTAAGAATGAAATGCAAACAGGTTCCTTGTTTATCAGTAATTCTTTTGCCGTCCCGGGCTGTCCGCCAGCCAGAATACTGGAAGTGAATGATGCGCGCCGCACTCATCTCTTAATCTGGGAAATGTGACAAAATGCTGGGTCAAACAGATCCATTTGCCGGTAAAGCAGCAACTCCGGGGTGTGCAGGGAGGATAGCGCAACGCCCAGCAAGCGTACCTTTTTGGCGCCGACTTCGGTATCTTTCAGCAAATCGGCCAGGACCGTTTCGAAGCCTTCGGCCTGGGTGATCGCCTGGGGCAGGGTTTTGCTGCGGGTGATCTGCACAAAGTTGTGGTATTTGAGTTTGACCGTGAGGGTATGCGCGGTCATTTGCTTCGCGGCCAGCCGGGTCAAGGCTTTGTTCATCAGGTCCAGCAATTGTTGCAGGATCACGGCGGGGTCATCAAGATCTTCCTGATAGGTGACTTCGACGCCGACCGATTTGCTCGGGCGGTAATTGCGGACCGGTCGGCTGTCGATGCCGCGGGCAATATCGTAATAAAGCTGCCCTGACTTGCCGAAATGCTGCACCAATAACGGCAGCGGCCATTGTTTCAGATCCAGGCCGGTGCGGATGCCCAGTGCGTGCATCTTTTTTTCGGTGGCCTTGCCGATGCCGTGAAATTTGCCGATCGGCAATTGTTCGACAAACCCCGGTCCCTGCTCCGGCGTGATCAAATAGAGTCCGTCGGGTTTGTCGAGGTCGGAGGCGATCTTAGCCAGAAACTTGTTATAGGAAACGCCAGCGGAGGCGGTCAGCCCGGTTTGCTCCCGAATTTTGCCTTTGATTTCCTTGGCGATCAAAGTGGCTGAACCCCGGCAGCGCGACACCTCGGTTACATCGAGATAGGCTTCATCGAGAGACAGGGGTTCGAACAGCTCCGTATATTCGGCAAAAATGCGGCGAATAGCCCTCGACACGTCTTTATAAACGTCAAAACGGGGTTTCACAAAGACGGCCTGAGGGCATAACCGGTATGCCTGAGAAGACGGCATTGCCGAATGGATGCCGAATTTTCTGGCTTCGTAACTGCAAGTCGCCACTACCCCCCGCGTATCCGGCCGGCCGCCGACGACGATAGGTTTGCCGCGATAAGCCGGGTTATCGCGCTGCTCGACGGCGGCATAAAAAGCATCCATGTCGATATGAATGATTTTGCGCAATGATTGACCTGGCGTCATGGTTTATCCATAGCGAACTTGGCTGGGTGGGAATTCAGTCGTTATTCGACCCGCTAAATAAGTTACGTCGGACAAAAGCCAATAAAGGCTTAAGGAGAGATCGGCTCACCCTCTCTATGGATTATTTTCCTTTTCTTTCTGCATCAAGCAGGTCAATCACCGGACGGGTCTGCGGTCTGACGCCGCGCCATATAAAGAAGGCTTCGGCCGCTTGTTCGACCAGCATACCGAGCCCGTCCAGACTATGTTGCGCGCCTTGAGCAATTCCCCAGCGCACGAAGGCGGTCGGTTCGTTGCCGTAGGCTAGATCATAGCAACTGCCCTGCTTGGCGAGCAGTCGTTCGGGCAGGGGAGGCATCTGGCCGCTTAGGCTGGCGGAGGTGGCGTTCAGGATCAAGTCGAATTGCAGGCCTTCGAGCTCTTCAAATCCACATCCGGAAATATCGCCCAGAAATTTAAATTCCTCGGCGAGCTGCACGGCTTTTTCGGCAGTCCGGTTGGCGATGAGCAGCCGTGATGGGGCTTCTTCCAGGATCGGTCCGACGATGCCACGGCTCGCGCCGCCCGCGCCGAGAATCAGGATGCGTTTATCCGTCAACGTCAATTGATGGTTATTCAATAGATCCCTGACCAAACCGAAGCCATCGGTATTATCGCCGAGAATGCTGCCGTCCGCTAGCAGCGCAAGCGTATTGACGGCTTTGCTGCGTTCCGCGCGTCCGGTCTTGCCGGTTGCCAAACGGTAGGCCAATTCCTTTAGCGGCACCGTGCAGTTTAGGCCTTTGCCGCCGGAGGCGAAGAAGGCGTTGACTGCCGCCTCAAAGGATTCGGCCGACACTTCCTGGGCGTCATATCTGAGCGATTGGCCGGTCTGTTCGGCGAAAAGGCGGTGAATTCTGGGGGATTTACTGTGATTGATCGGGCTGCCGAAGACGGCGTAGCGGTCGATGGGGAGCATTTAATTGTTTCTCCTCAGCCAAAAGCTCCAGACGATCGTCAGGGTGATGAGGGTCGCCACAATCACCAGTTCCACCCAGAAAAAATGTTGCGTATAGGTCGGAATGACGGCGGAGATTCCTAAAAAGATGCCGACGACGCTGAAACGCCAGCCGACGCGCAGGCCGTCTAAAACCACCGCCAGGGACAGAATCAACAGAATGATCAATCCCGAGTTGTTTTCCGGTTTCAGCACGATCGACGCACCGCCGACTACGAGCAGGGAGAAAAGCCAATGCAGCGCCTGCTCGCGTAAAACGGTCACAAAGTCTTCGCCGAACGGTTTTGATTGGGATTGGAGCCAGCCCAGGATGATCGAGAAAAAGGAGAATACAAACACCATCATGACCCAATAGCCAAAGCCGTCGGACGGTGCGTAATCATTGATGAAAATACCGCCCAGCGACAATATCAGCAGCAAGATCAGAATGACGGCTTCGATCTGGCGCTTTCGTCTTGCGGAAATGATCATATTTGGGGCTCCGTTTGTCGTTATCGTTTTTATTATGTTTACGGCGGTCGAGGTCAATCGTGCAAGGATTAATTAAATAATTCAGCAATGCGATTGGTTTCGATTTGAAGTGGGTATCAGTTTTGCAGCCATTCTGCCACGGATTTGGCGAAATAGGTCAAAACGGCGTCGCTGCCGGCGCGTTTGAACGCCAATAATGATTCCATCACGACCTGTTTTTCATCGAGCCAGCCGTTGATCGAAGCCGCTTTCAACATGGCGTATTCACCGGAAACCTGATAGGCGAAAGTCGGTACGCCGAATTCATCCTTTACCCGGCGAATGATGTCGAGATAGGGCATGCCGGGTTTTACCATCACCATGTCGGCGCCTTCCTGCAAATCCAGAGCAACTTCACGTAACGCTTCGTCGGAATTGGCCGGGTCCATCTGATAGTTGTATTTATTGGCCTTGCCCAGCGCCGCCGACGAGCCGACCGCGTCCCGGAACGGTCCGTAAAAACTTGAGGCATATTTTGCGGAATAGGCTAATATTTTGGTGTTGCGATGGCGGCTGGTTTCCAGCGCTTGCCGAATCGCGCCGATACGCCCGTCCATCATGTCGGAAGGGGCGACGATATCGACGCCGGCATCGGCATGCGATAAGGCTTGTTTGACCAGCACTTCGATCGTTTCGTCGTTCAGCACATAGCCGTCCTGATCGATTAGACCGTCCTGGCCGTGCGAGGTATAAGGGTCCAGCGCCACGTCGGTAATAATGCCGAGTTCCGGCACGGCTTCTTTCAGAGACCTGACGGCGCTTTGAACGAGCCCTTCCGGATTGTAAGCCTCTTTGGCGAGGTCTGATTTTTTGTCGGGAGCGATGACCGGAAACAGCGCAATGGCCGGAATGCCCAGGCTGAACAACTCGTAGGCTTCTTCGACAAGAAGGTCCAGGGACAATCTTTCGATGCCGGGCATCGACGCAATTGGAACTTTTTGATTAGTGTCTGCGGTCACAAAAACGGGGTAAATCAGATCGTCGACGGACAAACAATTTTCGCGCATCAAGCGCCGCGAAAAATCGTTATAACGCATTCTTCTCATGCGTGTTTTAGGGAAATTGATGGTATGATAAGACATCTTGTCACACTTTTGGGGTTAAAAATCTCAAATTTAGTGTCATAGGCCGCGCCAGCAGGAGTGGCTCCGCGATTTTTATTGTAACAGGAAAGTCATTTTGATCATTTGAAAATGACAAGCAAAAGGTTTCTATTTTTCTGAGGGTTATATGAAGTTGAAACAAGTTACACTTTTCGGTATATGTCTGTTCTTTATGACACTGTTGCCGGTATCCAGCGCATATTCGCAAGACTTGCTGCCGCCTCAGCAGGCGATCCAGGAGGCGTCCGACAAGCTGAAACAGCGCTTGCAGGATCAGTCGTTTAAAAACGATTTCGGGAAAATCGCCTCATTCGTGAACGAGGTGATTAATCCGCATACCGATTTCGACACTATTTCAGCGATGGTGCTCGGCAAGCTCTGGAAGACGGCGAGTCCTGATGAACGCGAGCGTTTCAAGCACGAATTCCAGACGATGTTAGTGAGAGTTTACTCGCGCGCCTTCGTCGAATTCAAGGAATGGTCGGTCCGCTTTTTGCCGATCGATATGGAGCCCGGTTCCAATAAAGTGATCGTCAAAACCGAGGTGTTGCAGCCCGGCATCCAGCCGGTCGGCGTCAATTATCGGATGTCTAGCAAGAGCGGACAGTGGAAGGTCTATGACATCATGATCGAAGGCGTCAGCCTGGTCACCAACTACCGGACGACCTTCACGAATGAAGTACAGCAAAAAGGTTCTTTGGGTGCGGTGATTGATAGTTTGGCCAAGCGCAACGCGGAAGCCTTGTCGGCGAAGTCCTAATTTAAAACGAAAGCGGAGGGCAGTTCTGCCCCCCGCCTGAGATGGTTTCGGCGGGTATTCTTCTAAACCTGTTCAACTTGATGCCAAGGCGGAGTCGGCTATGTATCCACCCTGGCGGCTCTTCCCTTAGTAAATGATCTTTTTGTCTTTCAGGCTGTTGTAAATTTCGTCGATCGGCAGTTCGTCGCTGTCGAACACGCTGTCGCAGTCTACCTTGCCGTTTACGCACAAACCAATCAACCCGGCGTTTTTAATCGCCTGAATCAACGCGGCATCGGAAGTTTCCAATACGGTTGCGGCATGGCCGTTGTCGAACAGTTTTCTCTCCAGTTGATAGGCCATTTCCTTGCTGTTCACGCCGCTGATCGAGATCGCCGCCGCTTGCTGACTGAAGCGTGCTGCGCGTTCTTCGATGCTGACCGGGTGTAATGTCTCCTCTTCGGTCGTGCCGATGATCATGCCGGCGCCGACGGTGCCGTTGGTCAGGCGATCGATAATGATGAAAGAGCCGGTGCCCTTGCTGGCCTTATAAGCATCGAATACGACCGGCGCATTGACCGATACGGTGCAGTTGCCGATTTCGTTCAGGTTCAGCTCGCTGGCGTCGTGGTGTTCGAGGGTATTTACGTCGATCCGGTGATGGATCATCGATACCGAGCCGGATACGCTGCGTGTCGCCAGCTTCAGCGTATATTGACGGCCCGGCGTCAGCGCTTTTTCGTGCATCCAGACGATGTGCGCCCGGAATTTATCGGCGACGGTCGCAGCCTGGGTTTCCTTGCCAACGATCATGTCGCCGCGGCTGATATCGATTTCGTCTTCCAATGTGAAAGTTACCGCCATCGGCGGAAAAGCCTCGGCAAGTTCGCCGTCGTAGGTTACGATCGATTTGATCGTGCTGGTCTTGCCGGAGGGCAGGGCGGTGATCTTGCCGCCCTGCCTGAATACGCCGGCCGCGACGGTGCCGCAGAAGCCGCGGAAATCCAGGTTCGGCCGATTCACATATTGCACAGGGAAACGCGCGTCGGCAAAATTATGGTCGTTCGCAATCTTGACGTTATTCAGGGCATCCATCAACGGTTCGCCGCTGAACCAGGCCATGTTTTCGCTGCGATTGACCACGTTGTCGCCGTCCAATGCCGAAATCGGGATGAAGCGGACATCATGCAGGGACAGCGCAGCGGTGAATTGCAGATAATCCTGCTTGATTTTATTGAAGGTCGCTTCGCTGTAATCGACCAGGTCCATCTTGTTGACCGCGACGATAATGTGCTGAATGCCGAGCAGGGAGGCGATGAAGCTGTGCCGCTTGGTTTGGGTCTGCACGCCGTAGCGGGCGTCGATCAGAATGATCGCCAGGTCGCAGGTCGAAGCGCCGGTGGCCATGTTGCGGGTATATTGCTCGTGTCCCGGAGTATCGGCGATGATGAATTTGCGCGTCGAGGTCGAAAAATAACGGTAAGCGACATCGATCGTGATGCCTTGCTCGCGCTCGGCCTGCAGGCCGTCGACCAACAGCGCCAGGTCGATCTTGCCGACGCCGGTCGTGCCCGATTTGACGCTGTCCGCCTGCACCGCGGCCAGTTGGTCTTCATAGATCATTTTCGAATCATGCAGCAAACGGCCGATCAACGTGCTTTTGCCGTCGTCGACATTGCCGCAGGTTAGAAATCGGAGAAGTTCCTTGCGCTCGTGTTGCGCCAGATAGGCGTTGATGTCGGTGCTGATTAAATCGGACTGGTGGGACATGAGATTTCCTGATAAATAGCGAAACAGTGCGATACGCTGTTTAGTGTTAATTTACTAATTGTTGCGCCCTGGCGAGTTCTTCATTGAAGACTTTGACAGCAGTTGGGGATAAATTCCAGAGATTCAAAGTTGGCTTGAGAGCTTTTTTTAAATCGTCGTGGATAGGTATTAACCAGTCTTCTTTACTGTTTTTTACAACCAAAATCATTTCAAAATGTAAGCCAGCGATTTCAAGGTGTTTGAAATGCTCGGGTAGTTCTAAATTGCCAGTAGGATGACACTGCAAATAGAAAGATATGAATAATGCTAAACTATTGGCCAATTTTTCTTTTATTTCGTTAATGTAACCGTCATAGTTGTTGCCGCTTTTGGGTTGCGGGGAGCTTGTTTTAGCTTCAATGATGGAAACAATAGTTCGATTATTCTGGTTTTTAAGCAATAGAAACTCGGCTATCCGGATGCCTTCTCCTTTCCGTACATGCTTGTTAATTTCCTTGAGAGTCTGACTTTTTTCGATGTAATAGCAGTGGCCGACAGGAAAAGGGCCGAACGTCATGCTGGACTCGATAATTGTTTCTATTGTCATCAGGACGGCAAATTGACTTCTTCTTTGTAGAGTCTAATCGACTCGTCGATAATCGGATTGTCTGGCATGTCTTTCAGTAAATCGGATTGTAGCCAGTTATCACCTTCTTTCGAAAGTACTGGAATGGACAGCTTTTGTTCTTGAGCAATCAGAAATAATTTTTTGATGACAAAATAAGAGTGGCTAGCGAGGAAAAATTGAATCCCATGCTTGGCTAATATGGCAATTATATCGAGAAACTTCGAAATGGCTTCAGGATGCAGGGCGGATTCGGGCTCGTCAATAAAAATAATCGAGTTTTCGTTTAAATAGCCATTGCCTAACAAAGTATCAAGGATAGCGATTTTTTTAATTCCCTCGGCTGTGATACCTATAGAGTAACGCTGATGGTTTTTAGTGAAGTACCAATGATTAGCTGATGTATCGTATCCGATTTTACCTCCGATCATGGCTTCCAGAAGGTCGCGAGATTTTCTGAAATCTTTAGAATCATAACCTTGGGCTGGTAAAGGTGATTTATATTCTTTGTCATACTGGCTCAAATCAATTGCAAACATTCTTTTTTTCAAAGGTATTTGCAATGCCTTTGCTAAATCTAAATAAGTATCATCGAATCCAAAGACTTTATCTTGTTCTCTCGACTCCAGGATGATATGGTGCAATGACAATACTTCTTTTGCAGGTAAAAAGACGGAATTGTCCGTTCGCGGAGGCACTTCATTTTTCCAGTTATTAAAGGCATTTATGAATTTCTTTGGAAAACTATACCTGAATGTTTTCTGGTTGAGAGTCAAGCTAAACGATAAATCGGCGTGGCTGGACTCAGAAACTAAATTGCCTATACCTTCTGGCTGAAATGTCCAGAACAGTTTATTTATTAAGATATGATCGAGTCTGTCAGGGTTATCACCACGCTTATAATCTTCCAGGGTTCGCACGGCGCTGTACATCGCTTTCAACAAAAACGACTTGCCACAGCCGTTATTGCCTATCACCAGATTGATCGGGCCTAAGTTTTGCCAATCGAGTTCGGTGATCGGGCCGAAGTTTTTGAGCTGAACGCTGTTGATCATGCCGGGTATCGTTGCAAGATTAGAAGTACCCTTCGCGTTTCTTTTGCTCCATCGAGCCGGCCTGGTCGTGGTCGATCAAGCGGCCTTGACGCTCGGAAGTCGTGGTCAACAGCATTTCCTGGATGATTTCCGGCAGCGTCGTCGCATTCGATTCGACCGCGCCGGTCAATGGATAACAGCCCAGCGTGCGGAAGCGGACCTTTTTCATTTCGATCTTGTCGCCGGGACCGATCGGCATCCGTTCGTCGTCGACCATGATCAGCATGCCGTCCTTGTTCACGACCGGGCGTTCCTTCGCGAAATAAAGCGGCACGATCGGGATATTTTCGAGATGGATGTATTGCCAGATGTCAAGTTCGGTCCAGTTCGATAAAGGAAATACGCGAATGCTTTCGCCCTTGTCGATCTTGCCGTTGTAAATGTTCCAGAGTTCCGGGCGCTGGTTTTTCGGGTCCCAGCGGTGATTTTTGTCGCGAAACGAATAGACCCGCTCTTTCGCGCGCGATTTTTCTTCGTCGCGGCGGGCGCCCCCGAAGGCCGCGTCGAACTTGTATTTGTCCAATGCCTGTTTCAACGCATCGGTTTTCATTACGTCGGTGTGTTTTTTGCTGCCGTGAGTAAACGGACCGATACCCTGGTCGACGCCGTCCTGATTGATATAAACCAACAGTTCGAGGCCAAGCTCCTTGGTGATTTTGTCGCGAAATTCGATCATTTCTCTGAATTTCCAGGTCGTGTCGACATGCATCAACGGGAACGGCGGCTTGCCCGGATAAAACGCTTTCATTGCCAAATGCAGCATCACCGCGGAATCCTTGCCGATTGAATACAGCATCACCGGGCGCTCGAATTCGGCGGCAACTTCGCGGATGATGTGAATACTTTCAGCTTCAAGCTGTTTCAGATGCGTGAGTTTATGATCAGTCATTAATTGGGCCAGTTAATCGGTAAACTTGGGTTTAACCGCTTATTTTAATTTGTATGGCCGCCGATTGCCAGCAGGTTTACAGCAAAAAGACAGGAATTTTGCGGGTTAATGTTTTATGATTGGCCGTTATTTTTTCGAAAGGATATGTTCAATGACCACTGGTTTTTCTTATTCGGACCGCAGGAGCGGCGTTTTAACGAAAGCGGTTGGGGTGATCGCATTGTCGACATTGCTATTGGCGTCGGGTTGCGCCTCGATCGGACACGAATTTCCGGCCGGTCAGGTTTCGACGATTCGGATCGGCGAGACGACCCAGAACGACATTTACACCGCCTTCGGCGCGCCCTGGCGTACCGGCATAGACAATGGCATGAAAACCTGGACTTACGGCCGTTATTATTACAGCTTGTTCAGCGACGGTGAAACCGAGGATCTGGTGATCAAGTTCGATAATCGCGGCGTCGTGGCTTCTTATGTTTTCAATACGACCAAGCGTTCCAAATAAGCTTTTCAAAGGGGATTATTTTTTACGGCTCCCGCCGGTGATGCGCAATGCCACCGCCTCGGCAACCTCGATGCCGTCGATCGCGGCCGACATGATGCCGCCGGCATAGCCCGCGCCTTCGCCGGCCGGAAATAAGCCGCGCGTGTTCAGGCTTTGATAGTGCGCATTGCGCTTGATCCGGATCGGCGACGAGGTGCGCGTTTCGACGCCGGTCAATACCGCGTCCTTCATCGCAAAGCCGGGGATTTTTCTGTCGAATGCGGAAAGCGCTTCGCGAATTGCCTCGATCGCATAAGCGGGCAGGGCTTGGCTCAAGTCGCCCAGCTGCACGCCCGGCGTATAGGAGGGCATGACCGAACCGAATGCAGTCGAAGGGCGTCCGGCCATAAAATCCCCGACCAGTTGACCCGGCGCATCGTAATTGCCGCCGCCCAGCTGAAATGCTCTTTTTTCCAGTTCCCGTTGCAGTTCGATGCCGGCCAAAGGGTGTCCGGGATAGTCTTCGGGGGTAATGCCGACCACGATGCCGCTGTTCGCATTCCGCTCGTTGCGCGAATATTGGCTCATCCCATTGGTCACGACATGGCCGGGCTCGGAAGTCGCGGCCACTACCGTGCCGCCGGGGCACATACAAAAACTGTAAACCGAGCGGCCGTTACGGCAATGATGCACCAGTTTGTAATCGGCCGCGCCGAGCAATGGATGGCCGGCATATTTTCCAAATCGGCAGCGGTCGATCAACGATTGCGGATGTTCGATTCGGAAGCCGATGGAAAACGGTTTCGCCTCGATATAGACGCCGCGTTCATACAGCATCTTGAAGGTGTCGCGCGCGCTATGGCCGACCGCAATCACGACATGGCCGGTTTTTATCGTCTCCCCATTCGCCAGCATCACGCCGCAAACGGCGCCGTCTTCGATTGCGATATCCTCGACCCGGCTTTCGAAGCGGATTTCGCCGCCCAATGCTTCGATTGTGCCGCGCATTTCCTCGATCATCGATACCAGTCTGAAGGTGCCGATATGCGGTTTACTTACATAAAGGATTTCCGAGGGGGCTCCCGCTTTTACGAATTCAGTGAGCACCTTGCGTCCGTAATGATGGGGGTCCTTGATCTGCGTATGCAGCTTGCCGTCCGAGAAGGTGCCGGCGCCGCCTTCGCCGAATTGCACATTCGATTCCGGATTGAATTCGCGCCGGCGCCAAAGGCCGAAAGTATCCTTGGTGCGTTCGCGTACCGGCTTGCCGCGCTCGAGAATAATCGGACGAAATCCCATTTCCGCCAGCAGCAGACCGGCAAAGAGTCCGCAGGGTCCAAAGCCGATCACGACCGGACGTGAGTCCAGGTCTTTTGGGGCATGGGCGACATATTGGTAATGGGTGTCCGGCGTTAGTGAAATGTGGGGATCATCCCGGAAGCATGCCAGAACGGCGGCTTCATTCTCCAGTTCGACGTCGAGCGTGTAAATCAGCAGGATGCTGTCGCGTTTGCGCGCATCATAACCGCGGCGGCAGACGCTGTAGCTTTTCAGTTGGCCGGGGTTGATGCCCAGACGTTGAATGATGGTCGATTTCAGCAGGCTTTCGGGGTGGTCGAGCGGCAGTTTGAGTTCGGTGATTCGCAGCATCGGTTGGGCAATAGGAATTGGCAATGCCTGAGCCAGGCAAGGATCTTTATTAAGAAGATAATTTGATGTTTAAATGGCGATTGAAGCCGCTGGAATATTAAACGGCAAAAATTTCAGTCGAATGGAGTATTTTGCGCCATTTGGTAGAGACAGTCGAGTTCGTCGGCCAAACTAATTTCGGGGGCGGCTGTTTGCGCGCGAGCATACCAGTATGCGGCATTGTCGAGGTCGCCCTCCTGGCGATGGAGATAGGCATGAATCCGGCAGGCCAAAGGATCGGAGTGATCTTGAATCGATCGATGCGCCGCCTCCCAGTCGCCGGCTTTGATTTTATCCAGGATAGGGGTGTAATCGGAAGGCATAGGGCTGACAGGTTCTCGTATTTTGTCTTACCTGAGGCATTATACCCGACCTTATACGCTCGCGACGCGGGGATTTTTTGGGGCAATTCCGATATCTGAGTTTGTTTGCAGTCCGACGTTGGGTCGGACTGCTTTAATGGAAAAAATTATTGCACGGCATGAACCAGAATAGGATCTTTCTGCCAGGAGTTCATCAGCGGCTTTCTCCTTCGATCCGCAACACGGCGTTCCGGAAATTCATAGGGCTGATTCGGGTTTGAATTTCTAGGGTCGTTCGATGAAGAGCGGTTAACATATTCGCGTGCCGAAATTGGCGTATTTTTGAATAATGCGCCATCAATACGTTTAATTACCCGTTTTGCCACCTCTTTCGGAAAAATTCTCACCAATGCATGTTTTTCCAGTGCATCTGAATCGATATCCTGAATAGACAGGATCTCAATATCTTGTACTGAAACTTTAGTCGTAGACTTACCCAAGAAACAATCATTAAAGACCGGCTCAATGAAAGTCGCTATCTCATATTTCTTGGTGTTTATTGGTATATTTCTGAGAAATATAATCATATAGCCCTCTACCTCGTTCACCGAGGGGAATTGTATAATGGGGATAGAGTTTCGCTCGGTAATAAGGCTAACAAGTCTTGCTTTCATGTCGCTTAAATAACGGCTTGCCATGTGTTATTTTAGCGCTACGACAGCCAAGGTATGGTTGTTAAGTGCGACCTATGCAAACTCAAAGTCGTCCCTGTACAAACGCAAATCTTCGCTCAATTACGATTCTTGTCAATGGGAAATCTGTCAGACACTTTCAACCAAGATAAATAACTAAGCGGACTGTTTATTAAACTTTACAAATTTTTGTTTTTGCCCCTCATTTCGACAAAAATGGAAGCGAGGTTTCCGGCAGTGATTGCGGTAAATTTCTAGGTTTGAAGTTCTTGTCAGCGGCGGTTTAATTTCAACTTCATTGGGTAGGTCATGCCAACCTTTTGACCAAGCCGGTTGTCGACAGGCGCCCCATCGCATTGAGCTGGTTAGGAGCGCCGGAATATGGCAAACTTCCGAATGGGGTTGAACTTCAGCTATTCTTGAGCGCAGGCAGCTAATCATTTTAGTCTTGCCGGATCGATAGGATGAGCTGGTGATTTGATGGCATTGTTTTAGGGGGGAAGTATGCTGGGTGAATACGGTGCGCTGTTGGGGGGTAACGGGTTGATGTCGATGCTGGGACAATTCCCTTCTTCTCTCATCAATTTTTTACATACGCAGGAAGGCCAGATTGCGGCTGGGGTCCTCCTCGCCGCGTTATTTTTTCTTTTCGGGCGGAGAAACTGAATAGTTGCCGGTGAGTTTGATCTGAAAATTACCCGACATGAAGCTATCGACCGGGGCTTGGACGGTTTGATGAGATGCTTCAATATCCTTGAACTTTAATTCTGTTGATTCGTCATGGAAAGAAGCGCAAGTGCTAACTTTTATTTGCCTGAATTTTGATTTCCTTAGCGATGGTATGTGAAATATCCTGGCTGTTTTTTCGCTCGTTTTGCCTGCGATATAAGGTTTTTCGCAGAAAATATCGACTTTTGGATAAGCATGGACTTTCATGATTCCGCTTCGCAAGCATTTCAATGCTAGAGAAATCTGGCTTAGAAGGGCTCGATAGGGTAAAATTACACAGTTATATTGTGAAATTTATTACGTAGAAGGGAGGGCGTTGTGTTGTCGCTGCCCGGGATTTACGAAATGAAATGACGCATTCAAGGTTTTTTATTACTTACGAAGGGGCTGCTCCGTGAACAAAACCAAGCAACTATTCGCAGGCATGATCTTGACGGCTATCGGGCAAGAGTCAGCGCGGGCGGATTATACGCTCAACTTAACCGAAGGGGTTACCAAGATCAGTCATGACGTTCATGACCTGCATATGCTGATTCTATGGATTTGCGTATTCATCGGTCTTGGCGTATTCGGCACGATGTTCTATTCGATCTATCATCACCGTAAGGACAAGGGACATCAGGCGGCACAGTTCCATGAAAATACGACGGTGGAAATTATCTGGACCATCATTCCGACCGTGATTCTGATCAGCATGGCGATTCCTGCGACCAAGACGATGCTCGAACTTGACGACGTGCAGGATTCCGATATGTCGATCAAAGTGACCGGCTGGCAATGGAAATGGGAATACGAATATCTGGACAGCGGCCTCAAGTTTTTCAGTAGCCTGGACGAGGAAAGCAATAAGGCGCGTCAACTCGGCTCCGATATCGACCCTCGCACTGTGCCGAATTATCTGCTGAACGTCGATAAGCCGTTGGTGATCCCGACCAAAAAGAAAATCCGCTTCCTGTTTACTGCGGCGGACGTGATTCACTCCTGGTGGGTGCCGGATTTGGGCTGGAAGAAAGACGCGAATCCGGGTTTTGTGAATGAAGCCTGGACTCAGGTCGATCAGGCGGGCACTTACCGCGGCCAATGTACTGAATTGTGCGGCAAGGATCACGGCTTCATGCCGATCGTCGTGATTGCGATGGATCAGCCCGACTACGACGCATGGGTCAAGAAAGCCAAGGAAGAAGCCGCGAAAGGCCCTGATCTGAGCGATCTGAGCCATGACCAGCTGGTTTCCGCGGGTCAAGGCGTGTACGAGAAAAACTGCGCGACTTGCCATTTGCCGAACGGTGAAGGCGTTCCCGGCGCATTCCCGGCTCTGAAAGGCAGTCCGGTCGTAACCGGCGATATCAATAAGCAGGCCGAAATCGTATTGAACGGCAAAGGCGCGATGCCTGCATTCGGCAAAATGCTGAAGGCCGACGAACTGGCAGAGGTTATCACTTATACCCGCAACGCATTGGGCAACTCGGTCGGCGATGAAATCCAGCCGAAAGCGGTGCAGGCGCTGTTGCCGGAAGGTGCGGCCGCCGTTTCCGAAGCGGACGAAGATGAAGACGATAATGAGGAAGTTGCTGCCCCCGCAAAAGCTGCGGTCGAAGAGACAAAAGCCGATAAAAACGCGCCCTTATCGAAAGAGTCTTTGATTGCGAAAGGCAAGACCGTGTATGAAAGCCACTGTGTATCCTGCCATCAGGCCGGGGGACAGGGCTTGCCGCCCACTTTCCCGGCATTGACCGGTAGCGATGTGGTCACCGGTGACATCAAGGAGCAGGTCAAATTGATGAAGTCTGGCAAGGGCATGATGCCGGCTTTCGGCGGCACGTTGAGTCCTGAAGAATTTGCCGCGGTCGTCACCTATACCCGTAATGCGCTGGGCAATTCGGTAAACGATATGATCACGCCTGCGGAAATCGAGGCGCTGTAATAAGGCGGACGAACCCACTACGTTTGCCTGGATTCATGGCTTCTTTTTTTTACACTTTTTGAGGTATAACAATTATGTCCGCTGTCATAGCACCACATGATCATCAGCACGATGAGCATCATGATGACCACGGCCCGATGAAGGGATGGCTTCGCTGGATCATTACAACCAACCATAAGGATATCGGTACGCTGTATCTTGTTTTCGCGCTCGCGATGTTTTTCGTCGGCGGCGCGATGGCGATGATAATCCGTGCCGAACTGTTCGAACCCGGTTTGCAGTTCGTCAATCCGCAATTCTTCAATTCGATGACCACGATGCATGCCTTGGTCATGGTGTTCGGCGCGGTGATGCCGGCTTTCGTGGGTCTGGCGAACTGGATGATTCCGATGATGATCGGCGCTCCGGATATGGCGCTGCCCCGGATGAATAACATGAGCTTCTGGATGCTGGTCGCCGGTGTTTTATTACTGGCCAGCACCCTTTTAATGGAAGGCGGCGCGCCTGCGGCCGGCTGGACTTTGTATCCGCCGTTGGTGCTGCAAACCGGCGCGGCTTTGCCGTTTGCGATTTTCTCGGTGCATTTGCTCGGTATTTCGTCGATCATGGGCGCAATCAACATCATTGCGACGATCTTCAATATGCGCGCCCCCGCGATGACATTGATGAAAATGCCATTGTTCGTCTGGACCTGGCTGATCACCGCGTTTCTGTTGATTGCGATCATGCCGGTGTTTGCCGGGGCGGTGACCATGCTGTTGACCGACCGCTTCTTCGATACCAGCTTTTTCGATGCGGCGGGCGGCGGCGACCCGGTATTGTACCAGCACATTTTCTGGTTCTTCGGCCACCCCGAAGTGTATGTCATGATTTTGCCGACCTTCGGTGTCGCTTCCACGATCATTCCGGTATTTTCCCGTAAACCCCTGTTCGGTTACAGCTCAATGGTTTACGCGACCGCGTCGATCGCTTTCCTGTCGTTCATCGTCTGGGCTCACCATATGTTCCTGGTGGGTATGCCGATGGCGGGCGAGCTGTATTTCATGTATGCGACCATGCTGATTGCGATTCCGACCGGTGTGAAGGTGTTCAACTGGACCGCGACGATGTGGAAGGGCTCAATGACCTTCGAAACGCCGATGCTGTTCTCGATCGCTTTCGTCGTGCTGTTCACGATGGGCGGCTTTACCGGCCTGATGATGGCGGTTGCGCCTGCCGACTTCCAGTACCACGACACTTACTTCATCGTGGCGCATTTTCATTACACCCTGGTGCCGGCTTCGATCTTTATTCTGATGGCGGCAGGTTACTTCTGGCTGCCGAAATGGACCGGCCATATGTATAACGAACGGATCGCCAAGCTGCATTTCTGGTTGTCGGCGATCTCGGTCAACATTTTGTTTTTCCCCCAGCATTTCTTAGGTTTGGCCGGCATGCCGCGCCGTATTCCGGATTATGCGGTACAGTTTGCCGACTGGAACATGGTTTCCAGTATAGGAGGCTTCATTTTCGGCGTCAGCCAATTGCTGTTCCTATACATCGTGATCGATACGATTCGCGGCGGCACTGGCGAGAAAGTCACTAACGAAGTCTGGGAAGACGCGCATAAGCACAGTCTGGAATGGACTTTGCCGTCGCCGCCTCCTTACCATACTTTCACGACGCCGCCGGAAGCTGTTCCAAGCGAGCATTTCTAAACTGTAGTTGAATCAAAGATACGCTGTCTTCGGCAGCGTATCCGTTTATCGAGATGAATACCAAACAGAAAAATATTTTAACGGCATTGTTACTGGTGGCGATTGCCGTCACGATTTACGTCTTCGCGGTGCTGAAAGCCATCTCGCAATGAACGACGAATTGCAGCGAAAAAACGCCAAACTGGTGCGCACTTTGTTGCTGGTGACGGTAGCGATGTTCGGCTTCGGGTTTGCGCTGGTGCCGCTGTACGATGTGTTGTGCAAGGTAACCGGCCTTAACGGCAAGGTCGACAGCACGGCTGTGAAAGAGACAGGCTATCAGGTCGACCCGAGTCGGGAGTTGACCGTCGAATTCGTGACCGCTCTGAATGAATCGGCGCCGATGGCGTTTCGCGCGGAAACGCCGAAATTAAAGGTACATCCGGGGCAGTATTATACAGTGAATTTTTATGCGCAAAACCAGACCGACAAGCCGATGATTGCGCAAGCGATACCCAGCATTTCGCCGGGCCTCGCGGCCGAATATTTCAAGAAGACCGAGTGTTTCTGCTTTACCGAGCAGAAATTCAAGCCGCGGGAGGGCAAGGCGATGCCGGTACGCTTCGTCGTCGATCCAAAAATATCGCCGGAGTACAAAACAATTACACTGGCTTATACATTTTTTGACAATACTGAAAAAGCAGAGAAACAATAAAGGGGAACATTATGTCCACACACAATGCTTATTATATTCCGCATAAAGCGACCTGGCCGATAATAGGCACAGTGGGGCTGGTTATTATGCTGGCGGGGTTTGCGAACTTTCTGAACGGTTCGTCGATCGGGACCGGAATGATGATTCTGGGCCTGCTGGTCTTTATTTTCATGTTGACCGGTTGGTTCACTCTGCAGTCGCTGGAAAGCGAATACGGTATGTACAATACCCAGGTCGGCATTTCTTACCGGATGGGAATGATGTGGTTCATCTTTTCCGAAGTCATGTTCTTCTCGGTATTCTTCGGCGCGCTCTGGTATGCACGGAATTTGTCGGTGCCATGGCTGGCCGAGGGAGTCACTGGAGAGATGTTGCACCAGGGTTTTGAGGCGGTGTGGCCGACCAATGGCCCCGAACATCTGATCGCAGGCAAGCCGACTCCGGACGGCGAATTCGAGCCGATGGGCGCATGGGGATTGGCTTTCATGAATACGCTGATCCTGTTGAGCAGCGGCGTGACTGTTACCTGGGCGCATCACGGCCTGCTGGCGCAAAAACGCGACCAATTGATTCAAGGCCTGATAGCGACCGTTGTCCTGGGTTTTCTGTTCGTCGGATTTCAGGCTTACGAATACCATGAAGCCTATACCGAAATGGGGCTGACGCTGGGAACCGGCATTTACGGTTCGACTTTCTTCATGCTAACCGGTTTCCACGGCTTCCATGTCTGCGTCGGCGCCATCATATTGAGCACCGTCTTGTTCCGTAGTTGGAGAGGTCATTTCAAACCCGAAAACCATTTTGCGTTCGAAGCGGCTGCCTGGTATTGGCACTTCGTTGACGTGGTCTGGCTGGGCCTGTTCGTTTTCGTGTATTTGTTATAATTTCAACTTTCAATCGTTCGAAAGCGTTGCCGCTTAGGCAACGCTTTTTTTTTGTCAATTCGAGCCCGGCTTGTTTTGCGGCGCCGGGGCGGTAGAGGCGGCCGATTTTTGCGCATGCATTCTGACGCCGATGCCGTGTGGGGTATATAGACCGGTCGCGATCATGATATAAACAAAAACGAACAGCAGGAGCGACAGCGCGATTCGGAAAGTCAGCGCATTGACCGTTTTTTTCGAATCTTCGTCGTTCTTGTGTTTGACGAGGTGCAAAAGCGCCGAACCGAGACTTATAATGATCAGGATGAAGGCGATGACGACGATGGTTTTGATAATCATGGATGGATTGGGCTGGGGACTGAATGCCGAAATTTATAAAAAAACGAAAGTTATCCCTTTGTCAGGAGAATTGCAAATTTATTGTTTCTTTGGCATATACGGTGAACTTAGGGATAAAATCGAATCATGAAATTTGAAAAAATCCCCACTCTGGTCGTGTTATGCATTTTACCGGTATTGATTGCCCTGGGTTTTTGGCAATTGGATCGGGCCGAACAAAAACGCGCTTTTTTTGCTGCGCAGAAAAAAGGCATGGCCGCGCCTGCCTTGCAGTTGACCTCGGCAACACCGGAAGACAAAGACGCTTTGCGCTATAAGCCGGCTTTCGCCATCGGCCATTACGACAGCGATCATCAAATTTTGATCGATAACCAGACCGCCGCAGGCAAGATCGGATATTTTGTCCTGACGCCGTTCATTCTGAATGATGGCCACAAGGCCGTTTTGGTGAATCGGGGCTGGATTCAGGCCAATCAGGATAGGAAGATATTGCCGGACATAGCCATACAAAACAATCAGACGCAGGTAACCGGACGGCTCAATCATTTCCCGAGTGTGGGTATCAAGCTTGCCGGCGCCGATCGGCCGACCGCAGGCTGGCCGGCCGTCGTCCAGGTCGCGGATAACGCCATTTTATCCGCGCGGCTCGGTTATCCCGTGTTTCCTTTTATGTTAGAACTCGACAAACAGGATCCCGAGGGCTATCGGCGCGAGTGGCATGAAGCCGCCGTGATGCCGCCGGAACAGCATGTCGCTTACGCGATGCAATGGTTCGGCCTCGCCGTCGCGCTGGCGATGTTGTTTGTCTGGTTCAGCCGTTTGAAATGAAAAAATGAATACTCAACAGAAAAAAAATCGTCTGCTCATCCTGATCTTGTTCGCGATGGCTTTGGTGCCGTTCTTGCTCGCTGTGCTGTTCAAGGTGAAACCGGAGTTGCTGCAAGGCCAGACTAATTACGGCCGGCTGATCGTGCCGCCGGTGATGACCGAGGCTTCCGAATTGAGCGGATTCGATGCGTTCAGCAGCGACAATATTCACGAATTGAACGCGCATTGGCTGATCTTGAACGTGATTCCGCACCAGGACTGTAACAACGCCTGTCTCGATGCGCTGCATAAAACCCGGCAGATACAATTGATGCTGAACAAGGATTTGCCGAGAACCCGGCGCGTCGCCCTGTTGCTGGACAATCCCGATCCGAAGCTTGCGGAGGCTTGGTGGAAGCAAGAGAAGGCGCTGCTGCGCGTCAAGCCGACCCTTTCCTTTATGAACAAACTCAACGGAATCAAACCCGGCGGCTTCCCCGACGGCACACTGTTATTGATGGATCCCTTGCGTAATCTGATGATGCAATACGAACCCGGATTCGACCCTTACAAAGTCAAAAGCGATTTGACGCATCTCTTAAAAATCTCGCAGATCGGTTAGGAATTACCATGTATAGAAAAATTGCTCTTTTCGGTGTCTTTCTGGCGCTGATCGTGATCGTTTTCGGCGCTTATGTGCGGTTATCGGATGCAGGCCTCGGCTGTCCGGATTGGCCCGGCTGCTACGGCAAGGCGGTGATTGCCGATACGCCGGACTTCAAGGCCGAAGCCGATCAGGCTTTTCCGGAGCATCCTTTCGAGCATGCCAAGGCCTGGAAAGAAATGACGCACCGTTATCTGGCCGCAGGTCTCGGCTTGGTGATTCTGTTGCTCGCGATTTTATCGCCCTGGGTTAAAACGAACCGCCTCGCTGCCGTGACCGGAAGTTTCACGTTGCTGTTACTGGCCGGGCTTCAAGCCGCGCTGGGCATGTGGGCGGTCAAATTGCAGACGATGCCGTTGATCGTAACCGCGCACCTTCTGCTCGGCATGCTCATGTTCTGGCTGCTGTTCGGCCTGTATTTGCGGACGAAACCTGATTTGACGCGTCTTTCGATTCGCCGGGGACCGGTATGGCCTGCACGTTTTGCGATGGGGATCGTTTTTCTGCAAATCCTGCTTGGCGGCTGGACCAGCGCCAATCTGGCGGCACTGGCCTGCGGCGCCGAATTTCCGCTATGCAATGGGCAATGGTTGCCGGAAACGGCCGATTTCAACAGCGCGGTGGACCTGCTGAACGGCCTGATAACCGGCAATACCGGTCTCTTACCGCCGGATGCGCAAGTTGCGGCGCACTGGCTGCACCGGGTCTTCGCCCTGGTCAGTTTTGTGGTGCTCACTTTAGTGCTGCTGGCGACTTCGGCGAAAAATCCGAAGCCGGTCAGACGGGCCGGATTAAAGTTGTGCATCCTGCTGATCATCCAGATCGGTCTAGGTATCGCCATCGTGAAACTGACAGCGCCGCTGTGGGCAGGCGTATTGCATAACGCGTTTGCGGCACTGATGATGATGCCGCTGATTTCGATCAGTTTCTACGGCCGTTATGGTTTGAAAGAAGCCGAAATCCCGGCTGAGCGCCTGCGTCCGCTGCCGGAAGAGAGGGAAGCTCCAAAGGTTCCGGCGGCGATCGCAAAAGCCGCCGAAGAAGTTTATGTCGAGCCCGAGCCCGAGTCGCTGTATCTGCGCCTGAAATCGCAGCTGAAACGGACCCGCTCCGGACTCGGCGATGCGTTGGCGAATCTGACCTTCGGCCAAAAAGCCGTCAGCGACGACTTGCTTGAAGATATCGAAGCGACCTTGTTGATGGCCGATATCGGGATCGATGCGACGACCAAGATCATCAACCGCCTGACGCAAAGCCTTGAACGCCATCAATTGCGCGATCCGGACATGTTGACCGCCGCGGTCAAACAGGAATTGTTGAGTATTCTAGAACCTTGCAGCGAACCGCTGCAAATCCCGAAGCAGGACAATCCGTTTGTGATTCTGGTCGTCGGCGTGAACGGCGTCGGCAAAACCACGACCATCGGCAAGCTGGCCAAACGCCTGCAGGCGCAAGGCCACAGTGTGATGCTCGCGGCTGGGGACACGTTCCGCGCGGCGGCAGTCGAACAGCTGCAAACCTGGGGCGAACGCAACAACATCCATGTGGTCGCACAGCATACCGGCGCCGATTCGGCTTCGGTGATCTATGACGGCCTGCAGTCGGCCAAGGCGAAAGGCATTGATGTATTGATCGCGGACACCGCCGGCCGCCTGCACACCAAGTCCAACCTGATGGACGAGTTGAAGAAAGTCAAACGCATCATGGGCAAGCTCGACGAAACCGCGCCGCACGAAGTGCTGCTGGTGATCGATGCCGGCACCGGCCAGAATGCCTTGTCGCAAGCCAAGCAGTTCAACGAGGCGGTGGCGCTGACCGGCCTGGTGTTGACCAAGCTCGACGGCACCGCGAAAGGCGGGATGATCTTCGCCCTGGCCAAACAAATCGGTATTCCTATCCGCTTCATCGGCGTCGGCGAAGGCATCGACGATTTGCAGGATTTTCATGCCGACGCGTTTGTCGAGGCGTTGTTCGCCAGGGACTGACGGCTATCATGTTAAAGTTCGATAACGTGAGCAAACGCTATTCCGCTGCCGGGGATGTGCTGTCCAATATCAGCTTCCATCTGGAACGCGGCGAAATGGCGTTTCTGACCGGCCATTCCGGCGCGGGAAAGAGCACCCTGTTCAAGCTGATCGCCCTGATCGAGCGGGCCAGCCGGGGGCAGATTTATTTCGACGGTCACAATGTCAGCCGCGTGCAGGATCATCAGATTCCACTTCTACGCCGCAAGATGGGTTTGATCTTTCAGGATTTCAAATTGCTGCAGGATCGCACCGTTTTCGATAACGTGGCGTTGCCGCTCGCGGTGGCCGGCTACGGGCATCATGAAATTTCCCGGAAAGTCAGGGCGGCCCTGGACAAGGTCGGGCTGTTGGGGAAGGAGAAAAAATATCCCGTGACGTTGTCCGGGGGCGAACAGCAGCGCGTCGGCATCGCTCGGGCGGTGGTGAACAAGCCGCCGATGATTTTGGCTGACGAGCCTACCGGCAATCTGGACCCTGAACTGGCCGCCGAAATCATGACCTTGTTTACCCGATTTCAACAGGTAGGAGTCACCGTATTGATTGCTTCACACGATATTGCGCTGATCAACAAGATGGATCGGCGCGTATTGACGCTGGATCATGGCCGACTGATTGCAGGATAAATGATGAAAAGGAAACGCATCGTTAAACCGCAGCCCCGCCAGGAAGTCCCACAGAACAAGGACGCCGGCGGCGATTTTATCGATAAACTGCATGCCTACCGCGATCTGCATGCGCATGCGCTTTTTTCGAGTCTGGGCCGGCTGGTCGACAAGCCGTTTACGAGCGCCCTGACGATCGGCGTATTGGCCATTTCGATCGCTCTGGCCGCGTGTTTTTATCTCCTGGTCGCCAATCTCGAGCAATTAACCGGCACGATCGAGTCGAGTAATCAAATATCGCTGTTTTTAAAAAATACGGTGACCGAATCCGAGGCCCGAAAACTAGTTGAAACGATCCGAAAAAATCCTGAAATCGCCGAAGTCAAATTGATCGGCAAGGACCAGGCATTGGCCGAATTCAAGGCTAACAGCGGTCTCGATGCCGCGCTCGATGCGCTTGAAGGCAATCCGCTGCCGGTCGTGCTCGAAGTATTGCCTACGCCGACGCAAACAAATACCGCTAATTTGCAGAAATTACAGCAAACCTTGCTGCAATATCCTGAAGTCGACGAAGCGCAGATGGATATGCAGTGGCTCGAACGGATGCAATCGATCATCAGGCTGGCGGAAAAGGCCACGCAGAGTATCAGCATTCTGCTCGGACTCGGCGTATTGTTCATCACGGGTAACACAATACGGCTGGAACTGCATAATCGGCGCGAGGAGGTTGTGATCGCGAAATTGGTCGGTGCGACCAACCGCTTTATTCAGCGGCCTTTTTTATACGGCGGCTTCTGGATCGGTTTTTTGTCCGGCGTGGCGGGCTGGTTCATCGTGACGGTGATCATGCTGCTATTATGGCGGTCTGTCGAAAATTTGTCGCTGCTTTACGAGGGCAGCTTTCACCTGCGTTTTCTCGACTACGATGAATCGGTATATCTGATTTTCTTATCTTCGAGCCTAGGCATAATAGGCTCCTGGGCGGTTCTTGCCTATCAACTTCGGCAATTGCGCCCCGAGTAAAGTTGAACTTGTAAAATTATTAGCACTCTGACATTCGGAGTGCTAGAATTAAACCAAGTTGACTACCCGAGGTATCTTACATCATGAGTCATGCATTAACCTTACCTGTTAATTTATCGGCCGGTACTTTCGACGCCTATTTGAATCTGGTGCGGCAAATGCCCAGATTGACGTCCGAGCAAGAGCGCGAATTGGCGATAAGGTTTAGAGATTACGGCGATCTGGAGGCCGCGCGGCAGCTGGTGATGACCAACCTGCGTTTCGTCGTGCATGTGGCGCGGGGATACAGCGGTTACGGCCTGTCGATGCCGGACATCATTCAGGAAGGCAATATCGGCCTGATGAAGGCGGTCAAACGCTTCGATCCGGATATCGGCGTGCGCCTGGTTTCGTTTGCTGTGCACTGGATCAAGGCCGAGATTCACGAATATGTGATTAAGAATTGGGGCATCGTCAAAGTGGCGACCACCAAGGCGCAGCGCAAACTGTTCTTCAATCTGCGCAAGTCCAAACAGGATATCGGCTGGTTATCGAACGACGAAGCCAAGGCGATCGCCGACGACCTCGACGTCGAAGTCAGCACAGTCTATGAAATGGAGCAGCGCCTGAGCAACCGCGATGTACCGTTCGACTTGCCTGCAGACGATGATGATGAACAGGCTTACGCCGCACCGACTCATTATTTGCAACAGCATGGCGCCGATCCGGCCGTCTTGCTGGAAAATGCGGAATGGTCGGGCCATGAACAGGATTTGTTGTCCGGGGCTTTGTCGGAGCTTGACGAACGCAGCCTGGATATTCTGTCCAGCCGTTGGCTGACCGACAAAAAAGCGACTTTGCACGAACTGGCCGAGCGTTACAATGTATCAGCCGAAAGAATCCGTCAGCTTGAGCAAAATGCGATGAAGAAGTTGCGGACGGCGGTACTGGCGGCCTGACGGATCAAGATTGCATGGGTTTCTTAAAGGCTTGACGGGGGATCCTGTTAAGCCTTTTTTATTACCCAGAGGAGTTCAAAAGACTATGTTTACTTTAGAACGCGCCATTGAAATTGCCGCAAAAGCCCATGCAGGTCAGCTCGATAAAGCGGGTGAGCCGTATATTCTGCATCCGATCCGGGTTATGCTGGCGGTTCGCTCTCCGTATGAGCGTCTGGCGGCGATATTGCATGATGTGGTTGAGGATACCGGCATTTCATTCGAAGACCTTGCCGATGAAAATTTTCCCCCGGAAGTAATAGAAGCGGTGCGCGCTTTGACCAAGGAGCCGGGGGAATCCCGTATTGAAGCGGCCAGGCGCGCGGTGCGCAACCCCATAGCGCGGGCGGTCAAGCTGGCGGATGTCGCGGACAACATGAATATGGCCCGCATTCCCGAGCCGACCGAAAAGGATTTTGAGCGCCTGCGGGAATATCAGGCCGTGCGGGAGATTTTGCTGGCGGGGGAGTGAGCCTCCCTGTATCGCCTGTTTTTTCCATAAACTGTGCCCTCGATTATCTCTGCAAACGCGGATTTTCGCGATTTAGCAGTCTCAAGTCTGGTAAAATCAAAACCGTTCCGGAACTCAAGAAAGGGATGGCGGCAATGAACTCGTCAGATCACGCAAATGACAAACTGCGCAAGCAGCTGCGCGAAGCCGCGCTCGAGTATCACGAATTTCCCGCTCCCGGCAAGATCAGCGTAACGCCGATCAAGCCTTTGACCAATCAGCGCGATCTGTCGCTGGCTTACTCGCCCGGCGTGGCGGCGGCCTGCGAGGAAATCGCGCTGGATCCCGCCAATGTCTTCAAATACACCGCGCGCAGCAATCTGGTCGCGGTAATCAGCAACGGCACCGCGGTGCTGGGCCTCGGCAACATCGGTCCGTTGGCGGCCAAGCCGGTGATGGAAGGGAAGGGCGTGTTATTCAAAAAATTCGCCGGCATCGATGTGTTCGATATCGAGATCGACGAACTGGACCCGGACAAGCTCTGCGATATTATCGCGGCGCTCGAACCGACATTCGGCGGCATCAATCTGGAAGACATCAAGGCGCCCGAATGTTTCTATATCGAGCGCAAGCTGCGCGAGCGGATGAAGATACCGGTCTTCCATGACGACCAGCACGGCACCGCGATCATCGTCGGCGCGGCGATCCTGAACGGGTTGAAAATCGTCGGCAAAACCCTCAGCCAATGCAAGATGGTCGTTTCGGGCGCCGGCGCCGCCGCGCTGGCCTGCCTGGATTTGCTCATCGATCTGGGATTTCCGATCGAGAATATCCTCGTAACAGACCACCATGGCGTAGTTTATACGGGACGTCCAGAAGGCATGGATCCGAACAAGGCGCGTTTTGCCCGAGAGACCCAAGACCGGACCTTGAGCGAGGCGATACCGGGGGCGGATATTTTTCTGGGGCTGTCGGCCGGCGGCGTATTAAAACCTGAAATGGTCAAAATGATGGCGGTGCGGCCGTTGATTCTGGCGCTGGCCAATCCTGATCCCGAAATTCTGCCTGAACAGGTCGCCTCGGTGCGCGATGATGCGGTCATCGCGACCGGCCGTTCCGATTATCCGAACCAGGTCAACAATGCTTTGTGTTTTCCGTATATTTTTCGCGGTGCGCTGGACTGCGGCGCGACGACCATCACCCGTGCGATGGAGATCGCCGCGGTGCATGCGATTGCGGAATTGGCGGAGGCGGAGCAATCCGAAATCGTCGCCAGCATTTATGGGGTCGGGGAATTGTCTTTCGGGCCAAGCTATATCATTCCGAAGCCTTTCGATCCGCGCTTGATGACCAAAATCGCGCCGGCGATCGCGGCCGCGGCGGCGGAGTCGGGCGTCGCCGCGCGGCCGATTCAGGACATACCGGCTTATGTCGAGCGTTTGCAGCAGTTTGTCTATCACAGCGGCACTTTCATGAAGCCGGTGTTTCGAATCGCCAAAAAAACCTCCGCCGATAAAAAACGCATCGTTTTCGCGGAAGGCGAGGAAGAGCGCGTACTGCACGCGGTACAGATGCTGGTCGATGAAAACATCGCTTATCCGACCCTGGTCGGCCGGCCGGCGGTATTGCAGCGCCGTATCGAAAAGCTGGGTTTGCGTATCCGGCCCGATATCGATTTTACGGTCGTTAATCCGGAATATGACGAGCGTTACCGCGACTTCTGGAATTCTTATTTTGAGATGACCGCACGCAAGGGTGTCAGCGAGGACTACGCGAAAGTCGAAATGCGCCGCCGCCATACCTTGATCGGCGCGATGCTGGTGCATAAAGGTTACGCCGACGGGATGATTTGCGGCCTGTTCGGAAGAACGGCTTCACATCTGCATTACATCGACCAGGTGCTCGGCAAACGCCCGGGCGGGAATGTATATGCGGCTATGAACGGGCTTATTCTGCCCGACCGCCAGATTTTGCTGGTCGATACCCATATCAACCACGACCCGAATGCGGAGCAGCTTGCCGAAATTACTTTGTTGGCCGTCGAACAGATGCGCCGTTTCGGCCTGACCCCACGCGTCGCGTTGTTGTCGCATTCGAACTTCGGAACCGGCAATAGCGAGTCCGCGCGAAAAATGCGCGCAGCTTTTGCAATTATTCAGCAATGGGCGCCGGCATTGGAAATCGAAGGCGAGATTCATGGCGACACGGCTCTCGATTACGAAATGCTGAAGAAAATGATGCCGGAGACGAAGCTGAAAGGCAGCGCGAACCTGCTGGTGATGCCGAACATCGACGCCGCCAATATTGCCTATAATCTGCTCAAGACCGCGTCCGGCAACGGCATCGCAATCGGTCCGGTATTGCTCGGATGCGCGCGGCCCGTGCACATTCTGACGCCGGCCGCAACGGTACGGCGGATCGTCAATATGGCGGCGTTTTGCGTCGTGGCGGCGAACGAGACCGTGTGATGGCGGCTTCTTAAAAATTGATAAACAGCGATCCCATAATCAGGTGATGCATCGTGTTGTCGGTGTGGGTCGCGTCATCAAGATACTGATTCAGATAGCCGGCTTCTGCTCTGAAATTTTTATTGAAGGTCCAGCCGAGGCCCGCAAACGCACGGTTCTGATCGAAGCCGGATTTGCCGCCGAATCGGGTTGAATTCGCCCGGATGAAAAACTCGTCCCAGCCAATTAGGCTCAAACGCGGTTCGAACTCCAGAGGATGCATGAAGCGGATCATCTGGCGCGGACGGAAACGAACATCATCACCCTTCAAGAAATTGCTTTCGATCATTGTTCTGAACATGAAGGTGCCGATGCCTGTAGGCAAAACATAACGGAACGCAGGCCATACATCCTGCTGCGATACATAATCCTTGCCGACGTTTTGGGTGGGCAGCCACGTGTAGCCCGCCCAGACCGTTGCGCGATCGCTCAGCGAATAGCCCACCGCCGCACGGACCATGCCCTGATACCAGTGATCCCAGTTATCGTCGAAACGGGATTGCCCTTCCAGCCAGATACGCCCCTTTTCGAGGCTCGGGTCGACAACCTTCAAACTGCCTTCGCCGACGATTTGCAGCCAGCTGCCGGCATCTTGCAGCAAGTCGTCCGCGACGGCCGGGAGCGATAAAAGACTGACGGAACTCAAAATGACTGCCGTTAGTCCCAAACGATTCATGGGGTTTTTTCTCATACTCAGGTATTCCTTAAAGTCGAAAAGCACTATTGTCTTTTCTGGTAGCGAAAATAGGGTGCAGCGCCGGATGCGTTACGGCTTTTTCGTGCAGAGACGTCTGTGATTCTGCAAAATACAGGCCAGCTCTAATAGTCCTTGTCATTCAAGTAATTCACGCATATTTCAAAAATAAACAGACCCGCGGACAGTTGATAAAAACCTCTTACAGCATAAGCGATGGTGAAAAATAACCGATGGTTTTTTAAGTTGATTTACCTTGCCGCTGGTCTTACTATGAACGCAGTTTTTTCATCCCTATCTTCACCATCGGAGCATTAAATGAAATTTCCCTATGCGATCGCGGTATTTGTTTTATCGGCCGGCTATGCTGAAGCGGCTGAGGTCACCGTCCCAATGGGTACGGTCAACGAGCAAGGCGCAGTCAAGGCGATCGGCAGCGTCAAAATCAGCGAGTCGTCAAAGGGGTTGGTTTTTACCCCGTCTCTCGAAGGCCTGCCCGCCGGAAAACACGGGTTTCATGTTCACGAGAACCCAAGCTGCGCCGCAAAGGAAAAGGACGGCAAGATCACTCCGGCGCTGTCTGCGGGCGGTCATTACGACCCGAAAGCCACCAAAAAACATGAAGGCCCGGAGGGAAGCGGCCATTTGGGCGATCTGCCGGCTTTGGTCGTCGGCGCTGACGGCAAAGCCGCAGACAGCGTTCTGGCGCCGCGCCTGAAAATGGACGATGTCAAAGGCCGCGCGCTGATTATTCATGCCGGCGGCGATAATTACTCCGACGATCCCGAACCGCTTGGCGGCGGCAAGGCGAGAATTGCCTGCGGCGTGATCAAAGACTAAATTTTGCCGGGACGGCCGATGGCTGCGGCCGCCTCGATTTGCAACCCATCCCTAAGTAAAAATGGGCCTCAAGGCCCGGTTTATATTGCATGCATGTACTACGTCAATTTTCCTTGGCACGCGCTATGCAGCGCTGCATGGAAATTCTGCAAATATGTTCCGGGTCTCGATCACCGCACGGAAATATGAAGTTAAATTTCGGATGTTATTATTTACCTAATCCCAGGCGTTAAGTTTGATTGTTACGCCCTTGTCATTTTGAAATCCCTATATTTTGCAGGCAATGGTAGCTTGAGACGTTCGCCTCTATGCTACAATGCCGACTCAAATATACGAATGATTCTTATTTTCTTTTAAGTCGTTTTTAATGCAGCCCAAACAAGTTTTTTCTCGCGGTAGAATATATTGGCTTGCCGGTCTGCTTGGCGTGCTGTTAACGGCGGGCGCGGCGCTACGTTTTTATTTCCAGAAGGAAGCCGAGTCCAAGCAGGCATCTTTCGCCGATTCGACCGTGCAGATCGCTTACGGCGATATCGAGGAAAACGTGACCGCGCAAGGCAAGCTGGAGCCGAAGGAATATGTCGATATCGGCGCCCAGGTTACCGGCCAGTTGCAGAAGCTGTTCGTCGAAATCGGCGATGTCGTCAAAACCGGGCAACAGCTTGCCCAAATCGATCCGCGCATCTACGCGGCCCGCGTGCAGGCGGATGAAGCCAGTATCAATAATTTGAAAGCGCAACTGGTCCAACAAGAGGCGTTAATCCTGTTTGCAAATCGTCAGTATGCCCGCAATCGGACATTGTATCCGACCAAGGCGGTTAGCCAGGAAACCCTGCAAAACAGCGAATCCAACAGCAAGGCCGCGTTGGCGGTTGCCGATTCGATCAGGGCGCAAATACAGCAAGTCGAATCGACGCTTTCCGGCGACCGGACCAATCTGGGCTATACCAAGATTTTCGCATCGATGGACGGCACCGTCGTGCAGCAAACTGCACGCGAAGGCCAGACCCTGAACGCGAATCAACAAACTCCCACCATCATGCAACTGGCCAAGCTCGATAAAATGACCGTGCGCGCACAGACCGCCGAAGCGGATATCATGCGGATCAAACCCGGCATGCCTGTGTATTTTACGACGCTCGGATCGGAGCAGCGCCGCTGGCAGGGCGTCGTACGGCAAATATTGCCGACCCCGGAAGTGCTGAATAATGTGGTGCTGTACAATGTCCTGGTCGATGTCGACAACGAGGACGGACAGCTGATGAGCGGGATGAGCGCGCAGGTTTTTTTCGTCCTGGGCGAGGCCAAACATGTGCCGGTGATTCCGGTTAATGCGTTGGGCAAACGCTTGCCCGATCAGGACAGCGAAAAGGGCAGGGCGTATCAGGTCAAAGAGCTCGATGCGGATAATCAAGTGCTCGAAAAAGTGATCCATGTCGGCTTGCAGAGTCGCCGTTTTGCGGAGATCCGCGAGGGTTTGTCGGTCGGCGACCGGGTCAAGCTGACGGTGGCGGCCGCCGCCAAGAATGGCAGGGGCAGGGATTCTTACAGACCGCCGACCATGCCGCGGATATGAGCACAAGTCTCGCAAAAACCGAGCCGTTGCTGAACCTCGAGCACATCTGCCGAACGTTTAAAAGCGGCGATAATCTGATTCGGGCGCTGGACGACGTCTCCCTGAAAATTTGGCCCGGCGAGTTTGTCGCGATCATCGGCCAGTCGGGTTCGGGAAAATCGACCTTGATGAATATCCTGGGCTGCCTCGACCGGCCCACGTCGGGCGCCTATCAGGTGGCGGGCCGGGATATTTCCCTGTTCGATCCCGACGAACTGGCCGCGCTGCGCCGGGCGACGTTCGGTTTCGTGTTTCAGCGCTACAATCTGCTCGGCTCGGAAAGCGCCGAAGAAAACGTCCAGATTCCGGCCCTTTATGCCGGCGAAGAGAAAACCCAACGCCTGGAGCGGGCGCGCAAACTGCTTGCCGATCTGGGCCTGGGCGACCGCTGCGACCATCGGCCTTCGCAATTATCCGGCGGTCAGCAGCAGCGGGTCGCAATCGCCCGGGCGTTGATGAACGATCCCCCTGTCATGCTTGCCGACGAGCCGACCGGGGCCCTGGACAGCCGCAGCGGCCAGGAAGTGATGGCCTTACTCCGGGAATTGCACAAGTCAGGGCGCACGATTCTGCTGATCACGCACGATGCCGGGGTCGCCGCGCATGCCGAAAGAGTCATCAATATCAGCGACGGCAGGATCACTGAAGATTCCTCGCCGTCGGGCAGCAACACCGCGCATTCGGCAGTGGCGATCGATACCGGCGGCAAGGCCGGCGTCTTCGCGGACATCGGCGAAGCGGTCAAGACCGCCTTGCGCGCGCTGCGAGTCAATCTGTTCCGCACCGCGCTGACCCTGCTCGGCATCATCATCGGCGTCGCGGCGGTCGTGACGATGCTGGCGGTCGGCGAGGGCAGCCAGCAGGACGTGCTGGATCAGATCAGATCGATGGGCACCAATCTCTTGTCGATCCGTCCCGGCGCGCCCGGACTGCGCGGCGCCAGCGACGTGATCACGCTGACGCCCGACGATGCGGAAGCGATTCAGGAACTGCCGAATGTCGAAGTCGCCCTGGCCGAACGCAGCAGCCGGCAAACGGTCCGTTTCGGCAATATCGATTATGCGACCAGCATTCAGGGAGTCGGCGCAGCCCTGCCCAGGGTTCGCGACTGGCCGGTCGCGGAAGGCGATTTTTTCACGGAGCGTGACATCCGCCGTTTCGCGCCGGTCGTCGTGCTGGGCCAAACCGTCGCGCAGATTCTGTTTCCCGAGGGCTTCGACCCCGTGGGCCGCTATATCCTGATCGGCAATATTCCTTTCGAAGTCATCGGCATCATGACTCCGAAAGGCGCGTCCGGCTTTGGCGGCGATCAGGACGATACGGTGTTCGTGCCGATCAGCACCGGCTTGATCCGCCTGTTCGGGCAAAATTATCTGAACGGGATTACCGTGCGTGTGAGTAATGTCGACTCGATCGAAGAAACCGAGGATGCGATCTCGGAGCTTTTGCTTGCGCGCCATCAGACCGAGGATTTTCGGATTCGCAATATGGCTTCGATCCTGGAAACCGCGACCGCGACCCAGAATACCCTGAAAGTGCTGCTCGGCACGGTCGCGGCCATTTCGCTGCTGGTCGGCGGCATCGGCGTGATGAACATCATGCTGGTCAGCGTGACCGAACGCACCCGCGAAATCGGGATACGCATGGCGGTCGGCGCACGCCGCCGCGACATCTTATTGCAGTTCAACACCGAAGCGGCGGTGGTCTGCACCCTGGGCGGCATTTTGGGGGTCTTGCTCGGCTACGGGGCCGGCAAGGCGATATCCATGTTCGAAATGACCGTGATTTTTTCGCCGTTGCCGGCAATCATGGCGTTCTCATGTGCATTCGGCACCGGCATATTGTTCGGTTTTTTGCCGGCGCGCAAGGCCTCCTTGCTGGATCCGGTCGTGGCGTTGGCGGCGGAATAATGCGAATTAAACAAGGAATTTTTGGCGTTTGCCTGGTGCTTGCCGGCTGTTCGCTGGTGCCCGAATACAAGCGTCCGGCCGATGCCGCGCCGGGAGCCTGGAAGAATCCGGCGCCGAAACCGCAAACCAGCGGAACGACCATTTCGCCGGAATGGTGGAAACTGTTCGCTAGCGCCGAGCTCGATCATTTGATGAGCGAAGCGCTGATCAATAACCGCGATTTGACCGCGGCGATACGGCGCATCGACCAATTCAGGGCGCTCGCGAAAATCGCCGGTGCGCCGCTGCTGCCTGCCGTTGGCGCCGTCGGCAGATACATTTACAATAACGGCCCCCGCACCAGCGGTGGCAACAGCACCTGGGAAGGCCAGTGGAACCTGTCCTACGAAGTCGATTTGTGGGGCAGGCTGCGGGCCGGCCGCGACAGCGCCCGGGCTCTTGTGGACAATGCCCGCTTCTCGCTCGACGCGCTGCGCCTGACCGTGATGGGCGATGTCGCGCAGTCCTATTTTACGCTGCTCGGCCTCAGGGACCGCAGAGTCATCGCGGAGGAGAATCTCAAGAACATCAGCGACGTGCTGGACATCATTCAATCGCGTTTCGAGGCCGGCGCCGCGACCGCGCTGGATGTCGCGCAGCAGCAGACCGAGCGCGCGAACGCCGCCGCCGCGGTGGCCCGGCTCGATCAGGACATCGCGCAGACCGAAAACGCGCTCGCGGTGCTGCTCGGCCGTCCTCCGCAACAGTTCGATCCGCAAGGAAAAAGCCTGCAAGGGGTTCGAATCCCTAGCGCCGACCCGGCCCGCCCGGTTGCATTGTTTGAGGATCGGCCCGACGTTCGGAGCGCCGAAGCCGAACTGATCGCCGCGAATGCGGACATCGGCGTCGCGCGCGCGGCATTTTATCCGCGCCTTGAGCTCAACGCGGACAACATTTTCACCGCCGCTCTGCTGTCGCAGCCGGCCGGCATTGCGGTTGCGGCGGCGGCCTCATTGAGCCAGCCGATCTTTCAGGGCGGCCGTCTCGAAGGCGAACTCGAACGCACCAAGGCCCGCCGCAACGAGCTGGTCGAAATTTACCGGCAAACCCTCTTGACCGCTTACCGCGAAGTCGAGGATGCGCTCGCGCTCGGCAGCCAGGCCGCGCGTCGCCGCGAGGATTTGCGAATGTCGGTCGACAGCGCAAGACAAGCCTACGAATTGGGAAGGGAACGCTATCTAGCCGGCGCCACCGATTATCAGACCCTGCTGAACGTGCAGCGCAGTCTACTGACCGCGCAGGACAGCGAGGTGCAGGCGCATGTGGATGTATTGACCGCCTCGGTATTGTTGTACAAGGCGCTGGGGGGAGGCTGGAGGCGTTTATAGCGTTTTCTAAATGTGCGCGCGTACCGCTTTCAATAGACTCTGTTGAATCAGGTCTCAAAAAGATACGCTCTCGGCAATTGCTCCTGCATTGCTCTCGATCGCGTGTTCCCGACGCGTTCTACCTCCCCCGTCCATGGGGTCGTACCTCCTGCATGAACGCCATGGATGGCGTGAATGCAGAGATTGCAGGAGCAAATCTCTGCCCATGCAGTCGAGCGTACCCTACTCCTTCTCCAATATTTTGGTTTGTTTCGCGCAACGCCAATGGGCGGTATTAAAATCGACTTTCTGAATGGCTTCCTGTTCCATGCAATTCCAATACGAGGCCGGTTTCAGTTCCGTTTTGCACGAAGCAGTGATTGGCGCTTCCGCCGTTTCAGCTTTTCCTTTGGCCCTTTCCTGTTGTTCGAAGCGCTGAGTAGCGCGCATACAGATTTTGTAAGCCTCGCTTTCGGTGTCGGCACCCTCAGTTCCAGCCTCCTGTAAAGATTTCGGAGGGTTGGTGCCGGATGGCAAGGTTTCAGGGGACTGGCCCGCTCCGCTTTCCGGGCGTTGAACCTCGCCCGGCGCTTGAGCCTTAGCCGACATCGGTAAAGCCATGATGAAAATAAATCCCGCAACTAATTTACGCATGTTAGAACTCCTCTAAGAACGGGTTTCCGGGAAAACGATTGCGTAGTACGATCTGATATTGACTATATAAACCCTTACGCTCCAGGGAGTCCGTACGATGCCGCACACACCGGCTTTTGGCATTCGGATATTCTCGGATCAGCCGGAGTAGTGAGGGAATACTTGTCTCTATCGGTCGTTGGCGCGTAAAGCCGTTGTTGCCGGCGGCACAACCTCAAAGACCACGGCTTCACGTATGCGCATGGGTATCAAGACCCGGACGGACACATCTGGGAATTGATCTACATGGAACCCGGCGCTGTTGATCAAAATTAACCTGCTGTATAGGAGAAATTCCATGCGATTTATGATGCTGATGATTCCCAAAGGGTATGAAAACGCAGCGCCCGGCGCCATGCCGGATGCCGAAGCCGTTGCCGCGATGATGGAATACAACAAGGCCTTGCAAGAGGCCGGCGTTTTGCTCTCGCTCGACGGTCTGCATCCGCCCTCGATGGGGGCGCGGGTTACTTTCGAAGGCGGCAAACCGCAGGTGAGCGACGGGCCGTTTACCGAAGCGAAAGAAGTCCTGGGCGGCTATTGGATGATCGATGTAGCATCCAGGGAAGAAGCCATTCGCTGGGCAACGCGTTGTCCCGCTTCGGAGAATGAAATCATTGAAATACGCCAGGTGCAGGAATTCGCGGATTTTCCTGCCGATGTTCAGGAGGCGATCGGGGATTTTCCGGAGATGCAGGCGACGCCTGCCATTCAAAATCCAGCCGGGGAGGCGCTTACGGATGATCCGCCCCAATGGCATATCGCCGATACGAACAGCATGGACTGGCAGACTGTTGAAGGGGGACAGATGATCAAGTTCATCGGCACAGCGCAGGGAACGGGATTTATACTGTCGAAAGTTCCCGCCGGCTTCAATGGCCCCGTCCACCGTCACGACGGACTGGAATATCTCTATGTCATCGAAGGCTCTGCCATCAGCAATGGCACGTTATTAAAGGCAGGATACGGCTTCATCGCCGAACCCGGCACGCTGCACAGCGAGTTTTCCTCGCCGTCGGGCGCGACGTTTGTCGTCGTGTTCACGTTTCCGTCTGGCGGCGAATAGCCTCAATACGGTAGTCATAGGGCATTTCATTTGATTAAACCCCGGCCTTTAATTCAGGAGAAACGACATGCAAAAAATCACCCCGTGTTTATGGTTTAATGATCAAGCCGAAGAAGCCGTTGCGTTTTATACGGCTATTTTTAACAACTCGAAGACCTTGGCTGTCGCCCGTTACGGGGAAGCGGGACAGGAAATACACGGCAGACCGGCAGGATCGGTAATGACGGTGGCATTTGAGCTGGAAGGCCAGGCGTTTACTGCGCTCAACGGCGGCCCTGTATTCACCTTCAACGAAGCCATATCATTCCAGGTAAATTGCGAGACCCAGGAAGAAGTGGATTATTACTGGCAAAAGTTATCGGCAGGCGGCGATGAAAACGCGCAACAATGCGGCTGGCTCAAGGACAAATACGGTGTTTCCTGGCAAATCGTGCCCACCGTTTTGCCTAAATTGATCAACGACGCCGATGCCGAAAAATCCAAACGGGCTATGGAGGCGATGTTAAAGATGAAGAAAATCGATATTGACGAACTAAAGCGGGCGCATGCCGGATAGGCTTTCGTCTGTCATGGCGCCTTCGAATCCGTCCTGCCATTGAGATTCAGGGCTTGCCGCTTGATTATTGATTCGGCCCTTTTGGCTGTTTGAAACCGTTCGCCTTGAGCCCGGGCAGAATTAAAACTTCATCGGGCCGGAGCAATAGATTCGCGGTGGTTCAATAGTTATCCCTAAGTGATTGGTGAATAAGTCACCAGATTGCCGTGAAAGGGTCACATGACTTCAAAGCCGAAAGCGATACACTGAAGCCGTACTGAAACACCACCACACCACCACGAGGAAAAAACCATGAAAACCACATACACCGCTACTGCTTTTGTTCTGATCACCCTTGCTGCCGGCAGCGCTTGGGCCGAAGGTTCGAAGATAGAAAAATCCACCCTGATCAACGCTTCGCAAACCACCAACTCGCTGAATGCGGCGATCGGCGAAAATGCTTCCGCCAACACCGGCTCGATCGTCGTCAAGGGCTCCAAGGTGGAAAAATCCACCCTCATCAATGCTTCGAGCACGACCAATTCATTGAACGCAGCGATTGGCAAGGGCGCCTCCGCCAACACCGGATCGATCGTTGTCGAGTAAAAACATCGAGGTTGGGTGAATAAGTCACAAAATTGCCGTGAAAAGATCACATAACCTCAAACCCGAATGCGTTAAACTGAAGCCGTACTAAACCACCACCACGAGGATAAAACCATGAAAACTGTATCTACTGCCATTGCTTTCGTTCTGATGACCGTTGCCGCCGGCACCGTATGGGCCGAAGGCTCCAAGATTGAAAAATCGACGCTGATCAACGCGGCGCAAACCACCAACTCATTGAACGCGGCGATCGGCGAAAACGCCTCGGCCAACACCGGCGCGATCAGCATTAAAGGTTCGAAAGTCGAAAAATCGACCGTGATCAACGCGTCGAGCACGACCAACTCGCTGAACGCGGCGATCGGCAAGGGCGCCTCCGCCAACACCGGCTCAGTTGACATCAAGTAATACCGGATTTCGGTCTACTGCGGTTAAGGAAGTTTTGATTAAGTTGATTCCGTTCATGGTTCGACAAGCTCCACCACAAGGGCGCTATAGACCATGAACGGAATCAACAGCTTACCGTTCGTCTGTCCATAGACCACCCTTGTGGTGGAGCTCGTCGAAGGGCTTATTCAGAGTAGAGGAAGGGCTCCATCGTTCCGGCATCTCCCGATGATTCGGGGATTGCCGGAGTCGAATAGTCCGATCCTTAAATTCTTTTGTCATTCCCCCCTACCGCCTGAGCAGCAATCGCTCAGTTAAGAATCGCATCAATGGCGTGGATTATTTTCTTGAACCATTCTCGCGCTGAAAACTGATCTCGTATTTTACTTTTCCACTTACGGCTGATAGAGTCGAGCACTCTGCCGAATCCTCTATACCTTGTACCAAAATAAAAGCTTTAGTAAATTTAAATTGAAAGATTGAAACGGGTACTGGAATTGATTTCAAAGCTCCTTCAATAAATAGGGGCAAGCTTCGGACAATTTCTGCACGATTAAACAATAAATGATTTGTCATAAAATTATGAGATCACTCAGTAAAGCAGGCAATTCCCAATGACGAACGGGAAATATTCGACCGTTATCGTCCTCGTATGGTTAACCGTGATTACATTCTTTCGGCTTAGCAACACATCAGCCGATATAGATCTTTGGGGGTATATGTCCTTCGGAAAACTGTTTTGGGATAAAAACTCTTTTCCTTATCAGGATCCTTTCTCTTATGTACCTACAAAGGACATTTGGATCTATCATGAATGGCTTACTGGTGTCTTGCTATACAAAATCTATGAGTTGTTTGGTGACGTCGGTCTGCAAATATTAAAGTATCTGTTTGGTTTTTCCACGGCAGCATTGATATACGCCGGTGCACGCTTGAGAGGCGCTGAAAGACTGAGTTCGGCGCTGGGGGTTTTCTTTGCATCCATTGCGTTCGGTATCGGGTACGCGCCGGTCAGGGCGCAGATATTTACCTATTTTCTCTTCGCTCTTACAGTCTATATTCTTGAAAGAGCAAGGAAAAAAGAACAGTGGGCGTGCCTGTTATGGTTGATCCCTATTCAGGTTTTGTGGTGCAATTTGCACGGAGGCTTTGTCGCGGGTTTGGGTTTTATTGGGATTTACGCTGTTGGACAATTATTATCGCGGCGTCCGTTTCTTCCTTTTGTTTTTGCCGCAATCGCCTCGGCTCTCTCAACATTAATTAATCCCTACGGCGCCTCCTACTGGTTCAACATTTATGAGGCGATTTCAATGGCCCGCCCCTTTATTGCTGAGTGGTGGTCAGTATACGACGCTATCAAGGCGGGATATGGAACCTACAATCATTTAGTCTTTATCCTGTACCTCTTGCTATCGGTGTCGGCAATTGTTTGGTATCGCTGGAAAGATGTTACCGACATTTTAGTACTTGCGGTAACGGCCTTCTTGGGATTTCGAAGCAATCGCCATGAAGTATTCTTCTTTTTGTCGTTTGGCATGTTCTTGCCTCCCGTTTTCATGCCCTACATCAATCGTCTCACAGCGGATCATAAATTTCAGGATTTCATTGGCCGACTCGATTGGAAAAGATCAATAGCAATAAGCTTGGCATTAATCCTTTTTCCCGTTTATAGCATAACCCGCGTCGATTTTTTGCGAATATCACTTTCATCCACCCCCGCATCTCACGACAGTTTCTACTATCCTCTGGGGGCGATCGAACACATCAAAGGCCGGAATTTGGCCGGGAACATACTGACAGATTTCGAGTGGGGCGAATTTGTGATGTGGTCGCTATATCCGAAATGCTTTGTTAGCATGGATGGCCGATATGAAACGGTATATCCGAAGGATATTTTCGACCGTTATTTCGATTTTTATTTCGCCAATAAAGATTGGCGAATTTTTCTGGATACCTTCCCTCACGATATGATTCTCATAAAGAGAAGCGCCAATATATACCCAGTCCTACATACGCAGAAAAACTGGTGTGAGGAATACAGGGACATCGGGTCTGCACTTTTCGTTCGATGTAAGCGTTGAGTCCGGTCATGCAGATATTGCTTCTCGCCCCATTATTCCTGTATTTCTGGTGTTGGAATTTTACTCGCTCTGCAGGAGAGATTGCGGCCCCAGTAATGGATATAGAAACGAATGAAAATGCCACTAAGCCGGTTGGAAGATGAAGTTTTTCCTAATTCCATAATTCCAGAAAAAGACACATGCGGTAGCGGTCACCTTGGCCAGCATCAAATTCCACAGTAAATTCTCAATCATTAGCCATAGCACAGCCTGATTAAGGGCAAGCCCGACAGAGCTGACCGCAAACACCAGCAACGTTTCATGGTGTCTGGCGAATCTTACGCCGCTAGTGAAGACATAGCTGACGGACAACGCATAATTGACAGCGGTTGCCAGCAGGAAGCTGAATACAGAAACGGAAAACCAAGGCAACCCCATAACTTCGGCAAGTAATGCGAAGACTGCAATATCAACCGCTGCCGCCGCTGCTCCAACGAAGAAGTAGCGAATGATCTTCATCGCAACAGGTTGTACTTCAAAATGCAGACTAGGGCCCTTACCCCATCACGCCAACCGATTTTCTTGCCTTCTGCGTAAGTCCGCCCATAGTAGGAAATGCCGACTTCGTAGATGCGGCAACCGGTCTTGGCTACCTTGGCCGTGATCTCGGGTTCAAAACCAAAGCGGTTTTCTTCAATATTAATGGCCTGAATAATTTCGCGGCGGAATGCTTTATAACAGGTTTCCATATCTGTCAGGTTCAGGTTGGTGAACATGTTCGAAAGAAGAGTCAGAAAGCCATTGCCTAGGCGATGCCAGAAATAAAGCACACGGTGCGGCTGACCACCCATAAAGCGTGAACCGAAAACCACATCCGCCTTACCGTCAAGGATGGGCTTTATGATATTGGGATATTCATTGGGGTCATATTCGAGGTCGGCATCTTGAATAATGACTATATCTCCGGTCGCCGCCTTAATTCCCGTTCTTAAAGCCGCTCCTTTGCCCTGATTGACCTTGTGAAAGATGACTTGATCAACCTTTGTCCCAATCTTTTCTCGCAGCAATTCCCGCGTCCCATCTTGGGAACAATCATCAACGACTATGATTTCTTTGGAAGGATAAGGCGATGCCCTGACTGCATCGACTATCGTTTCAATCGTGGCCCGCTCATTAAAACATGGGATAATTACCGATAATTTCATAGCTACGTCAATTAATATAATTTTGCACGATTAGTTTTCAATAGTTTGTTGCCGGCTTACGCCCAAGGCTTATTTCAAATTTTTAAAATATTTTATCGTTTCTTTCAGACCATCTTCCAAGTTAATCTTTGGTTCCCACAGCAACTTGGATTTGGCTAACTCAATATCGGGTTTCCGTTGCCTGGGGTCATCCGGTGGGAGGGCTTTGTACACCAGCTTGCTCTTCGAGCCGGTGAGTCGAAGGACAGTTTCTGCCACGGCAAGCATGGTATATTCGACAGGATTGCCGATATTTACAGGCCCCGTGAAATCGTCATCTGTGTCCATCATCCGTATCATAGCTTCGATCAAATCATCTACATAGCAAAAGCTCCTGGTCTGTTGTCCATCGCCATAAATAGCAATGTCTTCACCCTTTAATGCCTGAACGATGAAATTACTGACTACCCTGCCATCGCTGGGGTACATTCGGGGGCCATACGTATTGAAGATGCGAACGACTTTAATCCGTAAGTTGTGCTGGCGCCAATAATCAAAGAAGAGCGTTTCTGCGCAGCGCTTACCCTCGTCATAACAACTGCGCCTACCAATCGGATTAACTTTGCCCCAGTAACTTTCAGGCTGGGGGTGAATTTCAGGGTCGCCATACACCTCGCTGGTGCTGGCTTGGAGAATCTTGGCTTTTACCCTTTTCGCTAATCCCAACATGTTGATGGCGCCATGCACGTTGGTCTTGGTGGTTTGCACAGGGTCGAACTGGTAGTGGATAGGAGAGGCGGGGCAGGCCAAATTGTAAATCTGGTTGACTTCCACATAAAGAGGGAAGGTAACGTCATGACGCATCAATTCAAAATTCGGATGGTTTAATTGATGCTTGATGTTGGCCCTGTTACCTGTATAAAAGTTATCGACGCATAGCAATTCATCCCCCCGCTCGAGGAGACGATCACATAAATGAGAACCAAGAAAGCCAGCGCCGCCGGTAACTAATATTTTCTTCACAGTAAAGAAAAAAATGTTCAAAAGGCTAGCGATTCTACCTGATTCGAAAGGCGTTATCTACCCGATAAGCTACTTACCCTGTTGAGTAATTTTCCACTGTGCCGCGTTGCATCGTCATCATTTACATAATATAAAATCTCGGCCTTTCCATAATTTATTTGTTTGGCGCGATCGCGAAGACACTATTATCAATTTAATCATCGGCATGATAGTATTTACCCGAGTTCATGAGATTACCCCGGGGTTTCTTAACCCTTTTAAATAATGAAAAAACTGATGCGTAAGACGATCTTCCTGGCTCCATTCTTCGTAGCGATAACCACGCTCTTGTGCACTAGCTGCGGCAACAATACTAACCCTCGTAATACGGTCAAAGTGGGACTCATCGTTGAACTGACCGGCGACATGCCGGCGGTCGGCGCGTCGTCCAGAAACGCTGCCGAGCTGGCGGTAAGCGAGATCAATGCGGCCGGAGGAATTGCTATCAGCGGCAATACTTATCCAGTCGACCTTGTGATTGAGGATAACGGGTCCAAGCCCGACCAGTCGGTGGCCGCGGCCAATAAGCTGATCAGCCAGGACAACGTGATCGCGATCATCGGACCGAATGCCAGTTTGGGCGCCATTCCTGCCGCCGAAATCGCCGAATACAACAAGACCTTGTTGATCACTCCCTGGTCCACCAATCCCAAAACGACGCTGGATACGAGCAGCGGCAAACCGAAAAGCTTTGTATTCCGCGCCTGTTATACCGACCCTTTCGAAGGCCGGGTGCTCGCCCGGTTCGCGACCGAAAAACTGAGAGCGAAGAAAGCCGCCGTGTTCTACGATGTGGCCTCCGAGGCGCCCAAGAGTCAGGCCGATCTGTTCCGGCAGACTTTTACGGAATTGGGAGGCCAGATCGTCGCCTTTGAAACCTACACGACCGGCGATCGCGATTTCTCCGCGCAGCTGACCAAGATCAAGAGCGCAGGGCCCGACATCGTCTTTCTGCCCGCCTATTACAACGATGTCGGGCTGATCGCACAGCAGGCGCGCCGCGCGGGCATCAAGCAGCCGTTGATCGGGTCCGACGCCTGGAGCAGTCCGGAGCTGATCAAGCTGGCGGGCGGGGCGGTGGAAGGCGATTATTTCGCCAATCATTACGCAACAGATATCGCGACGCCAACGGCAAAAAAATTCATCGATGCCTATGCCGGCAAGTATGGCAATGTGCCGGACGATGTCGCCGCGTTGACCTATGATTCCATGGGATTATTGTTCGCGGCGCTTAAAAAATCTTCCGCGCTCGACCGCCAGGCGGTTCGCGATGCGATGGCCACGGTTTCCGATTACGAAGGCGTGACCGGCACTATCAAGTTTACTCCCGGTTCCGGCGATCCGGTCAAAAGCGCCGTGATCATGCAGGTCAAGGGCGACAAGTTTGTCTGGGTGATGAACGCGGCGCCATGAGGAATATGACCGGACAAACGGCCCGAGGATCAAGGCTTTGAGTGAAGCGTTAGTTTACTGGCTGCAGCAGGCACTAAACGCCTTGCAGCTGGGCGGAATTTACGCCTTGATCGCGTTGGGTTACACGATGGTTTACGGCATCCTGACCATGATCAACTTCGCGCACGGCGATGTGTTCATGATCGGCGCGTTTTTCTGTTTCCTGCTATCGACTCAGCTCGGTTTGACCTTCGCGCCGACCTTGTTGCTGACGATGCTGGGGACTGCGCTGTTGGGAGTGATGATCGAACGGCTCGCTTATAAACCCCTGCGCCAGGCTCCGCGCGTTTCCGCGATCATCACCGCACTGGGCGTCGGGCTGTTTCTGGAAAACTTTACCCTGGCGCTGTCGCCCTATCCGAAGCACATCCCGACGTTGCTGGGAAACGTCTCCTGGAATCTATACGGTCTTTCGATTTCGTCGATACAATTGGTCATCATCAGTTTGTCGCTGATATTGATTGGATTGCTGGACTTCATCGTCCACCGCACTTCGATCGGCAGGGCAATGCGCGCGATTTCCTGGGACAAGACCTTCGTGCCGCTAATGGGCATTCCGGTTGATTTTGTCGTCTCGATCACCTTCGCGATCGGCGCCGGACTGGCTGGGGCGGCTGGATCGCTCTATGCGCTGGCCTATCCGGTGATCGATCCCTATATGGGCATCCTGGTAGGCTGGAAAGCCTTTATTTGCGCGGTAGTGGGCGGCATCGGCAATATCCGCGGCGCAATGATCGGCGCTTTCATTCTGGGAAGCGTGGAGATCATGGTGGTGGCATTCCTGCCTTCGACCTATCGTGATTTCGTCGCCTTCACGCTGCTAATGCTGTTGGTAATCGTGCGCCCCTATGGGGTTTTGGGTAAACCCCGAGTCCAGAAAGTATGATCGCCCGGTTGATCATGCATTGGAATAGGCTGTTGGAACAGCGCTGGCTCGTCCCCGTTTTGCTCGCGGTCGGTTTCGCTATGGCTTTCCTGATTCCGGAATACCATCTGCTCAGCGTTTACGTGCAGTTGATCCTGATGTATGTCGGCATTAATATCATCCTCGCCGTTAGTCTGAATCTGGTGAACGGTTACATGGGCGAGTTTTCCCTGGCGCATGCCGGGTTTATGGCGGTAGGAGCCTATATCTCGGTCGTGTTGACGATAAAGGTACTCCCCGTGGCCGAATTTTCGCTGCTGTTTCCGTGTGCGGTGCTGGCCGGCGGGCTGGCGGCAGCATTACTGGGATTGATCGTGGCAATTCCTTCTTTCAGGGTGCGAGGCGACTATCTGGCCATCATTACGCTGGCGTTCCTGATGATCGTTAAATCGGCGATCGAGAATATCGACGTGATCGGCGGCCCGCGCGGTATTTCCGGCATCATGCGGCTGACCACCTTGCCCTGGGTGTTCTTCTGGACCGTAGCGCTGGTTTGGCTGATCCGAAATTTTGTCTATTCCAACTATGGGCGCGGCGTGCTGTCGATTCGCGAGGACGAAATCGCGAGCGATCTGATGAGCGTGAACACCCGGCAAGTGAAATTTTTCGCCTTCATGCTGTCGTCGTTCGGCGCGGGCATCGCCGGCGCGTTGTTCGCCCACCTGCTGCAATTCATCAGTCCCCGTATTTTCGATATCGCCAAGTCCACCGAAATTTTGATCATGGTCTACTTAGGCGGCATCGCGTCGATCGGGGGTTCCATCCTCGGCGCGACGCTTTTCACCGTTCTGCTGGAATTGTTGCGGCCGTCGACGATGGCATCGCTGTTGTCCTGGCTGCCTTCTGCGGTATTCATTCCCCTAAACGAACATTTCATCAGCCATCTGGGCGTATGGCGGATGGTGATCATGCCGCTGGCGCTGATTCTGGTGATGCTTTACTGGCCGCGTGGCATCATGGGGCTCAGGGAGTTCCGGGGGTTTATTCCGGGACGGGACAAGGCAGCCCATCGTCCGCTTTATGGGGAGGTTCCGCATGGCGATTCTGACCGCCACTAAGGTAAGGCATCAGTTCGGCGGGCTGCGCGCGGTCGAGGATTTCAACCTGGAGCTTTACGAAGGCGATTTGGTCGGTGTGATCGGACCCAATGGCGCCGGCAAGACGACCGTGTTCAACTTGATTACCGGCGTGTACCGGGCCAGTGCGGGCAGTATCCGCTTCAAAGGGACCGAGTTGGTGGGCAAGACGCCGAACCAGATCGCCGCGCTGCACATTGGGCGCACCTTCCAGAATATCCGCTTATTCCGCGATTTGTCGGTAATGGACAATGTCAGGATCGCGCATTATTCGCAGGTCGATTACACGCCCTGGGAGGCATTGTTGCACCTGGGCCGTTTCCGCCGCGAAGAGCTGCGCATTATCGATCATTCGCGAGAGCTCCTGGCTATCTTCAATCTGGAGCATCTGGCCGGAGAAAAAGCGAAGAATCTGTCCTACGGGTTGCAGCGGCGTCTGGAGATAGCGCGGGCGCTGGCGATTTCGCCGGAACTGCTCTTGCTCGACGAGCCGGCCGCGGGGATGAATCCCAAGGAAATCGACCAGTTGATGGATTTGATCCAGTGGATTCGGCGGGATTTTAAACTGACGATTCTGCTGATCGAGCATCAGATGAAGCTGGTGATGGGCATCTGCGAGAGGATCAAGGTGCTGGATTTTGGCGTGACCCTCGCCGAAGGACCACCGCAATTTATCCAGAATCATCCCAGAGTGCTGGAGGCTTATTTGGGCGAGATCCCGCAGAAATGAACAATTCGGCAATTCAGCAAGCGATCCCGCAACTGGAAGTGCAAAATCTGGAGGTGCGTTACAACGGCATCCAGGCTTTGCATGGGGTATCGTTCACGGTCAATCAAGGCGAAATCGTTACCTTGATCGGCGCGAACGGCGCCGGCAAAAGTTCGATTCTGCGGGCGATTTCAGGGCTCACGCGATTTACCGGCGCTATCGTTTTCGACGGAAAATATCTTCAGCATTTCCCGGCGCACTTGATCGTAGGGCTCGGGATCGCTCACGTGCCGGAAGGCCGGGGAATTTTCGGCAACCTGACCGTTCAGGAAAATCTTCAGCTCGCAACCTGGCAGCGCAAAGACAAAGGCGAGATCGAGGCCGATTATGACAGGGTGTTTTCGATTTTTCCGCGGCTGAAGGAGCGCCGGGATCAACCGGGCGGTACCCTGTCGGGAGGCGAACAGCAAATGCTGGCCGTGGGGCGAGCGTTAATGAGCCGAGGTAGGCTCCTGCTGCTGGATGAGCCTTCCATGGGCCTGGCGCCGCGGCTGGTTCAGGAAATCTTCCGCATCATCGAAGACATCAATCGGACCGGAACCACGATTTTGTTGGTGGAGCAGAACGCGAACATGGCTTTGCGTATAGCGCATCGGGCTTATGTACTGGAGACGGGCAGGGTGGTATTGGCCGGGACCGGTCTGGAATTATCCAACGACACCCGAGTCAAGGAAGCTTATTTGGGGTCTTGATCGGCATGGCAAATGCGCTTCATAATCTGAATAATCCATTCGTAAATCCTGATAAAAGGATTTCCGCAAAATGCAGGGAATGTTGCGCCGGACAGTCTTAAATCCTCATCACAAACCCTGCTTCAAACCAAAATTTAAGATATAATCGCGGGATTTTTACTGCATATCGCGAGTGTGCCGTGGCGAGTTCGAATTACGATGTATCGACATTTCAGGGATTGATTCTGGCCTTACAGGAATACTGGGCCGAGCAGGGTTGCGTCCTGTTGCAGCCTTTGGATCAGGAAGTGGGGGCGGGGACTTTTCATCCGGCGACCTTTCTCCGCGCGATCGGGCCTGAACCCTGGAATACTGCCTACGTTCAGCCTTCGCGCCGGCCGACAGACGGGCGTTTCGGGGAAAACCCCAACCGCTTGCAGCATTATTACCAGTATCAGGTGATCCTGAAGCCGTCGCCGGACAACATTCAGGAACTTTATCTCGGCTCCCTGCGCTATCTGGGCTTCGATCTGCTCGAACACGACATCCGCTTCGTCGAGGACAACTGGGAATCGCCGACGCTGGGTGCCTGGGGACTCGGCTGGGAGGTCTGGCTGAACGGGATGGAAGTGACCCAATTCACTTATTTCCAGCAGGTCGGCGGGCTCGAATGCCGACCGGTGACCGGCGAAATTACCTACGGTATGGAACGGCTGGCGATGTATCTGCAGGGCGTCCAGAGTGTGTTCGATCTGGTCTGGACGCGGACGCCGCACGGCGTCGTGACCTATGGCGACGTGTTTCATCAGAACGAGGTCGAGATGTCCGCGTTCAATTTCGATCATGCGAATGTCGACTTCATGTTCAAGTGCTTCGATACTTACGAACAGGAATGCCAGAAACTGATCCAGCTGAACCTGCCGCTGCCCGCTTATGAAATGGTGCTGAAGGCTTCGCATACATTCAACCTGCTCGATGCGCGCCATGCGATCTCGGTCACCGAGCGCCAGCGCTATATTTTGCGGGTCAGAAATTTGGCCAAATCGGTCGCCGAGGCTTACTACCAGCGCCGGGAGTCGCTGGGCTTTCCGATGCTGGCAGCACAGGGAGAATCACAATGAGCGATACCAGACATTTACTTTTCGAATTGGGTTCGGAAGAATTGCCGCCGAAGACCCTGCTGAATCTGGCCCAGGCGCTGCAAAACGGCATCGTCGCCGGATTGAACGAGGCCGGATTGGCCTTTTCCGGCAGCCGCTTTTATGCGACGCCAAGACGCCTCGCGGTTTGGGTGGAAAATCTCGACATCGCGCAGCCGAACAAGACGGTCGAAAAACGCGGTCCGGCCTTACAGGCCGCGTATGCGCCTGACGGCAGCCCAAGCAAGGCCGCCCTGGGTTTCGCGGCCAGTTGCGGTACGACCTTCGAGCAATTGCAGGAACTGAAAACCGATAAGGGCGCCTGGCTTTCCTACACCCAGGAGATCGAAGGACAGGCCACCGAAAAGCTGATCCCGGACATCATTCGCAAGAGTCTGGCCGCGCTGCCGATCGCCAAACGGATGCGCTGGGGCAATTCTACGACCGAGTTCGTCAGGCCCGTGCATTGGGCCGTGCTGCTGTTTGGCGAACAAGTGATCGAGGCCGAAATTCTGGGTCTGAACACCGGTCGCGCCACGCAGGGCCACCGCTTTCATGCGCCGGAAAAACTGACGATTGCCGGCCCGGAGGCCTACGTCAAAACGCTCTACGATCAGGGCAGGGTGATCGCCGATTTCGAAGCTAGAAAAGCCCTCATCCGTGACGCCGCAAATAAAGCCGCGGCGCAGGTGGGCGGCATTGCGCATATCGAGGATGACCTGCTCGAAGAAGTCGCCGCGCTGAACGAATGGCCGGTGCCGGTTACCGGCAATTTCGATCCGCGTTTCCTGGAACTGCCGGCCGAAGTGTTGATCACTACGATGCAGACCAACCAGAAATATTTTCCGGTCAAGAGCAGGGACGGCGCCTTGCTGCCGCATTTCATCACTTTCAGCAACATCGAAAGCAAGCGTCCCGAATCGATACAGCGCGGCAACGAGCGGGTGATCACCCCGCGCCTGACCGACGCCGAATTTTTCTGGAAGCAGGACCGCAAGAAGGCGCTGGCCGAGCGCGTGTTGAGCATGGCCAATATCGTGTTCCAGGAAAAACTGGGCACCGTCGCGGACAAGACCGAACGGGTGATCAAGCTGGCCGAAGTGATCGCGAATCTGTTGCAGGCCGATGTCGAGCTGGCCAAGCGCGCCGCCTTGCTGGCCAAAACCGATTTGCTGACCGACATGGTCGGCGAATTCGGCAACCTGCAGGGCATCATGGGCCGCTATTATGCGCTCGCGGACGGCGAGCGGGCTGAAGTGGCCCAGGCCATCGAAGAGCATTATCTGCCGAAGCAGTCCGGCGGGGCGACGCCGGGCAGCGTGACCGGCCAGATCGTCGCGCTGGCCGACAAGATCGACACCCTGTGCGGGATATTCAGCGCCGGCCTGATTCCGACCGGCGACAAGGACCCTTATGCGCTTAGGCGCGCGGCGATTGGTATGCTCAGGATCATCATCGAAAACCGCCTGACGCTGAACATCCGCGATCTGATCGATTTTGCGCTGTACCAGTTTACCCATGCCTTCGATATCGACGCTACGCGCCTGGCGGTGACCGATTTCGTGTTCGACCGGCTGAAGGGCTACTGCCTGGACCAGGGCTACACCGCCGATGAGTTCGAGGCGGTTATTGCAGTCGGTCCATCCGAACCGCTCGATTTCATTCAGCGCCTGGCCGCGGTCAAAACGTTCAGACAGTTGCCGCAGGCCGAAAGCCTGGCCGCCGCGAACAAACGGATCAGGAATATCCTGAAAAAATCGGAAACCGCACCCGCCCCAGCCGTGCGCTTGCTGGCCGAAGCGCAGGAACAGCGTTTGCTCGAAGCCGCCCATGCCGCTGGCGATGCGATCAAGCCCTTGCTGGAGCAGCGGGATTACCAGGGCACCCTGAACCGTCTCACGCAGATGGAACCTGTGGTCAATGACTTTTTCGATCATGTAATGGTAATGTGCGACGATCTCGACTTGCGCGCGAACCGTCTGGCGCTGTTGACGCTGCTGTCCGAACAGTTCTTGACCTGCGCGGATATTTCGAAATTGCAGTCTTGACTCGAAACCATTATGTGCTGCTCGACCGGGACGGCGTAATCAACGAGGATTCCGACCAATTTATCAAATCGCCGGACGAATGGCGGCCGATTCCGGGCAGCCTGGAGGCGATTGCGCTGTTGAGCGCCAACGGCTTCAAGGTTGTCGTGATCACGAATCAGTCCGGCATCGCGCGCGGCCTGTTCGATCTGCCGATGTTGGACCGGATCCATCAAAAAATGCTCCGTCTGGTGGCCGAGAACGGCGGCAATATCGAGGCGATTTATTTTTGTCCGCATGGGCCGGAGAGTAAATGCGATTGCCGAAAACCGGAGCCGGGCCTGATCAGGGTATTTGCGGCGGATCATCAGGCCGACCTTAATGACGCGGTGCTGATCGGGGATTCGCTGCGCGACATTCAGGCCGCCGAAGCCGCCGGCGTGCGGCCTATCCTGGTCAGGACCGGCAAAGGCCGGAAAACACTGAATGCAAACCCCAATTTGAAGATTCCAGTATTCGACAACTTATATGACGCTGCAAACTCCCTCGTTTCGGGACAAGAACTTTAAGGTTTATTTCGGCTCGACGCTGCTGTTTCTGGGCATGACGCTGTCGCTGTTTGTGATCTGCCCGTTGGTCCTGCTTGCTGCGGTGTTGCCTTTCCGCGTTCGCTACCGGATTGCCGGATTCTGGATTAAATGGGTGCTGTGGCTCGCGAAAGTCTGCTGCGGCATCGACCATCAAATCGAAGGGATGGAGCACATCGATCCCAACCGGACTGCGATCATTTTAAGCAAACATCAATCGGCCTGGGAGACGATCGCTTACCGCGATTTCTTGCCGATGCATTCGGTGTTGCTGAAACAATCGCTGCTTTGGCTGCCGCTCTGGGGCTGGGCGATGGCGACTCTGAAACCGATCGCGATCGACCGCAAAAACCAGCGTGCGGCCTTGCGCAAACTGCTCGCACAAGGCGCCGAGAATTTAAAGTCCGGACTCTGGGTGATCATTTTTCCGGAAGGCACCCGCACCGCGCCCGGCGAAGCCAAAAAATTCAATGCCGGCGGCGCGATGCTCGCTCAGCAATCGGGGTATCCGGTGATACCGATTGCGCATAATGCGGGCGTTTACTGGCCGCGTTACAGTTTTTTGAAATATCCGGGGACGATCAAGGTCAAAATCGGTCCGCCGATCGAGAGCAAGGGGCGCAAGGCAGCCGACATCAACGCCGAGGCCGAAGCGTGGATTGCCGAGGCGATGAAGGGGCTTTAAAAAGTAGGCTCAAGAGGGAAAATAAAATTACACTTTGCGCCTTACGCCACTTTTATTCGTATTATATTGATTTTATAAAATAATGACTCAAGGTTTAACGTTAATGAAAAAGATTTTACTCATTTCGATTTCTGCTTTACTCGTTACGGGCTGCGCTGAAAAGGGCGAATATGAAGAGGCTGTTCTGACAGAAATGAAGAAGGAACAGGACGTGAAGGATTATAAGATCGATCCGGAAAAAATGACTGACTGCGTGGTCGACACGACGACGCAAAATATGCCGGGCTATTTCGAATTTGATCCGGACCGCCGTACCGCTTATAAAAATTACACGAAAATGCTGATGCTGATGAAGTCGTCAGATCCGAAAAAAACGCTGGACGAGCTGCGCAAGGACTTCGGTTCGCCCAAAGCGCTGGCCGATGCGCATAATAATTTTACCGAAAGCATGATGAACTGCTATTCGGCCATCATGATCCAGTCCGAACCGGATGAAGAGGACAAGCAACCTAAGAAAGAAGAGGCGAAACCGAATCCTGAATCGTCAAAAAGCGCTGACGTGCCGGTGCAGCCTGCGCCAAGCGAGCCAGCAGTGAAGAAATAACGGGCTAAAACGGGATGTTGCGGCAGAGTAACAGCTTAAATCGCCGCGACCCAAATCGAGTTCAGGCGCAGCAATTTTTTTAATCGGTACGAATACGTGCTGGCGGCTTCTTTGGTTTTGAAGCCGGGCACGCTGAGCCGGTACCAGGTGGAACGCTTGATATCGACCTTCGTTACTTTGACCGATACGCCTTTTTGCCGGAATTCCGCGGCTTTTTTTCTGGCATCTTCTATTTGTCGGAAGGCGGCCAGATTGACCGACCAATGGCCTTCGGTTTCGATGGCGGCCGGTTTTGCCGGGTAGACTGCCGAAGGTTTCGGCAATGCTTTATTCATTGCCGGTTTTGTCGGTAAGGGCTGGCTTTTGCGAACGGATGGGGCGATGGGTTTAGGGGCTGTGACGGTTGGCGCCGTGGCCTTTGCCTGGATCGATGCGGTCGCCGGAGGCGAGGGCGAGTCGACCGGGATGGGCTTGTCTTCCGGGTTTGCCGCACTTTCGGCGGATAAGTGGCGGAGCTTTTCGGCGCTGTCTTCCGCTGCCTGATCATCGCTGCCGAGCTTTTCGTTCAAGCCGCTCATATCTTCTTCCATAATGGATTGCATATCCTTTAGCTTGGTCAGCTCAGCGCGTGTCTGGGCATTCAGGTAACCGACGGCCAGAACCCCTCCCAAGGCGGCCAGAGACAGGGCGATTGCGGCATAAGAAAGGCGTCTGGCATTTCTGGTTCTGGTCCTTAGCTGAGCCATTTGCTGGCGAGCGTCCTCCTGCATCGAGAACAAACGGTTCCAATCATAAGGAGGCGCCGGAGCGTCAAGGGCCATGTCATTTTCCGGCCAGGGAATGTCAACTTGAGGGAGGGTATCGTCAGGGCTTTGGTCAGAGAATTTTGCATGGGCCGTGGCGGAAGCTTCGCCGGCAACATGGCTCTGCGGGAAGCTGATCGGATCCGGTTCATGTTCGAAAAGTTCGTCATAATTTTCGGATGAGGCCCTGTCGCTGTATGATGTTCGGGGCAAGCCGTCGACGTCGGGGACGGGCGGTTCAAAGTCGACCCGCTCAATGGCTTCACTCGTGTCATGATGTGAGGCGAAAGCATCCTGGATCGCGGCGGTAAATTTGGCGGCAGGATCGTGAAATGCAGAATATCCTGGACTATCATGAGGCGCAGAATCATTACGTTCGATGAACGAGTCGTCACTGGCGAAAGCTGCTTCATGCGGCGCCGGAGCTAACTCGACGTCGGCAATCGGCGAGCCGATATCGACAGGCTCGATATATTCGTCATCATTGGATTGCAGCGCTGCCAGCTCCTTGTCTTCGCTGAAGGCGTCCAATTGCGGGAGCGGGTCCTGATGAACGGATAAGGTCTTGTCCCATGCTTGGGGATACGCAGAAACCTCTTCTTCGGCATCAAAACCTGTATTGATCAGCAGCCGGTCGATCGCGTCCTCGTCGTCATCCAGATCGGTCAGCGGTTCAATGACGGGATCGATTTCGGCGATATTCGACTCGACGCGGTAGCGTCCTTCTTTAGACTTTTTGTTTACAGACTCTGTCATTGGGGTACTCTTTGGTAGTAAGATAACGCTCATTTTTCCGGTTAGTTTATTGCCTGGCGCGGAAAAATCCAATATCTTTCATTTGTTTAATAGGAACTTAAGGCTAAGCGAATGTATTTTTGTCACATTATTTCTATGAGTCGATAAACTGAAGAAAAAAAATATGCAATTAGCCATTACCGTATTAGGCCATAACCGGAATTGTTTTATCGGCGAAATAGTCTCCGCTATCCGCGATTGCAAATGCAGTATTGTGGAAATCCGCTACAGCCGTCTGGAGCAGGCGGATGCGGCTTATTTGCTGGTACAAGGCAACTGGAATCAAATCGCCAAGATCGAAAATGTTTTGGAGGCGGTCGAGAAACGCCTGGATATTAAAGTCCATATGCTTAGGCCGGAGCATCAGCACAAGGAGAAAGATTTTCTGCCTTATTCGCTCGAAACATTATCGGTGGATCGCGACAACATCATTGAATCGTTATCGACATTTTTAAGCGCGCGTGGGATCGAAATCGAGGAAGTCTCGGGGAGTTCCTATCAGGCGCCTTATATTTCGACCTCGGTATTCACGACCAAATTTATCGTGCTGGTTCCGCCGGAAATTCGGTTGTTGTCATTGCGTGAGGAGTTTTTGGATTTTTGCGATCAGTTGAATATTGACGCCATTCTCGAACCGATTAAACGTTAGGAAGCGGCCATGACACCCTTGATGCTCGGCAGTGCCGCGCCCGATCTTGAAATCCTGGCTACGGGGGGTAAAACGGTCCGCTTGACTGATTACTCCGGGCAAAATATCGTGCTGTATTTTTATCCAAAGGATCATACGCCTGGCTGTACGCAGGAAGGCTGCGACTTTCGCGACCTGAGCGGCCGGTTTGCCGCGCTGAATACGGTCGTTTTCGGCGTATCGCGCGATTCGGTCAAGATGCACGAAGGCTTCAAATCCAAACAGGCATTTCCGTTCGAGCTGTTGTCCGATCCCGATGAAATTCTTTGCGGCCTGTTCGATGTGATCAGGATGAAAAACATGTACGGCAAGCAAGTACGCGGTATCGAGCGCAGTACATTCTTGTTCGACAGCCAGGGCAATCTGGTGCGCGAATGGCGAAAGGTGAAGGTCAAGAATCATGTGGAAGAAGTGTTGCTAGCGGTTGAAGAGTTGAACTGAATTTTTCCCGGCTGAAATGTTCGCAGCCGCGTATCTTCCTAAAAGTCATTTAATTGCATTGGAACGTCCGTATATATCCGGTTCCGTCCTTTCGCCTTGGCTTTATAAAGCGCCTGGTCCGCCCTTTGCAGGAGTGCGTCAATATGAAGGCACTCCTCATTCAGCGTTGCAATCCCGATCGAAACGGTAAAACGCAGAGGCTGCCTGTCTTCCAGCATAACGAATCCATCTTCTGTTATTTTTCGCAGCCGTTCGGCCACTTCGATGGCCTCCTTGACGCCAGTTTCCGGCAGCATGACCACAAACTCTTCCCCGCCGAGACGGCCGATCAAATCATTTTCCCGCAAGGTTGATCGGCAAAGCCTGCTGAATGTCTGCAAGACCTTGTCGCCGGTTCGATGTCCATGGCTGTCGTTAATCTGTTTAAAGCTGTCCAGATCGAGCATCAGCAGCGATAGGGCGCCGCCATAGAGCAAGGTACGCGCCAGTTCGGTTTCCGCCTGTTGCATGAAATGGCGGCGATTGGCAAGACCGGTAAGGTAATCGGTTTGCGCCATATGCTCATAATTACGGTGAAGCTGTTTGCGTTCGGTAATGTTTTCTATCACTGTGACGAAGCATTGGTGATCGGCATGGTAGGCGGAAACAGAAAACCAGAGGTTGAGCGGCAATACAAAGATTTCAAATTTTTTAGGCGGGCCGCCTGCAGCAACGCATCCGTAAATTTCAAAAACTTCCGGATTGGTTTCTTTGATCTCCGGAACGACTTCGGTGGCTCTTTTACCGATCACGTCCGATAAACCTGTCAAGGTTTCAAATGCCGGATTGACTTCAAGGTAAAGGAAATCGTCGGGTTGTCCGTTATGGTAGAGCATTTGGCAAAACGCAAAGCCTTCAAGCATGTTGTTGAAGAGCGAATGGTAGCGCGTTTCGCTGGCGCGCAAATTCGATTCGATCGCCTTGCGCTCATCGATTTCCTCCGAAAGGGCCATGTTGGCCGTATGCAGCTGGTGCTGGGCCAATGCGAGACGGCGGTTCAATTGCGCCAGATAATAGATTACGGACAAAACAACGAAAATGACGCCTAATGCGGTCGTCAACAAGGGAATGATCCAGTCCGGTAAATGTTTGGGCTTGGCGCTGTAGATGAAGCCATCGAAATGATCGGTCGATCGGATCAAACCGGCTCTCACGAAGGTGTCCGCCATATATTGCCATCGCTGCGGGTTCATATGGCCGATTTCGATGATGTCCGGAAAGATCAGCTTTCGCATCTCGGCCGCTTCGAACTCGAGATGTGCCCTTGTTTTTTTGACATGGTATTGCTCGATCAACAGATCGATGATCTCGTCCGGGTGGTCCATTGCGTATCGCCAGCCTTTCAATGTGGCCCGGAGTATCTTTTCGACACGGTCAGGGTGATTATGCACTTCGTCTTCGGAGGTGAAAAGAATGTCGCTGTAGAAATCGACCCGGTAGTTGCCGGGGTCGATGATGTTGTACGGAATCCGTTGCTGCTTCAGTAAAAACGGCTCATTGGTCGAATAGGCATTAAAGGCGTCGACCTTGCCGGTGATCAGATCATCGATTCGATAACTGCTCGGGATGATGTTGATTTGAGAAAGCGCAATGCCTTCATTCAAAAACATGGTCAGAAAATCGGCATCTTCGGTCCGGTTCATCAGCATGACTTTTTTGCCGGCCAGGTCGTGTACCGACTCAATCCCGGAGTCCTTACGGGCCAGCAATATCGAAGGGGAATGCTGAAAAATGGCGGCCAACGCAACGAGCGGCTTGCCCTGCAATCTTTGGAATAGGACTTCGCTGTTGCCTTCCGCGTATTGCGCGCGCTCGGATAAGACTTCCTGAACGGGCTGGTGTGCGGGATCGCCTGCATGCAGTCTGACCTCCAGACCTTCTTCCCGGTAAAAATTTTTTGCGACCGCTGCATAATAGCCGGCAAACTGGAACTGATGATGCCAACGCAGTTGAATATCGATGATGTCCTGTTGCAGGTTCGGAGCGGCAAACGCCGGAGCTATACTGCATAGGAACAGTACGACTGACGTGAAAACGTGAAAATATAGCATAGCTCCGGACTTTTACCGTTAAGGCAGTATCGGCTGATCATAATTGCAGCTCCTTTGAATATAGTTCAGAAGTAGAAGGATGAAAAGTTTTCTGAGTAATCGGTCGCAATTTTACTAATTGTGCGGGAAAAATCGTGATAAGCCTTTTAGCTCCCGGTCGACGGGATACTTTATAAATTTGATTAAAGCGATTATTCTTACTGATAGCGCCGGCCTTCACCGGAAGCAGAAGGCATAAGCGCAATCCACAATCTATGAATCAGACTGCTCAAGGACTTCATGAATATTCAAACTACGTCCGATAAAAAACTTTTTGTGCTCGATACCAATGTACTGATGCATGATCCTGCCAGTATTTTCAGGTTTCAGGAGCATGACATTTTCATCCCGATGATCGTTTTGGAAGAGTTGGACCGGGCCAAGAAAGGCATCACCGAAGTGGCGCGCAATGTTCGGCAGGCAAGCCGTTTTCTTGATGAGTTGATCCGCGACGTCAATCCCGAAAGCATCAAGGACGGGCTGCCGCTGTCCCGCCTGGAGCCGAATGGAGGCGGAGGCGTCATCGGCAAGGCCGGCCGCCTGTATTTTCAGACCAGCATCATGAGCGAGTTGTTGCCCGCGACCATGCCGGGCAGTCTCTCGGACAATTCGATTCTGAGCGTGGTGTTGGCGCTGACCAAAGAATTGCCCGGCATCAAGGTGATTCTGGTCTCGAAAGACATTAACATGCGCATCAAGGCGGCGACGCTGGAACTGCCGGCCGAGGATTACCATAACGACCAGGTGCTCGACGATATCGAACTGTTATACGGCGGCGCCATGGCGCTGGAAGACGATTTCTGGGATCAGCACGGCAGCAGGATGGATTCGTGGCAGGAAAAGGGCAAAACCTTTTATAAGCTTGAAGATCCTTTAGTTTCGGAGTGGTATCCGAATCAATACCTGTACATGGAGGATTCGTCGAACTTCGAGGCGATCGTCCGCTCCTGCGACGGACGCACCGCGATATTGGAACTGGCTCGGGATTACCGGACCAAACATAACAATGTGTGGGGCATCACTGCGAAAAACCGCGAGCAGAATTTCGCTTTCAATGTCCTGCTCGATCCCGATATCGATTTCGTAACCCTGCTCGGAACGGCCGGCACCGGCAAAACCTTATTGGCGCTTGCCGCTGGGTTGACGTTGACGATGGAGCGCAAACTCTACAACGAAATCATCATGACCCGCGAAACAGTGCCGATCGGTGAGGATATCGGCTTTCTGCCCGGCACCGAGGAAGAAAAAATGGCGCCTTGGATGGGCGCGCTGATGGACAATCTCGAATTGTTGGGCAACCGTTCCGGCAATACCGAATGGGAGCAGGGCGCGACACAAAACGTGCTGATGAACCGGGTCAAGATCCGCTCGCTGAATTTCATGCGCGGAAGAACGTTTTTAAACCGCTATCTGATCATCGACGAGGCGCAGAACCTGACCTCAAAACAATTGAAAACACTGATTACCCGCGCGGGCCCCGGCACCAAGATCATCTGCATCGGCAACCTTTCGCAAATAGATACGCCTTACCTGACCGCGACGACTTCGGGGCTGACCTATGTAGTTGATCGTTTCAAGCGCTGGGAACACGCCGCCCATATTACCCTGCGTCGCGGCGAGCGCTCACGTTTGGCAGACTTTGGTTCGGATTATTTATAGGGCAATAAAACGGGCTGTCCTGGTGAGGGTCGCCCAGCCGCGGCCATGCCGACAGCACCGCCTTTACCACGGTGGCCAGGGGAATCGCGAAAAACACGCCCCAAAAACCCCATAAGCCGCCGAAAAACAGTATCGCGACGATAATCGCGATCGCATGCAGATTGACCGCTTCGGAAAACAGGATCGGCACCAGCAACACGCCGTCGAGGGCCTGGATCACGGCATAGGCGATCGCGACATAGACGAATTGGTCGCTGCCCCAGCCCCATTGGAAATAAGCGACGCCGAGCACCGGAAAGGTGACCAGCGTCGCGCCGATATAAGGAATGATCACCTGCAGTCCCATGAATACCGCCAGCAGCATCGCATAGTTCAGATCGAAAAACCGGAAAGTAATGAAGCTGGCTGCCCACAGGATAAACACTTCCGCAAATTTGCCGCGGATGTAGTTGCCGATCTGCATATCGACTTCTTCCCAGACGCGCACGGTCAGATGCCGGTCCCTCGGGATGAACTGCAACAGCCAGTCGATCAGCAGTTTTTTATCTTTCAGGAAGAAAAACACCATCATCGGCACCAGGAACAGATACACTATCGCGCTGACCACACTGATCAGCGAGGCTGCGGATACCGACAGCATGTTTTGTCCGTAGGTCCAAACCTCCCGTTGCAGCACTTGCATGACTTCCTGAATCCGGTTTTCCGAGATCAGTTTCGGATACAGCTTCGGCAGCCGCAAGATGCTCATTTCGAGGCGGTACACCATGGCGGGAATCTGCTGGACAAACTCGACAGCCTGCTGCGAAACGATCGGCAGCAGATAAAAACAGAGAAAGCCAACGCAAGCCATGAAAATCGAAAATACCAGATAGACGCTCGCCCATCTCGGCAGGCCCCTTGCTTCGGCTTTTGCCACAAGCCCTTCCAGGAGATAGGCCAGCACGACCGAAGCGAATACCGGCATCAGCAAGCCCGACAGCGAATAGATCAGCGCAGAGATGACGATCAGTATCAATGCCAGCGAAACGGCTTGCGAGTTCGGTAAAATCCGATTGACCAAGGCTCGGAAGATGGGCGTGATAACGGGTCGGTTTTGGTTTGCCGTAGGCATGACAGACGAAATTTTGTTTGAATAATTGTTATTCTAACGCTATTCTGAAATTGAAACCCTATGAACTTTTATACACATTCAAGATCATTAATAATTGGATGGAATAACTTTCTGAAGCGCTGGCTTATCGTTCCCCCATCGCGCGAAAGCATAAAAGAAAGTTAGCCCTAACCAAATCCTTAAGGCAATGGTTTTGATTTTGTTGCCGAGTCGTGTCCGCAGTTCCTGTTTATCCCGGCATCAAGCCGGGGGCGAAAGTATATGAAAATGTTTATATCGACCCTTACACTGATCACTTTTTTGCTGACCGGCTGTGTGCCGTCGATATATCCCTCCGGTGCGAAAACGACCGCTGCGCATCTCGATACGCTTGCTTTCATTACTGAGGACGGCGCCAGATTGCCGCTCCGGAGCTGGCCGACTAAAGAAGAACCTAAAGCCTTAATTATTGCTGTACACGGTTTCAATGATTACAGCCGGTTTTTCGATAAGCCCGCGCAGTATTTCAGCGAGCGCGGCATCGCCAGCTTCGCCTATGATCAGCGCGGCTTCGGCGCGGCGCCGAAACGCGGGCTGTGGGCCGGTTGCGCTTCCTATGCGGACGATCTGTTGACCCTGGCGCGTCTGGTCAAGGAGCGTTATCCCCGCAGCCCTTTGTTTCTGCTCGGCGAAAGCATGGGCGGAGCGGTAGTGATGACGGCGGCCAAATACGATTCCACCCAGTTGATCGACGGCATTATTTTGGCGGCGCCGGCCCTCTGGGCGCGCAAAACGATGCCCTGGTATCAGAACGGCCTTTTGTGGATACTGGCACATACGACGCCCTGGCTGAGGTTGACCGGCAAGGGCGTCGTGAAGGTGACGCCGTCGGATAATATAGAAATGCTGCGCGAATTGGGGCGTGATCCCTGGGTCATCAAAGGCGCGCGCGTCGAAACGCTGTACGGGCTGGCCAATTTGATGGATCAGGCCTTCAACAGCGCCGATTCGCTGACTGAAGATACGCTGTTATTGTATGGCGAAAAAGACGATATCATTCCGAAGAAGCCGACCTATGCCTTCTTGCAACGGTTTCTGAAGAACGGTAAACCCGCAGTAGAAGCAGAAGAAGCAGAAAAAACCGTCGCTTTTTATCAACAAGGCTATCATATGCTGTTGCGGGATTTGCAAGCCAACAAGACCTGGCAGGATATCGCCGCCTGGATTGATTCCAGAAAAGTCCATTTGCCGTCCGGTGCCGATAAACGCGCCGAAATCTTACTGAAACCGGTATTGACTTCCATAAACTGATGTTGCGCCCGCGCACCGCTCTGCCGGAATGTCAGAATCCGGCATGCCGCTTAAGTTCATTCATGGTTAGTTCATCAAAGGCTTGCTAATGTCACGGTTTCTAACCCCGGCATGCCTGAACTGGGTATAATAGCCGGTCATACTACGGACGAATTTATCCCATCACTGCTTAAAAAGGCCATGACAGACAGATCGACCAGGCGAAGCTCCCGGTACAACAAGACTTCTCCAAGCAGAAAATCTACCTCCCATTGGTTTAGAAACAGCTTTATTCTTCTTACCGGCATTGGCGCCTTCTTTCTGTTCACCTATCTGGGCTATCTCGATTACAACGTACGCACCCAGTTCGAGGGCAAGCGCTGGGCGATTCCGGCGCGCGTATACGGGAATCCGGTCGAACTGTACGCGGGCTACGGTTTGAGTGCGGAAAAATTCGAAAATCTGCTGGAGATGCTGCATTACCGGAAAGATCCGGAACTGGCTGTGGAAGGAACATATTTTCGCAATGGCGGGCAAATTTCGGTCAAGAGCCGCACTTTTACCTTTTGGGACCAGCCGGAGCCGCAACCCGGCGTTGCGATGCGCGTGGACTTTTCCGAAGCCGGCATCGCGCGTATTACCGATCTAACGAACGAGCAAAACCTGGCGATCGTACGGATGGATCCGGTGCAGATCGGCAGCTTTTATCCGACCATCAAGGAAGACCGGATATTGATCAAGCTCGAAGAAGCCCCGGAAATGCTGATTAAAGGTCTGCTCGCTTCGGAAGACAGAGACTTTTTCGATCATTTCGGAGTATCGTTGCGCGGCATTCTGCGGGCGATGGTCGCGAATATCCAGGCCGGCGACATGGTGCAGGGCGGCAGTACGATAACCCAGCAGCTGGTCAAAAACTTCTATCTGACTTCGGAACGCAAGCTGACCCGCAAAATCAAGGAAGCCCTGATGGCGCTGATTCTGGAATATCGTTACAGCAAGAACGAAATTCTCGAAGCGTATCTGAACGAAATTTATCTGGGGCAGGACGGCGCCAGCGCGGTGCATGGTTTTGGGCTAGCCAGTCAGTTTTATTTCGGCGGTTCCTTGAAGGATTTGTCGCTGGAGCAGCTGGCTTCGTTGGTGGCCTTGGTGCGCGGTCCGTCCGAGTATAATCCCCGTCGTTTCCCGGAGCGCGCGTTGCAGCGCCGCAATCTGGTCCTTGACGAAATGGCTGCGCAGGAGTACATCAGCACGGAAGCCGCCGCCGCCGCGAAAGCGCGTCCGTTAGCGGTGATCGAGAATACCCATCGCTCGGCGAACCGCTATCCGGCCTTTCTGGATCTGGTCAAGCGTCAGTTGAGACAGGATTATCATGAAGAAGATCTGACCTCGGAAGGTTTGAGAATCTTTACCACGCTCGATACGCAGATTCAGGATACGGTCGAGGAAACGATCAAACGCAAGCTGCCGCAATTGGAAAAACAACCCAAGGCAAAAGCGCTCGAGTCGGCCGTCGTGGTGACGCGTCGGGACAGCGGCGAAATCGCCGCGTTGGCAAGCGGACGGGACGATTCCTCGGCCGGGTTCAATCGGGCGTTGGATGCGGTGCGGCCGATCGGTTCGTTGATCAAGCCGGTGATCTATTTGACCGCATTGCAAAATCCTAGAAGATATACGATCACGACGCCGGTCACCGACAGCGCCATCTTCATCAAGGGAGATCACGGCAACGACTGGAGCCCGAAAAATTACGATCATAAGGAGCACGGCACGATCGGCCTGCATACTGCGCTGGCAAAATCGTACAACCTCGCCACCGTCCGGGTCGGCATGGATGTCGGCATCGGGAAGATCGCGAAAACCCTGAAAGACCTCGGCGTGAACCGCAAAGTCGATCTGTACCCCTCCTTCCTGCTGGGAGCGGCGCAATTGACCCCGATCGAAGTCACACAAATGTATCAAACGCTTGCCGGCGACGGTTTCCTGACACCGATCAAGGCCATTAAGGCGGTGGTTTCCGCTTCGGGGGAAAGACTGCAAAGTTATCCGTATACGGTCAGGCAAACGGTCGATCCTTCGGCAACCTATATTCTGAACACGATCTTGCAGGAAGTGATGCATGCGGGCACCGGTTCGTCGGCTTATTCGGTTTTCCCTCAGGATTATGGTCTGGTCGGCAAAACCGGCACGACCAACGATGCGAAGGACAGCTGGTTCGCTGGCTTTACCGGCGATTATTTATCGGTGGTCTGGGTCGGCCGCGACGATAATAAACCTGCCGGGTTAACCGGAGCCACCGGTGCGTTGCAGGTGTGGAACGGATTTATGCGGCAGATTTCAAAACAGCCGGTCAATTTGACGCCGCCCGATAACATCAAAATGGTGCGGATTGATCCTTATTCCGGTTTGGTCGCCGGGGCGGATTGTCCTTACGGCAAGGGGTACCCGTATATGGAAGGCTCCGAGCCGACCGCCTATTCGGCTTGCGGCAACCCGGTCATAGAGCAGGATAGGCCGTGGTTCGAGGAATTTTTTCCGCAGAGTGAATAATAAGGAGTTTTAATGAATCAACAAAAGTGGTTAGGTTTTATTCTATTTATACTAGCTTTCAGCAGTTTTCCCCTGCAGGCGGAAGATAAGCCGGTACAACAGTTAAAAACCTTTTTGGCGTCCTCCAGATCATTATCGGCGGATTTCAAGCAGGTCTTGCTGAATGAGCAGGGAAAACCGGTCAAGACCAGTTTTGGCGTCTTTTATCTGCAGCGGCCCGGTAAATTCCGTTGGGATTACCTGAAACCCTTTTCGCAACAGATTGTCGCCGACAAAGGCAAGGTTTGGTTCTACGATCAGGACCTGGACCAGGTTACCGTCAAAAAGCTTGATGCTTCCCTGGGATCGACGCCGGCGTTATTGTTGAGCGGCGAAGTGTCCTTGGATGACAATTTCATCATTGAAGGCGAAGGCAGGGAAGGCGACATGCAATGGATCAAGTTATCGCCGAAAAGTGCGGAAACGACTTTCAAATACATATTGATCGGTTTGACCAAGGGCTCTTTGGGCGGAATGGAGCTCAGCGATAATTTCGGGCAGCTGACTCGCATCTATTTTTCTAAGGTGTTGATTAATCCGCCGCTCAAGCAGACCTTGTTTCAGTTCGAAGTTCCGAAGGGCGCGGATGTGTTTGAGGAGTAAATGATATAAAAAACGCAGAGCGAAAGGTGAAAAGGCAACATGTCGGATGATTTGACGAGGCCGTTGGCCGACAGAATGCGGCCGCAAAGCCTGGGTGAGTATGCGGGGCAGAAACATATCCTGAAACCGGGCAAACCTCTCTATGAAAGCATCATGGCGGGACGTCTGCATTCGATGATTTTTTGGGGGCCGCCCGGCGCGGGCAAAACCACGCTTGCGCGGCTGATTGCCCGCCATGCCGATGCCGAATTCGCGCCGATTTCGGCGGTGCTTGCGGGCGTGAAGGAAATCCGCGCGGCGGTCGGCGAGGCGCAGTTTCTGTTACAGCAAAAACAGCGCCGTACCATTTTGTTCGTCGATGAAGTGCATCGCTTCAACAAAGCGCAACAGGATGCGTTTTTGCCGCATGTCGAGGACGGGACAGTCTATTTCATCGGCGCGACGACCGAAAATCCGTCATTCGCGCTGAACAATGCGTTATTGTCCCGAGCCCGCGTTTATGTGCTGAATCCATTGACCGAGGAAGACTTATTGGCGGTAGCGGAACGCGCCTTGACCGATCAGACCCGCGGCCTGGGGCACCTGGCGATCACGGTGGAAGAGGAAATCAAGCGGCAATTTGTCCAGGCAGCTGATGGGGACGCGCGGAAGCTGCTGAATCTGCTTGATCTAGCGGTAGAGCTGGCCTCCGCGAATGATGAAAAATCCATTGATGAGGTGCTGGCCCGGGAAGTATTGAGCGGCGGCGTCAGGCGCTTCGATAAACAGGGCGACGAGTTTTATAACCAGATTTCCGCGCTGCACAAGTCGGTGCGCGGCAGTGCGCCGGATGCGGCCTTGTATTGGCTGTGCCGAATGCTCGATGCCGGCTGCGATCAGACTTATATCGCCCGCCGGATCGTCAGGATGGCGTCCGAGGACATCGGCAATGCCGATCCTCGGGGCCTGCAAATCGCTTTGGATGCCTGGCAAGCCCAGGAGCGGCTCGGCAGTCCCGAAGGCGAGCTGGCCTTGGCGCAAGCGGTCATTTATCTGGCCTGTGCGCCGAAAAGCAATGCGGTTTACCGGGCCTATAATGCCGCGATGCAGGATGCGAAACACAGCGGCAGCCTGGGAGTGCCGGTACACCTGCGCAATGCGCCGACCAAGTTGATGCAGGCGTTGGATTACGGCAAGGAATACCGCTACGCGCATGACGAACCGGAAGCTTACGCGGCGGGCGAGAACTATTTCCCCGAAGATCTTCGGGGGACCTCCTATTATCAGCCGGTGGGCAGAGGGCTGGAAATCAAAATCGCCGAAAAGCTAAAACATTTGCAGGCGCTCGACAAACAAACTCGGCGTTAAAGACCGAACTGGTCAGGCTTCGGTAAAGGAGGAATATCCCAGCCGTTTCTTTCTTGCATAATGCATGCTGGCGTCGGCATATTCCAGCAGCATGTCCGGATTTGAGCCGTGGCGAGGATACAGGGAAATACCGAGGGTTACATTCAGCTTGACCGATTTCATGCCGAAAGTTATCGGTTCACGCAGGTTTTTAATAATTTTTTGGGCAACGCTAGTGGATGCGTTGATATCGGTGTCTGGCAGCAAGAGGCCAAACTCGCCGTCGCCCAGGCAAGCGGCGGTATCCGATTCGCGAAGCGTATCGATCAATTTTTTTGCGATGTGTTTGAGGGCATAATCGCCCGCCGCATGTCCCATTTCATCGACGAGCAATCTGAATTTGTCAACATTCAGGTAAAGCACGGAGAACGGCATGCAAGTGCGGTTCGACAGGGGAATTGCCTGCTCTATGCGGTCGGTGAATAAGCGCCGGTTGGCAAGTCCGGTCAAATCGTCGTGAAAGGACAGCCAGATCAATCTTTCTTCTTCCAGCTTGCGTTCGGTAATATCGAAGGCCAAGCCGTCAAGGCCGATGCAGTTGCCGTATTCGTCATATACCGGCGCATCCGCAATCTCAAGCCAGCGCCGCCTTTTCCCCGAATCGAAGAATTCCAGTTGATAGGGCGGAGTGGGAACCCCCTGAATGCAGGACTCCAGTATGGTATCGATTCTTCGGTTTGCCGGATTATTGGTCAAGTAATTACGGAAATTCGTACCGAAATGCTCCGGTTCATAGCCGAGCACAAACGCTACGGAGGGGCTGACATAGGTCATGCTGCCTTGCCGGTCGCGCTGGTAGAAAAAATAGTCCTTGTTCAGGTTTTCCACCAGATTGCGGTATTTTCTCTCGCTGTAATTCAGATCGGTGGTGCGTTTCAAAATCATCCGCTCGAAATCGCTTTGCAACTGTTTGAAGCTTGAATTTGAGTTGTCATTGCTTAGACTGGTCTCGGCCATCCGCGCCTTGAGGTTCCGGTATAAAAAGAAGGCGATAATAATAGCCAGGAAAGGCAATACGAATTTGAACAAGCTGCTCTGCGTCTTACTTTGCCACCAAGCCGCCGCCGAACTTAGGCTGCCGGCTGCATCGGCATCCGCTTCCTCCATTGGATTTCCCGGCGGCATCCATTTCAAGTAAATTGCATTCATTTCCGACTCGCTCAGCGAATCCAGTCCTTTCTGCAGGATTTCGGTCAGGATTGGCCAGTCTTTACGAACGGCCATGCTTTCGTCGGCGGTATTGCGCTCATAAAAGCCGGCGAACTGCAAATTATCGAGATGATGTTTACGTTGCAAATACTGGGCGGTGCCGCTGAAAGCGATGCAGGCATCCGCTTTCCTCCCGTCTACTGCTTGTAAACACGACAACATGGACGGTACGACATAGGGTTTTACGGAAGGATTTTTTGTCGTAATTTGATCGGAGAATTCAAAACCCTTGACGAATGCTACCGTTTTTCCAGCTAGATCATTGCGATCATGGATTGCAATGTTGTTTTTATGGGTCATGATGACCAATGATTTGGTCAGATAGGGATGAGTGAAATTGAACCACTCGCGGTGCTCCGGGCGGTCGACCATCGATGCGATAACATCTACGTGCTGCTCCGACGTTGCCGAGTAAATATTGCCCCAGGAGGTTTTCGGATAAATATCAAAATTTATCCCTAGCTTTTTACTGAGCGCATTCATGATATCGACAGCAATGCCCTTGAACTGATCTTTTTTGTCGACGAAACTATAAGGGGGCAGCGAGTCGTCGAAAGCTAATCTGATTTTGGGATGGGCAAGCAGCCAATCGCTTTCGCGCTGTGTCAACGGGGGCGCAGGGGAGCCGTGAGGGGAGGCTGGAGGATTGGTTGGGGTGACCGCCGAGGCCCCACTCACAAACAAAAGCAAAACAATGAAATAATGCATTTTATGAATTGCTATGCTAAAAGAGGTGCGTCACTGCAGAATGAAATGGGCTGGGCTATGACTCAAATGTTGCATCGCGCGCAGTCTCCTAAATTTAAGGGCATGGTTCAGAACCGGAAAGCCGTAATTAAGAGCCGATTCACCGAGATTGTGCCTTTCTGCATTGTACAAAAAGTTATATCAAACTTAAAGGTTAAGATTATATTATTAGCAATAAAAGTTCAGCAGCTTTTTTTCCGCCATTTTCCGGTAGGAAGCATTGTGCAGTTTTACCCACAGATTCATCACGAAATAACCGTAGGGCATTTGCGGCCCCCGGTCGGAATAGTCGATTTCATGGTAGCGGCTGGAAGCATTCTGATGATGGCCGATATGATTCGACAGGCCGATCAACGCATAACGGGACAGCCATGACGTTGTGACCCAGCCGTAGGATTTGCCGAATCTGTCTTCGCCCAGCCCCCAGTGCTGGAAATAATTGACGGCTTCCAGAATCCGAACGGCCGCAAAAGCCTGGTATAGAAACATCAGCGCCGCCAGCCAACCGTAAAACCATATAATGGCGCCAATAAACGAGCATTCGATCGCCAAACCTCGCAATACTTGATTTTGCAGCAATTTGGCCTGCCAATAATTCCGGCCTATATCAAGGCGCTCCAGTTCCGATCGCCAGGCATAGCTGAAATAACCTTTAGCGACCCGGCGCCAGTAAGCGTTAAAACTTTCCCCGAAGTGCGCCGTGGCGATATCTTCCGGCATGCCGAGATGATGATGATGGCCGCGTTGATGCGCGATCACGAAATGATCGTAACAGACGCTGCACAGCAACAGATGCCCCAACAGCCGTTGCCATTTCGAATCGCGATGGATCAATTCATGCGCGACGACGATGCCCGATGTGCCAGAACTGGTGCCGATGAGAAACCGGACCAGAATCAGGTTGATCAAACTATTGACCAGATCGCCCGGTCCTTGCCAGGACAGTTTCGACACAAATTCGAGCATCAGCGCAATGTTTATGCATTGCAGGAAGGCCAGGCCATAGAGAATTCCGTCATAGTAGAACTCCGGCGCCTTCTTGTCGGGATATAGCGGTAAATCGGGCGCCAGCCACTCCAGCAGCAACATCAGCCAGAAAGGCAATGTCCAGGCCAATGCTGTTTCCGATGCATGGGGTCCGCCGAGCAAAAACAGGAAACTGCCGAGCGGCAATACAAAAGCGAGCAGGTAACTGAAACGGTTATACATTCTGATCGGAGTGACGGGTAAAAACGTGCCGGTCAGTATAATGGCTCTGGAATTGCCTGTATAAATAAAAAATAATCAGCGCAATTTTGAAAGCCCGGGCGGCTGTCGTCAGCGAGCAGTAGCCGTGATAAATCCGTCGCCAGTGAGCGTCTTTTGCGGCCTCGCCCTGGCTGGCGGCAATCTGGTCCAGGTAATGCTGGATCGCATTTCTGGCAAGCGCCGCATGCCCCGAGGCGAGATTGTCGATCGAGAGATGCACATTTACGATCTTCGAATCGATGCCCCAAAACCGCAGTTCCTGCGCCAGGCGCAGATAAACCCTGCCGAGGCCGCTCAATTCGATTGCCATGTTCAGACCCAACAGTTCCGGCAGAAAACTGGCCGGAAACTTCGAGATCGACATTAAATACACCGGGATGTCGAACGCGCTGTCGATAAAACCGGGATGGCCGCAGAAGGCTGGGTCGTGAATCGGCGGCAGGGCGATATTGAGACTATCGAGCAAGCGCCGGTAAATGACCGGGTGATTCTGCGCCTCGATGCCGGCCCCGGTTTCGTCGTCGTAAATTTTATATAAAGACGCGCCGATGGCGGCATGCGAGGTAAATCTGAGGCGGTTCACCTGTTGCAGCCAGCAGCCGTCGGTCAAAATCGCCGGCGCCAATTGCTCGATGCCCCAGACATAGGCCTGCCTGGACAACCGAGGCTTGCCGGCCAAGGGTACATAAGCTTTCGCTTCGCGTTGATAAAGCGTATCAATAAAGGCAGCAAAGGCCTGATGGCTGTATTTTTTAAACGGTAAGCGATTAAACCGGCGCGAAGCGCGCAGCACTCGCTCGACGACTTGTCGGGCGGCGGGCAGGACGTCCGGATAAAGCTCGGCATTGACCAGATAATGATACAGTTCGCGGCGGCTCATTTTGCCGAATGGGGGGGAGTTGCCTCCGCATTCGTTCGGCAGCCAATCCGATTCGGGAATATCCGCAGGGTAGGGCGCATCCGCTAAGCCAGTATTAGCCTCGCTCAGCCAGCGTTTCAGGCAATCTTTATCGTTCCCGGTCAATACGCCGAACATCGGTCCCTGGAATTCGAACAGCTTGAGTAAAGGGCTGGCGGCCGGGTTTTCCTGATTAACATAGGAAGAACGGCGCAGCGCGGCAAGAAATTTATGACTGGCGAAAGGCCGTTCGGCAAACCAGTCATCCAGCGAGCGGCCTTCCAATTTGACTTGGCGATGGTGGCCGAATGCGGCCGTCGCTTTAGCCGTGAACATCTTCGCTACGGCCTGAAAGGCCGTTTCCGGGTTTTCCAGCCGATTCCGCAACCGGCGCTCGCACTGCTCGAAAAAATGCCGATAAAGATCAAAGCCGGACTCGATACGCCGCCAAAGCCCGGTCTTGCGGCTTTCCATTTGTCCCAGATAATTCAGCATCGCCTCGGTCACGAGGGGCTTTGCCGATGTCAGTCGATTCCGTCTGTGCCGGAGATAATGCCTCAGGGCTGGATGATCGGTTGCCGTAAATCCTTCGAGCAGACTCGGAGAATGGCACCAGGCCAAAGTAAACCCTAGAATTTCCGGAAAATACACCCGCGGAAACTGCGCGAGCGCCAATTGCAGCGCCGCGAAATCGAAAAAAATCTCGTCGACCGTATCTGGCTGGGTTAAAGCGGTATTGCCCAGATCCGGAATGTCCAAACCGGCATCCAGCAGCAACGCCTGAAACGGCTTATCCTGCGTATTCATTGCGCTGGCTGAGGAATACACGGTTGACAAAGTGATCGCAACAGGCGCTTGATTCGTTGCGGTCTGCAAGATGTTCTGCAGCCAGCACGGCTCGGTCAAAATTACCGATTGGAGCTGAAGCAGAGAGTCTTTAACCTGGCCGGAGGCCGGCGTTATCGGGGGAAGGCTTGCCGTGTGAGTTTGTAAAGCCTGTAATATTCCCTCAATATCCCAGGCAGGCGGCATTGAGGCCGGCCTGGACGCGGCAGTCCGAGCCAACTGCTTGTCGATAAAATGATAGGCGAGGGGATAAAGCGCCGGCTCTTCGCTGTCCTGAATCAGCGCATGGAACAGCGATCTCCCATTCTGCCGGTATTGACGGGCAGTCCGGTAAGCCGTCTTCGAAAAGACCGGATTTAACGAGGGATCAAACGGGCCGGCGTACTCATTCATCGCGAGGTTTGCTGATCAGATAATCGTTGACGACCAGCACATCCAGCCCGGTCGTCAAAAACAAGGCAATCGCGTCCTCAAGCGAATGCGCCAGCGGTTTCCCCATCACGTTGAAACTGGTGTTCAGCAGCACCGGAATGCCGGTCAATTGCCGAAAACAGTCGATCAGTTGGTAAAAACGCGGGTTCCATTCTTTTTTAACGGTTTGCAGCCGCCCGCTGCCGTCCACATGGCAAACTGCGGCAATGCGTTGTCGCATGGCTTCACGAATGGTTAGCGTTTTGTCCATATATGGAGATTCCTGATAATGTTCGAAATAATCGGGACCAAACTCATGCAGAATGGACGGTGCAAACGGGCGAAAGGTTTCCCGGAATTTAATATTTTCGTTGATCAGGTCCTGCGTTTCGGCGAAGCGGGGATCGGCCAGGATCGAACGGTTGCCGAGCGCGCGCGGCCCGAACTCGGCGCGGCCCTGCAGCCAGCCGACCAATTGGCCCGCCGCGAGCCGCGCTGCCGTCGCCTCGCAAATCTTATCCGGCAAATGTTCGATGTTCAAGGCGCGATTGAAGCGGAGAAGGCGATCGACCGCTTCATCGGCGATAACCGAACCGGTATAGGGCGTTTGTATCGCGTTCGGTACTGAAATAGCCGGATGAGCGGCATGATGAGCCAGCCAGGCCGCTCCGAGCGCGCAGCCGTCATCGGCCGGCGCGGAAGGGATATAGATTTGCTTGAACGGCGTTTGCCGGGTAATGCGGCCGTTGTTCGAGGAGTTCAGCGCGCAGCCGCCGGCCAGCGCCAGATTGCCGGATTGAGTCGTCTGCTGCAGATGGCTGAGCAGACGGTTTACCGTCTCCGCAAAAAATAGCTGCCCGGTACAAGCCAGATCGGCCGCCTGTTCGATCGGGTCTTGCCGCTTGTGCTTGAAGGCGTCCAGCCGATCGATCCGGTTGAAAAACGCTTTGCCCCGATGCCGGACCTCGAAGCCGTCGAGCGTAATCGTCGATTGCAGCAGCGCATAAAGTTCTTCATTCAACTTGCCGTAAGGCGCGAGTCCCATCACCTTCCATTCCTCGCCTTTCAGCCAGTCGAAACCGCACAGTTCGGTGATTTTCATATAATACAAACCGAGGCTCGCGGTACCCGCTCCACGGGCGACATAAAGCGGATCCAGCCTGCCGTTCCGGTACCGGTAAAACGCCATCGCGCCGTATTCGCCGAACGAGTCGATCACCGCGCAGGCGGCTTCTTCAAACGGGCTCCCGTAACAGGCGGCCGCGGCATGAGTCAAATGATGGTCGTAGTTGGCGAAAATAACTTTGCATTGCGGATGGCATTCGCGAAGTATCCGGACCAGATTCAAGCCGGCGCGGCGGATGCTGTTGTTCTGGCACGCCATCATGTGGTGCAGTTGATAGTTGCCGAGCGGCGAACGCAGCCGCTTGATGCCGTCCTTCAGCAGGCCGGGCGCCGACAGCAAACCGAGCCTCGATACGATCGATTCATAAAGCGGCCGCTGCTTGCGCCAGTTGCTTGCGATCGTGATTTCGCCGGGATCGGGGCAATAGGTTTCAAGCAGCTCCGGGATACGGAACAATTGATCGGGTTCGGCGTTCAGTGCGCGTTTGTTCTGCAGATAGCGTTCGGTCGCTTCGGCGAACAACACCTTGCCCTCGGCGTCGAGAATTGCCAAAGCCGAATCGTGATAGGTGACTGATAGTCCGATCGTGTAATGCTTCATTCCGTACCCAGCCGCGTGGTGAAGTCGGTTTTTCATCTTAACACTTTGATGCGGACAATGGATTAATTTCGCAAAACCCCATACAAGCGCGGGGATGAACTTCCTTTCGACTAAGAGTTCTAATTTATTGTCGATACAGAGGCTTAAAGTATCGGATATGACATTCCAGCCGAGGGGTTTTCATCGCCAATCTCCTGCCCCAAATTATTCCATGCACCGGCAAGGTAAAGATAAGGTTCCCCCAGACAGTGCGTTTAGCACGCTGATCAATAATTTAATTTTTAAAGGTAGGCAATTATGAAAAAAATGTATTGGACGCCGGGTTTGTTGGCTTTATCGCTTTTTGCCGTTTCCGTATTTGCCGATATCGAGCTCAAATCCGTGAATGATATCCAGGGCTCCTGGAAGCTGCTATATACCAAAAACTCGGAATCTGCCAAGGAAACCATAGCACGGGAAGATACCTGGGTGTTTCAGGACGGCAAGGTCACGATCCTGAACATTCCGCGCGAAGGCAAGCATTATGACCAGCAGCCCGTCAATTTGGAGATAGACAATGGTAAACTGAAAATTCCTTATGTGGGCAGATCCGGCTTTGACACTTTTTCATTAATCGAAAAAGACGACAAAACCATGAAACTGAAAGGGAAATTCGGCGAGGTTTATTACTTCAATAAAAAATAGCGCTTTGGGTGCCCTGGATTATTGCCGGGCGGCAATACTCCAGGGCAGCAAGAGGCCGCTCATTCGAACGGCTATCCGATTGCCGCGCTTGATGCAGACGGCAACGCCTTAACGGGCGATTTCCATTTCCTCGAAACCTGAAATCCGTCCGCGCGCAATTTTAGCGCCGATCAGTTTTTCAACCAGACGCAAGGCGTTATTTTCATCCTGGGAAATCAGAGACACGGCGAGCCCGCCCCTACCGGCTCGTCCGGTGCGGCCGATGCGATGCACATAATCGGCGGAGGAACGCGGCAATTCATAATTCACCACATGCGGCAACTGGGCGATATCGATCCCGCGCGCGGCCACGTCGGTGGCAACCAGCACCCGAATGTCTCCGGCTTTAAAATCCGCCAGCGCGCTGGTTCTTGCGCCCTGGCTTTTGTTGCCGTGTATTGCCTTGGCGGTAATTTGCGCGGAATTCAATTTTTCGGTCAGCTTGTTGGCGCCGTGTTTGGTGCTGGTGAAAACCAGCACCTGCCGCCAGTCGTTGCTTTTGATCAAATGCGTCAATAAGGCGGTTTTCGCGGTCTTGTTAACCGAGTAGGCAATTTGTTCGACGGTATCAGCGGCGGCATTTTCAACCGCGACTTCGATTTGCACCGGATTGACCAGCAGGCCTTGGGTCAGTTTGCGTATTTCAGCGGAAAATGTTGCGGAAAACAGCAGGTTTTGCCGTTTTTTAGGCAATAACGCCAAGATTTTGTTGATGTCCCTGATAAAGCCCATGTCCAACATGCGGTCCGCTTCGTCCAGCACCAGGATTTCGACTTGATTCAGCTTGACCGCATTCTGGTTGACCAGATCGAGCAAGCGCCCCGGCGTCGCGGTCAGAATATCGACGCCGCCGCGCAAACGCAACAACTGCGGGTTGATTTTGACTCCGCCGAACACGACGTCCGATTTCAGCCGCGGCATTTGATGTTTGCCGTATTTGATGACCGATTCGCCCACTTGCGCCGCCAGCTCGCGGGTCGGCGTTAAAATGAGCGCCCTGACCGGACGATTGCGATCGTAATGCTTTTCCGCCAGGCGTTGTAGGATCGGCAGAGTAAAGCCTGCGGTTTTGCCGGTGCCGGTTTGCGCGGCGGCAAGCAGATCGCGGCCCGCTAAAACCGAAGGAATGGCTTTTTGTTGTATCGGCGTGGGCGTGGCGTATCCTGAATCGCTGAGCGCACGCAGCAGGGGCTCGGACAGGCCGAGAGAAGAAAATGGCATAAAAAATCTCGATAAGAAGGGATTAAAATCCCGGAATAGTTTAAAAACGGAAGGAGATTACGGGGCGACTCTGTTGCTTGGACAGTACAATAGAACCGATCCAGCGTCAGGCGCCGCGCCGTATCTTTAAAAAGTGGAGAAGCTTCGATTGCCGCTAGCGGCGTCTGCCTTTGCGGCTTGAAGTGTCTTCAAAATTGACTCTGAGCGGCTTGCCGCCGTACAGAAAGCCGCTGAGTTTTGCGATCGCCGCTCTGGCTTCGTGGCCCTCCATGCCGACATAGCCAAAACCCTTGCATCTACCGCTAAACAGATCGGTGACGAGTTCAATGGAATGTACTCTGCCGAACTCCGAGAATAAAGCCGTCACACTGGCTTCGGTCGCGTCGCTGGGCAAGTTTCCCACAAATAATCTTTTCAAAAGGTGTCCTTAGTATATGTGAAAAAGGCTGTATGCGGTCAATCTTTTAACCTGGCATACAACAAATGGCGCTACGCTGATTCATTCGTCGCTGAAGAAGCAAGTAATCAGTTTGCTTGCAATCCCCTGGACAAGCGTAGCGTGGATTCCGGAGCGACAAGACACTTTGCGTGTTTTTAAGTGTCTCGTTAGTCTCCAGCGTTGAAGGGGGGACTTGAATTTTTTGACGATGGCCGTGATCAGGAGATCTGGCCTAACTCTTAGTCAAGCATAGTAAGCTATCGACTGGAGTTTTGTTTGCAAAGTTCAAAAAGAGTCTGGATTATAAGACATTTAATATCTTCTCATCAATCTAATAATCCTGATCATGGCCATGTATGCGATGGATTACGCCCATACTGAACGCGATAAATAATCCGAAGACGCTCACGATGGTAAAAATCGAAAAGCCGGCCTTGATCATTAAGGAATAAGCGCCGAGCATCAACAAAATACTCAGATTTTCATTGAAGTTCTGCACCGCGATCGAGTGGCCCGATCCCATCAGTAAGTGGCCGCGGAGCTGAAGCAAGGCGTTCATCGGAATCAGGAAACTGCCGGCCAGAATGCCGATCGCGACCAAAAGCAGCGAGGCCAACCGCCAGTCGGTCACCCAGACCATCGCCAGCACGACCAGCCCCATCGCAATGCCCAGCGGCAGGACTTTTACCGCATGCGTGACGGGCACCGATCTGGCGGCGATAATCGATCCGATGGCAAGGCCTACCGCGACGACCGCGGTCAGTTGCGTCGCCTGTTCCAGGTCGAGCTCCAGCGCGGCGGCCGACCAGGCCAGAATAATGAAGCGCAAACTGGTGCCGGCGCCCCAAAACAATGAAGTGACCGCCAGGGATACCTGGCCCAGGGAATCTTTCCAGAGCATGAAGAAGCTCTGCCGAAATTCCTTCACCAGGAAGACCGGATCGCGATGCGTCAACGCATGCTCGATTGCCAGTTTGGGAATGAAGTAATTCAGGACGGCCGCGATCAGATAAATCCCCAGAATCACCAAAATCGCGAATTCGGGCGCGCTGTCGATGCCGCCGTTGAACGCCATTCCGTTCAATTGTTGCACGATATGCTCCTCGGCACGCGGGCCGATCAGCAAGCCTCCGAAAATCGCGCCCAGAATGATCGCCGCGACGGTGAGCCCTTCCATCCAGCCGTTAGCCCAGACCAGTCTTTCTGCCGGCAGACATTCGGTCAGAATGCCGTATTTCGCCGGCGAATACAACGCCGCGCCGAGACCGACAAAGCCGTAAGCGATCAAGGGATGCAATCCGAGCAGCATCGCCAGACAGCCCATAAGCTTGATGCTGTTGCTGATGAACATGACCTGGCCTTTCGGCAGGGCATCCGCATACGCGCCGACGAACGGGGCCAACAGAATGAAGGCAAACACAAAGAACTGCTGCAGCACCGGGATTTGCCAGGCCGGCGCGTCCATCGATTTGAGCAGCGCAATGGCCGCGAACAGCAGCACATTATCGCCCAGGGAGGAAAAAAACTGCGCGGCCAAAATCGTGTAGAAACCTTCCGCAACCGATTGCTCCGCGCTTACGCGCGCCTTGGCGACAACAGGACGGATAGCGGCAAAAGGGTTCGAGGGTTTATCCATGTCGGCCGTACCTTTCAATCGTGAACATGTGCTTCGAAATGCTTTTGAGCCGAAAGCGCCGGATCTTCCTTCCTGATCCAATGCACCAACTCCAGGCTGCCGTTGAAATGTTCGACGATCGCGGTGCAGCTTTCGACGAAATCGCCGGTATTGACGTATAAAAAGCCTTCGATTTCCTTGATTTCGGCATGATGAATGTGACCGCAGACCACGCCGTCCAGCCCTTTGTCTCGCAGTGTGCTGACAATGCTTTTTTCGTATTCGGAAATGAATTGCACGATATTTTTGACCTTGAATTTCACATAGGCGGCGAGCGAGAAATGCGACTGTATCCCGAGCCAGCGCCGGATGGGCCGCAAAATGCGATTGATCCATAACAGAAAGTCGTACCCGGCGCTGCCCAGCTTGGCAATCCACTGATGATATTGGGCGATCGTGTCGTATTCGTCGCCATGGACGACCAGAAACTGCTTGCCCAGGGACGTCATATGCACGTCCATGTTTTTGACCTCGATATCTCCGAATATATAATTGTTGTAGTCCCTGACATTTTCGTCATGGTTGCCGGGCACATAAATGATCCGGGTGCCGTGCCGGGCTTTTCGCAGGACTTTCTGGATCACCGTATTGTGATCCCGCGGCCAGTACATTTTCTTCGAAAGCGACCAGAAGTCGATGATATCGCCTACCAGGTAAAGTTTTTCGCTCTCAGTGTGTTTCAAAAAATCGAGCAACATATCCGCCTGGCATTGCGTGGAGCCAAGGTGAAGATCTGAAATCCAGATGGTTCGGTAGGTTTTGATATCCATTATCTCGGTGTTTTTCGCATCACAAGTATTTGAGGATTTGCCGAAGATGACTCATGCTTAATTTGCATGAGTCATGCATGGGTTTGGTGTTTCATTCGCGGGAGCCTATTGCCCAGGTTTGCTCCTGTTGGCGTTTACAGGCAGGATGCTAGCAAGCGTAAATGAAAGTTTTGTGACAAACCGGAGCCGGTCTTTGAAATTAAAAATAATTAAGGTTGCATCGGGCAGTGAGATAAAGTGACTGGAATTGCCGTTCTAGCCGGTATCATCACGGCGGAAGAGCTGATCGGATTGATCGCAGAACAGTTACAGGCTATAGCCAGACTGATTGGCAGGGAACAGGCGCGGACAAAACTACCGCTTAAGGAAACTCTGATTAAGTCCTTCGACGAGCTCAGGACGAGCGGTAAGCTGTTGATTTCGTTCATGGTGAGCTTGTCTAACCATGAACGGAATCAACTTAATCAGAGTTTCCTTAAGGCACGAAATTGATTTTGAAGCCTTCCAGCAGCGCTTGACCGGTTTCGGGCAGGGTTGACGCCGCATAGAGCGTATCGTTATGAATGACCGGTGCGGAGAGCGGACGGCCGGTGCCTTGCATCGAGGCTTCGGCCAGCAGCTTGCCGTCCCGGACGCGAATGCCGTAAATCGTTCCCTGCATTCCGATATCGATGATCCAGACCACATCTTCCCCTGTGTTACCGATTTTCGAAATGACCGGCAACGAGGGATGGGACCGGAAGCGTTGCTTCGCTTCGGTGCTTGCCGGATCGGGATATTGCCAGAGACGTTCGAATTTCGGCGCACCGTTTGCGCTCACGATCTTCAATGCGACCAAACCGGCAGGGTGGGTTTTATCCGGCACAAAGGTCGGAATCATGACCACGGGCGCGTCATCCTGATAACTCACTACCGGTTGCGTCACAATCATGCCCATCCACGTAATTTTGCAGGGATCGGTTGCCGTTCCGCAGACTTCGGCGATTTGCAGCCTGTCATACTGGGTGCCGAGATGGTCCGCATCCAGTAAGGCGACGCCGCCATCTTTGCCCGGCTGAACCAGCACCGACCGGCCGTCCGGCAACGTGGCTTTGACCGGCGCATTCGCGCCGAGATCGTAATCCATCCACGCCAGACATTCCGCATAGCTTTTATGATCGCAATCGCCGCCGGCGGGTTTCAACGGCGCATTGCGGTCGGCCAGACGGGGGATGAACAAATTCTTGCAGGAGGCCATGCACGCGCTGTCGGGATTGACCGGGTCGAAATTCGCGCACAGCTGGGCATCGCAGCCGGAATCGAATGCGAGCCCGGGTTTCAGGCGCATCAGGGTATTGGCATAATCGCGGCGCGACAAATCCACCTGCCCATTGCCGGTGGGCACGAAAATTTCATAACTGTCGCCTGCCGGGTAGATTTGCGGTCCGGGCGGGGTCCAGATACCGCCGCCGCAGATCATTTCCTGAGTGCCGGATTCCACCGTGACCGGACATTCGGATTCCGGTGTCGTTACCAGCGTTGCCGAGACCGCCTGTTTGGGGCCTTGTTGCCGCCAGGCGTCCAGGTCGACTTCAAACAGCCAGCCGTGAAAAGGCTGGGTATCGCCGGCATTGCCGAAAGATGCATAAACGATGCCGGGTCCGCCGGCTTTTTTAGGCGCGTGCTTCAAGGCCGCGTGCGAATAGGCCGTCGGCGGATTGAATTTGACAATCGATCGGCCGTCGGCTACCGGCTTTTCGGCGGCAAACTCCAATACCGGATACGCCTCAGCCAGTTTCCTCTGAGCCAAGTCGATGACCGCCATGCGATGGCTCGCACGGACGCCCCGGTCCAGGCATTGATAAATGATTATCAGCTTATCGCCGACGATCACCGGCGTCGACACCAGCTCGACCTGTTGCCCTTCGGGCGCGGGCGCTTCGATTTTCCAGTCCAGCGCGCCGGTTTCGGCATCCAGCATCGCGATGACCCCATCGGATGCAGGGGCGACAATCAGCGGCCGGCCTTGGGATTGATCGATCAGCGGCGAAGCGATGAGGGTTTGGTCAAAAGTGACAGGTGTACGGCCCGGCGCGGGAAACAGTGCTGTCAGAGAAAGCTTTTCAGGGCCGCTGCCGAGCAATAACCCAGGTATTGGATAATTCGATAGGGAGAAACCGGCCGCCATAATAAAAGCGGCCTGCACATAAACCAGCGCAAATTTCATGAAGCGTTACGACTCTTCTTACAATCTTTGCCGGAAGTGTAATTGGCGACTGTTACGATATGATGAACGGCGCCGTTTCTTCATAAGTTAATGGTTCCGTCATTAAGCTGTCATAACTTTATCTCAATAATACGAACCGATATTCAAATACCGTGTTTGTATTATGTCGAATGAGGTTCAAAGATCCCGGCGCAATTTCATCAAGACGGCGGGACTGGCATTGGGCGCCGGATTTGCGCCGACCATGGCCGGGCACAGCAGTATTACCGGCGCTGGGAATTCCAAAGCCTTATCCGGACAGCCGCAGTTGACGCAGGGGATTCAATTCGGCGACGTACTTTCGGACCGGGCCATCGTCTGGAGCCGTTCCGACGGTCCCGCCCGGATGATCGTCGAGTACAGCTTCAAGCCCGATTTTACCGATGCCGAATCGTTGCCCGGACCCTTGGCCCTGGCCGCCACGGATTATACGGCCCGTATTGATCTGACCGGGTTGCCGGCCGGACGCGATGTGTATGTCAGAGTCCTGTTTCAGGACATCGATGATCCTGATCGTTTCAGCGAGCCCAGCTATGGCCGTTTCAGGACCGCGCCCGATGATGCCAGGGTCGTCCGTTTCCTCTGGTCCGGTGATACCTGCGGGCAGGGCTGGGGCATCAATCCCGACATCGGCGGCATGCGTATCTTCGAAACGATGCGGCAGACCGAGCCGGATTTTTTCATTCATTGCGGCGACGGCATCTATGCCGACAGTCCGATCCGTGATTCCCAGATTGTGCCGCAGACCGGAGCGGTCTGGCGAAACCTCGTCATCCCCGAAGTCGCCAAGGTCGCCGAGACCCTGGACGAGTTTCGCGGCCGTTACAAATACAATCTGCTGGATCACAACCTGCGGCGCTTCAATGCGGAAGTGCCGACCGTCTGGCTCTGGGACGATCATGAGATTACCAATAACTGGTCGCCCTCGAAAGATTTAGACGGCGACCCCCGCTACACCGAAAAATCGATCGCCAGGCTGGTCGCGCACGGCAGGAAAGCCGCGCTTGAATATGCGCCGATGCGATTAGAGTCTCCCGATTCGGCGGGACGGATTTACCGTAAGCTGTCTTACGGCCCTTTGCTCGACGTGTTCGTGCTGGACATGCGTTCGTATCGGGGCGGCAACAACGGCAATGACCAATCCCGGCCCGGCGCCGAGACATGTTATCTGGGCCGTGAGCAATTGGACTGGCTGAAAGCCGGATTGAAGCATTCGGCCGCGGTATGGAAAGTGATCGCGGCGGATATGCCGCTCGGACTGCAATCGCGGGACGGCGTCGACCGGCAGAACCGGCCGCAATTCGAAAGTTTTGCCAACGGCGACGGCCCGGTGCACGGGCGCGAATTCGAACTGGCCGAATTGCTGGCGTTTATGAAAAGCGAAGACATCGACAACACGGTCTGGCTGACCGCGGACGTGCATTATGCGGCGGCCCATTTCTACGATCCTGCGAAGGCCCAGTTCAAGGATTTCGAACCGTTCTGGGAGTTTGTCGCGGGGCCTCTGAATGCGGGCAGTTTCGGCCCGCATGAGCTTGACGATACCTTCGGCCCGCAAGTGATCTTCCAAAAAGCCTCGCCCGTGCCGAACCTGTCGCCGTTGTTCGGCATGCAATCCTTCGGCCAGATCGATATCGACGGCGATAGCCGGGTGATGACGGTCACATTAAAAGATATCGAGGGCGGAGCTCTATTTACGCAGGAAATACTTCCCGCCTGATTCTGTCGACATTTCAAGTCCTGACTTTCACAACCATTTCAGAAGCTCTTTGTTAACCTGTGAATGGATTTCAGCAGGTTGGCGCGCGCTCGGGCTTCGTAGCGGTTGCGGAAGAGTTCTGTGGAGAAAACAAGTTATTTACAAGGTTGACGTCTATCTTCTCTGGTGCGACTCGCATCCGCAACAAAATTTAACGCTATAATGGCCCATTCGTTTCAGCTCCCAGGGCGCCTAGTTTTCTCCTAACGCATGTATCATCAAGGCATCAAAAAAACCATCATTCGACGTCCTTTTCCTCATCAACACGTCCTTGCCAACGGCCTGCATCCCATACTCGAACGCATTTTTTTAGCTCGGGGGGTAAATTCGCCCGACGATCTCGATCGCTCGCTGGCCAAATTGCCGTCGCCGTGGCTTTTGTCAGGTATCGAAAAGATGATCGCGCATTTGATCACCGCGTTGGAACAGAATCAAAAAATCGTGATCGTGGCCGATTTCGACGCGGACGGCGCGACCAGTTGCGCGGTCGCAATCAAGGGGCTGCAATTGTTCGGCGCCAAACGCGTCAGCTTCGTGGTGCCCAATCGCTTCGAGTACGGCTATGGCCTGACGCCTGAAATCGTCGAACTGGTCAAACTGGAAAAGCCCGATCTGATCATTACGGTCGATAACGGCATTGCCAGCCTTGATGGTGTACTGGCCGCGAAACAGGCCGGCATCAAGGTACTGGTGACCGATCATCATTTGCCGGGCCACGAACTGCCGGCCGCCGATGCGATCGTGAATCCGAATCTGCCCGACGACAAATTTCCGAGCGGCGCGTTGGCCGGCGTCGGCGTGATGTTTTATTGCCTGTTGGCGCTGAGAAGCCGGCTGCGGGAGACGGGCTGGTTTCAGGCCAAGGGGCTGCCCGATCCGAATCTCGGCCAGTTGCTCGACTATGTCGCGTTGGGAACGGTCGCCGATGTGGTCGAACTCGACCGCATCAACCGGATACTGGTGCATCAGGGACTCCTGCGGATCCGGATGGGCAAGGCGCATCCCGGCATCCAGGCGCTGGCCGAAGTTTCCGGCCGCAAAACCGCCACGCTTCAGGCTGCCGACCTGGGGTTTGCGCTGGGGCCGCGCCTGAATGCGGCCGGCCGTCTGGACGATATGTCGCTGGGGATTCAATGTCTGCTTAGCGATAATCCGGAGGAGGCCAGACAGATGGCATTGCAACTGGACGACTTGAACAACGGCCGCAAGGAAATCGAAGGCCAGATGAAGCATGAGGCACTGCTGCTGTTGAAGGAAATGCGCGCGCTCGACGAAAGCCATCTGCCTGCCGGCGTCTGTCTGTTCGACCCTAACTGGCATCAGGGCGTGATCGGCATTCTGGCGTCCCGCATCAAGGATCGTGTGCACCGGCCGGTCATCGCGTTCGCGCCGGCGGGCAAGGATCAGATCAAAGGTTCGGCCCGTTCGATTCCGGGCATTCATATTCGCGACGTGCTCAGCGACATCGCGGCCGCGCATCCGAAGTTGCTCAGCAAATTCGGCGGCCACGCGATGGCGGCCGGCATGAGCATCGCCATGCACGATTATCCGCCGTTTGCGCTGGCGTTCGACGAAATGGTGCGCAAGCGCCTGGATGAAGTCGATCTGGAGCAAAAGGTGCTTTCGGACGGCGAACTCGGCGAGCAGGAAATGACGGTCGAATTCGCCGAGCTTTTGCAAAATGCCGCAACCTGGGGGCAGGGCTTTCCGGAGCCGGTTTTCCAAGGCGAGTTCGACGTCGTGCAGGCCAGCATCGTCGGTCAGAAACATCTGAAACTGGTCTTGAAAAATGCCGCCGGCTTATTGATCGATGCGATCGCTTTTTTTATCGATCATCCCGAACAATGGCTCGGTCTTAGATCCTGCCGAGCCGCGTATAAACTGGACATCAACGAATTCAGAGGCAACCGCAGCGTGCAGCTGATCGTGCAGTATTTGGAAAAAATCGCTTGATAAAGAGGAGGTTGTCTCCGCAGTAGAGTGATTCGCCCGGAAAGATTGCAAAAAAATGTAGAAAAGGGCATCCAATATGGACAATATGCCGGTTTCTGACCATAACAGCTAGGATCCACCGCTCTATGACAGCTCATATTCTCAGCTTCGTCTTTGCCGCCAGTATTTTTCTTTCGGCTTTTCTTCTTTTCCAGATACAGCCCATTATCGGAAAACTTATTTTGCCGTGGTTTGGAGGAACCCCGGCGGTATGGACAACGGTCATGCTGTTTTTTCAGGTGTTGCTCACGAGCGGCTATGCCTATGCTTACTGGTTGGTCGATAGAGTAAAAATTACCCGGCAAAGTCTTACGCATATTCTTTTATCCCTTTCGGCGGTCACGTTGCTGATCGGGCTTGGCTTTCTCTGGGCTTCTCCTGTGACTCCGCCGGCCAATATGAAGCCAGTGGATGTCTCTTCCCCGATTTTTGATATTTTCGTATTGCTGCTGATTACTGTCGCGCTGCCCTATTTTATTCTGGCCGCCAATGGTCCCCTGATGCAGGCCTGGTTTAGCCGCCTCTTTCCCCAGCGGTCCTATGCCCGTTTATACGCGCTTTCAAACGCCGGTTCGTTATTGGGATTGCTGACCTACCCGACCCTGGTCGAACCCTACCAATCCCTAAAAAACCAGGGATGGATATGGTCCATCGGGTTTATCCTCTTTACCCTGCTGACCATTTTTATCGCTATTCGAAATGCGGGAACCGAGCGTCATTTTAACTCGGCGCCCGAGAATAAATTGTCGGAGGCGGAAGATCATGCCCCCGAAACAAACACAAAATCGTTATGGATTGCCCTCAGCGGCACCGCTTCTTTGGTGTTGCTCTCGACCACGAATCAAATCTCGCAGGAAGTGGCGGTAATACCATTCTTATGGATTCTGCCGCTCACTCTCTATCTGCTTTCCTTTATCTTTACATTTTCAGGAGATCATGGGTATAGCCGCAAACTGTATCGGGTGCTTTTTGCGTTATCGATTATTTTGCTGATTTATATGTTGTTTTACAGGGAGTCCCTGCATTTATTTGTGCAAATTCTTGCATATTGTTTCTATTTATTTTCCGGCTGCATGCTTTGCCACGGAGAGTTGCATCTTCTGCGTCCTGATTCAAGGCACCTCACGACGTTTTATTTGATGATCTCGATCGGCGGCGCATTGGGAGGAATATTCGCCAGCCTGATTGCTCCAGTGATATTCAATGGTTACTGGGAGTTTGCGGTCGCCTTAGCTTTGGCATTTGCGGTATGGTTAAGGGTATTGCAACCGCGCCGGCTGGAAGATCATACGGAATGGGCTTATTTCATGCTGACCGTATTCCTGCTTTTCACAACAACGATGAATCTTTTCAGCAGATTTTCCGGAGCCGTGTTTGAGGAGAGAAATTTTTTTGGCGTGATAAGGGTGAAGGAAGTTTTTCCATTTAGTTCGGCCGAGCCCGCCTATGAGATGACGCATGGCGCCACCATTCACGGCATGCAGTTTATCAAGCCGGAATTGCGAAATTCGCCGACCACTTATTATGTGCGCGAGGGAGGCGGCGGTTTGGCTTTGTTGAATCACCCGCGCAGGGGCAAGGGAATGAAGGTTGGGTTGTTTGGACTGGGCGTAGGGACTCTCGCCGCTTATGGCCAAGCCGGCGATGAGTATCGCCTGTATGAGATCAATCCCGATGTGGTGGAACTTGCGCAAGGAAAGGGAGATTTTTTTGATTACTTGAAGCATTGCAAGGCAAAAGTCACCACAGTACTCGGAGACGCGCGCATCTCGCTGGAGCGTGAACTGGCGGACGGCAATCCCCAATATTTCGATGTCCTCGTCCTGGATACTTTCAGCAGCGATTCCATACCCGTGCACCTCTTGACCAAAGAAGCCTTCGAATTGTATCTGAAGCATCTCGCCCCGCAGGGAATGATTGCGCTTCATGTTTCGAACCTTCATCTTGATTTGCGTCCGGTAATCTGGCAGCTGGCGAAATTCCATGGTTTGCGAATCGCGACGGTAAGTTATCCCGGCGATAAAAACGGAGGGTCCCCTTCCGATTGGCTATTATTGGCACGCGATTCTGCCTTGCTGGAGATACCTGCGATCAGGAATCATGCAGACAGGATGACAGGCTACAGCACGACGGTAAAATTGTGGACCGATGACTACAGCAATCTGTTTCAGATATTGAAATAAGGAATGATCGTGAAAGTCCGGACAGGCGCGGAACCCTTGTTGGATAATGGATCGCGCTTTATCGGCGAACATGATTGACTATAGGCCCGCGAATTCGTTTATTTTAAAATCTTTTTACCGCGGCAATTGCCGAAGCGGAATCCGTGCGCTTGTATATCCGGGCATCGAACCGTTATGCCGCGTACTCTATTGAGTCCGGCCGAGAGTCGCTGCATACACTGGCTCATGAATGGAATTTGAGTTAATGTAACCAGTTTATTCTTTTCGATCCGTAGCATTTAGTAAAGGGGGAATTTATGGCAAGCATCGGCTTGTGTATGATCGTCAAAAACGAAGCGCATATTATTCGCCGCTGTTTGGAAAACGTGATGCCGCTGGTCGACTATATCCTTATCGTGGATACAGGGTCTACCGACGGTACACAGAGCGTCATCCGCGATTTCTTGCATCAAAATAATCTGCCGGGCGAAGTGATCGAAGAGCCTTGGCGCGACTTTGCCTACAACCGCAGTTTTGCGTTGCGGAAACTGCGGGAATGCCGGAATGTAGCGTATGGATTGATGATAGATGCCGACGAGGTGCTGGTCTATGAGCCCGATTTCGATGCAAGGCATTTCAAACAGGGCCTGACTAAAGATCTTTACGATATAGAAACCCGCTACGGGAACATTTCATATTCACGACCTCAGCTCTTCAGCAATCGCCTGGAGTTTTTCTTTAAGGGGGTTCTGCATGAATATCTGGAATGCGCCGCTGTTCAGTCCCGCGGACAGGTTACGGGCTTTTACAATCGCCCCTTGCAGGACAGCGCCAGAAGCCACAACCCCAAAAAATTTCAGGACGATGCCGAGGTTTTGGAAAGAGCCCTGGCGGTGGAAACCGACCCGTTCTTGATATCCCGTTACACCTTTTATCTGGCGCAAAGCTATAGGGATTGCGGCGAGAAAGAAAAAGCCCTCCAGGCTTATTTGCGCCGTTCCCGGCAAGGTTTTTGGCAGGAAGAGGTCTTTATCAGCCTGCTCCATGCCGCTCGCCTCAAGGAAAGCCTGGGCCATGAGGCGGGAGAAGTCGTACAGGCATTTATGGTGGCGCATGAAAGTCTGCCGACGCGGCTGGAAGGCCTGCATGGCGCGGCTCGCGTATGCCGGCAGCACGATCAATTCCAACAAGGCTACATTTTAGCTAAACATGCATTGAGTCTGACTCGTTCAGAGACAGGGCTTTTTGTCGAACAATGGGTAACGGAATACGGTTTGCTGGACGAGTTTTCGGTTTTGGCTTATTGGGCGGGACATTATCTCGAATGTTTCAATGCCTCCTTACAATTATTAAAGGAAAATAGAATTCCCTCCGAATACAGAGAGCGCATACGTAAAAATGCGGAGTTCGCCGTTAAAAAACTGGGTCAGCCGGCTCTCATCGAGTCGATGCCGGCGGTCTGATTGATTTTAAGTCTCCGATTCGGCAAGGGCATTTATTCCGGATGGCGAGATATTGACTGCCCTGGGAATGGCGCTGGAGCGGGGCGATTATTACAAGTCGAAGGGGCGCGGCGATGTTGCCGTTATCCGAAGGACAACCGGCGGCCCGGGCGGGGACGAAGTACGGCGTGAGATGCCGAAGGGCCTCCTGTCGGGTCCTGTAAGCCGCCTGACGGCCGGCATCACAGGACCCGTTGATCATCGAGACTTGTTAAAAGCTAGTCAAATACAATGCAGTCAGTTGCGCGCTAACCGAAGGCGCCAGATCCAAAGTGAGCGGTACAGCCGAGTTATTGCGAAGCGTGATCACATCGCCAGCGGCCAAAGTCAAGATAGCGGTTCCGGAAACTTGACCTGTTGCAACCAACGCGGATACAGGCGTCGAGGCATCAACAGTGCCATTCACCGCAATGGCTATTGCCGAACCGATGCCGGCCGTGATATTAACTTCGTAATCGAATTTATAGGTTCCGGTTGACGGTACGGTCAAAGTTGTCGTTCCGGCGGTATGGGTTACGTCTTGTAAGGGACCGTTGTTGGAAAAGGGAATGTCAGCCCCGCCTACGACAGTGGCATCCACTAGAGTCGGCAGCTCATAGACATAGCCGAATGATAAAATACCGCCGCTTCCGGTAGCCCCCGTTGCACCGGTAGGACCTGTTTCGCCTGTAGCGCCAGTAGGGCCTGTCGCACCGGTAGCGCCTGCTGCTCCTGCGTCACCTGTAGCTCCTGTCGCGCCTGCTGCTCCTGTGTCACCTGTAGCTCCTGTCGCACCGGTGGCGCCTGCTGCTCCTGTGTCACCTGTAGCTCCTGTCGCCCCGGTGGCGCCTGCTGCTCCTGTGTCACCTGTAGCTCCTGTCGCACCGGTGGCGCCTGCTGCTCCTGTGTCACCTGTAGCTCCTGTCGCACCGGTGGCGCCTGCTGCTCCTGTGTTACCTG
>JBPFEE010000041.1:0-116269 GCA_051061095.1 Methylomicrobium sp. | reverse complement strand
AGAACGCGGCAAAACCAAAATGTCCGCCTTGGGCGCCGTCATGCGCAAATTGGTCCATTTGTGCTTTGGCGTCCTCAAAACACGCCAACCTTATCAACCCGATTATGGGAGGACGGCTTGATTTTTAAGACGGTATCTACAGGGCTACGGATTTTTTTCATCAACACGCACCGTGCCCGCACCGGAATGCGCCCGTAAGATCGGGATATACATCGCTTCGGCATAAACCGGCGGAATGTTGAATACACCCGCGGCAGTCGCTTTCGCGCGGTAACGGTATTCGGCCATGTCCTTGCTTAACGTGCCGTACAGAAGCACCCGGTCCTCGCGCACATCGACATAATCGGCCGCCCAGTTGCCGCCGGTTTTCAGGCGGTCCTGCCAGCGCGTGAAATTTTCTTGGTTGTCGCCGTCCTCTTCTTCGGAATCAGTCTGATCCTTCGCGGCAGGATTTTGCACTACCGCTTCGAAACCGCCGGGCAGCAGATCGACGACCGCGACATTGTCGATAAAGTCGCGGTCGATCGCCCGCGCCCGGATCGAAACGGTCACTTCCGCGCCCAACGGGATCTTGTCGAGCGGCTTGCCGTCGTCGTCCAGGAAACTACGGACGATTTCGAGGCCGTCGCGTACCTCGGTTTTCGGCGGCTCTATATCGAAGCCCGATTCGGAAACCGCATAATACAGCGGAATGCCGCTGTTGCCTTCGAATTCGAGCGCGGCCGTGCCGATGGGGAACGGCGCGCGCGGCGCGAAGTTTTGTGGCAGCGCCAGGGCATTGCGCCGGCCTGTGCCATCGATCGCGGAAATCGAAAGACTCTGAGCAATCTCGGCCGGCAGCACGTCCAGATAGGCGTCGAAGGCGAGCAGCAGATATCCCGATGACAGCGTGTTGAAGCGGTCCTCCTGCAACTGTTTGCCGATCGCTTCGAACAGCGAGGTCGGCATTTTTTTGAGCCGTTCCGGGAAATGCTTAGCCAGCACATAGAGCGTCTCGGCCTGATGAATCAACGGATCGTAATAGTCGTTGAAGGTGAATTCGCCCGAAAAACTGCCCAGCTTTTCGGCGGGAATCTTGATCAGCGCATCGGCGACGGAAGGCTGCTGCAGCAACCGATAGCTGGCCGCGAGATAGACCGCGACCAGGTCGTTTTGCCATTCCTCTTCTTGATAATTTGCGCGTAGCGCTTCCCGAATGCCGGTCAACGCGGCGGTCGTGACGTTGCCCTGACGGGTCAGCAAATAGGCGGCATAGGCGCGCGTGCGCAGACCGACCAGATCCTCCGACGAACTGGCGGACAGGTTTTTCAGGTAATCCATGGCATGCTGAAACATGTCGGCGGGGACCGGAAAGCCGTTCGCGGAGGCTTCCAGCAGCATGTGGGTCGCATAGACCGAAACGAATTCATGCGCCTCGGGCGAGGCGGTCCACAGGCCGAAGCCGCCTTCGCCGTTCTGGCGGGTGCGCAGCACCGAAAACAGTTTCAATAACTCCGCTTCACTGCTTCCCGGGTCGGTCTTGTCGCCGAATTCGGGGCGTTTATGCAGCACGATTCCCGGCATCGCCCTGCTGGTCAACTGCTCGGTGCAGGTGTGGCTGAAATTATCCAAAAAGTCGGTCAATCCCGGCATCGCAACCAGCGGCAAAGGCGACAGACCGGCGCTGACCTTTCGGTATTCGGGATGCATCCGGCGCAGCCCGGCGACTTCCTGTTTGCCTTCGAAAGTGCCGAGCTTCAAGTTCGCCATTTTCGGCACGGCCGGGCGCAGGCTCAGGTGGCTGCCCAGTCTGGCCGACTTGCCGCCGTTTGCCGCGGTAAAGCGCAGTTCCGCATCGCCCAGCACCGCCTTATTGCCGGCGGCGGCCTGCAAGGTAAAGGTTGCGGCGCTTTCATGGCCTTCCGCAATGGTGATGGTCCGTTCGGAGGCACCCTTGATTTGCAATTGCGGCGGCACGGTCAGCGCGACCTTGACCTCGGCTTTTGCTCCGCTGCCCTCGACATGATTGGCGACGCCGGCGCTGACGGTGAATTCGTCGCCCGGCGCGATCATCGACGGCACATTCGGGGTAATGATCAGGTCGCCGCGGACCTGGGTCTTGCCGGCGACGCTGGCGATTTTCAGATCGCCGACCGCGACCGCGAAAATCTTCAGGGCGCCGTTGAACGTCTCGGGCGCGTCGTAACTGAAGGTTTTCTCGCCGTCGATATCGGTGATGCCCGACCAATACACGGCCGGCTTGTCGCGTTTGCGCTTGAACGGGTTCAGGTAGGAGGCGGCTTCCTCTTCCTCGCCGTCGCCGCCGGGAGCCGAGAGTTGCAGCAGTTTTTTGAATTCGGGCAGGATCAGATCGAGAATTTGCGCGGTGCCGACTTCGAGCTGGCGTTTGCGGAAGAAATGGCCCAACGGATCGGGATTCTTGTAGCGCGCGACCTGCAGGATGCCTTCATCGACCGCGAACACGACCACACGCGCCGGTCCGTCGCTGGTCAGCTTGATGGACAGGCGCTCGCCGGGCTTGATCCGCTCCGGCGCATCGATCGTCAACGGCTGGGTATGCGCGGCAAGGCTGATCTTGAACGGCGCGACGCCGTAAGACAAGGGACTCATGAAAATCTCGTCGGAGCCCGGATCGCGGATGAATTGCACCGACACGTAACCGTTGCCGGTCAGTTCCTTCGGGACTTCGATCGTTTGCACGGTCGACTGCGTGTCGGCACGAAACCAGCGGCTTGCGTAGACCTTATCGCGCTCGACCGTGATCAGCCCGGCGCCGGTATAAGGAGCACGGATGTTAACCGTGATCGTCTCGCCGGGCTCGTAGCTGGGTTTGTCGAGGGTCAGTTGCAGTTCCGCATTGCGGTCCAGCGTCCGGGACACGTTGCCGAGACCGGCGACGCTGTAGGCGATTTTTGTCAGTACAAGGCCTTCGGCATTGCGCACCTGATAGACATAATCGCCCGGCGTCTTGCTGTCGAGCGCCAGCGTGTAACCTTCCTTCGGCACAGTGAACGGCGTTTTGCTCAGGCTGATTTCCTTGATTCGCGATTCGTAACGGTAAGTCCCGTCATCCTGGCGCATCAACACCGACAGCGCCTTGCGTTCGATCAGCTCGAGCGTCAGCTTGTCGGCCGCCGTTTTTTGCAGATTGGGATCGATCGCGATCAGCTCGACATGGCGCGCCGCGTCGCGGGCGACGAAATCGAGCCCGCCGTCGGCCTTGTAGCCGACGAGATAGGGCAGGTCGGAAACCAATATATCGGCCTCGGCCGCGACGCTGCGGCCGCCTTTCGCCTCGAACGCGCGCGCCAGCAAATGCAGCTTGTAGGTTGCCTTCGCGTATTTTTCGAGGCCGAGATTGAAGACCGCGTTGCCGCTCGCGTCGGTCTGCGCCGGATTCAGCTCTTCATCGTAACCCTGTTCGGCAAAATGCGGGTCGTGGAAGCGGTAATCCTTGAAGCGGGGGAATTCCGGGAGCCTAGGGCTCAAGGTCAGGCCGGCCTCGACCGTGCGGTTTTCCGCCGGCGCGCCGTACAGATTCTGCACGTTCACGGTCGCCTGCAAATCCTTAGGATGCAGCCAGCCCTCGGCGGCCGGCTTCGAAAAGCGGATCGCCGCCTTCATCCGGTCGGGCAGGAATTCCTCGACCTTGACCGACACCGAGCCGAGATATTTGTCCGATTTGGCGTTCTTGACCGTATAGAGATTGACCGTGTAAGTGCCGGTCGGCGAGCTTTCGAGCGTTTCGTGCGCGAGTTCGTTGAAGCCGCCCTGGCCCAGATTCAGCCTGGTTTTTTTGACAACAAGGCCGCGCGGATCGAGGATTTCGGCTTCCAGCGGCAGACCGGCCAAAGAGATGTCCCACTTTTCCGCCTTTACGATCATGCCGATATGAAATGCGTCGCCGGGCCGGTAGATGCCGCGGTCCGAAAACAGATACGCGCTGAGTTCGCCCGGATCGGCCGCATTGGCCGCGCCGCCGATGTCGAAGCGCGAAAAATTCAGGTTGCGGTCGTCCCGTCCGAGAGGCAGAAAACTCATATCGCCCTGGTCGGAAGCCAGATACAGGACCGGTTCGCGTTCGCGTTCGAGTTTCGCCAGTTTCGCGAAGCGGACTTTGCCGTCGGCGTCGGTTTGGCCTTGCATCACGGTCAGCCCGTTCTTGCCGACGACAGAAACCTCGACGCCTTCCTGCGGTTCGCCGGTTTGAATCGATTGCACGAAAACGATCTGCGAGCCGTCCAGTTCGGTCTTCACGATCATGCCGAGGTCGGTCACCAGCATCAGGCGTTTCTCTTCCGGCTCGCCGGAATCATCGGTTTCGCCTTTTTGGGTCTTGGCCGGATCGTAGCCTTTCGCGGTCAGCAGGAAAATGCCGCGTTTGGGCTGGCCTTCCGCATCGGCCAGGTAAGTTTTCAAATCGATCGGCTGGTAATGCGGCTTGCCGCGGCCCGCTTCCGGCAGCGGCAGCTTGAGTTCGAACCGTTCGGTCAGATTGTCCTGTCCGAGATGACTGCTGAATTCGGGGTGCGCGAAATCGCCCGAAGTCTGCGTGACCAGATGCTGCAACTGATCCGGCAGCAACCGGCCCAGTTCGACTTTCAGTCCTTTCAAATCGCGGGTCATGACAGCGATTTTCTTCTCGCCGCTCAGCGTCAACAGCGAGCCTTGACCCATGATGTGCAGTTCTTTCGGAAACTCGGGCACTAGCAGCGTCTGGTGGACGGGTTTGGGCAGTTGGTAGCCGCCGAATGAGCGCAGTTCCTTCGAAACCTTGATATACAAATAACGGCCGACGTCGGCGTCGAGACGGAACGCATGCGTCGTGCCGTACTCGTTTTCGGCCGGGATCGCATGCAGGTCGATGCGTTTGGCGGTGTTCAGAATGTCGGCCGTGACCTGATCGGCGGACCAATAGTAGGGGCGGTCGCGCTCTTCTTCAGGGGTCTCCGGATGGAATTCGGGCAGCAGCCAGGCCTGCACCGCTTGGGCCATTTCCCGCTCGTGAATCGGTACCGCGGTATTCACGACCAGTATCTGCTCCTGCTGGCCGGACTGGAGGTTCGGCGCCACCGTCAGTTGCATGGCTTCGATCATGCGCTCGTCGTAAAGGCCGGGCACGCGCGCTTCGCTGTGTAATTCGGACGCGGTTTCGGCTTTCGAGCCCTTGGCTTTGACGCCCTTCTTTAACAAAAACCGAACCTGTTGCGGATACTGTGGAATCGCGAGCGGCCGGCTGTGGATGAAGGCGTTGAGGCCCAGTTTGTCGTAACTGACGGTGAACGGGATCGGCTCGGGCCTGATTTTCGTATCTTTCGCGCCGGCCAGCGTCATCTCAACCGCCTTTTCGAGCGAGGCGGTCTCGACCGGATGGCTGAAGCGAACCTGAAAAATCGCTTTCTTCAGCGCCGGGTCCAGCGGGTCCTGATAAAATTCGGATTTGCCGAGTGTGGCTGTGAAGGCGGGCGCCGCGAACGAAAACTCGTCGCGCGTGAGCCGGATTTGCTCCGCAACCAGATGCTTTTCAAAGGCCACTTCAAACGATTCCCCGACCGGCCATTCCCGGTCGGGCAGTAACGCCAGCCGCCGGTCGTCCAGCCAGTGCCAGCGGCCTTTGACCTCCGGCTTGATCGTGACGCCGTCCGCAATGTCCTTGCCGGCCAAATCCAGCGGCGCGACCGATCCTCTGAACGTGATTACCAGCGGATTCGGCTTGGCGTTTTTTTCCTCGATTTTCATCCGTTCAGGCTGAGCGACCGAGAAATCGATCGTGACCGGCTGCGGGCGGCTCTCCCAGAGATGATAGCCGTACCAGCTCGCGCCGCCGACTCCCGCGGCCAGCAACAGCGCCGAAATGCTTTGCCAGGGATGGCCTTTCAGATAGTGAATGCGCGGCGCAAACCAGCCGCCTAATCGATTGACCCAGTCGGGCTTGTCCCAGTGCCAGACGCCGAACAGGCTGCGCCAGCCCAGCAAAAAGTAGCGCCATAATAAGGACAACACCGCAAACAGTCTGGCCATCGATCAATTCTCCGGAGTAAGAGACAGCGACAAAAAGCGGCTGAGATTGTACTCCAATGATTGCCGTTGCGACAGATAGACGCCGGGTTTTCGGCGCGCGTGAATCAGAAAACGGCCTCCCCCTTTTTTCAAAGAGGAGGGCTGTAATTGTTAGGCAACCGAAATTGTTGAGCTGCCAAACGGCAAGCAACTCCGGTCGCGTCTGGAGAGATTGTGTAGATACCTAGCCCAGAGGTAGAGGGGTCTTAATCTGAGTTTCCTTTACGGTCCTGCTTGTCGAATCGGTTCGCCGCTACGATTTTCCCGATAAGCTGCTCGACGTCTTCCAGTTCGTTGTCATAGATTCGGGTTCGATAAGCATCGCCTGCGGTCTCGACATGCGAGGCCAGTACGGAGTCGCCCTTTTCGCTTATCTTGATTCGGGTCAGAGTCGAAAGTCCCGGATGCAGCGGATTTTTGCGCAGCTCCTCCTGATCCAGGCCAATCCGGACCGGCACCCGTTCGGCGATATGTATAAAGTTGCCGGTCGCGTTGTCGGTCGGCAGAAGTGCGAATGGGCTGCCGGTTCCGGGATTGATGCCTTGCACACGGCCGTGATAGAGCATTTTGCCGCCGTAGGCGTCGACTTTGATTTCGGCAGGCTGGCCGGGGCGGATCTCGGCTATCTGATTTTCGAGAAAATTCGCTTCGATCCAGAGGTCGTTGAGCGGCACGATGACCAGGAGCGGCGCGCCCGGCTTGACCATGTCGCCGATCTGCGCCTTACGTTTCGCGACGAAACCCGCCGCCGGCGCTATCACCCGGCGGCGATGGTATTCGAGATAAGTCCGGCGCACCTTGCTTTTGGCCTTTTCGACGGTGGGATGGTGTTCGATATCGACTCCCCGGACTTGCGCCTCGACGCCGGTTTTTTCGGCTTCGGCTTCCTTGATGGCGGCTTCCAGTTCGCGGATCTTGTCGAGTGTGTTTTGGACTTGCTGGTCGGATACGGCGCCTTCCAGGGCCGCGCCGCGAAAACGCTGCAAGTCGTGTCGGACTTGGCTCAGAGCGGCCTGACGGGCCTTGATGCGCTGCGCCAGGGTTTCGACGCGCGCGGTCAAGGTGACCAGATCGCGTACCGTTTGTCCGAGTTCAGCCTGGGCCAGGTCAAAATCGATTTGCGCCCGCGTGCCGTCGAGACGCACCAGTAACTGGCCCTCTCGTACCTGCTGGGTATTTTCGGCCAGAATTTCGATGATGGTACCCTCGGTCTGCGCTTTCAGCGTAATCAGATGGCCGGTCACAAACGCATCGTCGGTCGTTGCCCAGTTTCGATTCGTGTACCAGTAGTAGCCGAAATAAGCTGCGCTGGCCAGGAGGACGAGCAAGGTGACCGCTGTTAAACGTTGCCGGCGCTGCCGGAGAATTTCCTTGGGGCGAATCGATTTTTGCATATCCTCTCATGGGTTTACGGTTCTGAAATAGCCGCCGCCGAGCGCCTTGACGACTTCCGCGGAGGTTCTGAAATATTCCCCTTCGAGGGCGGCCAGGCGCATCAGTTCGGCATATTCTGTGGCATCGGCCGCAATCTGGCCGCTATTGTCCCGGAGCCCGTAGCGATTGAGCGTGTGCTCGAGACGCCGGAATTCCCCGGCACTGGCGGTCGACAGCCGTTGTTCGTTCAGTTGCGTGTCGATTTTCTGCCATTTGGCGAGCGCATCGGCGACTTCCTGAACGGCAAGCAGGACTTGGTGGTTATACTGCTCGACCGCTTGATCATAGGCGGCTTCCTGAAAACTCAGATTGGCGCGCAGGCGCCCGCCTTCGAAAATCGGGAATTCGATCGAAGGCCCTACCGCATAGGCGAGGCTCGAACCTTGCAGCAGCACGTCGCTGATGCTGACACTATGCAGGCCAGCGAAAGAGAACAGATTCACATTGGGATAAAAGTCGGCTTTGGCGATCTTGATTTCTTCGGCGGCGGCTTCCGCGCGCAGACGCGCGGCGACCACATCGGGGCGGTGCGCCAACAATCGCAGCGGCAAATCCTTGGGCAATGCCAAACGATGGGGCAAGATGCCGCGCTCGACCGTAATATCGCGGCCCCAGTCGGGGCCCTTGCCCGCCAGCACGGCAAGGAGGTTTTTTTGCAGGTCGATCTCCGCTCGCAAGGCGGCGGCCTGCTGCCGGGCATTGTTCAGTTCGATTTGTGCGGCCAGCAAGGGCGCGTCCGAAGTCAGCCCGTTGTTGAGGCGCGCCTGCGCCAGTTTCAGCAACTGTTCCCGGTGGGAGACGATCTTTTCGCTGAGCGCGGACCTTTCGGTGGCGGAGACCAGGCTGAAATAGTTCGATGCGACCGCAACCGACAACAGCAGCCGAGCGTCCGCGACTTCGGTTTCGCCGGCCATCGCCTCGCCGATCGCGGCTTGCAGAGCGGCCCTGTCGGCTCCCCACAAGTCGAGGTGGTAACGCAGCACGAACGGATTGATCACCATGTGGCGGAAATGCTCTCCGGCTAGTTTGGCCTGGACGCTGTTGGCCGAGTAACGCTGTGCGCTGAAGCTGAAGTTGGCGTCGATGGTCGGATACAGATCCGCCGTCCGTGCATCGACCATGGCCTGCGACTGCTTGAGCCGGTTTTCGACCACTTTCAACTTCGGGCTGTCGGCGACGGCCGTTTCGATCAGGCGATTTAACGTCGGGATGGCAAAGGTTTTCCACCAGGTTTGTGAAGGCCAGTTATTCGCAGCCTGTTGCGGGGCAGTGAAAGGAGATAAAGTTTTGCCGACGGGCGGCATAGCGATCATCGTCGCGCGTTGAGACGAATCGCCAAACCAGGCGCAGGCGGCGAGCAGTTGGAGCAGCACCAGGCTTGCCAGCCGGGAACAATAAAGCAGTAAATGGTTCATACTTCTCTGACCAGTAAGCCGAGCGCCCGCCGCCTGAGGCTTTGAGCAAGCGAATAAGTTTTGGGAGGGCGGGTCGGGTGCGCGAACCAGACCAGAACCGACAAGCCGATAAAGACGCAGCTGGCGATCCAAAACGCGTCATTGATGCCCATCAGGGTCGACTGCATCTTGCCGAGCTGGGCCAATTGCACGACCGATTCCTGTTCGCCGAACCCCGCTTCGCTGAATAGATCGATGGTCTGGCTGTAACTGTAATCGAAGGGCGTATGGGATTCGGCGAAACGCGTCATATGGTGCGGCGCCCGGTGATAGAGAACGATACCTTGCACGGTGATGCCGATCGCGCCGCTGGCGATGCGCAGGAGGCCGGCCAGTTCGGCCGCCCGCCACTGGCGCTCCGGCGGCAGGCCGTGCAGCAGCAGAGAGGTCAACGGCGCAAAGAAGCTGCCGAGGCAGATGCCTTCGAATAATTTGGGCCAGAGCAACTGGTTGAAGGCGCTCGGGTCGTCGAATAGGCTCAACCAGTAGTAGACGGCGGCGAAACCGAGCAGGTTTAGCGAGGAAAGCAGGCGCGCGTCGAAACGTTTGACGACTTCATGAAAGATGCCGGCGACCGGCTTTGCGAAAATCGCCATCGGCAGAAACACCAGTCCGGCCAGAAACGACGAATAGCCCAATGCCAGCTGGAGCTGGACGATCAGCAGCGACAACAGGCCCTGGATGTAGAGAAAGCCCGTACACAGAATCAGCGTGCCGATCGCGAAGTTGCGATGCGCAAACAAGCCGATGTCCACAAACGGGTGGCGCACGCTCAATTCCCAGACGATTCCATAAATCAACGAGGCCGCACAGACGAAAATCAGTGCCCGGATGTAAAGCGAATTGCTCCAGTCCCAGTCATTGCCCTGATTCAGTATCGTCTGCAGGCTGCCTAAAGAAATCGTAAGCAAAACGAAGCCGATCGCATCGAAGCGGCGGTGGATGCGTTTGGCGCCGCGCCGATACAACAGCGCTCCGACGATGCCGCCGATCGCGAGCGCGACGGGAACATTGAACAAAAACAGCCAGCGCCAACCGAGGTTATCGACGATCCAGCCTCCGATCGGCGGGCCGAACGTGAACGGGGTCAGGGTAAACAGGCTCCAGACGCCGATGCCGATGCTTTTACGCTTATTCGGATATTCTTTCATAATCATCGATTGGCCTATCGGGAGCGTCAGACCGCCGGCAAATCCCAACACGATCCGGGCCGCCAGATACACGTATAGGGATTGGCTATAGGCGCAGACTGCCGAAGCCAGGGCAAACACCAGGAATGCCCAGACGAAGGGGCGGTATTCGCCAATGCGCCGCGACAGCCAGGTGCCGAGCGGAAACCCCAAGGCCAGCGCGGTCATGTAGTCGGTCTGCGTCCAGGTCGCGAAACTGGGCGGAATCGAGAGGCCGCCGGCCACACGCGGCAGCATCGCGATGTAGGCGCCGGCATTGAACAAAACGACGGCATGGCCGAGCCCCAGGCACAAATTGAACAGCATGAAACGCCAGCCGCGCAGGCGTTTGCTATAGATGAGGCTCATGCTCTAATGGTTTCCTTAAAATCCCGGAAGGTTGCAAAATTTGTGGCTGTACGGCCTGGCATTTCTCTTTCAAAGCATTCAGCGCAATCATCGAAAAGCCCTAAGGAAGCTCTGAATAAGCTGATTCCGTTCATGCCCTTCGACTATGTTCAGGAGAGCGTTCGACCGATTCGACGAGCTCACGGCAGGCGGACTCCACCACAGGGGTGCTATAGACCATGAACGGAATCAACAGCTATCGTTCGTCTGTCCCTATCCATAGCCCCCCCTTGAGGGGGACCACCTTTGTGGCAATGCCGTTATGTTTAGGATTTCTCCGTTCGCCCTGAGCTTGTCGAAGGGTGAACGGAGAAATCCGATTGCTCCCGTGTTAAGCCATTCATGCTTCGACAGGCTCAGCACGAACGGCTTAACGGCATTGACCCTTGTGGTGGAGCTCGCCTGCCGTGAGCTCGTCGAATCGGTCGAAGGACTTATTCAGAGCTTCCTTAAAACATCGAATCGCTATTATTGTAAAGTCATTTTCGCGTTTTTCCGATGTTTGAGGGGGTATCCTCCGAGGGTTGAAATCGTTCAGTCTGATGCGGTAAACAGCATGGGGGTCAGGCCAAGAGCCACCATATCAGCATACCCATACCTATCGTTAACGCCGACCACCATTTCACGCGGCTTAACACCGGCACCTCAAGCCAATAATCCAGTGTCGTTTCGGTAAACTGATGGCGGATGGCTGCCAAATCGGTTTTGATAGCGTTATACCAACTCGGCAAATTGCGGCCCAATTTGTACAAAAAATAAGCCGCAAACAGTAATAGTATGTAGAAGGTGATGGTTTGAGTTACATGACGCTCGGTGTCAAACAGATGTTCGATGATCACATCCAGCGTGAATTCGACCGCCTCGAAAGACAGATGCAGGAGCTCAAGAAACAGATCAAGCAGCGTATCGGACAGCATGTAGATGAAGCCGATTACGACGGCGCCAAAACCGATTTTCTGTTTTACTGAACTGTGCATGCCTATCTCCGCGCATTTAATTCAGGTAGCGGCTCTTCCAGTTTCGACAAGCGCAACGGCGCCAGCCCGATGTCCTGAATCGCTTCGGATACCAGCCGCGCGCCGTTTTCACGAACCAGCGCTTTGAATCTCTCGCCGTCGGGATAGAGCATTCCTGGCGCCGCATCGCCGACCAAAAACGTTTTCTTGCTGGTTTTGGCGAGCACTTGCCCGGTACGCGCGTCGATCAATTTGATCAAGACTTGCAACGAGGTCTGGCCTTCAAAAATACGGTACTGGCCGAGGCCCACTTCAAGCACTGCGTCGGCGGTTCCGGTCCGGCCAATGGACACCCCGGTGTTTTGCTCATACCACCGGCCGATCGCATTGCGCCAATTCCCGATATTGGCATTGCGTTTTCCGGCAGCCATCGGCAGGCGCGCCACTTGCGGGTTAAGTTCCGTTTTGATTTGTGCGGCTCCCAAATGCGTTTCCGCGGCGGCAGACAATTCCCGGGTCGGCGTCCAATGATCGGCTTGAGCGAGTTCCTCGCCGTATCCCGACAAGTCGGTGGTTTGCACGGTGTCGCCATGACCGATTTTGCCTGCGATCAAAATGCCGCCCGGGCTCTGGTATATGGCTTCCTGTGCGGTGCTGGGCAAAACCATATTGTATTCATGCGCATAATTCGGCATCCGGGTTTCCAGCAAATCGGGCAGCATCTCTAATGGCGGCGCTTCGATCGGCGTAACCTGCACGGTTTTGATAGCAGAAGCTGTGGAGTTCGTCAGTTTGATCGTGGGAGTTGTCTGGCAGCCGGCCAACAGCGCCGGCAATAGCCAAAACCAAGTGTTTTTTACAGTTTTCTTGAACATGTCGAGTCTCCCTCATGGGCTACGAAAGCAGGGTTTGCCCCTGCATATCGATGAATTGCCCCTTGTGGTCAGAGAATAGCTGTGCTTCAGAATAGGGCTTTCATCTTAATGTTTACTATAAATTCGCTTTACAAATGAAACAAACGATTTATATTTGACTTTAATATCGATAAATCAAATATAAAATTATGGATATCGAACAGATCAGAACCTTTTTGAGCGTCGCCGCAAATGGGAGCTTCCAGGAAGCGGCCAATCGGCTCTATGTGACGCAATCGACCGTGAGCATGCGCATCCAGCGGCTGGAAGACTTTATGCGCGTGCCTTTGTTCGTGCGCAATCGCTCCGGGGCGCATTTGACCCAGCAGGGCCGCCGCTTTTTAAAGCATGCGAAGTCGATGCTGCTGACGCTGGAACAGGCGAAACATGACATCGGCCTGCCCAGCCGTTTCCGGGCCAGTATTACGGTCGGCGCGCGGATTGCGCTGTGGGAGACGATGCTGCCGCGCTGGATTGGCGAGATTCGCAATTCATTGCCTGATGTATCGCTGCGCTGCGACATCGGCTTTGAAGATGATTTGATGCGCCGGTTGATCGAAGGCACGGTGGATATAGGATTGATGTACACTCCGCAGCACAGTCCGGGCCTTAAGGTCGAACATTTATTCGACGAAACATTGGTGCTGCTGACCACCCGGCCCGGCAGTCCCTGGCCGGGCGAGGATTATATCTATGTCGATTGGGGGCCTGAGTTTTATGCTCAGCACAGCAGCAATTATCCCGACCTGGAGCGTCCCGCGCAGGTAGTCAACATCGGCTGGCTCGGCATTCAGTTGATTTTGACCAATGGGGGATCGTGTTTTCTGCCGATCCGGATGGCGGAGCCTTTCATTTGGGCAAGGCGACTGCATCGCGTGCCTGACAGCCCGGAGTTCAAGCTGCCGTCTTATATGGTTTACCCGTTGGACAGCGGTTCGACGGTACTGACGCAGGTGCTCGGCAATTTGCGCATGCTGGCGGCAGCCGAGCGGCAGATGAATTATGGTTGAAATGAGATGGGATGAAGGCTGAAGTTGAATAGCCTGCCGGAAGATTGAGCGGGATTGCCTTACGGCCTTGTCATTTGTGATGAGGTCGGCATACTATTTAACTGAAATTTTGAAAATTCTCCGGGCAACCCTTATTTTAGGAACAAGCATGAATCCATTAGATGAAGCCATAAAAAAACTGGAAGCCTTTCTGTTTATTCACGGCAAGGATCTTAAATCCGAAGTTCATACGGAGTATTTGAATATCGTGGAAACCGTACGAAAAGAAGTGCACAAGTTACGGCAGCAAAAAACAAGACAATTATAGTTCTTCATGATCAAATGCTGCTTGTCTCCCAGGCAGGATTTGAACGCCTCTCTATATGTGCGAAAAAGCACATAAATTTTAAGGTTGAATTTAACTTCACCGGATAGAGTATTTTTTAAGGGAAATAAAGCAGAGCATTACGGCCACGGTTTTACGGTTCCCCCTTTGATATTTTTCCATAGAGAGATTCAATACTTATGAAAAGCAAAAAAATCATATCCTCAGGAATAACCGCATTTGTGGCTGTCATGGCAACAGCCACTTCTGCTTGGGCGGCTATCACCGTGCAAGTCGGAGCAAGCGGCAAAACCTATGCCTCTAGCATGATACAATGTGCCGCCGACCCAACCACAGGCGAGCAATTGCCGGTAGTAGAAGCAGGCCTATTTGACCCGACGAGCAAGGCGAGCGCCACCGTGTCGCTTAACGGCGCACCTGTAGCAACTGTCACGGCCGTTGATCCGGCCGCCAAAGTCTGGCTCGCCGATGGTAATAACACGGTAGTGATGGCGCTCAATAAAAGAACTGCCGATAGCTATGCGTTTGCCGTGCCGCCCGGCATGTGTACCCTTCCAGATACCTCCGGTAATACATTCAGCGCCGACGGTACATTGGAATACGCCGCCAGTGATAAATCATATGCTACCGTAATACCCGGTTGTGCATTGAATCCAGCCGCCGGTCTGGCGCAACCGTATGTACACCTGGTTGATAATGGCAATTACTTGCTCAACGTTTCCGTCAATGGAGTCGCGCTGACACAGCTAAGCGCAACCCATCCTCATACGCCCGTCTTCCTAAATGCCGGCCAGAATGTCATCTCTGCCGCCAACGGCTACGTATCGACCGACTATTTTGTTCGGAACGGTGGGGATGGCAGCTGTACACTACCGTAGCAGGGAAATGAGCCATATAGGGGCAAGACAATCTATAGCCCCGATATGTTTATTAACCCTCATCGGTTGTACCGGTTGGTCCGCGAGAACCGAAAGCCTGCTTCCCGTATGTTATTGCCCTACTGGAATTTGTAGTGGGGTGGCTTCGGGGGGCAATTCTGCCTGTTTATGTCATTTTCCATTTAGGCAAATTTTTAAAGCTGCCAGATCAAGTTCAGCGTTTTATACTCAAGCGCTATTCAATATTCTGTATCTGTTCCCTGATCTGCTCGATCAACACTTTCAGTTCGATCGAGATTTTGGTGGTTTCCTTATCGGACGATTTCGCTCCCAGCGTATTGGCTTCTCGGTTCATTTCCTGCATCAGGAAATCGAGCCGCCGGCCGATAGGTTCGTTCTGTTCGATCACGCGCAACACTTCAATGATATGCGTTTCCAGCCGATCCAGTTCCTCGTCGATGTCGAGCTTTTGCGTTAGAAATACCAGTTCCTGTTCGAGCCGGTCGAAATCGGGCTGGGCGACCATTTCGGCGATGCGGTCCTTCAGCTTGCTGCGAATCGCCTGCAAGACTTCGGGTATCCGTTTTTTGGCGGCCCCTGCATGAAGCTGCATTTTTTTGCAGCGGTCCTGAATCAGAATTTGCAGCTGCCGGCCTTCCCGCTCGCGCACTTCCAGCAGCTTCAGCAAGGTTTGGCTGACCAGTTCGGCAATGCCCCGGTTAAGTTCCTCCCTGTCCAGCTCGGGCTCCTGCTGAATGCCCGGAAAGGCCAGCACGTCGATCGCCGAAAAAGACAGCGGGGCGGTCATTTGTGCCTCGATTTGCCGTGCCGCGGTCAGCAGGGCGGCGACTGCTTCCGTGTTTACGAATAAACTTTGCGAGTCCTTGATCTGTCTTTTGCCGGTAAGTACGCATTCGATTTTGCCGCGGCTGATTTTTGCGGCAATCGCGGTACGTATGTCGGTTTCGGCAAAACGCAGACGTTCCGGCAGTTTGATCGAAATGTCGAGATAGCGGTGATTGACCGAACGTAGTTCACAATTTATCGTCAGCGCGCCGATTTCGGCTTCATTGCTGGCGAACGCGGTCATACTTTTAGTCATTAATCACCTATAATAAGCTGGGCTTTTTAGCGAATGTAAACAGATGGCGGAATATTACGAACCCGAAACGTATCCCAAAGAATGGAATTATCTCCAAACCGGCACCATTATAGACCAGTATGTGATCGAGCGGGAGTTGGCGCACGGCGGATTCAGTTCGGTTTATCTGGCGAGACAGTCTTCCGATCAGGTGCAGGTCGCGATCAAGGAATATTTGCCGCGTAAACTGGCCCATCGGACCTGGAACAATGTGGTCGTGGTGAACGACGAGGAATCGCAAAATTTGTTCAAGCGCGGCCGGAGGTTGTTTTTCGAAGAGGCCAAGGTTCTCGCCACTCTGAAACATCCGAATATCGTAGAGGTCATCAATTTTTTTGAAGCCAATTCGACCGTTTACATGGTGATGGTTTACAACTACGGCGTTACGCTCGAAAAAGTGCTGGCCAGGAAAGCCGTGAATATTAGTGAAGACTTTGTTAAAGCCGTCTTCAATACCTTGTTGGATGGCGTCGGTCACATTCACCAGCACGGCTATCTGCATCTGGACATCAAGCCGGCCAATATTCTGGTGCGTCCCGGCAATGATTCGGTATTGCTCGATTTCGGCGCTTTTCAGGCGTTTCCCTGCGACAATTCTCTGCAGAAGACCAAAGTGTTGACGAAAGGATTTTCGCCGATCGAGCAATACAATCTCTGTAACCCGCTCGGACCGTGGACCGACATTTATGCGATCGGCGCCAGCATGCGCGCCTGTTTGGAGTTGAAATCGCCGCAGCCGGCGCCCGAACGCGCCGAGAAAGACGCATTGGAGCCTGCGGCAAAATTGTTCAAACGTAAATATTCCGCGCCGTTATTGAGTTCGATCGACTGGGCGATGGGGCTATACCCGAAAGATAGGCCGCAATCCGCCGCCGAGCTCCGCGAAGCGTTAAACGCCGAAGCGTAGGTTTTATATTCCCTTACTGCGATTTTCCATCCGCCGCAAAAATTCTTCCATGATCAGCCGGTAAAGTTGGTCGCCCAGATATTTGTCTTCGATGCCGCTGTCGATATTCGGATTGTCGTTCACTTCGATGACATAGCCCTTGCCGTTTTTCTCCTTCACATCGACGCCGTAAAAGCCGTTCCCGATCGGCTGGGTGGCTTTCAGCGCCGCGTCCAGCACCATTTTAGGCACTTCAAACGTCGGCAATGTTTCGAAATTGCCGGCGTCGGTGCGGTTGCCGCCATGCCGATAGATTTGCCAGTGATTTTTGACCATATAATAGCGGCAGGCATAGAGGGCTTTATTGTTGAATACGCCGATGCGCCAGTCGAAGTCGGTATAGAGAAACTCTTGCGCCAACAGCAGCGCCGACTTTTGAAACAGCTCGGGCAGTTTCTGCTCAAGCTCCTGACGATTATTCACCTTGACGATGCCGCGCGAAAACGAGCCGTCCGGGATTTTGATCACGACCGGATAACCGGCCTCGGCCTCCAGCCGGTCCAGATGCATCGAATTGCCTTTGTGCAGCAGCCAGGCGTTGGGCGAAGGCACGCGGTGCGTCCGAAACAGATCGGCCAGATAGATTTTGTTCGTGCAGCGCAGCATCGAAGTCGGATCATCGATCACGACCAGTCCCTCGGCTTCGGCCTTTTTGGCGAAGCGGTAAGTATGATGATCGATCGCCGTCGTCTCGCGGATGAATAAACCGTCGAACTCCGGCAGGCGCACATAATGCTGCTGAGTGATCAATTCGACGTCGATGCCGAACTGCCGGCCGGCATTGATGAACTTTTTCAACGCGGCGCGGTTGCTCGGCGGCATTTTTTCCTCCGGATTGACCAGAATCGCGAGATCGTAGCGCATCGCTTTCCGGGCGCGCCCTTTACGCCAGACCTTCTTGCTGAATCGATCGAGCGCCTCGGCGAACAGCGTCTGCTGCGCATCGTCGAGATTGCGGTGCGAAACCGCGCGCAACGCCGTGATTTCCCATCTGTCCCGGTAGTTCAATGCGACTTCCAGCACCGGACAGGAGAAGCGCTCGAATAACAGCCGCGCCAGATCCTGAAAATCCGGGTCCGGCGTGGTGCCGAAATAACTGAGCAGCTTGATTTCTTCGAGTTTGTTTTTGGTTTTGAAGGCCTTGCCCAGGGTTTGCGACAAATCCTCGATCTGCAGCCGGTACAAGGCTTTCCTGCCCAAATCGTTCAACACCTTGACGGATGGGGTCACATGATGGCCGCGCGCCTCGGCCAGTAGCGAACAGTAATAGCCGTCGGACAGATACTTGTAGCTGCCGCACAGGTTGATCACCCGCACGCGTTCATCGGCGCCGTTCTGATGGGTGGCCAGATAAGTTTCAAAGGTGATCACATGCTCGCTGGGATAATACGGATTCCAGTCGGCCAGATCGTCAACAACCAGTATGGTACGCGCCATAGCAAAATTTATTCCTTAAAAGAAGGCAAGCCGGCATGTTGGTGCTGCTTGCCGCGATAGACAAATCACAAAAGATCGGGATTTTTGAAGACCGGGTTAATTCTAGCCGCGATCAGTGGAGTTACCGTACTTTGTAGTACATTAATGGTGCATGAATGCGGAAAAATTCCCCTAGAAACCGCTCTACCCCAGCGCCTGAAAACCTGGCGTCATCCCTGAGCCAGCAGGAATTTGGATGGCTTGATACCGATTAAATCGTTGAGGCGCTCGTTGCGCTTTCCCGACGCAGCAGCTCGGCCTTGCGTTCGACGCCCCAACGATAGCCCGACAGACTGCCGTCTAATCTGATGGCGCGATGGCAAGGGATTGCCACCGCCAAGGTATTGGCGGCGATTGCGGCAGCGACTGCCCGCACCGCTTTCGGGGCTCCAATCCGTGCGGCGATTTCGGTATAGCTGAGCTTCGCGCCGGCAGGAATTTGCCTTAACGCTTGCCAAACTTTTTGCTGAAACGCCGTACCGCGCATATCCAGCGGCAAATCCAGGCCCGACGCCGGCATTTCGACAAAGCCGATCACTCTGGCGACCCACTCATCGAATGCGCTATCGCCAGTTGTTAACTCGGCTTGCGGAAATCGAGCCCGGAAGTCACGCACCAGTTCATCGGGATCGTCTCCCAATGCGATTTCGCAGAGGCCGCGCTCGCTCGTCGCGATTAGGATCGAACCCAAAGCGCATTTTCCCAGCGCGAAGCGAATGCGATTGTGGGCATAGTCGTAGCGAGAACTGGACGGCATCATGGTCAAGAAGGGTATAAATGATGAATTGCGCGAAATAAACGTAGGCGGGGTATCCGCAATTTTTTTTCGAGTTAGAGCGTCTTGTATCGAAAGAGTTCTCCCTGATTATACGGGGATAAAAAAAGAAATAAGCGAATCGGAAAAACATATTCCGCCTTCGTTGAGGGGCTGTCAGGTCTGCTTATGGAGTCGTCTTTCACTCGCTCATCTATCGACAGGACGCAGCCCCGGCAAGCCGCCGTCCAAAGCTCGTGAAGAGAGGGGATTGTTACGCTTCTGCCGGGTTATGAACAGAGATAATTAGGGTGATAAACGGACCTACTTAGGCGCAGGGGCTGCCGGCTTGGCAGATTCGGCCGCTCCGGCAGGCGCCGCAGGAGCCTCGGTTTTGGGGGGCTCGGCAGCTTGCGGTTTGGCATCCGCCGCAGGCGTTGCCGGAGCCGGTGCGGCGGATGCGCTTTCGGAAATCTTGATCAGCCAGCCTTCCTTTTCTTCGCAGCCCAGCACCGCTTTCACCGCGGCATTGATTCTGACGAATTTTCCGGTCAGGCTGGCCGGCAGTTTGGCCTTGATGCGGTGGAAGCTGCTGTTGCTTTCGACCGTGAAAGGGATTTTTTCGTTTTTGCCGGTCAGCCGGATCGTATCGGGATTCGACCAGGCGGAGACTTTGAACTCGAATGAGGATTCCGGCGGTACTTCGGCCTTTTCCGGCTCGACGTATTCTTTCAGCGTGAAGTCGGTGAATTTGGGTTTCTTGCAGAGGTCTTCCACTTTTTCATCCTCGTAGGCGGTTGCGGTTTGCGCAGCCAGAAGGATCGCCATGACTGATGTAAATTTTATTATTTTTGTTTTCATAGACATACCTACAAATGACTTTTGAAAGAAACCTATCCCTACCGATAGCCCGACCCGACGCACTTTAATAAGTTTTAGAGGTAAATTCAACCGTAAAGTTTTTATTGATTAGAAACCTATCCGCAATTCCGCGCTAAAAAGCCGCGCGACAGGTTCGCCCAAAACGCGGGTTGTCTTGTACAATAGGGCAATTAAAATTTATTGAGAGAGCATTGCCTTGAGCGAGCAACAGAGCCTGAATTATAAAAGCGCCGGCGTCGATATCGAGGCCGGCAACGATCTGGTCGAACGCATTAAACCGATTGCGGCAAGAACGCGCACCGCCGGCGTGATGGCGGGTCTGGGCGGTTTCGGTTCGATGTTCGAACTGCCTTTGGACCGCTACCGCGAGCCGGTTCTGGTTTCCGGCACCGACGGCGTCGGCACCAAGCTGAAACTGGCGAACGAGATGAATGTGCACGACACGATCGGGATCGATCTGGTCGCGATGTGCGTGAACGACATTATCGTACAGGGCGCCGAGCCTTTGTTTTTTCTTGATTATTTCGCGACCGGGCGGCTCGATGTTGACACCGCCGCCGCCGTGATCGAAGGCATCGGCAAGGGCTGCGAACAGGCCGGCGCGGCGCTGGTCGGCGGCGAAACGGCCGAAATGCCGGGCATGTATCCGGACGGCGAATACGACCTGGCCGGTTTTTGCGTCGGCATCGTCGAAAAAAGCAAGGCGCTGGACGGCGGCAAGGTCAAGATCGGCGACAAACTGATCGGCATTGCGTCCTCCGGCCCGCATTCGAACGGCTACTCGCTGATCCGCAAGATTCTCGCCGTCAGCGGGGCCAAACTGGAAGCGCCGTTTGAAGGCAAGACGCTCGGCGAAACCCTGCTTGCGCCGACGCGGATTTACGTAAAGCCGCTGCTCGCGCTGCTCGACAAAATCGATGTGCATGCGCTCGCGCACATCACCGGCGGCGGCATCACCGAAAATCTGCCGCGCGTGCTGCTGGACGGCATGAATGCCGAGATCGATCTTTCGGCCTGGCAAATGCCTGCGGTTTTCAAATGGCTGCAAGCGCAGGGCAAAGTCGCCGAAGCCGACATGCTGACGACCTTCAACTGCGGCATCGGGATGATCGTTTGCGTGGCGCCGGAAGACGAGCAGGCAACTCTCGAAATGCTGAAATCTTTAGGTGAAACAGCCTATCCGATCGGCAGGCTGATCGCTGGCGAAGGCAAGCCGAAAGTCGTTTACGCATAGCGTTCCGAATCCGCTTCCCAACCCCGAAGACCTGCCAGGTTTTTAAAAACCTGGCAGGTCTGTCGTTTCAAACCTCGCTATAAAACTCGCTGTCCTTATACCGGTCATGCGCATGTCTGAGCATGACCATGACCATCGAGGCGACAGGCAGCGCCAGCAGGATACCCATAAAGCCGAATAATTGGCCTCCGACCATGATCGCGAAGATCACCGCGACCGGATGCAGACCGATCTTGTCGCCGACCAGCAGCGGCGTCAACACCATCCCTTCCAGCATTTGTCCCACGCTGAATACGGCCAAAACCCAGATCAGATGCAACGCATCCTGAAATTGCAGCAATGCGGCCAGCGAGGCGCTGAATACGCCGACGGCTGTGCCGAGATAAGGCACGAAGCTGAGCAGGCCGGACGTCATCCCGATCAGCAGGGCAAAATCGAGTCCGACCAGGCCGAGCCCGACGCTGTAAATCCCGCCCAACGCCAGCATCACATAAAATTGCCCGCGCAGGAACGCCGACAGGACCGTATCGAACTCGCTTGTCAGTTTGGCGACGGTCGGCGCAATACGCCGGGGCACAAGGGCGTGCAGCCTGGATATCAGGATGTCCCAGTCACGCAGCAAATAAAAGGTCACCACCGGAATCAGCAGCAGGTTTATTAGCCAACCCAGGACCACTCCGCCGGAATGCGACAGCGAGCTCAACAACGACTTCGCCGCGCCGCCCGCCGTCTGCCAATGGCTTTTGATCATGTCGACAATTGACTGGGTGTCGAACGGCTTGATATCGAGATCGAAACGCCGGTTCAGCCAGGGAGTCGCGGTCTCGTTCAGGAATTGCGCATAGGCCGGCAGGCTGTCGATAAAGCTTTCCAGTTGCCGTTCCAACTGAGGAATCAGCCAAAGCAGGATCAGGACGAAGACCAGCGTCATCGTAAGAAACACCACCGTGACCGCCAGCGTTCGGGACATCCGATACCGCTCCAGCCGGTCGGTCAAAGGGTCGCCCAGATAAGCCAGCGTCATCGATACGACAAACGGCGTCAAAACCGGAGCGAGCAGGTAGGTCAGCCAGGCCGCCAGGCCGATAATTAAAAATAATAGCCATTTTTGGGAATCGGTCATATGCTTTTTTCAGGTAAGGGATTTTGAAGAGAGTATGGCGGGAAAAACATCAGTCTACAAGCTTGTCTTTACAGGAATGCAGCGCGACCTCATTAAAATGAATTGCGCTTTGATGGTTAAATATAGGCTATGATTTTGGAAAGGTTTTCTCTGTTTCTATTTGGGAAACTCTGATTAAGTCCTTCGACGAGCTCCACCACAAGGGTGGTCTATGGACAGACGAACGGCAACTTGTTGATTCCGTTCGTGGTCTATAGCACCCTTGTGGTGGAGCTTGTCGAACCATGAATGGAATCAACTTATTCAGAGTTTCCTTTGTGGCCGATGGGAATATCCAGCGGGAGTAATCAAGGTTGGGCTAAACGGAGGCAAATATCGGTTGATTGACTGAGGAACCCGTTGGCCGATTTTGCAGGGGCGGGTAAAAATAAATGCGGCCGGGCGCTTGAAAGGAAGAAGCATTTGGCCGATCTGAAGAAGCTATTAGGATATTTGTTTCCCATGAAATACCACCTTGTCACGTTTGCCGTTCTGATGATTGCCTTGGCGTTTTACGCTTTGGGGTACTCTAGTTTGAGCGGGTTCGCATTTGCGATAGGCGCAGTATTTGAAATTTGGTTTTGGTTGAGACTTTTTCGCAGCAGTTAAAAGTTCATTCGACACAGAGCGCTAAATTTGAATTACTGCTATCGACCCTTTGCTGCCTGCCGCGTTTACCACTCAAAGGTCTGCTCGATATCAGTAAGCGGACTCACGGATATCCTCCGATGAATTTGCAGTTTCATTAGACCCAGCTGCATGTCATGATATCCGGATCTGTTTATCATCCCATTTTAGGATGATAGGCTGTTAGCGAACCTGACTAACATTACAGATTTGTTGCAAAGTTGCCCAAAAAGCGGGAAGATAAACGGAAACCATTTAATTATTTGTTAGGCATCACACAATAACCACTACATTTGGAGGCATCATGCTCCAAGAAGATTTGCACAAGCCAGAAGTCGTTTTGCGCCAATTCGACATCATGATGGCGCACCTACGCTTTGATCACACGCTCTTCTGGACCCGATTCGGGTTCCTCTTGGTCTCTCAGATCGGGATGCTTGGATTCTTTCTGAGTGCCTTCGCAGCTACTCAGGCCAACCGTTCGCCTAGCGCCTTGCTTGTTTGTTTTGTGCTGCCCCTCGTTGGACTCGCGTTGGTGTACCTATTCCATAGCATTGGCGTCATCTCCCACTCGTGGATAGACCACTGGATCGACAATCTTAAGAGGCTCGAGCCCGTGGCGTTCGGTGAAATAGACATGTTCCGAAATTTCAGTCCGCCGACCAAATTGGGTACTTCAAGTGCGCGACAGTTAGCAACGGGCTTCATGTACCTATTCGGATGCCTCTGGTTGGCTGCACTTTTTATGGCCATAATGCGTGCGACCTGCTTATTCTGAGCTTGTATTTTCAAAGAATGTTTGTTTACGTAGATCTGCAATGGCGCATAACCCTCATTGAACAACCACCCTTCACGGTCCCGGCCACCTTTTCAGATAGTCCTGTGGCTAGCAAAGGCTCGTCGAGGAGGGCATCCGTCCGATCTGGGCGTGTTAGTTCAAAAGCTAAACCGATGAAAGAAAGGAAATGAAATGAAGATTATGGTTTTCGGTTGCGGAAAAATCTTCACTGAGCAGTATTCGCGTTTCATTGTTTCAGGGATGATGGAAAAAAAGCCAGAAATCAATATCCATGTGGCTTTTGTTGACCCCAAAGTGGAGGGCTGTTTACGTGAAGAACACTTAAGTTCCAACAAGAATAACCTTTTGAAAGACCTTCAAAAGGTTATTATTTTGTCACCTCCTTCGAAACATTTGTGTAACGTCCAGAAATTACGAGAACTTTATGAAAAAAATGAGGAGAATTTTCCTCAAATCTACATAGAAAAACCTGTATTTTTAGCGAATCAAGAAGAAGCTTGGCTCAAAATTTTTAAAGAAAGCCCATGGCTCCATCCAAAGGTCTTCTATGTAGACCATTACCGGTATAAGGATACGATTAATTTTTTTCTTTCCAAGAAAGACGAATTTATGAAATTAATTGGAGACCTTAAAGAGGTAACCTTTGTTTCATTAGAGAAAAAAAGGTTTTGGAATTCAGATACCTTTAACGAAGGATATTTTTTGGAACATGGATGCCACTTTTTTGGCATGTTTAATCAAGTATTTCCCGAATATTCGGGGATAAATTGGGTTCCCTGTTCATTAGAGAATTGGAAATCTTGGATTCAACGATGTCGCCCATCAAAGTGCCAAGAGGATAACGCAATATTGTGTTTTCTTAAACTCAGCAAAGAAAGTGAAAAACAAGATTTGGAAAGGGTAACGATCGTCATTGGAAAAGGCATGATTGACAAGAAATTCTTTCTGATTGAGGGTACTGAAGGCTTTATTCAAATTTTCTTCAATGAGGAAAAAATTGTATTAAAGTCCTCCAAAAGGGAACAAATGATCTTTTTGAATGATTCAAAGAGCTCATATGAACGCGTTGTTGAGAGCATATTATGTGATAATCCCCATGTTTTATCCCACCTTTCTTTATATGATGGAATTTCAATTCAGAAAAAAGTGATTGAAATTAAAAATCATTTTAAAAATTCATATTCCGAATATTCAGTCGGTGAAGTTCCCCCTGAAATTCAGTCAGTGCTTAAAAGGTCGGGCATAGGGGTATAGCTAGGTGTCAAGACTCGCCAGCAGGGTTGCTGGGTGCACAAAAGTGCCAACGTCCTGAACTACTTGCCAACTCGTAAGGCGGATACGGCCTCCCAATGAACGGCTAAAGCTTATCCGATTTTTTGGGATAAACTTTATTAGATTGAATAATACAAGGCGGAACGCGCTAAGGGTTCCGCCGTATAATGTGCTACAAACTTTGCCTAACAAAACGCTCAAGCCGACCCGCTTCCACTACGCTCCAGCGGTCGGCTTAGCTTTACGTTAAACGAGCAATTTCCGGCATTAACCGGTCATTCAGGAATCCACTTTGATGGACAGCAATTGGCCGAACAACGCCATTTGCGAAAGCCCGGTTCCGACCCTAACCGGTCTATTAATTCTATCTTTCAAATGTCAATTCATGCCGATATTTCGGTCATTCAGAGCGTGTCTTTGGAGTTATCCCGGTCTGTTTAACACGCGAAAAGAGGGTTATCCCGCCTAGTGTTAAAGCGTTTTGAGCGACTTTTTAAACAGGTGCTTGCCGTAGACTAAGTTTTGGCGTAAATATACTGACTTGGATAATAACTAGTTAGAGCTAAAAGGCACGAATCATGGACCCTGGTTATGAAATGCTCTTTGAAACCACCATTCGCTCCTTCCTTGGGAATAAGGCATCTCATATTGCTGGCTTGGCGCATTCCGCCAAATCACGGAAAGATTGGTATCGAAAAGCGATAAAAAAGGTAATCAATAAAGTTTCAGAAATCGAAACAAGCACAAAGCATAAGGAGCAATTGTGCTACTGGAGTGAAAGAGCATTGAGCTCTTTGAATGAGCGCCCGTTCAATGAAACAGTGTTCACTTTGTGTCTTTTAAGGCTGGTAGCTTCCTTAGTCGGTTATTTCGGATTAAGGCCATACAACATCGCCACCCCTGCATACTTCCAATCGCCTACTCAGCACTACACCGAAATTATCGCCAATGGAGGCGATGTCATGCAGGATGACTACGATATGAAGAGCTCTTTAGAAATAAAGAGAAGGCTAATACTTCAACTCAAGGAGGAAGGGATGACAGATTTTGATATCTCGTTGGTATTCAATGTCTCTGAGTATGAAGTCAGGAAATTGCGAAAGGCGATCTAGCAAGGCGTTTCACCCGACCAAAAACCGCGATGCGGTTTTCATCGGGTGAGCTTGGTCGTTATGTGCTTGTGAGCACTGGAGACGTATGACGAAGCTTTACATCATAGGGAATGGATTCGATCTGTGGCATGGACTGCCCACCGGTTACGATTGCTTCTATGCATTTGCCAAAGAAATGCTCGACGAGCTTGAGAACTACTATTCATTTGATGTGGCTCATGCGGGGCCGTGGTGTGACTTTGAAAATTCCCTCGGTTGCTTTGATTGGTTTCTGTTTTATGAAGCTCATAACCACATAGATGTTGCATCCGAAGACTTTAGGCCAAGCGAAGTGTATGGTCTGGAAGATGATCTTACTGAGCAAGCTGATTATCATGTGGACGCAATCAGAGAGTCCTTTCGGGAGTGGGTGGAAGGAATCGATATTTCGGTTGCTAATATAAAGCTGGCCTTTCCTCAGGACGCCATCTCTATCACCTTCAACTATACATCCACGCTCCAATCTATATATGGGATAAGCGATGAAAGGATATTTCATGTGCACGGACGAGCCGACAAGTTTGATGATCTGATTTTTGGGCATGGCGAAACCATGGAAGAGGAGCCCGAACTGGATGAGAACGGCGACAGTAACCGCACCATGTTCTCTGACGCTGAAGGTGCGGCTAAGTATCCTTTTTATGCCTTTCAAAAGCCTGTGAGTGAAGTATTGGAGAATAATAGCAAGTTCTTCGATTCCGTAGATCACGTCAGCGAAATTATTGTAGTTGGTCATTCGCTCAACAAAATTGATTTGCCATATTTCAGCAAGTTGGCTGCGTGCGCCCCAAATGCTCGGTGGCTAGTGTGCTGTTATGAAGAAGCAGACGAAGTTCATCATGTGGAAGAATTAGTCAACTGCGGCGTTCGGCGTGAGAGCATCCGGACGTGCACATATGCGGAACTACAAGATGGACATCACCATGGACGCACATAACACAGCGCTCCACCCGACCAAAAACCGCTTCGCGATTTTCGTCGGGTGAGCTAAGCGTTAAAAGACAGCTTTCGGTTTTACTACTGCCATACGCTAAAATCCTTGAATGTCGCAAAATGGCCGGATTTCGTCAGTTAACAAGCAAATAAAAACCGACCCATAAATGGCTGGTGAATTAATTTTTGAGGGTTAAAGCGGACCATCGGGCCGAGGCTTGTCATGGAAAACGTATTCTTTATTAGCGAGCTTGACGTGATTCGGTTTCTGTTAAAAGTCACTGGGTATTTTCCAATCCAGCTAGACAGACTTAATGTGACAGAACCGCCAAATTACCGAGGTAGTCGTTTTTCCTGGCCAGATATTCCTCGACAAAGGTCTCCATCGGCTGAGATTCATAACCACTCAGTACACTGATCGCCAGTTTTTTAAAGCCTGTGCCAACCACATTTTCGCCCGTCTTGATCTGAAAGTGTAAAAAAGCCGAAGCGCGCTTGCCATTGACTTCCATTTTCGGTTCCATCATTTCCACGGACGCTTGCCGAAAATTAAGATGATGAAATGACAGGGTCATGCTTTCATAAATCACCAGCGGCCGATTGAGGTTAAACATAACGTTTTCCTTAGCTAACAAGGGAACCAGCACATAGGGAAAATTTTGTCCTGAGAAAGCCACATAATCGCGAGTAAAGCTTTCAATCAATGCTGAATCTCGACTCAGGTCTCCCGAACGTTCGATCTGCAAATAGGTTTTACCGTCATTGTCGTTCACCTCAATCTGCTCGGCATCGGTGTCGGGAAAGTTTAACAGGACGCCATGCCCGACCATGCCGGAAAAGATAAAGTGCATATTCTGGCTAAGGCCATATTTCTCCAAGGCCAGTGAAAACAGCAAATCACCGGGTACGCAAAAACGTTTAGCATCAACATCGTGTAAAGGATTGAAATCCTGTGCGACTTCTTTTGCGAACATACTCGCTTGCTGGGCTGAAATTCGGACAAAGCCATTATGAATTTCATAAAAATCTTTTAAAAACATAATGTTATTTGATGATCCTGGTAAAATGAATAATTTTACCACACCGCTTAATACGTTTCACTGAATGATGTCTTCATCGACATGAATGCTGTTACCGGTAAAGCAAATTCAGCTATTTCCCCGACATCAAGTTGGTAGGGTGGGCAAACAGTTTCATCGTTTGCCCGCCATTTTGAAGCAAAGCCGGTTGAAGCAAAGCCGGTGGGCAGAAAAGCCCAGGCTACAGCGAGCATAGGCCATGAAAAGATGATGCAGTGCTTTTGTTCGGTAATGAGCAAAAAAAAGGCAGGAAATACTTCACAATTCCTGCCTTATTATGCCGAGCTCTTACGAGAGCTTATCGAGGAGCTTGCGGTTTGCTGTCAACTTCCAATTGCACGCGACGGTTATTGGCGCGGCCTTCTTCGGTTTCGTTGGTGTCGATGGGCTGAGTCCAGCCATAACCCCGCGAGGTGACATTGGGGAAGTGGTAGCCGTCAATCAGATAATCCTTAACCGCTTTGGCTCGGCGTTCCGAGAGGTCCATATTGTGCTTGTAACTACCGGTTTTACTCGTATGGCCCTGGACTTCAATCGCCATTTCCGGGCGGTTTTTGATCGCCTTGGCGATGTTGTCAAGATTCGGATAGTATTCCGGTTTAATGATGTCTTTATCGTTGCCGTCATCAAGCGTCGAGCAATAGGCGACAACTGGCGCCGGTTCTGTGGCGGGGGGCTCGACCTTCGCAACCACAGGCGCCGGTTTGTCGCCAAATGGGATTCACAATATTGAAAACTGTAAATAATGATATGCTTCAGATAGCGGTTGAATAGGCTAAATATCCATTAAGCTGGAAGAGAAGGTAAGATACTATCTACCTGGCTACTTGGCTGATACGAAGGCGTTTGAAAATGGAATGAGAAACATTACAGCCTAGGCGGTCTAATTTATCCGATTGATAGGGCATTTATGCGCCGTGTCCGTCTATCCGTACCTGTTAGGGAGAGTCTGATATCTGAAAGGCATGGAACTATGCAGGGCATAGATTCAAGAACAAAGTTATCTCCGGCGCGGTGCTGTTGATGCGACCTTGGCCGAGGCAAAATCCCTTCTAATAGGTCGTTTTATCGGTGGAGAATCGGGAAATGTCTACAAAAGTTAAAGCCGCCCTGGACGCGCCGATATATACCTGCCCGATGCACCCGGATATCCGCCAATCGCAGCCCGGCAGTTGCCCCAAATGCGGAATGGCCCTGGAACAAATGGCCGAGCCGATCGCTGAGTCTCGAACCCGATACGTCTGTCCCATGCACCCTCAGATTGTCCGTGATGAACCGGGGGATTGCCCGATTTGCGGGATGGCTCTGGAGCCGCAAACCGCCGAAGTTGAAACCGAAGCCGCCGAGCTTAAGGCCATGGAATGGCGTTTTTGGGTCAGCGCCGCGTTTTCCCTGCCATTGTTCATTCTGGCCATGGGCCATGACCTTTTTCCGGCCGCCATGCCTGGTTTTCTTAATGCACGTATGCTGCAATGGATTCAGCTGGCGCTTGCCACGCCCGTCGTGCTCTGGGGCGGCTGGCCGTTTTTCGTGCGCGGATGGGCTTCCTTGATTCATCGCAGTCTCAACATGTTCACGCTGATCGCCCTGGGTATCGGCGTGGCCTGGCTCTATAGTCTGGTGGCCACTGTCTGGCCCGGCCTGTTTCCAGCCAGTCTGCGTACCATGTCAGGAATGGTGCCGGTTTATTTTGAGGCGGCCGCCGTCATCACGACTCTGGTGCTGCTGGGGCAGGTTTTGGAGTTGCGTGCCCGCAGCCGCACGGGCGCGGCGATCAAAATGCTGTTGGGGCTCGCTCCGAAAACCGCGCGCCTGGTGCAGGAAGACGGCAGCGAACGCGATGTGCCTTTGGAGCAGGTGCAGCCGGGCCAAGTGCTGCGGGTACGCCCTGGCGAGAAAGTGCCCGTGGACGGAACCGTGCTTGAAGGCGTCAGCGCCGTCGATGAGTCCATGGTGACGGGTGAGCCCATACCCGTTGAAAAAAGGGCTGGCGATCAGCTGATCGGCGCTACCGTGAACGGTACCGGCAGCCTGCTGCTGCGCGCCGAGAAGGTAGGGGCCGATACGTTGTTGGCGCAAATCGTTCATATGGTCGGCGAGGCGCAACGCAGCCGCGCGCCCATCCAGAAACTGGCCGATACCGTCTCCGGCTATTTCGTGCCGGCGGTGGTGGCGATCGCCATCGTCACGTTGATTGTCTGGTCAGTCTGGGGCCCGGAGCCGCGCCTGTCCCACGGTATCGTCAATGCCGTGGCCGTGCTCATTATCGCCTGTCCTTGCGCATTGGGTCTGGCGACGCCCATGTCCATCATGGTGGGAACCGGCCAAGGCGCTTTGGCGGGAGTATTGATCAAGAATGCGGAGGCATTGGAAGTCCTGGAAAAAATCGATACCCTGGTGGTGGATAAAACCGGCACCCTGACCGAAGGCAAGCCGCAACTGGTATCCGTGGTGCCGGCCAAAGACAGGGATGAAGGAGAATTATTGCGTCTCGCCTCCAGTCTGGAACGCGGCAGCGAGCATCCATTGGCATCGGCTATCGTCAAAGCGGCGGAACAGCGCGGCATCCGGATTGTAGCCGTAGAAGAATTCCAATCATTGACCGGGCGCGGGGTGACCGGCAAAGTCGAGGGCCACACGGTCGCCCTTGGCACCGCGTTGCTGATGGACGACTTGGGCGTTCAATTCGGCGGTTTGGCTGATACAGCCGAAGCCCTGCGTCAGGAGGGCCAGACCGTGATGTTAGTGGCGATCGATGGCCGGGAAGCCGGTTTGCTCGGCGTGGCCGATCCGATTAAGCATTCCACGCCGGAAGCCATCGCCCTCTTGCATGAGGAAGGGGTGAATATCGTCATGCTGACCGGCGATAACCGACGCACGGCGGAAGCGGTCGCGCGCCGTCTGGGTATCGATCGGATCGAAGCGGAAGTGCTGCCCGATCAGAAAACCGCGGCGATCAAACGGCTGCAAGGCGAAGGACGTAAAGTCGCGATGGCGGGGGACGGTATTAACGATGCGCCGGCGCTGGCTCAGGCGCAAGTGGGGATTGCGATGGGCACCGGGACCGATGTGGCCATGGAAAGCGCTGGGGTAACTCTGGTGAAGGGCGACCTGCGCGGCATTGTGCGGGCGATTCGGCTAAGCAGGGCAACCATGCGCAATATCCGTCAGAATCTCTTCTTTGCCTTCATTTACAACATCTTGGGAGTGCCTATCGCGGCCGGCGCACTCTACCCAATGTGGGGCCTGCTGTTGTCCCCTATCATCGCCGCGGCGGCGATGAGCTTCAGCTCGGTATCGGTGATTGCCAACGCCCTGCGTCTCAGACTGGCGCGTTTATAAACAATTATGAGTTATTCCGCGACCGTACAGGGCAAAACGTTTCAATTCAAGGATCTCCGAACCTTGCTGGCGAAGGCGTCTCCGCGGCGTTCGGCGGATGAATTGGCCGGACTGGCGGCGGAGTCGGAGGTTGAGCGTGTGGTGGCGCAGCGATTGCTGGCCGATGTCCCTTTGCGGCAGTTTATTGAAGAACCGTTAATTGCGCCGGAACAGGATGAAGTCTCGCGGCTGATTCTGGAACGGCACGACGCTGGTGCCTTCGCGCCGGTCGCGTCGCTGACGGTCGGCGAATTTCGCGACTGGCTGTTAGCAAATAAGGGCGATTTGGGAACATTGGCTTCGGGATTGACGCCGGAGATGGTGGCGGCGGTCAGCAAGATTATGCGCAATCAGGATTTGATTGCGGTCGCGCGCCGCTGCCGGGTCGTGACCCGCTTCCGGAATACGCTCGGTTTGCCGGGAAGGTTGGCGACGCGCCTGCAGCCGAATCATCCGACCGACGATCCGCGCGGGATCGCGGCCTCGATTCTGGATGGACTGCTGTACGGCAGCGGCGATGCGGTGATCGGGATCAATCCGGCAACCGATAATCTGCAGAACGTGCATACGTTGCTGAATCTGCTCGACGACATCATCAGCCGGCATCAGATCCCGACGCAGGCGTGCGTGCTGGCGCATGTGACGACCAGCATGGAACTGATGCAGCGAGGTGCGCCGGTCGATCTGGTCTTTCAGTCGATCGCCGGCACTGAGGCGGCGAACCGCAGCTTCGGCGTCGATCTGGCGATGCTGCGCGAAGCCAGGGCGATGGCCGAAGCGCTGGGCCGGGGCAGTATCGGCAACAATCTGATGTATTTCGAAACCGGGCAGGGCAGCGCCTTGTCCGCGAACGCGCATCACGGTGTCGATGCGCAAACCTGCGAGGCGCGGGCCTACGCGGTCGCGCGCGAGTTTTCGCCGCTCTTGGTCAACACGGTCGTCGGCTTCATCGGTCCCGAGTATCTCTATGACGGCAAGCAGATCATCCGCGCCGGGCTCGAAGATCATTTCTGCGGCAAGCTGCTGGGATTGCCGATGGGCTGCGACATCTGTTACACCAATCATGCCGAGGCGGACCAGAACGACATGGATACTCTGCTGACGCTGCTCGGGGTCGCCGGCTGCAATTACATCATGGGCATTCCGGGCGCGGACGACATCATGCTGGCCTATCAAAGCACGTCATTCCACGATGCGCTCTATCTGCGCGAAGTGCTGGGGCTCAGGCCGGCGCCGGAATTCGAAGACTGGCTGAACAGGATGGGCATTTTCGACGGACGCAACAGCCTGACGGACGGCCGTCAATCCACGCGGCTGCTGAGTGATTTCGGCGGACTTTCGGAAACAACGGCATGAACGATCCCTGGCACAGGCTCCGCAGTTTTACCCAGGCGAGAATCGCGCAAGGCCATGCGGGCTGCAGCTTGCCGACCGCGGCCTTGCTCGATTTTCAACTCGCGCACGCCTTTGCCCGGGATGCGATACACCAGTCCTGGGACATCGAGCGCTTTTCGGAAGCGGTCGAAATATTGGGTCTGGAGCCGCTTTGCCTGGCGACGCCGGTGGCGGACAGGGTGCAATATCTGCAAAGGCCCGATCTGGGGCGGCGCCTTGACCCAGCAAGCCGGCAGATGCTGTTGTCGCGTGTTCAACCGGTTGTCGATGCCGCACTGATTATCAGTAATGGTTTGTCTTCCATTGCGGTGGAGCGTCACGGAGCGAGTCTGTTAAAAGCGATCATTGCCGCCTTTGATCGTATGTCATTGGTTTATGGGCCGACCTGTCTGGTGCCGGATGCGCGGGTTGCGCTCGCGGATGAAATCGGAGCACTGTTGAAAGCGCGCCTGTCTGTGATCGTAGTTGGGGAGCGTCCTGGCCTGAGTGCGGCCGACAGCCTGGGCGTCTATTTGACCTATGCGCCGCAAGTCGGCAGGACCGATGCGGACCGCAACTGCATCTCCAATATTCGTCCGCCGGACGGGCTGTCTTATGAAGCCGCCGCTGCTAAGCTGGCCTATCTGAGTTATGAAGCCTTATAAAGGAATCTGTCGGGCGTGGCTTTGAAAGACGAGATGCCGAGTCTTTTCCTCGGCTGAGTTCATGCGGGACGGGATTGGGGAAAGTGGGAGCCATGCGGAACATGGCTCCTGGAATCGTAAAACGCGCGGTTAGATTTTTTTCTTGATGATGGTCTTGCCGTCGATGACCAGTTCGGAAATGCCGCCCAATGAGCCATGCAGAGTGCAGGAGGCTTCCTTGAATTTTTTCTCGCCCTTCCATTTCAGGGTGATATAGGTTTCCTTGTCGGTTTGGGGATCTTCGGCAGGGAAGAAGACCTCTTCGCCCGTTTCTTTCAGAATAGCTGCCGGACATTTCTGGTTGGCCATTTGCTGGATCGCAACATAGTTTCTGAGCATCGACTGCGCTTCGACTTGCTGCGGCGATTCCTGCTTGCTGACGCCGACGACGATAAAGCCGATCACAAAGACGCTGATGACGGCCCACATCAGTTTGGTAGCGTCGCTCATTTTTTCTTCATTCTCTTCACTCATTTGGCACCTCTGATTTATTATTAATGAATTATCCCAGTTAGGCTTAGTCCGGTTTCCCGGTTAACTTCCCTACGAATTCTAAGCGAATTAGGCTTTTCCGGCAATGTAAAGTATCGCCTCCTAAAGAATGAGGCTCAGAACTCGATCCCTTGTTCAGCCTTGATCCCGCGTTGATAGGCGTGCTTGATCATGGTCATTTCAGTGACCGTGTCGGCGATCGCAATCACTTCGGGAGCCGCGTTGCGGCCGGTCAATATCAGATGCATCCAGCTCGGACGGTGCTGCGCGATGAATTCGGCAATTTCCTGGCCGCTGATCCACTGATAGCCGCAGCAGTAATTGATCTCGTCCAGCACGACCACGTCGAACTCTTCGGACAGTATTTTTTGTTTACTGAACTCCCAGATCTCGCGGCTGGTCTTGATGTCCTGCTCCGGGTTTTTAGTATCCCAGGTGAAGCCGTCGCCGAGCGCATGCCATTCGATATTGTCGAAATGCTGGGCGGCTTTTTGCTCGCCGGTTTGCCACTGGCCTTTGATGAACTGGATCACGCAGACTTTCATGCCCCAGCCGGCGGCGCGAAACGCCATCCCGAACGCGCTGGACGATTTGCCTTTGCCTTCGCCGGTGTTGACTACGATCAGGCCTTGGCGTCTGTCTCTTGTTTTCATGATGATTTAGTTTTCTGGTGATGGAAGAGATAGTGAATGGTAAAAATTGTTGCGCCGTAGGGTACGCTGCGCGTACCTTTGTCAGCGCCCCAGCTACACGCCACATTCCGAAAAGGTACGCACAGCGTACCCTACGGCGGGTTGTTTTGTGCGAGCAGGCGGCTGAGCTCTTCCCGCGTCGGCAAGCCCGGGCGCGCGCCCATCTTCGTGCAGCACAGCGCGCCGGCGGCGCTGGCGTAGCGTAAGGTTTCCTGCCAGTCCATCCGGTCAGCGACCGCTGCTGCAAAAGCGCCATGAAACGCGTCGCCGGCGCCGGTCGAATCAACATCGGCGACTTTGAAAGCCGGCATAAATCCTTGCTCGGTTCCGCGGCGCCAGTGCAGGCCCTTTTCGCTGAGCGTAATCACGACGTTCGGGGCGATTGCGGCCAATCGGTTCAGCGCAAGTTCGACCGATCCTGCGACCTGCAGCGCGAATTTTTCCGAGCAAACCAGATAATTGACCTGGCCCATCAACGCTTGCGTGCCTTCGTGCAGCGAGCCGGCATCGAGCACGGTCGGGATATTTTGAGTGCGCAGATTTTGGCAATAGGCGATAGAAACATGCGACTCGTGGCCGTCGAACAGCACCGTTTTCGGATGGAAGCAACTGAAATCCAGCGTGTCGGCGGCCAAGGGATAAGTGCCGATTTTATAGTTTATCAGTGCCCGTTTGCCGTCCGGTTTGACGAGCACTGTCGAGATCGGTGTGGGAGCAGCGCCGCGCACGACCAGCCGGGTGTCGACGCCATGATCGATCAGTTCCTGCAGATGCTTGTCGCCGTAGAAGTCCGCGCCGAGGTAGCCGGCGAAAGCGGCTCGATAGCCTAAATTGGCGACCATGACCGCCGCGTTCGCGGCAGGCCCGCCGCCGCAATCGATGAAGCCGGTCGCAAAGGTTTTTTCGTCCGCGGCCGGATGATGATCGACCGAGAACACGAGATCGTAGGAGGCATGGCCGATACAGAGGACGTCGACATCAATCAGCGGCTTTTTCATCGGTTCTTGGTGGACAGCGCAACAAAATGGGCGTTATTCTAATCGAAAACTAAAATCCTCTCTCCGCCGTTTTTGATCTGCTGCGCGATGCCGCCGATTTTACGCGCACAGCATCGGCACCGGAAGGACGAGAAAGTCTTATTGCACGGAGGTCATGTATGAAAATCAATCCCGAAATTTTGCCCCGACTCATCCAGGCCGTTGCCGAGACGATCGATAAAAATGCCACGGAAGTGACTCAGCTCGATCAGGCGATTGGCGACGGCGATCATGTGGTCAATTTGCAGCGAGGCATCCATGCGCTCCAGGCGCAAAGCGCGGAGATCGGGCAGTTGGATTGGGTGGGCGCGTTGCAGAAAATCGGGATGACCTTGATGTCGACGGTCGGCGGGGCCTCCGGTTCGCTGTACGGGACCTTGTTCGTGACGATGAGCAAGGCGCTGCGCGACAAAGCGGTGGATTCTCAATCCTTCGCGGCCGCGTTTGCGCAGGGCGTCGAGTCGGTGAAGCTGCGGGGCAGGGCGGAGGCGGGCGAAAAAACGATGCTCGATGTGCTGATTCCGGCGGCGCAAACCCTGCAAAAATCGGCCGCCGCTTCGCTGGGCTTGAAGGATGTGCTGGCCGATATTATAACCGCTGCCGAGACCGGTGTAGAGGCGACCCGCAATATGCTTGCGACCAAGGGGCGGGCCTCTTTTCTCGGCGAGCGCACGCTCGGCCATATCGATGCGGGGGCGAAAACCGCGCAGTTGATGATCTCGGCGATTGCGGAAGCGATCGAGTCTTCAGCTGCCCCAACGTAAGGCCGCGGTATTGACCGGAGCGTCCCAAAGACGGATCAGTTCGTCGTCCAGCAGCGTCAGCGTCAGCGAAGCGCCGGCCATGTCGAGCGAGGTCGTGAAATTGCCGACCAGCGAGCGGACGATCTTGATGCCGCGTTTCTCCCAGTACTGGGCGGCCAGATGATAGAGCAGATGCAGTTCGATCAGAGGCGTGCCGCCGAAGCCGTTCACATGCAGCAGCACGGGTTGGCCGGGCTGCGGTTTCAGTTCTTCGTCGATCGCGTGTGCCAGTTGCTCGACGATTTCGCCGGCGCTTTTTAACGGAACCGTTTCGCGTCCGCGCTCGCCGTGGATGCCGACGCCCATTTCCATTTCCGTCTCCCCGAGTTCGAAGGTCGGTTTGCCGAGCGCGGGAACCGTGCAACTGGTCAACGCGACGCCGATCGAGGCGGTCGCTTGGTTGACCTTGTCGCCCAGCGCTTTGCAGGCGGCCAGATCGGCACCCGTTTCGGCCGCCGCGCCGACCATTTTTTCGACGATCAGGGTGCCGGCCACGCCGCGCCGCCCGATGCTGTGCGTTTTGGGCAGGGACACGTCATCGTCGACCAGCACGGTCGCGTTCGGCGCTGCGAACATCTCGGCGCCGATTTCGAAATTCATCACATCGCCGGCATAATTCTTCACGATGAACAGTACGCCGCCGCCATGATCGACCGCTTGCGCCGCCGCCAGCATTTGATCCGGCGTCGGCGAAGTGAAGATTTGCCCTGGGCACGCCGCATCGAGCATGCCAAGTCCTACAAAGCCGCTGTGCAACGGTTCGTGGCCGGAGCCGCCGCCGGAGATCAACGCGACTTTGCCGGGCTTGGCAGGCTGAAGGCGCTTGATGAAATGAGGCTGCAGGTTCAGTTCGACGATGTCCGCATGCGCCTTCGCAAAACCCTTCAGGCTGTCTTCAAGCAGGCTGTCGAGGTCATTGATGAATTTTTTCATGGTTGTAACTCCGGCTGTGAGAGGGCTTGGCGGCGCAAGGCTTCGGTAACGGCGATAATATCCGGCATAAGCCAGGTCGGTTGATAAGCGGAGGCGCGCAGATCGTCCTCGCTCGATATGCCGGTCAATACCATCAGGCTGCGAATGCCCGTGCGCACCGCGCCGAGGATATCGGTTTCCAGACGGTCGCCGATGGCGATCGTTTCGGCCGGATCGGAAGCCAAAAGTTTCATGGCTTGCCGGTACATGATCGGCTCGGGTTTGCCTATGATTATCGGCGAGACGCCGGTCGCTGCGGTCAGAGCGGCTAGAATTGCGCCGTTGCCGTGAGTTACGCCGTACTCGGTCGGCAGCGTCGTGTCCCCGTTGGTGCCGACGAATTTGGCCCCGGCCCGTATATTCAAGGTGGCGGTCGCCAGCTTGGCCCAGGTCAAAGTCGAGTCCTTGCCGCAGACGACGATATCCGCGCCTTGGGCGCTGGGGGTTTTAGGCGTTGGAAGTTCGTAAAGGTCGGTCAGAATAAATCCCTGCTCGCGCAAGGGGCCCAAGGCGCCGTCTTCGCCGACCACGAACACACGGGTCGAGGCCGGGTCGTGGTGTTCGGCAAGATGCAGGGCGGTCGCCATGCCGGAAGTCAGGACTTCATTCTTCGAAACGGTCACGCCCATGCCGGCAAGCTTTTTTACATATTGATCCTGGGTTTGGCTCGCATTGTTGGTCGCCAGGATGAAGCGGATGCCAAGCTCGCGCAGGATCGCGAAAAACTCGCATAGGCCGGCCTGCGGCACGGGCCCGTGCCAGAGCACGCCGTCCATGTCGATGATCATGGCGCGGATATTACTGAAAGTTTCCATGGTTATATCTCTTTACCGTCAAGGGTGGACGGGGTTCAAAATTATTAGTTCGAGCTGGCGCGCTGTTCTCCTGCAATTTGGGATTGCGGAGTCTCTAATCGTTCAAGTCAAGGGTCAGCCGCGACTTCTCACTTTAGATCAGGCGAGCGCACTAGCTTGTGCCGCGAAAGCTTGGCACAAGTTTCAGGCGCTTGTCCAGCCTGTTCGCGGCGACGGGACAAGCCGAAAAAAATACGGCCAGCGGCAAATCTGTGCAGGCATTGATAAAGGCCTTGCTTTTCAAGCGCTGGCGCCGTTCGGGAAGGTCGTCCATCTATCGAGAAAACGGCAAAAAACGCCGAATTTCGCGCGTGTCAGGATCAAGGGAATAAAGGCGGCAAAACTTACTAAAATCGGCAAATTTTAGCGAGTAAGTAATTGAATATAGGCTTGTTTTCGAAGGCGCTAACAGGGCCTTAAGATGGCGTCGATACTGTATTCAGCAAGGATCATTGACATGACTCCCCTTTCTAATTTACAGTAGCGTTCGCATTAAACAGGTAACCACCTACTACAATAACAAACCTTTGGAGCAAATAACATGGCAAAACCATTAATTCAAATCGCATTAGATTCTCTGGATTATAACGCAACGATCGCGCTGGCAGAAACTGTTGCGCCTCATGTCGACATTTTCGAAATCGGCACTCCTTGCATCAAACACAACGGTGTTAACCTGGTTAAAGACCTGCGCGCCAGATTCCCCGACAAACTGTTGCTGGTCGACCTGAAAACCATGGATGCCGGCGAATACGAAGCGACTCCTTTCTATGCAGCCGGCGCTGACATCTGCACCGTGCTGGGCGTATCCGGTCTGGCAACTTGCAAAGGCGTGATCAAAGCGGCTAACGCTCACGGCGCTGAAGCTCAAATCGACCTGATCAACGTGGAAGACAAAGTCGCTTGCGCACGCGCTTGCGCGGAAGCGGGCGCTCACATCATGGGCGTACATACCGGTCTGGATGCACAAGCCGCAGGCCACACTCCATTCGGCGACCTGAGCGATATCGCAAGATTGGGCTTGAACGTTAGAATTTCCGTTGCCGGCGGTATCAAGGCATCAACCGTACAGGATGTTGTCAGAGCAGGTGCAAACATTATCGTTGTCGGCGCTGCGATCTACGGCGCTCCATCCCCTGCTGACGCTGCACGTGAAATCCGCGAATTGGTTGAAGCTGTATAACGATGCATCAGCAACTTATCATAGACAAGATTTCGAGCATTCTGTCGGCGACCGATCCGTCCTATGATCAACGCTTGACGCAGATGCTTGACAATGCCAAGCGTATATTTGTTTCAGGCGCCGGTCGTTCCAAGCTTGTCGGCAATTTTTTTGCGATGCGACTGGTGCACGCCGGTTACGATGTCAGCGTTGTGGGTGAGATTGTCACTCCCAGCATCAAAAGCGGCGACCTGTTGATTATCATTTCAGGCTCGGGCGAAACCGAGCAGCTGATAGCCTTCACCAAAAGCGCGAAAAAAGTCGGCGCGGACATTGTGTTGATTTCGGCAAAGAGCAGCTCAACGATAGGCGACATGGCTGATGCGGTTTTCCAAGTCGGTCAGGCCGAGCAATACGGAAAAGTGGTCGGAATGCCGATGGGTACGGTTTTCGAACTGTCGACCCTCTTTTTCCTGGAATCGACCATTTCTCATATCATCCATGAGAAAGGGATCCCGGAAGAAGTCATGAGATCGAGGCACGCTAACCTAGAATAGCGTGAACAAAAACGGGCGGCCAAGGCTGCCCGTTCTTTTCTCATGTGTTTGGCGACGAAATCAAGTGACCGCTGAATAGGCTGATTAACTCAACATAATTTACCAACGAAGGAGAAGACTATGGCTTCGCGCCGTGTTTTAGCTAACGCCATTCGCGCTTTGAGCATGGATGCTGTACAAAAAGCAAATTCGGGCCATCCAGGCGCCCCGATGGGTATGGCGGATATCGCCGAGGTATTGTGGAACGATCATATGCGCCACAATCCGGTCAATCCGAAATGGCCAAACCGCGATCGGTTTGTGCTGTCGAACGGCCACGGCTCAATGCTGATTTATTCCCTGCTGCACCTGACCGGTTACGATTTGCCGATCGAAGAACTGAAACAGTTCCGTCAGTTGCACTCAAAAACCCCGGGCCATCCGGAATACGGTTATGCGCCGGGTGTGGAAACCACGACCGGCCCTCTGGGCCAAGGTATTACCAATGCGGTCGGCATGGCGATTGCCGAAAAAGCGTTGGCTGCGCATTTCAATAAAGACGGTCACAAAATCGTCGATCACAAGACCTATGTGTTTTTAGGTGACGGCTGCCTGATGGAAGGCATCTCCCACGAGGCTTGCTCGCTGGCGGGCACTCTGGGCCTGGGCAATCTGATCGCCTTTTGGGACGACAACGGTATTTCGATCGACGGCCACGTCGAAGGCTGGTTTACCGATAATACCCCGAAACGTTTCGAAGCTTATGGCTGGCATGTGATTCCGGACGTCGACGGCCATGATTCGGAAGCGATCAATAAAGCGATCGAGTTTGCAAAGGCAATGACCGACAAGCCGACTTTGATTTGCTGCAAAACCACGATCGGTTTCGGTGCGCCGAACAAAGCCGGCAGCCATGCCTGCCACGGTGCGCCGTTAGGCGAAGAAGAAATCAATTTGACCAAGGCCGCTTTGGGTTGGGATCACGGTCCTTTCGAAGTGCCTGCCGATGTGTACGCGGGTTGGGATGCGAAAGCCAAAGGCGCTGCCGCGGAAAAATCGTGGGGAGAGGCATTTGCTGCCTATAAAGCCGCTTATCCTGAACTGGCGGTCGAATTCGAGCGCCGGATGAACGGCGATCTGCCTGCCAATTGGCAAGCAGACGCGGACAGCTTTGTCGCCTCGGTCAATGCCCAAGCTAAAACCACTGCGACCCGGTTGTCGTCTTTGGCTTCGATCGAAGGCTACGCTAAATTGCTGCCGGAAATTTTCGGCGGTTCGGCTGACCTCGGCTGCTCGAACATGACCGAGTGGACTGGTTACAAGCCGATGCGCGCGAACAAACCTGACGCGAACTATGTCAATTACGGCGTGCGCGAATTCGGTATGTCCGCGATCATGAACGGTATCGCCCTGCACGGCGGTCTGATTCCGTTCGGCGCGACCTTCCTGATGTTCTCCGAGTATGCGCGTAATGCGCTGCGGATGGCCGCATTGATGAAGATCCGTTCGATCTTCGTTTTCACCCATGACTCTATCGGTCTGGGCGAAGACGGTCCGACCCACCAGCCGATCGAGCAAACCGCCACTTTGCGGATGATTCCTACCATGCATGTCTGGCGTCCGTGCGATGCGGTCGAGACAGCAGTGTCCTGGCGCGCTGCAATCGAGCGTAAAGACGGCCCGTCGACTCTGGTGTTCTCACGGCAAAATCTGCCGCATGTTCCGCGTAGCGAAGAGCAAATCAAATTGATTTCGCGCGGCGGCTATATCTTGAGCGACAGCGAAGGCCAGCCGGATGCAATCATTATTGCGACCGGTTCCGAGGTTGAGCTGGCGTTGAAAGCGGCTGACGAACTCAAAGCGAAAGGCAAAAAGATTCGTGTCGTTTCGATGCCGTCTACCAATATTTTTGACGCTCAGGACGAGGAATACCGTGAATCGGTATTGCCTGCCGCCGTTACCAAACGGGTTGCGGTCGAAGCCGGTGTCACTTCAGGCTGGTGGAGATATGTCGGCAGCAACGGCAAGGTTGTCGGTATCGATCATTTCGGTGAATCGGCGCCGGCAGGACAACTTTTCAAGGAGTTTGGCTTCACCGTTGAAAACGTAGTCAAGAACGTGGAAGCTGTACTTTAATTGAAAAAAGACGGGATGAGAGGATCCTCCCGTCAGTTGACGAGATCCTGCACGTGGTAATCATATTCCATTGTTCAGGATTTCGCTCCACATACTACGACTTATTAGGGTGAACAACGTGAAAATTATAAATATAACAAACGGTGCTTTTGCGGCTTTACTGTTGGCCAGCTCTGTTGCGGGTGCGGATTCGCAATATCCTGCATCTGATTTTCAACCGAAAGTGCTTTATCAGGATAGCGAGTACAAGCACCAAGGCTCCTCAGCTCCTGCTGCTGCGTCGGCCAGTGCAAAACCGGCAGATTCGCAATATCCTGCGGCCGATTTTCAACCCAAGGTTGTTTATTCGGATCCTAGCTATAAACATTCTTCTGCGGCACCTTCTGCGCCTTCTTCCGAGGCATCCGCCGAAAGCGCGGCAGCCGCTCCTGCTGTAAAAAAAGAAGAGTCCAATTTCATTTATTTGATCGGACTGGCGGTGCTGGCATTCGTCGGTGTGATTTTCTTCAAGAAACAGGCGCAACCTGAGGGTTCTGCGGCGCAAGGCCAATCTCGCCCTGCCGCCGGCGGCGCGACCGGCGTAGCGAAATACCTGAATCGCAAAGCAGGAACCGGCGTATCCAGATATCTGGAGCAACAAGTGAAATCCGTCGCGGCTTCTGCGCCTTTGACCGGCGTTGCCAAGTACATGGCAAGCCAGAAGCCTTCTTCCGAAGGTGCTTCGTCAAAGCCGGCTTCCCGCGTTGAAAAATATTTACGCGACCGGGGGTAATGGATGGATCAGGCTTACTTGATCAGCTTGGTCGAGGGATTGTATCCCTTCGGTAAGCGATCCAAAACAGGAACAAAAAAACAGCAAACTTTGACCCACTCCGGGGATGTTTACGAACAATCTTCCGGAGCAGCCGAAAAGATGCCGATTGTCCCGGCAAATACCGGCGTGGCGCGCTATCTTAGCGCCCGGCCCGTAGACTCGGGTGTATCCAAGTATTTGAAAAAAAATAACTCCCAGCCGATTACCGGTGTCGGTAAATATTTGGTCGTACAGTCGATCAAAGGCCGGGAAGTGACTCAGGTGACGGGCGTCAGCAAATATCTGGCGCGGTTCGAGGGCGGTACCTCCGCCAGCGGCGTCGCCAAATACGTCGCGAAACAAATCATCAATACCAAATATTTGCCCAAGCGCACTACTGTCGGCAGATATATTACCCGTCAGGAAATTGCCGAAGCGAAGCTCGCCGCCCTGACAGGCGTGGCGAAATATCAAGCCGAACAGGATTTGCTGCAAAGAAAGATCGACGCACAGAAGCTGATCGAGCGTTATCGGGAAGAGGAAGCGCGTATCGCGTCTGAGAAAGCTGCTGCACTGGCGGTTCAGCAGGAAGGGGTGGTAGAAGAGGCGCAATCTGTAGAAGTTCAGGAGACGCCTGCGGAAACCAGGGTCGGACGATATTTTCAGGAAAAAGCGAAAATAGAGAGCCAAAAACCGGCCGTCAGCAAAGTTGCCAAATACATTGCTCAGCAAGTTGTTCGGGACAGTCTGAAACCGCGTCAAAGCGGCGTCGCCAAATACTTGACGAAGAGCCGCGTCTATATACCGAAACCGGTCGTGAGCGGAGTTTCCAAATATCTGGAAGCGCAAGATCAAATAGCTAAAACTAAGCCGGCATTTTCAGGTGTTGCTAAATATTTGATCAGACAAAGGTTATCAGTTCCATACACGCCGGCTAAAATCAGCGGAGTGACGAAGTATCTTGCTAAACATCCGCAAACGGTCAGCGGCGCGGCCGTAACGTCAAAAAAGCCGTCTGATTTGACGGGGGTTGCCAAATATCTGGGCCGACAAAACGATCCGGTAAGCGAGATAATCGGTCGAGCTGCCGTCCCGGTCGAGATATGTTTGGAAGGGGAATTCATTCCTGCTGAAAAAGCGTTGGAAAATGATGCGGCTAAGTCAAAGAAAGTGAAGGCTACCCGGGTTTCAAAATATATCAATGAACATCAGGCGACGGCGAAAAAAACAGCAGACGCCAGAAAGCCGACAGGTGTCGAAAAATACCTGCGGCAAACGGCATAATTCGGGATGTAGATGCTTTGAGCCTGTGTTCGCCTGAGGCGAGTACAGGCCTATCCCCCGCCCGATGGTAGTCATAGGCGGAGTTACGCATAGAACATGGGGAGTAGTTAGAACTAAGTTCTCCATTGCTTGTCTTTAAATATATCATTGAGTCCGTATGATTCGATGAGCCGATATTGCTATTGCGGTGCATGTCGCTTTGGTAATCCATCCATTAAAATTTCTCGTTTCTTCAATCGCTTTATGTATCGAAGCCGGTAAAGCGAGGCGCCGCAAATTTTTTTGCCTTTTCACAATAAAACCGTCTGACGATAATCTTGACAGCTGCTGAAAACCGGTGCCCCGTTTGACTAATTCAGTGGTTTTGTATAGATAGGAGTTGTGATAATATGTGGAAGGCATTTGTTATTTTAATTATAAATTTATAAGGTGCATATTATGGCTAAGAATTTACTAGAACAACTTCGGGAAATGACCGTTGTCGTCGCTGATACCGGTGACATCCAGGCAATCGAAACTTTCAAACCTCGCGATGCGACCACCAATCCTTCGCTGATTACTGCGGCGGCGCAAATGCCCCAATATCAAAGCATCGTTGACGATACCTTGAAAGGTGCGCGCGATACTTTAGGCCGCGGTGCGGCTCCTGCTTTGGTTGCGAATCTGGCGTTCGACCGTCTGGCGGTTTCCTTCGGATTGAAAATTCTCGAAATCATCCCAGGCCGTGTTTCAACCGAAGTCGATGCGCGTTTGTCTTATGATACCGAAGCAACCATCGCCAAAGGCCGCGAAATTATCGCGCAATATGAAGCCGCCGGCATTTCGAAAGAGCGCGTGCTGATCAAAATCGCTTCAACTTGGGAAGGTATTCAGGCGGCGGCAGTTCTTGAAAAAGAAGGCATTCATTGCAACCTGACTTTGTTGTTCGGCATTCATCAAGCAATCGCTTGCGCCGAAAACGGCATTACTCTGATTTCACCGTTTGTGGGCCGTATTCTCGACTGGTATAAAAAAGATACCGGCCGCGATTCCTATGAGCCAGCTGAAGATCCGGGCGTCGTCTCCGTGACCTCGATCTACAACTATTACAAAAAATTCGGTTACAAGACTGAAGTCATGGGCGCGAGTTTCCGGAATGTCGGTGAAATCACCGAATTGGCCGGTTGCGACCTGTTGACCATTGCGCCGTCTTTACTGGCCGAACTGCAATCGACTGAAGGTGAACTGCCGCGTAAACTGGACCCTGCGACAGCCGCGGGCGCGCCAATCGAAAAAATTACAATGGATCGCGCGACTTTCGATCGCATGCACGAAGAAAACCGCATGGCGACGGACAAGCTGTCCGAAGGCATCATCGGCTTCGAAAAGGCTCTGGTATCGCTGGAAGACCTGTTGGCCAAGCGCCTCGCCGAGCTGGAAAACCAGCCGGAAACTGCGGAAGCATAAGCATATAAAATCCTCGGCATCGGCTTGGCCGATGCCGAGGATTCAAAGCCTACGAAAAATGTGACGTGGTGCTCGCACCTAGCCTATCTATCCTAATATTCCAATATGTCAAAAAAAATCCTAGATGTAATTAAACCCGGCGTCGTGACCGGGGAAGATGTGCAGAAAGTGTTCGCAATCTGCAAAGAAAATAAATTTGCATTGCCAGCGGTCAACGTGATCAACACCGATTCGATCAATGCGGTGCTGGAAGCGGCTGCGAAAGCCAAATCCGCGGTGATCGTGCAGTTTTCAAACGGCGGCGCCTCCTTCGTTGCCGGCAAAGGCTTGAAGCTGGAAGGTCAAAAAACAGCTATTTTGGGTGCGATTTCCGGCGCAAAACATGTTCATTTGATGGCCGAGCATTACGGCGTGCCTGTCATTTTGCATACCGACCATGCGGCGAAAAAGCTGCTCCCATGGATTGACGGTTTGTTGGAAGCCGGCGAAAAACACTTTGCGGAAACGGGCAAACCTTTGTTCAGCTCGCACATGCTGGACCTTTCTGAAGAAAGCCTGAAAGAAAACATCGAGATTTGCGGTGAATATCTGAAGCGTATGTCCAAAATGGGCATGACTCTGGAAATCGAACTGGGTGTGACCGGTGGTGAGGAAGACGGTGTGGATAACTCCGGCCTGGATCATTCAATGTTGTATACGCAACCGGAAGATGTTGCCTATGCCTATGAACATTTGAGCAAGATCAGCCATCGCTTTACTATCGCGGCTTCGTTCGGTAACGTGCACGGCGTGTATAAACCAGGTAACGTCAAGTTGACTCCGAAGATTCTGGATAACTCGCAAAAATATGTGTCCGATAAATTCAATCTGCCGGCCAAAACTTTGAACTTCGTTTTCCACGGCGGTTCAGGTTCAACTCCGGAAGAGATTGAGGAGTCGATCAGCTATGGCGTCGTCAAGATGAATATCGATACCGATACTCAATGGGCGACCTGGGAAGCCATCATGAATTTTTACAAGAAAAATGAAGGTTATCTGCAAGGTCAGATCGGCAACCCGGAAGGCGATGACAAACCGAACAAGAAGTACTACGATCCGCGCGTTTGGCAACGGGAAGGCGAACTCGGCATGGTTGCCCGCCTGCAGCAGGCGTTCCAGGATTTAAATTCAGTCAATTCGCTGTAATTTGTTCACACAGCTACAGGCTTACGAATCATCGTAAGCCTGTAGTATGCATCCTTAAGAAAGATACGCATCGCGCCGTATCAATCGTATTTAATATATTTAAACCGCGGATCGTCCGGTGTTCCTTCCAGGGCGCCGCCTTCTTTGCCGGGCTGCCACATAACCACATCCTCTATCTTACGCGCCAGTTCAAAGTCTTTATTGGTAATGCCTTTGGCGGCGTGATTCATCAACTTGACGATCACAAAAGCATAGGAAACGGTTAAGTCGGGATGATGGAAAGCGGCTTCTGCCAAGTGCCCGACCGTGTTGACCACCATTAGTGTGCCTTTCCAGCCGCTGGTTTTGTATTTGCGCCGTATCCAGCCGTTTTCTAGATACCAGTGCGGCAGCTCTTCCTTCAGCCGTTCTTCAACCTCGCTGTCAGCATATGTTTCTTCGTGTTTGCGTTCGCGCCAGCCCATGACTGAAACTCCTGTCTAGTGAAAAAGAATAAAAAGATTGTAAACCAATTAATATCCGGAAGAAATTATGCATCCTATCATTGCAGTAATCATGAGGATTGCCGGCAGTGTTAGGAGCATGATTAAAGCCTTGACTATTAAAAAAAATATAATAGCAATAGGCTAAAGGAAAAAAATTATGAAACTTTTCACAAAAACCATTGTTTATTAGTTACAAAAGATGTGCAAAGATCAACTTTGAACTAAAGTTTCAATATAAAAAGAGGTTCAGAGCTTATAGGCACGGAAACCTTTTTCAGCGTAGTCCGCTCTCGTATTTGTGAGCCTTAAACGCAAAGAATCATATTGAAATTATTTGATGGAAGGACATGTCATGTTCATGAAATTAATGGTGATAATTAATTTGTTAGGTAGTCTCTGCGTTTTTATTGTGATGTGTATATCGAAAGGTTTGCACAGATCAAAGAAAATACCTGTGGATCAGTCTAGAAATCGATCGGTCAGGCAATAGCGGTAAAATTGATTTGATACGCGATAAATGCCGAGAACATTCAATGAATTGATTTTTTTCGGTCTCGAGTTAAGGGTTAAAGCGACTGATATCACAGCCTTTCTGATAGAAAACGAGCGAGGGAGGAAACGGCGTAATATCGATTGTCAATGTCGTTTCGCGGGTGAAAACGGCCAAGGGCCGTGCGGCGGCAGTGCGGAAGTTGTTTGTTAATTGCGCGGCCAATTTTTCCTGCATTACATCGTCGCCTAAAGAAAAAGGGTCGACAGATAAATTGGTCTGGTCGATAGCCTTCTCCAAAATTTCGGAAGAAAAATTTTGTATCTTATTTTCAAAGCTCTTGAAAATTTCTTTCGGTTTTTCCCGTTTGATGCGTTCGATATCCTGCAAGTCGGCATAAACCAAAAAAGAACCGCTGGCGCCCTGCAGTTCATTCTTGCAGATGCCGCCGTCCATGATTCTGACCAATTTCAGAGCCTTGCCCCCTTTGGTGATCGACAGCGGAGGATTGCTGGAGGCATCATAACCGGGGGGTAATTGTTCTTCCTGAATCCGAGGTTTAGGTTCAGGTTGTATGGTGGCAATATCCGGGCGCTGAGCAGGCTGAGTAGAGCATGCGCTCAACAAGGATGCGGCGACAGCAGTAAAGGTTTTTACCTTGATAGTCATATTTTTGAAAGTTAAAATGAGGCTTGGTAATTAAGGTCGCTATGAAGCATGCCGTATTATAATATGAACAAGTTAGGGAAGAAGATCCGTATTGATCCGTTTGCGATAGTTTAATTTAGGACAAAGTTAGTAGAAAATCATTCAATTTGCACGAGGCTAAAGGAAACTATCTTTGAAAATTCTGGTTACGGGAGCGGCCGGTTTTATCGGCGCAAGATTATGCAGCAAACTGCTGGAGCGAGGCGATGAGGTCGTCGGCATCGATAATTTGAACGATTATTACGAGGTCACTTTAAAAACGGCGCGACTGCGGTTACTGGCCGACCATCGACAATTCAAGTTTATTAAGTTGGACATAGCCGATGATTCGGCTCTTGATGCGCTGTTTCGAAACGAAAGTGTCCAGCGGGTCGTGAATCTTGCCGCTCAGGCCGGCGTCAGATACTCGCTAATCAATCCTCATGCCTATGTTAACTCAAATTTTCAAGGATTCATGAATGTTCTGGAAGGTTGCCGGCATCATGCGGTAGAGCATCTGGTTTATGCCTCGTCGAGTTCGGTCTATGGCGCAAACACTCGAATGCCGTTTTCCGTGCATGATAATGTCGACCATCCGGTGTCCCTGTATGCGGCCAGCAAAAAAGCAAATGAATTGATGGCGCATAGTTACAGCCATCTCTTTCGGCTTCCGACCACCGGATTGCGATTTTTTACCGTTTACGGGCCCTGGGGGCGGCCGGACATGTCGCCGTTTATCTTTGCGCGCAATATTCTGGAAGGAAAGCCGATAGATGTGTTCAACTTCGGCAACCATCGGCGTGATTTTACCTATATTGACGATATCGTCGACGGCATCATCAAAGTGCTTGATCGGCCGGCTCAACCGAATAGCGGATGGGCGGGAGACAATCCTGACCCCGGCAGCAGCCTGGCGCCTTACAGAGTTTATAATATCGGCTGTAATCAGCCGGTACCTTTGCTGACCTTTATCGAAACGCTCGAAAAATATCTTGGCAAAACCGCGATTAAAAACTTATTGCCGATGCAACCCGGCGATGTCCCGGATACCTATGCCGACGTGAGCGATTTGGTGCGTGATTTTGGCTATAAACCGAGTACGTCCCTGGATGAAGGGGTGGGGCATTTTGTGCGCTGGTATCTGGATTTTTACGGTTATGCCAGACCGTGATAGATATCAGCTTACCAAATCTTAAGGAAAGCGGTAGACAACTCTAGCCCCGCCTTGCCGAGAGAAAGCTGACGGCCAAGCGGAATTTAAAAAGTTAAGGGCGGGGTTGAAAATGACCCCGTGTGTGGGGCTTGCGGTAAATCAAGTAAAGCGAAGGGCCGCTATCGAAGCAGCCGTCCATGGCTTTCGAATTGAAATCACAATAGGCCAAGCGGATAAGGCTTGACGCTATATAAAGGCTGACGGTCAGTTCAAGTGCCTGCTCTATGCCACAGCACGCAAGGCATCATCCTCATAGAGGCGCTTTTTCTTCCAGCCTGCAAATTTGCTTTCGTCAAATTCCAGATCATTGTCGATCGCATATTCATAGCAGCTTCTGAACAAGCGTGCGGTGCGGAATGCATGCAGTTCATCGTCCGCCGTGATCTTCGCGACATTGCCGACCTGGAAGGTTTTGTTTTTGGATTTACCGTTATGAACCCAAAATACGGTATAGCAAAGGTAGCTTTTATCCTTGCGGTGATCGTATTTGATCGTTTTGGATACGCCCGTGACGCCGGTTGTGGTTTTATTCTTTGGCGGCTTTAAAAAGCGGGTTTTACTGCCTTTCAGCACAACCAGCATTTGGTCGCGCCAGAGAATCGCTGCTTGCAAAGATTTGGCTTTATTTCCCCATAATTTATGAGAAAAATAACGGCTGCTTTCTTTGCCGCGACGGACAATGCGTACTTGATAACCGAACACGTCCGGTTCGGTAATATGTTTATTTTTTGCCATGGAAGAGACCCCTTACAAAAACGACATCAATTTAATAGCGGTAAAGCTAGGTTGCCTATAAACATAGCAGCTTAAGGTTATATTTATTGAAAGAGAACAGCTACTATATTTGTAATCCAATGATTACAAATTATGCCTAAAGTTCTGACAAATGCAAGAAAAAAATGACAGTTTGATGAAAATGCAGCCATTGAAAAAATAATAAATTCCGACCGTTTTGGTGTAGAATGCAGGGATTCCACGCTTGCGTGGCTAATCTTGATCTGATAACTCTTTGCTTTTTATAACTATCTTGGAGAAAAACGATGAGCGTTTTAGTTGGTAAACAAGCACCGGATTTCACTGTTCCCGCTGTATTGGGAGATGGTCAAATCGTTGATTCCTTCAACTTTTCCGAAGCGACTCGGGGCAAGTATGCCGTTATTGTCTTCTATCCGTTAGACTTTACGTTTGTCTGCCCCAGCGAATTGATCGCTTTGGATCACCGTATCGACGAATTCAAAAGCCGCAATGTGGAAGTGATCGCTGTTTCCATCGATTCGCATTTTACGCACAACGCCTGGCGCAATACACCGGTCAGCAAGGGTGGCATTGGTCCGGTTCGTTACACGATGGCGGCCGATATCGCTCACAGTATCTGCAAGGATTACGATGTCGAAGCGGCAGCGCCTGCGGTAGCTTATCGCGGTTCTTTCCTGATCGACCGCAACGGCGTCGTGCGTCATCAAGTGGTTAACGATTTGCCGTTGGGCCGTAACATGGATGAGCTGATTCGTATGGTCGATGCGCTGCAATTCCACGAAGAGCACGGCGAAGTTTGCCCGGCCGGCTGGAACAAGGGCGATGCGGGTATGAATGCCAGCCCTACAGGCGTTGCGGAATATCTGGATAAAAACGCCGAAAAGTTATAATAACTTTTGAAAGACTGTCACAGAGGCAGGGATTTGGGCGCATTGCGTTATTGCAATGCGCCTGATTTGCAAGAGCGTTTGATCGGTATCAGTTATCGTTTCCTGAAGCGGTTTCTTTTGCGGCATTCGCGATCAACTTCTTGCGGATGAAAAAGCATACGATAATTCCTGCAATTGCCGGAATTTGCGTCACCAGGAATAATGACGTCGGACTCTTGGCCAGCATGTCGCCGAGCGGATGCAGTACCGATAATTTGACCAGCCACCAGGTCAGCCAGTAGCCGATCAGTCCGATCACTGCCCATTGCAACGTTGGTTGCCCTTTTTCTTTCGCGGTTAAATAAAACCAGACCAGAATTGCCACTCCGGCGAATTTTGCTAGATATAACATCGTCTCACCCCGTTTTCATTGTTATTTTGCTATGCTGCCCCCGAGGCTTGCCCGGATCGCAGCGATCAGGCGCTAATCATATTCCATGTTCGGCCTTCACGACATATTTTATCGCAAGGAGAGAGTTATGAGGAAAACGCTGAAAGTGTTTGCTGTCATTTCGGGTATCTTTATTTTACTGCTCGCCGTTGTGGTTGGCATCCTGCCGTTTGTCATCGATCCGAATCAGTTCAAACCGCGGATAGCCGGGATGATCCAGCAAAAAATCGGGCGCGAAGTGGTGTTCGACGGCGATTTGCACTTGTCTGTCTTTCCATCGTTAGGGATCTCGTCCGAGCGGATTCGGATAAAAAATGTTCCGGGTTTTCAGGCGGCGGACTTCCTCGGCATCGAGCAGGGCGAGGTGCGGGTAAGCGTGTGGCCGTTGCTCGACAAGAGGCTTGAAATCAACCGCATCGACTTAAAAGGTTTGCGGCTGAATTTGATCCGCACCCAGGAAGGTTTGGATAATTGGAGCGATCTTTTTAGAAAAAGCGGGGCGAAGGCGATACCGCCTGCTTCCGGCATTCCTCCGCCGAGCCTCCAACGTACTCCGGAAAAAGAAGGATTACAGCTCTTCGAAATCGGCGGCATATCGCTGAAAGACACTAAGATTACGTGGGATGACCGGCAAGCCGGCAAGCGTTTGGACGTCGACAATATCAACCTGGATCTCGGCCCTTTTCATTGGGAGCGATTTACTGACGTGGCGTTGCAATTCTCGGTCATCAAGCCGGAATCCGGCTATCAAGACCGGTTTGACTTGAAAACCCGAGCGATGAGCAGGCAGGATTTCGCTAGGGCGAATTTTGCCGATACCGAGCTGAAGTGGACGCGGGAAGGGAAGGCGCTTCCGGGTAAAACCCTAACGGCGATGGTTGCTGCGCCGGAAATTCTCTTCGAAAATGATGCGCAAAAAATCCAGGTTCCCAAACTGCAAATGCAGTCCGGCAAATTGTCCATTGCCTCCAGTCTGACCGCAGTCAATTTATTTAGCGAGGCGGATGTCGATGCACGCATCGACATTGCGGAATTCAATCCCGCCGAGTTGATGCAGCGTTTCGAAATAGCGGCGCCCAAATTTCAGGACTCGAGCGTATTCAGTCGTTTGCAGGCCGGTTTCAATCTGCAGGCTGTGAAAAATACGCTCTCTATCAGCGCATTGCGCTGCAAATTGGACGATACTTTACTGCAAGGCGATGCGCGTATCGAGGGGCGGGAAGCGCCGTCGATTCGTTTCAATTTGGCCGGCGATGCGGTCGATATCGGCCGCTATTTGCCGCCGAGTGCAAAAAATAAAAACAAACTGGTCAGCCCGTCCGCGGCTATCGCGGTTGCTCTTTCTAAGCTGCCGGTGGAGCGGTTGCGGAAACTGGATGCGCAAGGCGAACTCCATTTGCAGCATCTGAAGATGAGCGGAATTACCGCCGACGATTTGCATTTGAAGTTGAATGCCAAGGACGGTGCCGTACAAACCCGGCAGGAGATCAGCCGGTTTTATCGGGGCGGCTATTCAGGCAGCGTCGACTTCAATGCCAAAGGCAGCGGCACGACGATGGCATTGACTGAAAAAGTCGAACATGTCGATATTGAAGCCATTCTTAAGGTAATCGGGAGTAAAATTGCCATGAGCGGTGTGCTGACCGGTTCGGCGGCGTTGCGCGGGCAGGGGAATGATCCTAAGCAGATCAGGCAAGGACTGAAGGGAAACCTGGCTTTCGGGGTGAAAGACGGTTCAATCAGGGATGTGAAGTTTCTAAAAATCATCAACCAGGGGATCGATCTGCTCAATAAGGTCCCGCTGACCGCGGATGCGGGCAGCGGGCTTGGATTTTCCGAAATATCCGGTACAGGGATATTGGCCGAAAGCGTAATACGCAGCGAGGATCTTTTGGTCAAATCGCCCCGATTTCGAATCACCGGCAGCGGCCTCACCCATGTCGACACCGGTGCGGTCGATTATCGCTTTGTCGCCAACCTCGTGAAAGCGCAGGCGACGGCAACGGAACCGGAAAAATTCCACAGCACGCCGGTTGTGGTCAATATGAACGGAACGCTGACGGATCCCGGCTACCGGCTGGATACGGCGGCTTTGCTGACCGAAAAGAACAAGGCCAAAATTGACAAATTACTTGATAAAAACAAGGATAAAATAGACAAATTGAAAGAAAAACTGGATAAAAAACTAGGGCCCGGCGTCGGTGATTTGCTGGATAAATTGTTCTAGTTCGGTTAACCGATAGGCGTTCCTCTATGCCCCTTTCAACGTTTGACGAGCGTGTCCTGGCCTGGTTTGACCGGTACGGGCGCAAGGATTTGCCCTGGCAGCAGGACAAGTCGCCTTATCGGGTATGGATTTCCGAGACAATGTTGCAGCAAACGCAAGTCGCCACCGTCATCCCTTATTTTAACGCGTTCACGGCCAGATTCCCGACCGTTGAATCATTGGCGGGAGCGAGCGTTGATGAGGTATTACGGTACTGGTCGGGATTGGGCTATTATGCGCGAGCGCGCAATTTGCATAAAACCGCACTGAAAATTGCAGAAATGGGGCGTTTCCCCGATACGCTCGAAGAGCTTCAGCAATTGCCCGGCATCGGTTTGTCGACCGCCGGCGCGATCATGAGCATTGCCTATAACCGCAGCCATCCGATTCTGGACGGCAATGTGCGGCGGGTATTGGCGCGTTATCACGCCATACCGGGCTGGACCGGCGAAGCGAAAGTGAACAAGCGGTTATGGGAGCTTAGCCGGACGCTGACGCCTGCGCATCGTGCGGCGGATTATACGCAAGCGATCATGGATCTGGGCGCGACGGTCTGTGCGCGCGGACGCCCCGCCTGCGATTTGTGTCCTTTGAGCGCCGATTGCCTGGCTTTCAAGGCAGGACGGGCTGCCGATTTTCCGGAGCCGAAACCGCCCAAAACCTTGCCGGTTAAAGAGCGGGCATTTTTGTTGCTCGCCAATACAAAGCAGCAAATTTTTCTTGAAAAACGTCCGCCTGTCGGAATTTGGGGCGGTTTGTGGTGTCTACCTGAATTTGCAAATTATGAGCAGGCCTTGGTCTGGTGCCGGGATCGTAATATATCGATCATTGAGCAGTTTGTGATGGACAGGCGGCGTCATACGTTCTCACATTATCATCTCGATTTTACCCCGCTGGTGATTCTGACTGACGCTGACGACAGGGTCGATAGAGTCGAAGAACCGGGGGGGGCGAGCTGGCATCGGATCGAGTCTATTGACCGCTTGGGCTTGGCGGCGCCAATCAAACTGTTGTTGAAACACTATCAAAACCACGAGGATAAACATGGCAAGACTGGTTAAATGCACAAAGTTGGGCATGGAGTTGGAGGGCTTCGACGAGCCGCCGTTTCCCGGACCCAAAGGGCAGGAAATCTACGAAAAAATATCGAAAAGGGCCTGGCAGGAATGGATCGCCAAGCAGACGATGTTGATCAATGAATACCGGTTGGCCAGCTTTGATCCGAAAGCCAAGGCTTTTCTGGCGCAGGAAAGGGACAAGTTTTTGTTCGAGGGAAATAACGAGATGCCGGAAGGTTATGTGCCTCCGCAATCGTAAACAGACGAGCGGATCGATTTTTTTATCGATTCCGCGCGCCTTTATTTGAATGAGATAGAGAAATTGCATGAGACTTTTATTAGTTGAGGACGATGAAATCCTCGGAGAAGGACTGTCGGCCGGCCTGAAAATGGAAGGCTACGCAGTCGACTGGTTTACTACCGGCAAGCTTGCCGAAGAAGCGCTGAAAAATAACCTTTATGAGCTGATTGTGCTGGATTTGGGGTTGCCGGATATAGACGGCATGGAGCTATTGCGTGAATTGCGCTCCCGCAAGGATGAGACGCCGGTTATGGTATTGACTGCCCGCGACACCATTTCCGACAGAGTGACAGGGCTTGATAGCGGCGCGGACGATTTTGTGATCAAACCCTTCGATCTGACCGAAGTCTGCGCTCGCTTACGCGCCCTGGCCCGGCGGCATGAAGGCCGCAGCACGCCGACTATCGTGCATAAGGAGCTGGTTCTGGACCCTGCCGGGCATATCGTGACATATAACGACGAAAGGGTCGATCTGTCGCAAAAAGAATTCGAAATCCTGAGTTTTCTGATGGGCAACATCGGCCGCGTCGTCTCGCGGGCGCGCCTGGAGGAGAGCTTGTATTCATGGGATTCCGATATCGAAAGCAATACGGTCGAAGTGCATATTCATTACCTCAGGAAAAAGCTCGATCCGGCCTTGATTCGGACGGTCAGAGGAGTTGGATACATTATTGACGCCGAAGAAGGGTGATGAATTATTCTTTAAGGCAATTACTGCTGGTATCGCTGTTGTCGGCAACGATGATGATCTGGGGCGTTACCGCCTACTCAAGTTATAAAGCGACGCGCGACGAAGTTGCCGAATTGTTCGATGCGGAATTGGCTCAGTCGGGTAAAGTCCTGCTGGCTTTTGTCGACAGCCTGTTGCTGGATGGTTCGTTGCCCGATTACTGGCGGCAGGGGCGTCTGGACCCAGGCAGTGAAGGCATCAATACTGCGGAAACTTATCAACGAAAACTGGCTTATCAGTTATGGTCGGAAGAAAAGGGGCTGCTGTTGAATTCCGGAAAGAAGCCGGGCTTATTGGCGGACGGCTTCAAGGATGCCGAGCAGGGAGGAATGGTATGGCATGTGTTCAACGATTCCCTGAAGGATGAGGCGCTTCGCCTGAAGTACGAAAGAAAGGTCGCTTTTCAGTTGTGGTCTAAAGATAAAGGCTTGCTGTTGCGTTCCGAAAGCGCTCCCCAGGTTCCGTTTACTTTTGCCAAGGAGGGGTTCAGCGAAGTGCAAAGCGAAGGCAGCTTGTGGCATGTTTTCAGCGTATCGAATAAGGCGGGCGATTATGTAATCCATGTCGGTCAACAGGAAGCGATTCGTACCCAATTGACGGATGAAATTTCCGAGCAACTGGTCACGCAGTTCCTCGTCGGGATGCCCGTGCTGGGCCTGGTGATATGGTTTATCATCGGGAATGCATTGACGCCGATGAGCCAGTTGCAAAAAGCGCTGGCGCAGCGGGAAGTCAGCTACCTCAAGCCTTTATCGGTCGACAATCTCCCGAACGAGCTGGTGCCGATGGTCAACGCGCTGAACAGTCTTTTCGGCCAGCTTGAGAAAGCCTTTGAACATGAGCGCCGCTTTACCGCGGACGCTTCCCACGAGCTTAGAACACCCTTGGCGGGACTGTTGACGCAGGTGCAGGTCGCGCTAAAAACGCAGGACGAGCAGATTCAGCGCCAGGCCTTGAAAAGGATAGAGCAGGCGGTCAACCGGATGAGCTACATGGTGAAACAATTGCTGACTTTCTCGCGCATCGATTCCGGGCCTGAATATCTCGAAAAAACCGGAGTGAAATTGTCCTCCGAAATTATCCAGGTGATCACCGATCTGGAGCATGAAGCGTACCGCAAATCGATAGAAGTCGAATTCATCGAGGCGTCATCGGCCGAAATCATCGGCAATCCGCCATTAATCAATATATTGATCCGCAATATTATCGATAATGCGATTAAATATACGCCCGAATACGGCAGCATCAAGATCTATCTGACCGATAAAGAAAAATATGTGGAATTGTGTGTCGAGGACTCAGGCCCCGGCATTAAACCCGACGCTTACGAGAAGTCGCTCAAGCGTTTTCATCGCTTATCGGAGACCGCCAGCGTGGCGCAGGGGACCGGGCTCGGCTTCTCGATTGCGCAGAGAATCGTCGCGATCCACGGCGCCGAGTTCAGTCTCGGCGTCTCGGAACTGGACGGCTTGAAGGTGACGGTTCTGTTTCCTTATCCCCGAAGAAAAGCCGATAAATCACAGGCGCAGAAATCAGGCTCTTCAGCGCCGGTCAAACGCGCTTCCTAGTCTGAGTTTTTACGGCTCCATAATGACCGGATTGGCCAGCGTGCCGATGCCTTCGATATCGATTCTGACCGTTTGCCCCGGTTTCAAATAACCGCGCGGCTGCATTTTGACGCCAACCCCGGCCGGCGTGCCGGTGCTGATCACATCACCCGGCTCCAGCGTCATCGCCTCGGACAGATAAGCGACCATCTCATAGCAGTTGAACAGCATCTGGCTGGTATTCGCATTTTGACGCAGTTCTTCATCGACCCAGGTCTTCAGGCTCAAATGATGGGGATCGCGGATTTCATCTGAAGTGACGATCCACGGTCCCAAAGGCCCCGCCGTATCGAAGGACTTGCCGATCATCATCGTCGGCGAGCGCGCCTGCCAGTCGCGCACCGACACGTCGTTCGCTATCATGAAACCCGCGATGACTTCACTGGCTTTTCCTTCCGGTACATGACGGCAGCGCCGGCCGATCACGAACGCCAATTCGCCTTCATAATCGAGTTTGTCCGATACCTTCGGGCGCTGAATCGCATCGCCTGGCCCGATCACGCAGGTGCTTTGCTTGGTGAAGAAACTCGGATATTCCGGCCTGTCCTTGCCGGTTTCGGCGATGTGGTCCGCGTAGTTCAGGCTGATCGCGAGATACTTGCCGGGTCTCGGAATCGGCGCTTCCAGCCTGACTTCCTGCAAGGGAATGCGGCTCTTTCCGCTGTCGATCTGTGCCTGCATGGCCGCAAGCGCTTCGCTTCCGGCTGCCAGAAATTCAATCATTTGCGCCGGAATAGCAGGATTGCCAAGGCTGTCGACAACGATATCATTGACGACAGCGCCGACGCGGGTGAATTGATGATGTGTAAAGGTGACCAGTTTCATCGTCCAAATTTTCCGGTAAGATGGTAAACGGTTATTGTATATCGAAGCCCGCCGTCAAAAAAAAAGATATAATGGGACGTTTTAACCAAGTTTAACCGCGAGGAGACGATAATGAACGAAAACTGGATCGCGCCTTCCATCCTGTCGGCCAATTTCGCCAAATTGGGCGAGGAAGTGGATAACGTATTGGCCGCCGGCGCCGACATTGTACATTTTGATGTGATGGACAATCATTTTGTGCCGAACCTGACCATCGGGCCTCTGGTATGCGAAGCGCTCAGAAAGCACGGCGTCACCGCACCGATCGATGTGCATCTGATGATTGAACCGGTGGATCGCATTATCCCTGATTTCGCAAAGGCCGGGGCCAGCATCATTACCTTCCACCCGGAAGGTTCCGTGCATATCGACCGCACCCTGCAATTGATCAAGGACAACGGCTGCAAGGCCGGTCTGGTATTCAATCCGGGCACGCCGCTGCATTATCTGGATTATGTCATGGACAAGCTGGACATGATCCTGCTGATGTCGGTGAATCCGGGCTTCGGCGGCCAATCGTTCATTCCGTCCGCGTTGACCAAATTGCGCGAAGTGCGCAAGAAAATCGACGACAGCGGTTTGAACATCCGTCTCGAAATCGACGGCGGCGTTAACGGCAGCAATATCCGCGAAATCAAGGAAGCGGGCGCCGATACGTTTGTTGCAGGCTCCGCGATTTTCGGCAAGCCGGATTACAAGAAAATCATCGACGACATGCGCGCCGAGCTTGCGAAAGCCGGTAAATAAATCATGTAGGGTGGGCGGCGCTTTTCTGTCCACCCTACGCATTTGCCGTGATATCGTTGTGCAAGAAGCAGTGTGAAGAAACAGAATGACCCCGGAACAATTCAATCAATACGCCCGCCAGGGCTATAACCGCATCCCCGTCAGCCGGGAAGTGCTGGCCGATCTGGATACGCCGCTCAGCGCGTACCTGAAGCTGGCCGACGGCGCTTATTCCTATCTATTCGAATCGGTGCACGGCGGCGAGCAATGGGGACGCTATTCGATCATCGGGCTGCCCTGCAAAACAATCGTCAAGGTGATTGGCACCCGGATCAACCTGGAAAAAAACGGCGAAATCGTAGAAACGGCGGTGCTCGACAATCCGCTGCTCTGGATCGAACAGTTCAAGGCGCGCTACAAGGTGCCGGATATCGACGACCTGCCGCGCTTCAACGGCGGCCTGGTCGGCTATTTCGGCTACGAGACGATTGCTTACATCGAACCGCGCCTTGCCAGCAACGGCAAGCCCGATCCTTTGGGCAATCCGGACATCGTGCTGATGGTCTCCGAAGAAATGCTGGTGTTCGACAATCTGTCCGGCAAGCTGCTGCTGCTCACGCATGCGGACCCTTCGGAAGACCAGGCTTACGAGCGAGCGCTGCAGCGTCTGCACGAATGGTCGATCAAGCTGCGCGAGGTGCAGGCGAAGCCCGCCAGGCATACGGCGCCCAAAAAAGTCAACGAGTCCGATTTCGTCTCCGGCTTCACTCAGCAGGGCTTCGAAGAGGCGGTGTGTAAGGCTAAGGAATACATCACCGACGGCGATATCATGCAGGTCGTTCTGTCGCAGCGCCTGTCGATTCCCTATACCGCCGCGCCGTTGAATCTGTACCGGGCATTGCGCTGCCTGAATCCGTCGCCGTACATGTTTTTCCTGAACCTCGGCGACTTCCATATCGTCGGCTCGTCGCCGGAAATCCTGGTCCGGCTCGAAGACAACATTGTGACGGTCCGTCCGATCGCCGGTACCCGCCGCCGCGGCGCGACGCACGAACAGGATCTTGCGCTCGAAAAGGAACTGTTGGCCGATCCGAAGGAAATCGCCGAACACCTGATGCTGATCGATCTCGGCCGCAACGACACTGGCCGCGTCGCCGAGATCGGCAGCGTGCAACTTACCGACAAAATGATCGTCGAACGCTACTCGCATGTGATGCACATCGTCTCGAACGTGATAGGCCGGCTGAAACCGGGAAAGAACGCGTTCGACGTGCTCGCCGCAACCTTTCCGGCCGGCACCGTCAGCGGCGCCCCGAAAATCCGCGCGATGGAAATCATCGACGAACTGGAGCCGGTCAAGCGCGGCGTCTATTCGGGCGCGGTCGGCTACATTGCATGGTCCGGCAATCTCGATACCGCGATCGCGATCCGCACCGCGGTGATCAAGGACAGCATGCTGCACATCCAGGCCGGCGCCGGCATCGTCTACGACTCGATACCGCGCAACGAATGGGACGAAACGATGAACAAAGGCCGGGCGATCTTCCGTGCGGTCAGCATGGCCGAAGCGGGACTCGAAGGAGAAGGAGCATGAGTGCAATCAAACTGGTGATGATCGACAATTACGATTCGTTCACCTACAACCTGGTGCAGTATCTGGGCGAGCTCGGCGCGGATGTCACCGTCGTGCGCAACGACCAGGTTACGGTTGAAGATATCGAACGCCTGTCCCCCGATAAGATCGTGATCTCTCCCGGCCCCTGCACCCCACGGGAAGCGGGCGTCTCGGTCGAGGCGATCATGACATTCGCCGGCCGCTACCCGATTCTCGGCGTCTGCCTCGGCCACCAAAGCATCGGCTACGCGTTCGGCGGCAATATCATTCATGCCAAGCATATCATGCACGGCAAGACTTCCGAGGTTTACCATCATAATGTCGGCGTATTCAAGGGCCTGAAAAACCCCTTCACCGCGACCCGTTATCATTCGCTGGTGATCGAACAGGAAACCTTGCCCGACTGCCTCGAAGTGACTGCCTGGACCCAGGACGAAGCCGGCAATATCGACGAAATCATGGGCGTCCGCCATAAAACGCTCGATATCGAAGGCGTGCAGTTCCATCCGGAATCAATTCTGACCGAGCATGGGCATGACCTCTTGCGGAATTTCCTGGAGAGATAAAGGGTAGGGTCCGCATTTATGCCCTTCAGGGTATCGCGTACCTTTCGAATCTTGATGAAGTGGATAATCCTGAAAAATGGTATACGGTGCATACCCTACTATGGAATGTGACCGAAGCGGTGGTGCCGATCGATGAGCCGTTGACGGGCGTCACTCCGCTGGAAGCGATGGATTTTATTGTCGACCCTCGCAAGCAGGAATTGGTCGTCAACCCGCAGCATCCGAATGATCCGGTGGCTTTGGCAAAAATAAAAAAGCATAAAAAAGCTGTATTACCGCGGCTTGGAAAGAAAATCGTCGATTGTACAAGCGATGCCCGGAAAAGCGCCGATGACTTTTTTATCGGCGGTAATCAACGGAACGCCGAGCATCTTGGCCAAGGCAACGAACTCGCAGTCATAAGCCGAACAAGCGCTGGCTTGGACCAGTTGTATTATTGGGGCCGACGGAACCTCGTGTTCATTGCCGAGCATCAGGCTTTCGGCTTGCCTGAGGATCAGCAGCACATCTCCGATCGACAGGATGGCTTTCCGCAGATAGAGCGCCAAGACATTCCGGAATTCGCTTTTCCAAAGGCGCGGCGCAATCCATTTCGGTTCGAGCATCAGCAGTCGTTCGGCTTGTTGAGACTTGTCGCTGTTTAAGTAGAGATAGGCCAGAGTGTTCGTATCGACAACGATCATGGCCTGCCTTCCCGTTTGGCCGTATCGATTTCCTCGTCGGTTAATCTATAATGAACCGTTTTGTCCCGGATCAGTCTGGCTTCCGCCAGATGTTCGGCGACATCGATGGGGCGGGGGCGGAGCGTGCGTTCGAGGCAATACAAAATCTCGCCATTGAGGCTTCGATGATGCAGGCGGGCGGACTCTTTCAGTTGATGGTACAGATCGTCCGGTATGTTTTTGAGAGTAAGGTTAGTCATTTGTGCCATCTTCAGGGTATAACCAAATCGGTTCCATTATGGTTTTACCGGATTTAAAAAGCAAGCGCCGATGCGAATATAGAATGAGAAATAATTTTCCAATGCAAATCCAACAAGCCCTGCAAAAGCTGCTCGATAAACGGAATCTGACGCATGATGAAATGCGCGCGGTGATGCGCCAGATCATGAGCGGCGGCGCGACCGATGCGCAGATCGGCGGTTTCTTGATCGCACTCCGCTGCAAGGGCGAAACGATCGACGAAATCGCCGCGGCGGCAGAAGTGATGCGCGAATTGGCGAGCAAGGTGCCGGTTACGGGCGAGCATGTGATCGATACCTGCGGCACCGGCGGCGACGGCGCGAATACGTTCAATATTTCGACGACCTGCGCCTTTGTCGTGGCGGCGGCAGGCGCCAAGGTCGCCAAGCACGGCAACCGGTCGGTGTCGAGCCGCTCCGGCAGCGCCGATGTGCTCGAAGCGGCCGGCGTGAATCTGGAGTTGAGTCCGGAGCAGGTCGCCAATTGCGTGAATCAGGTCGGCGTCGGCTTCTTGTTTGCGCAAAAGCTGCACGGCGCGATGAAGCACACCAGCGGGCCGCGCCGCGAAATGGGCGTCAGGACGTTGTTCAATCTGCTCGGCCCGTTGTCCAACCCGGCCGGCGCGCCGAACCAGTTAATCGGCGTGTTCGCGAAGGAGTGGGTCGAGCCAGTGGCTGAGGTGTTGAAAAAACTCGGCAGCCGGCATGTGCTGGTCGTCAGCGCGGACGATGGGCTCGATGAAATCAGCATCGCCGCCCCATCGAACATTGCCGAACTGATAGACGGAGTCGTTTCGATCTATACGGTGACGCCTGAACAATTCGGCCTAAAACGCGCGAGCCTGTCGGAACTTGCGATTACCGATGCGCAGTCGAGCCTTGCGATGATGAAGTCCGTGCTCGATAATCGGCCCGGCCCCGCGCGCGACATCGTCGTGCTGAACGCCGGCGCCGCGATCTATGCGGCCGATATAACCGACTCGTTCGAAGCCGGCATCGCCAGGGCAGACGAATTGCTTGCCGACGGCTCTGCGCGCGCCAAGCTGGACGCCCTGATTGCTTATTCAAACTCTGTAAAAACTCCATTGACGATATGACCGATACGCCCGATATCCTGAAAAAAATCCTCGACACCAAAGCCGAAGAGATCAGCCGCCGCAAAGAACGTACGCCGATAATCGATCTCGAAAGTTTTGCCGAAAGCGTCGAGAAACCGCGCGGCTTTTATCAGGCACTCAAAGGCCGGGTCGCGCAGAAAAAACCGGCGATCATCGCCGAAATCAAAAAAGCCTCGCCGAGCAAGGGCGTGATCCGGGAAGACTTCCAGCCGGTCATGATCGGCCAGGATTATGCGATGAACGGCGCAACCTGTTTGTCGGTGTTGACCGACAAGGACTATTTCCAGGGTTCCGAGGTGTACCTGCAATTGGTCCGCGAGCGTTGCCCGCTGCCGGTGCTGCGCAAGGATTTCATGATCGACCCGTACCAGGTGTATGAAGCGCGTGCCCTTGGCGCGGACTGCATTTTGCTGATCGTTGCCGCCCTCGAAGACGGCCGGATGCGCGAGCTGGCCGAACTGGCAACCCAACTACGCATGGACGTTCTGGTCGAAGTCCACAATGCGGAAGAATTGCGGCGGGCGCTGCAACTCGACACCAAACTGATCGGCATCAACAACCGCAATCTGCGCACTTTTGAAACGACTTTGCAGACGACGCTGGATTTGAAGGCGCAAATCCCCGAAGACAGGCTCATCATCACCGAAAGCGGCATCCATACGCCGGACGATGTGAAATTGATGCTCGACAACGGCATCTATGCGTTTTTGGTCGGCGAGGCGTTCATGCGCGCGGACAGTCCGGGCCAAAAAATGCGCGAATTGTTCAGCCTATAGAATTTTGACGGCCTTGAGTTCCTCTGCCAACCCGATCGGCGTTTTCGATTCCGGCGTCGGCGGCTTGTCGGTGCTGCGCGAAATCCGGCGCGAGCTGCCCGCCGAAAATCTGATTTATGTCGCCGATTCCGCGCATGCTCCGTACGGCGATAAGCCACAGGAGTTCATCGAGGCCAGATCGCTTGCTATCACTCGATTTTTGCTCGATCGCGGCGCGAAAGCGATCGTGGTCGCCTGCAATACCGCAACCGGCGCGGCGGTCGCCTCCTTAAGAAACCATTTCACTCTGCCGATCGTGGCGATGGAGCCGGCCATCAAGCCGGCCGCAGCCCAAACCCAAACCGGCGTAGTCGGCGTGCTTGCGACTAGCCGGACGCTGGCGAGTCACAATTTCGTGAAACTGTTCGAGCGTTACGGATCGGAAGCCGAAATCCTGCCGCAGGCCTGCCCCGGGCTCGTCGAGCAGGTCGAGGCGGGCGATCTGGCGGGCGTAAAAACCCGCAACCTGCTCGAAAGGTATTTATCGCCATTATTGACCAAGGGTGCCGATACGCTGGTGCTCGGCTGCACCCACTATCCTTTCCTCCGTCCTTTGATTCAGGAAATTGCCGGGCCGAATGTCGCCGTGATCGATTCGTCAGAGGCGGTCGCGCGTCAGCTTTGCCGCCGTCTTGAGGCGCACGATTTGCTGGCTGGTGCGGATGAGCCTGGAAGCGAACAATTTTGGACCAGCGCCGATCCGGCAATGGCCGGACCGGTGATTGGCCAGCTGTGGCGATCGGCCGTGGAGGTTCGGGGCTTGCCTGAAACAAGCCCCATGCTGTGAGTCGCCGGCTATACCCTCGCAGGGGAATGTCGCTAAATTAACGGGACGTTATAATGCCCCCGAATCGATCAGCAGCCCGTGAATTTGCGTTGCGATCCGCTCGTAGCCCTGATCGTTCGGATGAATCAAATCCGATTTGAGGTTGTTGTCTCCGAGCACTTCGGGCAGCGTATCAACATCGATCGGCACCTCCATCGCTTCTGCGATGGCCTGATAAAATTCGGCGCTGGACATCCATAAAATATTCGGACTCGGCACGCCCAGCATAATGACGCCAATCTGCCGTTCCTGCGCCAGGGCGATCATTTGCTTCAAATTCTCGGCGGTTTGTTCGACGGGAATCCGGCGCAGCATGTCGTTGCCGCCGTGAATCAGAATCAGCAGGTCAGGTTGGTGAAGATCAAGCAGGGCGGGCAGGCGTTTGAGGCCGTCCCCGCTGATTTCGCCGGGACGTCCGGCATTGACGACTTGCCTTGTCGTCAGTTGAGCGAGGATGCTCGGATAGTCGCGCTGAGGAGAGGCGCCGGTGCCGTAAGTCAGGCTGTCGCCGAAAGCCAGAATCACCGCGTGATTCGGCAATTTGCTCAACGAGTCCGGCGACTTGCTGCAAGCTGTCAGAGTAATCAGCAGCGGAAGAAAGAATAGAATGTTTTTCATGGCGGAGCGGAAGCAATGCAAAAAAATGTACTAATAACCGGTGCAGCCAAACGCATCGGCGCGGAATGCGCGCGGCGGCTGCACCGGGAAGGCTGTCATGTCGTCGTGCATTATAAATCGTCGGAATCGGAAGCGCTCGGTCTGTGCGCCGAATTGAACCGGCTACGCCGAGATTCTGCCAGCGTATTGCATGGCGACCTGTTGGACATGGGTCAACTGGAAGCAGTTGCCGAAGCCGCGCAAAAAATTCAGGGCGGCATCGACGTGCTGATCAATAACGCCTCGGCATTTTATGCGACCCCGTTCGGCGAGGTCGCCGAGGCGCAATGGGACGAGTTGCTCGGCAGCAATCTGAAAGCCCCGTTTTTTCTTGCCCAGGCTTTGCGCAATACGCTGAAGGCCAGACAGGGCTGCATCGTGAATATCGTCGATATCCACGCCGAACGCGGTTTGCCGGGTTTTCCTGTATACAGCATCGCCAAGGCGGGACTGGCGGCGATGACGCGGGTGCTGGCAAAGGAAATGGGGCCGGAAGTCAGGGTTAACGGGGTGGCGCCCGGCGCTATCATCTGGCCTGAGCACGGACTTTCCGGCCAGAAAAAAGAAGAGATTTTGCAGCGCGTGGCCCTGAAGCGGAGCGGCGAACCGGACGATATTGCGAAAGCGGTCCTGTTTCTGGTTCGGGATGCCCATTACATGACCGGCCAGATTTTGACGGTCGACGGCGGACGCACCTTATTCTATTGAAGACCAGCCCGGCTTGATCCGTTTTTGCGAGATGCCGGACTTGTCGAACCGCTCCCACAGCTCGCGGTAGCTGATCTTGCTGACCGGATGCCGCAAATCGCCGGCAATTTCGGCCAGAGGCTCCAGCACAAACGCATAGCGTTCGATTTCATCGCGGGGGATTTGCAAACCTCCCTCGGTAATCACCAGGTCGCCGTACAGGATCAGGTCCAGATCGAGCGTTCGGGAGGAAAACTTTTTGCATTCCCGCGTACGCCCATGGTCCAGCTCGATTTGCCGGAGCCTTTCTGCGATCGTTCTGACGTCCAGGTCGGAGTCGAAACCGACGATCAGGTTATAGAAGGTATCGCCGGTAAAGCCGACGGATTCGGTTTCATAGATGCTCGAAACGGCCAGGCCGCCAAAAAAAACATCCAGAGCGCGCAAGGCGCTAAGGATATTTTTCTCCTTGTCGATATTGCTGCCGATGCTGATATAGCCTCTGGTCACCGTTTTCGTTCGCCTCGTTCGATCATGATGCCGACATCGCTGGCGCCGCTGATCGCGCCTTTCTTATTCAACGTCAATTTGACCCAGGGCACGCCAAATTCGTTCTGGATGATGTTGACGATTTCCACCGCGAGCTTCTCGACCAGAAAAAACTGGCTCTCCTCGACAAAGCCGATGATGCGTTTGGAGACTTTTTTATAGTCCAGGGCGTATTGTATGTCGTCGGTTTCGGCCGCTTTCCCGATGTCGAACCCCATTTCGATGTCGAGCACAACGCATTGTTTCGTCTCACGTTCCCAGTCGTATATGCCGATGATCGTTTTGATCTCCAGTCCGCCTAAAAAAATGATGTCCATGGTAATTTTCCGGTTATGATGTGCGCTTTTTAAAAGGCTAAGTATCGGGGAATTGCCTCCGGCTTACAAGTTTTGATTGATGAAAGGTATCCAATGATTGAATGGTTGTTTGTTCCTGCGGCCTATTTGATAGGCTCGGTTTCCAGTGCGATTATCATTTGCCGGCTGATGGGCCTGCCCGATCCGCGCGAGCAGGGTTCCGGGAACCCGGGGGCGACCAACGTTATGCGTATCGGCGGCAAAAAAGCGGCAGCCGTTACCTTGTTAGGCGATTTGTTGAAAGGGCTGATTCCGGTTTACGGCGCCAATTTGCTCGGCGTGCCGGCCGAACTGCTGGCCGCGACCGGCGTTGCGGCATTCATCGGCCATCTTTACCCGATCTTTTTTGGGTTCAAAGGGGGCAAGGGCGTTGCGACCACGATCGGCGTGCTGCTGGGTTTCTCCTGGATGCTGGGCCTTGCCTTCGTCGCGACCTGGCTGCTGATGTACAAGGTCGGCAAGATTTCTTCGTTGTCCGCACTGGTTGCGGCAGTGCTTTCGCCTGCTTATGCCTGGTTCATTCTCGGCAATCCGGCGCTGGTCGGGGCGGTGGCGCTGATGACGGGCGTATTGTTGTGGCGTCACAAAAGCAATATTCAGAGATTGCTGGCAGGAGAGGAAAAGACGATTAAGCCCTGACGGCGGCTCGTTCAGTTTTTCTGCAGCCGAAACCAGACCTGCGCATCGAAGGGTATACGCCCGGAGAGATTTTTCCCGGCGAGGCCGGGCAGGTCGGAAGCGCCGCCCACCAGCACCTTCTCGACCGAAACGCCCGCGATTCGATAGCCGTGTTTGCCCAATTCGGCCTGGATGGGCTTCAGCAAGTCCCGGTTAAAAAGCAGCCGGGCGACGTAGGCGTTGATCTCCATTTTGATCGGCCGGCCTTTTTTCCCGTTCCAGCGCTTGTCTCGGCGGGCGGTTTCGGCCAGATGATGCGACAGCCAGGGATAGTCGATCAGCCGGCCGATAAACAAGGATGCGTAACCGCCTCGGAGCGCGGGTGGATCGGTTTTCGCGAAGGCGGCGGCGAGCAGCGACAGCACCGTTTCCTGATCAATATCGCAGGGCTGAGAGCGCGGATGATGCGCGCGCAAACGCAAGGCATGCCATTCCTCGTCCGCTTCGAGGCTGAGCGTGCAGGCGCCGGCCGGTGCGGAAACGATTGTTGCGCTCTGGCTCCAGGCGGCGGCCGGGGCCGCCAGGAGAAGCCAGAGGACGGCAAGGCTTTTTCGATGCTTACGCGCCGTGGCGAACACTTTTGAAAACGTTTTCCTCCCGTCACCGGAAACAGTCGGAGTCGGTTGCCGTAACCTATTCGTCAGTTTCATTTTCTCATCCCCAGGCGCAGCTTCGAACTAGGCCATTGTATGCCGAACCCTGGCGCGGCGAAAGTTCTCCGGAGCCGGGCGCAAACCGGGCGGCAAGCGCTTTTACGGTACGGGTGTCCGGCCTGCGGGGTAGGGCAATGCCGTTACCGTGAAAGTTCGTCGATTCCCATTCAATATCAGTTTTTGAGATATACAGAGCTTTCATCTGCCGGGCTATGGGAAGCGGCTTCATGAGTGTTAAGTTAAGGATTTCTCCGTTCGCCTGTCCATAGACCACCCTTGTGGTGGAGCTTGTCGAAGGGTGAACGGAGAAATCCGATGCTCCTAAGTTAAGCCATTCATGCTTCGACAAGCTCAGCACGAACGGCTTAACTTAACGGCATTGCGGGGTAGGGTAGGGGCCAATTCATTCGCCCGTACCCTGCGCATCGAAGGCGAATGAATTCGCCCTTACACCCCCTATGAAAACGCTCTAAACCATCGGCGATGGATTTTCGCCATCCCCCGGCAATCCGGCCGAATCGGCTCACGAAATCGCGATGAGGCGGCAAAGTGCAGTATAATTGCCGGTTTTTTACAGATTTTCTTTGAACTCAATACACACGCAAGGCACTCATGAAGAATTACAAAATCGCCGTACTGGCCGGTGACGGCATCGGTCCCGAAATCACCCAGGAAGCCCTCAAGGTTCTTAAAGTCGTCGAAGAACGCAACGACGTGACATTCGAACTGATGCCGGCGCTGTTTGGCGCCTGCGCCTATTTCGCAACCGGCGATGCGTTCCCGCAGGCGACGATCGATATTTGCGACCAGGCCGATGCGATATTGAAAGGACCGATCGGGCTCAGCCACGAAGAATCGAAAAAAATTCCGGTCGACAAGCAGCCCGAGCGCGGCGCATTGCTGCCGCTGCGCCGCCGCTACAATACCTACGCGAACTTCCGTCCCGTCTCATTGCCGAAGGCGCTGGCGCATTTCTCGCCGTTGAAGCCCGAAGTGATCGGCGCAGGGATCGACCTGATCATGGTGCGCGAGCTGGTCGGCGGCCTGTATTTCGGCGAGAAGGAAATGGGCGTCAACGCACAGGGCCTGCGGTATGTGCGCGAAACGCTCGAATACGACGAAGAGCAAATCCGCCGCATCATGCATCAGGCATTCAAACTGGCGATGAAGCGCCGGAAGCTTTTGCACAACATCCACAAGAGCAACGTGCTGAAATCGAGCGTGCTCTGGAACGAAGTGATGGAAGAAGTCGCCAAGGAATACCCGGAAGTCAAGGTCGTCAATTATCTGGTCGATGCGGCCGCGACCGCGCTGTGCCTGAACCCGACCCAGTTCGATGTGATGGTGATGGAAAACATGTTCGGCGACATTCTGAGCGACCAGGGCGGCGGCATTCTGGGCTCCCTGGGCCTGATGCCTTCGGCCTGCCTCGGCGACGACAAGGCCTATTACGAACCGTCGCACGGCTCCGCGCCGGACATCGCCGGCAAGAACATCGCGAATCCGTATTCGATGATCGGCTCGGTCGCGATGATGCTCGAAAACAGTTTCGACATGGCCGACGAGGCGAAGAATGTCTGGGCCGCGATGCAGGGCGTGTTCGCGGACGGCTATTCGACCGCCGATCTGTCCAAGCCGGGCAGCGGCGTCAAGATGATCAGCACCGTCGAGTTCGGCGACAAGGTCGTCGAGAAACTGCGCGCGATGCCGAAAGTTTAATTGAGTGTTATTTTATGGTTCCCACGCTCTGCGTGGGAACCCAGACAGGGACGCTCCGCGTCCCGAATTCCAGCAATATCTTTTTCCAAATTTTAATCCTCGAAAGGCTAACCGATTTCTCTCCCATGAACTCGATCTTCGAATTCGCCGAAGCCTGCCTTTACCGGAACGACATAGACGAAAAGCTGGAACTGACGCACCGGGCGATGCAGTTGCTGCGGGAAAACCGTTTGCAGTTGTCCGCCACCGGGCCGGTCCTGCCGGTCGAGGGCGTCCCGTTTCCCGAGCGGCCGGTGCTGCTGCCGCCGCGCGAGATGCCGAGCCGGAAGCTGAACACCCCCGAAGGCGTCGCGGCGTTTTTCCATGCGATCGCCCATGTCGAATTCGTTGCGATCTACCTGGCCTGGGATCTGCTCTACCGTTTCCGGGGTATGCCCGAGCAGTTCTATCGCGACTGGCTGCGCGTGGCGGACGAAGAAGCCCAGCATTTCGCGCTGATCCGCAAGCATCTCAGGACGATGGGCGTCGATTACGGCGATCTGCCCGCGCACGGCGGCTTGTGGGAACACGCAACCGATACGGCCGGCCATCTGCTGGCCCGGCTGGCGCTGGTGCCGCGCTGCATGGAGGCGCGCGGACTGGACGTCACGCCGGCGCTGATCGAGAAATTCAGGCAGGCCGGCGATCTACAGAGCGTGGCGATCCTGACCCGGATCCTGACCGACGAGATCGGTCATGTCGAACTCGGCTCTTACTGGTTCAAGTTCGTTTGCCGAGAAGAGGGGCTCGATTCCGAAGCCGAATACCGCCGCCTCTTGGGCGAGTATTACAAAGGCGGCCGTCCGAAAGGGCCTTTCAACCGGCCGCTACGCATGCAAGCCGGATTCTCGGCGGCCGAGCTGGACTGGCTAGAGCGCTGAATACCGAAGACCTGCCAGGTTTTGAAAACCTGGCAGGTCTGTATTGGTATCGAGGCGCCAGGTTCTTAAAACCGCGAACCGGTCAGCGTCACATCGGCATCGCTCCATACCCCGGCGAATTGTTTTTTTACGCTTTCCGCCTCCTTCACTTTACCCTGTTCGAAAAGACTCAGCACCAGCCCGTAAAGCGACCAGCCGTTTTGCGGATGGTGGCGCAAATCCTGCCGGTAGGCTTCTTCGGCTTCGGGAGCTTTGCCGGCTTCGAGCAAGACCGCGCCGAGCACCTGTCTTGGCGGCAGATACCACTCTTTCGGTTCGATGTAATTGAGTCCGTCCTCGATTTCTACCGCACGCTGTAAGTGCGCAATCGCGTTCACATAGTCCTTGCGCTGTGCCGCGATTTCTCCTTGCAGCATTTCGGAGGCAATCCCTAAAATCTTCGTTACCGGATTCATCTCGGAAAGGGTCATCGTGGCGATAGCCGGGTTATCGAGGATTTGTGCGAGATGCGCGAGTTCCTGCTGCGCCGCCTTGACGTTATCCTTTCTAAGGAAAGCCATCCCGCGCGCATAGTGCCAGACAGCCGACAGGTATAACAGGTCAGACGGCGGTGCAGGTTCATCGATGATCGCGTCCCAGTCGCCGAACAGCGCTTTCGTATACAAAGGGATCGATAAGAAATGCTGTAGCGTGCCCGTGAGTGCGGGTTCGCGCAGCATGTCCTGGCTGACATGGGCGGAGGTGTCGGCTGCGGCTTGCGTTGCCAGGCGTTTTTGGCCGGTCTTGATCGCGGCGGACCACAAAAAATGGTAGTTATGCGGCACATAAGCCAAGGTATAGATCCCTTCGACAGGGTGCGCATGGCTCAGATAGTCCTTGTCGACCTTGACTGCCTGCTGGTTGGCCAGAATCGCATCGCGGTAATGGCCGATCCGGATATAGATATGCGCGGGCATATGCACCAGATGCCCCGAACCCGGCACCAGCGACGGCAGGCGCCGGGCGCTGGGCAGGGCTTTGGCGGCCTCCGGCGAAGCTTCCAGCGCATGAATATAAAGGTGGTTCGCGAGCGGGTTATCCGCATCGATAGTCAGGGCGCGTTCCAGCGTCGCGACGATTTCCGGCGTCCAGGGCTGGGCTTTGCCCTGTCCGGTCCAGAAATTCCAGGGGTGCAGGTCCATCAGGGCTTCGGCGAACAAAGCCGCAATATCGGCATCGTCCGGAAAACGTGCGGCCACTCTGCGCATCGCCTTGGCATAGGCTTCATCGAGCGGTTTGCGGTCCGCCGCTGCGTTTTCGCTGTAGCGCTGCGCCAGCGCCGAGATCAGCGCCTGTTCTTTCGCAGTGGCGCTTTTCGCTAGCGCTTGCGCTTTTTGCAGCGAGCGGTAGGCGATCTGGACATCGGCGGGCGTCATCGGCGCGTTGATATTGGGGCCGAGCACCAGCGCCTCGCCCCAGTAACACATCGCACACTCGGGATCGAGACGGTAGGCTTCGCGAAACGCACGCGCGGCTTCCTGATGGTTAAAGCCGTAGGCCAGGATCAGCCCCTGGTCGAAATAACGCTGCGCCCCGGGAATTCGGGTCGATACCGGATACCGATGCATCCCCATGCCGGCATACAACGGCTGCGCGGGTTCCGGCGCCTCGGTTCGTGTCAATGCCGGCGGCCCGGCGCATCCGGCGAGCGCCGAAATACAAAGGGCGGCCAACATCAAGCGCGGCTTTGACTTTAGACGGGCGAGCGGGGCTTTTTTGAGCATTTTCTGCCTCCTGTAGGTAGAGTTCTACACGCCGCCATCCATCCGGATCGGCAGCGCGGCTAATGCGATTATAGGGTCGGCAAGTGTGCTGCCTGACAATTTTTGATAGTATTGCGCCCCGTCGCGGCCGTCAATCCTTTTTGATAATCCGATGCTGGTGCGGCTGGCGCTGGTGCCTCGCTGCATGGAGGCGCGCGGACTGGATGTGACGCCGGCCCTGATCGAAAAGATCAGGTAGGCCGGCGATCAAAGAAGCGTCGCGATCCTCACCCGGATTCTGACCGACGAGGTCGGCCATGTCGAACTCGGCTCGTATTGGTTCAAATTCGTTTGCCTGGAAGAGGGCTGGAACCCGAGACCGAATACCGCCGCCTTTTGGACGAGTATTACAAAGGCGGCCGGCCGAAAGAGCCTTTCAATCCGCCGCTTCGCAACAAAGCCGGTTTTTCGGATGCCGAATTGGACTGGCTGGAGGCTGGCGGTTAATACAGCACGAGTCCGTTTTTAACGAGGACCGTAGGGCGGATAAGCGAAGCGCCATCCGCCGCCGAGACTCAATCAGGCATTTCGCCGGCATTAATGCTATCCGAATCCGAACCAGTCCAATCTATAGGGTAAACGCCCTTTTCGACTAACCGGTGAAAACTCGAGTATGGCCATTCTCTAACCGAACCTGCCCATCCGTGCTTGACCGGATTGTAATGCACATAATCCATGTGTGCCGTGTAATCTGCATCGTCGTAAATCGTATGCTCCCAAAATCGTCTTTGCCAAATTCCGCGTTCATGCCGGTTAACGCGGGTTAAGGAGATAAATTCGGTTTTCGGAATCGCTTTCGAAAAAGCTTTTTTAATCGCGCGCCAGGGAGCGATCGGAATAGCGGTCATCGCCTAAAGGCAACGTCCAAATCGCATGCATGTGATCCGGCAAAACCACCCAGGCATCGATGTGAAACGGCTGCTTTTCCCGGACAACGCGCACGGCTTCGCGCAACTCGCCGATATGCTTGACTAGCAAGTCGGATTTTCGCTCAAGCAAATTAACTGTAAAAAAATAGGTTCCGCCGGGAATGCGATTGCGTCGATAATTTGGCATGATTTGAGATTAAATGATTTGGCGGATGACGCTTCGCTTATCCGCCCTACGGCCCTATGAATACCGAAGTCGTGTTTCCGGATGTAGATTGTTTCTCGCTCCGATCACCAGAGCCGAAGAGTTCAAACTCCTCTTTGACAGTGTTCAAAAGGTTACGAAGTCTTCCGCTGGCACTTGTCCATGAGGAGCGTTTTGCTGATTCCTCCGCTGGAGCGCACATCGGATAAAAGCGGATTTTCCCTACATCGCGGACATACTCGCTGTCATCGCCGACGATGCGTCGAAGGTACATTTGCGCCCGCTTGATCAACGCGTCACGCGCCGTGTCATCGCCATAGGCGAGGCGATCAAGCTCCAGCAATAACGTATCAAGCAATTCAATTTCTGTAGCCACGAATCGGACTCTCCCGTGATGCCTAACGCAGAGCTAAGCCGACTGCTGGAGCGTAGCGGAAGCGGGTCGGCTTGAGCACCATGTTGGGCATTACTCACCAAACCAGACGACTATCCATCGCTCTCCGTCAGTAATGGGTGTGACCATATGCGGAAGGTTGGACGGAAACAGCACTATATCCATAGGTCGTGGGGAGATGGATAGTTCTACGGTTGGAAAATGAATTTCTCCGCCCGAATTTGCCACAGCCAGATATAGTACAAAAGTAACCAGTCGATGATCGTCACCTGTGGTGTCCTGGTGAAGTGGTAACTTACTGTTTTGATCATAATGAGATATACCATAGCCTGTAAATTTACTAAGGGATATGCCCCACGCCGTCTTTACAATTTCGGAGAACTCAGAAAACAGCTCTGTCGGTTGCCAAGAGCTTCGAAATCCTGAGCTTACAGAAACACGCCTCGGCGAGTCTGGATCAGACTGACCGTGCGTTTCATCATATCTATCAAGTGAAATCCAATTTGTGTGTTGTTTTGCTTGGACAAGTAAATCGCTACAAACTTCCGGACTAATTGCTTCGGTAATCCGTATTACTGCAAAGTTTGCTCTCTCAACGTTCCAGGGCATGATCTATATCTTGAGAAAATATTACATGAGCTTTGCCAACAACGAATTCTCCAGCTACTGCCAAAGTTAATTCTGCTACAGTAGCTTCATCCAAGACAACGCCGTGCGTAAATAGCAACTTAGTAGTTGAATTGATAAATTCTTGGTGTAGGCGAGGATTTGCTTTAAAGATCATGCGTAAAACAGTTGCTTGCCCTATGCTTGTGGCACTCATAATGATTATGTCCTGCTATGTTTTAAATTTCTTGAATGTGCTTGATATAACGGCCACCAAAAAAGGAAGGCGCAGGTTGTTAATGAAACCGTAAGGATAGCGGTTTTCTCTGGTGTAAGTGGTTTTAGTACTTCTTCAAATCCAAAACTGGAGGCGATAAACGCAGAAAACACAAAAAGATAAACTGTTTTTAGCCATTGCTTTTGAATATTGTCGGCTTCATCCTCGCTAACATAAATAAGTCCATTAATAAGAGAATATTTTGCGATTTCGGGCAAGTTAAAAATCTCTCCAACACTCTTGCTACCTTTTTCAAAGTCAAAAGATTGTATGGATAATTTAGTTGACTTTTCCTTCAAATGTTTGATTCGTGAAATATCTTCCCAAGCGGAACAGGCAAATAATCGAAAAGCAAGGAATGACATGACGTTAGCATAAATTAAGCTGGTAGTATATTTATCAAATGGTGGTGTGTAATTTACACGCCAGCAAATAATAGAGAAGATTATTGGAGGTACGATTAATAGCACGAGCCAGGCATAGATAGGCTTTTCAATAGAGGATAGATCGTTAAACACCGCCATTTTTTACCCCCTCGACTTTGACGACACATATCCAAACAATATATGTAATGACAACCATGCTAGCGGATATGAGTAATGAAGCAATTGGCCCCCATGCATAAGCATTAAATGCATCACCCCGCATAATTGCATTGATTGCAGAAATAATTGTAGCTAATACACCACCAGCTAATGCTAATACAATTCCCCAACTCAGGATAGGAATGTTTGGTGTTTGCTTTCCACGCGACTCATGAATAAAGGCAGCAATGAGAGGAGGTGCTATTGATACTAGCATTGATCCCATAAGAAACTGAACTACAAATACATCAGATTCTTTCGAAATAAATTTAACCATAACCTCAAAGAGAAATATACACGTTAGAGTTGCTATATAGAGGAAGTGTTTGGCTGTTTGGACTATCGGTTTTCCGGTATTAATAATCTCTGGTGTCGGGTTGTCGTCATCTGTGGAAATTATCGTTTCAATAGTAATGCGGTGTTTTTTGTGTAGATCCCAGCAATAAGTTTGGGAAGCCGAAATCATATAGCTGTCAATTGTTGAAAGAGCAAGTGAAAATAGGCCAAAGCAAATAAGGCCGGTCAATAGCCCAACGATAATCATATGGCCTGTCGAGTTCAATGAGAATAGGCCAAAAAGTGATGCCCATTGATCAATAGATATAATAACCGCCGTTGCAAAATGATCATATTCATTAGTGCCGATGCCTGCGCTCCTAGCCAGCACACCTATCGTTACGCCTGAAGCACACGGGAAAATCAGCATTTTTCCAGCAGCCTTTAACGTTTCCTTTTTAAGACGATTAACAGTTATATTATCGATTAAATCGGAGTTTGCTGACCAAGCCTGCCAGTTCGAAGGATCAACAATATTCCATACGCTTGCATAACACAGCACTCCAGAAACGACGAGCAGCGGGATCGCTTCATATCCGAATTCAGTCGAACCCACTGTCGCCTCCATTACTTTTTCGCCAAACTGTGTTGTATTAGATAAGCTTAAGCCAGCGAGAATAAGGCCTAAAATGAGTCCACAGGTAGCATAGAAACCGCTCCCATTCTGAATTTTGTCTGTTTTTGCTGTACCAAGAAATCCGCCTGCATCGACATACCATATCGCTAACACGGCAGTTACAACGATAAAAACATAAAAGTCAGGGCCGATAGATATAGTTTCACGGTGTAATGTTTGCAGGATAATCTGTGATGAAACATGTATCTCATAAAGTACTGTGCTTAAGACAGCAAGCAATGAAACACAGGCGGACAATATTCGAACCCAATCCCCGTAATGATCCCCTAAAAACTTATGTAATGTCTTGTTGCTAGTGATTTTGAGAATTTTAGGCACTTGCCACGCCAACAATACGAAAGAAAGAAACCAAGGAATTTGGAACAATGCCGCTTTGAAGCCGTACTTATAACCAAGCGTGGAAAAATAGGCTAGGCCGTTTGCTAACGCAAAACTTGTCGCCCATAAATTTTGATTTGTAAGCTGCGGCCCTAGCTTCCGATTTCCAAGGAAGTACCCAGCAAGAGTTGTTGCCTCCCTATGAACTGAAAATGCGCGAAAGGCGGTAGCGGCTAATCCAAGTGCAAGTACTATTACCGCAACAGTTAGCGCTTCAGTGGTCATTTGTATCTGTCCTCATCAAGAAAATGTTAGTTAGTGTGACCTGCTAAGAATCATGTAGCCATTTGCAAGGTAAGCGATTATTAACGCCTAACTACAATTAGCCATCCTAAATGACGCAAAACATTGCGTCAAACGGTGGCCTAAATAATTCAAAAAATGATGAAACTTTAATCAATTCATTCATCTGTCGGAATTTAACATAGCCTAAAAATTACATAGAATACATCAAATGCAATTTCTGGTCAGCCTTCTAGATTGTTGGGTCAGGGTAAGTATTAAATCCGCTTGCACTATAACGGCATTCGCCCGGAACAGGTCTTTACGCCCTGGATTTAACGCTTTGTTTTGCATTTTGGCAAGCGGCATCGACGAGCGCGCGTACCCTGCGCTTTTTCTTAACCTAATCGCCTTCCACAATCCGGTGATCGATGATGTTCTGCACGACCGAAGGGTCCGCCAGCGTCGAGGTATCGCCCAAGTTATCCAGTTCGCCTGCGGCGACCTTGCGCAAAATCCGGCGCATGATCTTGCCCGAACGTGTTTTCGGCAGCGACGGGGCCCACTGGATGATGTCGGGGTGCGCGATCGGGCCGATTTCCTTGCGGACCAGTTCGTCCAGTTCCTTCCTGAGCTGCTCGGTCGGTTCGACGCCCGCGTTCAGCGTCACATACGCATAGATGCCCTGGCCCTTGATATTGTGCGGATAGCCGACCACGGCCGCTTCCGCGACCAGTTCGTGCAGCACCAGCGCGCTTTCGATCTCGGCCGTGCCTAATCTGTGGCCCGACACGTTCAGCACGTCGTCGATCCTTCCGGTGATCCAGTAATAGCCGTCGGTGTCGCGTTTGGCGCCGTCGCCGGTGTAATAGAAACCGGGAGTTTTGCTGAAATAGGTGTCGAGGTAGAGCTTGTGGTCTCCGTAAATCGTGCGCGCCTGCCCCGGCCAGGAGCGCGCGATCACCAGGCTGCCTTCGCAGGCGCCTTCGAGGATTTCGCCGCTCGCACCGAGAATCTCCGGCTTGATCCCGAAAAACGGCAGCGTCGCCGAACCCGGCTTCAGGTCGGTCGCGCCCGGCAACGGGGTAATCATGATCCCGCCGGTTTCGGTCTGCCACCAGGTATCCATGATCGGGCTCGCGCCGCCGCCGACCACATGGTAATACCATTCCCACGCTTCCGGATTGATCGGCTCGCCGACGCTGCCGAGAATCCGGAGGCTTTGCCGGGAGGTTTGGGTGACGTAATGGTCGCCCTGCGCCATCAGCGCGCGGATCGCGGTCGGCGCGGTGTAAAAAATATTGACCCGGTGCTTGTCGACCACTTGCCAGAAACGGTCGGGGCCGGGATAGGTCGGCACGCCTTCGAACATTAAAGTCGTAGCGCCGTTGCATAAGGGGCCGTAGATCACGTAGGAATGCCCGGTCACCCAGCCGATGTCGGCTGTGCACCAGTAGATGTCGCCGTCGTGATAATCGAACACATACTTGTGCGTCATCGCCGCGTACAGAAGATAGCCGCCGGTCGTATGCAGCATGCCTTTCGGTTTGCCGGTCGAACCCGAGGTGTAAAGAATGAACAAGGGATCTTCGGCAGCCATCGGCACCGGCGGGCAATCGGCGGGAGCCGCCGCCATCGCTTCGTGGTACCAGAGGTCGCGGCCTTCCCGCCAGCCGATTTTGCCTCCGGTATTCCTGATCACGATGATTTTTTCCAGCATCGGACAATGCTCGGCGGCTGCGTCCACGTTGGCCTTCAGCGGCACGACCTTGCCGCCCCGGTAGCCTTCGTCTGCGCAGACCACGAATCTGCTGGCGCAATCCAGAATCCGGTCTTTCAAGGCCTCGGCCGAAAAGCCGCCGAACACGACCGAGTGCACCGCGCCGATGCGCGCGCAGGCGAGCATCACCGCCGCCGCCTCGGCGATCATCGGCAGATAGATGCAGACCCGGTCGCCTTTCCCGACGCCCTGGGCTTTTAACACGTTCGCAAACCGGCAGACCTGTTCGTGCAGTTCGCGGTAGGTGATCTTCTTGTCGTGCGCCGGATCGTCGCCTTCCCATATGATCGCAACCTGGTCGCCGCGCTTTTCCAGATGGCGGTCCAGGCAGTTCACGCTGACGTTCAGAAGGCCGCCGTCGAACCAGCGGATATGCGCTGAGGTAAAATCGTAATCCGAAACGGTGTCCCAGCGTCGTTCCCAGTCCAGGAATTGTTCCGCCTGCTCGGCCCAGAACGCCTCGGTTTCAGTCAGCGAGCGTTGATAAAGGGCATCGTAGAGGGCGCGGTTGATATGTGCGTGGGCGGCGGTTTCAGGCTTTACCGGATAGACGTGAACGTCAGACATGAAACGGATCCTTTATAATAGAGAGGGAATGCGACGGATCGGGTGTTAACCGAAAGAAACATCTTATCAAACTGTCGGTTCTTTCTGACAAAAAATTCCGGTAGGACGCAGCGGGATCGGCCAGTCGTCCATTAGCGGGGATAACGCCCGCCATCCGCATATCAAAGCGAGTCCGGGGAAGGTTTGCCGACAAATTTATGAGCTCTTTTTTGGAAAAGCTGGTAAATTTTCTACTCGTGTTCCACTAGCACTACCATCGTTACTTTTCTGAGAAGTCATCATGCGAGCATTAAAAAAACACTTAAAACACAATCTGGCTTTGTTTCTTATCGGCAGTCTGCTTTCAGCTGTTCCCGCAATGGCGGCGTCAGATATTGATGCTCAAGAAGGTTTCGCCAGGGCGCGTTCAAAGAGCCTCCAGAAGGAAACAGATCACGCAGCACATCAAAATCATGCCGATAAAAGCCAGGAGTTTCATGGCGTTTTTTACGGCTATCTCCCCTGCGACGATTGCGATGGAGTGAAAACGACGCTGTCCTTACAACAAAAACAGAATTATCTGTTGGTGATTCAGCCCGCAAAAGCGTCCTCAAGGGAATATTATGAACGCGGGAAATACAACTGGGATGAGGGAAACCGCATCGTGGTTTTGACTCCGAAAAAGGAAGGGGTAAGCCCGCGGCGTTATCATATTGAAGACGAAGGGACGCTCATCCAGCTGAATGAGGATGGTATAAAGAAGGAAGATTTTGTATTACAAAGAAGCGATATTTATAAGTCGCGTGAGGTGCATATTCACTGAAGGAAGCTCTGATTAAGTTGATTCCGTTCATGCCCTTCGACTATGCTCAGGAGAGCGTTCGACAAGCTCCACCACAGGGGGGCTATAGACCATGAACGGAATCAACAGCTTACCGTTCGTCTGTCCATATCCATAGACCCCCTTGAGGGGGACCAACCTTGTGGTGGAGCTTGTCGAAGGATATATTCAGAGCTTCCTGAAGGACAACAAGCTCGAAAACAATGGGGTTCACATCCTGCTGACCTTGAAGCTCATTAAACTAAACTGCCTCCTGGCAAATGACGGGTTACAATCCCAACGTTGTCATGGGTAACGTAAAGCGAAAGGGCAGGCCGAAAGAAAGCTCCGCATTTTGACCTGCCCGGAATTCTTGGAGATCATTTTGCCGTCAAGTCATTCTTCGCTTCTTAGATTCGATTCGCCCGCGATTTTGTGGCGGCCCAATCCTGTAACCAAGCGACCACCTCGCCAGCCGGCATGGGTTTGGCAATGCCGTAGCCCTGAGCCAATACGCAATTCAACGATAACAATTTTTTGGCATGTTTAGAAGTCTCTACGCCTTCGGCTATGACTTTGCGCTTGAAGGTACGCGCCAGCCCAATCACGCTGTTCACGATCGCCAGATCATCTTCATCATCCAGCATGTCCCGCACGAAAGTGCGATCGATTTTCAGCGTGTCCACAGGCAAATGCCGGAGATAGGTCAACGACGAAAAGCCGGTGCCGAAGTCATCCAGCGCAAACCGCAGCCCTAAGGCCTGACAGGCTTTGATTTTCTCGGATATGACTGCCAAATCTCCCAGCGCGCTGGTTTCCAAAATTTCCAATTCCAGCCGATTTGTCGGGATATCCGGATATGACGCCAGCATCTTCTGCAAGCGCGCCACAAAATTGATCTGCTGAAACTGTCTGGCGCCGACATTCACACTCACCGAGAGGTCAACCTCTTGCGCCCGCCAGGCACGGATTTGGCTTAAAGCGGTATCTAACACCCATTCACCCAATTCAACACTCAGCGGTTGATTTTCTATGACCGGCAAAAAGTCATGGGGCAACAACAATCCGCGTTCCGAATGCCGCCAGCGGATCAAGGCTTCAACACCGATGACTTGGCGGGTTACCAAGTTGACCTTGGGCTGATAATACAGCTCAAACTCATGCTGATGCAGGGCTCGCTGAATTTCTTCCAACTGCTGTTGCTGGGTTTTGATGGCGGCATCTTGTTCAACGTCGAACAGATGGTAGCGGTTTTTGCCTTCCTGTTTAGCGATGTACATGGCTTGATCCGCATGCCGGATCAAGAGATCGGCATCGACATTGTCCAAGGGGTAAAAGGTGACGCCTACACTGGCGGATACCTGCAATTCGATGCCATTGATCAAAATCGGAGCGGCGGCAGAGTGGAGCAAACGGGCTAATATAGGTTCACAGGCTTGGATATGTTCAAGATCGATCAACACCGCCACAAACTCATCCCCGCCAATGCGGGACAAGGTATCGCCTTGCCGCAAGGCTTCCTTCATGCGTTCTGAAACCGCAATCAATAATTCATCGCCGAATTTGTGATCGTAATTGTCATTGACGGCCTTAAAACCGTCGAGATCCAGATAAACCACGGCGAGCATAGTCTTATGGCGATCATTGTTCACCATCGCCTGCTGCAGGCGATCCGTCAGCAACAAGCGATTGGGCAGCTGCGTCAGGGCATCGTAATGCGCAATATATTCCAACTGTAATTGATGCTCCTTCATATGGGTGATGTCCGTAAACAACCCGACATAGTTCTGGATTTTGCCATTGGAATCCTTCACGGCACTGATGGTGATCATTTCCGCATAGACATTGCCGGACTTATGCCGATTCCAGATTTCTCCGCACCAATAGCCATCGTTCAACAAGGCCTCCCACATGGCGGCGTAAAACTCCGGCGTATGGCGTCCTGATTGGAGCATGCTCGGGCTTTGGCCGATGGCTTCTTCACGGCTATAGCCGGTAATTTGAGTATAGGTATCGTTGACTTCGATGATGGTGGCGGCCGCATCGGTAATCATGATGCCTTCCCGTGCATGATTGAATACTTTGGCGGCCAATTCCAGCTTAATCTCGACTTGCTTGCGTTCCGTAATGTTCCGGGCCACGCCTATCAAGCCCAAGATGCGGTTTTCATTATCCCTGAAGGGCGTTTTCAATGTTTCCAGATAAAACTGCTGGCCGTCCGGATGGGTGATTAATTCTTCATTGATGCTTAACTCTCCGCTTGCCAGCATTTCCCGGTCTTTTTGACGAAAAAACTTTGCAGTCGCGGCATCGACGAAATCGAAATCGGTTTTGCCGATAATCTGGCTTTCCGGCATGCCGAAATAGGCTTCCACGGCTTTATTGCAAGCGATATACACGCTGTCGGTATCTTTGATGAAAACGTAATCCGGGATGTTGTCCAGCAAGCCGCGTAACAAGGTCTTTTCCCTTTGGATCTGCTGATTCAATGCCGTCAGCGCATTAAATGCTTCCTGCAGTTTGGCATTGGAATTTTTCAGTTCTTGGGTTCTATCCCTCACTCGGTCTTCCAATTCGATGTTCAGTTGCTCCACCGCCGATTTGGCTTGCTCCAGTTGCAGTGCGGAAGGCGCGTGCAATGCATCCGGCATGATGCGCCACAAAACAATTGCCGCGCCCAGGGAAATAATGGCTGAAAAAGCCTTAGCCAAGGCATTCATCCAGTAATGAGGGCGCCATATAATGAGCACATCAAATAAATGCGTGATGCCGCAGGCGATGATGAACAGGCCGAATAGTACGAATAGACCCCGGTGGTACACGTCCGGCCTTCTTTGCGCAAAAAACCAGATGGCAAAGGGAATGGAAAAATAAGAAACCGTGATCACCGCGTCGGACGCCACTAAGGTCCAGAGCAGGAGGGGATTCCATTTGAGGCAAAAGCCATGAGGAATTAGCCCTGTCAGATTAAAAGTATCAGCAACAAATTCCCACATAGAAATATCCAAATTGACCCGAGTTAGCCAGGACTAACGGCAGAAATACTTAATCATTTCGCTAGCAATTATAATGAAAATTTCCCTTTTTATTTCATGCAGGTTTGCTTTATCTATAGAATCTTAAAGGCCCTGTCGTGCCAGTCCGGACAGTCTTACATTGGATTCATCAGGCGAAATTTTGAAGACGGCAGAACAAATTCCAAGCATAAAAAAACGCCAGCTTGTTTTCCGCAGCCGAATTGGACGAATCCGGTTCAGCTTGCGTGAAAAGGGCTGGCGCTTGAGATTTGGTTGATTCTTAAAGCGGAATCAGGAACGAGCAGGCGTCATCAAGACGCCGCCAGGCCCGCGATGTTGTAGCCGCAATCGACATAAGTCACTTCGCCGGTGACGCCTGAGGCGAGGTCGGAGCACAGGAAGGCGGCGACATTGCCGACTTCCTCGATGGTGACGTTGCGTTTCAGCGGCGCGGTGTCAGCGGCCTTGCTCAGCATCGCCTTGAAGTTGTTGATGCCGGAGGCGGCCAGGGTTCTGATCGGGCCGGCCGAAATCGCATTCACGCGCGTGCCTTCGGCGCCCAACGCCACCGCCATGTAACGTACGTTCGCTTCCAGGCTCGCTTTCGCGACGCCCATCACGTTGTAATTCGGAATCGCCCGCTCGGCGCCGAGATAGGTCAGGGTCAAGAGCGACCCGTTGCGGCCCTCCATCATGCTTCTGCCGGCCTTCGCCAGCGCGGTGAAACTGTAGGAGCTGATGTCATGCGCAATCCGGAAGTTGTCGCGGGTGGTCGCGTTCACATAATCGCCCTCCAGCGCATCGCGCGGCGCGAAAGCGACCGAATGCACGATGCCGTCGAGTCCGTCCCAGTGTTGGCCCAGGACTTTGAAGACATTCTCGATGTGGTCGTCGTTGCTGACATCGCATTCCACGGTGATGTTGGAACCGCATTCGGCAGCCATTTCCTCGACCCGGCTTTGCAGTTTGTCGTTCTGGAAAGTGAACGCCAGCTCGGCGCCTTCCCGGTGCATCGCCTTGGCGATACCCCAGGCAATCGAACGATTGCTCGCCAGACCGACAATCAAGACACGTTTGCCTTGCATGAAACCCATTCTGATCTCCCGTTGTTTTTATTGATATACTCTGTGTTCGCGTACGTCCTTGATGATTGAAATATCAGGTGTTGATGCGCAAACACGATAAAATAAGCCGCAAAGTATCTACGACCACTCCTGCGATGTCCAGTCTTTTGTCACTCAACTTTCGCCCTGCCGGCGTTTTGGCTTTCGTCCTGTTTTGTCTGGGAGTTTTGCTGGTCGCTGTCTCCTGCAGCGGTTCGCCCTGGAACGATCCTTATCCGCCGCAGGACGACAAACAGGCAGTGCTGTATATGTCGTTTTCGGAACGGCCCAAACATCTGGATCCTGCAGTCGCTTACAGCGCTGACGAATATTCTTTCATCGCGCAGATTTACGAGCCGCCGCTGCAATACCATTACCTGAAGCGGCCTTATCAATTGACGCCGTTGGCCGCGATGCGCCTGCCCGAGATTACCTATTATAATCAGCAAGGGCAAAAACTGGGGTCGGATGCCGACCCGAAAGACATCGCCTACAGCGACTACCTGCTCGAGATCAAACCCGGCATCCGCTTTCAGCCGCATCCGGCCTTTGCGCAGGATCAAGCGGGGCAATACCGCTATCATCACCTCGATAGCAAGGAAATCGAGCCGTTATCCACCCTGGACGATTTTACCGAGACCGGTACGCGCGAGTTGACCGCCGAAGACTATGTCTATCAGATCAAGCGCCTGGCCTATCCCAAAACGCAGTCGCCGATCGCGGAGATGATGAAAAACTACATTGTCGGCTTTGATGAGTTCGCCAAGCAAAGCGCAGGCAAACCCAAGACGGCGATCAAAACGCTGCCGATGGCCGGCGTCGAAGCGCTGGACCGTTATCGTTATCGGATTCGGATCAAGGGCAAATACCCGCAGTTCAGCTATTGGCTGGCGATGCCGTTTTTCGCGCCGATGCCCTGGGAAGCCGATACGTTTTACGATCAGGCCGGACTTAAGGATAAGAATATCACGCTGGATTGGTATCCGGTCGGCACCGGGCCTTATTATCTGGCCGAGAATAATCCGAACCGGCGGATGACGCTGCTCAAGAATCCGAATTTTCATCCCGAAAGCTACCCGACCGAGGGCGAGCCCGGCGACGCGGAAAAGGGTTTGCTGAAGGATGCCGGCAAGCCGCTGCCGTTCATCGATAAAGAGGTCGTAACGCTCGAAAAGGAAACGATTCCGAACTGGAGCAAGTTTTTGCAGGGCTATTACGACGCCTCGGGCATCGCCTCCGACAGCTTCGATCAGGCGATCCAGTTTACCGGCGGCGGCGTGACCTTGACCGACAGCCTGAAAGAGAAAGGCATCCGCCTGCATACGTCGGTCGAAACCTCGATCTTCTACATGGGCTTCAACATGCTCGATGCGACGGTCGGCGGCGACAGCGAAAAGGCTAGGAAACTGCGCCGGGCGATCGCGATCGCGGTCGATTACGAGGAGTTTATCGCGATCTTCCGGAACGAGCGCGGCGTGCCCGCTCAGGGCGCGATACCGCCCGGCATTTTCGGCAACGAAGAGGGCAAGGCCGGCATCAACCGTTATGTCTACGATTGGGTAAACGGCAAACCGCAGAGGAAACCGATCGAAGCGGCGCGCCAACTGATTGCGGAGGCCGGCTATCCGAACGGGATCGATCCGAAGTCGAAAGCTCCGCTGATCCTGTATTTCGACACCACCGCGACGAGCGTCGACGACAAGCCGTTGATGAGCTGGTACCGGAAGCAGTTCCAGAAGCTTGGTATTCAACTGGTAATCCGGGCGACCGATTACAACCGTTTTCAGCAGAAGATGAGTTCGGGCAACGCGCAGATCTTCGTCTGGGGCTGGAACGCCGATTATCCGGACCCGGAAAATTTCTTTGCGTTGCTGTACGGTTTCAACGGCAAGGTCAAACACAGCGGCGAGAACGCGGGCAATTACCAGAATCCGGAGTTCGACCGCCTGTTCGAACAGATGCGCAACATGGAGAACGGCGAGCCGCGCCTTCAAATCATCCGGCAAATGCAGGAAATCCTGCGCCGTGACGCGCCCTGGGTGTTCGGGCTGCATCCGAAGACCTTCTCACTGTACCACGACTGGGTCGGCAATCTGAAACCAAACCTGATGGCGAACAACCGGCTCAAATATGAACGCATCGATCCGGTCCAGCGAACCGAACTGCGCCGGCAATGGAACCGGCCGGTACTCTGGCCATTGGCCGTGGCCGGGGCGCTGCTGGTCGTTCTGCTTGCACCGGCGGTTAGCGCCTATCGCCGCCGCACCCAACGGCCGGTGTCCGAGGTATTGAAGATTCAAACGGAATCCACCCGATGATCTACTACATTATTCGCCGTCTGCTCTACGCGTTTCCGATCCTGATCGGGATCAACATCCTGACCTTCGTGCTGTTCTTCGTCGTGAACAGCCCCGACGACATGGCCCGGATGCAGCTCGGCCAGAAGCATGTAACCCCGCAGGCGATCGCGAACTGGAAGCATCAGCACGGCTATGACTTGCCCACGCTCTGGAACGAGCAGGCGCAGGGCACAGATAAAATCACCGAGACGATTTTTTACCAAAAGTCGGTCGGCCTGTTTCTGTTCCGTTTCGGCGTGTCCGACAGCGGACGCAACATCGGCGCCGACATCCGGCAGCGCATGTGGCCGAGCCTGGCGCTGGCGCTGCCGAGCCTGGTGGTCGGCTTGCTGGTCAACATCGGCTTCGCCTTGTTGATGGTGCTGTTTCGCGGCAGTTATCTCGAATTCGGCGGGCTGGTGCTGTGCGTGATCCTGATGTCGATCTCGTCGCTGTTCTACATCATCGGCGGCCAGTTCGTGATCGGCAAGCTGATGAAGCTGGTGCCGATTTCCGGCTACGACGAAGGCATCGGCGCGTTCAAGTTTCTGATTCTGCCGGTCGTGATCGGCGTGTTTTCCGGCATCGGTTCGGGGGTGCGCTGGTACCGCACCTTGTTCCTGGAAGAAGTCGGCAAGGATTATGTGCGCACCGCGCGCGCCAAAGGCCTGACCGAAACCCGGACGCTGTTCCGGCATGTACTGCCGAACGCGATGATCCCGATCCTGACCGGCGTGGTGGTCGTGCTGCCTTTATTGTTCATGGGCAGCCTGATCATGGAGTCGTTTTTCAGCATTCCGGGGCTCGGCAGCTATACGATCGACGCGATCAACAGCCAGGATTTTGCGATGGTGCGGGCGATGGTGTTTCTGGGGTCGATTTTGTATGTGCTTGGGTTGTTGCTGACCGATATTTCTTATACGCTGGTCGATCCGCGGGTTAGGTTATCTTAGACGATGCGAGAAAGTAGCCTCGATGAAGTGTAACGGAATCGAGGATTGACAGGCTTCGATTAGCCTCGATTCACTTCATTACATCGAGGCTACTGGCTGGCTATTTGTTCGGCAATCTTTGGCGTAGTTGTTTGCATCATTATTTCGGATAGTTATCAGGCTAAGTACTCTGTTGATGAATAATTCCACGCACCCTATCCGCTTTATTATGGAAATTTCTCTTTGGTGCCTTATTGCCGGCCCTCTTGCGGTAGCGTTTCCATGGCCTTTTCTTTTGCCGATGTTTTATATTTTTGGCGGCCCGCCCGCTCTGCTAGGGGGAATCTGCTTGGGGCTCCGATATCGCTCACGACCTATCCCGGAGTCTTTCTTCCGACGGGCACTGAATGGCGCTCAAGCAGGTGCTTTGTCGGCAGGTATTTGTTTTGGGCTCGCTGGGCTTATTCAGGGGCGAGTAACCCAAGACAACTTTGTGTTAGGCGTACTAGGCTTTGGTGCTATTGGTGCATTCGCCGGAGCAGTAGCTTTTGCTCTCATACCAGCCCATCTCAGACGCTTTGAGCTGTGAGCAACCCGCGTAAGGCGGAACGCGCCAGCGGTTCCGCCGGATGATGGGTGTAAAATGGCGGATCGCCTCGGCAACTGCTCCCTGCGTTGCTCTCGATCGCTTGTTCCCGATGCGATCTACCTCCCCCATCCGTGGGGTCGTATCTCCTGCATCCAAGTAGCCGTAGGGTACGCTGTGCGTACCGTTTTGGGTTTGAAAATGGTACGCACAGCGTACCCTACAGAGGAACCCGTGTAAGGCGGAATGGGGTAGCGGTTCCGCCGGATGTTCGCCGGATGATGGTGCCAAAATGACGGATCGCCTGCCGGCATCCGCCCTACAGGCGATTAATCGGCGAGGCTTTTCGTCGGGATCGGGACACGGAGGGAGTATCCGCCCGCTCGGGCCTGCGAGCGATAACGCGGTATAATGTCCATTTTAACTCTCCGAACCCCTCCATGAATCTTCAATGGAAAAACTTTCTGCTCTCCGGACAAGCCGCCACCGAAACCGATGGCCGCATCGTTTTCGCCGAATCCCAATTCGATCAACCGCATATTTACCCGATCGCTAACCTCGGGATATTGGCCGTTTCCGGCAAGGATGCGGCCAAGCTGCTGCAAGGCCAGGCCACCTGCAATGTTTTCGAAGTGACCGAAAATCAGGCGAGGATCGGCGCGTTTTGCAATCCGAAAGGCCGGGCGATCGCGACGTTTCTGCTTGCCAAGCAGGGGGGCGATTATCTGCTCGTGCTGCCGCTGGAGTTACTGGAAACGGTCAAAACCCGCCTGCAAAAATATGTGCTGCGCTCGGACGTAAGGTTTACCGACCTTTCGGACGAGCTTTGCCTGATCGGAGTCAGCGCTGCCGAAGCCGCCGCCGAACCCTTGTTTGCCGCTCACCATGAAAATAATGCCGTTTCGATCGCGATGGGCGGCGCGCCAGCCCGGCATCTTTTGATTGCCGAGGCGGAGCGGGCCGTCGCATTGTGGTCCGGCCGCGTCGTAACGCAGGGGTATGGCCCCGGCAGTTCGGAAAACTGGCGCTATCTCGATTTAATCGCCGGCATTCCCTGGCTGACCCAGGCCACATCGGAAGAATACATTCCGCAAATGCTCAATCTCGACAGGCTGGGCGGCATCAGTTTCACGAAGGGCTGCTATACTGGGCAGGAGATCGTGGCGCGCACGCATTATCTGGGCAAAACGAAAAGAGAAATGTTTTTGGCGGAAGCCGATACACCCTCCGTTCCCGAACCCAATGCCTCGGTCATCGACAACAATAGCGAACCGGAGACGATTGTCGGCAAGGTCCTGTCGGCTTTCGGCCATCTCCATAAATGCACGCTGCTCATCGTACTGCAAACCCCCGGAAGCGATAGCCAGGATCTGCGGCTGGCCACGCCGGACCGGGAAAAAATAACGCTATTACCGCTGTAACCTTCACACATCCAGAGAATTACAATGAGATTATCTTCGCTTGAAGAGACTGTGACCCTGGTCCGGAATGAACTGGCCAAAAACCACCTCTTCCTGCCCACCCTGCCCGATGTCGCGATCAAAATCATGAATGCGGTTGCCGATGAGAACATTTCTCCCAAAGAATTGGCCTCCATTATTCTCACCGACGCGGCGATATCGGCGCGCCTGATACGCGTGGCGAACAGCCCTCAATTCCGGAGATCCATGGAAATCTCCAATGTGCAAACGGCCGTATTAAGGCTGGGAAACAAAACGATCCGCATGCTGGTCAACAGCATGATCACGCAGCAACTGTTTAATCCGTCCTCGAAGTTTCTGGAGCAGGAGTTCAAACAGATTTGGGAGCTCAGCAAGAATGTTTCGGCCGTCAGCCGATCGATTTGCGCGTTTGCGCCGCATCTCGATCCCAACGAGGCCATGCTTGCCGGGTTGGTTCACCAAATCGGCAAACTGCCTATATTATCCATGATCGATCAATCGCCCGAATTCAGCGAGTATAAGGCCAGCCCGACCCTTACCTCCCTGTTGCTGGAACAGGCTCATGCGGCTGTCGGCAAAATTGTCATGGACAAACTGGATTTTCCGGCAAATTTAAAACCGGTGGCTTCGGAATATAACAACTTTCAATACGATTCGGGAGCGAAAGCCGATTATGTAGATGTCGTGCAACTGGCCTTTTTACAATGCATCGCCGGTACCGAACATCCCGCCTGCCGAATCGAGTACTCGACTGTGCCGGCATTTGCCAAACTGGCGATAAATCCCGACATCGAGATGATCAACATTGCAAGCTGTTCGCAAAACGTCGAATTGGTCAACAGCATATTTTTATAACATGACACAATCTGCTTCCCTGTTGAATAACGGGCCAATCCTACGCTTTCGGAGGCTAGGCCTATGGACCATTTTTGCGGTTTACCTGGTGATTCTGGCTGGCGGCATCGTCCGGGCCTCCGGCGCGGGCATGGGCTGTCCGGACTGGCCGACCTGCTTCGGCCAATGGATTCCGCCGACCGACGAGTCGCAGCTGCCGTCCGACTATCATGAGATTTACGCACAGCGCGGCTACGAAAATACCCAGTTCAATCCGGTCAAGACCTGGACCGAATACTCGAACCGGCTGGTCGGGGCGACCACCGGTCTTTTGGTATTGCTGACCGCCTGGGCCTCGCGCATTTTTCTGAAGCGCGACAGGACGATCTTCTATTTGTCGCTGACCAATCTGGTTTTGATCGGATTTCAGGGCTGGCTCGGCTCGTCGGTGGTCGCGAGCAATCTGAAACCGTACATGATCACGCTGCATATGCTGATGGCCCTCTTGATCGTGGCGCTGGTGATATACACAATCGTCCGTTCGCAGCGCGAGGCCTTATCCATGATCGACAGCAGCCGGCTGACGCCCCGCTTCAATATGGTGCTGACGGTCGCGATGGGCATGACCCTGCTGCAGGTGGCGATGGGCACGCAGGTGCGCGAGACGGTCGATTACCTTGCGCACGGGCAAAGCCATATCGACCGGCAATACTGGCGCGAAGGTTTTCCAATCATTTTTTATGTGCACCGGTCGTTCTCGTCGATCATTTTATTAACGAATTTATGGCTGTTCTGGAAGCTGCGCCAGGCATACGACCGGCAAAGCCTGTTCTTGCGCACCGGCTATGTGTTAATCGCTCTGATCGTGAGCGCGATTCTCGCCGGCGTCTCCCTGGATCGTCTCGGGATGCCGGCGATTGCGCAGCCGATTCATCTGTTGATGGCGAATCTGATTTTTGGGGTGCAGTTTTTCCTGTTTATCGGACTGCGTTATTCGGCTAGGCCAGTCGAAAAATGCAGCCTCGATGCAGCATAGCGGAATCGGGGAATTTAGCATCGTTCCCACGCAGGAGCGTGGGAACCATAAGACTTTCTTACCGACGCCAAAGACCTGCCAGGTTTTAACAACCTGGCAGGTCTGCGATAGGGAATCGCATCTAACCCTATTTCTGGTTATTCCTGTAATCGAACGCAACGGGTAAAGTTGCCCCACTGTTTTTGTTCATCAGCCCAAGAGGCGGCAAATGGCGAAAACCTTTCTCTCTTGCTCCCGAGTGCCAACCGCGATAGCCTTGCTGTTGGTCTTGTTGGGTCAAGGCTGCACGAAACCCGTGGTGCGCTTCGAATCGTTGGCGCCAGACGAAGCCGCATGCCTGAGCTGGTATCGAAAGCTTGATACGGTATTGGCCGAGCACGAACTAATTGATCCGTCCGCAGCCAAAATCCCAGGTTTTCCGTTCCTGCGCACGGACCGTTTTCTTGCCTCTTTTCGCCATCAGCCCCTGACCGATGCGGCCTATGCCGAGTGGCTCGAACAGATGCGGCAACTCGACGAATCCTTGCTCCTCATGGAAACTGCGAATCTGCCACAGGCTGCCGCAAAAGCCGTACTCGCCGAGGCGCCGTTGCCGGGCGCTCTCGAACAGGTTCTACGGCAATGCGGCAGCCGGCTCGTGAAGGCGGCTTTGCAGCGGCCGGAGACCCAACCGATTCTCCGGCAACATGCCCGCGTCCCCGATACCTACCGAAGCTGGCAACGCATTGCCGGCGCGTATTGGCTCATGCAATATCCGGCCAGGATGGCGCTGGGCCGGCTGCATAAAAAGCTTGCCGCAAGTTTTGCTCAACCGCTTGACGAGTTGCCGGTACAAGGCCGCCTGATCCGCTATGCGCCGCAGCCGGGCGGATTCCTGGCGAGCGCCGAGATTGCCGCGATGCTGCGTACAGCTTATCAAAACCCGTTGGGCATGCCGGCGCTTCCCGACGAAAAACTGGAACGCCTGTTCAATCAATTTGCTCCCGTTTGGGAAATCGACACGCGCAACGACACCGACAAGATCGGCAGGGTTTATCTGACAGGGCAGGGCGAGCCGCCTATCGATATCCGGCATCCGGTCGTCTATCGAAAACAGGCTTATACCCGCCGCCACGGTCGCATTCTATTGCAGTTGATCTACCAGATATGGCTGCCGGCGCGCGAGAAAACCGGTTGGGCGGATTTATACGGCGGCGACCTGGACAGCGTGATCTGGCGCGTAACCCTGAGCCCCGAAGGCGTCCCGATCGCCTATGACAGCATCCATGCCTGCGGCTGTTATTACCTGCTGTTTCCGGGGCCGGGCCATCGGAGCGTCGCTCCGAAAGACGGTGCGGAAAAAATATTGAGCCCGAAACGCATCGACGCCGTTCAGCCGGAGCAGCGTCTGTTGCTGCGGCTCGAAGCCCGCACGCATTACCTGCAACAAACGGCGGCCATTCCGGAAACCGGTCATACGCCGGCGTTTTTCTATGAAACGAGGCCATACGAATTCTTATTATCCTTACCCCTGCCGGACGGATCGCGGCGCAGTCTATTCGGGCGAGATGGGACCATCGCCGCCAGCGCCCGCCCCGAGCGGTATTTATTCTGGCCATACGGCGTGCCGAGCCCCGGCGCGATGCGGCAATGGGGCATGCATGCGATCGCGTTCACCGGCAGGCGCCATTTTGACGATCCGTTCCTGCTGGAAAACCTTATCGCGGCGGAGTGAGTCCAAAAATTAAGATGGCCTGCATGTCACAAGCAAGGGATATCGATTGAAATCCAGACAGATTCGTTTTACATTGGCCGAGGGCTGTCGACGAAGCGGAAAGTCAAACGGCCGGACAGAAATTTTACCGATTAAAGGAGGATTCCATGTTTCCGATTCGCGATGAAAATCCCACTCTGCGTACCCCTATCGCCACCTACGGATTGATCGGGTTGAATCTTCTCATCTGGATTTTTGTACAAGGCGCCGGCAGCGAAGAGCCGCTGGTCAAATCGCTCTGCCTGTACAGCCTGATTCCGGGCGAGTTATTAAATACCGTACCGATCGGCACGCGGCTGCAATTGACGGAAGAGATGGTCTGCGTACTCGACGGCAAGGAGAGCCTCTCCACCCTGATTACGCATGCGTTCCTGCACGGCAGCTGGTTCCACATCATCAGTAATCTGTGGTTCTTGTGGATTTTCGGCGACAACGTCGAGGATGCCATGGGGCCTTTCCGTTTTCTCGGTTTTTACGCTTTATGCATCCTGGCTGCCGCCGGGGCGCAAATCATGGCCGATCCGGGGGCCGTCACCCCGATGGTCGGCGCCTCCGGAGCGATCGGGGGGGTGATGGGCGCCTACGCCAGGCTTTACCCCAGGGCCTATGTACACACGGTAATTCCGTTGGGATTCTTTATCACGACCGCTGCGATTCCGGCCGTTTACATGCTCGGCTATTGGTTTTTCATTCAACTGATCAGCACGATCCAGGTAGTCGGCGGTCCCGCGCAAATCGCCTTCTGGGCGCACGCGGGAGGATTCATCGCCGGATTGCTTTTGATCAAACCGATCAGCCGGCAGGATTATCTCGACGAACATAACCGGTTGACGCCGAACCAGAGCGCGAAATACCGGCTTTGATGCACAGTAGTCAAGGTAGGGTATGCTCGACTGCAGGGATGCAGGAGGTAGAGCAATGCAGGAGCAATTGCCGAGTGCGTACCCGTATGAGTTTTATTGCGCTCAAAACGGTACGCGCAGCGTACCCTACCCATTGGGTTTCTTTGTAGCGGGCGACCCAATTTCAGCCGTAGCGTTACCGCAGTATAAACGGGGCATTATGATATTTTTAGCTTTGATTTACTCAACTCAAGGCACATAAGAGACCATGAAACGCACCGCATTGAATCTGCTGATCGACTTTCTGGCGGCAGCCTGCTTTATCGGAATGATTGCAACCGGCTACCTCCTGCATTTCCCGCTGCCGCCCGGCACCAATAAATCCCTGGTGCTATGGGGACTGTCCCGGCATCAATGGGGCGAGGTGCATTTCTGGATCAGCCTCGCGCTTTTGATGGTTTTGATGATACATCTCGTGCTTCACTGGCAATGGGTCGTGAGCGTGGTGGCGCGGCAGTTCGGCGCGAAGGACGGCTGCCAGGTCCGGTCTTTCCGGAGCGGGATGGTTACGTTGCTGGTCATGAGTATCGCATTGGGTTCGTTCGCCTGGCTGGCGGAAACTTCCGTCAAACAGCGGGACGAAATTTTCTGCCCACCCGAAATGCCTGTCCCGAAAATGCAGGCTCCCGCTGCCGAAGCAAAGCCGGTCCAGGTCGACTTCAGGCGAGACGTCTATCCGATATTGGAAGCTTCCTGTCTTTTCTGCCACGGTCCTGACAGGGCGCAAGGAGGATTTCGGGTCGATCGGAAGGAGAATTTTTTCGGCAAGAACGGTAAAAAACCCTGGGTCATTCCGGGCGACAGCGGGAACAGTCCATTGCTCGGCGTCGTGTCCGGAATGGGAACCGGCCGCGCGGCCGCGGATATACACAAGCTTTCCGAACGTGAGATTAACGTCTTGCGAGCCTGGATCGATGGCGGCGCCGAATGGCCGGCGGAGTAAGGCGGATTTCGTTTAACCCTTGTAATATGGGGGCAAATATTCCAAATCTGATCGGCTTAATTTCAGGTATTGCGGCCATATCAAAAGTTTCTTCAGCCTTTATCCGACATTTACGGCCCACATTTTAATGTTCAATGTCCGATTTATTCGTCGTCAACAGTAGGCCTCGAAGGCGCTCGATATGCGCTTTGAATTGAATATTGCACATAAAAAGTGCATACCCATAGCATGATGCACCATAAATGGATCGACGGTTGATTTTATCTTTGTCCCTCAACTCGCTCCTGCGTTCGAGTGTATTCTGTAACATATTGTTTTATATTAAATCATAGGAAATTAGGCGAACATTTAAACAATCCTTCGAAGATGGCATTTATTCTGCATGGCTATTGTATGCAACAAAGTATGCAATTAGGTTTTTGTTCACTTTTGAGGTATCTGATGAAAGTCGCCGACACGCTGTTTAACTATTTTTTGCGCCGAATTCACGCGCTGCCGCCGGTTTTGCTCATGTCTCTTGCGTTGATTTCGCCCGTGCATGCAGGAGATGAGGCCGTGGTCGGCTTCATCTATGTCGGTTCCAAAGCCGATTATGGTTATAACCAGGCCCATGCGTTAGGGGCGGCGGCGGTGAAGGCCATGCCCGGCGTCAAGGTGATCGAAGAGGAAAGCGTTCCGGAAACGATTGCGGTACAAAATTCGATGGAAAGCATGATCAATCTCGACGGCGCCAAACTGATTTTCCCGACTTCATTCGGGTATTTCGATCCGCACGTGCTGGCCGTGGCGCCCAAATATCCGGATGCCACTTTCCTGCATGCGGGCGGACTCTATCAGGAAGGCAAGCATCCTGGCAACGCCGGCAGTTATTTCGGTTATATCGACGAGGCCCAATACATTGCCGGTATCGTCGCGGGCGGCACCTCGAAAACCGGCAAACTCGGCTTTATCGCGGCCAAGCCGATACCGCAGGTGCTGCGCAACATCAACTCGTTTACGTTGGGTGCGCAAAGCGTCAATCCAAAGATCACCACCCAGGTGATTTTTACCGGCGACTGGGCCATGCCGGTCAAGGAAGCCGAAGCGGCCAACAGCCTGATCGACCAGGGTATCGACGTGATCACGATGCATGTGGACAGCCCGAAAGTGATCATCGAAATCTGCGAGCGCCGCGGGATTTATTCCAGCGGCTATCACGCCGATCAATCCGAATTGGCCCCCAAAGGCTATTTGACAGGCGCGGAATGGAACTGGCCGAAGGTTTATACCGACTTCGTCAAACTGCTGCAGGAAGGCAAACCGTTTCCGCATTTGCTCAGGGGCGGCATCAAGGAGGGCATCGTCAAAAACTCGAAATACGGCCCTGCGGTCAGCCAGGAGACGATCGCGCTGGCCGAGGCCGCCAAGGCCAAGTTCATGACCGGCGAGATGGTCATTTATCAAGGCGAACTCAAGGACAACAAAGGCAATGTGGTGATTCCGGCCGGCCAATCCCTGCCGCAGACCGATATTAAGCTGGAATCGATGGATTATCTGGTGGCCGGTGTGATCGGCAGCACCGGCTCGTAATGATGAAAGCGCTGGTGCTGGCATCAAAGCTGGAAAGCCTGCTGATTCCCTTGTTTGCTTTATTGGCGTCGCTGGCGCTGTTCGGACTCTTCCTGCTTTGCGTCGGCAGTGACCCTTTGGGGGTATTTCATTCGATGTACCGGGGCGGCTTCGGCAGCGGGTTTTCCTGGCGCAATACGCTGGAGCGGGCGGCGCCGCTGATGCTGACGGCCTTGTGCACGGCCCTGCCGGCGCAATTGGGCTTGATCATGATCGGCGGCGAAGGCGCACTGGTCATCGGCGGTGTCGTTGCCGCGGTGACCGGCCTGGTATTCAACGGTCAGGCGCCGTGGATAGTGCTGGCGGCGATGCTGACGGCCTGCATGATGGCGGGAGGGCTGTGGATCGCCATGACCGGCTGGCTGAAATATTACCGGGGCGTCAACGAAACAATTACCAGTCTGCTGTTCAACTATATCGCGATTGCTCTCATGAATCACCTCGTGACTGGCCCGCTGCGCGATCCGCAAAGCCTGAACAAGCCGTCAACCCCGCCGATCGGCAGCGCCAGCATGTTGGGCGACATTCCGGGGCTGGGCGTGCATTGGGGGCTGCTATTCGGCCTGGCGCTGTGCGTCGCCTATTATGTAATCTTTCGGAAGACGACGTTCGGTTTTGCGGTGCGCATTACCGGGGGAAATATGCGGGCCGCCAGGATCGCGGGTCTTCCGGTAGGTCTTTTGACCTTGCTTACCTGCTTCGGCGCCGGCGCCGCGGCCGGATTGGCCGGCGGCATCGAGGTCGCGGCGATTCACGGCACGGCCAATGCGTCGCTGGCCGCGGGCTACGGTTATGCCGGGATTCTGGTCGCTTTTCTGGCGCGGCAAAACCCTTTGGCGGTGATTCCGGTGTCCCTGGTTTTGGGCGGCATCACCGCCAGCGCCGGTTTATTGCAGCGTAGCCACCATTTGCCCGATGCGGCCGTATTGATCCTGCAAGGCATTATTTTCATGATGATTTTGTTGAGCGAAACCTGTTACGGCCGCTTGCAGGCATGGGTTGACGACAGGAGGGCTGCATGACCGACGCGGCATTAGGCTGGTGGGGCGTGCCGCTGGCCATTCTGGGCGGCGCGATCCGGGCCAGCACACCGTACCTGTTTGTCAGCCTCGGCGAGTGTCTGACCGAAAAAAGCGGCCGAATCAACCTCGGGTTAGAGGGTAATCTGGTACTCGGCGCGATGTCGGCTTATGCGGTGTCTTATCTCAGCGGTTCGCCCTGGCTGGGCGTGTTGGCGGCAGGGGGAGCCGGCATGCTGTTGGGTTTGCTGCATGCCTGGTTGTGCAGCTATCCGAAAGTCAACGATATTGCGGTCGGGATCGCGTTAATGCTGTTCGGCATCGGCGTCGCGTTTTTTTTCGGCAAGCCTTATATCCAGCCGACCGCGCCGCATCTGCCGGCGATCGATTTCGGCAACTGGAGCGCTAGCGCTCAGGTCCGCGCCGCTTTGGAAATCAATGCGTTGTTCCTGATCGGATTGTGCATTGCGCCGCTGTTGTCCTGGTTCCTGGCCAATACCCGCTGGGGGCTGATGGTGCGCACCGTGGGCGACAGCCGGAACGCCGCCGATGCGCTCGGTTTTCCGGTCAACACCGTGCGGGGCGCGGCGACCATGACCGGAGGCTTTCTGGCCGGCGTCGGCGGCGCGTTTCTCTCGCTGTATTATCCCGGCAGCTGGAACGAGGGGTTGTCCAGCGGCCAGGGCTTGATCGCGGTCGCCCTGGTCGTCTTCTCGCGTTGGCAGCCGATGCGCTGCCTTTATGCCGCGCTGCTGTTCGGCGGCGCCGGCGCGCTCGGCCCCGCCTTGCAGTCGGTCGGCATCACCGGCGGCTATTATCTGTTCAATGCGGCGCCCTATGTGCTGACGCTGATCTTAATGGCGGCGACCTGCTCGCCGCAGAGAACCTTATCCGGAGTTCCGGGTGAACTTTCCGTTACCAAATGAGAAAACGGCATGCCTCGATTCGTTAAGAGCGATCCTTACCATTATCCTTTCAACGGCGATTTAAGGCCGGAAAACACCTGTCTGATCGTCATCGACATGCAAATCGATTTCTGCGGCGAGGGCGGCTACGTCGACAAGATGGGTTACGACCTGTCGCTGACCCGCGCGCCGATCGAGCCGATACGCCGCGTGCTGAACGTCTGCCGCAAACAGGGGTTTCACGTCATCCATACCCGCGAAGGCCATCGTCCGGATTTGTCCGATCTGCCGGACAACAAACGCTGGCGCAGCCGGCAGATCGGCGCCGGCATCGGCGATCCTGGACCTTGCGGGCGCATTCTGGTGCGCGGCGAACCCGGTTGGGAGATCATCCCCGAACTGGCCCCGCTGGAGGGCGAGCCGGTCATCGACAAGCCGGGCAAAGGCTCATTTTATGCGACCGACCTGGATCTGTTGCTGAAGCGGCGCGGCGTCGACAATCTGATTCTGACCGGCATCACGACCGACGTTTGCGTGCATACCACGATGCGCGACGCCAATGACCGGGGTTATGAGTGCCTGCTGCTCAGCGACTGCTGCGGCGCGACCGATTACGGCAACCATCTGGCGGCCCTGAAGATGATTCAGATGCAGGGCGGCGTGTTCGGCGCGGTGTCGGCGTCGGGCTATTTGATTGACGCGTTGACATGAACGATCTTGCCTGCCGGGGCCACGATGTGCAGGTTGCCGAGTCCCACAGTCCGATGGCGCTCGAAGTGGTCGGCCTGTCCAAGCGTTTCGGCGCGCTTCAGGTGCTCGACGATGTGTCCTTCAAGTTGCGCCAAGGTTCTTTCCATGCCCTGCTGGGCGGCAACGGCGCCGGGAAAAGTACGCTGGTGAAATGCATCATGGGCTATCAGCCTGCCGATCAGGGGACGGTGCTGATCGAAAACCGCGAATGCGGGATCAATAGTACGCGCGATGCCCATCGGCACGGCCTGGGCATGGTTTACCAGCATTTTACGCTGGTGCCGGACATGACGGTGCTTGAAAACCTCGTGTTGTCGCGCCTGCCGATCCCCAAAAGGATTCGCTGGCGGGAAGAAAAGCAGCGTCTCGAAAACTTGATGGCGGAAACGCCGTTCCGTCTTCCCTTACATAAAAAAGCCGGCGAACTGGCGGCGGGAGAAAAGCAGAAAGTCGAGCTTCTGAAACAGCTTTTTTTGCAGCCCAGGATTTTGATTCTGGATGAACCGACCTCGGTCCTGACGCCGCAGGAAGCCGATGGCCTTCTCGGCATGCTCAAGGCGAGGGCCCGCAGCGAGAATCTGACCATTTTGATCATCACGCACAAATTTCGCGAAGTGATGAATTATGCCGATGCAGTATCCGTGCTTCGCCGCGGAAAGCTGACCTACAGCGGCCCCCTGGAAGGGAAAACGCCCGCTAGGCTGGCCGAACTGATGATAGGGAGCGAAGAAATCGCCTCGATCGGAACGCGCGAAAAGGCCGGGAAAGGGCCGGTACGGCTTGAAATCAGGGATCTCGTTGCCTCCGGCGACAGCGGATCGCGTGCCGTGGATGCCTTGAGCCTGCGTCTTCACGGCGGCGAAATCTTCGGCATTGCCGGCGTCTCGGGAAACGGCCAGCGGGAACTGGTGCAAGTACTGTCCGGACAACGCCGGCCGGACCGGGGGGATATTGAAATCGGCGGTTCGTCTTATTCGGCCACCCGCAAGGAGATGGCCCGGTTCCGCTTCAACTGTCTGCCCGAGGAGCCGTTGCGCAATGCCTGCGTGCCGCGCATGAGCCTGGTTGAGAATCTGGCGTTGCGCATTTTCGACAGGTCCGCGTTTACCCGCTGGCGCTGGTTTATCAATGCCAAGGCGCAAAAGCATCATGCTCAAGACCTGATCGAGCGCTATCGCGTGAGCCCGCCGGAGCCCGAACGCCGGCTCGATACCTTGTCCGGCGGCAACGTCCAGCGCCTGGTGCTGGCCCGCGAACTGTCCGGCCAGGTCGATCTGTTGATTACCGCCAACCCCTGTTTCGGCCTCGATTTTGCCGCCGCCTCCGAAGTGCGAAGGCAGCTGATGCAGGCCCGTAACCGCGGCGCCGCAGTCCTGCTGGTCAGCGAAGATCTCGACGAATTGCTCGAACTCAGCGATCGAATCGCGGTAATGTTTGAAGGTCGCCTGACTTATGAAGCGCCGATCGATCAAGCGGATAGGGAATCCATCGGGCTAAGAATGGCCGGGCATTGAAGTAACCCGCCGTTGCGGCCAAAGGTGGGTTCGGCGCGCGGAAAATTCGATACATCTTCACAGGGTGTTGGTGCGGCGCACCGTACCCCCCCTACATTCAAACGATATCGAGCTGATTTTCAAAAGTAAATTTGGTCAAGACCTCAGGAGAACGAGACATTGAATATTGCACATACATTGCCCGCCGTGCCCGAAGCAGCGTTACTGCACGCCGACCGGGAGCAAAGAGTCGATCCTGCCGGCACGGATGATGGCGTGTCGGAAGCCGCCGCGTTACGCATCGAGTGGTGCGTATGACTTCAGCCTTCGACTCGCAAGATTCCTTCACTCTGTTCGTCAACGGCACGCTCATGCGGGGCTTGGCATTGCACGCCAATCTCGACGGCGCCAGCTTTATCTCCGAGGCCTGTACTGCCCCCTGTTACCGTCTCTTCTCGATCGATGACGTGCATCCGGGCATGTATGAAGTGCCCGAAGGCGGCGTCTCCGTGGCCGGCGAACTTTACGACGTTCCTTGGGCGGTCTGGCGGCGGATTGAGGCGGGCGAGCCGCCACATCTGTATCGCGGCCAGGTGAAGCTGAGCGACGGGACTCGGAAGTGGGGCATCTTGTTTCCTCGCGATGCGGTCTTGCCGCGCCACCGCGATATCTCCGACTACGCCGGCTGGCGTGCGTACCTGGCTAGCAAGGCCTAGGTCCATATCAATACCGCGCTTCCATCGCTCAGGGCGGCTGGCGCAATAACTTGCGCCACAGCACCCAATAATTTTCTCATGCGGAATGATAAGATACCCCGTCCTTTCGGCAATCCCTGCCGGAATGACGAACTTGTCTATAATGACCGCCGTATTCTCGATGCACCCGAAACCATGAATCATTCCTTCCCGAAAGAAGCCTTTTCCCTAGCGGCCGAAGTTTTGCAAGATACGGCAAGCGGCTGGAGCCCGCTTCGGGACGGCGTCATTTTCCGCCTGTTGTTCCAGGACCCCGATTCCGGATACCGGGTCGGACTTATCCGTTACGAGCCCGGCGCGTCGGTGCCTCCGCATCGGCACGAAGGCGATGAGCATATTTACATCCTTTCCGGCTCGCAGCAGGACGAAAGAGGGCGCTACACGGCGGGGAGCTATATCTATAATCCCGAAGGCTCCGAGCATAGCATCGCCAGTCCGGAGGGATGCCTGGTTCTGGCGCACTGGCATAAGCCGGTGCAGTTTCTGGCTGAGTAAGGCCGAAAAAATATATCAGCCTCCGGCTGTCTGCTACGCCGATTTGGCGTCATGCTCGAAAGGAAATCCGCGGTTCTTGTGCATGCCGAGATTGATCATCGTCAGCCGCTTGGTGAACTCCTCGCTTTTCCTGATATGGTCGATCATGTCGTTTTTGGCGGCCGCCAAATCGCGTCTGAGCAGGGATTGCAATATTTTGTAATGCTCTTCATAGGTCTTGCCGATGCGTTCATGATCGGTAAAATCCAGGCGCCGGACGATGCGTATCCGGTTATTGATGTCGCCCAGCATTTTTACCAGCACGCGGTTGCCGCCGCCCTCGGCAAGCTGCATATGAAAGGCTTCATCCAGACTGGCGATGCCTTCGGCATCGCCCGCGCCGCCGGTCGACGCATTCTTTTCCCAAACGGCGCACAGTTTTTTTAACGCCTCATCCGACATATTGGCGCATGCCGTTTCCAGCGACAGCATTTCCAGGCTGACACGAATCTGATAATAATCGGTGAATTCGTCGAAATCGATGCCGCGGACGAAACAACCCTGTTTGGGGCGAATGCTGATCAGTTCCTCGGTTTCCAGGCGTTGCAAAGCTTCCCGAATCGGCGTCCGGCTGACCTTGAAGTAGGTCGCCAATTCGGTTTCGGTCAGCCGGGAGTTAGGCTGAATTTCGAAATTGAGGATCATATTGCGGAGCCTGAGATAGATGCTCTGCGCCGATTCGCTCTTTGCGGTCGTCATGTTTATTCGAGGCATTTCCTGTGGCGGATTGTCATGTATGGCTAAGGGTGGGTAAAGGACAGTTACGCACTTATCCGGCATTATGCGTCAAATAACGCCTAAAAGGTAGGTTATAGCCGAAAAATCAAAGAGCGTATTCTTCTATGCGGCGTTTCGTTGTCAGCGTCATGCTCCAAATCAATACAAGCCGCACCAGATTTGGTCAAAACATGGCCGGGTATGTTGCCTGATGCTTTGGCAAAGATATCGGTCGTTTTTAAATATCATTTAATTACAATAAGTTAAAAATAAATCCCGGCGTTGCAGGCTATGGCATGTGATTTGCTGTGTTGTATACATGGATGCATTCTTGTGGAATGCGGCAAATTTATATCGCAAAGATTCACTATGCCGACCCTTGTCATAACTGCCGAACCCGAAGCCATTACTATCGATATCGCCAAAACCGCGGTTGTAATAATCGATATGCAGCGCGATTTTCTCGAACCGGGTGGATTTGGCGAATCCCTGGGCAATGAAGTGTCATTACTGTGGTCGGCGGTTGAGCCCTGCAAGGCCCTGCTGGCTGCGGCGCGGCAACAGGGCATGCTGGTGATTCATACCCGCGAGGGGCATCTGGCCGATATGTCGGATGCGCACAAGGCCAAAGTCGAGCGCGGCGATCCCAGCCTGCGTATCGGGCAAATGGGGCCGATGGGCCGTATTCTGATTCGCGGCGAACCCGGCCAGGACATTATTTCCGTTTTATACCCGCAAGCCGGCGAACCGGTCATCGACAAACCCGGAAAAGGCGCGTTCTATGCGACCGATCTACAATCCATCCTGCAAAAGCATGCGATCGAAAACCTGATTGTCTGCGGCGTAACGACTGAAGTCTGCGTCCATACCACGGTCAGGGAGGCGAACGATCGCGGCTACCGCTGCATCGTGCCGGGCGATTGCTGCGGCTCCTACATTCCGGAATTTCATGAAGCGGGGCTGCGCATGATCAAGGCGCAAGGCGGGATTTTCGGCTGGGTCACCGATTCCCAGACAATTTTGAGCGCGATGAACGCATGAAGCGATACCGCTTTTTTATTTTGGCATCACGATAAAGGGGGCAGCATGACAGCAATATCCAAGGTTAAGATTTGGACACCCGGAGACTGGAACGCATTCTTCGGCTTCGGCACCAATATTCTGGTCAATCTGCTGGTATTGACCGGACTCTTGCGGTTCGTGTTGAAGATGCCGGACGAGATCGTGTTCGGCCGCATCCTGCCGGCGACCGGGCTGATGCTGTTTCTGAGCACGGTCTATTATGCCTGGCTGGCCTACCGGCTGGCGAAAAGCAGCGGCAGGGACGATGTCTGCGCCTTGCCGTCAGGTATCAGCGTGCCGCATATGTTTGTGGTGGTTTTCGTGATCATGCTGCCGATCTCGATCAGCAGCGGCGACCCGATCAAAGGCTGGGAGGCCGGTTTGACATGGGTTTTCATCCAAAGCTTCGTGCTGATGGCGGGCGGCTTCATCGCGCCTTACATCCGCAAGGTGACGCCGCGCGCCGCGCTGCTGGGCACGCTGGCGGGCGTTTCTGTCGCTTTCATCTCCTTGCGACCGGCGCTGGAAATGTTCATCACGCCGGTCCTGGGCGTGGTGTGCTTTGCGATCATCCTGGCCGGCTGGTTCGGCGGCGTGCGTTATTTCAAAGGGATTCCGGCCGGACTGGTCGCGATTGCCGTGGGCACCGTGGTGGCATGGCTTTCGACCCTCATGGGCCTGAACTATGGCGGCATGAGCTTGGGCAATGTGACCGCCTCATTGGCCAACTTCGGTTTCTCGTTGCCGCTTCCCGCCTTTGACCATGTCTTTTCGGGATTCGAGTTTTTAGGGGTGATTCTGGTCACCGCGATTCCGTTCGGCATTTATGACCTGGTCGAAGCGATGGATAACGTCGAAAGCGCGGCCGCTGGCGGGGACCATTACCCGACGACGCGCGTTTTGAGCGCCGACGGCGTGGTCAGCCTGCTCGGCTGCCTGATGGGCAACCCGTTCATCAACGCGGTGTATATCGGACATCCCGGCTGGAAATCGATGGGCGGGCGCATCGGCTATTCGGCCGCGACCGGGTGCGCCGTGCTGGGGCTGTCCTGGCTCGGCATCATCGCGCTGATCGCCTCGCTGATTCCGGTCGTCGCCATCTCGCCGATTCTGCTTTATATCGGCATGCTGATCGGCGCGCAGGCCTTCCAGGAGACGCCGAAAACGCATGCGCCGGCCATCATTCTGGCCTTGATGCCGCACCTGGCCGCGTGGGGAAAGCTGCAAATCGACAATGCGTTAGGGGCGGCCGGCACCAATGCCGCCGCGGTCGGACTGGACAATCTGGGGCAGGCAGGGGTGCTTTATCATGGCCTGGAAGTGCTCGGCGGCGGCGCCATTCTCGGCGGCCTGATCCTGGGCGCGACCGCATCCTTCATCATCGAACGGGAACTGGTCAAAGCGGCCATGTTTGCGCTGGCGGGCGCGCTATTCACGTTCGTCGGTCTGATTCACGGCGAGGCGATCGGCTTCGCCAAATCCTTGCCGGTGGCCTTTAGCTATCTGTCCGTGGCGGGGATTCTGCTGGTTTCGGCAAAGTACGCCAAAGCGGCCGCGGTATCGGAGGAGGATGCTTTAAGGCAGGAAACCACGGTTCAGAGTCAGGTCCCGGCTTTTGAACGATCCTCATGAGGAGGGCTCTGGTTAAGTGGATTCCGTTCTTGCCCTTCGACTGCGCTCAGGAGAGCGTTCGACCGATTCGACGAGCTCACGGCAGGCGAACTCCACCACAAGGGTGCTATAGACCACGAACGGCGCCAACGGCTTACCGTTCGTCCGCCGTTATTCATAGACTCCCTTGAGGGGCCTTTGTGGTGGGCCTGCGTTATTGAGTGAACCTGATCGCGGCCGACCTCACGGGTTTCTATTGTCCTTTCAACACCATCGCCACCGCGGCTGCGCGCGTGGCAACGCCGAGCTTTTCGAAAATATGCTCCAGATGCTTGTTGACCGTTCTTGGACTGCTGTCAAGAATCAGGCCGACTTCCTTGTTGGTTTTGCCGCGCGAGACCCACATCAGGATTTCGGCTTCGCGGGCCGTCAATTTCATGTTCGTGCGCAGCGATTCCATATCCCAGGTCGGCGATGCCTTCTGCAGCAGCAATAAATACTCGTCCGGCTGATGGCACAGCGCCATACGGGCGGAATGGCCCAGCTCCGATTGGTACGGCGGCGCGTTTTCGGGCATCTGCCGCAGGGGACCGGTCAGGATATGAATAAACCATTCGTAGAGCGGCGACGGAATTGGCGAGCCGATAGCCGAAGCGGCGGTAAGAGGCGAACGCCCGGGCGCCCGGATCTCGTTCAGCCAGTCCCCGGCGGAAGGCGTCAGCCATCGGATCAGGCCGGCGCCGTCGGCGGTCAGTGCGGAAAAACGGCCATGCTGCAGGACGTGCCGGGCGCGCTGAATGTTGCGCGTTTGCGCGAGGTGCACTTCGATCCGGGCCAGAACTTCCGGCGGACGGATCGGCTTGACGATGTAATCCAGCGCGCCTTCGCCGAAACCGCGCAACAAGGAGTCCAGCTCTCCGAGACCGGTCATGAACAGGATCGGAATCTCGGCGGTTCCGGGATTCGCTTTGATCTGCCGGCAGGTATCGAAGCCGTCGATGCCGGGCATCATGACATCCAGCAGAATAATGTCGGGCAGAAAATACTGCATTTGCTCCAGCGCGGAATAGCCGTCGGTCGCGACCAGCACCCGGTAATTAGCTTCCGACAGCGTATCGGAGAGCAGCGCCAGGTTGCCGGGCGTGTCGTCCACGATCATGACCGTGCCGTTATTCGGTAAATTGCCGTTCGTCATTGAGGGTGATTCGCTACTGAAAGTCTGAGAGGCAGAAGTCTGCGCTTGAACATATCGTCATACCGGAGGTTTGTCGGCCGTTGGCGCGTGGAGCAGTTTCTTGATTTCGGCGACCCGGAATTCGCCGGCCAATTGCCTGATTTTGGTGAAGAAGGCCTGGTGTTCGGGATATTCGCCGCCGATCTGCTTGAGCTGCTCGGTGAGGCCGAGCAAATCGCCGATGCGGACGGAGCCCATCAGCAATTCGATGATTTCCGCCGGCGGCCGTACGAGGGTTGCTGCGGAAGCGGCTGAACCGCCGGTGTTCCATTCCTTGACGATCCAGGTCAGGTTCAGGTGCAGCTTCAATTTGTAATAAAGCTCCTTGACTTGTATCGGTTTGGCCAGGAAATCATTGCAGCCGGCGTTGAGCGCGGCGAGTCGGTCGGCGGGATAAGCATTCGCGCTGAGCACGATGATCGGATGCGGATAGCCCTGGCGGCGCAAGCGCACCGCCGTTTCGGCCCCGCCGATGCCCGGCATCGATAAGTCCAGCAGGATCAGATCGGGCTTGTCCTCTTCGATTTTTAGCAGACATTCTTCGCCGGAGCCGGCCTCGGTCAGATAAAAGCCCAAAGGCTCCAGCAGCACCATCAACAGTTGCCGGTGATCGATCTTATCGTCCACGATCAATAATTTGAGCCGGGGGCCGTGGTAGCCCGTAATGTCGGTTTCGAGCAGGTCGGCCGGAGCGCTGAGGCTCGGCAGCCACAAGCGCACCGAAAATTGCGAGCCCTGTCCGAATTCGCTTTTGACGGTCAATTCGCCGCCCATGATTTCGGCCAGAATCTTGCTGATCGTCAACCCCAGTCCGCTGCCGGCCGTGGCATGGCCGCCGGCCGAACCGAAGCGGGTAAACGGTTCGAAAATGTCCGGCAAATGTTCTTCCTTGATGCCGATGCCGGTATCGGCCACCTGGAAGGTCGCGACGCCGCCGCTGTAGCCGATCTTGAAGATGATTTCGCCTTGTTCGGTAAACTTGACCGCATTGCTCAGCAGATTGATCAGGATTTGCCCGATGCGCCGTTCGTCGCCGCGGATGCAGTGGGGAAGGGTGTTGCCGATATGGCAGCGGAAAGCCAGTCCCTTCTCAATTGCATGTTCGCGGAAGATTTGCACCAGATGATCGATAAATACCGGAAAATTGACCGGCCGGTATTTCAATTCGAATTTGCGCGCCTCGATCCGCGCGATGTCGAGAATGTCCTCGATCAAGGCGGACAGGTGCTCGCTGCTGCGTTTCAGCGTTTTGACCGCCTGCTGCCGGTGTTCCGGTATCGTCGGGTCGTTTTCGAGGATATGCGCGTAGCCGATGATGCTGTTCAATGGCGAGCGGATTTCGTGGCTCATGTTGCTCAGGAAGCGGCTTTTCGCGATATTCGCCGAATCGGCCAGGGTCAGCGCCTGTTGCAGTTTCGCGTCGGTCTGTTTGTGCTTTTCTATTTCGGTCAGCAGGGTTTGCGTCTGTTTCGCGGTTTCCTCATGCGCGATGCGCCGGCTCTCGTCGTTCAGAATCAGCCACCAGGTGCACAGGCCGATGAACACCAGCAGCGCGGTATAGGCCTTGATGAAATTTTCGAGCAGCAGGCGGAAGGTTTCCGGATGCGGCGCGGCCTCGATCAGATCCTGATAGTAAATGATGCCGATGAAAATGCCGCTCAATACCGCCAGCAGCGAAAACGGCAGTATGAAGCGCAACAGGCGCAGCCGGAATTCGAGCGTCAGGCGCGCCGGCAGAAAACGCCGCGCCACCCAATGCAGATAATCCTCAAGCGTATTGCCCGGCTTGCAGGCGTCGAAGCAGCGCGCGTCCAGCGTGCAGCATAGCGAGCAGATGCTGCCCGCATAGGCGGGGCAATAGGCGATGTCTTCATGTTCGAATTCGTTCTCGCAGATGCAGCATTTATTGTACGGCATGCGGTCCCGGCTATAGCGGTTGCGGGCCAGGTAGCGGTCGGCGCCGTACAGAAAGGCCAGCGCCGGCACCAGAATAAAGGTCAGCGCCAGCGCGATAAAGGCGGAAAACGCCTGCGGGTATGCTCCGAACAGGCCGGCGTAAGCCATGATCGAAACGATCGAGGCGACTAGGGTCGAAACGATGCCGACCGGGTTCAGGTCGGGCAGGTAGGCGCGCTTGAATTCGACCGTTTTCGGGCTCAGCCCCAGCGGTTTGTTGATCATCAGTTCGGCGGCGACCGCGCTGATCCAGGCGATCGACATGTGCGAGAACAGGCCGAGAATTTTTTCGAGCGCGCCAAATACGCCGAACTCCATCAACAACAGCGCGATCATCACGTTGAAGAATAACCAGATGACCCGGCCCGGATGCGTATGGGTCAGCCGCGAAAAAAAATTCGACCAGGCCAAAGAGCCCGCGTAAGCATTGGTCACATTGATCTTGATCTGGCTCAGCACCACGAATAAGGTCGTAACGGCCAGCGCCGTTCTCGGGTCGTCGATCAGCTCCTGGTAGGCGATCAGGTACATCTGCGTCGGTTCATGCGCATGCTCGGGCGCAATACCGTGCCGCACCGCCAGATGCGCGAGCAGGGCGCCGGCAATCTGCCTGCACATGCCGAACAGCATCCAGCCCGGGCCGGCGGAAATCGTTGCGATCCACCAGCGGATTCGGTTGTGCTTATTCTTGTCGGGCATGAAGCGGAGGAAATCGACCTGTTCGCCGATTTGCGCAATCATCGAAAACGCGATCGTGGTCGCCGCGCCGTAAGCGAGCCAGTCGAAATCCTCGAAACTGCCGGCGATGCCGAAATACGCGCTGAGCGTCAGCGTAGCCTCAGGTTCGTTCCGGAGCAGACCGGCATATGGAACAATCAACAGGAGCAGCCAGATCGGCTGTGTCCAAAGTTGCAGCCTGCTGATCGTGGTAATCCCAAAGGTGACCAGCGGAATCACCATCACCGCGCTGATCACATGGGCGAAGGCGAGCGGAATTTGAAAATACAGCTCCAGCGCCTGCGACATGATCGACGCTTCGAGCGCGAACAGGGTAAAGGTGAACGAGGCATAGATCAGCGAGGTGACGGTCGAGCCGATATAGCCGAAGCCGGCGCTGCGCGTCAAAAGGTCGATGTCGATGTGGTAGCGCGCCGCGTAGTAGCTGATCGGGAAGCTGATCAAGAAAATGATGATGCCGGCTGAGACGATCGCCCAGCAGGCATTGGTAAAGCCGAAATTGATGGACAGAAAGCCGCCGATCGCTTCGAGCACCAGAAATGAGGTCGAACCGAACGCGGTATTGGCAACCTGCCATTCCGGCCATTTGCGGAACGACCTGGGCGCGAAACGCAAAGCGTAATCTTCCAGCGTTTCGTTCGCGACCCAGGCGTTATAGTCGCGGCGGATCTTGGAAATATTTTGGTAGATGACGCTGGACATGAGGCTCACTCTGCGAGTCTTAAACTCAAAGCATAACGTGTTATCGGAATTGACGAAAGCGCGTGGGTGCGGCGCCGCCGCGCAGACTGCGGCAAAGAATGCAGGGTACGCACGCCTACCGAAAACCCGTAATGGTACGCGGTGCGTACCCTGCAATAGCTGAACAAACGCTCCCGAAAGCTGAGCAGCAAGGGGAGATTACACCAAAGTCGTTAAGTTAAGAAGCTTCGCTCCTTCTCCCTGCGCATCCGAAGGCTATATAAGGAGAAAAATGCGATGACGGCTACAGCCGATCATGCCCAAACTTTATGATGACCGGAGTCCCCTGGTTATGGATGATCATTTTCTTGCGGGGTTCCTCTGACTGTACCTGCTTTCCGGTATTTTCCTTCTTTGCACCGGCGTTGCTTGCGGCCGGCGCAGTTTCGTTTTGGACTTCTATCCGAATGTTCGGCATCCATCGCGGCCGTTTGACCGTCACAACGCCGTCGGACTGAGTCTCGGACGATTCATCCAGAGCGAGATCTTCGAGCAGATCGTAGCAGGTGGCGCTGATGTAATCGGTCAGTGCATCGGTTATTTTGTTTTTATCCTTCAAAGTCTTCAGCCTGTTCGCGCTGAATTCCATGATTTCCTTGACGGTTCCGCGCGCATTCTTGTTCGCGGTCAACGTGCACTCGACCGTGATCACATCGGCTTTCTGGAAGTCCTGTCCGCGCGGGTCGGAGTCGCCAATGCTGAATGAAAATCCGCTCGGCGTATCCTGGTGTTCGATGCGGCTGACCTTCGCGTCAAGCGTGTGGCTGAACGCGTTTTCGCTTGCTTTGTTGATCGGGAAATTCGCGTCGGCCAGGTTTTTCGCAATTTGTGCGGCGAGTGCGATTTTGTTCAGCGCGACGTCGAACTGATCCAGGCCGTCGTCATCGAGTGTGAATTCGATATTACGGACAGATGCCTTGTCGATCCCGGCCGAATCGCCTGCCAAGAGGCATTCGCTGCCGGAAAGTCCATACGCGGCCAGGATCAGTAAGATCTGCTTCAGACAGATTCGTGCGTGATTTTTCATGATGATAATACCCCTTGCTGTTATACGGCACTATAGGGAATGTGTCCCAAGGTTTGCCATACGTCATTTGACTGATCAGTCAGATGACTAATTGTGCGAAACAAGCCCGCGCCGAATAATCACCCCAGCCGAAAAAGGCTGCATCCGCACGTTCCCGATGCGCAAGTCACATTCAAGCTTTTTCATTTCTGGGGGGTTTAACAATGAGCGATTCTATCAAAAAAACGGCAGGCAGGCGGCTAATTACCGTACTGCCCGCGTTAGGATTGGCGATGGCGGCAATAGGCCATGCGCCGGCTGCGCACGCCGGGGCGACGTTTAAAATCGACGATACCAAATGGGTCAGCGTCGGAGCCGGTATACGGACCAGCTTCGCGGCCGCGGAGGATATGGCGGGAAGGCCCGGCGGCGAAAAATGGGCGACCGATTTTAACCTGAACAATTTACGTCTGTACATGAATGCGCAGCTGCACAAGTACATCAAGCTTGAGTTCAATACCGAATGCGCGAACTGCTTCGAAGGCGGCGGCGAAATGCGCATTCTGGACGGTATAGCCAAGTTCGAGTTCAACGATTACGCCAATGTTTGGGCGGGTCGTCAGTTGGTGCCGGAAGGCCGCATCGAGATGAACGGTCCGTTCTACAGCGCGACTTTCGAGCCCTTCAAGACGCCGTTCGAACCATCCGATTCCTCGATCGCGCATTTCCTGCCCGGACCTGACGCCGGCACCTTCGGCCGCGACGAGGGCGTCAACATCTGGGGCGCGGCATTCGACGGTCATTTGAAATACGTGTTCGGCGCCTTTGAGGGTCTGAATCACGGTTCAAATACGGCCAATGCCGACGGTAACCTGCTTTACGCAACCCGTATCGCCTACAACATCCTGAATGTCGAAAAAGCGCCCGGTTATTACACCGGCGGCACCGCTTATGGGGCCGACGGCGACGTATTAACGGTGGCCGGCTTTGCCCAGTATCAGGAGGACGGCACGGGGAGCTTCGAGCATCCCGGCAATGTCCTGCTGACAGGCGGCGATGTGAAGTTCGAAAAGATGTTCGGCAATGGCGGCGTTCTCACCGCGAACGGCGAATACAAGCATTTCGGGATCACTTATTCCAATGGCAGACCTGTTTTCGGCGATACGAATAACTTTACTGTCGGCGGCGGCGCAGGCGGTCTTACGGCCGGATTTGAGGGCGATGCCGTCACCGGCAATCTGCTGTACCTGGTACCGAACAAAGTCTGGATCGGCCAGTTCCAGCCTTATGTTATGTATACCCAAGTCATGTCCGAGGGCGGCATGGATCAAGGCGAGTATGAAGGCGGGGTGAATTACATCATCGACGGCCACAACGCCCGCATCTCCCTGTTGTGGCAGGGCGGAGATCTCTCCAACGGAGGCGGCATCTGGAATCCTGCCGCCAACGGCACTTTTGTGAACGCCATCAAGCTCGGCGTTCAGCTGCAAATCTAGTTCAACTTTCACGCGAAGCTAAGGAATTTATCCATGATTAAAACCATTGCAAATAAATTTAACACCAAAAGACTGTGGGCTTTTGCCGCCGCGGCGGCGATGACGTGCGCTACCGGCGCCCATGCCGAAGACACCATCAAGGTCGGCATTCTGCATTCGTTGTCCGGCACGATGGCGATCAGCGAAACGACGCTGAAAGACACGATGCTGATGTTGATCGAAGAGCAGAACAAGAAGGGCGGCCTGCTCGGCAAGAAGCTGGAACCCGTGGTCGTCGATCCGGCCTCGAACTGGCCTTTGTTTGCCGAAAAGGCGCGCGAGCTGCTGACCAAGGACAAGGTCGCCGCGATCTTCGGCTGCTGGACGTCGGTGTCGCGTAAATCGGTATTGCCGGTGATCGAGGAACTGAACGGCATCCTGTTCTATCCGGTGCAGTACGAAGGCGAGGAATCCTCGAAGAACGTGTTCTATACCGGCGCGGCGCCGAATCAACAGGCGATTCCGGCGGTCGATTACCTGATGAACGACCTGAAGGTCAAACGCTGGGTGCTGGCCGGTACCGACTATGTGTATCCGCGCACGACCAACAAGATTCTCGAAGCCTATTTGAAAGCCAAAGGCGTGTCGAAGAAAGACATCATGATCAACTATACGCCGTTCGGCCATTCTGATTGGCAAAGCATCGTCGCGGATGTCAAAAAATTCGGTTCGGCAGGCAAGAAAACCGCGGTGGTATCCACCATCAACGGCGATGCGAACGTGCCGTTCTATAAGGAACTCGGCAACCAGGGCGTCTCGGCCGAGGACATTCCGGTCGTCGCCTTCTCGGTCGGCGAGGAAGAGTTGTCCGGCATCGACACCAAGCCCCTGGTCGGCCACTTGGCGGCATGGAACTATTTCATGAGCGTCGATACCACCAAGAACGCCGCCTTCATCGACCAATGGAAAAGCTACATCAAGAATCCGAAACGGGTCTCCAATGATCCGATGGAAGCGCACTACATCGGCTTCAACATGTGGGTGAAGGCGGTCGAGAAGGCCGGCACGACCGATCCGGACGCGGTGCAGAAAGCAATCATCGGCGTCGAGTTTCCAAACCTGACCGGCGGCACCGCGAAAATGCTGCCGAATCATCACATCAGCAAGCCGGTATTGATCGGCGAAATTCAGGATAACGGCCAGTTCCTGACCGTCTGGCAGACCAACAAGGTTGTCGACGGCGACGCCTGGTCCGATTTTCTGCCGGAAAGCAAGCCGATCATCGCCGACTGGACCTCGCCGATCAGCTGCGGCAATTACAACACCAAGACCAAGAAGTGTTCGGGGCAGAATTACAAATAAATTACCCGCTTATCGTTCCCACGCGCTGCGTGGGAATGCGGCAGGACGCGCTGCGTCCCGAACCGCGGCGCGGTTTAATTGGCGTTCCCATGCAGCGCGTGGGAACGATCAAGTTGAATATGTTGGGAAGCAAAATGATTATCAAAACCTATGGCCCGCTCATTGGCCTGATCATCGCGCTGATGTTGCCGCCCGGCGGCGCGCGCGCCGAACAGCCGGGTCTCCGGGACGCCTTTGCCGAAGCGGTTGCGAAAATCGGCCAAGGCTCGATGTCCGACCGCGAACAAGGCATCGCGGCGTTGGCCGAATCCGGCAACCCGAGGAGTCTGGACATTTTACAGGCATTGCTGGACGGCCGCCTTTATTCGGAAAAATCCACAGGCAAACCGGTAATCGCGGAAAGAAACGACGGCCGCTACCGGATCGCAGAGGCTTTAAACGGTGCTGATTTAGGATTCAGCGAGGCGGATGCGATCGGGCGCATCAACGTGACGAACCGGCTGCGCGGCGAACTGCGTAAGCTGATCGGCCGGCTGCAACTGAGTTCCAAGGACGCGTCGGTGCGGCTCGCTGCCATCGGCGCGATGATGAAAGACGCGGATCAGGAGGCGCTCGATCTCCTGCAGAAACATCGCGGGATCGAAACGGATGCACGCGTCAAACAAGCGATCGAGTTGATCTTTCTGGTCCGCGGCCTCGACAGCGATGATAAAGCGGCGCGTATCAAAGCGATACAAGCGCTCAAGGACTACGACAGTCAGGACGTCGTGAACAAACTGAACGCTTTGCTCGAAACCGAAGGCGAAGGCACTTTTGCAGAAGCCGATGCGGATATTCGCAGCGAAGCCAAACTGACTATGCGCTCGATCAATGCGCGTATCGATCTGTACCGTTCGATCGAAACCGTGTTCTTCGGACTCAGTCTCGGCGCCGTATTGGTGCTCGCGGCGATCGGCCTGGCGATCACCTTCGGCGTGATGGGCGTGATCAACATGGCGCACGGCGAGCTGATCATGCTGGGTGCGTACACGGCCTACGTGATGCAGCTGCTGATCCCGGGCAACCACGGGCTGGCGCTGCTGCTGTCGGTGCCGGCCGCCTTCCTGGTTTCAGGCCTGTTCGGCGTGGCCATCGAGCGCGGCATCGTGCGCTTCCTTTACGGCCGGCCGCTGGAGACGCTGCTCGCAACCTTTGGCCTTTCGCTGATCCTGCAGCAACTCGTGCGCTCGGTGTTCTCGCCGAACAACCGGCCCGTGTCGATTCCCGAATTCATGAGCGGCGTGTGGCAGATCAACGACGCGCTCGCGCTGACTTACAACCGGCTCTACATCCTGGTCTTCGCGCTGATCGTGTTCGCCGGCCTGCTCGCGATTCTCAAGCGCACGCCCTTGGGGCTGCAGGTACGGGCGGTATCGCTGAACC
>JBPFEE010000040.1:0-25744 GCA_051061095.1 Methylomicrobium sp. | reverse complement strand
TTATAACCCGCCTCATCCCGTTGTCAATAGTTCAGCTTCAGTTTCTTTAAATTCCGTCGCTTTCCTACCGACCCTTTCGCCGTCGCCAGCGAAAGAGAGGCGCATTATACCCACTTTCCTCTACTTCGCAAGCGGTTTTTGAAAAAAAGAGAACCAATTGTGCGTACAGTCGTTTATCAAGTACAACATCCCTCGTTATATGAGGGTGAATATCGTCCGCAACTATCGGCGATGCCGGTATTCGGGGAATAATAAATCAGCCGGGGCCAGGCTGCGCCGCGCAAAACTGGAAAGCCGGGCTCAACCGGTTTACCATTACGTTCGGTGAACGGGATGCCCCCCCCCTAAGGGGAGTTCCCTTGACTCAATTTCGGGGACCTTCCTCGCTTATCATCGAAACGACCAGGTCGACATCACCCAGCACTTACATTCCGGAAGTCATTGAACGGGAGGTTTTCTGAATATTGCACGTCCCCCTTTCCGAGTCGATTATGCTCAGACAGCTGATGAGGCCGCTGATGAAATCGTTCGGGTATTTGCCGCCATCGAGCATCTGCCTGAAAAGGTTAGCTTCGTTTTCGACACCCTCGCCGCTTCTCTTGCGTTACAATCCGATGACCCGATGGTCGCCGCCGGTCATCGGCTCGCCAAGGCGATCGATCACGATGACCCGCGCTTCAAGCCCCCTTACCATAATCAACAGCATGTTTGCGAGGTGATGTTGTGCAGCCACTACCTTGCATTGCGGCTCAAGATCAATAAGGGCGAAACGATCGAAATCCTGTTGGCCGCACTCTTCCATGACTTTCGGCATGACAGTGAAAGCCTCGGCAACTCTCCTTTTTGCCTCGAACGCAATTCATTCAACCTCGCAGAGCCTTATTTGTTTGACGCGGGAGTCACCCCGAGCCAACGCCGCAAACTTGCGGCGCTGGTCCTGGCGACCAACCCCAGGGTAGGTCTGCCGGTCGCCCATGCTTGTTACCGGCATTATCAGGATGGCGCTCCATTGCCGGAGATCCCCGCCTCGGCTCCTGAATTGGCCTACCTTTGTGTGAACGGCACCGTAGCCAAACAAGCGCTGCTCCTATGCGCAGCGGACTTATTGCCCTCGCTCGGGCTGACGATCGACTATGCGTTAATGTTGCAGAAAAAGCTGGCGCTCGAATGGAGAACGACTTTAGGAGTCGAGGATAAATTGCGCTTCATCGACAACACCCGGCATATTTTTATTGTTTGCGATTTTTTTATGCCGAATATCGATCGCCTTCGGGCCTATTTACTTGCTCAACTTCAGATTTGATTGAATTGACCGGCAAATAAACCGTTCGGCAGGAATGGCGCCTTATGTCAACCACTGCTGCGGCCCGCGCCGTTTAACCAATCCAGATATTTCGCAACGCCCTGCTTTACGCTCAAAAACTCCTTGTCATACCCGGCCTGCCGTAATCCGGAAATATCGGCTTGCGTGTAGCTTTGATAAGCGCCTTTCAGATGATCCGGGAACGGAATATATTCGATCTCGCCTTCGCCGTGCCAGTTGATTACCGCCTGGGCGACCTGGTTGAAAGTCTCGGCCTTGCCGGTGCCGACATTGAAAATGCCGCGCTGCTCGGGATGGTCCAAAAACCAGAGATTCACGTCGACTACATCGCCGACATAGACAAAATCGCGCTTTTGCTCGCCGTTCGGAATGCCGTCGCAGCCTTCGAACAGCCTAGCTTTTTTCTGCTCGATCACCTGCCGGTTAAAATGAAATGCAGTGCTGCTCATCGCGCTTTTGTGCTGCTCGCGCGGCCCGTAGACATTGAAATAACGGAAACCGGCAATCGGAATCCGGGTTTGAGGCAAAATCTGCCGCACATACTGATCGAACTGGAATTTCGAATAGGCATACATGTTGATCGGGCGTTCGCAGTCGCGCTCAACCCGGAAGCCGTTTTCGCCGCTACCGTACACCGAAGCGGACGAGGCATAAAGAAAAGGTGCATTCTTGCCGATGCACCATTGCAGCAGGCGTTTGGAATAATCGTAATTGTTTTCCATCACGAAGCGGCCGTCCCATTCGGTCGTGGCCGAACAGGCGCCCTGATGGAAGACGGCCCGAACCTGATGCAGAAAACAGGGCGAGTCGAGCCTCTGAAGGAATTGATCCTTATCCAGATAATCGGCGATGTCGAGATCGGCCAGATTATGCATCTTGCGGCCGTTCAGCAAATTATCGACCAGCAGGATACTGCGCTCGCCGCGCTCGTTCAATGCCTTGATCAGATTGCTGCCGATAAAACCGGCGCCGCCAGTCACTACGATCATGCCTTTCCCCTCGCCTTTTCGATCATCGATGTCGTCGATTGGCCCTCGACGAACTGCAAAATTTTGACTTCGCCGCCCGCCTTGATTACGCATTCGCCGCCGGCAACCTGATCGGGCATATAGTCACCGCCCTTGACCAGCACATCCGGAAGCATCCGACAATACAAACGTTCCGGCGTTTCCTCCTCGAACGCGACAACCCAATCGACGCAGGCCAGCGCGGACAATACGGTCATCCGCTCCTTCAAACCGTTAATCGGGCGCGACTCGCCCTTCAGTTGTCTAACCGACGCATCCGAATTGACCGCCACGATCAATCGGTCGCCGAGCGCTTTCGCCTGCTCCAGATAGGTCACATGCCCCGCATGCAAGAGATCGAAGCAGCCGTTGGTCATGATGATTTTTTCGTTATGCGCCTTTGCGCGCGCAACGATATGCATCAGTTCGTCTTCGGAGACGATCCCGTACTGTGATCCGCGGTCTCCGTGCAGCGCCCGACTCAATTCCTCAACCGATACGGTCGACGTGCCAAGCTTGCCGACCACGATGCCGCCGGCCAGATTGGCCAGGCACATCGCCTCGCGCAGCGGCAAATTCAGCGCCACGCCGAGCGCCATCACCGCGATCACCGTATCGCCGGCGCCGGTCACATCGAACACATCTTTCGCCTGCGCGGGCAATGAATGCGTTTCGTTTTCCCGAATCAGCATCATGCCGGCTTCGCCGCGCGTCAACAGCAGGCTTTGCACCATGCAGCGCTGCAACAGTTCGCGTCCTTTGTCGAGAATTTCGCCTTCACCCGCGCAAGCGCCGGCCACCGCAAAAAATTCGGACAGATTCGGCGTGATCACATCGGCATGCCGGTAACGCTGGTAATCGACGCCTTTCGGATCGACCAATACTTTCAGTCCGGCCTGCTTTGCGGTCGCAATATGATGCGTCACGTCCGTGAGCGTACCCTTGTCATAGTCCGAAAACACGACCGCATCATGATCCGGCAGATGCCGCTTCAGTTTCGCGCTCAACATGGCGCTATCGAACGCAATCGGCGTATCTTCGAAATCGAGCCGAAGCAATTGCTGATGCTGAGCCATGATGCGCAACTTGCAGATACTGCGCGCACCTTCGGCGACCACGAAGTCGCAGACCACGCCTTCGGCTTCGAGCAAGCAGCGCACTCTTTCGCCTTCCGCATCGTCGCCGACCACGCCGAGCAAGGTCACCTTGCCGCCCAGCTTGGCGATGTTCAGCGCTACATTGCCGGCGCCGCCGATGCGCTCCTCGCTGCCTTTGACCTTGACGACCGGCACCGGCGCTTCCGGCGAAATGCGCGCGGCCTGGCCGGACCAGTAGCGGTCCAGCATCACGTCGCCGACGACGATGATCCGCGCCGGGGAAAAATCAGGCGTTGTCGCGATCACTGAAAGCCTCCTCGACCAGACCGCACCACCAGTGCCCGATTAATATATGCGCTTCCTGAATGCGCGCAGTGATTTGCTCCGGCACCACGACCGTCATTGTCGCGATTCCGGCCAACATGCCGCCCCCGCAACCCGTCAGGCCAATGACCGCCATGCCTTTATCGATCGCCGCCTCGGCCGCATTCAGCACGTTCTTGCTGGTTCCGGAGGTCGAAATCGCGATCAAACAGTCGTTTTCGGTGCCGAGCGCCTCGACCTGACGCGCAAACACGCTGTCGAAATGATAGTCGTTCGAATGCGCGGTCAGAATCGAAGTATCGGTCGTCAATGCGATCGCCGCTAATGGCCGCCGATGCTTCTCGTACCGGACCACGAATTCGGCCGCGATATGCTGACAGTCGGCTGCGCTGCCGCCGTTGCCGCACAGCAGGATTTTGCCGCCCTGTTTGAGCGTGTCGATCAAGAGTTCGCCTGCCGATTCAATTACATCGGCGCGTGTCCTGAGCTTTTCGATCATCGCCTGATGCTGTTCAAGCTCGGCAATAAAGGTTTTCAAATTAACGTCCTCTCAATTTATAACAGTGCAATCAGGTAAAATCGTCTTCTTCAATGGGCTCTTTGATCTGCATCTGGTGCAACCGCGCATAGGCCCCGTTCAGCGCAAGCAACTTCTGATGCGAACCGCGTTCGACGATGCGCCCCTGCTCCATTACCAGAATCATATCAGCATTTTCGATCGTCGATAACCGGTGCGCGATCACCAGCGTCGTCCTCCCCTGCATCACTTTTTGCAAAGCCGCCTGAATATAGCGCTCCGATTCGGTATCGAGCGCCGAGGTCGCCTCGTCGAGGATCAGAATCGGCGCATCTTTCAGCAGCGCACGGGCGAGCGCCAGCCGCTGGCGCTGGCCGCCGGACAGCTTGACGCCATTCTCCCCGATCTCGGTATCGAGCCCCATTTCAAGCTTGTCGATGAACTCCAGCGCGTAGGCATCGCGCGCGGCAGTTTCGATTTTTCCCCTTTCTGAGCCGGCCAAAGCGCCATAGGCAATGTTATTCGCTATCGTGTCATTGAACAAAATCACCTGCTGGGTAACCAAGGCGATCTGCCGACGCAAATTGGCCAATTCGTAACGATTGATTTCGACGCCGTCGAGCAGGATTTCGCCCTGGTCATGCGGATAGAAGCGCAGGATCAGATTCGCGAAAGTACTCTTGCCGCCGCCGGAAGCTCCGACCAGGGCCACCGTCTGGCCGGGCTCGATCCTGACGTTAATGTCCCTGAGCGCCCAATCATTTGCGCCGGGATAGCGGAACGACAGGTTTTTGAACTCCAGCGCGCCCTGGCTTCGGGCCGCTTGATAGTCGCCCCTATCCGGCTCGCCTTGTTCGTCCAGAATCTCGAACAGTGACTCGGCCGCCGCGATACCCTTCTGAATTTCGCCATTCGCATCGCTCAATTGCCGGATCGGCCGCGGCAACAGAAACGCCGCGGTCAGATAGCCGACAAATTCGCCGACGCTGGCTTTTTGCATGAAGAACAACGCCAGATACATCAAACCCGACAGCGCGATCGCGATGATGAACTGCATCAAAGGATTATGAATCGCCATCGTGGTCGCGAGCTTCAACGATTGCTGCCGGTTATACAGGCTGCTTTCGAGAAAGCGCCGCTTCTCGTACGCTTCGCCGCCATAACTGCGCACGACCCGATGGCCGCCGACCAGTTCCGAGGTGATATGGGTCATGTCGCCGACCGACTCCTGGATACGCTTGCTGATCATGCGCAGACGTTTGCTGACATAGGTTACCAGCACCGCAATGATCGGCGTAATCGCGACGAACACCAGGGACAACTGCCAGTTCGTATAAAACAGATAGGAAATCATCCCGATTGCGGTCAACCCTTCCCGCACGAAAGTGCGCACCGAATCGGTAGTCGCCCGGGTCACCTCGCCGACATTGTTCGTGATCCGAGCGATCATGTAACCGCTGTTATTCGAATCGAAATAGGTCGTCGGCAGTTCGGTGTATTTGTTGAATATCTGGCAGCGCAGCGCATGCACGACGTTGGTCGAAACTTTCGCCAGAAAATAATTGCCGAGGTAGGCGCCGATGCCGTGAATCACGATCAGCCCGCTGAACAGCAGGGGCAGATAATACATGCCCTCCCGCGCCTCGGTCTGGAGAGTATCGATGATATGCTTGACCAGGGCCGCAAACAGCGTTTGGGTACCCGAATACATCATGAAGCCGATAAAGCTGACCAGAAAAAGCCCCCGGTGCGGCCTGACATAGGATAGCAGGCGCCGATAGACCTGGGCGCTGCCTTTTTTTGCTTCCACTTTGTTTTTGGCTTTCATCGATAGCTTCATGGGGATGATGACGCAGGCAGGTATTGTGCCACGCCGCGCTCGGCGACTTTGAAGTCCTCCTGTGCCAGCCGATCCATCAACCGCTGGTAATTCATTTCCTGACGGCTTTTGTCGTGGTGCGGATGCCACAGATGCAGCACCGGCACCGCAAATCGGCCCTCCTTGCGCCTGACGCCGGCATGAATCAGCCGAATCACCAAATCGGAATCTTCATAGCCCCAGCCTTCGAACAACTCGTCAAATCCGTTTACCGCAATAAAATCGCTTTTCCACACGCCCAGATTACAGGTCATCGCTTTTTCCCATTTGCGGGGCTGCAAAACCCTCAATTTGCCGAGCGGCAATTGGAGCAAAGCGGATATCCGGTTGATCCGTCCAAATAGCCTGAGCATCCAGAAATAAGGCCAGCGCCGAAGATAGATCGGCATCTGTTCGGTCAGCACCTCGGCGGTAAAAGCCTGACTCAGCAAAATCCGGTTGCCGGGGACGAAGTGCCCTGCCTCGGCCAATTGGCGATGACGGAAAATAAAATCGGGTTTTAATAAGCAATCGCCATCCACGAACAATAGATAGTCGCCGCGGCTTTTAGCCGCCGCCTTGTTGCGGATGGTGCCGGCGCGAAAACCGCGGTCTTCATGGTGGACGTATTCGATCGGAACCGGCGCGGCCGCGCAATAGCTTTGCGCCTTTTCGAAATTCTCGGGGCGGGAGCCGTCATCGGCAATGAGAATTTCAAAATGGCGGTCGGTTTGTGCGAACAAACTGTCCAGGCACAGCCGCAAGGCTTCCGGCCAGTTATAGGTCGTCACGATAACGGAGATCAGGTTCATCGCCGCTCGGATTGCCGGCTTTGTAATTCCCAAAGTTTCAGATACTTATAATAGGTACCTTCGGCATTGGAGATAGACAAAATCAAGCCTTGTTGTCCGTCCAGAAAACCCGCTTTAAGAATGTAGGTGCGAAAAAATGTCCATAACCCATGACCAATCGCTGCAGCAAGCGACCCGCGTTTGCCTCGGGCGTTAAGATCATTCGCGCCGCCGCTGGAGTAGCGGTTCATTTTCTCTACCACGGAGTGATAGTTAAGAAAACTGTAGTGGATCATCGGCTCGTTCAAATGGCCCACGGCATCTTCTGTCGCCAGGCTTGCGTGTATTTCGTGATCGGTAAATCTGGCCCGGCCTTTTTTAAACAAGCGTTTCGTGCGGTCCGGCCACCAGCCCGAATGCCGCATGAAACGCCTCACAAACAGGGATCGGCGCGGCACGTCGAATACATTAAATTTATGGCTTTCAATTGCCGAACAAATTTCGTCGGCAAGTTCGGGCGTGATGCGTTCATCGGCATCCAGCGAATAAATCCATTCGCCTTTAGCCGCATCGATACCCCGGTTTTGTTGGGGCCCGTAGCCCGGCCAATCGGTTTCTATGACGCGCGCGCCCGCCGCTTTTGCCAAAGCCACAGTATCGTCGCTGCTGCCTGAATCCAGCACAATGACCTCATCGGCCCACGCAGCGGAGTCTACACAGGCCACGATATTATGAGCTTCATTTTTGGCGACAATGATGACGCTAAGCATGGTTTGAATTAAATTTATGGGTAGATTGAAGAGAAGCAAAACACAAGGCAATCATGACAACAAACCAGTGTCCTTCGGTATGATCATAGATTGGGGTATTAAACAGGCTAGTAATCACCAAAGTCACCAAAAGTCCTTGCGCAAGCCATTTTTCTTGCTCGGGCAATTTGCGCGCTTCATAAAGCTGACTTCCCAAAAATCCAAGATAGGGAATGAGTCCAAGTAAACCCAGCTGCACACCAATAAATAAAAACTCATTATGCGGATGATGCGCCAGAAATTGTTCACCTTTTGCAATCCGTTCATACTCCTGAGCAAAGCTGCCGGTACCGTAACCCAGCAACGGCTTTTCGGCAATCAGCTTGACCGAATACTTCCAGAACGTATAACGCTGCCCCATCGACGAGTCGGTCTGCTCCGGGGTCTCTTGCAAATACGCCTGGGTATTTTCGAAGCCTTCATAAATCCGTGCGGCCTTATCCGAAAAACTCAAAAATATCCCCAGAAAAATCACCAGCGTCAAACCAGCCAATAAACGGGCTTTAAAGTCAAATCGCTGCAGCGCAAACAGCGCGATTAACACCAGGGTAATCAATTGACCTGTGCGGCCTTCAACGACAAAGAAAACATTGAAAACAGCGATTAAAAACAAGGGCAGATACAGGAGCGCGTGTTGCCGGCCGTTAATCGATCTATGCAAGCAATAAAAAGCGAAAAAACCGATAAATATCCCATGTGTAATCCGGCTTTTCAGGGAAGGGCCGTGCGATGGGTCAGTTTCAAGTATGCCGAAACTCATCAAAAAAGAAATCGCCAAGGAAACTAATGAGGCGATTACAAACGCCTGCCAGGCACGGTCACGATGGCGCTCTTCACTCAAAAAAGGCAACAGAATGGGGATAAACAACAGTTCCCGGTATTTTTTGAGCGTCTCGATTTCCCAGTCGGGAGAGGCATTTCCATAAGCCAGTCCCACAAAAAAAACTGCATACAACAGCAATGACCAAACTGCAACAGGATATTTTTTTAACGTGCCCGGCAACCCCACAAACGCCCCTGATAACAGCCAGACCAAAGCCAGCAAAATGGAGCCGATCAGCGCCAAAGCGGTGGAAAAATAAATAGCAACGATAAAAAAGAGCGTAAAAAAGCTGCCGGCATTCAAAACTCGCTCCAGATAGCGAGGGGGCAAATTTTGATTGGAAAATATGTGCATGCTTAAATTTGAGATAGGCTGGAATTTTCTTTAGCTTTAAAGAAAATAGCCCCTTATTGTAGCGTAGCCGCAAAAAAAATGTTTAACGATCTACCTGCAATGCCTGCCTTATCGCCTCGATCACACGCTGCACCGGCAGGTGATCGAGACATTCGCTGCGGCTCTGCCGATGACGCTCGCAGCCCTCCAGATCGCACGGGACACAATCACCTTTGCCCTGAATCAGATGCACATTATGCACCTGTTGATCGCCTACTTTTCCGAACGGATTTTGGTCCTGCCGGTAACCGTAAGGCCAGGGCGTCCACTTAACCGGATTGGTCGGGCCGAAAAGCGCAATAACGGGGATGCCGGCCGCCGCCGCCAGATGGGTAATGCCGGTATCGGGACCGATGAAACATTTGGCATTAGCGATAACATCCGTCAATTCCGCGAGCGTAATTCGCCCCGCCAGATTAAGGGTATCTTCCGGCAACCTGCTTTGTAGCTCATTGAGATAGTTGATTTCCTCCTCCGCAGGTCCGCCCGACAGCACCAGCCGTATCCCCTTTCGGTGAAGATAGCGGCCGATTTCGAGCCAGCCTTCCTGCGTCCACTGCTTATAGGTCCATTGCGGATAGGGATGCAGCACGGCATAAGCCTGCTCTTTGGATGATAGCGGCAAGGGCAATGCCGAGTCGCCATGCGGGGGAATCAAGGCATGGCTACGCGGTATCCGAAGCACATCCGCAAGCTTCAGGTTCTGTAAAACCGTGTGCGTATTTTCGTTGTCATGTTCGGCATAGCCGCTGAGGAAATAACGTTTCCACCATCCGGTTGCGCCTACGGTCGGCACGATCGCAACCCGGAACGGCGCCGCCAGCAGGGTATAAATGAAAGGACGGTCGCCGGCCTGCACGGCAAGCGCCAAATCGTAATGTCTGAAAATGCGCGGAATAAGTTCCAGGTAGTCCCGGTATTTCGGACGATTGGGCGTCGTGATGATTTGTTCGATATCGGGATTTCCTTCGAACATACCGGCGGTATTGCGATAAATCAGGATATCGATCTTGGCATCGGGAAAAGCAAGCTTCAGCGAACGAATCAGCGGCGTCGCCAGCAGCGCATCGCCGAGAAACCGCATCGCGATCAGCAAAATTCGGGCGGGCGGCCGCCGCAAGGCATACTCTTTTACCACGCGCATGGCACCGTTATTCGCTGCCCGCACCCTGCCAGACATTTTTGTCCGCTCTCGCCCGCAAGCGCCCGCCCAATTTTTTTGCAATCATTAACACACGCGGCGCGCCGCCGAGAGCAACCGCATCAACCAGACAATACCAGGCGGCAACCCCGCTCGGCGGGTTACCCTGCGGCAACTTTAAAACCGGATCGATGGCGGCCCATTTCCAAGTGCCGACCGCGGTGCCGATCAGCTCCAGCCAGGTGGTAATAAAAAATGCGGCCAGGTACACCATCGGCGAACGGCCTTTGAACAGATAAATCAGAAACACCACGAACAGCAACGCGCCGACCCAATCGCCCTGTTCGCTCAAACCGCTGATGCCCCAGAATGACCAGGCGCCGCAGACCAACACCACAAAAGCGGCGATTTCACGCGCATAGGTCTGGAACAAGCCGGAGCGCGCCAGCGCGACGGCAGTCAGGTAAACCATGCCGTGACCGGGCGGCACATAGGCGGGCACATTATGATAACGGTAGGTGTAGCCGCCCATAAAGGGAGAGGCGAAATGCTCGCCGATCGTCGCAAAGGCGACCGCAATCGCGACCTGCACCCGGATTTCCTTGTTTTCGCCCAATAGCAGGCCGATCAAGAATACCCAGCCGCAAACGCCCAGCGCATTCTGTTTTTCGATGCTCGCATTCGCATCGCTGAGCAAACAGACCGCGACACAAAAAAACGTAAACCCGGCAATGAAATAATCGCGTTTTCGATGGGTATAGAAAACCCCTGCCTTTGGAAAATGGCGTAGCACATGCACCTCAATGGATGGTTTTTAATTATCGGCCCGACCCGAAGCCGCTCTTCCAGTTCAGGCCTATCGTTTAACGGTTGATAGATCGAGTCGCGACTTAATTTTAATATCGAAAAAGCGTCGTAATTCCCGGCCCTGCCAATCTTAACCGAACACCCAGGCAATCGCCCCGTAGCGGCCGAGTTTGCCGAGCAGAATAACCGCAGTACCGGTCGCCAGCGGCAATTTCAACCAGCCGCCCGCGAAACACAAGGCATCGCCGATGACCGGCAGCCAGGAAAAAAACAAGGCCCAGATGCCGCGTTTCGTCACCACATCCAGCGCTTTTTGCGATTTCGCCGGCAACAGCGAGGCAACAGGATAACGCTTCGCGGCCAGCATGCCCAATCCCCATGTCGTCATCGCGCCGAGCGTATTGCCGAGCGTCGCGATACCGACCAGCGGCAGGGCCGGATGCCGTCCCTCCGCAATCAAATAGGCCAACACCGCTTCGGAACCGCCCGGCGCGATCGTTGCGGAAACAAAGGCGCTCACAAACAAGCCGCCGATTTCAAACCAGGCTTCCTGCATTTTTAATTCTCAATAAAAACCCCTGCTTGCCATGCGCAGCAGGGGCTCGATAGGATTCAATAGATATCAGCCGCCCGGCAGCATCTTCGACTTGTTCGAAGAAATCATTTTGATCAATTTGGCGATCAATCCCAGCAGTAACTCGATAAAACGACGCAGCAATACGAACGCATGCGTTACCGCTTCGGAAAACGTCATACCTTTGAAGGTGCGCGCCAACACCGGCGCCAGCAATAATCCGATCGCAAGTCCGATCACGGTGATTCCGGAAACGAATGATTCCTCTTGTTGAGCCGCTGGCGCCGAACCGGCAGAAGCCGCCGGCGATGATGCGCCAGGTGTAGCTGAAGGCGTAGAAGCAGCAGGCGTCGCAGCCGCTTTGGCAATGACAGGAATTCCGCTGCCGGCATAATCATCGGCGATTTCAAGAGCAGTTACGCCCGGAATACTCGGCAAATCGCCGCTGCCCGCGCCGACTTTGAGTTGAGCCTTCATGCCTTTTTCCATATGCTGGGCAATGTCGCAATGCACCAGGTAGGTTCTGTCGCCCGGCGGCAGAATCAAGGTGCCGGAAATCTTGGCAGGGCCGCTGACTTCCAGATGAAACATCCCTTTCGGATAAAGGTATTTCGGTAAGCCGTGCATCATCCATTGATGTCGGATGCTGTCCTCGTTGATGAAGTGCACCGTCAGTTTGGTGCAAGGTTTGAACTGAAATTCCTGGGTATCGAATGCGAACATCCTGCCCGGAAATTTCTCGGCATATTTATGCCCGGCGTGAACGGTAATTTCTTTCGTTTCCGAAATTTTATCGCAACCGCCGGGCAGGGTATCGGTATTTTGCCCCATTACCATCCCGCCGCCCATGTCCATCAAGTGGCCGGCGCCGTGATCCATCAGCATCTTGTTATGGTCTTCATATTCTTGAGCCGCGAGCGGCGCAGCAAATCCCAGAACCAGTGCTCCGGCCCACAATAATTTCACCATTACTTTACCTCTACAACTAAAATAAGTTTCCGCGTTAGCGCCCCCGAGACGGAAGGCGTTAACGCGAACAAAACCGAGCCCTCGCGGACTCAAAAACTAGGCGCTCTTTTTTCCGATCAAACTATCGACTTTGTTTTTGAATGCGGCATTGGACAGATACAATCCATAAAGACCTGCAAACGCTAACAGGATATAGAGTGCGTTACTGTATTTGCTGCCCGGGGCGCCAGTACCGGCAGTGAAACTCATGTGCGCATCCAGACGATCGCCTTGATCAGGCACGAGCGTAATATGGATCAGATATTTGCCCGCTTCCGGAACGCCGTTCGGCAAGTCCAGATTGACCGTGCCGGATTTGTGCTTGCTGCCTGGCAGAAAAAACACCCGCGTACCTTCCGGCTCTTTGGTCACTTCAAATTCAACCGTCATGTTACGGTATCTCATATCCTGATAATCGAAAACCAGCTGCGTCGGCGTAGCGGATCCTGGAAGTTTGCCGCAGAACTCTTCGGCCGGGAAAGATTTCGGCTGATAGGCGGTGTAATGAATCCAATGACTTGGCTCCATTTCGAATTTACATTGATCGGTATCGGTGCCCGCCGCGCCGCCGTGCGCCCAAACTGCCGCAGACAGCAGCAAGCCCAGCATTCCTAGAAAACCCTTTGCAATAAAATGTGCTCTGTTCATAATGCCTTCCAGTTTTGATAAATTATTATAATAAAATGATAAGCTCCAAGCAGCGCTTGAACTCCCCCCAAAACAACCCTATTTTGAATAAAGTCAATTGCCAGCGGACCACTCTAGCACACCAAAACCCTTAAATTCAAGGCATTGATGCCCTCCTCGACGCAATCAATCACCCCCCTCTTCTCACGCCAATGTTCTATTGCCATAGAACCGTCATTTCCGTAGACTTACACCATACTATTCGGATTATTCAGATTGGAGTCCCAAAAAAATGTCGTCATTGACTAATTCTAGAGCTTGGACCGCACTCAAAACCCACTTTCGGCACATTCAAAACGAATCGATGAGGGAAGTTTTTAGGAAAGACCCGGACCGTTTCAAAAAGTTCTCTCTCCAACTTAACGACATCATTTTCGATTACTCCAAAAACCGTATCAACGAAGAAACGATTGCACTGCTCGTCGAACTGGCTGAATCGCAAGGCCTCAAACCAAAAATCGAGGCGATGTTCAACGGCGAAATCATCAATACGACCGAACATCGGGCAGTCTTGCATACCGCGCTTCGCAACCGCAGCAATACGCCGGTTTATGTGGCGGGTACTGACGTCATGCCGGACGTAAACCGCGTGCTGGCCAAGATGCGCTCCTTTTGCGAAGCGGTCAGATCCGGCGCATGGAAGGGCTATAGCGGCAAAGCCATTACCGATATTGTCAGCATTGGCATCGGCGGCTCCGGTTTGGGCCCCAAAATGGTGTCCACGGCGCTGTCGCCGTACGGCTCGGATCAGCTCAAAGTCCACTATGTATCCAATGTAGATCAAACCAATCTGATCGAAGTGCTAAAATCTTTGTCCGCCGAGACGACTTTATTCGTGATCGCTTCGAAAGTTTTCAATACCCAGGAAACCATGATGAACGCCAGATCGGCCAGAAACTGGTTTCTCGATCGCGCTAAATCCGAGGATGCGATTCCCAAACATTTCGTCGCGATCTCGACGCATGCGGAAAACGTCGAGAAATTCGGCATCGACACCGACAACATGTTCGAGTTCTGGGACTGGGTCGGCGGACGCTATTCGCTGTGGTCATCGGTCGGCTTATCCACCGCCCTGTATATCGGCATGGATAATTTCGAAGCGTTACTGGAAGGAGCATATGAAGCCGACCTGCACTTCCGCCAAACCCCTTTCGAGAATAATATTCCGGTCATCATGGCCTTGCTTGGCGTCTGGTATAACAATTTCTTCGACGCCGATTCGCATGCGGTAATTCCTTACGACCAGTCAATGCGCTATTTTTCCGATTATCTGCAGCAAGGCGATATGGAAAGCAATGGTAAAAGCGTCGATCTGGACGGCAACCGAGTGGATTACAGTACCGGCCCGATCATCTGGGGGCAACCCGGCACCAACGGCCAGCATGCTTTTTTTCAACTGATACACCAGGGCACCAAGCTGATACCCTGCGATTTCATGGCGGCTGCCAACAGTCATTACGTTTTGCCGGAGCACCACGATATACTGCTGTCCAATTATCTCGCACAGCCCGAAGCATTGATGAATGGACTGACCGAGGAGGAAGTCAAAGCCCGGCTATCGCCCGAAGAACGAGCAGACCCGGTTCTGGTCGCGTCGAAAGTCTTTGACGGCAACAAACCCTCCAACTCATTTCTGTACAAAAAAATGACCCCGAAAACTTTGGGCTCTTTGATCGCGTTTTACGAACATAAGATATTCACGCAAGGCGTAATCTGGAATATCAACTCATTCGACCAAATGGGCGTCGAACTCGGCAAGGTGCTCGCCAAGGTGATTTTACCCGAACTCAAGAGCAATCACCCAATCACTAGCCATGACAGTTCGACGAATGGCTTGATCAATGCCTATAAAGCATACAAGGACCACGCATAGCCAGAGCGCCCGGCTCACGCGCAGCAGCCGGCCCAATCCGAGCGGTTCAGGAGGGTCAGACAAAGTTTTTCAGTAGAAATGCAGACGGATAAAGTGCGGCAGGGCATTTTTCAACGCCCTGCTCAAGTCCCAAATCAACTGATAAATCGAAATTATTTTTCAGTTTGGGGAAAATTATAATCCCCGACCGGACGGGTAAATGTGAACTTGTAAGGGTTCATAATGATGAAATCGGCAAATGTTTTGAAGGTATCGTGAGGCGGTTGGAGCGAGGTGATGGCGGTAGCGGGACTCAATGCAAGATAAAGTCCGGTGCCCAAAATGGTTGCCACAAACCCTGCCGGCCGCAGAGCGACATCATAGAGAAAGTCAACACCGGTCGGTTTATTCACGACCGGTTGATCGTCCGCAAAAACAGGGGCCGCTGCGGTCAATACCAAGGCAATAAAGGCCGATTTAATAATTTTCATACGATCTCTCCCAAGCTTTCAATTTGATAAGATTAACGATAACGCCATTTTCCCGCAAATGAAGAAAAGCGGTCGAAAATGAAACGGATTAGGTCGACTTAGCGCGCTAACTATATCACAATCCCAGCTTGACGGGCGCGGGTTAAATCGTGGACCGCGCTGAAAATTTAATCGCCTCTAAAGAAACGCTTCAATACCCGGATCATATACTCATGATCCAACACGCCGGCGCTTTCGCGGATGCTGTGCATGGCCCATAGCGGGCAGCCGACATCGACGGAGCGAATACCCAGCTTTGCCGAGGCAATCGGCCCGATCGTGCTGCCGCAAGGCAGATCGCAGCGGTGGGAATAGCGTTGATACGGCACGCCGGCTTCTTCGCACCAGTGGATGAAGCGTACCGCCGAGATGCTTTCGGAACTGTAACGGCGGCTCGCGTTAAATTTGATCACGGGCCCCTTGTTCACCAAGACTTTATGGTCCGCATCATAGGCCGCCGGAAAATTAGGTTGATAGGCATGCGCCATGTCGGCGCTGATCAAAAAGCTTCGAGCCAGGGCGCGGACAGTGTCTTCAGTGTCCGCCGATACAGCGAGGTTGACCCGCTGCAGGATATCCGTCAAGAAACTGCCGGCGGCGCCGATGTGACTTTCGCTGCCGATTTCCTCATGGTCGAAGAACGCGCAGACCAGCGTGCTGTCGGCTTGCCCCATAATATTCTCGTCCAGCAGAGCTTGCAGCGCGGCGTGGCAGGAAGCCAAATTATCGAGCTGGCTATTGGCGATAAATTCCTGATTAGCGCCCCAGAAAGCACCTTTCTGGGTATCGTACACCGCCAGATCCCAGGACAACACCTGAGCCGCGCTGATACCGGCCCCCTGCTCCAGGAGCGTCGTAAAATAAGGCTGCGGCAATTGTTCGTCGGTCAATTGCGCCAGCAGCAGAGGCAATTCGTTCTGCTTATGCAGTTTCAATCCGTCTTCGTTGACACTCCGGTTCATATGAATCGCGAGATTGGGCAAACGCAGCAACGGACGCTCGAATCGCACCAGTTTGTGCACAAGACGTTCGCGATCATCGACATAGCTGATTCGGCCGGCCAAGCTCAGATCGCGGTCGGTAAACGTCGCGAGAATCGGCCCGCCGTAAATCTCGACACCCAGCCGGGCCAATCCGTCGCTCACGGTTGCAGGGCTCGGCTTGATCCGTAATCCGGGCGAATCGGTATGGGCGCCGACAATGCTGAAGCCGGATTCGGCCGGCGCTTTCCGGCCGAGCACGAACAGCACGATCGAAGAGCCGTCGCGCACCACATAGTAGCGGCCGCCCGGCTGCAACTGCCATTTGGCGGTCTCATCGAGCCGTATAAAATGAAAGTCCTTGATAGCTGATTCGATCGAGGCGACCGCATGCCAGGGGCTCGGGCTCTTGTCGATAAAATCCAGCAGCTGCTGGGCGTGTTGCCTGGCGGTCATGACTTTTCCTGCAAGTCCAAAGAGGCGGAATTGATACAGTAGCGCAGGCCGGTCGGCTGCGGGCCGTCCGGGAACACATGACCCAAATGCGCGCCGCACGCTTTGCAGGTGATCTCGACCCTACGCATGCCGTGACTGTTGTCCGGATGTTCGGCAACGCTGTTTTCCGTCATCACATCCCAAAAACTCGGCCAGCCCGAGCCCGAATTAAATTTGGTATCGGAATCGAACAACGGATTGCCGCAGCAGACGCAACGATAGATTCCCGGGATTTTACAGTCCGTGTATTTGCCGGTGAAGGGCGCTTCGGTCGCTTTCTGGCGGCAAATCGAGAATTGCTCGGGGGTAAGTTTGTCGCGCCATTGTTCGTCGTTGTTTGAAATATCGTTCATGGTGCCTCTCCAATACCTTCTTATTGGTTCCATTGTACCCGCCTGAGGCGGCATCGCAAAACCAGGCCGGCCTGACCGGTAAAATATCCCTTTTTGACATGAATCAGGACCCTTTATAATTACATCCAATAGTGCCATTTGGATGTTAGATATGAGTCAAAAAAAATTATCGCTGCAGGAACAATTATTGAAGTCGGGTCTGGTGACCACCGCGCAGGCCAGGACCGCAAAATCCGAAAAACATAAGCAGGTTCAGCAGCAGCGCCACAACAACGTGCAGGTCGTGGATGAGGGCAAGCGGATGATACAACAGGCGCTAGCCGAAAAAGCCGAGCGCGACAAGGAGTTGAATAGACTCAAACAAGAGCAGGAAGAGAAAAAACAGATTGCCGCGCAAGTCCGGCAATTGATCGAAAGCCACCGGATCGCGATTGACGAGAACGCGGTCGAGGAATACGACGACAGCCAGGCGTATCATTTTACCGATCAGAACAAGGTCAAAAAGCTGTTCGTGCCAAAAGCGATGCGCGATCAGATCAGCGACGGCAAGCTGGCGATCGTCAGATTGCGCAAGCGCTACGAGGTGGTGTCTGCCGAAATCGCGGGAAAAATCCGCGAGCGCGATCCCGCGAGCGTGATCGTATGGAACGATGCGTCTATCCAAACCGTTCAAAACAGTGACGATCCGTATGCGCAATTTCAAATACCTGACGATTTGATATGGTAAGTCACGCGTTCCGGAGCTTACCGACGAGTCAAGAGGAATTCAAAAATCTGCGGCGCTGTGAACTGCCTAATTAAAAAATTTTCCGTATGATCTTGCGCAAGACGCTCGGCTTTAAAATCAGAATTACCAATAATAACATTCAATAAATATCGATTGTCTTATACAACTCATAGTCTTTATACTTCCATCAAGTCTAATGGAACGATAAAAGCCTGCAAAAGTCTAGATTTAGAGTGTTTTGAAAGCTTTTTTGCCACATCAGAAAAGAGACTTAGCAAGGAGCGCTCGTTTAGTAATGATCAAAAACTCGTTTCCATATTGTAATTTTCCTCGGTGAACGAGGTAGAAGGCTATATGATTATATTTCTCCGAAATATACCAATAAACACTAAGAAATATGAGATAGCGGCTCTCATTGAACCGGTCTTTTGCGATTGTTTCTTGGAAAAGTCTACGGCCAAAGTATCTATACAGGACATTGAAATTCTGTCGCTTAAAGACGTTAATTCGGAAACGCTGGAAAAACATGCATTAGTCAACATTTTTCCGGCAGAGGTTGCCAGCCAGGTAATCAAACGCATCGATGGCGCATTATTCAAAAATACGTCCATTTCAGCGCGCGAATACGTCAACCGGGCAACCTTGAATGACCCCAGAAACTCAAGCGTTAATAAATCGATTGATATTTTGGAGCGCCGCGTTTCGGACCGGAGAAGAACACCGTTGATGAACTCCTGGCAAAAAGATCCGATTCTGGTCTATTCGGCAAGCACCTGACCACAGGTTGACAAACGTTTTAAAGGGCCGACTTACGTTTACCTGATCCGGCTTGGGCAGGTGATCTGTTGCTTGCACGTTATCCAGCCAATGCCGGCGCTATGTCCATCGGGCTCACCGAACCTAAACGTATGGCGCAGTAGGAACTTTTGAAACGCCCCCATGCTCAAGTTAAGTAATCGATATAATTAAATAATCAGATTTTGCGTAAAAATTTAAGCAGAGCGAAGGCGAGTATGATTTATTTGCAGCGAATTTGTTTCAACGATTAAGATATCCCCCATTTTGACTTTGGAAGCAGCCGCCATGCGCCGATTTTTACTGTTATTTTGTTTTGCATTGCCGGCCCATGCGGTGGACGAAAGACCTCCACGGTTGGAAGACGCCCCCGAGGAGGCGCCCGAACCGCCAATGCCGGTGCAAAGCGGCGAAACGCTGGAACCTGACATTACAATTATCCGGAAAGGCAAGAATACGATCCAGGAATACCGGCAAGGCGGCCAGCTTTATATGATCAAAGTCATTCCGGACATCGGCCCGCCCTATTATTTTATCGATTCGGACGGCGATGGCCGAATGGATGTACAAGGCAATGATGGAGACCGCGGCAGTCAGATCAACATGTGGAAAATTCTGGAGTGGGATTAATCCGGCTGGATGGCGTGGATCGGCGGTAAGCGATGAGCCTCAGAATTAAACTTCTGATCGTACTGATCCTGTTGACCGTCATGGGGTTGGGGCCAATGCCGGTCACCAGCATCATCGGGATCTATGTCGTGCTGCTCCGTCCGGCATGGTTCAAACGCATGGTGATGAAACTATACGATGAACCGGATGCCTGAGCTGAAACGCCTGATTTGCCTATGCGCATGTCTGCTATTCGTTCCGGTGCCGCTCCAGGCGAATCCTCCTTCCAGGCAACAGCCTCCTCAAGCCGCAATCGCCAGCGCGCACCCATTGGCGACGCGCGCGGGCTTTGAAATCCTCAAAAAAGGCGGCAATGTGTTCGATGCGGCCGTCGCAGTCAGCGCGGCGCTGGCGGTGGTCGAGCCTTCCGGTTCGGGGCTGGGCGGCGGCGGTTACTGGCTGCTGCACCGGGCTGGCGACGGCTTCGAAACGGTGATAGACGGGCGAGAGAAAGCGCCGTTCGCCGCCCGAAAAGGCATGTTTCTGAATCACCCGAATGCATCGATCGATGGGCCGCTGGCCGCCGCGATACCCGGCATGCCGGCTGCGCTCGCGCATTTGTCGGAACGTTACGGCCGCCTGCCCTTGGCGGAATCGCTCGCTCCGGCGATCCGCCACGCCGAAAACGGCTTTGCCGCCGGCCGCAAGTTCCATAAGCTGCTCGGCATGCGGCAACAGGTCGTCCGGCGCTTTCCGTCTTCTTCCCGCATCTTTCTGCCCCAAGGCAAGCTGCCCGAACCTTTTTCGATCCTGCGCCAGCCGGCTTTAGCCAACACGCTCAAGCGGATCGCCAAATCCGGCCGGGACGGATTTTATCGCGGCGATATCGGGACGAAGCTCGTCAACAGCGTCAGAGCTGCCGGCGGCATCTGGACCGAAGCCGACCTCGAAGCCTACCGTATCGTCGAACGCCGGCCGGTCAAAGGCGAATACCGCGGGATCAAAATCACCAGTGCCGCGCCGTCCTCGTCGGGCGGCCTCGTGCTGATCGAAACCTTGAACGTCTTGTCCGGCTTTGACTTGAAGCGGGCGGATGCAACGACGCGAAAGCATCTGATCGTCGAGGCGATGCGTAGAGCCTATCACGACCGCGCGCTGTACCTCGGCGATCCCGATTATGTCCATGTTCCGGTCGAGCGGCTGCTGGACAAGGACTATGCGGCGGGACTGCGCAGCACGATCCGTCTCGACAAGGCGCTGCCGAGCGCGCTGCTGGCGGGGGAAACCGAACCGGAACCCGAAGGCGCGAACACAACCCATTTCTCGATCATCGACCGGGAAGGCAACCGCGTCGCGGCAACCTTGAGCATCAATTTCCCTTTCGGCTCCGGCTTCGTCGCAGAGGGAACAGGCGTGCTGCTGAACGACGAGATGGACGATTTCGCGAGCAGCTCGGGCTCGGGCAACGTCTATGGTCTGGTCGGAGGCGCCGCGAATTCGATTCAGCCGGGCAAACGGATGCTGTCGAGCATGACGCCGACCTTTCTCGAAAACGAACGCGGGGTCGCTGCGCTCGGCACGCCGGGCGGCAGCCGGATCATCTCGATGGTGCTGCTGGCGGCGCTGGAGTACGCGGAAGGCCGCTTCCCGGCCTCTTGGGTCAGTCTGCCGCGCTTTCATCATCAATACCTGCCTGATGTGATTCAATACGAGCCCGGCGCGCTAAGCGAGACCGAAATAAAAGATCTCGTTACGAAAGGGCATCGATTGACAGTCACCCCTGAACGCTACGGCGACATGCAGGCGGTGCTCTGGAGCAAAAAGACGCGCGAATTGAACGCCGCCAGCGACCCGCGCGGCGAAGGGCTGGCGCTTGTTGGTCCGTAGCATGGCAGTGATGCAACTCGACAACACCTACCGGTAATGACCAAGCACTCACTCGACGTCAGACTTTGCAGGCTTGCGGCACTCCCGGATGAGTTGCCGTATTACTGGACTCTGCTTGACAATGATGAGCAAAGCCGCGCGCAACGCTTCAAAATTCCGCAAAAGCAAGCTCGCCATATCGAGGCACAGGGGCGACTGCGAATCATTCTGGGCGATGCGATCGATACCGCGCCGGAACAATTACGATTCTTCCGCCATGCCCATGGCAAACCTTATCTGCCCGATTTTCCGGATTTTGCTTTCAACCTGTCGCATACGGCCGACCGGATGGCGGTAGTAATGAGCCTCGGATGCCGCGTCGGCATCGATATCGAATCCTGCAAAACCAGAACCAATCTGGCCGCGCTGGCTGATAAATGCTTCGGCCCGGAAGAAAAAACGTATTGGCAGGCTCTGCCTGAAGCGGAGCAGCTGCACTCTTTTTACCGCTTCTGGACGCGCAAGGAAGCTTTCGTAAAGGCCGTCGGCCAGGGCATCAGCCTGGGCTTGCATCATTGCGTGATCGATCCCTCCCATCCCGAAAGAATGCTCCGTGTGCCGGCATCTTGCGGGGTTGCGGGAGACTGGTCGCTGTATGATCTTGATATCGGTGACGACATTTGCGGCGCCGTAGCGGTCGATGGTCCGATTGCTGCGGTTACCATCAAAACCCTTTGAATCCGGCTGGAGCGGACAGCCGGCTTTGAACATGCGATCGACTGAATCATTTGACATTTTTAGCGCGGTAAGTATGCTTCCCGTCTCCGGCGGAAATATCCCCGATTTCTAAGCGATACGGTTTCCGAAGACTTTTGCCTACGCTATCTACGCTACACTGGCTAACTACAACTTACAACATGACGATTAATCCCGACCAACCGATCAAATTTTCCCCCATGCATCGCCTGCAATGGGAAGACGCCCAGCAAAAATTCGTCATCCTCTATCCCGAAGGCATGGTCGAACTGAACCAGAGTTCGGCCGAAATTCTGCAGCTGTGCGACGGCGCGCATAATCTCGGCCAAATCGTCAGCGAGCTGGAACAGAAATTCGCCACTTCGGGTCTGACCAACGATATCACCGCTTTTCTCGACATCGCACTCAAAAATGGCTGGATCCAACAACATTAATATCACCCCCCCGCGCTGGCTGCTGGCGGAACTGACCTACGCCTGCCCGCTGCAATGCCCGTATTGCTCGAACCCGGTCGATTACAGCAATTACTCGTCCGAGCTGACCACCGACGACTGGAAGCGCGTACTTTCCGAAGCGCGCAAAATGGGGGCAGTGCAGCTCGGCTTTTCGGGCGGCGAGCCGCTGACCCGCAGGGATCTGGTCGAACTGGTCCAACACGCGCGCGGGCTAGGCTATTATTCGAATCTGATCACTTCCGGCTACGGCATGACCGAAGAAAAGATCGTCCAGCTCAAGGAAGCCGGCCTCGACCATATCCAGGTCAGCATCCAGGCCAGCACGCAGGAGCTGAACGACCATATCGCCGGCACCGCCTCGTTCGAACATAAAAAGCAAGTTGCGCATCTGGTCAAGAAGCACGGTTACCCGATGGTGCTCTGCGTGGTGATCCACCGCGAGAATATCCACCAGATGCCCGAAATTCTGGCGATGGCCGAGGAGCTCGGCGCCGACTACCTGGAACTGGCGAATACGCAGTATTACGGTTGGGCGCATGTGAACCGCGACCTGCTGATGCCGACGAGGGAGCAATTCGAACAGGCCGAGGCGATCGCGCAGGCGTTCAAGGAAAAGGTCGCGGGCAAGATGAAAATCTATTACGTCGTGCCCGACTATTACGAAGACCGCCCGAAAGCCTGCATGAACGGCTGGGGCACGACTTTCCTGACGATCGCGCCGGACGGCGTCGCGCTGCCGTGCCACGAAGCGCGGGTGCTGCCGGGCCTCGACTGCCCGAACGTGAAGGACTACAGCATCGAACAAATCTGGAACGAGTCGAAAGCGTTCAACTTCTTCCGCGGCGACGACTGGATGAAAGAGCCGTGCCGCAGTTGCGACGAAAAGGAAAAAGACCACGGCGGCTGCCGCTGCCAGGCTTATCTGTTGGCCGGCGATATGTATGCGGCCGATCCGGTATGCAGCAAGTCGCCGGATCACCACCTGATCGAGAAAGCGATAGATTCGGCCAGAACGAGCGCGTTGTCGGTGGAAGAAAAACCGTTGATTTTCCGTAACAGCAAAAATTCAAGATCAATGTCTTAAATACAAGAGACCTGTCAGGTTTTAAGAACCTAGCAGGTCTAAATCGTCCAGAAAAAACGTCATGTCCAAAGACCTCCCATTGCTGCCTGGTTACTACTACCATATTTATAATCGCGGCAATAACGGTGAAAATCTTTTTATCGAATCCCGCAACTACGACTATTTCCTGAAACTTTATGGTCATCATATTTACCCGATAGCCGAAACTTATGCTTATTGCCTGATGAAAAATCATTTCCATTTGCTTGTAGAATGAGTTTCTGAAACATGATGCCAAAGATAATGACAGTGATATTAGCTTGGCCAGAATCCTAGATTCATTTCCATGACTGAGGCGTATTTTTCATGAAAATCCCACCGCAACGCCCAAAGCAGCCCCAACCCGCCGAATTGCAGGCGCTGCATCAGCTTTACCAGAGCGGTCGATTGCAGCAGGCCGAGGCCCAGGCGCAGGCCCTGCTCGGCGCCTATCCGAAAGCGCCGGTGTTATACAACCTCATCGGCCTCTGCCAGCAACAGCAGGGCAAATTGCGCGAAGCGGCGGCCAGTTTCCGGAATCTCCTGGCGATCGATCCGAACATCGCCGAAATTCATTTCAATCTGGGCGTGATTCAGACTCAACTGAACGATCAGAAAGCGGCGGTCGCCAGCTACCGGAAGGCGCTGCAACTCAAGCCGGCATTGCCGTCCGCGCATTTCAATCTGGGAGCCTTGCTGCAGGAGCAGGGATTTCTGAAGGAGGCAGCGAGGCATTATCAAAAAGCCGTCGATCTGGAGCCGCGTTTTTTCGAAGCGCTCGGCAATCTCGGCACCGTGCAGCAGCAGCAAGGGAAACTCGAAGAAGCCGAACAATGCTACCGCAAGGCCTTGGCGATTCAACCCGATGCACGCGGCCATTTCAATCTCGGCACGGTTTTATACGGACTGGGGCGGCATCTGGAAGCGGTCGGGGAGTTTCGGGAAGCGGTCAATCTGGACCCTCAGTTCGCCGATGCCTGGAACTCGCTCGGCGAAACCTTGCGCGACCGCGGCGAGATGGAGGAAGCGGTGCGCTGCTATGAACGGGCGCTGGCGGCTGAGCCGCAGCATGGCCGCGCACAGTATAATCTCGGCGAGACGCTTTGCCTTGGCGGCCGTTTGAATGACGCGGTGCCTTATTTCGAAGCCTCCGATTTTGCCGACAGCAAGGAACGAGCACTGCAATGCCTCTATAAAACCGGACAATTCGAGCTATTCAAGCAGCGCTTCGACCATCTTGCTGCCAAGATGCGGCATCATTCGGTATTGCTCGGCGCGCTGGCGACACACTATGCGACCAACTTCAACCAGCAAAATACCTACAATTTCTGCAAAGAGCCGATGGACTATGTGCTGCATACGAGGATCGCGGAACTGGCTGCGCCCGAAAGCCCGCTGCTTCACGAACTCTTACAGGACATCCGGCATCTCGCGATTGCGGAAAGAAAACAGGGACGGCTCTATTACGGGATGCAGTCAGCCGGCAATTTATTACTGCGCTCCGAGCCGTCGTTCCAGAAACTCGCCGCGCTGATTCGCCGGAAGGTGGCGGAATACCGGCAGCATTTTAGCGCCAGCCGCGAGGAAATCATCAAGGCGTTTCCGCGCCACATCGAGTTCACCAGCTCCTGGTACTTACGGATGAATCAAGGCGGCTACCTGACCTCGCACATCCATGAAGAAGGCTGGATCAGCGGCTGCATCTACCTCAAGCTGCCGGATAAGAATCAAGACCATGAAGGCAGCTTCGAATACAGCACCGACGGCGACGATTACCCGAAGCTGCATGACGATTTCCCGAGCCGCATCGTCGATCAGCAGGTAGGCGATCTGGTGCTGTTTCCTTCTTCCCTGTTTCACCGCACGATTCCGTTTCATTTGGATCAGGAGCGGGTCTGTGTGGCATTCGACGTCAAACCATCCTCAATGTAGATACCGTCTTAAAAATCAAGCCGTCCTCCCATAATCGGGTTGATAAGGTTGGCGTGTTTTGAGGACGCCAAAGCACAAATGGACCAATTTGCGCATGACGGCGCCCAAGGCGGACATTTTGGTTTTGCCGCG
>JBPFEE010000039.1:0-88364 GCA_051061095.1 Methylomicrobium sp. | reverse complement strand
CGCGACGGTTACCGTGTAGACGCCATTATCGGCATAGACATGATTGAGCGTGAAGGTCTTGCCGCTCAACGCTAAGGCCTGTACGCCCGAGCCGTCGCCGTAGTCGACGGTCGCCGTCCAGGTGTCGGCGCCGGGATCGGCGAATGAACCCGACTGGCTGAACGCCGCGCCTTCGTTGGCGGCCGCATCGGCCCCGGCATTGACCGTCGGCGCCACATTAATGACTGAAACTGTGGTAGAAGTCTGGTTCGACCCGCCTAATCCCGTCACGCGCATTACCACAGTATGCTGTGAAGGACCATCTATGCCTGCAAATGTAGGTGAAGAACCCGAGGTTTCGAAGGTACCGTCATTATCCAGATCCCATTCAAACGTCAATTCATCTCCATTTGGATCAGACGCCGCTGAACCGTCAAGTACAACCGTGCTGCCTTCATTAACCGTATAAGGACTGCCGGCATCGGCTACCGGTATGCCGACTTTGGCTAAATCTTCATCAATCTTACCGTCGCCATCGTCATCTTGTTCGTTAAACAGCTCTTCATCGATCTTGCTGTCGCAATCGTTGTCTATCCCGTCTCCCTGTTCGGTTTCGGTTGGCGTACACGTCTCAGCAATCTTCGCCAGTCTCGCCCCTCCCGGGTAGCCGTAGGAGTCGGAATCCGCAAACCCATAGGAATATAAGCCGAAGGCAACGTTCGGCAGGACATGTTTTATCTCATGCGTATCGATACCGACACTCACTTGGGCTCCCGAATAACCCGTTGCTCCAATCGGACTGAATGGCATGATAAAAGCAGCTGGGGGAATGGATTGCCCATCCAGCCGCAGCCCCGAAATTTGATTTGTCGGCACGACAATATTGATGAAGTTTTTAAAACTAACAGGCTCTTCAGAAGGAGTGCTGAAAACATACTCGGAGCCAAATTGCTCGATCGGAGGAATAATCATCATGAAAGGATCGGAATTTACCCCATCCGCTGATTTGCCTTTGGAATACTGCACGACGAGCGCCGGTCCGCTGGTCTTGATCTGATGAAAAGTTCCGGAGGCCAACTCGAATTCCTTAAACTTACCTCTTTTCAATTGGGCGACTGTATTGCCGTCAACCTGTACTTCGGTTCCATCCTTTGCCGCCAGGACACGGAAAACATCCCCCTTTGTTCTGGCTGCTAAAGGGGTGGTCAAAAACGAAGTACCCCAGGTATTTGTTGGCGGAATTTGTTCCACCAGATGATCGCAGGCCAAAGATTTGCGCGGCACAATACCGCATTGATGCCCGCCGAATACTGAAATCGGTTTGGATGAGGTGATCACCGATCCTGTCAGGTCGGCCGGATAACCGCCCTTTGCCTTAAACTGTATGCTCTGCAGTCGATTTAAAATGAAACTCCTCGATTTTTTAGCTTTAATTGATTTGACATCACTTCCTTTGACTGTCGCCTTTGTCGGCGTGAATGTCACTTCTGTTCCATCTGCATGGGCGATGATTTGAAGCTCGCTCGGTAACGTTTTCTTGGCATTAGAAAACGAGGGCACGATATATTCAGTACCCGCGACATCGTTGGGTAAGCCCAAGTAAGCATCGGTGGTGAATTTTTGCTGATTTAAACCATAGACGACAAACTCATCCGGCGCGGACAGATGCAACCCCTTGTTTTCAATCGTCCCGCTTCCACTGGTGCGTAGAGAGAGTGGCAGATCAGAAACCCGCGTTATGGCATCAGGAGAGACCGAAAAAACCTGGGGGCCATAACCGGCTCCTTGCACAGTCACCACTGTAGCCCTAGGAGCGGTTAAATAAAGGTTTATAGTGCTTGGGTTGCCATCATTCCGGTAATTTTCCATAAAACCCAACACAAATTCCTTCCCCTGGTTATCAAGCGCCGCAAATACCGGCGTAATGACTCCCATTGAAACGATAATAAAAGTTAGGATCTGCAGCGGCCGACGCGACCAAGACCTCAATTTATGATTCATATCCTCTCCCCCCAAACTATCGGAATGACCGAAATGGTTATACATTCCGTCTAAAAGTGTGTTCTTGTGCAACGATACAAACTTTATGGCTTATTCTGTAAGTTGTTCGCGCACTAAGTATGTTCTGAATATAAGGGTTATCCTTTTCAAGGATTGGCAATTGCCCCCTTATTTCTGAAGCCAATTATTTTAATAATCTGGTGTAGATTAAACTCGATTTTATTGTTATTCAATGGTTTTTTGTTTATTGATCCATCAGGGGGCTTGATGCATACCGTTATATACAAATGTCGTCATTCCGGCATGGATGGCCGGAATGACGACATTTGTATAAGGTCATGGGCTTGATGGTGGAACATCAATCAAGCTTTCATTTATTAGCAAATCATTAATACCTAACTTATTTAGAGGAAGATTATTTTGATTTAGTTAAAACTTAATAAAAAATTGGTGAATAATGTCTTCCCCATTCATGGCCGGAAACTTGCCGTGCGATTGCACATATGAAGCGGAATCTCCGTATCAACGGATTTATTATGTCATGCGGTATCTGCAAGGGCAGGAATATCAGAAACTATTGGCAGCCAGGTTATGGAGCTGGTTCGTAGAAAACCTTAACTTGGCACCCCACGCAATGTATTACTTTATGGCTTCCACAGGCTGATTAACCCATTTCTGCCGGAGTTGATCCCGATTCAGCGCCAGCCATTGCAGCGCCAGAATCGGAATCGCCGAATCGATCTCCCCGCTTTCGATCATTCCATAGGCTTCATTGAATGGCACCGCGCGTACCAGAATGTCTTCGTCTTCATGATCGAGCCCGTGAACGCCGCCGACCTCCCGGCTGTCAACCTTGCCGCAAAACAGCGTGATCATTTCGGAGTAACCGCCCGGCGAGGTGTAGAAATGCATCACCTTGATCAGTTCTACAATCGAGCAACCGGCTTCTTCATCCGCTTCCCGGTAGGCGACTTCTTCGGCGGTTTCGCCGTCCTCGATCGCGCCGGCAACGATCTCGGTCAGCCAGGCCCGCTCGGGACAGCCGATCGCACCGATCCGGAACTGTTCGATCAGTACAACCGCGTCCCGCTCCGGATCGTACAGCAACACCGCCACGCATTTGCCGCGTCCGAACAATTCGCGCTCTATCTCGCCGCTCCAGCCGCCGGCGAATAAAGTGTGCCTGAGCCGGTATTTTTCGAGGCGGAAAAATCCCGCATAGCCGGTTTCCTTACTGAGGATTTCAAAAGCTTTGTTCATGGCTTCGATTTGTATTGCACTTTATAGATGGCGCCTAGATGATCGTCGCTGATCAATAAACTGCCGTCGGGCAAAGTCAGAATGTCCACAGGGCGCCCGAGCACGTTTTCATCCTTGGTCAGCCAGCCGTCGATAAAGATTTCATCGCCCACCGGTTTATTGTCTTTGAAGGTCACCAGCGAAACCCGGTAACCATCCGGCACGGAGCGGTTCCAGGAGCCATGCTGGGCAACGAACAACTGGTTGCGGTAGCGTTCGGGAAACTGCTCGCCGCGGTAGAAACGGATACCCAGAGCGGCGACGTGCGCCTTGAATTTCCAGGCCGGCGGCGTATAGTCTGAACATTGCTTGCCTTTCCCGTATTCCGGATCGATGATGTCGTCGCCGTGGCAATAAGGATAGCCGAAATGCTCACCGACTTTGGACCAGCGGTTCAACTCATCGGGCGGCAAATCATCCCCCAAATAGTCGCGCCCGTTGTCGCTGAAAAACAGGGCCTCGGTGCCGGGCTGCCAGTCGAAACCGACCGTGTTGCGGATGCCTCGCCCCAGAATTTCGAAATTGCCCCCGTCCAGGTCAACCCTGACCAGCGAGGCGTAAATCGGCCTTTCCGGATTACAGATATTACAGGGCGCACCGACGGCGGTATAAAGCTTGTCATCGGGACCGATACGCAAATATTTCCAGCCGTGGTGCATATCGGTCGGCAGTTTGTCATACACCACGGAAGGTGCCGGCGGGCTCGGGAGATTTTTCAAAATATTATCGTAACGCAGGATGCGGCTGATTTCGGCCACATACAACGCGCCGTTCTTGTAGGCGACCCCGTTCGGCATCGTCAAACCGTCTGCGATCACATAACGTGTTTCGGCGCTGCCGTCCCGGTCCTTATCCTGCAAGGCGTAGACCTTCCCTTCCCTGCCGGAACCCGCAAATACGACCCCGTCATTACCGAGCGTCAGACTGCGCACACCCGGCAAATCCCGTGCATATAAGGAGATCGAAAATCCCGGCGGCACGTGTAATTTGGCAATCACTTCTTCGGGCGCCATTTGCTGCGCACAGGCAGAAAATCCCAAACTGACCAGCAAGACCGCAACCCAGATTGATTTCAAATGTTTCATCACGCCCTCCTTAAACTTTTTTGTATATTATCACTCTGACCCGTATTGAATTCACTTATTCAATCCCTATTTTGTCAATATCCTAAACTTGTCATAAAAGGCAACCACCATGATGCGAATTTTTCTGTTTTTAGCAACCAATGTTGCGATACTGGTCGTGATCAGTATCGTTTTCAATGTACTGGGCTTGAGCGGCGCCCTCGACGCACAGGGCGTCAACCTGAATCTGAATGCGTTGCTGGTGATGTCTGCGGTGATCGGCATGACCGGCTCATTCATTTCGCTGATGATGTCGAAATGGTCTGCGAAAAACGCGATGGGCGTGTATGTAATCGAACAGCCGCAAAATCAAACCGAACGCTGGCTGGTCGATACGGTCGCCAGACTGGCCCGGCAAGCCAATATCGGGACGCCCGAAGTCGGGATGTTCCAGCAGCCTGAGGCGAATGCATTCGCGACCGGCTGGAACAAGAACAGCGCGCTGGTCGCGGTCAGCACTGGCCTCCTGGAAACGATGAGCTCCGACGAGGTCGAGGCGGTGCTCGGGCACGAAATCAGCCATGTCTCGAACGGCGACATGGTCACAATGGCGCTAATGCAGGGCGTTGTGAACACCTTCGTGTATTTCTTCGCGACACTGATCGGTCATGTCGTCGACCGCGCGGTATTCAAAACCGAACGCGGTTACGGCCCGGCCTATTACATCGTGCAGATGGTGGCGCAGATCGCCTTGGGCATCCTCGCCTCGATGCTGGTGATGTGGTTCTCGCGCCACCGCGAATTCCGGGCCGATGCGGGCGGCGCGCAACTGGCCGGACGCCAGAAGATGATCGGCGCCTTGCGCGCATTGCAACGCAGTCACGAAACCGCGACCCTGCCCGGCCAGTTAGCCGCTTTCGGCATCAACGGCGACGGCGTGATGATGCGTCTGTTCATGAGCCATCCGCCGCTGGAAGAACGCATTGAAGCATTGCAAAACAGCCGTTAATTCCTCTCTATTTTTTGTTCGAGCGGGACGGAGCATTATTCCGTCCCGCTCCGTTTGCGCCGGACATTGTCTTTTGACGGTAATTTCTTAAAACCGATCGAATTTTCCGCCCATTTTATGGGATAATCCTACAAACCTGTAAAATTATCCCAAACCTCCATGATGTTCCCAACCATCGAAGCTTTCGTCGGCGATACCCCGCTGGTCCGCCTGCAGCGCCTGCCCGGGCAGAACCCTAATACGATCCTGGTCAAACTGGAAGGCAATAATCCCGCCGGCTCTGTCAAAGACCGGCCGGCATTGAGCATGATCCAGCACGCCGAAGCCAGGGGCGAAATCAAGCCCGGCGACCGCCTGATCGAGGCGACCAGCGGCAATACCGGGATCGCGCTCGCGATGGCAGCCGCGATCAAGGGCTACCGGATCACCCTGATCATGCCCGACAACATGAGCGCCGAGCGCCGCGCCTCGATGAAAGCCTACGGCGCCGAAATCATTCTGACGCCGGCGGCCGGCAGCATGGAAGCGGCAATAGACCTGGCCCGCAAGATGGAAGCGAACGGCGAGGGACGCATTCTCGATCAGTTCGCAAATCCGGACAATCCGCGCGCGCATTATGAAGGCACAGGTCCCGAAATCTGGCGCGATACCCAGGGGACGATCACCCATTTCGTCAGCTCGATGGGTACGACCGGCACCATCATGGGCACTTCGAAATTTTTGAAAGAAAAAAATCCGGCGATTCAGATCGTCGGCGTGCAGCCGGAAGGAGAATCGAAAATCCCCGGCATCCGCCGCTGGCCCCAGGAATACCTGCCGAAAATCTACGACCCAAACCGCGTCGACCGGATCATCGAGGTCGACCAGCACTCAGCTGAAGAGACTACGCGCGCACTGGCCGCAAGGGAAGGCATTTTTGCAGGCGTGTCGTCCGGCGGCGCGGTTTATGCTGCGTTACAACTGGCGAAGGAAGTCGAGAACGCGGTAATCGTCGCGATCATCTGCGACCGGGGAGACCGCTATTTATCGACGGGCGTGTTTCCGGACTGATCACCGGCGTGTGTCGACTGGATTTGCGGGGCTGGATATCAGGTGGATAAGCGAATCGCATCCACCTGGCCTTGGCTGATAATCCTATTGTTATTGAGCACCCAAAGCGCTGCAATCGAAAACATCTCACTCGATATCCGCGCATTGAACGTGCAAGGCTGGAAACTCAAAAACCTCCAAATCGCGTTGAGCGATATCCCCAAATTCCGGCAGCAACTGGTTCTGACAATAAAAAAACTGGTTCTGCCGAATCCGTTCGGCGATCTGAAACTGGCCGACATCCGCTGCATGTCGTTTAGCTGGGGCGGCAACCAAATCGTCTGCGAGCAAGGCAGGGCAAGAATCGATTCGAAGCACTGGCGTTCGCCAAAGGCCGCGTTTTCGTTTCGGCTTGACGAGAAATCCAGCACGGCAAAAGTAACCGGCCTCCGGATGTTTGGCGGCACTCTACATGCCGAATTGACCGAGCAGGCGATGCAATGGCAGTTCAAACTGACCGCGGAAAGGCTCGACAGCGTGCTGCTGCAAAAACAGCTCGGTTTAAATCCGGTAGAAATCAAAAACGGCGAGTTGAGTTTCGTGCTGCTTGCCAACGGCGCAAACACAGCAATCGATGAGATCGACCTGACGACCCGCCTCGACCGGCTCACGCTGCAAACCCCGGACGGTAAAACCGCGACCGAAACGCTGTCGGCAACCGCGCAAGTCCACGCTGCCCGCGACGGAGAGCTCTGGCATTGGCGTTTGAACCAACAATTATCCGGCGGCGCGCTGTACCTGGAACCCGTCTATCTGGAAGCCGGCAATGAGTCGATCAAGCTGGCCGCCCAAGGCCGCTGGAATCCGGCCAGGCAGCGCATCGACGTCGGATCTTTTGCTTTCGATCACGCCGGCGCCGCGGCAGTAAGCGGCCGCGCTTCGCTCGAAGTCGGCGCGCAAGTGAAGATGATCCAAGCCGCAGTGTCCTTGCAATCCGAGAATTTAACGCGCTTCGCGTCGATTTATTTGAAGCCTTTTGCCGAACAAACCCCAGCTGAAGGGCTCTCACTGCAAGGCAAGGCGAAAGCCGATTTGACTATCGATGAACAAGCCTTGACGCATCTGGCGCTAAACTTCGCCGGCCTTGGGATACAGGACGAAAGCGGCCGGGTCGCCGCCGAAGGCGGAGAAGGCTCGATTTCCTGGTCGAACGAACCCAACTCTACCCTCCCTTCGGCGATAGGCTGGCAAAAATTATCGCTGTATTCTCTACCGATAGGCCATGCCCGATTGGCCTTTTCGACGCGCGCGAATCGGGTCGAACTGCTTCAAAAAACCCGATTGCCTTTCCTGGGCGGCAACATCGCGCTCAAACGGTTCACCTTTCAAAGTCATCCAGAACAAGAACCCGACATCTATTTCGAAGGCAACCTCAACGATGTCTCGCTCGAACAGTTGTCGAGCGCACTAAACTGGACGCCGCTGTCGGGCACGATCAGCGGCAGGATACCCGGAATCGAATACCAGGGCAGTATGCTGAAACTGAAAGGCGAACTGAACGTCAAAGTCTTCGACGGCAACGTCAGAATTGCGAATCTGGCCTCTTCGGGCCTGTTCGGCGATTTTCCGACCCTCTCCGCCGAAATCGAGCTCGATCATCTGGATCTCGACCAGATTACCCGTAAATTCGAGTTCGGCGGCATTACCGGCCGGCTGTCCGGGTTCGTCAAGAATCTGCAACTCGAAAACTGGCAGCCGGTCGGTTTTTATGCCTGGTTCGGCACCCCGGACGACGACGATTCGCGGCACCGGATCAGCCAGAAGGCGGTGCAGAATATCGCGAATATCGGCGGAGGCGGCGCGGCCGATTTGCTGTCGCGGAGTGTCCTGCGATTTTTCGATACCTTCGGCTACGACAAGATCGGCCTCGGCTGCTACCTGCATGACGGCGTCTGCCAGATGATGGGCATCGAAGCCGCCGAAACCGGCGGCTACCGGATCATCAAAGGCGGCGGTCTGCCGAGAATCGACGTGATCGGTTATAATCCACAGGTTGACTGGACCGTGCTGATGGAGCGATTGCAACGCATCACTACATCGGATGAAGTCATTATCAAATAATCAGGTGAAATCCATGAATAAACTCTCCCTTCTGGGCGCCCTGCTGCTCTCAGCCTGCGTCACGATCAACATCTATTTTCCCGCCGCGGCCGCCGAAAAGGCCGCGGATGAAATCATCCAGGACATTCAGAACGCCGCGCCGCAGCAGCCGCAATCCAAATCCGGCCCGGATGACGACCATGCGGAACTCTACCGGTGGATCGATAAGGCAATCGGTACGGTCATCGCTTCCGCAGAAGCTGCCGAGGCTGATCTGTCCATCGACAGCGCCGAAATCAGGAAACTGCGCGCGTCGATGGAAAAGCGTTTCGCCTCGCTGCAACCGAATTATGCCGCCGGCTACATCGGCATCAAGGCGGACGGTTTTCTGACGATCCGGGAAGGCGCGAATATCCCATTGAAAGACCGCAATCAAGTCAGCAAACTGGTCGCGGCCGAAAACAAGGACCGGCAGAGCCTGTATCAGGCGATCGCGAATGCGAACGGCCATCCCGAATGGCAGGCCCAAATCAAGTCGACCTTCGCCGGGCGCTGGATCGGCAATGCCCAGTCCGGCTGGTGGTACCAATCCTCGAACGGAAGCTGGAAGCAGAAATAAACGATGGCGGGCAACAGAGCAAGAAAGAAAACTTTACCGGAAACGCCGGTACGGACCACAATAGAATCGCTCGCGCATGACGGGCGCGGCGTTTCGCATGTGGACGGCAAGGCCGTGTTCATCGACGAGGCGCTGCCCGGCGAAGAGATCGAATTTGTTTACACCGAGATCCGCCGCGATTTCGCCGAAGGCAGGGTCGTAAACCTGATCACCCGCAATGAGGCGCGCGCCGATGCGCCCTGCCCGCATTACGGCGTCTGCGGCGGTTGCAGCTTTCAGCATGTCGAAGCGGCCGCGCAAATCCACATCAAGGAGGATTTGCTGAAGGAGCAGTTCAAGCGCATCGGTAAGGTTGCCGCGCCCGAACTCTGGCAACCGTTGACCGGACCGCACTGGGGCTACCGGCGCAAGGCGCGCATGGGCGTCAAATATGTCGCGAAGAAAAACCGGACCCTGGTCGGTTTCCGCGAACGGCGCCACCCTTATCTGGCCGAGATCGAGAACTGCATGGTGATGCATCCGGTTGTCGGCGAGAAACTGATCGACCTGTCAGAGATGATCTCGGGGCTCAGCATCCGCGAAAAAATCCCGCAAATCGAAGTTGCGATCGGCGACGAGCAGTGCGTGCTCGCGGTGCGCGTGATGGAACCGCCGACCGAATCCGACAAGGACAAGATGCGCGCCTTCGCGCGCGAACACGGCGTGTCGATCTGCCTGCAGCCGAAGGGTCCCGATTCGATCGTACCGCTCGACGGCGAGCCGGAAGTGATCCCGACCTATGCCCTGCCCGACCAGAACATTGAGTTCAAGTTCCGGCCGGCAATGTTCACCCAGGTCAACTACGAAATCAACCGGCAAATGATCAACCGGGTGCTCGATACGCTGGAACTGAACCAGAACGACACGGTGCTGGACCTGTTCTGCGGCCTCGGCAATTTTACGCTGCCGATGGCGCGCCATGCCTGCCGTGTGGTCGGCGTCGAAGGCGACCAACCGCTGGTCAACCACGCGAAGGACAACGCCCGCCATAACGGAATCGAGAATGTCGAATTTTACGCAGCCGACCTGAGCAAAGACGTGAGCGATCAGCCCTGGTTCAACCGCAAATACAACAAGATCCTACTCGACCCGTCTCGGGCCGGCGCCTCGGAAGTGCTCAAATATTTCAAGAAATGGCAGCCGGAGCGGATCGTCTATGTTTCCTGCAATCCGTCGACGCTGGCGCGCGACGCCGGCATCCTGGTCAACGAACTCGGTTACAAACTGGTCAAGGCCGGGGTGATGGATATGTTTCCGCAGACCGGGCATGTCGAATCGATGGCGCTCTTTGTGAAGTAATGGCCGATTCTTACCTCGATATATCTATCGCAAATCAGTGTTTGTCGCTGATCGAGAACGGGCTGATTGCGAAATCCTACCCGGTCTCGACCGCGAAAAATGGTCCCGGCGAGGGGAAAGGCAGCGAATGCACGCCACGGGGCTGGCACCGGATCCGGGCAAAGATCGGCGAAGGTCAGCCGATTTATGCGGTATTCAAAGGCCGCCGCCCGACCGGCGAAACCTACAGCCCCGAACTCTGCCGGCTTTATCCGGAACGCGACTGGATTCTGACCCGCATCCTGTGGCTCGGCGGCCTCGAGCCCGGCAAAAACCGCTACCGCGAAGTCGACAGCGCCTGGCGCTATATATACATCCACGGCTGTCCGGACGAACTGATGCGGGGCAAGCCTGAATCGCACGGCTGTATTCGGATGCGCAATGCCGATGTGTTGGAGCTGTTTGAGCGCGTTGAGGCGGGAATCAAAGTTTTAATTCATGAAGACTAGCGTTATCGATAGCTGCGGCTCATAAGAGGCATAGCAAGCCCTCTCCGGAGGGAGAGGGTTGGGTGAGGGGAAGTTAAAAACAAGTCAATGCACGATTTAATCCATAAAGCGCGATCACTTAGAAAAAGCCAAACAAATGTGGAGCAATTATTGTGGCAACAACTACGCAATAAACGTCTCTGCAACTATAAGTTTCGCCGACAATTTCCCATAGCCCCTTATATAACCGACTTCATTTGCCTCGAATTAAAATTGATCATTGAATTGGATGGCGGTCAGCATGCTAATCAAACCCGCTATGATGATCAACGAACTTTATTTCTTGAACAGAGAGGGTTTAAAGTCGTACGCTTCTGGAATAATGATGTGATCGATAATATGTCGGGAGTACTGGAGGCAGTTCACTTAGCTATACAAGAAATTACGGATAAGGATGAATGACTCTTTAATTTCCCCTCACCCAACCCTCTCCCTCCGGAGAGGGCTTTTTCGCATCGTCCTCGGCATCGAATACGACGGCAGCGGCTTTTGCGGCTGGCAATTCCAGGCCGAGCGGCGCAGCATCCAGGCCGAACTCGAACGGGCGCTGTCGAAAGTGGCCGACCAGCCGGTCACTGTGATTTGTGCCGGTCGCACCGACGCCGGCGTGCACGCGCTCGAACAGGTCGCGCATTTCGACACGGCCGTCGAACGGGAACCCTACTCATGGGTTATGGGCGGCAACACCCATTTGCCCGACAATGTGCGGATTCTCTGGGCCAAGCCCGCGGTCGGCGACTTTCATGCGCGCTACAGCGCAATTGCGCGCTTCTACCGCTACATCATCCTGAACCGGCCGGTCAAATCGGCCCTGACGCCGACACAAACGACCTGGTGTTATTCCCCGCTGGATGCCGGCCTGATGCATCAGGCCGCGCAGCACCTGATCGGCCACCACGATTTTTCCTCGTTCCGGGCGCAGGGCTGCCAGTCCAAAAGCCCGTTTCGGCAAGTGCATTTCGTCGACGTGTACCGCGAAGGCGATCGTGTGATCATGGACATCGCCGCGAATGCGTTTCTGCATCACATGGTGCGTAATATCGCCGGCAGCCTGATCGCGGTCGGCGCGGGCAAGCAGACCGCCGACTGGATACGGGAACTGCTGACAGTCAAAAAACGCGCCCTTGCCGGCATCACCGCCCCGCCCCACGGCCTATACCTGGGCGGCGTGTTTTATCCCGAATGCTACCAGCTCGCCAATCACCCTGTATTCGACAAACTGCCTGCCGATGCGCGCAGGCATCAGGATTGAGCTATCTCGTCCAAATTTACCGCCTGAAATCAGAAACCATCCTTTATGGACAATGTCTCTCAATAATTCATTGGTTGATGAATTCCCTGCTTTAAATTACCGCCTCGATTCGTAATATCTCAAGATTCCCAGGTGTCCCCAATAAAGGCTTTTTCGGTAAGTGCCTGGTAGCGCTATGTGTGCCCCCTGACTTTATATCTTGACGTTGGGAGGGGAAATACCAAAAATATAAAACCTTACACAGAATAGTTGAAAAGCTATAATTCCTGCTCTCGGCAGAACTGGCATTAACCTCCGGGGTATCGCTGTTCAGGTATCCGGTTGCGGTACCTCTAAATCAGTCCGGATGCTTTATGCATGGAATTTCATGACGTCAATTTCAATCAATCATCTTCTGGCTGCCGGTTTATTCCCTATGAGTATGTGGCTGCCATCGGCGCAGGCCGATTGGCACGGCGACCTGAAATTTCTGACTGACTACGTTTATAGAGGGTATTCAAAAAGCAGGGGAAATCCTGTGGTTCAGGCGCATGTTGACTATCAGGACGATGCCGGCTGGTTTGCCGGACTGGGTTTATCTCAAGTCCGTTTTGATGACCAGTTAAACACTGCCCGCGCCGAGATTGAAATAAAGCCTTACTTGGGCTGGAGTTTGCCGGTTTCTACCGACTGGAGAGCCGAATTTTCAGTCAATGGTTATCTCTACGACAACAAAGTATTCGGCCATGACGCCAATTACGCGGAAATTTATGCATCTTTGCATTTTCAAGACTGGCTTAGCGCCAAAGCCTCGGTCACGCCCGATGCGTATCAACGCCAAGCCGCTGTGCTAAATTATGAGCTTAATTATCGCCGAGATCTTTTGGATAATGTGCAGTTTTCATCGGGACTGGGGTATTACCAGGCAGGGGCTTTGCTGGGTGAGGATTATTTCTATTGGAACGCGGGCTTATCCTGGTTTGTGACCTCTTATTTGGCTATCGATTTGCGCTACGTCGACGTCGCCCTCAGCCATGACCATGATCCCGAACATGATCCCGATCAATTTTACCCTCGACAGCAAGACAATAAATATTTGTTCTCGATCACCCTGGGATTTTAAAAAAAACTTAAACGGGTTTGAACTTTTTTAACGCTTGGCGGAATACAGTTTTAGAATCGTCTTCAAAACCACCGGAAAAATAGTTGGAGTATGCGGCGTTTAGTTCGTAACCAGGTTTCACGAATGACAGTCAGGAAAGAGCCCGAAGTCGATGAGCAGGCTCTACTCCGGCGTATCGTTGATGGCGATGAATTGGCATTTGAGGCCTTTTACAAGTTCTACTATCCTAGATTGTTTCGTTTCATTTTGCGTACTACGCGGCAGGCCGATATCGTTGAGGAATTGGTACAAGAAACGCTGTTGCTCATTTGGGAGAAACCTGAACGCTTCAATTACGACAGTAAAATTTCGACCTGGGTATTCGGTATCGCGTATCACAAAGCGATTAAATCGATGGCTAAAAACGCTCGACGCAGCCAGGATATCAATATCGATGAATTGATCGAAACGATCGGGGATCCCTTGGCGAATTTGGCTGGGAATACTGAAATACAAGATTGGTTAGATTGCGCGCTCGACCAATTGTCTGCCGATCAACGGGCCGTTATCGAGTTAACTTTCCATCATGGACTGGCGTATCAAGACATCGCCAAAATCCTTGAATGCCCGGAAAACACCGTTAAAACGCGCATGTTTCATGCGCGTAAGAAGCTTAATGCATTTGCAGAAGCTCAGGAGAATTAATCCCATGACCTCATCAACTTCATCGATATTCAACTCGCATCAACAGATACGGCTACTGCTGCCTTGGTATGTAAACCAAAGCCTGCAACCGGAAGAGCGTGAAAGCGTAGAACGCCATATTCGTCATTGTCTGCTTTGCCGCCAGGAATTGGTTAGCCTGGAACAGTTAGCCAAGACCTTCGCAGACGCTACCGATTCAGAAATGGATGCGGACGCGTCTTTCGCAAATCTGTATTCAAAACTGCCGCGCAAAGCGGTTAATAAACGGCTCTCATCTCCATCAGCCAACTCTGTGGCTAATAGATGGGCAAAGCTCAGCCGCCAAAGCTATATCACGTTTGCAGTAGCTGCCTCACTCTTGCTGGCGGTCATTCCGTTAACCCTGTACACAGGGCAAACAATCACTGCGGACAATTACTACACGCTTTCAGATAAAAAATCTCCTGCGGCAACCGGAAAGGAATTGCGAATCGTATTTTCCAAATCGTTATCCGATGCAGAAATTGACGCCATACTGGCAAAAATTCACGGCCGGCGCATTGCGGGGCCCAACAGAGTGGGCGCATTCACTGTCGGGCTGGATAACGCTAAAAATAGCCCTGATCAGGTGGAAGCTGCCATCGCCCTGCTTCGCAGTCAGCAGGACGTGCTGCTAGCTGAACCCGTCGCACAACCATGATCTGGCTGCGTTTTGGATTCCTGGTATTATTGGGAAGCCTGCTCTCCGGTTGTACCAATAAAACCGATTATTCCCGACTGGGCGACAGTCCTGGCGCTGAAGAGCGGCGCCTGCTGGTTACTTTTGCCGATCGAACGATTAATCGCGATCTTACTGTTAATTCTCAAGATAATTATCGACTGCGCGGTCAATACAACAACTCCGGCTGGAGCGAGCGTTTTGCCCGTCAGCTGGCAAAGCGCTATCAGCTTCAATTTGTGGCTCAATGGCCTGTCACGGAATTAGGGGTCAGTTGCGTCGTCTATCAAGTTCCGGAGTCGTTATCTTTGCAGCAGATAATGACTGCGTTACAGCACGATCAAGATGTTTCAGCCGTGCAACTTATGCACAGTTTTGAGGTATTGAGCAATCAACAATCGGCGAATAAACCTTACAATGATCCCTATCTAAAGTTACAAACCGGGTTTCAATCACTCGGCATCACCGAATTACATAAAAAAAGCACAGGGCAAGGAGTCCGTATCGCCCTGATCGATACAGGAGTGGATATTGAGCATCCTGATCTTAAAGGACAAATCCACTACTTCGAGAATATGGCCCCGGAGCCCAGCAATCCTAACTTTGCAGAAATGCACGGTACTGCCGTGGCCGGGGTGTTGTCAGCTCGTCCCGACAACCATATTGGTATTGCAGGCATCGCACCTGAAGCCGAAGTTCTGGCTTTTCGCGCCTGCTGGCCGACAAGATCCGGGGCGTTGGCTGCCCGCTGTAATAGTTTTACCTTGGCATTGGCGCTTAATCAGGCTATTCGGCTTAACAGTCATATCATCAATATGAGTTTGAGCGGGCCGGAAGACCCTTTACTAAAGCTGCTCATTGAAAAAGCGCTGAGCAAAGGCATCGTTGTCATTGCTGCGACTCCCGCCAAAGGTCAAAACAATGGATTTCCTGCATCATTGCCTGGAGTTATTCCTGTCGCACAGGAAGGAAAGAATGATAAACCCGATATTGTCGTCGCTCCCGGTGAGGATATTCTGACGACAGTTCCCCATGAAGCTTATGATTTTATGAGCGGAAGCTCCTTCGCTACACCGCATGTCGCCGGCCTCATAGCCCTGTTGCTGCAACTGCATCCCAATTGGCAGGTTGTCAATATTAAACAACAACTTATCGCCAAATCCAATCAATTGACATCCCCTACCACCCATTCCTCATCCTCTACTTCTCAGTAAAAGCCCGGCTTGAATGACCGAGGCTTTATCCGCCGAACTTAGCCGGCATTAAAGGGTTCTCAACCGATTTAGTATCGTGAACCAGACTGCAACGGGTGATTTTTTCAGGTTTTTTTACTGCTAGTTGAACCTTAACCTTATTACGGGGAATTAACTGGGTGAGATATAGCATGCTATATCAATTCGACAAACAGGAACTCAACAACACTTAATAGGAAAAACTATGAAACTGACAAAGCATAAAGAAGTAGCCTTATTACTGGTTGGCAGCTTAGCAGTAATAACTCCGACTTTTGCGAAAAACGGAGCGGATGACGGAATCACCTCAGGGACTTCGGGAACCTCAGGAATCTCAGGAACCTCAGGAACCTCAGGAACCTCGGGAACCTCGGGAACCTCGGGAACTTCGGGAACTTCGGGAACTTCGGGAACCTCTGCGAACACACTCACGCCGGTTGCAAATGGAACGGTCAAAGGCTCCTTTACACCATCACTCGATACGCCGGTTATAAAAGGTAATTTTAAACATACCGTTAAAGGAAAAGGCAAAAAACAGGAATTGAAGATCGATATTAAGGTCAGAAAAGGCGGTTTGATAACCCCGGATAATTTCGATGCGGGAGTCGTTAGAGCAGTATTTCCGGATGGCGTTGTATGTGAACTGGAGGGCAACGATAAACCGCGTAAGTTTTATAAATACTCTTTAAAACTTAGAGTGCGCAAGGGGGTGTATGAAGAAAAAGACGGCTTTTGCGATTTTCCGCAATCAGCGCCGCAAATTCCTCTTTATGCTTCCAATCCGGTCATTATCGAGTTTGATGCGGATGACGATGCCGATACTCAAAACGAGGAACTAGCTGCCGGTACTTTTTAATTTTCAAACGCATTTTGAGATCGCAAACCGCTCTAAGCTCGGATGAATTTAGAGCGGTTTTTTTTGAAAGATATTTTCATTTGCGCCCCTTACGTTCAAGGCGAAACGGCAGCTTTTACAAGAAAGGGGCGATGGCTTCTATGACCTGCCGTCCACTAATATGCCGGGTGCATTCAAACATCCGCGGAGTGTCTTTATGATCCGGGCACCAATTCCAGTCGCTGGGATCCAGGCGGAAGCGGTTAAAGCATCCGCTGCAAACCTCCTCCGGCGGAGACACCCGGATACAATCCTGCATCTCGGTATAAGGGTATGAAAACCCGCTGATCAGACAAGTCCGGCAACCTGCCGCCCAGGAAAGCCAGCTTAGGCCGCTCCCGATTCCGATAAACATGCTGGCGTGCCGCAGATAATTGACTATGATGTCCAGAGAGCCTTGCGGCAGCAGTTTGATGCCTTGTGGAATACTATTGCCCATATATTCTTTGCCCTCGCGAGACAACAGCACCACTCGATAGCCTTTGTATCTTAGAAATCGTACGACCTCGGCCCAACCTTTAGGATTATTCCAGTATTTGGCCTGAGAAGTGGCATGAAAACCGATACAGACATAAGGCTTCTCCATCGGGCGGGGTAAATCCTCGGCCTTTATTTTGGGTTTTATCTCCGAGTACGGCAACCCCAATATGTCATAGGCCGGCTTTGCAATAGAATGTTCACGAAACTCCGCGTAATTTTTTCCGTAATCGTAGCTCCCGTCTTCCCGATAAAACACGCCTATTCGATACATGGCATAAAGATTATCGGTAGTTTCCCCGGGCTCTATGAATTCGATTTCAGGATAATTGTCCTTAAACAAACCGTTAAGGAACGTCGAACAAATTACATGACAATTGTGTTGTTTGCGAAACTCCTCAACGGCCGGAAACCATGCCAGTGTATCGCCAAGCGAACCGGACTCAAAAGCAATATAAACCCGCTTTCCCCGGCAATCGTATCGATGCTGAAAAATGAGCTGGTTATCGGATAGGCTGAAAACATTGATGGCCCAGCGTACAAAATAGGACTGTGGAGATCGTACCCATTCTCCAGCCGGAATTTCGCATTGCATTACATAGTCCGGTTCATCCAAGTCCTGGAACTGCACTCGATAGCGCTCATCGCTCTCTCCCTCGATTTCTAAATAAGCGCCATTAAGGAAATTACAGTTAAACTGCGGAACAGATGGAGTTGAAGTACTCCGGGTGGCGTTACTGGATTTTTTCATCAGATGCGGCTGTTTTAACGGTCATTTCAAGAAATCCCTCAATCCTGATTTAAACTTAACGGCATTGCTCGATATTTTAACTGGACGCAGCCAATTACGGATCATCAAGAGCTCCGGATTGCTGACCCAAAGCCTGTTCAATATCTGCTCGGAATGGTTTAATAAGGATATGAGAAAAGTATACCCCAGCGATTCAGCCATGAACAATTTGAGGCGAGTCCAGATCTTCCGGAAAATATCCGCAAGAAAACGCTGTCTCGCCAGTTAAAGTGGTAAGAGGCTTTTTGCGCCATTCTTCATTGACTCGTCAAAGGGCGGGTTCCAACTTGCAATTCGTCAACCTGCGTTTTTTGGCACAGTTGCAGCGCAGATATTGTACCGGTTCAACGATGCTGAACTTCGCTTAAGGTTATTCTCTCTATTAAAACATCAATATTCATTAAAACCGAGCCTCTCAATCCGCCTCCATATTCCTTCGAATTCGGCCATGATCAAACCATTTCAGCAATCCTCACCCTCTCCTCATCAAGGATGAATTACATCGCGCTGACCATGCTGATGGGCGACCGGGGAAAGTATCTCGGCATCGTGATGGGGCTAACGTTCGCCTCGCTGATCATGACCCAGCAGCCCGCCATTTTCCTCGGCCTGATGACGCGATCGTACAGTTTCATTTCGGATGTCGGTCTACCCGATATCTGGGTGATGGATCCGAAGGTTCAGTTTATCGACGATATCAAACCGATGCAGGACACCGAATTGTACCGGGTGCGCGGCGTGGCGGGCGTCGCCTGGGGGGTGCCTTTATACAAAGGACTGATCAAGGCGCGCCTTTATGACGGCACGTTTCAAACCTGTAACCTGATCGGGTTGGACGACGCGACCTTGATCGGCGGCCCGCCGATGATTCTGACCGGCAAACTCGAAGACTTGCGCCGCAGCGACGGCGTGATCGTCGATGTCGAGGGCGCGAACACCAAGCTGGCCAAAGCGTCGCCCGACGGCGAAAAACCCGTTCCGCTGACAATCGGCGATACCCTCGAATTGAACGACCGCCGGGCAATCGTGGTCGGGATTGCGAAAACGACGCGCACCTTTCAATCCCAGCCGGTCCTCTATACGACCTACAATCGCGCCTTGCTCTATGCGCCGAAAGAACGGAAGCTGCTCTCGTTCGTTCTGGTCAAGGCCAAACCGGGACAAAACGTCGAGGAACTGACCCGCCGAATACAGGAGACGACCGGACTGGCAGCCTATACCCAGAAACAATTCCAGATGCTCACCTACGATTATTTCATGAAAAACACCGGCATCCCGATCAACTTCGGCATCTCGGTCGCGCTCGGCTTCATCGTCGGCGCGGCGATCGCGGGCCAGACTTTTTACAACTTCACGCTAGAGAACCTCAGGCAATTCGGTGTGCTGAAGGCGATGGGCACGAGCAACGGCGTTCTGCTCAGAATGATCCTGCTGCAGGCGGTGCTGGTCGGCAGCATCGGCTACGGGATGGGCGTCGGCCTGACTGCCTTGTTCGGCTTCTCGATGCGCAATACGATTCTGGCGTTCAAGTTCCCTTGGCAATTGCTCGTATTCAGCGGCGCCGGCGTGACTCTGATCTGCATGTTTGCGGCCTTGTTGAGCATCCGCAAGGTAATCAAACTGGAACCGGCGGTCGTATTCAAAGGCTGACCATGAGCGACAATTCATTGGCTGTTCTCTGCCAAAAAGTCGTAAAAACCTATGACACCGGCTCGCAAAAAATCACTGCGTTGCAGGGCATCGACCTCGAAGTCCGTGTCGGCGAACTGATGATGCTGGTCGGACCGTCCGGATGCGGCAAAACGACATTAATTTCGGTGATTGCCGGTATCCTGGACCAGGACTCGGGCCTTTGCAGGGTGTTCGGCCAGGACTTGCTGAAATTGAGCAATCATGAAAAACTCAAGTTTCGCGCCCGGAACATCGGCTTCGTATTTCAGGCGTATAATTTGCTGCCGACGCTGAACGCTGCCGAAAATGTCTCGATTCCATTGATCATCAACGGGATGAATCGCCGCGAAGCGGCGCGCAAGGCGACGGGCGTACTTGAACAAGTCGGCTTGGGAAATCGCGCCGATGCCTTGCCCGGCCAGCTTTCCGGCGGCCAGCAGCAGCGGGTTGCGATCGCGCGCGCACTGGTTCATAGCCCTAAACTGATCGTCTGCGACGAGCCGACCAGCGCGCTCGACCATGAAACGGGGCAGCATGTGCTCGAACTGCTGAAATCGGTTGCGGTCGACAGCTCCAGGGCCCTGGTGATTGTGACCCACGACGCCCGCATTTTCGATTTCGCCGACCGGATCGCGCAAATGGATGACGGAAAAATTGTCAAAGTACAGCAATCCCTGCCGGCGCTTTAAGGAAACTCTGATTAAGTTGATTCCGTTCATGGTTCGACAAGCTCACCATGAACGGAATCAACAGCTTACCGCTCGTCCTGAGCTCGTCGAAGGACTTAATCAGAGTTTCCTTAAACGAATCCGGTCTTAAAGTTCGAGGAATTAAGGATGCTACCCAAATATACCCTCCCCGTACTGGCCGCCGCCGGCTTCCTGTTCGGCGTGTTCGAGGTCTTCAGCAGCAATAAGCCGACACCGGTCGCACAGGCGGCGGCCGAACCGGCCACCTCTCCCTATGCCTCGTTCATCGCAGGAGCAGGGATTGTCGAGGCGAAAAGCCAGAATATCGCGATCGGCGCCTCCCTGGCCGGCCTCGTCAAGTCGGTCAAGGTAAAGGTCGGCGACCGCGTCAAACTCGGCGATAGCCTGTTTTTAATCGACGATCGCGCCGCGCTCGCCGAACTGGCCGTGCGCGAAGCCGATCTGGCAAGAGCGCGTGCCGCCGTCGGCGAAGCGGAAGCCGGCGTCAAGGACGCCGCGACATTGCAGCGCCTGGCTGAAGCCATCGAGGACCGCCGCGCGATCAGCGTCGAAGAACTCGATCGGCGCCGCAATGCGACACTGATCGCGAAACGCAGACTCGACAGCGCCAGGGCACAGGTGCAGCAAGCCGAGGCGGCGGTCAAGGCAAGCAAAACCACGCTGGAATTATTGCGGGTTACAGCCCCGGTCAACGGGGAAATATTGCAAGTGAATGTACGTCCCGGAGAATTCGCTCAGGCGGGTCCGCTCAGTACGCCTTTAATGCTCGTCGGCAATCTGGACGATCTTCATGTCCGCGTCGACATCGACGAAAACGATGCCTGGCGTTTTCGCCGGGAAAGCAAGGCCGTCGCCTATTTGCGCGGCAACCGAAAATTTCAGACCGACTTGGCGCTGGTCTGGGTCGAGCCCTATGTCGTGCCCAAGAAATCGCTGACCGGCGACAGCACCGAGCGCGTCGACACCCGTGTTTTGCAGGCGCTGTACAGTTTCGACCGCAGCAAGATGCCGGTTTTCGTCGGACAGCAAATGGATGTTTTCATCGAAGCGCCGGATTTCGAGCGCGAATCGTCACCGATCCATGCTAAACCGCCAATGCCGCCGGCATGAACAAAACTCTTTTGATGCTGATCGTTGGGACGATTTCCGGCTGCACGGTCGGCCCGGACTATGTTCCCCCCAAAACTCCAACACCCGCCCAATGGAGCGAACTCCCAACTTCGGCAAACCATCTTAAAGACAATAATGCCTGGTGGAAAACGTTCGGGGATCCGGAGCTGGACAGGTTGATCGATGAAGCGACCATCACCAATCCGGACTTGAAACAGGCGATCCAACGCATTCGCATCGCCCGCACCCAAAGAACGCAGGCCGTCGCCGCCGGTTTGCCGACACTCTCCGCACAAAGCACCGCCTCGCGGCGTTTGAACAGCATAACCTCGCCTACCGGCACGACAGGAGCATTCGGCGGCGGCGCGTTCGGAATCGGCAACCGTGTGATCAATATCTTTCAGGCGGGCTTCGACGCGCAGTGGGAGCTCGATTTATTCGGCGGCATTCGCCGGACCGTCGAAGCGGCGGAGGCCAATACCGAAGCCGAAGTCGAAAACCGCCGCGCCTTGATGGTCAGCCTGCTCGGCGAAGTAGCCAGCCAATACATTACCTTGCGCGCCAATCAGCAACTTCTTGCCGTCATTCGCGATAATCTGCTCGTCCAGCAGGATGCTTTGCATCTGACTCAGGAACGTCAAAAAGCCGGCCTTGCTTCCGAGCTCGACGTCGCCCAAGCCCAGGCGCAAGCCGATGCGACCGCTGCGGAACGGCCTCTCTACGAGGCCCAGATTAGGCTGGCCCTGCATGCGCTAAGCGTTTTGCTGGACAGAACGCCGGGCGAACTGACCCAACGCCTGCAACAGCCCGCGCAAATCCCGCTCCCGGCCAAACCGGTCGACGCCGATCTGCCTTCGGAATTGTTACGCCGGCGGCCCGACATTCGCAGCGCCGAGAGAAGACTTGCGGCCGCCAATGCGGAGATCGGCGCCGCAGTCGCAGCTCAATATCCGCGCATCAATCTCGCCGCGTTCATCGGGCTTCAAAATACCGACATCACCGATTTCACGATGCTCGGCAAATCGTGGTCAATGGCTTCCACGCTGGCTTTTCCGATTTTCAACTGGGGCAGTATCAAAGCCAATATCGAAGGCAAACAGGCCCGCCATCAGGAATTACTGTACGCCTATCGGGCGACGGTCCTGAACGCCTTTAAGGAAGTCGAGGATGCGCTGGCTTCTCTCGAACAGGAGCGGCAGCGCCTGGAACAGTTGAAAGCAGCCGAGGCCGCAGAAAATCTGGTGTTCGACCTTGCTCAGGAACGCTACCTCAAAGGTCTGACCGGCTTTCTGGACGTACTGAGCGCCGAACGGTCGCTGCTGGTCAGGCAGCTCGCCCTGATCGAAAGCCAGGCCAGGCTCGCCGGTCAGCGGGTGGCCTTATACAAGGCATTAGGCGGCGGTTGGGAGATTAAGGAACCGGTCGATCTTCGGAAAGACGGTTAACTCCCATAGCATGGATTCATTTCTGCAATGATGCGAGTGCCGCATGGATCAAGCGATCCAGGCATCCATAACGGTAAAAACCAGGCCTGCCCCGCCGCATGTTGCAATCACCGCAATTACCCCCACCTTATAACGCAGCAGCACCAACAAGGCGACCGCACTGATCAGCGCCGAGAAGGAATCGAAGCGTTCCGTAAAGCCACCCGGCCAGAACACATGAAAGGCGAAGAATACGGCAAGATTCAGGATCACCCCGACCACCGCCGCGGTGATGCCCGTCAGGGGCGCGGTGAATTTGAGATTGCCGTGCGTCGATTCGACCAAAGGTCCGCCGGCCAGAATGAACAGAAAACTCGGCAGAAAGGTAAAATAAGTGACCACGAAGGCCGCCGCCGCTCCCGCGAGAAAACGCTGTTCCGGGCCAAACAACGCCTCGGTCCAGCCGGCGACAAAACCGACGAACGAGACGACCATGATCAACGGCCCCGGCGTGGTCTCGCCGAGCGCCAGCCCATCGATCATTTGTTCGGGGCGCAACCATTGGAAATGTTCGACCGCGCCCTGATAGACATACGGCAGCACCGCATAAGCGCCGCCGAACGTCAGCAGGGCTGCTTTGGTGAAGAACCAGCCCATTTGCGTCAACGCGCCGTCCCAACCATAGCGGGCGCAGAGAAAGCCCAACACGCCGCCCCAGAGGATCAACCCCGCAAAGATTACTTTGCCGAGATGCTGCCAACTGAAACGGGCATGCTCCGGCGTCGGCGTATGATCGTCGATCAGCGCCGGCCCGTAACTCCGGTTCGCCGCGCCATGGCCGCCGCCGACAGCAAATTTTTGCGGCGCCCACTTGCCGCCAATCGCGCCCAGCAAAGCCGCACTCAACACGATCAACGGGAACGGCGTATGCAGCCAAAAAATAGCCAGAAATGCCAGCGCCGCAATTGACCAGAGCAGCGCATTTTTCAGCGCCCGCGTCCCGATCCGGTATGCCGCGAACAGCACGATCGCGGTGACCGCCGGCTTGATCCCGTACAACACGCCGGCGACGGCCGGGACATGGCCGAATGCCAGGTAAATCCAGCTCAGGCCGATCAATATCAGCAAGGACGGCAGCACGAACAGTCCGCCGGCGATCACGCCGCCCCAGGTGCGGTGCATCAGCCAGCCGATATAGGTCGCCAATTGCTGCGCCTCGGGACCGGGCAGCAGCATGCAGTAGTTCAATGCATGCAAATAACGCCGCTCGGAAATCCAGCGTTTATTTTCGACCAGATCCTGATGCATGATTGCGATCTGTCCGGCCGGCCCGCCGAAGCTGATAAACCCGAGCTTAAGCCAATAACCGATGGCTTGGCGTAACGTCACGGGTTGGGGCGGCATCTCGGCCAAATCGGGCGAATTCATCGGTCGTTTCCTGGAAGTGAGAGTCAGATCAACAGTCACCGCGAATTATAACCAAACCCGCACTGCCCGGACGCGAATTCTGCCTTATTCAGGTTCCGGCTTACTTAGAATCGGTCAGTTTTTGATAAACGGCCAAGTCGGCCGCCGAGAAACAGCAGAAAATGACTTCTTCGATCGAAGACAGGCGGGGAACCGTAGCGGAAACGGTCCGATAAGCCACTTGCGCGGCCAGTTCGACCGGATACCCGTAAATGCCGGTGCTGATGCCCGGAAACGCCAGGCGGCGAATCTGATGTTCGTCCGCGACTTCCAACGAGCGCCGGTAGCACGATGCCAGCAATTCAGGCTCATTCCGCGTACCGCCGCGCCAGACGGGACCGACCGTATGAATCACATAACGGGCCGGCAATCGGTAGCCCCGGGTCAGCTTCGCCTCGCCGACTTCGCAGCCGCCCAGCGTCCGGCATTCTTGCAACAATTCCGGCCCGGCCGCGCGATGAATCGCGCCGTCAACGCCGCCGCCTCCCAGCAGACTCGTATTGGCCGCGTTGACGATCGCATCGACCGTCAACGTGGTGATATCGGCTTGTCTGGCAATCAGTTTTGCGGGCACTAATCGATTCCTACAACAAAAAGGACTGGGAAACTCGTACTTTCCTAGGCCTTGGCAGAATATGGCTAAGGGTACTAAGAACAGCTACCAGCCGCCGCCCAAATCATAGATGGCGTCCATTACCATGCCGGAACCGATTGCAATCATCAAGATATCCGAGGCGACCCTTACAAACCGATAGCCCGGAGGCGGATACCCCAGCCCCATCACAATCGGCTGCGGCACATCGTAAAAGATCACATTGCGCGGCAAGGGGCGCCCAATCGCCCATTTTCTTGCATGGCCGGGCGGTACGCAGCCGTTGCGTTTCTTGGCTAGCCCCGGAGGGCAACGGCGGCCGCGGTAATTGTCGTAATAATAATTATGGATGACTGTGCGGTGGTTATCGGCAAAATACCTGCCGCCGCGATAATCAGGACGGTTCCTATCGTCATAGCGCGGGGCATCCCGCCGGTCCGCATGATCTCTCTTCCGGTTGTCTCTATACTGGCGGTCATAATCCCTATCGCGGCGTTCCCTGTCCGAAAAATCCCGCTTATCATGGCCACGATCATTTTGCCGGCCATGCCCTCCGGGAGAATTACCGGCCCAGGAAGGCTTGTCCGCGAGCGCCGGATCAACCATCAGCAGCGATGCGACAACAGCTGCCAGGAGGCATTTTGCCTGAAATAGCGACTTAATCATGATTTGTCTCCCTTAATGGATTTAAAACATTGAACCCTTAAGCCGTCCGCAGAAACCGTCTTGACGGTACCTGCCTCCGACAGCTTTCATTTGAATATCAGCATAAACGTTACCGATGAATATCAGCTTAATAAATACTTTTATTTATATTTGGTTTTCCAGTAAGCGCTGTCAATCATCCTCATCGGGTATCTGCGCTCGGAACTCCTGAGACAGCAACATTTGTCCGCCTACCGTTACAATGTCTTCTCCCGGCGTCAAAGCGTCCCGAACGAAATAACCTTCAGGCGACGGGGTATAGTTACCGATCAAACGCCGGGTAAAGGCATCCGGGCCGGTTTTGACATAGACGAACGCCTGATCCATCGACCAGATCAGCGCCGATCCGGGAACCGTTACACCTCCTTCCCGTGCGCCGCCTTCCGGCAGCCATACGCTGACCGTCATGCCGGGCCTCAACCGGTTACCCTCGGTGCGAAAAAAATAGCTCGGCCCCTGCACGGTTTGATCGCTCTGCGGGGCGGGAGAAATATAAGCGGCCGCCTGCGCCTTGCCGCGATTGCCTTCGGGATCGACGAACGCCGCGGCATGCGGAGCAGGTAAATCCTTGCCGGCCGGCAAGGTGACCAACAGCAAGACTTCCTCTCCGGTCACAAAACCGCGCAAGCGGTCCTTGCCGGCCGCAAATGCCCACTCGGCTAGTTCCGATCCCCAGGTGACCCTGGCGTCTTCGAGTACCGCATCGCTTTGGGCGCGCCGCGCCTCGAGCTGCGCCTTATCGGTCTGCCAGAGCGATTGCTGTTCCTGTACGATCCGCTTTGCCGCGACGCCATGCCGGTATAATTCTTCGGTGCGCCGTATGCTCTGCCCGGACTGGGTAAGCCGCGCGCCGGCGCTTTTTTGTTCGGATAATGCGACCCGGTATTGGCTTCTGATCGCCACCAGGGACTGGACATTGATCGCTTTGCCGTAGGCGATAAATTCCGGCTGATACCGGCTCGGCTGAACGGTCATAATTTCCAGTCCGGCCAGCTTTTGTTTCTGCTGATCGAGGCTAACAACCGGCCTACCGCCCCCCTCTTCCGCCTTTACCGATTCCGCCCCGCCGTCATTCTCGGCGTCGACCGCGGCCGATACAGGCACTCCGAGCGAAAACATGACGGCAATGATCAGCAACTGACGAAAACGGATAGCAGGCATCGAACGATAATTGAGTTGAGACAGAGTTGATAGCATAGCGGGTATGCCGGCGTGCGTAAACCTGCTCACAATGCTCGCGCAACTCCCTAACAAGCGCCGCAAATTCGAGTTACAATGCAACGGCAATCCAAACGCTGCGACAAAACAGCAAATCACTCTATCAAATTAGGAGCGTTTCCCGTGTTTTATACCCCCGAAATCGTCGATGAACTCAATGTACTGGTTCGTTATAATCTGACGACCACGCAAGAAGGCATCAAGGTTCATAAAAACGCCGACCCCAAAGTGATTGCGGCAACCCAGCGCCTGTTCCATAAAGGCCTGGTGACTCATGAAGACGGCGGCTATCTGACTGCGCTCGGCCGCGAAACCGCGGAACAGGTTCAGGCCGTATTGGATATCCTGACGGCGGATTGTCAATAAGGAAAGTGTAGAGCCTCTTCTATCGTCAATGATTCCAGGAGAAAACTGCCGATGACCGATCATTTTTCCCCCAAATCGTCCAATCGGACCTCTGTGGTTCCGGTCGATCCCGCAATCGAAAACTATATGCGCGGATTGCTCGGTCGTACCGATGCTCCTGTGCTGCATGAGATGGAAACATTGGCCGCGCAGAGATGCTTTCCTATCGTCGGACGTCTGGTCGGCGTGTTTCTGGAGTCGCTGGCAAAATCGATCAACGCTGCAAGCGTGTTCGAGTTCGGCAGCGGCTACGGTTATTCGGCCTATTGGTTTGCCCGCGCGGTCGGTCCCGAAGGCCGCGTCGTCTGCACCGACGGCGATCCGCTAAACCGGTTCCAGGCCGAGCAATTTTTGAAAGCGGCCGGGTTATGGGAGCGGATCGACTTCCATAGCGGCCTTGCACAGGATATTTTTACCCGTACCGACGAACTGTTCGATATTTGTTACAACGATGCCGATAAAGGCGATTATCCGGAGATATGGAACCTCGCGAAAGACCGTATCCGCCCCGGCGGGCTTTATATCGCCGACAATGTGCTCTGGTACGGGCGCGTCGCATTGGACGAGTTTACCGACATTATGCCCGGCTGGACTGAAGCGATACGCGAACATAACGAACTGATTTTCAACGATCCCGATTTCGATGCGTACATCAACCCGACCCGGGACGGCGTGATCGTCGCGCGCAAGAAAACCGGCTGAAAATCCTATGCTCTTCCGCATCGTGCTGGGGTTGCTGATCCTGGCTTATACGCCGGTTCTGCGGGCGCATAAGGCGAGCGACAGCTATCTGACCCTGAAAATCGCCGGCGAACGTATCGCAGGGCGCTGGGATATTGCGCTCCGCGATCTCGATTTTGCGATCGGCCTCGACAGCGATGACAACGGCGAGATCACCTGGGGCGAAGTGCGCCGCCGCCGTGAGGCGGTTTTCGACTATGCATTGAGCCGACTGAACCTCGCCGGGGATAATGCGCTCTGCCCTTTGCGCTCCGCTAATTATCTGATCGAAACGCATACCGACGGCGCCTATTCGGTGTTGATGTTTACGGCCGCTTGCGGCAATGCGCCAACCCGCATTAACATTGATTATTCGCTATTGTTCGACCTCGACCCGCAGCACCGCGGCCTCTTGCGCGTCGAATTCGGGAAGGCGACGCACACGGCGGTATTGAGTCCGACTCAGCCCAATCAGCAAATCGAACTGGCCGAAATCAAAGCCGGCACCGCTTTTCTGCAATACTTCAGAGAAGGTGTCTGGCATATCTGGCTCGGTTACGACCATATTCTGTTTCTGCTGAGTTTGCTGTTTCCGGCCGTATTGATCCGTCAACACCGGAAATGGCTTCCTGCCGCGAGATTCCGGCCCGTCTTGCTCGAAGTCGTCAAGATCGTGACCGCTTTCACCGTGGCGCATTCGTTGACCTTGAGCCTGGCGACGCTCGGCGTAATCGAGTTGCCGTCGCGCTGGATCGAGTCGGCGATCGCCGCTTCGGTCGTGCTCGCGGCGCTGAACAATGTGTATCCGTTGATCAGCAAAAAACTGTGGGGAGTCGCGTTCGGTTTCGGACTGATCCACGGCCTCGGCTTCGCCAACGTACTGAAAGACCTGGGGTTGCCGGAAGACATGCTGATCCTGACGCTCCTGGCCTTCAACCTCGGCGTGGAAGCCGGCCAGCTCGCGATCGTCTCGGTGTTTCTGCCGGCCGCATTTTTCTTGCGAAAAAGCTGGGGCTACCGGCAGCTTCTGGTCAATACCGGCTCAATGCTGATCGTATTGATCGCGCTGATCTGGCTCACGGAGCGCTCCCTGAACATACAACTGGTCAATTGGGAAGGATTGCTTGAGGCGCCGGCCGCGGCAGACCCGATAGGGTAAAACCGACTCCAAGCCCTCGCAACCATCCCGGACGCCTCATTCTCATAGATTCGCATGCGCAGAAAAATCATCGTTGCCGCGATCAGCGCCGCCTTACCTTGCCAACTCGTTTTCGCAGCCCCTTATCAACCCGACCACGATGCGCAGGTGCTGGATCGTCTGCCCTCCATCTCGGCCGGGGCTGAAAGTCGTAAATTACGACGGCTTCGTCAGCAATTGGAGGCTTCGCCCGACCAATTCGAGCTCGCCGTCGATCTAGCCGAACGTTATATCGCCCGCGGCAAAGCCGAAGCGGACCCGCGCTATTACGGCTATGCCGAAGGCTTACTGAAAAACTGGTGGCAAACGCCGGATGTGCCGCCGAAAGTGCTGCTGCTTCGCGCACTGATCAAACAGCACCGGCACGACTTCGCCGGCGCCTTGCAGGATCTCGACCGGCTATTGCAGCGGCAGCCCGAAAATCCTCAGGGCTGGCTGACCCGCGCGGTGATCCTTCTCGTGCAGGCACGCTACGGCGACGCGCTGCAAAGCTGCGCCCGATTAATCGAATTCGACGATACCTTGCTCGCAGGCACCTGCCTGGCGCAGGTCAACAGCCAGATCGGACAGGCGCAAAAAAGTTATGATTTTTTACTGGATGCGTTGACCCATGCACCGGATGCGAGTGCGGAACAAAGGCAATGGACTCTGACGGTGCTGGCCGACATCGCCGACCGCTTGGGCAAGCGGCTGGATGCGGAAAGGCATTTTTCCGAAGCGGTGGGCATCGACCATCCGAATGTTTACCTCTTCGGCGCTTACGCGGATTTTTTGCTCGATCACGATCAGCCGCAAAAAGTTTTATCCTTGCTGCAGGATAAAAGCCGAATCGATGCGCTGTTTCTACGGGTCGTATTGGCCAAACGGCAATTGGCAGCCGGCGATACCGATCAGGCAACCAAGGAGCTTGAAGCCCGTTTCGCGGCAAGCCGGATGCGCGGCGAAAATCTGCATCAGGGAGACGAAGCGCGCTTTATGCTTCATGTTTTGAACAAACCCGAAGAGGCATTGCAGCTGGCCAGAGCCAACTGGCAAGCGCAGCGCGAACCCAAGGATGCGCGCATTTTGCTGGAAGCGGCGTTGGCCGCGCATGATACCGAAGCGGCTAAGTCCGTGTTAGAGCTATTGGCCGCAACAGGGATGGAGAATCTGCAATTGCATGAACTGGCCGCCCGGATCAGCCAGTTGCATTAATCGACTTTCAGATTGCAGTGATAAAACAGAGGTTAGAGCAGCAGCTTTCGCGCGAGCAAACAGTCTCGAACGCTCCATCAAAATTATTCGTAATCAGGCTTCCAGAAAAAACTTTCGTCCGGAAAGATCCGGACGAAAGTGGATTTGGCAGGACCCGACGATGACGGAATGCTATTTCGAGTCCGTCTTACGGCTTCACCTATTACGGATGCGCTTGATGATTGCCGTTTTTTAGCGCGGTAAGCGAATTGATATTCAGAACAGAGCCACCGTCAATGGCAATTTTGGCCTTGTCATTTGTTCCCGGCTCACCGGCATCAATAAAAGTAAATGAGATAGAATGTCCCGAACTGCCGTTATATGATCCAGTGCCTGTGCCTGTAAAGGTATCGAAGCCGGCCACAGGATTCCCTTCGCTAATCCCTCCGGCATCGCTGCAGGTTGCGGTACTTAGCGCATCCAGATGGAACCGGTTGCCGTTACCCCAATTGATTTCAAGGTTATTGGGCGTTCTGCCGGGATCGCAGTGCAATGTAAAGCCGTGTCTTACACCGGTAGTACCTATACTGCCGCCACCGGTCATCCGCTTTTTATTGGCCGGCGTCGGCGGGTTTGGATTGCCGGGGTCATCAAGGCATGGATTTCCGCCTTCAAAGTCAACGATCGCTTCACTCACGACCAACTCATTGTGATTGAGAAGCTCAGTCAGGTCGTTGATAAGGGATGTAATATTGTTCAAAAGATCAGTTTTCAAATCCAGACTCAGACTAATACCCAAAATATTCAACTCGATATCAGCCTTAATTTTGCCGAGCTGGTCCAATAAATATTGAACATTATTGACATCGACGACGACCTCAAGCGCACGCTGAGTCAGTCTCGCCGTCTCAGGATATTGTTTATTCAGAGCAACTCCGGCAACGACAATGGGATCGATCTTGAGCAAGCCGAGCAGGCTCAAATCCAGCCCCACTTTCACTTCGATGTCGGTAGGTGCTGTCAAAAGGGATAGAGTGGACGTCGTTGTTTGTATTTCACTGCCCGTAATCAGGCCCAGTAAACCCGAGGTCAATGACAATAGTTTGCTGGTAGCGATACTTAACGCAGCGACCGAAGAATTTCCCGAAAGTACGCATTGGCCATTTTGGCTTTTTACTGCGGCCGAAGATTCAAGGACTCCGACGCTGACCAGATCAGCCAAATTCAGTGAGGCTGCGAATGCATTCGAATAGATTGGCGCAACAATGTCATTTTCCGTATTGGCGACTAACACGGACAAAGAGGCTAGACCTGGAACATCCACCCCCAGCAGAACATCGCCATCGGTGGCGCAAGGAGATTCAGGAGGATTCGCAATCACCGGCTCGAAAACATTGCCGGCGATTGGATCATCGCCGTCCACCCCAGTCAGCAGACTCAGAACCGGACTCAAAGTCGGAACAAGCAAACTATCCAGGTATAAGGCGCTTGCTCGACAAGTGAAGTAGCCTGAATTGGGCGTAAAAGTGCTTCCGCCTCCTTTGCCTCCGCCCCCTTTGCCTCCGCCTCCGCTTCCTTTGGGAGCGGCAATGCCTTCCACAGGTAAAATCAAAGCACCGGCCAGCAGCGTGCATGCCGTTGCGGCGCCAATACAACGCCATTTATTATTATTTTTCATCTCGCCCCCCTACACCGTACAGTAAGAATGAATTTAAATTTATTATTGAGTAGACTTGATTCATTCTAATTAAATACCGAGTAAACCATCAAAATCTACCGGCACAAGCATACTGGCACATTTTGGGGAGTGCAATCAAATAATTAATTTTGACTTAATACTTCAAAATCGGTAACCGCTTTTCTGTTATCGACGGGTTCAACCATGATTATGCCTATGGCACCGCTTGCGGCACCAGATCACCAGCCCGACGATAATACCGAGAAGAATCAGGACCGGAATCACCACAAACTTCAGGATATAAGGCCAACAGGAAGGCGGCGGCGTTTGCGGCCGGGCCGGCCACGGCTCGGCCAGGTAAGGAAATTCATTTAATAAAGGCTTGTCGTTGACGGTCGAACGCGGCCATTGCTCGGTATCGATGAAGGCGTTTTCCTGCAAGGGGCAATCTCCTTGATTACAGGTCAGCAGGGCCACGTCGTCGGCCAAACGGCGTCCATTCGGAAAGCCGGGCGCGAACCGGTTCGTATAAATCATCACGTCCGGAACCATATCGTAATGACGGATCAGCAAACCGCTCAGCTGATTCAACTGCGCCAGCGCGGGGATACAGGCCAGGAAGAAATCCTGCACTTTCTTTCTGGATTCGGCCTTCTCCTTGATCAGCGCCACATGCTGACTCGGATGCACCGTATTCAAGATGTCGAAACGGCCCAGTTGCGTGCGATTCGAGCGGCCGACATGATCGATCTGCTTGCCGTCCTCGACGCTTTTAGACGTTCCCCATAACAGAAAATCCTGCTGATTTTCCGGAAACGAGGTAAGCGGGATTTTCATCACCATCGTGACCACGTTTACGTTAAAGAAACGCGGAAAAATAAACGGATCGTCGCGGACGCCGGTATACAGCACGATACTTTCCGAATTCTTCAGCCCTTTGATGGTCTTGTCTTTCAGTGAGGCGTCGTCGTTCAAATGAATCGTGACACTCGCATCGGCTTCGATCGTTTCCGGACTTACGATCGTGCCGCCGTAACGCGCCCGATCCTCCTCGTTATCGAACTTGAGCTTGCTGTGCAGATCGAAATTGACAGTATATTCATAAGGGGCAAAATTGTAGGGAGGCGCCGCAGTCAGTGATCGTCTGACGTTGAAGACGACAATCATGTTGTCGCCTTCCGGATAAAAGAATAATCCGGTAATATTCGGTTCCTGCGTTGTCGCATCGAGATCGATCGGATCGGCATGATCCGAGGCGATGGCGCCGGAAGACAGTAAAAAAAGCAGGGAAAGCAACAATAAACGCGGGTACAGCATAACAACTCCTTATTGTGGTAATAATTTGTTTTGGAGACTGCATGCGTCCGCGATAGATAATAGTGGAGTCCCTCACTTTTTTAGTTTAAGCCACAATCGAGCGGATTAGCGGCTAAAATGGGGCGCATAGCGCGCATCATATACCCGATCAAGTAACCATACAAGACTCTAACCCATGGGGTTGCCCCCCAATGCCGTTAAGTTAAGGCGTAGGGTGAATAAGCGAAGTGCATCCGGCCTACCAGATTTCTTAACTCAACGGTATTAGACTGCCCCCTCACCATAACGACCGAAAGCCATGAAACGAATGTTACTCACTCTCCTTGTGCTTCATAGTCCGGTATTCGCCAATACCGGCGCGCAACCGGAGATAAATCCCGTCGAACTGGAAATACAAATTCATCGGCAGATAAACCGGGAACGGCAAAATCATGGCCTTCCTCCTTTCGGGAGGGACGAGCAACTGGCAGCCATCGCCCGCAACCACAGCCGCGATATGGCGCGCCATCGATTTTTTAACCACATGAATTTGCGTGGGGAAGGTCCCACCGAAAGAGGTAAAAATCAGGGCTGGAACATGAAGAAACAAGTCGGTCCCGATACCTGGCTGGTCAGTCTGGCTGAGAACCTATTTCTGAATCATCTTTACGATCAGGTCGTCAGCACAATCCAAAACGGCATTACGGTCAAAAAAGAATATGCCTGGAAAACCCAGAAAAAAATCGCACTGGAGACCGTAAAGGGGTTGATGGACAGCCCGCACCATCGAAAAAATATTCTGTCTCCACTATACGACCGGCAAGGCATTGGCGTCGCTATTTCGGACAACGATATTTATGTGACGGAAGACTTATTTTAACTTCATCGCGAAACGCCATACCCCGCTTGACCGTAACCGGATATGCCGGGTTACAATCATCGTCAACTGGAATAAATTTTCAACTTAGCCATGACCAAACCCGTCACCCCTTTGCTTGCCGCCGACATCCTCATCGAATTGATCGATCTTCCTGAACGGCCTTTTATATTGATCGAGCGTGCGTTTCCGCCTTACGGCTGGGCGATACCGGGCGGTTTCGTCGATGTCGGCGAAACGGTCGAGCATGCGGCGATCCGCGAAGCGAAGGAAGAAGTCGGGCTCGATGTGCGCCTGACCGCCCTCTTGGGCATTTATTCGGACCCGAAACGCGATGCCCGCGGTCACACGGTCACCGCCTGTTATGTGGCCGAAGCGCACGGGATGCCTGTGGCGGCCGACGACGCGAAAAACTGCGGCGTTTTCACTTTTGCGACTTTACCCGAAGCGCTGGCGTTCGACCACGCGCAGGTGCTCGCCGATTACCGGAATTTTTTGGCGACCGGCAAAGTCACACCATTACGCTTTTAGCCAGGCAAGGATAGGAGACTCAGTTTATCGCCTACCTAACGATTTACCGATAATCAAGAGGCGCAACATCGCCCAATACTATGGATTCGGCCATTTGTCCGCATTGAAATGGCTATAGGGGGAACCATCATGGCAACACAATACATCTTTTCATTCCAGAACGGCGACGGTAAAAACAAGGCGCTGCTCGGCGGCAAGGGCGCGAATTTATGCGAGATGACCCAGATCGGACTGAACGTGCCGCCGGGCTTCGTGATCTCGACCGAAGCCTGCCTCGATTATCTTAGCCATCACCGATTGCCGGCGGGTTTGATGAATGACGTCAAGCGCCACATGGAAGAGATCGAACGCACCACCGGCAAAACTTTCGGCGGCAAAAGCCGGCCTTTACTGGTTTCGGTCCGTTCGGGCTCGGCGATATCGATGCCGGGCATGATGGATACGATCCTGAATCTCGGGCTGAACAGGGAAACGCTGCAAGGTTTGATCGAAGAAACCGGCGATCCGCGTTTCGGCTACGACGCCTACCGCCGCTTCATTCAATTATTCGGCAAGGTCGCGCTCGGCATTGCCGATGAAAAGTTCGACGAACATTTCGAAAACATCAAGAAAGAGGCCGGCATCAAGGCCGATGTCGCGCTCGATGCGGATCATCTGAAAGTAATCAGCGAATTGTTTCTCCAGGTTGTCAGGGAAGAAACCGGCCACCCTTTTCCCGAAGACGTATACGAGCAACTTGAACTGGCGATCAAGGCGGTGTTCGATTCCTGGATGGGCCGGCGCGCTGTCGATTACCGGCGTGAATTTCATATTACCGACAAGATAGCCAACGGCACCGCCGCGAACATCGTCACGATGGTGTTCGGAAATATGGGCAACGACTGTGCGACCGGCGTCGGCTTCACCCGGAATCCCGGCACCGGTGCGAACGAAATGTACGGCGAGTATCTGGTTAATGCGCAGGGCGAGGACGTGGTTGCCGGCATCCGGACGCCGAAACCGGTGCAGGAACTGGCCAAAGAGATGCCGGACCTGTACCGCCAGTTGTCCGAACTGCGCGACAAACTCGAACAGCATTACCGCGAAGTGCAGGATTTCGAATACACGATCGAGCGCGGCATCCTTTATTGCCTGCAGACGCGCAACGGCAAAATGAATGCGGCCGCAATGGTCAGAACGTCAGTCGAGATGGTCAGGGAGGGCCTGATCAGCAAGGAGCGGGCGCTGCTGCGGATTAATCCGGAACAGCTCGAACAATTGCTGCATCCCCAGCTCGACCCGCACAATAAAATACCGCCGCTCGCGCAGGGCCTTCCGGCCTCCCCCGGCGCCGCCTGCGGCAAATGCGTCTTCGATGCCGATACCGCGGCGATGATGGGCAAGGCCGGCGAAGCGATTATTCTGCTCCGCGAGGAAACCAAGCCGGAAGACATCCACGGCTTCTTCGCCGCCCAAGGGATATTGACTAGCCGCGGCGGCAAGACCTCGCACGCGGCAGTCGTGGCGCGCGGCATGGGCAAGGCCTGCGTCGCCGGCGCCGAAGACATTCGGATCGACGTCAGGTCGCGGCGCGCGCTGGTCGGCGACGTGCTGATCCGCGAAGGCGACACCCTCACGATCGACGGCGGCACCGGCCTGATCTATCTGGGCGAAATTCCGACCGTTGCGCCGACCGTTTCAGAGGAATTGCAGACGCTGCTCTCATGGGCCGACGAATACGCGGAACTCCGGGTGCATGCGAATGCGGATACGCCCGAAGGCGCGAAGAAGGCGCTCGCTTACGGCGCGGTCGGCATCGGCTTGTGCCGCACCGAGCGGATGTTCAACGCGAAGGAGCGGCTGCCGCTGGTGATCGACATGATTCTCGCCGAAGACCCGGAAAGCCGCGCCTCGGCGCTCGAGAAACTGTTCCCGATCCAGCGCGAGGATTTCGTGCAGCTGTTTACCGCGATGGCGCCGTACCCGGTGACCGTGCGCCTGCTCGATCCGCCGATGCATGAATTTCTGCCCAGCGAACATCAGCTGGAAGACGAAATCCAGGCGCTAAAACGGTACGAAACCATGATCAAAGGCCAGCGCGTGACCCTGGAAACGCTGTCCGGGCATCTGACGACGCTGCCTGCGCCATTCGACCTGTTGAACGAGGACGTCATCAGCAAGGCGATCGCAAAAAAAGAGCTGATGCTAAAAAAGGTCCGCGACCTGTATGAAGTAAACCCGATGCTGGGACACCGCGGCGTCCGCCTCGGCATGTCGTATCCGGAAATTTATAAAATGCAGATCCGCTCGGTGCTGGAAGCGGCGGCGCTCTGCACCCGCCAGGGCCTGAAGATTGCACCCGAGATCATGGTGCCGCAGGTGATCACCGCGGAAGAGCTCAAGCGCGTGAAGGAATATGTCGCCGAAGTCCGGCAGGAAACCGAAAGCCGTTACGGGCTGTCCCTGGATTTTAAATTCGGCACGATGATCGAAACGGTCCGCGCCTGTACGCGCGCCGGCCAACTGGCCGAACTGGCCGAGTTTTTCTCATTCGGCACCAACGATCTGACGCAGGCGACCTTCTCTTTCTCCCGCGAGGACGCGGAAAACAAGTTTTTGCCGCTGTACAACGAGGTCGGCCTGCTTGAGGACAATCCGTTCGAAGTGCTCGACGTCAAAGGCGTCGGCCAGTTGATGAAGATGACCGCCGAACTCGGCCGCCGCACCCGCCGCGATATTAAAATCGGCATCTGCGGCGAACAGGGGGGCCATCCGGAATCGATCCGCTTCTGCCATCATATTAAGCTGGATTATGTTTCATGCTCGGCGCCGCGCATTCCGATCGCCAGATTGGCCGCGGCGCATGCTAAACTTCTGGAGCATGAGTTCGTCGAACATTTACAGTCTTGAGTCCGCACGGGCGGAATCGAGCCCTAGAGCCCTCGATTCCGCTTCTCTGCAGCGGAGCCCGATCGCTATTTTCGCGCCAGTGCCGCCCGCAATGCGCCTTCCAAATCCGGATATTGAAACATGAAGCCGTGCATTAATAAGCGCTCGGGCAGTACCCGCTGGCTGCCCAAAACCAGCTCGGACATCTCGCCGAGCAACGTTTTCAATACGAAGGCAGGCACCGGAAACACCGCCGGACGATGCAGGCAGCGCGCCAGCGTACAGGTAAATTGCCTATTCGTGACCGGATTCGGCGCCGTCGCATTGTAAGGACCCTGCATCGTCTCGTCCGCGATCATTGCCTGTGCAATCCTGATCCAGTCCTGCCGGTGTATCCAGGACATCCATTGCCGGCCGCTGCCGAGCCGGCCGCCGACCCCGAAACGAAACGGCAGCAGCATCCGCTGCAATAGCCCTCCGTCCTCGGCAATCACCAGGCCGGTCCGCATCAGGCAGACCCGGACGCCGAACTCTGCCGCCCGATTCGCCGCCTGTTCCCAATCCGCGCACAACTGATGCGAAAAATCGGAACGGGCTGACGAAGCCTCGGTCAGCACCTGGTCCCCCTGATCGCCGTAATAACCGATCGCGGAACCGCTGATCAGCAGCTTCGGTTTGACGGTCATCCGCCCGATGCAGGCGACCAACTGGCCCGTCAAAGCGATCCGGCTTTCGCGGATCAGCCGTTTGCGTTCCTCGCTCCAGCGCGCGTCGAAAATGGGCGCGCCGGCCAGATTGACGATCACGTCGAACGACATCTCGGGCTGCAAAAAGCTCAAATGGCCGAGCCCTGTCACTTCCTGGCCGAACAGCCGTTCGACTTTCTCAAGGCTGCGGCTCAACACCGTCACCTGATGGCCTTCTCCGACCAGGGTTTTGACCAATGCCTTGCCGATAAAACCGGTGCCGCCGGTAACCAGAATCTTCATGTGATGCCCTCCCGATGTAGTAGGATGCCGCCGGGTTCCGTATCGGAACATAACGCGCGTCAGGACAATATACCAGAAAGGATCGAGACGCCAACTTGCAAACGGACAGGGAAAAACTTTGCCGATGCCTGATGCTCCGTTAAAATCCCGTCTATTTGATCAGGACATTTTTGATGTTTGAGTTGTATCTTGACAGCGCCGACCTTGGCCAAATCTCGCGTTTCGGTACCTGCCTGCCGGTGCGCGGCATTACGACCAATCCCTCCATTTTGGCCAAGTCGGGTATCGGACTGACGGAATTGCTGCCGAGAGTCACCCAATCCTTGGGAGAGAAGGCAAGAATTCACGTGCAGGTGGTCAGCGGCAGCGCGGAGGCGATGGTCCGGGAAGCCTTAAACCTGCGGGAACTGAATTATGACATCATCGTAAAGGTGCCGGCGACCGAGATAGGGCTGACGGCGATCAAACAGATGAAGGCGCGTAACATTCCGGTACTGGCGACCGCGATTTACAGCGTACAGCAGGGGTTTCTGGCCGCTTTATGCGGCGCCGATTATCTGGCGCCCTACGTGAACCGGATCGATGCGATGGGTGCGAACGGCATAGGCGTCGTCGCCGATCTGCAGCTGCTGCTCGACCGGCACCGCCTCGGCAGCAAGCTGTTGCCGGCCAGTTTCAAGAATACCCAGCAGGTGCTGGAGGTGTTGAAGGCCGGCGTCGCCTCGATCACGCTGCCGCCCGACATCGCGGCCGAACTGTTTGCGCATCCGGCCGTGCAGCCGGCGGTGAACCGTTTTAGCCAAGATTGGCAAGAGATCTTCGGAGAAAGACTATCCTTTGAAAGTTAGATTCTGTTGACATAGTTTTTAGTCATCGCTCGATCAAATTTAAATTGACGTATTGGGCGGAAAAAAGCCGACTCGTTAGAGTCGGCCTTTACTCATCACTGCATTACAACGTTGATCAGGACAATTTCGATAAAACAGGAAGATAGGCCGAGTCAAGATGCCAGCCGCTTGATCTTCCACTGGCGCCATTAGTTCAAATCAAAATTCAATGGCATCCGGTATTCAAGAGTAATATCGGGCGAATCGGTGGTGGCGCCTATCGATAGCGTTAAATTGTGGGTGGTTCTTTTGGAATATTTGTAGGAGTAACCGACCAAGAGTTGCCCGATATCTACAGTACTTCCTGTAATTGAATTTCCCTCAAGGGTAGAATCAAAAATATGTCTGTGCTGGTATCCTAAACTGAAGGATGATCGCTCATTAAAACCGAATCCCAACCCAAAACTTAATCCTATCGCATCCCCCGGATCAAATTTACCCGCATCTATACTGGTTTCTGCGTTGTAATAATAGCTGATATTACCGAAGAATACCGCGGGATCTGTGGGATATAACGCGGTAAGACTTGGCTGAACGCTGAAAAATCCGACGCCTGTCGGCAATTCGGCTGGAAAGCTAAAACCGGGAATCCCTGTGGCTTGCACAACAGGGAGATCAAAGGGGCTTTTTCCAGTAGGCGCCGTTGCAAGTAAATTGGCGACAAAGATCGGCCATCCATCAGCTCCCGTGTTAAGCTGGTAGCGGCCGGCAATTTGAATATCACCAATATCATTTCCTGTCGTATCGAAAGCTTGATCAGCGAATGACGGTGCCAGATTGATCGGTCGTGCGCGCTGTTCTTGAGTACGGTATACATAGGGGATTCTGGCCTCAAGTTCCAACCGATCCATCAAACCATAGCGCAATCCCAGATTAGCCATTAAGGTGTGCTGTTTAATTTGGCGAATATCGATGAGGCCAATGGCAATAGCCGGAAGAAAGGTATAGGCATCGAGAAATACCCGATTATTATCGTAATAGCTGTATAACATCGAGGGTTCAACAACCAGGTTATTTTTTCTGGTTAATACGCCGCCAACGGTTTGGGTTAAGCGGGGAATCTCAGGCGGTCTACGTTTTTTGGTTTCCGGAGGAGGCTGACCGACAGGTTTGGATGGCATCTGCGCAGGTGCAGATGAAGCCCCGGCTTCATTTTTTGCCGATACGATTTGATGCTCATTTGTTGCTGGCGTGGCAGCCCCCTGATTCCCTGCAGTTTTGGCCGCCGCCTGATGGGTCTGGGCGGATTGATTGGTCAAAACATCAAGCCGCTGTTTCAGTTGTTCCAGTTGTTTGCCTTGCTCGGCAATAATCCGCTGTTGTCTTTCAAATTGTTTTTGCTGTTCGGCAATCAATTTTTTATATTCCGCTAAATCATTATCTTTCTTGCCAGTTATTGCATAACTCTCGCTCATAAAAAATAAGCAACTGATAAAAATACCCCCCTTAATAACCCTGCATAGAAGAAATTCACAGATAACAAGTTTAATCTTCATATATTTTCTTTATTATTAAATGTGGCGTTTATGGCTTGCTATTTGTTAGACAGAATAAGGCTATTCAAAAGCATGCTGCCCATATTTGGCTGCAAATTTTTAATGTTGCTTACGGCTAAGTTGATCTGGGTAAGATTCTGAATCGTTTGATTATCCAGGCTATTTTGGATAACAGAGCCCAGCCCTGAGGCGGCTAAATCCGAAGCATGATTGAGATCGCCATTTTGAACCAATGGCGCATTGCCAGGAAATTGAGAAAATGATGAAGAAACTATTACGTCGTTCAATGCTATGATTCTCTGGATACTGAGGTCGACCATGATTCCGTTTGGAAGCACAAACCCGCCTCTAAGCTGATCCAGTTCGCTGTCGGTGGCACGACCCCAGTTGTTAAACCGATGGCCGGCTTGAGTTTGCATTGCATCCGCCGCTACCTGACCTGCCAGACATGCGAAGCCCCAGAGCATTACTCGAACGGCTCGCCTGATGTGTTTATGGTAAAAGATAGGTTTATTGACATTCATGCCAAAGGCTCCTTGCAACCCCTGTTTCAAAAATCCCTGAAATAAGGTTGCAGTAAATTGAATTGACTTAAGCTGCTTCGGTCAACGACAAATTCTAACGGCGCCTTGACCCGCAACGCCCACTCTTTCTTATTTTGAAAATGACTTTCCGCCACATCCAGTTTGTCATAGATTAAAAATAGAATACGGTTTCCCCACATTTCTTCAAACTCATCGCGGGGAATGGCTTTTACGCCTACCGCCGGATCGCCCACCAGGACATCCCGCTCATCAAGACCTTTAATAATGACGAAATGCAGGTAACCGTCTTTATTGATAATGGTGAGAGCCGGAGCATTGGCAATAACCAGTTGATCTAAACTGATTTTAAAGCCGTCGGAGCGATACCCTCTTCTTTCCAGATAACGTTTGATATCCAGCAACGAAAAGCCCTGTTGTTGAATCTTTTGCTGATTACCATTCTTATACATATCGATAAATACGCTTTGTTCTGTCACGACATCTTCATAATGAAAAGTCAACAAACTGGCCAACGCTGCCGAACCGCAACTGAAATCGTATTGCTGTCTGTACACCGTCTGAAAACGCCGTTCTAAAAACGTGGTGACGGGCACGTTATAGTTGCCTCCCCCCGCAATGCCGTTGAGATTAAGTGAACCGGCATGACTGCAAAAGGCGGGTAAGGCGAACAGGATGTATTTGGCAACGTATCGGGGCATAATCGGTACCTCCAGGACTAACAATCATTACGGGGCGATTGTGACACTGATGATTGTTGCATCCTGAATGATGACGTTGTTGCCGGTGTTTTGAATTACGCTGGTTATGCCGCTTGCATTCGCAAACGAGGAGCCATCGATCCAGTTGGAACCATTAATATTATTGGTTGCCTGACTGTTTTTAATGATGGCCTGGGCATTTTGCAGATTCAGAGTGATATCTGTTATTCCCTCTCGCCCCCTCGCAATGTCCAGTTCTTCCGGCATCGCCTTTACGACTGAGGAAAAAAGCAGAAGTCTATCCCGGTCTTGAAAAGAATCGGCTATAGCCGCCGGTGTTTCCATTGTTATTATCAGAATCATTAAGCAGGAGTTCTTTAAGATCGTTCCCATTACGTTCTCCTCACAAAGTGGTAGCCTTTCAGCCAACGACCGGTGAACGTCAGTTCATTCACCGGCCACCGAAATTTATTAACTACAAAAATTAATAAAACTTAAGGCTGCTGCGTTACCGTTGCAGAACCGCCACTGCCAACGTTGATGGTGCCGCTGACCTGTACGGCCTGTTGCGCTAAAGCCGTGCCGGAATTTTGGAAGGTTTGAGTAATACCCGCGTTACCAATAACCGAATTACTGATTTTATTGCCAGTGAGTGAAGCCAGCACTGACAAGCTATCCGGTCCTTGTGTAACGCTGCTGACCACGGCTACGGGATAACCCGTGACTTCGCCCTCCAATTTTTGATTATTGACCGTAGAGTTGCCGCCAATGGAGCCTGCCGCTAAATTACCCCAGCCATGTTGCGTTTGTTCCAGATATAGCGCATTGGCATCTCCTGTAATAGTTGACGCGGAACCATCTCCCTTGGCTTGTGATTTGGTATTGGTTGAAGTCGCGTCGCCGACATTTGCCGCGGTTGATCCATACTTAGCCTTGACAAAGGCATCCTCGCCTACGCCACCCGTATGGTTGATGGTTTTGGTAGTTGTCGCATAGCCGCTGCCATTGTTTGATGCGGCAAAATCAGCATCGGCAGTCGAAGCGCCATTTTTACCATCGCTGTTATCAGTTTTGGTGGTCGTTGCATAGCCGCTGCCATTGTTCGATGCAGCATAATCCGTAGCGGCCGATATGCCGTATTTGCCATCACTATCATCAGTTTTGCTGATAGTTTTGGTAGTCGTTGCAGTCCCGCTGCCATTATTTGAAGCGGCACCGTCTGATGCCGCGGATATGCCATATAAGCCATCGCTGTTATCAGTATAGGTATCTGTTTTAGTGGTAGAGGTAGTTGCATACCCGCTGCCATTGTTTGCAGCGCTACCTTTTGAAGCATCGGAGAGGCCATATAAGCCATCGCTGTTATCAGTAAAAGTCTCAGTATTATTACTATTTTTGGTAATATCTCCGACTGTAGATGTACCGCTTTCACTCGCTGTAGCATTGCCCAAACCATGACTCGTTGCATCAACACTCGCAGTTTGGCTGCCATTAGCATCTGTATTAGTAGGATTAGCCCACGCACTGGCAGCGGCTCCTAAAACCAGAAGAATGCTAGCAGTCAATAACTTTTGATTGAAATGTTTCATAGTGATTACTCCATAATAAAAGTTTCGAATTCCATCAGATGTTATATCCGATAGAGATAGGAACACCCCCCTTCTCCAATTCCCTAATTGAATCAGGTTGGCTGCTACCGGCATGAAGTATCATTCAATTCCATCTTAAATTTCCATAAAATTAATATTAATTTTTTCAAAAAAACAATTAATGAAAATTTAATATTTTAAATCCACAATTTCATGCTTCCTGTAATCTTTCGAAATGAATACACGAGACACAAGAATCTTGACGATTTAATATATTCAGCTTGTATCCGAAGCCTTTGACGTTCAATATCAATTGGGGTTGATTGTGATCTTTTTCAATTTTTTTCCTTAATAGATGTATGTATTGATAAAGATCTGATTTTGTTGCCCTATGATTTTCATGCCACAGATGATTTATAATTTCATCAGGAGCAAAAATACGATCAGAATCCGTGGATAGGTAATCGATCAGTTCGAATTCCTTGGGAGTCAAATCTATTCTATTTCCCTTTAAATACAAACATTTGTTGCGAGTATCAATATGGAAATCTTGCGCTTCGGAGGCTCCGCTTTCATGAAGGAGATAATTAGGATATTGGGGGTTTATTCCTTTATTCCCCCCGTAACCGGCATCATTGAATGCACACTGTCTTCTGTCAGTATTTATACGCCTTTCTTGGTTTGTTCTTCTTTCAGGTAGATAATCTCTACCTACAAAGGCAGTTTTAATAAATCTGTCAATCTCGATAATATCTAAAGGATCATCTATAATCCTATCTATCCACTCCGGCACTTCTTTCGAAACAATACTGTCTTGTCCTTTGTTCAGAGCACAGATTTTTATTTTCTTATTTTTGCAAGTTAGCTTTAGCAGGCCGGATTCAATACTCTTACCCGCAATGGGGCTTATCAAATCGAGGGGAATAAAGATTAAATCAGGATTAAGTTTTTGAGCTTCATTTAACCCTTCTCTATTAAATTTCATCTCTTTCACCTGAACATTATTTGCAAAACAATATCCTTTAAGCATAAATAAAAAATATTTATCATTATCAAAAATCATAATTTTTTTTATTATTTTCATAAGATTTCCTTATTATCTTAACGGATATGCTATGTCTACCTACAATAGAGTGATGCCTCTCATATCCTGTGACGCTACAATCAGAAAATTTTAAAGAGCCCGATAAAATATTAATATTAGGTTAAATTTCCTCTACCTGAAGGGAGTTTCCTTAGTCTTTGCAATAAAACGCTTTCGATTACGTAATTTCAATTTTAAGATTCAATTTATAGATGACGTTAATTCTTATCAACGTCTTTCTCTTCATAAAGACAGTCTTTCTTTACTCCAGAACAGATAAAATTAAATCTACCTTAATTTAAAATAATTATATTCACACCACAACATAACTAATTATTACTGATGAGTTACAGTTTAATTTTATAATTGATTTATTGTAAACATTTAAAAAATGACAGCCAAAGGGTATTTAATAGATAAATAGACTACCCACTAATTAGCGTACAATTGACTTACCTTTAATATTGCTTAATTCAATATTAATTTTTTATTAAGAAGAAATATACCTTATGTGGTAAGAACACATAATTAAGATTAATTTAATATATCAGCCTGATTCACATTATCTATCTCAATAGTCATTTAAAAATATAGATATCTGATATCTATATTTATTTTGCCAAATGCAATAATGATTGCTCCTCGCTAAGAAACTTGCAACAAAGCTATTTGCTTTAAATTACCAGCTATTTTAGAAGTATCGAAAAATGAACACGATTGTCTACAATCAACCGTTAAAAAAGGGTCATATTGGCGCGCACGTGAACTTATAGAAATGATTTTATTCATCGCTAAAAGACCCAGCGTTAAAAAAGCGGCTTAACAGAAAAGGTTATGCTGTATTGAACTGGCTTTTGTGGATGAGGCGGGACTTGTTGCACAACCACCCCACCGTGCAGCCTGGACGAAAAGGAAACAAGTGCATACCCAAGCGGCGACGGCCAAACGAACACAGCGACCCCATATCACTGGCGCGTTACTGTCACTGGTGGATTGGATGAGGGGAAATAGCAATGGATGGATTGTGATTCTTTGGGTTTTTGAGGGCATAAGTAAAACGGGGCGGCAAACTGTTTGTGGTCTTTCTCAATAATGCCTTCATTCATACCGCCAAAAAACTGGCATCTTATGGGGAACTGCTGGAGGAAAGGTATGCGGATTTATTTTCTGCCGCTTTACAGCCCTGAAGAAATGCTATGGCGTAATATGAAATACGAGCGGCCACCATTCCGATCGTTTACCCTAAGCGAGCTTGAAAGGGCTATCGATGAAATCGGCGGACTGTCGGTCAAATAGGATTATTTTAATGCCATGCAATGCCTGAATTTCTTCAAAAACTCAGACTATATTTCCGAATAAAAAATATAACTGCTCTAGTTTTTTTAACGCTTTCCTATTGATTCAAGTGTAAAACGTCAACCGTACTCCAGCTTTTCTCGATGAAATCGTCCTCGATCGGCGGCATGCCGTCCAGCATCCAGCGCACCAGGATCTTAGCAACATTCGGATAAGTGACTCGGACCCGATGCGGATTTTCCAGCCAATGCGCAATCGCCTTCGGATTGAGTTCGTTCATCTCCCGCCCGTAGCCGAGCTGTTTCAACGCGACGGCGTTCGAGATTTGCTCCATCTGCGAATGCAGCGGCTTGACCATGATTTTCTTGCCCAACAGCAGCGCCTCGCTGACCAGTTCGAAACCGGCATTGCTGAGGATGCCGGCGCAATCGTGCAGATCTTTTTGAAAGCCGCCGCGCGATAAAGGCCGGATTTTGATATGCGCCGAGGGCGAAACTATTTTCATCGGCGTGTAGATGAAAAAGTCATGCCCTTTGAAGGGCATGAGGATTTTAATCACTTCAAGCGGCTCCTCGAACGGCAGATACACGAGGATCTTGTTTGCTACGGACTGCGGCGGCGGCTCATGAGCAGCGATGATCGGCGGCAGGATCGGTTGGCCGAAATGATGCCAGTGCAGACCGATATTCTGCCGCGTCGGGGCGAAATATTTCATCACCCTTTCCGCTAGAAAATCGCCGCCTTCTCGCGGGATACGGTAATTGAACGCATATTGATGGCCGATGCCCAGTGTCTTTTTGTTTCTGAGCTTGGCGGCCCAGGCGGTAACCGGCTCGAAATCGCTGAGCACCAGATCGTAATCGCAGAAATCCAGCGTTTTGATTTCCTTGATGAAATTGATCGGACGCGCATCGAGTGCGGTTTTTATATAGCTGACATCGCCATTTCGAGTGTGGAAGGTCAGCCCTGTCCTGACCTCGTAAACGTTGAAAATGTCCATATCGAAATAGCGGGCCGCCTCCCGGCCGCTGAACAGATAAGTCACCTCGACGCCCGCCTCCATGAAGGCTTTGGCCATTTCGCGCGCGCGCGTGATATGGCCGTTACCGGTGCCCTGCACACCGTAAAATATTTTCATTTTGTTCTTCCAGGCTCTGGATATGCTGGTAATTGTCCATGAAACTGACGATATTCTTTACTTTGTGCTTGATGTAAGCCGACAAGGACCAATATTTATATCCCATGCGCCCCCCTCAGCGCATTGAATCAGCGGTTCGCGACCCGTAACGCTTCATAGGCTTCGGTGCCGATATAGGCGAGGTTTATATTGTGGCAGAGGGCACGGTAATGTAATGCCATATCTTCTCGCTCATTTCAGATGGATATGGCAAGTAAAATAGCAAGCGTTTATGACATAATGTTAACCGTTCGGTAACGGTTTGATGAAAACGATCGGAGTTTATGATTATCCTAGGCGTCATGTTTTTACCCGAGCCATTACATTTGAACAGGACATGGACAAGTCAAAGTTTTAGCAAAAGCTGGCAATTATGCGCTCAATGTGCTGAAATACCGCCCCAAAGGGCTGATCAAACTGTAATCACAGCCTATATCCCTTAACATGGGGCGAGATAAAGATTCCGTTGCCGGAATCGTAATCGACATTGCCGGTTATCGCCTCAGCCATCAAAGCAATAACGATTTTTAGATCAAGATCAAATTTTTGTCTGGTGTTTGTTTATATCCTCTACAGCAACGCCGAGCCATCGTCCTCCATGGATTTCCGGAACAAACCGACCTGTCTCAGCTAATACTAAGGCTCCGCCGCAGTGCTCATGGGAACGCCAAAGCGAACAGCTTATCTAATGGCGTATTGAACTCAACCGGTATTTTAAATTTCGAATCATGCATGCATCCGAAAAAGAGCTTTTGGTCACTCACTCGATCAACTCAAATAGCAAATCCTAAAATGCCCCCTTTTATTGCATTGTGCTTGCTGGTAAATTGCGCAGTGGCAGACAGTTCCACTGAAATGCTGCGGCACAGCCAGGCGTCAGATTCTTATTCAATTGAGCTGACAGCAAAAGAAAAAGCCTGGCTCGCTCGCCATAATAAAATTCGTGTCGCATTCGACGACGCCCTGCCACCCTACAGTTTTGCCGATCAAAACGGCCGGTTTAGCGGCATCGCGGTCGACATTTTCAATGAACTGAGTCAAAAACTGGCCATCCGTTTCGAACCGCTTCCGAGAAAATCCTGGAATCAGGTATACAAAGCCGTTGTCGAACATCGCGCGGATGTGGTGGCGACCATGGTCGACCGTCCCGAACGCCGGCTTTTGTTTAATTTTACCCATCCCTACTTGACCAAATCACTGGCCATCATTACCCGTGAAGATGACGCTACGATAAAGACAGCGGCCGATCTAGACGGAAAAACCGTCACCTATCCCAAAGGCTATAAATTCTCGGAAGAGATCAAAAAAAATCATCCCACCATCAAATCCCGTGCCGTCATGTCGATGCTGGACTGTCTGCAATCGGTAAGCGCGCAAAAATCCGACGCCTGTATCATTTTTGTAGGCTCCGCCAGTTATTTACAAGACAAGCACGGATTAACCGGCATCAAATTTGCCGGATTTTATGAACGTAATACCGCCGACGAAAGCATCGCCGTTCGAGGAGACTGGCCGATACTGGCAGGCATTTTGCAAAAAGGGCTGGATGCGCTGAGCGAAGCCGAAATGAACGCTATTTATTTTAAATGGGTGCCTACGCCGCCTGCGGTCACTATCGAAGCCGACAGCAACGCCGCACCCGTTTTAAAGGCTGACTTACAACCTTCTGAGAATGGCTTACAAGAAACCACATTTCCAATTATATTTATCATCGGCTATGTTTGGATATTGGGACTGCGCATCCGCCGTTATACCCAACGTCCCTTGCCGCCTCAGGAGGAACCCATCAGAGCCGCGCCCGTCATTCAGCAATTACCGGGTGAATTTGAACGGATGCTGCTGAAACGCGCAACCGAACTGCAAAACAAAGATATCCGTTTTCGCAACCTGATCGAAAACCAGAGCAAAAACTATTTTTTCTTTCAATGCGATAAAAAGGGGAAAATCACTTATGTCAGCCCTTCCGTCTCTCAAATGCTTGGCTATCAGCCCGCAGAATTTATTACCGGCTTTCAGCATTGCATTACCGATAATCCGGAAAATCAGCACATCAATAATTTGTTCGAATTAAGCCGCCAAGGCATACCCTGCCAACCCTTTGCGCTTGAAGTCTTTGACGGCGACAACGTGCGGCGCTGGCTGGAAATCACCAGCGAACCGGTTTATGACGAATTCGGCAATTGTATCGGCGTAGATTGCCTGGTATTCGATATTACCCAACGCAAACAGGAAGACGAGCGCCTGATCTGGCTTTCCTTTCACGACGAACTGACCGGCCTCTCCAACCGGCGGCTGTTTATCGAACGCTTAAAACAATCCATCTCGATGTCCCATCGCAGCCGAATGCCTTTTGCGGTGCATTATCTGGATCTGGACGGATTTAAGTCGGTGAACGATAGACTGGGACACGCCGCGGGCGATTATGCATTAAAGGAAGTGGCGAAAAAGCTGATGGACACCCTGCGCGATACCGATACTGCCGCCCGCTTCGGCGGTGACGAATTTGCCTTGCTGCTGCCGGACTGCGACGAGAAAGCCTCGGCGGCCGTCGCCAAAAAAATCGTGGAAATCTTGCATGAACCGATTACTTTTGGTGATGAGTCGATTCAGTTCGGCGTCAGCATAGGAATCGCTCTCTACCCTCGCAATGCGGACACCTGCGATGCCTTGTTGCGTTACGCCGATGCGAGTATGTACCATGCCAAACAAAAACGGCTCGGCTATTCGTTTGAGACATAAACCTGAGAATTACATTTTGCCCAAGGGCGAAAAATAAGAATATATCGGTCGGAAAAAGCCATCCCCGACAGTTCCATACTGCGAAATAACCTCTCAATGAACCCCTAATACACCTGAACACTAACCGTAACGGTTAAAGCAGCGTGTTGTTCCCTATATAAAGTCAATTTGCCTATATTTCCTCTTTCGCTGCCGATTCGCGGCAGTCCGGAAAACGATGAATATGATTCAACACCGGAGCCTCCCGGCTTCACAGAGGTAAGCCGATAGAAAAAATAATACAATCGCCAGCAGAGGAGCTTTTTAAGATTAAAATAGTCTTTAAGATAACTACATTTCGCTGCTGAGCATGGGCTGGCACTTAAAGCTTATTATCATCCCAGCTTATTTTGCCTAATCTGCGAGGCGGATTTTAAATTTTATAGGATAATTCCAGCTTAACATTGACGTTTTACCGCGTATCTCGCGGGAAACGCTGGATTTCCCGCTTTTTTGCCGGACCTTATCATGAAAAACCTTCTGCACATTCAACTGCTAGTAGTAACGTTTTTATCCTTCGGTTCGGCCAATGTTTACAGCGATCCCTACCACTTAAAATCATGCCTCGCCTTTCAGGGCAAATTGAGCGACCTGGAACTGCATGAGTCGCCGAATCAGGTCCTACTCATTCCTTTGCTGAGTAAGGACCCGCATACCACTGAAACCCCCCGATGGTCGGAACAGCCCGCTCGGGTTTTAAAAACCTTTTATAGAAACCGCTTCAATTCGAAGGTTCAGGTATTGCATGATATTTGGAACTGGTCCGATTATTACCGGCAGGTCGAACAACTGGCGCAGGATTCGCCTCGTTTCGACCGGATTATTTTCATCAGCCACGGCGGTTTTGACGGGCCGGTAATGAAAAATGCGGTGTTTTGGCAAAAACATCAAGTGACGGGAACCAAAGGCGAACTGATTCAATTGTCCGAAGCGCAGCCGGGATTGCTGAACAAGATGACGATCACTTACGGCATCGAAAAAAACCGCGTATTCAGCGATTACATGGCTTCGAGCCTCAATGACTTCGAGTCGATGAAATCGGCCGATATCTTTCAGCGATTGAAAGGCCTGGAAATGCGGTTGCAGCCTCTCGACCAAAGCTGCTTCGACCGTTACTGCGGCGCCGACAAGCTGGCAAACAGTCCGGAAAGGCTCAAGCCTTACCGGCTCGATATTTGCGAGCGAACCTGCCGGGAACCGTTGTTCGAGCAAAAGAACAGCGCCGAGATTTCTGCGGAAAGATTTTTTAACTTTACGAAATCATTGAGTTCGTTGCTTGCCGAAGACGGCTTGATATTTTTCGGGACCTGCAATCCGGGCAGCGCAGCTCCGAAAAAAGAGGACGAGCCGGACACCACCGAACTGTTGATCAACTCCAACCTGGCGGGAGGTCCGCACAAAACTTATGTACACCTGGTCAGTGCGGCAACCGGCCGGGTCACCGCCGGTCCGATCGGCAAAAGCAGCGCCGAGGACATCATAGACCGCGTCATGCTGTTCGAAAACAATCGCGCGCAACGCCATCTCTGCATCGCCTTGCCGCCGGCAATGTGATCGCCTGCACAAGACCACCTCCTAACTTAATGCCTGCCGTAACAGGAGGGAGAGGGACTTATCCCTTACTCATTCGGCATGGGGCGCCACCCTGGCCCTCCTTACCTAATAATAGTCGGCCGGCGTTCGCAGCATGGCGGACAGATTTTCGTAAAAGTCCCCGATATGAATCCCGTCGACCAGTCCGTGATGCACCTGAATACCGATCGGTACAATTAGACTGCCGTTCTGCTCGAAATATTTCCCGATTGATATAATCGGAATCGATGCGTATTGCTCGCCAAAAGGATGCGTGATCGAAGTAAAGCTGAACCAGGGCAGGTTAGTGATGAAAAACATCCCGTGTTTGTCCCAGGTCTCCAGATCCGGCCGTTTCTTCACTGCATCGATCCGCTTTTCGGCATATTTCCTGTAAGCTTCGAAGTCTTCGAAATACTTTGAATCGCAAAACGAAAATGTCCTGTCATCCAGCAGTACCGTATAGCCGGGATCGACCTTCTCGAACTCGAACAATTCCCCGCAGATCAACCGGTGCCGCAGTTCCGGCACCTGATTGACCGCTTTCGAAATCAAAAAACTGATCGCAACGAAAAAACCGTAGCCGTTCTGATCGATGAACGGTTTAAACGCCGAGATTTCGATAAGATTCGTGACCGAAAAAACCGGCACCTCCCGATCCTTGAAGGCTTCGAACAAAGCCCGGCGCGGGTAAGTTTCAAGGTCGATTTTTTTCATCAGGTTCGATTTTTGAAAAAATTCAGCGTCTCGGCAATTTGTTGTTTGGCATCTGCCAACGTTTGCAACGACATTTCGGGAGATAGCGCGTTATCGCCTAGTTTTTGAAACGCTGGCAAGGTATTGATCGGGGGCAAAGTCTGTATCTGTGAACCGCTTAGTTCATTGTGAAATCGGGCAAGCAATACGATATCGCTCAACTGTAATGTAGTAGGAGAAGCATCATGGTACCAATTACTGGTCAGGGTGGGAATCTGCCGCATACGCGTAGGGAAGTGCCATTTTTGTAAAATAAACTCCCCGACCAAACCCTGTACCAAAGCAATGGTCTGGTCCAATTCCTGTTCCGTGTACTGTTTATCGCTCAGACTTTCGGCATAAGCGATGATTGGCAATGTGCCGATCTTGTGAACCAATCCGCCCAGCATCGCTTCGTCAGGGTTGATTTTACGGGTTAACGAAGCCAGTGTGCTGCTTATGCTGGCGACTTGTATGCTCTGGTTCCAGGTCTGTTTAATTCGGACGTTGAGGCGCTTGTTCCTGCTGCGAAACAGTTGATGGAGGCTTACGCTAGTCACCAGATTTTGCGTGGTTTGCATTCCCAGACGAAAGACAGCGTCGTAACTGTTGGTAACCGCTTTGTGCGTACGGTAGATCGGGCTATTAACGACTTGTATCAGTTTGGAAGAAATCACCGGGTCCAGGTTGATGATTTTCGCCGCATTGGCGACACTGATTTCATTTTTTAGCGCTTTACGCAACTGCAACGCCACATCCGGCAAACTTGGTACAACTAATTGATCCTTTCGAAAAGTTTCGCAAAAGCCTTGAAAAAAATCGCTATCCCGCAAGGGCGGCGGCACATCTTTCGGATTGATAAGCGGGTTATTGACGAAGGCCGCAGTCGAACTGCGCTTCAAGAGGGACAAGGGTAAATAAATGGCTTTTACCGGCGATTTGGCTATCGCTGTGAAGCTTTGTTCGGTGCCGGTTGAAATCGGGTAACAGGCTTTGAAGGTGGAAGCGCCGATGGTGTATCCGTTACCGTTGATCGCTTCAAGATATAGTTCGCCTTCATACAGATAAACCAGTTCATGGGAAATTTCGCCGCGATTAAAAACAATCTCGCCGGGTCCGAAATGACGCAGAGTAATATTCAGTCCCTGCAATTCATCAGCAGGCAGTTCGCCAATAGGTATGAGTTTCTGTAAAAAAACTGGCGGTAACGTTATGCCGGCATAGGTTTGAGTCGCGGCCATTGCAGGTTTCTCCGCGAATTTTTTGAATAATTTCCAGATCATAGGTTACCGGTAGGCTAACGATGCTCAACACTTCATGAACTTTAAAATTGATTTTTGTGAAGTATATCAAAACAATAAGAAATCCAAACCGGTGAGTAAGATATTTGACCCTACCTCCCTCTCATTTCGAAAACGATTAAATAGGAGAGATAAGCATGCGAACGCCATTACTCTTCAACCCGCTGATTAATAATAATTTTATAACCGTTAGCCCCGGACACGGCCGCGTTTTCAACTGTACCGATCAAATCCCCCGCCTGCTTCACGGCCTGACCGGACTTGGAAATGCGCGCCAGCAACTTCACCTCGCCGAAATTCGATAATTTCATCGCCGGCATCATCGCCGTCGAATCGTCGAGCGTGACCTTGACCGGCAGGTCGGATACCTGTTTGCGCACGATCGCGAGCGGCATTTTCGGGCCGGTCAGAGCCTGGGCATAGATGAATAAGGTATCGCTCGGGCTTGCCGATGGCTTGAGCTCGGAAGCCAGACTGACCTCGACGGTAACCGAGTTGGAAGCGACAGCCACCGCCGGCGGGGTTTGCCGCGGGCTGGCCGAAGCCTGCGCCTCGCCCGGCAGCGCGGCGATGATGTTTTGCATTTCTTTTCGCGGTTCGGACCCTTCCGGCAGCAGCGATTCGAGCTTGCGCCACAGCGTCGCCGCTCCCTTGGAATCGCCCTGCTGGACTTTGGCAAGGCCGGCGAGCCAGAGGCCGTTCGGGTTCTCGGGTTCAAGGGCCAGCGCCTTGAAGATCAGCTCGGATGGCTTGCCGGCCAGATTCTTGTCCGCGGCGAACGCGAGCGCTTCCGCGTAGAGCAGCATCACATCGGGTTTGTCGCCCATCAGCCGGTAGGCATTCGCAAACGCGTCGGCGGCTTTCGGGAATTGCTCCATATATTTATAGGATTTGCCTAGCATCAACCAGCCTTCGGCGTCGTCGGGATTCGCCTTCATCTTTTCGGCAAGGCCGGCGACCATTTTTTCGATATCGGCGGAGGTCGGCGTGCTCGGGGTGGCCTGAGCCAGTTCAGCGCTGTGCTCGACCGCATCGAAGCGCCCGAGCGAAAAATACAAAGAACCGGCCAATACCGGAACCGTCAGCGCGACGACATAAACCATCCAGCGCCCGTGGGTATGGGCGGCTTTGACCTGACTTTCGATCGAAAGATCGTCGCTAAGCGCAAGCTCCAGTTCGGCGACCTGTTCGTCAAATTGCGCCTGACTGATCCCGCCGGCGCGCAGATTGCCTTGCAATTCGGCCAGCCGGCTGCGGGCGATTTCGATATTCCGGTGGTCGAGGTCGGCCTTCCGGATTTCGCGCGCGCGCCACAACGGCGGCAGCACAAACGCAAAGGCGACCCCAATAAAAACGGCCGCAATCAGAAAAAATACGATATTCAAGAGCGGTCACCTTCGTCCAATAAGCGGCGAATCTTTTGCCGTTGCTCTTCGCTGAGCGCCTGCGGCGGGCGGGTCTGTTTGCGGCGGATCAACAGGGTTACGAAGATCACGCCGATCAGAAAAAACAGCACCGGCCCGAACCAGAGCAACAGGGTTTTGCTTTTGAACGGCGGATTGTACAACACGAAATCGCCGTACCGCTCGGTCATGAATTTCACAACATCTTCCTTCGACTGGCCTCTTTGCAGCATTTCGTAAACCTGCCTGCGCAGGTCGGCGGCCAGGTCCGCATTCGAGTCGGCGATCGTCTGATTCTGGCAGACCAGGCAGCGTAGCTCCGAAGTCAGCGATTCATAGGCTTCCTGCTGCTCGGGATTGGAAAACTCGCGGTATTCGACGCCTGCCGGACTCGCGCCGGCCCATAGCAAAAGAAAAATCAGCGTAATCGGTTTCATTCGGCTTGCAGTTTCGCGATCAAGGGCGACAGGGTTTGCTGAACGGTTTCCGGCGTCACCGGACCGGTGTGTTTATGGCGGATGACGCCCTTCTTGTCGATCACGAAGGTTTCCGGAACGCCGTAGACGCCCCAATCAATCCCGATCCGGCCTTCCGGATCGACGATGCTCACATTGTAAGGGTTGCCGAGCCGATTCAACCAGTTCAGCGCGTCTTCCCGCGCATCCTTGTAGTTCAGCCCGATGATCGGCGCTGCTTTCTGCTTTGCCATCTCATTCAGCACCGGATGCTCGGCCCGGCAGGAAGTGCACCAGGACGCCCAGACGTTGAACAGCCAGACCTTGCCTTGCAGATCGGCAGGCGTCAGCTGCTGCTGCGGATTGTCAAGCGTCGCCGCGCTGAAGGCCGGCGCCGGCTTGCCGATGAACGGCGACGGTATCTCGGTCGGATTCAGTTTCAGGCCGATCGCGAGAAACACGCCCATCACGATGAAGATGACAAGAGGGATCAGGTATTTAAGCATGGACGGCTTCCTTGTTTTTCTCAGTAACCCGGTAGCGCCGGTCGAGCGCGGCCAAAAGGCCGCCGGCCGCCATCAAGATCGCGCCGAGCCAGATCCAGCGGATGAACGATTTGTAGTAAATCCGGAGGCTCCAGGCGCCTTGGTTGCCGAGCGGTTCGCCGATCGCGACGAACAAATCGCGGAACAGGCCGGCGTCGATCGCAGCTTCGGTCATCGGCATTTTCTGTACCTGGTAAATGCGTTTTTGCGGCTCCATCTCGGCGACCCTTTCGTCTTGATGATCGACCGTCACGAACGCCTGGTCGGCGACATAATTCGGCCCTTGCGTCTGCTTGACTCCATGAAAGCGAAAGACATAGCCGGACATATCCAGCGACTCGCCCGGCGCCATGCGCACGTCTTTCTCGACGCTGTAGGCCGAGGTCAGCGTAATGCCGATCACGAAGACCGCCATACCGGCATGCGCGAGCGTCATCCCGTAAAAACCGGAGGGAACGCTTCTGAGCCGCTCCAGAGAGAACCCCTTCGCACCCATCCGGTCATAAAAAGACAATCCGGTGCTCGCCAGCGTCCAGAATGCCAGACTCAGGCCCAACGCTGCCGCTCCCGAATAAAACGGCATCGCCAGCGGCAACAGCAAGCCCGGCACGAGACAGGCCAGCGCAATCCAGCGCACCCGCACCGCCAGCGCGCCGAACAGGTCGCGCTTCCAGCGCAAGAGCATGCCGAGGCCGACCGCAATCGTGAGCGGCGCGGTCAACGGGATGAACACCGCGTTGAAATAAGGCGGCCCCACCGAAATCTTGCCGAGTCCCAACGCATCGATGACCAAGGGATACAGGGTGCCGAGCAGAATACTCGCGGCGGCCACGACCAGCAGGATGTTGTTCAACAGAATCACCGACTCGCGCGAGACAAATTCAAAAGTCGCGCTGCTTTTGACGGTCGGCGCCCTGACCGCATAGAGCAGCAGCGAGCCGCCGACCACGATCGCCAGGAAAATCAGGATGAACAGGCCGCGCGCCGGATCGCTCGCGAACGCGTGCACCGAAGTCAGGACGCCGGAGCGGACCAGGAAAGTGCCGAGCAGACTCAGCGAAAAGGCGAAAATAGCCAAAAGAACGGTCCAGGTCTTGAATACGCCGCGCTTTTCGGTCGCGGCCAGCGAGTGAATCAGCGCGGTACCGACCAGCCAGGGCATAAACGAGGCGTTTTCGACCGGGTCCCAAAACCACCAGCCGCCCCAGCCGAGTTCATAGTAGGCCCACCAACTGCCAAGCGCGATCCCGATGGTCAGGAACATCCAGGCGATGTTGGTCCAGGGCCTGGACCAGCGCGCCCAGGCCGCATCGAGCCGGCCTTCGAGCAGGGCCGCGATCGCGAACGCGAACGCAACCGAGAAGCCGACATAGCCCATGTACAACATCGGCGGATGAATCGCGAGGCCGGGATCCTGCAACAGCGGATTCAAATCGCGGCCTTCGGAAGGCGCCGGAAACAGCCGTTCGAACGGGTTGGAGGTCAGCAGCAGAAACAGCAGAAAGCCGATCGACACCAGCCCCATCACGCCGAGCACCCGCGCCACGGTCGCTTCCGGAATGCTCCCGCTGAAACGCGCGACCAGGCCGGTCCAGCACGCCAGCACCAGCGCCCAGAGCAAGAGCGAGCCTTCATGCGCGCCCCAGACGCCCGAGATCAGGTACAGCGTCGGCAGCGCGGTATTCGAATTGGTCGCCACATAAGCGACCGAAAAATCGTGGTTGATGAAGCTCGCGGTCAGGCAGCCGAACGAAATCGCCATGAACAGGAGCTGCGCATAAGCGGCCGGCCGGGCAACGCCGATCCAGCCGGCTATCGCACGCGCCGAGCCTACGATCGGCAATACTGCCAAAACAATCGCCATGCACAGGGTCATAATCAGGGCGAGGTGTCCAATTTCGGGTATCATAGAGGTTGACCTGAATGCGCGTTGATTTGCGCGTTTAGTTTAAGGGGCTGAAATTATACAGATAAATAATGTACGGTACGCTGCTCGTACCTTTTTCACAGCGATTCCGCCAAACTCAAGCGTCCCAAAAGGTACGCACAGCGTATCCTACTTATTTTCCGCTGGCGCATCCTGATTTTTCAAACTCGCCTTCACTTCCGGCGGCATATAGTTCTCGTCATGCTTGGCCAGCACCTCTTCGGCAATGAAGACGCCCTGACCGTTCAATTTGCCATGCGCGACGATACCCTGCCCCTCCCGGAAAAGGTCGGGCAGAATGCCGGTATATTCGACGGGCACTTCCTTGCTGAAATCGGTCAGCGTAAAGTGCACGGTCATGCCGTCGCCGGGCCGCGACACCGACCCTTTGACCACCATCCCGCCCAGCCGAAACAGCGCCTCCTTCGGCGCCTTGCCAGCCACCACGTCGGTCGTCGAGAAAAAATACATCAAATTGTCGTTAAATGATTTCAGCGCGAAAAATGTCGCCGCGCCGATGCCGACCACCATCAGGCCGATCAGCAGCAATCGCTGTTTTCTGGCAGGTTTCATCCTTCCTTCCGTTTATTCTTTAAGTGTTGCCGGCGCAGCCACTGTTTGCGCTGCATGACCGGGATCATGATATTGGCGGCGAGCACCGCCAGGGTAATCCCATAGGCGGTCCAGACATAAAAGGCATAGCCGCCCATCGCGAAAAATTCCTGCACACTCATGACAAAGTACCGAAAAATTTGTTCCGCACCCATTGCGCCGAACGCTCGCGTTGCAAGACTTCGACGCGCGCGCGCTGCAGCATCGCGATCAAATAATAGAACTTGAACGCGAGCGCCATCAGCAGCAGCGGAATCAACATGCTGACATGAATCGACGGTTTGTCCATCTTGGTGACCGTCGCTCCCTGATGCAGCGTATTCCACCATTCGACCGAATAATGGATGATCGGGATATTCACCACGCCGACCAGCGCCAGGATAGCAACCGCTTTCGAGGCGACGCGTTTGTCGTCGATCGCGCCGTACAGTCCGATCACACCGAGATAGAGGAACAACAAAATCAATTCGGACGTCAGCCGCGCATCCCAGACCCACCAGGTTCCCCACATCGGTTTACCCCACAACGACCCGGTAACCAGCGCGATGAAGGTAAACCCGGCGCCGACCGGCGCGCTGCTGATCGCAACCACTTCAGCCAGCTTGATCCGCCAGACCAGGCCGATCGCTCCCGCCGCGGCCATCACGGTATAGATGAACAACGACATCCAGGCGCTCGGCACATGGATATAGATGATCCGGTAACTGTCGCCCTGCTGGTAATCCGGCGGCGCCAGATACAACCCGCCGTACAAACCGGCCGCAGTCAACAGAATGAAAATGGCCGTCAGCCACGGCATCAGGCGCTCGGTCAGCGCATAAAAATGCGGCGGCGAGGCCATACGGTGAAAAAATCGGACAAATGAATCGGGAACTAGAAACATAACAAGGACATTGACAGAATTTGAAATATCATGCGTAGGATGTGTTTTTTATCCTTAGGAAATCACCTCAATGCGGCATGAAGCCCAAAGATCAAGGCCTTAGCCAGCAATGCCTAATACCGTTCCCGCGCAGAACAAAGGAACAGATAAATCAGCTATTTTACGGGATATTGCTAATGAATACTCATTTTTAAAGCCGCCGCCGTCGGCCATGGCGCCAGCACCAGCGCCAGCAGCAGCATTGCAATCAGGATGCTGATCTGCGCATCGACCGGCAAACCGCCGGCGGCCATCTGCACCGCGTTGCCCGCGAAAATCAACACCGGCACATAGAGCGGCAGCACCAGCAGCGACAGGATCATTCCGCCGCGCCGAAGGCCGACCGTCAACGCGACCCCAATCGCGCCGATCAGGCTCAGGACCGGCGTGCCAAGCAGCAAGGTCAGCAGCAATACGCCGAGCGCGTGATTCGGCAGCCCCAGAAATACCGCGAGCAGCGGCGCGACCAGGAGCAAGGGCAAGCCGGTCACCAGCCAATGCGCGATCACCTTGGCCAGCACCAGCAGCGACGCGGGATGCGGGCTGAGCAGCATCTGTTCGAGCGAGCCGTCGTCGAAATCGGAGCGGAACAGGCTGTCCAGCGACAGCATCGCCGCGAGCAATGCCGCGACCCAGATCACGCCCGGGGCGATCGCCTGCAACAGATTCGGCTGCGCGCCGATGCCGAGCGGAAACAGCGTGATCACCAGGATGAAAAACAGCAGTGGATTGATCATTTCCGCGCGCCGCCGAAACGCCAGCAGCAGATCGCGGCGGATGATCGCCAGAAAAGCTCGTGTCAGTGTCATCAGGATAAATGAACGCGCTGTACGACCGCATCGTGCAGGTCGATGTCATGGTGAGAGGTTAACACGATCATGCCGCCTTCGGCGCAGTGTTCGCGCATCAACGATTCGATCAGCGCGATGCCGGCCTTGTCGAGCGAGGTAAACGGCTCGTCGAGAATCCATAACCGGTTGCCGGTGATCAACAGCCGTGCCAGCGACAGGCGCCGTTTCTGTCCGGCCGACAGGCTCTGCGCCGGCACGTCGTCATAGCCCGTCAGATGCACTTTCTCCAGCGCATCGGCGATCGAAAAACGTCCGGGCCGGCCCAAGGCCAGCGACACGTTCAGATTTTCGAGCACGGTCAGCTCTTTCTTGATTCCGTCCAGATGGCCGACATAAGCCATGTCCATATAATAGCGGCTGTCGTCGATGTCTTCGCCGCACCACAGCACCCGGCCCGCATCGGCCTCGCGGAAACCGCACAGGATGCGCAACAGCGAGGTTTTGCCGCTGCCGTTCTTGCCTTCGAGCAGCAGCACCTGTCCAGCGTGAACGGTAAAATTCAGCGCATCGAACAGCACGCGGTCGTCACGGATACAGCTCAAATCGACGCCTGCCAGGGTGACGGGGTGAGTCGTCATGCCGTTGTGCGCTGACGCAGAATTTCGTATAACAGTACGCCGGTCGCGACCGATAAATTCAGGCTTTCGACGGTGCCCCGCATCGGCAAGGCGACCAGCATGTCGCAGGCTTCCTGGGTTAGACGCCTGAGGCCTTTGCCCTCCGCGCCGACCACCAGCGCCATCGGCACGGTAAAATCGGCCCGATAGGCGCTTTGCGCAGTGTCGCCGGCAGCGCCGAACACCCAGATGCCCTGCTCTTTCAGCCAGCGCAACGTCCGCGCCAGATTGGTCACCTGATAGACCGGCACCGTTTCAGCCGCGCCGCTGGCGACCTTGCAGACAGTCGGGGTAATGCCGGCCGCATTGTCCTTGGTGATGATCACGCCGTGAACGCCGGTCGCATCGGCGGTCCTGAGGCAGGCGCCGAGATTGTGCGGGTCCTGAACCTGGTCGAGCACCAGAAACAAGGCCGGCGCGGCCAGATTCTGCACCGCGGTCTTTAATTCGTGTTCAGAGAGCTCTCCGGGCATTTCGACCTCGACCACGATGCCCTGGTGCTGATTGCCCTCCGCAAAACGGTCCAACCGCTTGCGGTCGGTTTTTTCGGGCCGAATGCCGAGCGCCTCCAGATCATCGATGACCCGCGTCAGTCGCTGATCCTGCCTTTGGCCGTCGATCCAGGCTTGGGTAATTTTGTTCGGCGAATAGTGCAAAGCCGATTGTACGGCATGCAGGCCGAAGATTTTGCTTAATTTCATCAGTCGTAGGGTACGCTGTGCGTACCTTTAATTTATGGCTTGTCGAAGAAAAAGGTAGGCACTCGGCAAATGCTCCCTGCATTGCCCTACCTCCTGCATGAACGCCATGGATGGCGTGAATGCAGAGATTGCAGGAGCAAATCTCTGCCCCTGCAGTCGAGCGTACCCTACCCGAAAATTGTGTAATTATATCAGTATGGCTTTGATTCGGGCGACTGTTGTACGCTTTCCGTCCGATCGACGGTAAAATACGACTTTTTCGAAATCACGCAGATGCGCATTCATTTACTTCCAACCCAGCTCGTCAATCAGATCGCGGCGGGCGAAGTGGTCGAAAGACCGTCGTCGGTGGTCAAGGAGCTGGTCGAAAACAGTTTCGATGCAGGCGCCAGGCAAGTCAGCATCGACATCGAACAGGGCGGCGCGCGCCTGATCAGGATCCGCGACGACGGCTGCGGCATCGACAAGGACGATTTGCCGCTGGCGCTGTCCCGCCATGCCACCAGCAAAATCGCGACCTTACAGGATCTGGAGCACGTCGCCAGCATGGGCTTTCGCGGCGAAGCGCTGCCGAGCATCAGCTCGGTGGCCCGCTTGACGCTGATTTCGCGAATCGCTGAAAGCGACTGCGCCTGGCGCGTCGCCGCCGACGGCAGCGAGCGCGACTTCGATCCGCAGCCCGATCCGCATCCCCAAGGCACGACGGTCGATGTGCGCGACCTGTTTTACAATACGCCGGCGCGGCGTAAATTTTTAAAATCCGAAAAAACCGAATTCGACCATATCGAAACGCTGGTCAGGCGGATGGCGTTGAGCCGTTTCGACATCGGCTTCCGGCTGACGCATAACCAGAAAGAAATCCTGAATCTGAAACCGGCCGAAACGCCGGCCGAACAGGAAAAACGGATTGCAAGCATCTGCGGTTCGGGTTTCATCGAGAATTGCGTCAAGATCGATTTCGCCTCCTCCGGCCTGGAGCTGACCGGCTGGGTGGGCCTGCCGACCTTTTCGCGCAGCCAGCCGGACATGCAGTTTTTTTATGTGAACGGCCGCCTGATCAGGGACAAGCTGGTCGCGCATGCGGTCAAGCAGGCCTATCAGGACGTGCTGTATCACGGCCGCCAGCCGGTGTTCGTGTTGTATCTGGCGCTCGACCCGGCGCTCGTCGATGTGAATGCGCATCCGGCCAAGCTCGAAGTCCGTTTCCGGGAAGGCCGCCTGGTGCATGACTTTCTGTTCAGCGCGCTGCACCGCTCGCTGGCCGAAGTCAGGCCGGGACAGCAACAGAACGTCGTCTCATTGCCCACGGCGGCAATGCCGGCCAAAACATTTGCCAATCCGCAGGAAAGCGAACGCCGGCAACCGGCCTTTCAACCGCGTCCTCCGGAGCAGGCGACTCTGCCGCTTTCGGTACAGGAGGAAATTCGCGCTTATTCGGCGCTATACGGCACGCCAGCCCCCACGCCGCCAATGCCTTCGCCGCCGTCAAATCAGCCACCGGAAAAACCGGACGTTCCGCCTTTAGGCTACGCGGTCGCGCATTTGCACAACATCTATATTTTGTCCGAGACGCCGACCGGGGTGATCCTGGTCGACGCGCACGCCGCGCACGAACGGGTCAGCTACGAACGCCTGAAACGGCAATATGAACAAGGCGCGGTCGCCCAGCAGCCGCTGCTGTTGCCGATCAAGATCCAGGTCAGCTCCCGCGAAGCCGATCTGGCTGAACAGTCGCATGACTATTTCGCCGCATTGGGCCTCGAAGTCAACCGCTCCGGCCCCGAAACGCTGGTATTGCGCTCGGTGCCGGCCCTGCTGGCGGGCGCCGACGCCGAAACGCTGCTGCGCGACGTGCTGGCCGACCTTTCGGAGCATGGCGCGAGCCAGCGCGTACAGCACCGCGCGAACGCAGTCCTGGCGACCATGGCCTGTCACGGCTCGGTCAGGGCGCACCGTCGACTGACCGTCGGCGAAATGAATGCGTTATTGCGGGATATGGAGCAGACCGAACGCAGCGGCCAGTGCAATCACGGCCGCCCGACCTGGGTCGAACTGTCGACCCAGGAGTTGGACAGATTTTTTATGCGGGGACAATAATTCATCCGCAGCCTCGATGAAGTGAGTCGAAATCGAGGAATTGAGGCCGTTCAACCTCGATTCCGCTACGCTGCATCGGCTACCGGATTAACTGCGCAACGCCTTCAATACCGCCTGCAGCCTGTCGTTCGCATCGCCGAACAGCATCCGCGTATTCTCCATCACGAACAACGGATTGCCGACGCCGGCGTAACCCGATGCCATGCTGCGCTTCATCGCGATCGTCATGCCGCCTTTCCAGCATTCCAGCACCGGCATGCCGGCGATCGGGCTGTTCGGATCGTCGAGCGCGGACGGATTGACGATGTCGTTCGCGCCGATCACCATCGTGATGTCGACGTTCGAAAAGTCTTCGTTGATTTCGTCCATTTCATAGACGATGTCGTACGGCACCTTCGCTTCGGCCAGCAGCACGTTCATATGGCCGGGCATGCGTCCGGCAACCGGATGGATGCCGAAGCGGACTTTTTTGCCTTTATCCCGCAGCAGCTTGGTGATTTCGTTCACCGTATGCTGAGCCTGAGCGACCGCCATGCCGTAGCCCGGAATGATCATGATGTTTTTTGCAGACAACAATTGCTGCGCGGTTTCTTCCGCATCAATCGGCTGCACGTCGCCTTCGACCACCGCCGCTTCGCCGCCGCTACCGGTGCCGAAGCCGCCCGCGATCACACTGACAAAGTTACGGTTCATCGCCCGGCACATGATGTAGCTCAGGATCGCGCCGCTGCTGCCGACCAGCGCACCGGTCACGATCAACAGGTCATTGCTCAGCATGAAGCCGGTCGCGGCCGCGGCCCATCCGGAATAGCTGTTCAGCATCGACACCACGACAGGCATATCGGCGCCGCCGATCGCCATCACCATGTGTACGCCGAACGCAAGCGAAATCAAGGTCATCACCAACAGCGGCAGGGTGCCGCCGCCGGTTTCGGCCTGCTGCAGAAACAGATAGCCGAAATAAATCACCATGATCAACAGACCCAGGTTAAGCCAGTGGCGCGCCGGCAATAACATCGGCTTGCCGTTGATGCGCCCGCTCAGCTTGCCGAACGCGATCACCGAACCGGAGAAAGTCACTGCGCCGATCAGAATACCGACATAAATCTCCACCTCGTGGATCGTCTTTTCGACACCGGACAATGGGCTGCTGTCATCCATGAAATTCGCATAGCCGACCAGCACGGCCGCCATCCCGACCAGACTGTGCATGATCGCGACCAACTCCGGCATTTGCGTCATTTCGACTTCTTTCGCGGCCTTGAAACCGATCGCGCCGCCGAACAGCAAGGCAGTGATCAATATCGCATAAGCATTGACCGAGCCGCTCATCACGGTCGCGACGATCGCAATCGCCATGCCGAGCATGCCGTAGTAGTTGCCGCGCCGCGCGGTCTCCTGATTGCTTAAGCCGCTCAAACTCAAAATGAACAGAACCGTCGCGGCAATGTAAGACATTGTGACTAAACTTTGTGACATGGTTTTTCCTTATTCTTATTTTCTGAACATTTCGAGCATGCGCCGGGTCACCAAAAAACCGCCCGCAATGTTAATCGAGGCGATCAGAATCGCGAGTCCGGCCAATACGCTGATCGTGATCGCCGGCGCGGAAACCTGCACCAGCGCGCCGATCACGATGATGCCGCTGATCGCGTTGGTCACGCTCATCAGGGGCGTATGCAGCGACGGGGTCACATTCCAGATCACCTGATAGCCGACAAAACAGGCCAATACGAACACGGTGAAATGGGACATGAATGAGACCGGCGCGACCGTACCCAGTCCATAAAGCGCAAGACCGCCGATCACCAGCGGAATGACCGGCCGGAGCGCTGCCGGAATCAGCGATTTATTATGCTTGGCTTTTTCCGCGACCCCGGCGCTCGCCGGCGCTTCGGTCTGCGGCGCAGGCGCGGCCGATAATTTCGGCGGAGGCGGCGGCCAGGTAATTTTGCCTTCCTTGATCACGGTCGCGCCGCGGATCACTTCATCGTCCATGTTCACGTTGATTTCGCCGTTCTTTTCCGGACTCAGTTCGGTCAGCAAATGCCGAAGGTTCGTCGCGTACAATTGGCTGGACTGATTTGCCAACCGGCTCGGCAGATTGGTATAACCGATGATCGTGACGCCATGTTTGACCACGACCTTGTCTTTTTCGGTCAGCGCACAATTGCCGCCCTGCTCGGCGGCCAGATCGACGATTACGCTGCCCGGCTTCATCGATTTGACCATGCCCTTCGTGATCAACTCCGGCGCAGGCTTGCCGGGAATCAAGGCGGTCGTGATGATGATATCGACCTCCATCGCCTGCCGGGCAAACAACGCCATTTCGGCCTCGATGAATTCCTTCGACATCGTTTTCGCGTAGCCGCCAGTACCCGCGCCGTCTTCCTTGAAATCGAGCATCAGGAATTCGGCGTCCATACTCTCGATCTGCTCTTTTACTTCAGGGCGGGTATCGAAAGCCCGGACGATCGCGCCCATGCTTTTCGCCGCCCCGATCGCGGCAAGGCCGGCGACCCCCGCCCCGATCACCAGCACTTTCGCGGGCGGAATCTTGCCGGCCGCGGTAATCTGGCCGGTAAAAAAGCGTCCGAAATGCTGCGCCGCCTCGATTATCGCCCGGTAACCGGAAATATTGGCCATCGAACTCAACGCATCGAGCTTTTGCGCCCGGGACATTCTCGGCACACTGTCCATCGCCAGCACGGTCGCCTGCTTGGCGGCCAGTTTCTGCATCAATGCCTCATTTTGCGCAGGCCAGATAAAACTGATCAGGTTGCCGCCTTCCCGAAGCAGATCGGTTTCGTCTATCGCCAATTCAGGGTGGCGCTCGGGTGCTCTGACCTTCATCACAATGTCGGAATTCTTCCACAATGTTTTAGCGTCATCCACGATTTCAACGCCCGCCTCCTGGTATGCCTCATCGGAAATATTCGCTCCCTGCCCCGACCCTTTTTCTATACAGACCGAAAACCCCAATTTCATGATTTGTTCTGCCGTCTCGGGCGTAAGCGCTACGCGCTTCTCGCCTTGATGAATTTCTTTTGGTACACCAATCTTCATAGGGTCTCCTGTATCTGAAAAAGACATGAGCAACTGAGTTTTTATCGTTCAGCTTAAAACTGAGCGGGTCAGCATAGAAGATTAGCCTATGCATTTCAATAAAAAATATGACAGCCTCGAATAACGGCAAAAACCCTAAAAAATACAGGTTGGAATGCATTCCCCAAATTGTTGCACATTCCTCGCTCGAATGACGTCAAAAGCCAAATCGGCTAGACTGCATTCCATCAATATGAGCCATGAGGCATTGTAATGAAAATCCTGGTGCTAGAACAAAATGAGGAAAACCGACAAATCCTGGATCAGTGCCTCAGTTCTCTGGGGCATCTGTATCATCATGCCAAGAGCGAGGAACAGGCATTGCAATACATTGGGCAGCATCAGTTCGATTGCGTGTTTATCGATATCGATACCGATAGGGAACGGACGACCGAAACCCTCAAATCGATCAGGGCGACGCAGAAAGACGAATGGTTTCCGATCGTGGCGCTGAGTTCGACAACGGATGATGAAGCCTTTGCTCATACCATCCTCGCCGGCGCCGATGCGCTGCTTCCCAAACCGTTGAGCCAACGCCGCGTGTTGATGCAGGTGATTGCCCTGGAAAGGATTTATATCGGGCGGCAGAATCAACAGGCCAAAAAAGACTTGCTCGCCGCGAACCTGGCGCTGCTGAAATTATCGATGTATGACGAAATCACCGGCCTGGCCAACCGGAGTTATTTTGAAGAAACACTGAACAAGGAAATGAAACAGGCCAAACGCGAAGGCCGCAAGTTGACTCTGCTGATGTGCGAAATCGGCAATTCTGCCCCATCCCCTGAAACGGGCGACAGCGAATCCGGCCAACGGCTCCTGTATGCGGTTGCCGCTGCGATCGCCTGCATCCCCTCAAGACCCACCGATTTTGTCTGCCGTTACGGCGGCTATTGTTTTGCCGTGCTTCTGCCGAATACCGGCGAAGAAGGCGCGCGGCATATCGCGGAAAGAATTCAGCTATCGGTTAAGTCGATTCTGGCTACCCCCTCGCTCTGCGGACAGGCTGCACCCCTGGCTTTCCGTATCGGTTCGGCAATACATGCCGGACAATTTCAGACAAAGGAAGATTTCATTCATACCGCGAGCGCATCGCTGAAACACTGTCTGGAAATTCAGTAACCCGTATTTTGCAAAAATCGGCTTCCCCGGATCGCGTCTTTAGTCTTTTAACCTTTCCGCAATCAGTCCGATCAACTGTTCGGCCAACCGCGTTTTATCGGTCATCGCCAGCGTTTTCCGCCCTCCTTTCCAAAAAACCTCCAGCGCGTTCTGGTCGCTGTCGAAGCCGCCTTGCGCCTGGCCTACCCAATTGGCCGCAATCATATCGAGATTCTTGCGCGCCAGTTTGTCCAGGGCATATGCCTCCAGATCGGCCGTTTCGGCCGCAAAGCCGACCGTAAAAGGACGCTTGCCCAAGGCGGCCACCTCGGCCAGTATGTCCCGGGTTTTTTGCAGCACCAGGGTCGTATGTTCGCCCTGTTTCTTGATTTTTTCAGGTTGCGTTTCGGCGGGCGTGTAATCGGCGACCGCGGCGGCGCCGATATAAATAGCCGAGGATTCAGCGCGGGCGATTACGGCATCGTACATTTCAGCCGCCGTTTCGACGCGGACGAAATCGATCTGCGCGGGCGGCTCCAACTGCGTCGGCCCCGAAACCAGTGTCACCGTTGCGCCCGCGTTTCTCGCCGCTTCCGCCAAGGCATAACCCATCTTGCCCGAGCTGCGGTTGGTGATATAGCGTACCGGATCCAGGGGCTCGCGCGTCGGGCCGGCGCTGATCAGCACTTTCGAGCCTGCGAGGCAAGGCGCGGCCGGCTCCGCCAACAGCGCCGCGCAAATGTCCTGCGGTTCCGACATCCGCCCGAAGCCGGTTTCGCCGCAGGCCTGCTCGCCCTGAGCGGGACCGATCAGCTGCACGCCATGCCGCCGCAAGGCCGCGATATTTTCCTGCGTGACCGGTTTGTTCCACATCGCCTGGTTCATCGCGGGCGCGACATAGACCGGGCACGTCGCGGCCAGATACAGCGTCGTCAACAGATCGTCGGCCAGACCATGGCTCAGTTTCGCGATCAGATTCGCCGTAGCGGGTGCGATAACCATCAAATCGGCCCAACGCGCAAGGCTGATATGGTCCATGGCGTTTTCGCTTTCGGCATCCAGTATGTCGCTGTGCATCGCGTTGCCGGACAAGGCCTGAAACGTCAGCGGCGTGACGAACCGGGCCGCGGCGGCAGTCATCGCTACGCGCACCTCCGCGCCCTGTTTGCGCAGCAAGCGCACCAGCTCCGCCGATTTGTAGGCGGCAATGCCGCCGCTGACGCCCAATAAAATGCGTTTCGGTTCGCTCATAATGAACAGAGTCAAAAAAGGTTCATTATGGCAAGGATGCGTAAATTCTTCTATGATTAACATCCGGGTTGAATCGTTTTTGCAAAGCGGGAGAATCGCATGGGAATTAAAGACTGGGCCGAAGAAGACCGGCCGCGGGAAAAACTGCTGCAGCGCGGTTCCGGCGCATTGACCGATGCCGAGCTGCTGGCAATCTTTTTGCGCACCGGCACGCCCGGCAAATCGGCAGTGGATCTGGCGCGCGAACTGCTGTTCGATTTCGGCTCGCTGAAAGCCCTGCTCGACGCGGACCGGCAGCGTTTTTGCCGGGCGAACGGCCTCGGCGACGCCAAATACGCGCAAATGCAGGCGGTGATGGAGATGGCGCGGCGGCATTTTAAGGAAGTCCTGCAGCGCGGCAGCGCCTTGACCAGCCCGGAGACGACGCGCGCCTATTTGAGCGCGCAATTGCGCGGCTATAGCTACGAAGTTTTCGCCTGCCTGTTTCTGGACAACCAGCACCGGGTCATTCAATTGGAGGAATTGTTCAAAGGCACCATCGACGGCGCGGCGGTGTATCCCCGCGAAGTCGCGAGAAAAGCACTGCATCACAATGCCGCCGCGGTGATCTTCGCACATAATCATCCATCCGGCATTGCCGAACCCAGCCAGGCGGACCGGCAAATTACCGAGAAATTGAAACAGGCGTTGGCGCTGTTCGATATCCGGGTGCTGGATCATTTCATCATCGGCGACGGGCTGCCCTATTCGTTTGCGGAGCACGGGCTGATTTAAAGACCCCTGTTAGGCAAATAAAACCTCAAAAAAGCCGCCGTTTGGCTCATGATTTGCTTCAGCACGCATCAGAAGGCTGCATGATTTTAGATGTAGAAAACGCGTTCACAACTTATGATGAGCGCAATTTTTTCGTACGTAGACAACAATGATCCTGAGAAAACTGCTTTGCCTTATCCTCACTCTCTCGCTGCCCCATGTTGCCCAAGCTCATACCTCTGGACTGGAAACGGGTGACTGGCACAACGGTTTCAATCATCCGCTGCACGGCTGGGATCACCTTCTGACGATGATTGCGGTCGGCATGTGGGCGGCGCAACTGCGCGGGCTGGCGGTCTGGCTGCTGCCGCTGGTTTTTGTCGGCGTGATGAGTCTGGGCGGACTGGCCGGGGTAGCGGGCGCGACCGCGCCGGCGGCGGAACTGATGATCCTGCTTTCGGTTTTGGTCTTCGGCGTGCTGGTGATCCGCAAACAGCGCTTTCGAATGCTGCCCAGCCTGTGCATCGTCGGTTTTTTCGCCTTCTTCCACGGCTTCGCGCACGGCCAGGAAATGCCAGCTTCGGCCAGCCTCCTGTCGTACGCGCTGGGCTTCATGCTGGCGACCTTGCTGCTGCACGGCCTCGGCATTATGGCCGTGCGATTATCCCTGCTGGCTTTTACCTGCCTGTTTGGCGGCGGCGCTTATGCGGATCACAGCGGAAACGATGCCGCCGCGCTGCCCGAAGCGCAAACCGAAACAGAGGGGGAAGTCCGCCTGGACGAAATCGAGGTCAGCGAACGCAGCGATTCGCAGGTAGGCCTTGCCGGCAGCGCTTCCGAAGGCAATATCGGCCAGGAACAACTCAAATTGCGGCCGATCTTCCGTCCGGGCGAAGTGCTGGAAACCGTGCCCGGACTGATCGTCTCGCAGCACAGCGGCGAGGGCAAGGCCAATCAGTATTTCCTGCGCGGCTTCAATCTCGATCACGGCACCGATTTTCTGACTCAGATCGACGGCGTCCCGGTCAACATGGCGTCGCATGCGCACGGCCAGGGCTGGACCGATACCGGTTTTCTGATACCCGAACTGATCCGCACTCTCAGTTTTCAAAAAGGCGTTTACTATGCTGAAAACGGCGATTTCGCCAGCGCCGGTGCGGCCAATATCCAATACTTCAATACCCTGCCCGAAAGCATCCTGAAGTTCACTGGCGGCAGTTTCGACTATTACCGCGGACTCGTCGCCGATTCGGTCAAAATCGGCGGCGGCAATTTGCTCTATGCGGCGGAAGGCAATTACCACGACGGCCCCTGGCAGAGCGGCAATCGTTTCAGCAAAGGCAACGCAGTGCTGCGCTACAGCCGGGAATATGAAGACCGGGGCTGGAGCGCGACGGCGATGGCATACGGAGCAAACTGGAACGCGACCGACCAGATACCCCGGCGCGCGGTCGATGCCGGGCTAATCGACCGCTTCGGCTTGATCGATCCGAGCGACGGAGGCCGCAGCCGGCGCTTCGGCCTGACGGCCGAATGGCACCGGCAGTCCGAGCACGGCGCCACCCGGCTGATGGCTTACGGCGTCTATTCGTTGCTGGACCTGTATTCGAATTTCACCTATTTTCTGGACGATCCGGTGAGCGGCGATCAGTTCGCGCAGCCCGACCGGCGCTGGCAGAGCGGTCTGAAAGCCGCGCATACGCGCTACCATCGAATCGGTGGCATGGATTCGGAAACGACGCTGGGCCTGCAATTCCGCAATGACGTAATCGACAACGGCCTGCTGCTGACCCAAAAACGCCGGCGCTACGGTGCCGTGCGCGAAGACCATGTTTTGCAGAGCAGCCTCGCGCCCTTTGCCGAAAACAAGACGCAGTGGAATTCCTGGCTGCGCAGCAACGTCGGCCTCCGTTTCGACGGTTTTCGTTTCGACGTGGACAGCGATCGCCGCGAAAATTCCGGCCATCGACTGGACGGGCTTGTCAGCCCGAAAGGCGGCATCGTGCTGGGCCCCTGGGAAAAATCGGAGATTTATCTGAACAGCGGCCTGGGCTTTCACAGCAACGATGCGCGCGGCATCAATACCCGCATCGATCCGAACAGCGGCGGCACGGTCAAACCCGCCGATCCTCTGGTGCGCACCTACGGCGCCGAAATCGGCGCGCGTACAGCTAGGATCCACGGCCTGCAAAGCACGTTGGCGCTCTGGTGGCTGGATATCGACTCCGAACTGGTCTTCGTCGGCGACGCCGGCACCACCGAAGCCGGACGTCCGAGCCGGCGCTACGGCGTCGAGTTTGCGAACTATTACACCCCGACCGACTGGCTGAGCTTCGACGCGGATTTCAGTTTTTCGAAATCCCGCTTTCGCGACAACGAAATCGATGCCGAAAGCGGATTGCCGGTCGGAAAACACATTCCGGGCTCGGTCGAAACGGTGATTGCGGCGGGAGCGACGGTGCATGACTTGCGCGGCTTTTTCGGCGGACTGCGTCTGCGCTATTTCGGTCCACGGGCACTGATCGAAGACAACAGCCGGCGCTCGAAGGAGACCATTCTGCTGTCGGCCAATCTCGGCTACGCGATCAACAAACACCTGACGCTTCAGGCGGAGGTCTTCAATTTGCTGAATCGGAAGGACAGCGGAATCGACTACTTTTATATGTCACGGCTGCCGGGAGAACCCAGCGCGGGCGTCGACGACATCCATTTCCATCCGGTCGAGCCGATCGGTTTTCGACTCGGTTTTACCGCGAATTTCTGACATCCGGCACGGCTCCGGGTAATGGTTAAATCAAGGCTTGGCCAACAACAACTTCCTTACAGCCCCCACAGACCTGCCAGGTTTTTAAAACCTGGCAGGTCTTCGCGCGGCAAGCTGTTTTACCGAAATCCTCAGGCAGGCCGTTCGCGGACCTGCCGCCAGGCCGGATGCGCTTCCAGCAGGGACAAGGCCGACTCCAGCAGGCTGATGCCCGGCTCCATCCGGTGCCAGGTGGAGGCGCCGGACGGATGCGGCAGCGGAATCGCTTCGGCCGGATGACCGTGAAAGCTGACCTTGTGCAGCTTGCCGATCACTTCGTTCAATTTGTTGACTTCCATCAACTGGCTGATCGCGAGCTTGCCGACCGGCAGGATCAGCATAGGCTTGAGGAGTTCGATTTCCGCTTTAAGCCAGCCCGCGCAATTGCCGATCTCATCAAGACTCGGCACGCGATCCCCGCCTTTCGGATTTTTACCGGGGAAACAGCGGCAGACAGCCGCCATATAGACGCGGCTTCTGAAAGTTTCTTCATCCAGCCCGATCCGCTCGAACCATTTGAACATCGTCTTGCCCGCGGTCCAGGCGAACGGCTTGCCGAAGCCGCCTTCCTTGTCGCCCGGCGCCTGGCCGATCAGCAGGATCGGCGAAAATACCGGGTTGCCGCTGACCACAGGGCCGATCATCAACGGGCATTTTTTGCAATCCGCGAGCGCTGAGCGATGCGTGCGCATCAATTGTTCCTGCATCGGCATCGGCTAGAGATCGATTTCGATACCGACCGGACAATGGTCCGAGCCCATGATATCCGGATAGATAAACGCCTGCTTGACTTTGCCGATCAGCGCCTGGCTGGTCAGCACATAATCGATCCGCCAGCCGATATTCTTGCCGCGGGCGCCGGCCCGGTAGCTCCACCAGCTATAGGCGACCGTATCCGGATGATAATGCCGGAAGGTATCGACGAATCCGGCCTCGATGAAACGGCTGAAACCGTCGATTTCAGCCTGCGTGTAACCCGCCGATTTATTGTAGTTCGCCTTCGGGCGCGCAATGTCGATTTCGCGGTGCGCGACATTGAAATCGCCGCACACGATCACCGGCTTCCGACATTGCAGTTTCCCCAAATAAGCCAGGAATTCGGCGTCCCAAGTCCTTCGGTAATCGAGCCGGACCAGTGCTTCGCCCGCGTTCGGCACATACACATTGACCAAAAAGAAATGCTCGAACTCGGCGGCGATGACCCGGCCTTCGCGGTCGTGCTCGGCGATGCCGATATCCTTGATGACCGACAGCGGCTCGGCGCGCGCGAGCAGCGACACCCCCGAATAGCCCTTGCGTTCGGCGCAGTTCGAATAGATATGGTAGCCGTCGATGTCCGCCGTCACCTTTTCGATCTGCTCGACCTGCGCCTTGGTTTCCTGCAGCAGGAGGCAGTCCGCGTCGAGCCGCGCCAGCGTATCGGCGAAACCCTTGCCCTGCACCGCGCGAATGCCGTTCACATTCCAGGAAATGATCTTCATCTGATGATTTTGGATAATAGAGTTGGATAAGGCACAAGGTGGCTCAAGGATGCATCGTCCTTTGCCTTGTGCCTGATGTTACCGCGTCAGCCGGACTTCCGCTTCCCGGTACTTGGCCGCGCAATATTCCGCGACCTCGGCAGGCAAGGACGGTCCCGGCGCGGTCTTGTCCCAGTCGAGCGTTTCCAGGTAATCGCGCACATACTGTTTGTCGAAGCTCGGCGGGCTGATGCCGACCCGGTACTGGTCGGCCGGCCAGAAACGGGACGAATCCGGGGTCAGGATCTCATCGATCAGAAACAGCGTGCCGTCCGCATCGACGCCGAATTCGAACTTGGTGTCGGCGATGATAATGCCGCGTTCTTTCGCATAGGCGGCGGCTTCCTTGTATAGATTCAGACTGGCCTCGCGCACCTGGTTGGCCAGATCCTCGCCGATCAATTCGACCGTTTTCGCAAAGCTGACATTCTCGTCGTGATCGCCGACTTCGGCCTTGGTTGAGGGGGTATAGATCGGTTCCGGCAATTGCTGAGCCTGCTGCAAACCTTCGGGCAGGCGAATGCCGCAGACCGCGCCGGTCTTCAGGTAATCCTTCCAGCCGGAACCGATCAGATAGCCGCGCACGATCGCTTCGACCGGCAGCGGCTTCAGTTTTTTCACGACGATCGAGCGGCCTTCGACCTGCGCGCGTTCTTCCGGGTCGGGAATGACCTGTTCGAGCGGCATATCGACCAGATGGTTCGGAATCACATGCCGCATTTTTGCAAACCAGAAATTCGAGATATGCGTCAGCACGCGCCCCTTGCCCGGAATCGGGTCGGGCAGAATTACATCGAAGGCGGACAGGCGGTCGGTCGTCACGATCAGCATATGCCGGTCGTCGATATCATAAATATCGCGCACCTTGCCGCGAGCACGAAGTTTCAAGGAAGTCAGTGCCGATTGATAAAGAGCCGCCGGAGCGTTCATGATGTCTCGCTGATGGATTGAAAACGCGGCATTTTACCATTAATTACGCAGAAGCAGTAATAGGGCCGGCTCTATACCGGAAGCAAGATGGGAGACGTTTTTTGATTGCCGGAAATTTTCTCTTCGAGGGGAACCAAATAATAAAATCACCTCACCAAATTGCCGTGCCTATCAAGCCTGTATACAATCGAATTCCCTTTAAATGCCCCGATTTAATTTTGAAATCGGCTATCAAATGAAGAACGTATGAATTCCGCACAACCCAAAAACACTTTCGACGCCAAAGGATTCATCAAAAACCTGACTACGCGTCCCGGTGTTTATCAAATGCTCGACGGCCAGGGCGAGATCATTTATATCGGCAAGGCGAAAAATCTCAAAAACCGCGTGTCGACTTATTTCAACAATAAAACAGCGTCGATCAAGCAACATACAATGGTGGCGAAGGTCGCCTCGATCGAAGTGACCGTGACGCATACCGAAGGCGAGGCTTTGCTGCTCGAATCGCAATTGATCAAGCGCTACAAGCCGCGTTACAACATCTGTTTGCGCGACGACAAGTCCTACCCTTATATCTATCTGTCCAGCACACACGATTTTCCGCAAATTACTTTTCATCGCGGCGCGAAAAAACGGCCGGGCAAATATTTCGGGCCGTATCCGAGCGTTGGCGCGGTCAGGGAATGCCTGAAACTGCTGCAAAAAATCTTTCCGATCCGGCAATGCGAGGATTCGGTCTTTCAAAACCGCACGCGGCCCTGTCTGCAATACCAGATCGAACGCTGCACCGGACCCTGCGTCGGCCTGATCGACAAAGCCGGTTATGCGCAGGATGTCGAAGGCACGATCCTGTTTCTCGAAGGCAAGGGGGAGCTGCTGATCGAGCAATTGATCGCCAAGATGGAGCATGCCGCCGCGGCGTTGGAATACGAGCGGGCGGCGCAATACCGCAACCAGATCGTCAAATTGCGTGCAATCCTCGAAAAGAATTTCGTGCATGGCGAACGCGGCGACGTCGATATCATCGCCTGCGCGGCGAAAGCGAGCATGGCCTGTATCCAGGTGTTTTTCATCCGTAACGGACAGCATCTGGGCAACAAACAGTTTTTTCCGAAGATGTCCGACGAACATGATCCGGCCGCGATCCTGCAGGCGTTCATTGCGCAATATTATCTGGAGCGGCAGCCGCCGCATGAATTGATCGTCAGCCATCCCCTCGAAGAAAACGATTTGATCGCCGAGGTGTTGGCGAATCAGGCAAAACATCAGGTCGCGATTTCGACGAATGTCCGCGGCGAGCGGCTCAAATGGCTGCAAATGGCGGTGGAAAACGCACAAAGCTCTCTGCAGAATAAGCTGGCCGACAAACAGGGGCTGTATGCGCGCTTTATGAGCCTGCAGGACGAACTCGGGCTCGCGGAAATGCCCAAGCGGCTGGAATGTTTCGACATCAGCCATCACCAGGGCGACCAGACGGTGGCCTCCTGCGTGGTGTTCGACCGGGAAGGTCCGGTCAAATCCGCGTACCGGCGCTTCAATATCGAGGGCATCACGCCAGGCGACGATTATGCGGCGATCCATCAGGCGGTTTCGCGGCGCTTCAAGCGTCTGAAACAAGGCGAACACGAAGCGCCGGACATCCTATTTATCGACGGCGGCAAAGGCCAGGTGCATGAAGCGCAAAAGGCACTGGCGGAATTGGACATAAACAATGTTATGATAGTCGGCGTTTCCAAAGGCCCGGACCGAAAACCCGGTATGGAAAAGCTGATTCTGGTCGATCAAAATCAACCGCTTGCGGTCAATCCGGGAGCAGGCGGTTTGCTGCTGATCCAGCATATCCGCGACGAGGCGCACCGTTTTGCGATTACCGGGCACCGGCAAAGGCTGGGCAAGGTCAGGAAGCGCTCGGTATTGGAGTCGATCGAGGGGCTGGGGCCAAAACGGCGGCAGTTATTATTAAAACAATTCGGGGGGCTGCAAGGCGTGACCCAGGCGGGTGTTGATGCGCTTTCCAGCATAGACGGCATTAGCCGTCAATTGGCGCAACGTATATACGACAGCTTTCATCAACCAGATGACCATTGAATTCAACATACCGACGAATCTGACCCTGCTGCGAATCGCTCTGATTCCCTTATTGATGGTCGTGTTCTATCTGCCCTGGGCGTATGCGAATATCGCCTGCACCGTCATTTTTATCGCGGCCGGCATTACCGACTGGCTCGACGGATACCTGGCCAGAAAAATGCAGCAGGAGACGCCGTTCGGAGCCTTTCTGGATCCGGTCGCGGACAAGTTGATGGTAGCCTTCGTGCTGGTATTGATCGTGCAGCAACAGGCCAACCCCTATCTGGCGGTGCCGGCGGCGATCATTATCGGCCGTGAAATCACGATTGCATCGTTGCGCGAATGGATGGCCGAAATCGGCCAACGCGCCAAAGTAAAAGTGTCGACGCTCGGCAAATGGAAAACGACGGCTCAGATGACGGCGATAGGGATGCTGCTCTACCGGGAGGATTTGATCGGCGTTCCGATCAATGCGATAGGCTATGTCTTGCTGTACATCGCCGCGGTCTTGACCTTATGGTCGATGATCAATTATCTGAGCGCGGCAGTCACGGCAATCAAGGAAAACTAATTTTTAAATTCCGGGGTTTATTTTCCCCAGGAATACCAATCAACCCAAGATACAGCTCATTGAATCGGCTGTGAAAGAATAACAATGGATCAGGAAAAAGAAGACACACAGACCAAAGCCGAGGCGCAGGATGAGATTTTGCTCGCCGCGCTGAAACTGTTCGCCGAAAAAGGTTATTTCAATACGTCGCTGACCGACATTGCCGAGGCGGCCGGCGTCAAGGGCACCAGCGGCATCTATCACCATTTTAAAAACAAGCAGATGATCGCCTCGGCGCTCTATGAAAGCATTTTCGATAGCTTGAACGTATCGATCGACGATATTCGCCGGAAAAACCAGAAGCCTTCCGAGCAGCTTCGCTGCATCGTCGATCTGCTGTTCAAATTGGCCGATGAAGCGCCGAATGTCATGCGATTGCTGTTGGTGTTGAATATCAACGAGATATTGCCGGACGAAAAACCGCTGCTAGAAACGGCGCCGTTCGCCAAAATCCTCAAAATTTTCCAGGCCGGCGCAAAGAACGGAGAAATTCGCAATCTGGCGCCGCAATTGTGCTTTGCCTATTTTTTCGGCATCATCAATCATACTTTACGGATGGTGTTGATAGGCGCGCTGGACAGAAAAGCCGATGCGTATCAATCGCAAAGCTGGCTGGCCGCATGGAACACGATTGCGAAAAAATAAATGAGGTAACAAGCGTATGGCTCAATTTACCGTCACCGGGGATGTAGATCCCTTCCTGCACATCAGCCTGGCCAGCGGCGAAAAGATCTATTGCGAGTCGAACGCGATGGTGATGATGGAAAATACCCTGGAACTGAAGGGCAAAATGACCGGCGGGCTCGGAGGCGCCCTGATGCGGCGGCTGGCCAATGACGAGTCGTTTTTTCAGCAGCATATCGAGGCGGTCCGCGGCGCCGGCGATTGCCTGCTCTCGCCGACGCTGCCGGGCGCAATTCAGGTGCTCGATGTCGGCGAGACCAATTATATGGTCAGCGACGGCGCTTTCGTCGCGGCCGAATATAACGTCAACCTGAACGTGCGCACCCAGGGAGTCGGTTCAGCGCTGTTCGGACAGACCGGCGGTTTTTTCATTTGCGAAGCGAGCGGCCGCGGCAAACTGGCCGTGTCCGGCTTCGGTTCCAGCTTCATACTCGACGTCGAACCGGGCAAGGACATCATCATCGACAATGCGCATGTGGTTGCCTGGGACAGCCGCCTTCATCACGAAATTTCGGTCGCCACACAGCGGAGCGGCGGCTTGTTGGGGCAACTGGTCAACAGCGTAACCAGCGGCGAGGGCATGGTGCTTAAATTTTCCGGCAACGGCAAAGTCGTAATCTGTTCGCGCAACCGCGAAACCTTTCTGTCCTGGCTGCTAAAAGGCATGCCGGCCAATCGCTAGCCGTAAAACCGGAGGCACCGCATCTATAAGCCTCCCCAGTCAGAAAGCCAGCCGAATCCATCCCGTCGGGGTTCAAACTTCATAATTCAGTCCGGCGTTAATAAAGATCCTCGCTCTATGTGGATCTTCGAGCCATTCAAGGCTTTGCCTAAGCTCTTTTGTACGATCCGTACACATCAAATCCATTATATTGACAAAACGATTATCTCAGGCAATATAGTATCGATTCAAAATTAATATGCCATCTGACTTAACTCGCCACTTACCGACTATCGGAAAAAACGATGCTTAGTTCATTCTCAAAAAACTTGAAAGACGATATTTCCGCCGGCATAGCCGTTTTTTTGGTCGCCGTCCCGCTTTCCCTGGGCATTGCAATGGCCTCGGGTGCCCCTCCTCTAGCCGGCTTGATTACCGGCATCATCGGGGGATTGCTGGTTTCGCAGATCAGCGGCTCGGCGCTGGGCATCACCGGCACGGCGGCAGGACTGACCGTCATCATCATCGCGGCGACTCAACAACTGGGCTTCAATGCTTTTCTTTTAGCCGTGGTGCTGGCCGGTTTAATCCAGGTCGCCATGGGAATATTGAGAGCCGGGGTGATCGCTTATTATTTCCCTTCCTCTGTCATCAACGGCATGCTGTTCGGCATCGGCATCATTCTGTTTTTGAAACAGGTCCCGCATGCGGTCGGTTATGACCGGGATTTCGAGGGCGATGAAGCCTTTCTACAAAGCGATCAATATTCCTCGTTTTCGGAACTGATCCACATGCTCGGCAGCATTTCGCCGGGCGCACTGTTGATTTCCTCGCTGTCGCTGGCGAGCCTGCTGATCTGGGAATTCTCTATCAGGAAAAATCATCCGAACCTGCGGTTGATGCAGGGCGGATTGGTGGCCCTGCTGGTCGGGGTGCTGACCAATTTCCTGCTCGGAAAATTTTATCCGGCGTGGGCGTTGAGCGGTTCTCACCTGGTAATGATTCCGGTCTTTCAACATCCCGCCGAAATCATCAGCCAGCTTTATTTCCCGGATTTTAGCCGGCTATTCGACCCGAAAATCCATTGGTTTGCGCTGACGATTGCGCTGGTCGCAAGTCTGGAAACCTTGCTCGCGGTAGAAGCCGTCGACAAGCTGGACCCTTATAAACGTATCACACCGCCCAGCCGGGAATTGATCGTGCAGGGCATTGGCAATATCTGCGCCGGCTTTATCGGCGGTTTGCCGATGACGCAACTGATCATCCGCAGTTCGGTCAACATCGAGTCCGGAGCCAAAACCCGGGCATCGTCATTCATTCATGGCCTGTTGCTGTTATTTACGGTCATTTTCATCCCGACCGTATTCAATCTGGTGCCGCTGGCCAGCCTGGCCAGTGTCCTGCTGCTGGCCGGCTACCGGCTGGCGCGCCCCCAGGTGTTTGAAAACATGTACCAGGCGGGCTACTATCATTTCGTTCCTTTTTGCGCGACGGTGCTCGGCCTCGTCCTGACCGACCTTTTGACCGGCATCGCGATTGGGATGACGATCGCGTTGATGGCGATCCTGATCGAAAATTACCGGGGCTCGTTCTATCTGCGCGAAACACACCTCGGCAATAAGACCGTGTTGCGGCTTTCCGAGCAGGTTTCTTTTTTAAACAAGGCCAACGTGCAACGGACCCTGAAACAATTGCCGGCGGGCTCCGAGGTCGTGATCGATGCGACTCGCTCGAAATTTATCGATTTCGATATTTATGAAATCATTCAAAATTTCCGCTCGGAAGCCCAGCTCAAAGGCATTAAATTGACTATCGAGAATCTGCGCGGCTACGGCACCTTGCCGCCCCTCGAAACCGCCCGGGCGCAAACCTATGATTCGCAGCAGTCGCTGACGCCGGCCGAAGTCCTGACCATTTTAAAGGATGGCAACGAGCGTTTCGTGAACAATCTGAAATCGAACCGTAACCTGCTCGAACAGGTGAACGATACCCGCAAAGGCCAGTTTCCGATCGCGATCATTCTAAGCTGCATCGATTCGCGAACATCGGTCGAGCTGATCTTCGACCAGGGTCTCGGCGACGTTTTCAGCGCCCGGGTCGCCGGCAATATCGTGAATGACGATATTCTCGGCAGCATGGAGTTCGCCTGCAAACTGGCCGGATCGAAATTGATCGTCGTCCTCGGCCACAGTCTTTGCGGCGCAATCAAGGGCGCCTGCGCCGATGTTGAACTCGAACATTTGACCGGCTTGCTGCAAAAGATCAAGCCGGCAGTCAAGGCGGCCCGCGATGAATTCAGCCCCGAAAATCCGCCTGAACAGGCCGTGCTGGTGCAAAAAACCGCCGAACGCAACGTGCATCTGACTGTCGAACAAATCAAAAAACAAAGTCCGCTATTGGACGCCATGTCGAAGGCCGGCGAAATCGACATCGTAGGGGCGATGTATGATGTGGAAACGGGCCAGGTGGAATTTTATGCCGAAATGCCGCCTGCGCAGGAGTGCCATCCGGCGCATCCGACCGCTGTGGGGTCGAGTGCGGACAACGCCATACCGGGCGGGTTGCCTGCTTTGGGCAAATCCGCAGTATGAGGTAAAATGGTAGGCTACCCGCTGCGGTCAAAGGTAGAGTAGCGGCAAGTCCGGCAAGATTACAGTTCTGCCGGCCCTCAATCCATGAATCAAAACAATCAAAAAAGAGATAATCCGATGAAAAAACATTTGCTTCTGGCGGCAGCCATGCTGGTTTCCGGCTCTGCGTTTGCGGCCACCGATCATTATTTGTTGCGCGAAGGCAATCATGTCCATCACCTGAAAATCACCAAACTGAACGATGAAATCACGGTCAGCACCGATGTCAATTTCGAGCCCAATGCGAATGAAGCCAATGCCAAGGCCTGTTCGGCCGACGTTTCAGGCGAGGCCAAAAGCACCGGCGAAAACGAATTGTTGATGAGAAAGCATATCCAGGGACAGGCCGACTATTGCGAACTCAAAATCAAATTGAGCCCGAACGGCGCGAAAATCGAGCAATCGACCGATTGCGGCCATTTTGCCGCGGGCATTTGCCATTTCTCCAGCAACGGCAAGGAACTGGCCAAGATTAAATAACTCGACCTCTTCGATCGGCGGTACCGTCAGGACCGCCGATCCAGTTTGCGGTAGCCGATTGCCTCGCTCAAGTGCGCAATCTCTATCGTTTCCGACTCGCCCAGATCGGCAATCGTACGCGCCAGTTTTAAGATCCGGTGATAAGCGCGATTCGACAGGCCGAACTTCTCCATCGCCTGTTCCAGTAACCGGTGACCGGGCTCGGACAAATGGCAAAACTGTTTGACTTCCTTCGCCGTCATCGCCGAGTTAGCCTTGCCGGCGCGGGCGACCGCCAGCTTGCGCGCCGCGTCGACGCGCGCCCTGATCGCCGCGCTGCTCTCCTCGCCCTCGGGCGAACCCTTGCGCAATACTTCATGCGGGACCCGCGGCACTTCCAGATGCATGTCGATCCGGTCGAGCAGCGGCCCCGAAATTCGGGCGCGGTAGCGCATGACCTGCTCCGACGTGCAATGGCAGCGGCCCGAAGCGTCGCCCAGATAGCCGCAGGGGCACGGATTCATCGCGGCAACTAACTGGAAACGGGCCGGAAAATCGGCCTGGCGGTTCGCGCGCGATATCGTGATATGGCCGGTTTCGAGCGGTTCGCGCAACACTTCCAGCACTTTCCGGTCGAATTCGGGCAGCTCGTCCAGAAATAACGTTCCATTATGCGCGAGCGAGATTTCGCCGGGACGGGGATTGCTGCCGCCGCCGACCAACGCCGCAGCCGAGGCGGTATGATGCGGCGCGCGGTAAGGCGGCCTGAGCCAGTTCGCGACATCCAGGCCCTGGTCGCTGACCGAGGCGATCGCTGCGGTTTCCTGGGCCTGCTGTTCGGTCAAAAGCGGCAGAATGGTCGGCAGCCGCGAGGCCAGCATCGATTTGCCGGTGCCGGGCGGGCCGAGCATCAGAAGATTATGCGCGCCGGCCGCGGCGATTTCGAAGGCGCGCTTGACATGGTATTGACCGTGCACATCGGCAAAATCGAGATCATCGGCAGACCGGTCGGGCACGTTTTGTTCGAGCTCGACGGCGAGCGATCTTTGTCCGGCCAGATGCGCGCAAACATCCAGCAAATGGAGCGCGGGAATAATTTCGATGCCGTTGATTAAAACCGCCTCGGCGGTATTCTCTTTGGGCAAGATCAGCTTGCGCCGGTTATTACGCGCCTGAATCGCGACCGGCAACACGCCGTCGACCGGACGCAGTTCGCCGCCCAATGAAAGCTCGCCGATGCATTCAAATTCGGAAAGTCCGGAAACCGGAATCTGACCGGAAGCGGCCAAAATCCCGAGAGCAATCGCGAGATCGAAGCGGCCTCCTTCCTTCGGCAGATCGGCGGGCGCCAGATTGACCGTAATCCGCTGCGCCGGAAATTCGAAACGCGAGTTCTGAATCGCCCCGCGCACCCGATCCTTGCTTTCCTTGACCGCCGCCTCGGGAAGCCCCACGATATTCAGCGCAGGCAGGCCGTTGGCGACATCGACCTCGACCGTCACCAACGGTGCTTCGATGCCGGTGCGCCCGCGGCTGTAAACGACTGCCAGAGCCATCGTTAACGCTTACAACTCTTCCTTGCTCAGCACCTGCTGTTCGAGCGCGGCGACCCGTTTTTCCAACGCTTCCAGATTGGCGCGGGTTTTCGCGAGCACCAGTTTTTGCACTTCAAACTCTTCGCGGGTGACCAGATCCAGCTTGCTTAAAGCGCCCTGCAGCACCGCATGAAAATTTTTTTCGAGGTCTTCTTTCAAATGATTCAGACCGGGTGGAATGGTATTGGCCAGTTTGCTGGCTATTTCGTCGATCGACTTTGCATCAAAAAACATCGGTAAACTCCGTAGGAATATCGCCGCAGCGAGGGGGCGGCTTGAGCCGCCGAAGGGATGAACGGAGCGGCTCAAGCCGCTCCGGTAATTTCATACGTTTAAGTATAGACGCCGTTGAAGGCAATTAAATCCGGCGCTCAGCCGCCGAACGCCTTTTTGAAGAATTCCGGCTGCGCCAGCGCCGCCTTATGGATATCGACATTGTAAAATGTAGTATCGAACGGCTTGTTCGCCGCCTCCTGTTCGCGGAATTGCTTCAGACTGCTTTTGCCCGCGATCGTCGCGCTCCACCAGCCGGACGGATAAATGCATTGCGGAAAGAATAGCGTCTGCAAATGCTGAAAACCTGCCGCCTGCATCGCGCCGCGCATGTCGCCGATCAGCTTCATGTAGAACAATGCCGATTCGCTCTGCTGCACGACCATGCCGTTTTCGGACAGACAGTTGAAGCAGTCGCGGTAGAACGCCTCACTGAACAGGCCTTCGGCAGGACCTGCCGGATCGGTGCTGTCGACAATGATGATATCGACCGAGTTCGGTTCCGCATCCTTGACCCATTTGATCCCGTCGATGAACTTCAAATCCGCGCGCGGATCGTTGTTCGACTCGCACAATTCGGGAAAATAAATCTCCGCCAGACGCGTCACCCGCTCGTCGATGTCGATCTGCACCGCCTTTTCGACCGACGGATGTTTCAGCACTTCCTTCAGCGTGCCGCAATCGCCGCCGCCGATGATCCAGACCCGTTTCGGGTTCGGATGTGTATAGAGCACCGGATGGCTGATCATCTCGTGATAAAAAAAGTTGTCGCGCGTCGATACCATCGTGCAGCCGTCGATTACCATCAGGTTGCCGAAGCTTTCGGTTTCATAGATTTCCAAATGTTGAAATGGCGACTGCTCCTCGTGCAGCTTTTTCGTGATTTTCAGCGAAAAGGCCGAAGCGACGCCGGGCGCTTCTTCGGTAAACCATTCGGAGGGATTGATCATTTGCATTCCTGTGAGAATAAACGGGTAAAATAGCGTCCATTATATATTAGAATTGCGCGCTTACGACATCATGGAGAGCAACTTGAATTCAACTGAACACCTCGACTGGACCCTCCGCGACGCGGCGGCAACCTATGCGATCGATAGCTGGGGAGACGGTTATTTTGCGATCAATGCGGCCGGCCATGTCTGCGTCAAACCCAGCTCAGATCAGACAGCGGAGCTGGATTTGTTCGAAATTACCCAGTCGCTGCATGAAAAAAATCTGTCGCTGCCGGTGCTGGTGCGTTTCACCGATATTTTGAAGGACAAGGTCAACCGGCTGAACCGGGCATTCGAGAATGCCTGCGCGAAATACCACTATACCGGTCGCTATACACCGGTGTATCCGATCAAGGTCAATCAGCAGCGCCAGGTCGTCGAAGGCATTCTGAAAGCCAATCCCATCGGCCTCGAAGCCGGCAGCAAGCCGGAACTGCTGGCGATCATGGCGCTGTCGAATCAGCAAGTCGTCGTCTGCAACGGCTACAAGGACAGGGCCTACATTCGCCTGGCGCTGATCGGTCAAAAAATGGGGCTGGATCTGTATCTGGTGATCGAAAAACCGATCGAACTGGAACTGATCATCGAGGAATCGCGCAAACTGGGCATCCGGCCGAATATCGGCGTGCGCGTGCGCCTGTCGAGCATCAGCGCCGGCAAATGGCAAAACAGCGGCGGTGAAAAGTCCAAATTCGGCCTGCATGCGCACGAACTCCTGCAACTGGTCAAACGCCTGAAGCAGGCCCATTTGCTCGATACGATGAAATTGATGCATTTTCACATGGGCTCCCAGATCGCGAACATTCACGACATCAAGGTCGCTTTGAAGGAAGCCGGCCAGTTTTATGTCGAACTGCGCCGCCTCGGCGCGCCGATCAAGATCGTCGACGCGGGCGGCGGACTGGGCGTCGATTACGACGGCAGCCGTTCGCGGCGCGAATCGTCGATGAATTACAGCGTCGATGAGTACGCGCAGAACATCGTGCGCAGCTTTGCCGAGATTTGCGCGGAGAAAGAGGCGCCCGAGCCCGACATCATCACCGAATCGGGACGCGCGATCACCGCTCATCATGCGGTGCTGATCACCAATGTGACCGACATCGAATCGCCTTACCAGGGCGGCGAGCCGCCCGCTTTACCGGACCGCATCAATCCGGTCGAACTGTACCATGACGCGCATTTTGCGCTCGCCGAGGCGCGCGCACGGTTTACGCAGGACAAACTCGATATCGACGGCCTCGCCCAGGCCGAAAACGCTTATGCGCTGCTGTGCCGGCAGTTGCAGCACCGGTTGAATCCGAATTACCAGAGCGAGGCCGCGATTCTGCAGGAACTAAACGAAAAACTGGCCGACAAGGTGTTCTGCAACTTTTCGCTGTTCCAGTCGATGCCCGACATCTGGGGCATCGACCAGATCTTTCCGATCATGCCGATCCACCGCCTGGACGAACGCCCCAGCCGGCGCGCGGTATTGCAGGACTTGACCTGCGATTCGGATGGGCGCATCGATCAGTATATCGACGGCCAGAACATCGAAAAAACACTGCCGGTGCATAAAATCGACAGCCGCGAGCCTTATCTGATCGGTTTCTTCATGGTCGGAGCCTACCAGGAAATCCTCGGCGACATGCACAACCTGTTCGGAGATACCCATGCGATCAATATCGAACTGGACGAACACGGCTATCATTTTTACGATCTGCAGGAAGGCGAGCATGTATCCGATCTGCTCGATTATGTGCACATCAGCCCCGAGGAACTCAAGGCCGCCTACCGCAAAAAACTGGCCGCCAGCGGACTCGGCGAACAGGAACAACGCGATTACGAACAGGAACTCAGCGCCGGTTTGACTTCTTACACTTATTTGGGAATAGCATGAAAGCGGGCATGATCGGACTCGGCGGCATGGGCGTCGGCATGGCGCATAATCTGGCCAAGGCCGGCGTGCTGGAGGGCGTTTACAATCGCACCCCAGCAACTGCTCAAGCGCTGGCGGAAGATCTTCAGGTCACCGCCTTTAAGAGTATTGCGGACCTGGCCGGAGCGGTTGATGTGGTTTTGATCTGCGTCTCGGCCGACCGGGATGTGCTTGCGGTTGTGGAATCCATCCGGGAAACAGTCAGGCCCGGAACGATCGTGGTCGACATGTCGACCGTTAGCCGCGCGACCGCGCAACAGGCCTCAGTCATGCTGGACGAAAGGCAGGCGTTCTTTCTCGATGCGCCGGTATCGGGCGGCGTCGAAGGCGCAAAGAACGGCACGCTGGCGATGATGGTCGGCGGCGATGAAGTTGTTTTCGAACGCGCCAGGCCGGTGCTCGCGGCGATGGCGACGCGTATCCTGTATATGGGTCCGACCGGCTCCGGTCAGGCGACCAAAGCAGTCAATCAAATCATGTGCGCCGGCATCAACGAGGCGGTCACCGAAGCGTTGGCCTTCGCCGAAGCGCAGCATCTGCCAATGGACAAAGTGATCGAAGTGATTGCAGGCGGGGCGGCAGGCAACTGGTTTCTGGAAAAGCGCGGCCTGACGATGACGCAGGGCATTTTCAAGCCGGGCTTCAGGCTTGCCCTGCACCATAAGGACCTGAAGATCTGCCAGGCCATGGCGGCCAGAGTCGGGGTCGAGATACCGGTCAGCGAAATGGCGATCAAGGACTATGAGGAATTGATGGCCGAGGGTCACGGGGATGAGGACATCTCGGCGATGTATCGTCTGAAACACCGCCGGCGAATGTAAAACCCAGAGTCACGCGGTGCGTACTTTTATAGTCCGGTAGATACCGTCTTAAAAATCAAGCCGTCCTCCCATAATCGGGTTGATAAGGTTGGCGTGTTTTGAGGACGCCAAAGCACAAATGGACCAATTTGCGCATGACGGCGCCCAAGGCGGACATTTTGGTTTTGCCGCGTTCTT
>JBPFEE010000038.1:0-23954 GCA_051061095.1 Methylomicrobium sp. | reverse complement strand
CTGGCATCAGAAGCGAGACAGAAGGCTTGATCTACAAGACAAGGTTGATCCTTAAGGGTACGCACAAGCTCTTTCTGTCTCAAGTCATGATAGCTAATCACGACCGGGATAAAGATACAAGGGTACGCTGTGCGTACCTTTATAAAACAGTATCGCAGGCGTTTGTAGAGTACGCACCACGCACCTTTTCCTACAAACCTGATGAACAACACAAAAGGGTACGCTCACGGCAATTGCCCTTGCATTGCTCTATCTCCTGCATCCATGCAGTCGTCGGCAATTGCTCTGTCCTTAGACCACCCTTGTGGTGGCATTGCTCTCGATCGCGTGTTCCCGACGCGATCTACCTCGCCCTTCCTTGGGCTCGTACCTCCTGCATGAACGCCAGGGATGGCGTGAATGCAGAGATTGCACGACTGTAAGGATGCAGGAGATAGAGCAATGCAGGGAGCGGTTGTCGAGGAGCAAATCTCTGCCCATGCAGTCGTAACCCAACTTACAGGATGTTACGCCGCGGCTTTATGCTGATGCGTGAAGCAATCTTTCGGGCATACCTTCGAGCACGCCTCGCAGCCGATGCAGTCGGCCGCGTTCTTCAGGCTCATCACCATCGTGTTGTCGTCGTCCTCGAAATCGCCGTAATCGTCGTCGAAATCCTCAGCGGACAACACTTCGTCGCGTTCGATCAGGTCGAACACGTCGCGCGGGCACACCTTGAAGCAGCGGCCGCAGCCGATGCAATTGCGCTGGTTTAAATCGGTCACATAGGATGGCGTCCAGACCGTGCCGCCGAAAGTCACTCCGGTTACGAATTCGCTCATCGCAGCCTCCTCAGGCCGTCTCGCCGGTCGCCGCCAGCAGTTTTTTGCAGGCCTCGTCCCAGGCCTTGCAGGCGTCGTAGGCCGCCTGCGCGGTTTCCATCAGTTCGCCGTAGGCATCCGGCAGCCGGTCCTCGATCAGGTCGTGCAGCACCATCGCTGCTTCGCCTGCCAGGCGCTTGGTCTTTTTGACTTCCTTTTCGAGTTTTTTCAGTTCTTCGTCAGTCATCGTTCACCTCAAGCCTCGGCGACTTCCCGGTATTGTTCGATTAGCGCGGTCGCCTTATCGATGATTTGTTCGGTCTTCATGCACATATCTTCAAGCGTCGGAAATCCAAAGCGATGCACGTCGCGCAGAGTTTTATCGACCGCGATCAGTTTGCCGACCAGTACGAACGCGCGCCCGAAGCCTTCGTGCGTGATGTTGACCACCGGCACCGCCATCAGCCCGGTTTTCTTTTCGATCAACGAGGCGATCGCGTTGTAATAGGCCTTGACTCGCGCCAGCGTGGTTTCATCGGGGTCGCCGACGATCGGAATCTCGCGTTTGCGTTCCTTGGTCAGTATCAACGGATCGATGATTTTTTCCTCGGACCAGCCTTCGTAGGTGTCATAAGTGTCCAGCGCACGAAGCTGCTTGAGCATTTCGACGATCACGTCGGACGTCATGAAAGGGTCGCCGGCTTCGACGGCGAGTGCGGGTTGGGACATTGGGATTCTCCAGTATCAAAAAATTGTAGCCGGTTCGGTGGATGCGCTTCGCTTATCCACCCTACCATCCTCAAAAATTAGGCTGACGCGCGTTGGGGAACAGCTATCTCATCCAGCTTCCCGGCCGCCGCCATTTCCCTGTAAACCGCCAGCACCGCCTCCTCGATCGGCTCCATCGCATGTTCTCCGTTCGGCATGATGCCGGCTTCCTCCAGCATTTCCCACGGCTCGAAGCCGATCTTCGAGCACAGCACCGCCTCGCAGCCTTCCAGCGTGCGGATCGTGCGCTGCAAGACGCTTTCGCCGTCGCCGCAGGTTTCGTCGCCGCTGCAGTACAGTTCGGTTTTGCGGTGGCTGATGAAGCGCACCCCTTCCGGCGAGGCTTCGTAAATCAAAAACTCCTTCGCATGGCCGAAATGCTGGTTGATTACGCCCTGGCCGCTGGTCGCGACCGCCATCAACACCGGCCGTGTATTCAGCTTTTCTTCCTCGGCGTGTTTCGCAGCCGAGTCGGCCTTCGCGGCGCGCTTGCTGTTCATCTCCGCTTCGATTGCCTGATGGATCACTTTGCGCTTTTCCATCGCGGCCTGATAATCGATTTCCATCGTTTCGATCTTGTCCAGCGTGAACTCGTCGCCGCGGTCTTCGCCCAGCAGGCCGACCGCATCGGCGCGGCACTGCCGGCAATGGCGCATCATGTTCATGTCGCCGGAACAGGCGTCCTGCAAGTCCATCAATTCGTCCTGGGTCGGCCCGCGCTGGCCCATCACGCCATAGAAAGTGCCGTGTTCGGCTTCGGCGATCAGCGGCATCACGTTGTGCAGAAATGCGCCCTTGGCCTTCACGATCCGGCTGACCTCGGCCAGATGCTTGTCGTTGACGCCCGGAATCATCACCGAGTTGACCTTGACCAGAATGCCTTTGGCGACCAGCATTTCGAGCCCCTTCTGCTGCTGATCGATCAGAATCTTTGCGGCCCGCTTGCCCTTGATCCGGCGGTTTTCCCAGAAAATCCACGGATAAATCTGCGCGCCGATCTCGGGATCGACGCAGTTGATCGTGATCGTGACATGGTCGATGTTATGCTTGGCCAGTTCCTCGACCGATTCGGGCAACGCCAGGCCGTTGGTCGACACGCACAGCTTGATGTCCGGCGCGTCCCGGCTCAGGCGGCGGAAGGTTTCGAAGGTGCGCTCCGGGTTGGCGAGCGGATCGCCGGGGCCGGCGATGCCCAATACGGTCATCTGCGGAATGTTCGCGGCCACCGCCATCGTTTTTTTGACCGCCTGATCCGGCGTCAGCAGTTCCGATACCACGCCCGGCCGCGACTCGTTCGAACAGTCGTATTTGCGGTTGCAGTAATGGCACTGAATGTTGCAGGCCGGCGCGACCGCCACGTGCATGCGCGCGAAATAATGGTGGGCGTCTTCCGAGTAGCAGGGATGGTTCTGCACCTTCGCGCGAATCTCGTCGGAAAGATGGCCCAACTGATCATCGGTTGAACCGCAGGAACTGGCGGAACAGCCGCCCTTGCCGGCCGGTTTGTCGTTCAATACTGGCAATTCCATGAATGTCACCTCGCTGGTTTGTTACCTTGAGGTAATGCATCAATCGTACCATTTATTGAGGTGAGTTTAAGTTATTGAATTATATAATTTTGTTTGTCGCGGTACGATCGAGGAGCTTGTGGTAAATATCACAAGAATGTGTTTGATTTTTTACAAAAGTTCAAAAGAGTAAAAGTCTGCAAGATTATCACCGATGCTATTACCGTAACCACAGCATATGGATTCTCTATCTGGATCAGTTGAATGGCATTAAGATGATCGGAAAAGAAAATCCAGTACGACCGTTTACCACGGATGAACCGCAAGTCGATTGACAACATAAATCATCAGGCATATGCTTGTGTATATGTCGCTTTGGAAGATTTATCATGCACACTGAACGCCACGTCAGTTTATTCAGAAACGGCCGTAATCAGGCCATACGGATTCCGCGCGAGTTTGAACTGGAGGGCACGGAAGCGATTATCCGCAAGGAAGGCGACCGGCTGATCATCGAACCGGTCAAACAAAAAAAGCTGAAGGATTTGCTGGCGACTCTGCCTGCCCTGGACGAGGACTTTCCTGAAATCAGCGATTCGAACGTCGAGCCGGAAGATATTTTCTGATATGGCGGACTACCGTTATTTACTCGATACCAATATCGTTTCCGAACTGATCAAAAACCCGCGCGGTCCCATGGCGTCAGCCATGCTGACGGCAGGGAATGATAAGTATTGCTGCACCAGCATCATCGTGGCTTGCGAATTGCGCTATGGCGCCGCCAAAAAACAATCGCCTTCATTAACCTTCAATGTCGAGCAGGTCTTGAGCAGCTTGCCGGTATTGCCGCTCGATGATAATGTCGATCGTATTTACGCCGACATCCGCATCGACCTGGAGCGGCGCGAATTGCCTATCGGGCATAACGATTTACTGATCGCCGCGCACGCCGTGTCATTGGGATTGACCGTCGTCACCGCCAACGAACGGGAATTTTCGCGGGTCGAACAATTAAACGTGGAAAACTGGCTGAATGTCTGAGATAGTTTCATTGAGGCTTGCCTCTGCCGCGAAAGCCGTGATGCTGCTGGCGCCCAAAGAAGCCGCGATAAAAAGGGGGAGCGCTGTTTTTTTGATGGTAATCATGTTGTTCCTGGTAGGATCCCCGGATAAAGTCCGGTAATAAATGCTTGAAAAGCTAATGCTTTCAGCTTGTCATCATAAATGATTAATGAATGCCCCGTACGATCGCTTTTCAATAGAACCCGATAGGGGACGTTGGCATGATCGCAATAGCCTTCATGTTGAATTGGCAATTGCCATCTCCACCGCCTTGACAGAGCAAAATTTAATCCATGAATATTCGAGAAGCAACCCTTGCAGACAACGAAGCCATCTGCCGATTGTTGTCCTTGCTTTTCGAGCAGGAAGCGGAGTTCAAACCCGATTTTGCTACGCAATCGAAAGGCGTTACAGAAATCCTCTCCGATCCCGACAAAGGCCGGTTTTTCGTGATCGAGGATGCGGGGCGGATCGTCGGCTGCGTCAGCCTGTTGTTTATGGTGTCGACCGCGCTGGGCGGAAAAGCGGCTCTGCTTGAGGACCTGGTGCTGGCAAAGCCGGTGAGAGGGCAGGGGTGGGGCAGTCAATTACTGGATCATGCGATTCAATATGCGATTCGAAACGGATGCAGGCGGATTACGGTTTTGACGGATAAGGATAATTCGGCCGCCCAGTCGCTTTACCGGAAGAAAGGGTTCAAAGACTCGGAAATGCTGCCGATGCGTCTCGTTTTTTAATTGCGATAAAACCTGTCAAGCTTCGCAGGAGGATCAATTCAGTCATTACGCCCTCCAGCGTTCTTTTTTAGCCAGGCCCTACTCGCGTTCTACCCCTGCTCAAGCCGGCTGCGGGCTCGAGGTATGTTGGCGAACCGAGGACAGTATACTGTTTTGATCCAATACCACCAGCATTTGTCCGGCCATGTTGTTTTCGGAGAGGTTGACCAGCGATTTTACGTAGCCGCCGTCGCCGCGCAATAATTCATCAACGGGCTGGATTTGTTTCTTTTCAAAAGTGGGAATCGCATCGAGCCCGTCGACCCGTAAGCCGATGTAACCTTTGTTGGTCATAACCACGACGATGGCGTCCTGAGATTTGTCCTGTCTTTCCGCATCGACGGGGGTTCCGGTCAAAATTCTGCCGTCAATAACGATGATGGGGAATTTGTCGTTAAAGCCTTCGCCGCGGTGATCGCAATACATGATGCTGCCGACAATATAGGATTTTACGCCGGGCAGGCGATTGATGCGTGTGGCCTCCACCGCCTCCAGAACATCGGCGGCATGGAACGCGTAGACTTTGCTGCCGATATAAAACGTCGCCAGATCGACGGTATCGCCTGTCACCGGTTCTAGCGGGTAAGAAATGATTTCACGATGTTCGGAGCCGGCCGCTGCGGATTGCTCGCCGATGGGAATAAACACGAGGGCGGCTACGTCATTCCGGTAGTCGCCCGTGGTCTTAAACTCGCGGTATCCTCGCGAGGAGTAACATCCGACGGCATAGTAAGTCTTGTTATAGAGCGCAATTCTGGATTTTCCCGTTCCTTCCGGCAGCTCGAAAAATTCCCGGTCTATTTCGAGAATTTCTCCATTTTGATAAGGGGAGAATTCGGTTGACGCAATGATACGCCCGCTGGGCCGCTCGACAAACAGACCGAAAACTCCAGTCTTATCGGGCAAACAATCCTCAAGCATGTGCTTAAATTCGCGGTCGGAATCGAAAACGATACCGATTCCGCCAACGGCTTTGCTGAGATTGTCTACGTGACGGATGGCCGCGTTGTAAATATAGGTCGCCTTGCCTTCATACAGCCACGTTTCCTCAAACGACGACACCCGGTATTCTTGCGGAGAGCGCAAGGAAAAAGTCTCTTGCGCATAGGCGGCAATGACCTGTTTGCCTACGGCATCCACGGCGTCACCGTGGAGGTTGGACTCGGCCACGACCGTTCCTTTAATGTCGTAGATAAAAAGGCGGGTGTAGACTGTATACAGTTTGTTGATGTAGATCAGGATATCGGTAATTTTTTCCTTATCTTCGCTATTCAGGCGGCCTTCGGACAGGATGCGGCGGATTTCCGACGTCAAGGCCCACCACCGACAGTCATTGCTGCGCTCGTACAGATTGCGATCCATGATGTCGATCATCAGCCGGGCAATGGATTCGGCATTGCGGAGTTCGGCGGTAATCATCGTGATATGGAGTTTGCTGCTGGAATCGGCAAGCGCCTGAGCCGTACGGGCTCCCATCGAACGGATTTGGCGTAGGATTGCCTTGAGCGATAAAAGATGGCCATGTTCGTTGGTTGCCATGATCTGTCCATTCCAGATGACTCGATGCAGGAACTGGTTGATGCCTTCGGCGGCGCCGGCAATGATGCTGGAAAGTTCGGTGGCTAAGGCGTCGCCGTGCCGGAGGATTTCCGCATTGATCTCCTTGTCCGAGGCGGATGAGACAAAGGCCGATTGCAGCGGAATCATCGCGTGGCCGTACCATTCCTGGCCGGCATAACCTTGATAAGGACGGCCCCGGTGCGTTACCGCCAAATATTCGCGTCCGGCAAAATCGATGATGCCGAATTCATTACCTTCCGGAACGGCGTCGATGATGCGTCCGATCGGTACATGGTCGAAGTCGCTTGTGGCTATCACTCTGGAATCGGCATTCAGCAGCAGCATGGCCGCTTTGTCGCCTTTCTTTTGCAGGCTGCGAAAAATGCCCTCCATCTCATTGTCGAACCGAAACGACAGGCATAAAACGCCAATGACGGAATTGTCGGCCGGAGCGACGATACGTTTCGAATAAATAAGAGCCCGGTCTATGCCGGGCCGAAGGGCGGTTTTTCCAAAGGATTCGACATAGTCCCGAGTCGAGTGCAATGTCTCGCGTATGATCGAATCGGAAACGGTTTGGTCGGCGGTTGCCGCGTCGCGGTCGAGTCTGGCCAGTATGCGGCTATGGGTGTCCAGAATGATGATATCGTCGTATACGGTATATTTTGATCCGTATTCGTCCAGCAATCGATTGATCGAATCGACATTGGCGCTATCGCCTTTAACGGAGTTGAGCACGAAATCGCAGATATCGGCATTGGTGGCTAGAAACCCGATATCCGCGGTGCGCTCGTACAGATTCCTCACCAGAATATCGATCGACACTTGCGCCTTGGAATTCAGTTCGAGACAGGTTTTGTTGATTTCTTCCGAAACCAGTTGATGGGTCAGTTTCTTTTCAAGGTCTTCGAAACCTTGTTTCGTTGCTTCCATCGCGGGCAATATGGACGCGGCTTCTTTAGGGCAGCTGATTTCAGCAATAGCGGAAATCACTCCCCAAGTACTGTTTAATTCTCGGAGGATTTCCTTGCACTGGGCCACACTTCGAATATAGGGAGAAAAAGTTTCGAAACGGTCAACCTCTGACAGCATGTCATTCATCCTTTGATTCAAATAATGTTTATAACAAAATGAAATATAAGGATAATCATAAGCAATTTCTGCGCCACTCTTCTCCGAAGTCTGGCAGATCGGGTTTGGGCGTTATTTAAGTTGGGGATTGTTTGCTGGTGTACATATCTGGTGCAAATAAGGCGAACAAAAGTGGTGCATTTATTGGCATTGAGCATCAGCAATCAGGCACAGCTTTGACGCGGTTGCCGATGGGGATTGGGTGTTGCAGTAGGAAGCAAGTATGCGGAGAGATTTGGATTGGATTTTCGCTCATCCTGAAGACATCACTATTCGTCGGCAAAAACAATATTCATGCCGCAGTGTGGGCTCCGCCGGCGCTTGTCGGCCAAACAGAGCGGCAGCGGGATATAACGGCGAATTTAAACGTTATAAGGATTCGCAATCCAGTTCCTCAGCACCGCCTCGTCCCTTTCGGGAAGATAGGCGAAATCGCCGGAGATGTCGCGGTACACCGATTCGGCGCTATGGGTCGATACCCGATTGCCTTTCAGCATGTAGAAAAACCAGGCGAAAGGATAGCCGGCCTGGCGGTCGAAACGGGCCAGCACGGTGCTTAACGCCTGGCCTTTCTTGCCGGCGAAGTCTTCCAAGTGAGGGAGGCGGTTTTTGTGGGTGTTCACGATTTCGGCGTTCACGATCTGTTCGCCGAAGCGGCCGGTGTGGCGGTAGGGGCAGACCAGCCAGTCGTCGGACATCCGTGCTTTCTGACCGGCGCTGCTGCGGTTCCAGTCGTCGAGGAAGCGCTGCGCCGGATGGCGGTTCGGATGGCGTTCGTTGATGACTTCCATGAACAGCTTCACGTCGGTCTTGCGCCGGTAGGTGTAGCGGGAATGGCCGAAGCAGACGCTTTCGATGCAGAACGGCTGCAATGGATCGATGAATTCTTCGAGGTCTTCCGGCGGATGCGTTTCGTCAACCAGCATCCGGTCCGATACTTCGAGCGTTTTGTCGATTTCGATCAAAGTAAAATCTTCCGCACGCGGCCCTGTCTGCACGACGAAATACAGCGTCTTACCGGTCTGTTTGGTCGCGATCAGTTGCTGTTCGATCGTGTAATCGATCAGCGTTTGCAGGTTCTGGCCGCATTCCAGATAGCTGCGTTCGACCCATTCGGTCAAGTCGTTTGCGATACGTTTGCCGTGCAGATCGACCACGCCGCCGAGCCGGTACCATTCCTCGCCGGCCATCGCCAGACGTATCGGATAGTCTGGCACCAGGCTTTGCAGCTTGCCGAGCAGGAGATCGTCGTTCTGGCCCGGAATGATCTTTTTACAGCAGTCGGTAATGTCTTGCCCGGCGAGCGTCAATCGGGTTTCAATCATGGTCGGAGTTCGTGGCTGGGGTGGAATGAAGACGCTGCCTGGCCAGGTCGCGCACGTCGGGTTCGGGGTCATGGACTAAAGCCTGCAAATTTTGCGGATCGACTTTCAGTGCGGCGGTGTAGCGTACCATCCAATCGCAATCATTCAGCAGCACGACCGCATCTTCCGGCGGCATCCGCTCGGCGAGGATTCGGCGCACGCCGGGCGAGGGATCATGCGCCATCAGGCCCAGGCTGACTTCAGGCAGGCGTTCGGCGACGAGTTTTCGGACCTGTTCGTCTTGATCCTTGATAAAGCGGAACAGACGCCCGGCCGGCAGGCGTTTGGCGACCGCCAGCCGGACGATGTAATCATGATCGGCCGCCAGCAATTCGAGATGCTGAAGATCGAGGCGGCCGGCGATCGTCATCCTGACTTCGCGGTCCGGGTCGTGGACCCAGGTCAGGAGCTGGTGCGCCGGCAGGCGAAAGGCCACAGCACGCCGGACCACTTCGTCCTCGTCGTCGATCAGGGCCTGCAGGGCTTTTTCGGGCGCGTAACGCGCGGCAATCGCGCGCCGCTCCCAGAACTCGTCCTGCAGATAATGGATCGCGTAAGCTGGGTTGACGCGAAAGAAGCGGTCGATCTGCCTTCCGCTTTCGACGAATACGCAGGTATCGCCGGGCATGCAGCGTCCCATCAGCAAGGTCTTGTTCCGGAACGGGCACAGGCTGCAATCGCCGACCGGCAGCGTTACCGTATCGTCTGGCTCTGCCATCGCCTTGCCTTACTCTTCGAGGACTTCGGCAATCACGATGCCGGAGGCGTGTCCGTAATCGCGGGTCAGACACAGGCAATGTTCGCGGCCGTCGACCAGATACAGGTTAAATCCGGGCTGTTCGAGCGCCGGCTGGTGATTGCCGATGTCGTCTTCCATACAATAGGTGAAGTGAATGCCGGGGAATTCGCTTCTGAGCAGCGCCACGATCGAGTCGTTCAGCGCATGGGCATTGATCGCAAGGGCGATGCTTTCGAGGAGGTCTGGGCTGATCATGACAAGGCTTCCGGTTTTTAAGGATGACCGCATCTCTCCCTCTCCCTTTGGGACGACTGCATGGATGCAGGAGGTAAGCAACGTCAGGAGCTGTTGCCGAGAGGATCGGGGTGAGGGTGATCAAAAGGGCGCTTTATCCATTAAATTGTAAAAAAGCCCATTCTGAATCCCTCACCCTAACCCTCTCCCAGGGGGAGAGGGGACTGTTCTTTCACTGCTTCGGTAGGATAATGCGCCGTACGATAAAAGACCAATATAGGAACCAATACGGCTACCGTCTATGGTGTCCTATGCGACGAGCGGCAAAATGCAATTGTCGATCGGGCACACTTTCACGCATTGCGGCTGATCGTAATCGCCGTTGCATTCGGTGCAGGTTTTTTTACTGATTTCGAACACGACCGGGCCTTCCTTGATCGAATCGGTCGGGCAGACCGGTTTGCAGTCTCCGCAGGAAATGCATTCTTCGGCAACAATATATAAAGCCATGACGGCCTCCTTATAAGCGTTTCGCTTGCAATGTGATGGGAATTTTCGGCGGTGCATCCAGAAGATCGAAAAAATACCGGGAGCCATCGCCTAATACGACTTCGCCGCCCCATTTGCCGGGGCTGTCGAACTCGATCGACTCTATCGTTTCTTCCAGATCTTTTTTAGCAACGTAAAACAGCAGTTTGCCGTCTTCGCGTTTTCTGAGCATGACGCTGGGCATGGGGTTCTCCAATGTAGGTCGGTTTCCCTATGGTTCCCACGCTCTGCGTGGGAACCCAGCCAGGGACGCTCCGCGTCCCCGAACCGCGGAGCGGTTCAGACTGCGTTCCCACGCAGAGCGTGGGAACGATGAGGGAAGTTAGTACGGTATCCGATGAGCCGATTATCGGATCAAATCGTAGTTATAGTCCGTGGTGCCCATGCCGATGGTTTCCTTGTCCAGCCGTTCCAGCACCGCATTGACCAGCGTGGTCAGCATGTATATCGCGCCTTCGTAGCCGAGCGTGGTCATCCGGTGCAGATGGTGGCGGTCGAAGATCGGGAAGCCGATCCGGATCAGGGGCACTTCATACTTCTCGCCCTTGTAGAAGGTGTCTCGCTGTATGAATTTGCCGTAGGAATTGCCGATCATGAAGTCCGGTTTGTTGGTGAACATCAGCGAACGGAAATGCCAGAGGTCGCAACTGATATGCACGGTCGCGTTCTGTCCGTAAGGCGAAGCTTTCAAAACTTCCTCGCAGGCTTTCTTCCAGCGTTTGTTCGCATGGCTGACCAGTACGTCGGTCACTTCCGCGCCCAGTTCCAGCAGGAACTTGGTCATGCCCAGCGCGAAATCGGCATCGCCGTACAACGCGAATTTCTTGCCGTGCAGCCAGGCGTGCGAATCGGTCATCATGTCGACCAGGCGGCCGCGCTCTTTTTCGAGCGATTCCGGAATCGGCTTGCCGCTCAGTTCCGAAACCTTCATCAACAGCGCGTCGGTCCATTCGAGGCCCATCGGAATGTTCAGCTTGGGCGCATCGTGCTTCCAGGTCGTTTGCACGTATTTCTTGGTTTTTTCCAGTTGCCAGGGTTGCAGCAGGATGGTGTCGATCGCATTCGGCGCATCCTTGATTTCGGCCATCGTGGTGCCGCCCGCATACATGCGGAAATGGCCGTCGGCCGGCGTATCCAGCACTTCGGTCGGATCGCTGAGCAGCGAATAATCGACGCCCATTTCCTTCATCATCCGGTGGATTACCCGGAAGTTGCCGAGGTAGGTCTCGAAGCCGGGCACGAAGTTGATCTTGCCGTTCGCGCCGACTTCCTTGTCTTCCATGAAGTTCAGCGTGAAATAACGGGCGATGCCTTCGAACATATTGTCCCAGCCGGTGGTGTGGCTGCCGACGAAACTCGGGGTATGCGCGAACGGCGTCGGGAATTCCTGTTCGATATGGCCCTCCTTCTTCGCGTTGTTGATGAACGCGTTCAGGTCGTCGCCGATGACTTCCGCCATGCAGGTGGTCGACACCGCGATCATGTCGGGTTGGTACAGGGCTTTCGCGTTTTCGAGGCCGGCGAACATGTTTTTCTGGCCGCCGAATACCGCCGCGTCCTCGGTCATCGAATCCGATACGCAGGAGACCGGTTCCTTGAAATGGCGGTTGAAATAGGTTCGGAAATAGGCCACACAGCCTTGCGAGCCGTGCACATAGGGCAGGGTCTTTTCAAAACCCAACGCGCAGAGCACCGCGCCGAGCGGTTGACAGGCCTTGGCCGGGTTGACGGTCAGGGCTTCGCGGTTGAAATTCAGTTCCTGATATTCCCGGGTGGTGGTCCACTCAAAGGTTTCATCGATTTTTTCCTGAGGATGGCGTTCCTCGTAGAGCGCCCGTTTGTTGGCCAGGTTGTCCTTGTATTCGTCGGTGCGGAACAAGGGGTAGCTGGGTTGAATATTGTCGACTTGTTGGCTCATGATGATCTCCTAACGCTCCACCAATCTGTGGACGGCGTGTTGGGTTTCGGACTCGTTCCCACGCGCCGCGTGGGAATGCTGTTTCGGCGCGCCGCGCCCTGGCCCGCAGCGCGGGCCGAACGGGTTCCCACGCAGCGCGCGGGAACCAGCGAATGTTTTACGCAACCGCCTTGACCGCTTCGCTGCCGGCCGCCTCGGTTTTCCAGGGCGCCTTGATGTTCTTCCAGCACGGATTATTCAGGGTCATGTCCATGTCGCGGGCGAAGATCGCGAAACCGTCGTAGCCGTGATAAGGGCCGGAATAATCCCAGGAATGCATCTGCCGGAACGGGATGCCCATTTTCTGGAAGATGTATTTTTCCTTGATGCCGGAGCCGATCAGATCAGGCTGGATCTTTTTCACGAACTCCTCGAATTCGTAGCCGGTCACATCGTCATAGAGCAGCGTCGCGTTGCCCATCTCCTTGATCGTGCGGTCGTAGTCGTCGTTGTGTCCGAATTCGTAACCGGTGCCGACCACTTCCATACCCAGGTCCTCATAGGCGCCGATTACATGGCGAGGACGCAGGCCGCCGACGTACAGCATCACGCGTTTGCCCTGCAGACGCGGCTTGTATTTCGCGATCACCGCTTCGTATTCGGCTTTGTAGCGCTCGATCACGCGTTCGGCGCCTTCCTTGATGGTGTCGTCGAAATGCGCGGCGATTCGGCGCAGGCTTTCCGCGATCTTGGTCGGCCCGAAGAAGTTGTACTCGATCCAGGGAATGCTGTACTTCTCTTCCATGTGCCGGGCGATATAGTTCATCGAACGGTAGCAGTGAATCAGGTTCAGCTTCACTTTCGGGGTTTTTTCGATCTCGGCGATGGTGCCGTCGCCGGACCATTGCGCCACGACCCGCAGCCCCATTTCTTCCAAAAGGGTGCGCGAGGCCCAGGCGTCGCCGCCGATGTTGTAATCGCCGATCACCGCGACATCGTAAGGTGTGGTCGGAAAGCTGTCGTCGCCGTCGCGTTTGTCCAGCACCCAGTCGCGAATCGCGTCGTTGGCGATATGGTGGCCGAGCGACTGCGATACGCCGCGGAAGCCTTCGCAGCGGACCGGCACGATCGTTTTGCCGTGTTCCTTGTTCTTGACCTTCGACACCGCTTCGATGTCGTCGCCGATCAGGCCGATCGGGCACTCGGACTGGATCGAGATGCCTTTATTCAACGGGAACAGCACTTCGATCTCGTCGATCAGCTTGGCGAGTTTCTTGTCGCCGCCGAACACGATGTCCTTTTCCTGAAAATCTGAGGTGAAGTTCATCGTGCCGAAAGTATTCACGCCGGTAGTGCCGACATAATAGTTGCGGCGTCCGGCGCGCGAATACTGCCCGCAACCGACCGGGCCGTGCGAAATGTGGATCATGTCCTTGATCGGTCCCCAAACCACGCCTTTCGAGCCGGCGTAGGCGCAGCCCCGGATCGTCATCACGCCGGGTAGGGACTTGCGGTTAGAAGTAATGCATTTGTTCGATTTTTCCTGGCTTTGATCGTTGACCGCCAAATGCTTGGCGCGGTCTTTTTTAGCCTTTTCGGGGTAGACTTCCAACACTTCCTGAATCAGCGCTTCGGTCTCTTCTCTGGTCATGGCAGCCATGATGTTATCCTCCTGCGGTCGTGGGCAATCCCCCAACAAACCGGTGGTGTAGGGTGGGCACCGCTGTTTGTGTCCACCGTTCATTGGAAACGTTGACGGCGGGCACAAACAGCGGTGCCCGCCCTACGGCGCATTAAGCAGTCGCTTCGGCGGCCGCGGTTTTACCGATGATGCTCTCGTCCACCTCTTCCATGATGCCGAATTCCATCAACAAGTCTTCCAGCTCATCCATTGTAATGGGCGTTGGAATCACAAAGTTTTTGTTGTTGATGATCTTGTTCGCCAGGGAGCGATACTCGTCCGCCTGTTTTGCGGTTGATTCATACTCGATCACGGTCATGCGGCGGATTTCGGCGCGTTGCACGACGTTATCGCGCGGCACGAAGTGAATCATTGTCGTACCCAGGCGTGCCGCCAATTCCATGATCAGTTCGTCTTCGCGGGCGCATTGGCGCGAGTTGCAGATCAAGCCGGCCAGACGCACGCCGCCCGAGTTGGCGTATTTCACAATCCCTTTGGCGATATTATTGGCCGCATACATCGCCATCATTTCGCCGGAGCAGACGATATAAATTTCCTGCGCCTTGTTTTCGCGGATCGGCATCGCGAATCCGCCGCAGACGACGTCGCCGAGCACGTCGTAGAAGACGAAATCCAGATCCTCGTCGTAAGCGCCTTCTTCTTCCAGGAAGTTGATCGCAGTGATGACGCCGCGGCCGGCGCAGCCGACGCCGGGCTCGGGGCCGCCGGACTCGACGCATTTGATGTCGCCGTAACCGACTTTCAATACGTCTTCCAGTTCCAGATCTTCGACGCTGCCGGCATCGGCAGCCATTTGCATGATCGAGTTTTGCGCTTTTGCATGCAGGATCAAACGGGTAGAGTCGGCTTTCGGGTCGCAGCCGACAATCATGACTTTCTTGCCCGCTTCAGCCAGCGCGGCAACCAGGTTTTGTGTGGTGGTGGATTTACCGATACCACCCTTACCGTAAATAGCACATTGACGTAATGCCATGATCTTCTCCTCTTGTTAACGGGTTGTTGATAACAATCTGGGTAAAGCAATGGCTGTGCCAAGGTTGAAAAATGTTTGTAAACTATTGCTTTATAAGTATTTTAATATGATGATGGGTCTGGCGCTTATGGTGACATACCATACATTTTGTGTGGGGATGTGGTTTTAACAACATACGAATTTACATCGTTCCCACGCTCCGGCGTGGGAACGATGCGGACTCTCTTTTTATATTTTGGCTACATATCGACATCCGTAATCGGTTTGTGAGAAACCTTACAGATCAGCATCTCATCAATATCTCGGTTTTGTCATTGATTTAGCCGGCTATTGCCTGATTTCTCTCGATTTATAAACAAATAGCCAAGCTTGCGGAAATCCTGGATTGATTTTTGCTTGGGCAAAGACAGGTTTTGTAATTCAAGGAGTTCTATCATGTCCCATGCGGTTTTTTCCGAAATTCTGAGCGGCCTTTACGATCACCAGGTCGTGCCTTACCTGGGTCCCGGCGTACTGTCCGATGTAACCAGCAAACTGAACGGCGCGCCGATGCCCGCCGACAGCAATAGTTTGATTCTGGCAATGAACGGCGGCAAGCCGATGGCGCCGAAACTGATGTACGAATTTCCGCGCGCGGCGATGAATCAGGAATTGAAACGCGGCCGTGCCTTTCTGACCCAGTTTCTCGATAAGGTCTACAAGGAAAGCAAATGGACGCGCGCCGCGATACACAACTGGCTGACCGAATGGAAGCCTAACTATGTGGTCGATATCAATCGCGACACCCAACTGCAGGACAGTTATGCCGACGAGGAGCATACGCTGATCGTCGGCGTCGCGCGGATAACCGCCAGCAGCTACCGTTTCAAAATCTTTCACTACGACCGCGAAAGCTATCGCGAAATCGACCAGCAGCAGGTCGATAAAAGCCTGCCGATCCTGTTCAAGCCGATGGGCACGCCGAAACCGGAATCGAATTACATTGCTTCCGATGCCGATTATGTCGATTACATCACCGAACTGATGGGCGGCTTCGCGATTCCCGATTTTCTGAAGGAGTACCGCAAGGGCAAGAAATACCTGCTGCTCGGCCTGCCGCTGAATCGCGATTCGGAACGGATGGTGATGAGCGACATCGTCTACGGGGCGGACGAACATAAAGGCTGGTTTCTGCGTAAAAATCCGACCGATAAGGAAAAGCGCTTTGCGGATCGGATGGGTTTTACCTTGATCGATGCCGACTGCGAGGACTTGCTGAATTTAATGTACGCATAAATTGGTAGGGTGAGGTAGACGCGCTCAATCTGCGATCATTTGATCGCCGATGATATTTTCCGCGCGTCTAACCCACTCTTGCTGCTTTGTTCATTTGCTGAACGCGATGTAACGCCGGTATGGCGAATCCTGTTTCCAGGTGAACGACTCGGTGTAGTAGTGCATCAGGCCCAGATAACCTAAAAGGCCCAGGGTGACGGCTTTGCGAATCTCGATGCCGAACCAGTGGTCGGTAATCAGATTGACCACTTGGTCGCCATAGGCCTGCAGTACGAAGGCGAGTCCGAACGAGAGCGCCGGCAGGACGACGAAGCAGTGCACATGCCAGCTTTTGGCCCGGCGGTAGAGCCAGTTCTGCGGCTGTTGATGATGGCGGTTGTAATCGTGGGTCACATAAAAGAAGTAGGCGGTCGTATCGTGTACCAGCCTGGGGCCCAGAATCGCCAGGAAATAATATTGCTGGACGAACAGGTAATAACTGCTCAGAACCAGTAAGGTGTTCGACCACAGAAACCATTTGCCGAATGCGGACGTGGCAAAGCGTTGGCTATACAAGGTGCCTAGCGTGAGCAATACGCATAAATTGCCGGCGATCAGTTTGATCCATTCGACTTGTTCCGGCGTCAGCCGTGCTTGCAGAAAGATGCCGAGATAAATCAGGAGTCCGGCGCCGACGCTCAAGCCGAGCAAGAGGTTGAATTGCAGCGAAGGCAATCTGCACACGCCGCGCGCCAGCCCGTGCTGCTGCTTCAGCACATGCAGCACTGTCCAGGCGGCGACTCCGATGTACAGGACGTAGTAGGGGACATAAAGACTGCCGACGCCGAAGACGACCGCAAGCGCGAGCGTCATCCGGAGAATGCGGGGCTTATAATGGCAGAAATAATCGCCGTGGCTGCATAACAAAATCGTGCTGGCGACGATATGCGGCGTGCCGAACAAAATTTGATACAGCACAAAATGGCCCGTATTGCTGGGCAGGTTCTCTTTCAGAAAATGCTGCCAGAACCAGCCGTCGAGCAACTGGAGCAGTATGCAGACCGGAATAATCAGATACAGCGCCAGGATGAGCCGGAAGGATACGGTCATCCGGGACGGTGCTGAATAATTTTGTGATGAATAAACGGCTTGAGCAGACATAAAACGATTCCCGCATTAATTTACATAATGGTTTATAAATTCCTTAAAAATAAAGCTTCAAATTTATTAAATTCAAAATGGGCGGCGGAAATGGCGCCTGTTCCATCCGGGTTGAACTGGTGCAATTCGCCGTCCCCCGCGCTCTAGAAAATACCGATACCGGCAGAACGTGAAGGGTATTCCCTATACCAGGCGTCCCCATAAATCATAATCGTCAGCTTCCTCCATTTCGACTTGCACCAGATCGCCGACTTTGAGATGCGTGGCGCCGTCGATATAGACCTGGCCGTCGATCTCGGGCGCGTCGGCCATACTGCGGGCGACCGCGCCTTCCTCGACGACTTCGTCGACCAGCACGGTTTCGATCCGGCCGAGCCGCTGTTGCAGGCGGGCGGAGCTGATCTCGGCCTGATGCGCCATGAACCGGGCCAGGCGTTCTTCCTTCACCGCTTCCGGCACCGCATTCGGCAAGTCGTTCGCGGCCGCACCCTTGACCGGCGAGTAGGCGAAACAGCCGACCCGGTCGAGCTGCGCGTCGGTCAAAAATTGCAGCAACTCTTCGAATTCTTCCTCGGTTTCGCCCGGAAAGCCGACGATGAAGGTGCTGCGCAAGGTGATGTCCGGACAGATTCCGCGCCAGGCTTTGATCCGTTCCAGATTGTTCTGGCTGGCCGCCGGCCGTTTCATCAGTTTCAGAATCCGGCTGTTGGCATGCTGAAACGGAATATCCAGGTAAGGCAGAATTTTGCCTTCCGCCATCAACGGAATCACTTCATCGACATGTGGATACGGGTAAACATAATGCATTCGTATCCAGATGCCCAATTCGCCGAGTGCTTCGGCCATCTCGTAGAAGCGGCTGCGCACTTGGCGGCCTTTCCAGCCGAACGCCTGATATTTCAAATCCAGGCCGTAGGCGCTGGTGTCCTGCGAGACAATCAGCAATTCCTTCACGCCGGCCAACGCCAGGCGTTCGGCTTCGCGCAGCACCTCATCGACCGGTCGGCTGACCAGATCGCCCCGCATCGACGGAATAATGCAGAAGGTGCAGCGGTGATTGCAGCCTTCCGCAATCTTCAGATAGGCATAATGCCGGGGCGTCAACTTTATCCCTTGCGGAGGGACGAGGCTGGTGAACGGATCATGCGGCGGCGGCAGATATTCGTGCACCGATGCGACCACTTCTTCCAGCGCATGCGCGCCGGTCACTTTCAAGACTTCGGGGTGCCGGGCGCGAATTTCGCTTTCCCTGGCGCCGAGACAGCCGGTCACGATGACCCGGCCGTTTTGCGCGATTGCCTCGCCGATACTGTCCAGCGATTCCTCGACCGCGGCATCGATAAAGCCGCAGGTATTGACGACCACCAGGTCGGCGTCTTTGTAAGTGGGCGATATGGTATAGCCTTCGGATCGCAGCTTGGTCAGGATCCGCTCGCTGTCGACCAGCGCCTTCGGACAGCCCAGGCTGATAAATCCAATATTGGGAGTACTCATTCTTTTCTCATCAGTGCAAAACCTGCGTAGTTTATATGAGTGTTGACATGATTAAAAATTGAAAAGTTTGTTTGTAATAAATTTTTTTTATAAAAATTAAACGTCATTTCACACATCATGCCCAAGCTCCTTACGCACTGCCTTATCGTTGGAGGATTTAGGGCGTGGGAGAACGCAATGCTAAGGAATTTTCTGAAGGTTAAATTCGTCTAATTTCAAAAAATTTGCAGGTGAGGAATGCGCAAATGTCCGATTTCTCGTTAACGACGCGATGGTTGATTCCCTCCCCAATGGATGAAGTCTGGGGGTGTCTGGTTGCGACCGAGAATTGGCCATCCTGGTGGGAATATGTGGCGATGGTCGACGAAACGGCGAGAGGCAATTCATTGGGCATCAACAACGTCAGGCGCTACCTTTGGCGAACTTGCTTGCCTTACGATCTGGCGATCGATTTGCGGGTTACGCAGATTCATCCTTATCGCTCCATCACGGCCGAGGTCACCGGCGATCTGATCGGCAGCGGCGATTGCGCGATAATCTATCGGGAAGACGAGGCGGCGACCGAGCTGATTTTTACCTGGAATGTCTCGCTCGCCAAATCATGGATGAAATTGCTCGGGGGTCTCGCTCGGCCGGTGTTCGTGTGGAACCATGAGCGGGTGATGAAAAGCGGAGAAGAGGGCTTGATTCGCCATTTGACAGCGCATTCGGAATTATCTTTATGAACTGGCGGCGGCCATTAGGCGTCGTATTGTTTACAACTGGTAAACTAATCTTTAGTTAAAAGTTAAGATTCCAGTTGCTAAATCTTCAAAAATCCTTATAATAGGCAAAATCAATCGCGGGGTGGAGCAGCTTGGTAGCTCGTCGGGCTCATAACCCGAAGGTCGTAGGTTCAAATCCTGCCCCCGCTACCAATTTTATTTCTAGCAATAGATAAAACAAACCTAAGTTCTTTATTTTCAAAGACTTGGGTTTTTTTATGTGTAAAATTTTTAGTCACTCAGCTATTGTTACTGCAACTTAATGCAGTAACTTCTACAGTAACATGTTTGCATTCAGTAACTGCATCAGCAGTTATACTGCACAGGGCTAAAGAACTTCTTTCAGATGCTGCTATCCGCGCCACCAAGCCAACAATTAAAGATGTTCGGTTATTTGATGTTAATGGCTTGTATCTTCTCATCAAGCCAAATAATTCAAGATGGTGGAGACTTGATTACACCATCAACGCACGACGTAAAACCTTATCTTTAGGTACTTATCCTGTAACAACTCTCGCAGATGCTAGAAAAAAGGCATTTGAGCTAAAAAACTAGTGGCTGAAGGTGTCGATCCTTCAAAACTTAGACACGAACTGAGTTATTTGTCCCAAATCTTTGGCGTAGCTCTGAAGGACTGGGGTATCCCGATCAGTTCTAATCCGGCTCAACTGCTCCGTAGACCTGCTAAAGCCAAGGGAAGAAACCGAAGGGGGAGAAGGAAGGGGGAGCTTGCCTTGCTGCTGTATGCCCTTAATCGTTCCCACGCTCCAGCGTGGGAATGCATCCTGAGGCGCTCCAGCGCCGTGTGTCGAGAATAGTGGATTGTCTGCTTCGGTAATTGTTTAGTCCCACCTTTAACCGCTGTGGCTTATGGTGGTTTTCCTCGAGTTACGGGACGCTGGAGCGTCAGGGGCTGCATTCCCACGCTGGAGCGTGGGAACGATGAAACGATTAAAATTACGCTTCATTCGCGGCCGGCTTTTCTTCAACAGAATAGGATCGATTATGACACCCTGGAAGCAAGCGGGATTTTCATCCTATAGCCACTATTGGCTATCGCGAAAAACTCAATTCAAGAACCGGCGCTGAGCCGGTTTTTTTGTGCCTGCCGCATTGACGCGGACCCTTCAGCGGATTATTGTCTTGATATCATTCCATAGGAGCACCTTTATGACGACGCATTATCAAGACATCATCACCTTGGAGCCGGGTAAAAGAGGCGGCAAACCCTGCATTAGGGGCTTGCGGATTACCGTTTACGATGTGCTGTCCTGGCTGGCGTCCGGCATGACGCAAGCTGAAATCCTGGACGATTTCCCCGAGCTGACGCCGGAGGACATCAGCGCCTGTTTAAGTTTCGCGGCCGATCGGGAGCATAATTTAACCAGCGTCAGAGCCTTATGAAATTGCTACTGGATGAAAATCTGTCGCGAAGGATCGTGCCTTTCATACAGGACCGTTATCCCGGCTCCAGTCAAGTCGCTTTGATCGGTCTGGAGCAGGCGAATGATAAAATGATCCGGCAATATGCGATCGATCACGATTATGTGATAGTCACTCAGGACGCCGATTTTTACGAACTCAGTTTGATTTACGGGCAACCGCCTAAAATCGTCTGGCTGAAAGTCGGCAATCAGTCCAAATCCGCTATGATCAAAACCCTGCTGGATAATCAGCCCGTCATCGAGCAGGCGTTACTGGCCGACGATAAAACTTGCATCGAAATTTTTTAGAGAGCGGGGGAAATTCTACTTCATTTCTGAAACCACCGCTCTTGGTGATCGATTTATTACCAACGGGCTCAAAACCTGCCGGTCAAATATCCTCAAAAATGTCCAACAATCGGCGCGTTGCGCTCGATTTCGCCCTGATTTCCTTGAGGATTGGGTTCGTCATTGCCATTCCTGCGAAATCCAGTCGGGCCAATTAAGTGTAGTTCCATCGCAACCTGCGTTGATGGTTTTTCGTATCAATGCCAGGACTTCCTCGCGCTTCCCGTTTATGCCCCAGGCCCTAACTTCAGTTACGACTGAATGGGCAAGCCGGACCGCTTGTTCGGTGAGCAGGTCCGCGCGGGGGCACAGTTGAAATAACTCAAGCGCCTGGGCTTTTGATAGTACATACTCATCGATATTCTGGACCAGCCAGCCTAGCCGCAAAGAGGGGGCAATGATGCGGGTACGTTTCAAGACTTCATAGGAGAAACTCGTGATGATGACACGGTCGCGTAAATCAAAATCATCGATAAGGCGGCAAACGTAAGAGGGAAGCTGCCGGGATATGCCTTTCAGCTCGATGTGATAGGTGATTGCCGAGCCGTATGCTTTAAACAAGTCCTGGAGCCTTAACAGTTTTTCGCCGTGGAACAGGTAGGGCGAGAACCAGGAGCCCATGTCGAGCCGGGCTAGCTGCGGCCAGCTCATGGCTTCGATAGTGCCTGCGTGGCCATAGCGTTCCAGCGACAAATCATGGCATATCACCACTTCGCCGTCGGCCGACAACTGAACGTCCAGTTCGATGTCTTTAACGCCCACGGCGATGGCCAATTTAAAAGCGGCCTCCGTATTTTCGGGGGCATAGGCAGACGCGCCGCGATGGGCGATGATTCTGAACGGCCGTTTAACGCTAATCGGTAGCTGCATGGGCTTTCCATTCTTTAACATTTTACGCAAACCAGTTCGCGCCAATCCGTCGTATAGCGCTGTGAAATCCGTTCCGCTTTCGGCTTCCAGGCGTTATCAAATCCGCTCGCCGCTATCGAAATGGCCTGGGGGAAGCGGCGGTTGATCCGGTCCACGGTCTCCATCAGCTTTCCGTTCCCGGCATGACCGACCACCGTCCAATCGAACAAATCCAGCTGGTCCGGCGCCAATGCCGGCCGGATGTCGCTTAGCTGCACGCCGCACTTCTGGTAGCGGTAACCGGCCCTGAATATTTCCTTTAACAGGCGGTTAGCCCTGCCGATAATGTGGCGCGTATCCTGCGTCGCCGCATCGAGCTTTACACTGGCTATTCGCTGGTATTGCGGTTCTTTCGGATTGAACGGATTGGTTCGGATGAAAATGGTGATACAGCCGGTCACCGAATTCTGGTATCTGAGCTTTTCGGCGGCTCGGGTGCAGAATGCGGCCATGGCTTCGGCCAGTTCCCGGTATTCCGTCAGCCGGCGGCTGAAACTGCGCGAGCAGACGATTTGCTGCTTGTCAGGCGCAATCTCTTCCATTTTCAGGCAGGAAATGCCGTTCAATTCCATTACGGTGCGGGCAATGGCGACATTGAACTGTTCCCGGATGCTGTCGACCGGCTGCCGGGCCAAGTCCCGGACGGTATGGATGCCGAACCGGTTCAGCTTCGCGGCGGTGCGCGCGCCGATGCCCCAAACCTCGCCGACCGGCACGATCCGCATCAGCTTTTCCCGGGGCAGCGGGTCCGAGAGGTCCAGCACGCCGCCGGTTTGCTTCCATTTTTTGGCTGCGTAATTGGCCAGTTTCGCCAGCGTCTTGGTCGGCCCCATGCCGACGCAGACCGGAATGCCGGTATACCGCCGCACGGCGGCTCTGATCCGCTGTCCATAAGTGATCGGGTCTTGCCGGCATATGCCGGTCAAATCCAGGAAGGCTTCATCGATCGAGTACACTTCCAGTTTGGGAGTAAATTCTTCCATGATCGCCATCACCCGCGCCGACATGTCGGCGTAAAGCGTGTAATTGGATGAGAACAGTTGAATCTGGTGCCGTTCGATCAAATGTCCAATCTGAAATGCCGGTGTGCTCATCTTGATGCCCAGGTCTTTCACTTCCTGACTGCGCGCAACGAAAATGCCATCGTTGTTGCTGAGCACCGCCACCGGCTTGCCGGCCAAATCCGGCCGGAAGACGCGCTCGCAGCATACATAAAAGTTATTGCAGTCGACCAGGGCGATGAGCGGCGGCATCATACGGTGTGGATGACATGGGTCACGACGCCCCAAATCACCATCTCCAGCTCTTCGCGCAGGGATATATCGGGGTAGTAGGGATTTTCAGAGGCCAGCCGCCATTGCCCGGCCTGATGTTTTAAACGCTTCACCACCAGTTCGCCGTTCAGCGCGCAAATCACGATCTTGCCCGGTACCGGATCGAGAGAGCGGTCCACGACCAGAATATCGTTCGGATGGATGCCGGCGCCGAGCATCGATTCGCCCTGTGCGCGCACAAAAAAGGTCGCGGCGGGTTTTTG
>JBPFEE010000037.1:0-47385 GCA_051061095.1 Methylomicrobium sp. | reverse complement strand
CTGGCATCAGAAGCGAGACAGAAGGCTTGATCTACAAGACAAGGTTGATCCTTAAGGGTACGCACAAGCTCTTTCTGTCTCAAGTCATGATAGCTAATCACGACCGGGATAAAGATACAAGGGTACGCTGTGCGTACCTTTTACGGAAATCCTGGGATGTAATTTAAAAGGTACGCACAGCGTACCCTACAAACTGCTCAAGCATCCGTTTCGGTTTTGCTTTCTTCCGTTTCGGACGCGATTTCGGCAGCGGCTTCTTCCGAAGCTTTTGCCGCTTCTTCCTGCTTCTTGTTCCGCGATTCCAGCAATTCGATAAACCAGGCCTGATCCAGCACGCCCGCCATGTCCGGATCGTTCAGAATATCCTGAGTATCGGGCAGGCTGCCCTTATCGCGCGCGTTTTCAAGTGCTTTCAGGCAGGTCTCGTTCTCGCCGCGCAACGCATGAATGCAGGCGAGATTATAGGAGGCCGCGCCGGCCTGAATCGAATTGGCGCGTTCGAATTCCTGCTGCGCCTTCACATACAGTTCTGAATTTTTCGCCGCACCTTCCAGCCTCGCCATATCCATATAACAGACGCCGCCGTCGATCGCGGCGGCCAGATAATTCGGTTCCAAAGTCAGGCAGAACGCGAATTTCAGAATCGCATCACGGTAAAGAGCCAGCGCCTCTTCGCCGGTTTTAACCTTGGCCTGATGCAATAACGCATGCCCCCAGAAATACAGCGCCTCCGCGCGCAACGGATCGTCATGGACGATGTCGGCATAGTCCTCATAGACTTTCTTGAATAAATAATCCGCTTTATTGCCTTCGCTCTTGCGCGCTTCTTTGGTTTGCTTGATCGCGGAATTCAGGCGCGAGCGCTTGGTTAACGAATTCAAAATCGACATCGAGTGCCTCCTCGGTAATATAGTTATTAAATCCTGATAGGATAACAACTTGCTTTTGGAAAGATCAAGATAAAATCCCCTGACGGGAATTTTAGAGCCGTAGGTTGGGTTGCCGCTCTTTGGCAACCCGACTTAAGGAGTAATAAGGGTGGATTTGGCTGCCGTTTGGCATCCGAAATGTTGGGTTAACGGTAGAGCTCTCTTACCTGGCGCTCGCCGCGGCGGTTTGCCTTTGCAAATAGTGCGCGGTGCGCACCCTACGGGTCCTGCTACTTGCCCGGCGCTCGGCGCGGTGGCTTGCCTGCCGGTTTGCCGCCGCGCTTCGGCGTTTTGTTGTGATGCCGGTAATCCTTTTTGCCGGACGGATTTTTAGGCACCTTCGGATTCGGACGGTCCATCACCTTCAACGATACCGGCTCATAGCCGGTATCGGCCACCCGGGGCAGTTCGCGTCCGAGCAGTTTTTCGATCTGGGCGAGCTGATAGGCTTCCTCGGGGCACACCAGCGAAATCGCTTCGCCGTTTGCGCCCGCGCGGCCGGTGCGGCCGATCCGGTGAATATAATCCTCCGGCACTTGCGGCAGATCGAAATTGATCACATGCGGCAACTCGTCGATGTCGAGCCCGCGCGCGGCGATGTCGGTCGCGACCAGCGCGGCGACCTTCCCGTTCTTGAAATAATCGAGCGCCTTCGTCCGCGCGCCCTGCGATTTGTCGCCGTGCAGCGCGGCGGTGCGGATGCCGTCCTTGAGCAACTGTTTTTCGAGCCGGTCAGCGCCGTGCTTGGTGCGCACAAAGATCAGCACCTGCTTCCAGTTGTTGCTGCCGATCATATACGACAACAGCTCGCGCTTGTGCTCCTTGCCGATGCCATAGCACAGTTCCTTGATATTGTCGGCAGTCGTATTGTGCGGCGCGACCGAGACTTCGGCGGGTTCATGCAGCAATTGCTTGGCGAGCCCTTTGATTTCCTCGGGAAAGGTCGCCGAGAACAGCAGGCTTTGCTTCTGTTTAGGCAAATGGCCGATGATCCTGCGGATATCCGGCAAAAAGCCCATGTCGAGCATCCGGTCGGCCTCGTCGAGCACCAGCATTTCCAGATGCGACAGGTCGATGTGCCTTTGCAACAGATGATCGAGCAAGCGCCCCGGCGTCGCGACGACGATGTCGCAGCCTCTTTGCAGGCTGCGGATTTGGCCGTTGATGCTGACACCGCCGACCACGACTTCGGTGAAGAGCGGCAGATGTTTGCCATAAGCTCTGACGCTGTCATAGACCTGCGCGGCCAGTTCGCGGGTCGGCGTCAAGATCAGCGCACGGATCTTGCGCGGTTTTTGCGGTTTGGTATCCGACTCGGCCAAACGCTGCAACAACGGCAGCGTGAAACCGGCGGTTTTGCCGGTGCCGGTCTGCGCGCCGGCCAGCACATCCCGGCCGTCGAGAATCAGGGGAATCGTTTGTTGCTGGATCGGAGTCGGAGTGACATAGCCCTGCTCCGCGACGGCTTTCAAGAGAGGCGCGGCAAGGCCGAGTTGTGCAAAAGGCATCAGAGGCTCGATTAAAGGGAGAAAAAAGAACGCGGAGGCCTAGCCGCCGGTCATGTTCATATAGCGCAGAATCACCGGTTGCTCCTGCATGTTGAATTCGTGCTGGGCTGGTTTGATGCGCATGGCATCGATCAGCGTTTGTTTCAGCAGGTCCATATTGCCCGGATGCGCGCGGACCACTTTTTTCAGATCGACCGAATGCTCATTCCCGAGACAGAGCAGCAGACGGCCCTCGGCGGTCAGACGGACCCGGTTGCAGGCGCTGCAGAAATTGTGGCTATGCGGCGAGATGAAGCCGACGCGGGTCCGGGTACCGGCGATTCGAAAATAATTCGAAGGGCCTCCGGTTTTTTCGGGCGTCGCCAACAATGCAAAACGCGCTTCCAAATCTTGTTTGATCCGATCGCTCGAATAATAAGCCAGCGCACGGTCGTGGTGTTCGACGACGCCGAGCGGCATTTCCTCAATGAAGCTAATGTCGATTTCGCTGTCGACCGCGAATTGCACCAGATCGCAGACCTCCATGTGATTGCTGTCTTTCAGCACGACCGTATTGATCTTAATGCGGTCGAAACCTTCGGCTTTCGCGGCCGCGATGCCGTTCAGCACGGCCTGAAGATTGCCCGTGCGCGTGATTGCCTTGAATTTTGCCGGGTCGAGCGAATCGAGACTGATATTGATCCTTCTGACGCCGGCTTTTTTCAACGCCGGCGCCATCGTTTCGAGCTGCGCGCCATTCGTCGTAATGACCAGTTCCTTGAGTCCGTGAAGCTTGCCGAGATTTTCGAGCAAGCCCAGCGCGCCTTTGCGGACCAGCGGCTCGCCGCCGGTAATGCGGATTTTTTTGACCCCGAGTTCGGTAAATGCCCGCGCAATCGTCTCGATTTCTTCAAGCGTCAGAATTTGCGCGCGCGGCAAAAACGTCATTTCCTCGGCCATGCAATAGACACAGCGAAAATCGCAGCGATCGGTAATCGATATCCGCAAATAATCGATCTTCCTGCCGAAACGGTCTATCAGTTGATTGACTTGGGGTGAGTTTGCCATGGGGTCGCTAGCTCAGAAGGATAAGCTCCGCTTGCGATAGCAGCGCCGGAACTTTAAATTTGTCATATATTGCTGCAATTTTACCATAAATCAAACGGCTGTTTTGTCGCGCCCAGGCAATTGACTATTTTCCGAACGCAGGCAAAAATTTGCCGTAGCCCTCTTTTTCCATCTCTTCGACCGGAATGAAGCGCAGCGCAGCCGAATTGATGCAATAGCGCAAGCCGGTCGGTTTCGGACCGTCGTCGAACACATGCCCTAGATGCGAACCGGCCAGACGGCTCCTCACCTCGGTGCGCGGAAAGACCAGCAGAAAATCATTTTTCTTGACGATATTTTCTTCGGTCAGCGGTTTTGTAAAGCTCGGCCAGCCGGTGCCGGAATCGTATTTATCTTGCGAAGAAAACAGCGGCTCGCCGCTGACCACATCGACATAAATGCCGTCGCGCTTTTCATTCCAGTAAGTGTTATTGAACGGCGGCTCGGTCGCTTCTTCCTGAGTCACCTGATATTGCAGGGCGGTCAGGCGTTTCGCCAACACTTCCTGGGACGGCTTAATAAAGGCGCCGTCATCTGTGTTTGAAGGAATGACCAAATGTAAAGCATTGCCCCATGTTTTGGTTAGATACTGATCGCGGCCCGATCTGTACCGATAATATTTGTAGCGCAATGGATTTTTTTTGTAATAATCCTGATGATAATCCTCGGCCGGATAAAAATTCTCGAATTTGCGAATTTCAGTCGCGATCGGCGCGGAATAACGTTTTGATCCGGCCAATTCCGCGAGCGATTTTTCAGCCTGGGCTTTTTGCTGATCGTCGTGATAAAAAATCACCGAGCGGTACTGATTGCCGCGATCGACGAACTGGCCGCCGCTGTCGGTCGGGTCGATCATACGCCAAAAGCCCTGCAGCAGCGTTGCATAATCGATCTCGCCGGGATTGAAATAAACCTGCACGCTTTCGACATGGCCGGTCGTGCCGCCGGAAACCAGTTCATAGGTCGGATTCGCAACCTGACCGCCGCTGTATCCCGAAATGACTTTTTTGACGCCGGGCAGTTTTTCGAAATCGGCTTCCGTGCACCAGAAACAGCCGCCCGCCAAAGTCGCCACCGCCAGTCCGGACATGTTCTGCCGGATGTCTTGAGAATCACTCTCGGCGCTTCGCATCAAGCAGGTGAACAGCATCGTCAGCATGATAACGTTTTTCATTAATTCCTCCGTTGTTAAGACCAGGGGCTAAACGCGTTGTTCAATACGGTAAGGCCCGCGTTTTATCGGTAAAAAGGAAAATTTAAGAAGGTTCAACGCGGATAAACGACATGGCGCATTTGCCTGAGAATCCACTGTTGCCGCGCGTGAACATAAGAAGACGGCCGCGACGCTTTGAATCGATGCGGATTCGGCAGCGTCGCCGCGAGCAAGGCGGCCTGGGCGCGGCTTAATTTGCTGGCCGGAATGCCGAAATAGCGCCGGCTGGCCGCTTCAACCCCGAACAGATGGTCGCCGAATTCGGCAATGTTCAGATAAACGGTCAGGATGCGCTCCTTGCTCCAGAACATTTCCAGAAGAAGCGTAAACCAGACTTCGAAGCCTTTGCGGATAAAGCTTTTGGACGGGCTTAAAAACAGATTCTTCGCGACCTGCTGCGAAATCGTGCTGGCGCCCCGGAGACGGCGGCCGTCAAAATAGTTATCGACCGCCGCCTGAATCGCGTGAAAATCAAAACCGGCGTGTTCAAAAAAACGCTGATCCTCGGACGCGATCACCGCCTGGTAGGCGGCCGGAGCAATTTTTTTGGCCCCAACCCACTGGTAATCGATCGATTTAAACGTCGTCTCGTACCGGAAATCATCGACATGGCGATTCAGCATGAAGGCGGTCGTCGGCAGCGGCAACCAACGGAACAACAAACAAATGCCGACCGAGGTGGCAATAAAGGCTCCCACTGCCTGCCAGGCGAATTTGTAGAGGATGGGTCGGACCGATAGCGGCTGACGATGAGTGATTTTTGAATAGCGTTTTTTTCTGGTCAAGCGGGGACGGAGAGGAAGATTGGAGTAGAATTAGGTTCTAAGCGGACGAGGATGACGCTTTCAAACCCGTATATCATAAAGCCTTTATCCTCGCTTGAATACCCGTGGCGTCCTCATCATTAACCGGGATCCGCGTTAGGTAATTATACTAATAGCCAATAGCGGAGCTTTCGCCCACAATAGTTACTGTCGATTCCATACATACCATCATCACAGAGGATTACACTATGATAACCAACTGGGTAGTTGTTGCAAATCATACACGTGCGCGCTTTTTTCAGATTGCCACCTCTTCCGCACCCCTGGAGGAAATCGATACTCTGGTCCACCCGGAGGGGCGCCTGCATGACCGGGAGATTACCTCGGATTTGCCGGGCAAAGTCAAAAATCCGAGCGGACTCGGCGGCGGTATTGCCTTCGAACAGCAAACCGATCCGAAAAAGCATGAAGCCGAAGTGTTCGCGCTAGAAATCGTACATTATCTCGAACACGCCTATAACGCCAACCGCTTCGAGCGCCTGATCGTGATCGCCGATCCGTCTATTTTAGGCCTGATCCGACAGCACATGCCGACTCAACTGAGCAAACATGTCAGCCTGGAATTGGACAAAAATGTTGCGGGCATGACAGCGGCTGAAATCAGAAGCCATTTGCCGGATTATTTGCCGAAATAGGCGGCTCGGCGTGCGGAGGACCGTGACGAGCCCTACCGTCGCGTCAAATAAATCCAGCGAAATGCTGCCGGGAAACTTGCTGCGCGACCGCGCGTCCGACGGCGCTGAGTTTATCGATATACTTGACCGAGTCCAGCTGCTGGACCTGGGCGGGCTGGATATCGGGCAAACCGAGGTCCGCCAGGCCCTGGACACTCAGCTCGGCATTGTAGCGCGCATAGGTAAAGAGTTTGGCGGCAGTGGGCCAGGGTTGGTCTTGATCGAGCAAATCACCCAGTTCGCCGTCCAACCGATGCCCGAACACGCATTTGCCGAACACCCGGCACAGCACGTCCTGTTCGTTTAGCGCCGCGAACATCAAGGCGGACGGAATCGATTTGGCGTTATAGATCAAATTCATTTCGTCCGGCCCCAAATCGGCGTTCGCCTCCGCATTGGCGCCGGTGCCTACCGAAACGATCAATAATTTGTCCGCCCCGGTTTGCCAGTTCAGCCTATAAGGACCGACCGTCGCCATTAAAAAGGTTTGAAAGGACGGATTGTTGTACATCGTAATGCCGCCGTCGACAAATACGAAAGGAGTTGGCTGCGTTTTGCCCAGGGTAATTTTTTCGGGCGGGAAATAGGTCGGCGCGGCGGTGCTGGCCCGCACCAATTGCCAAAGCGGCAGATTCAAATTGCAGTCGTCCCGACTCCTGTCGTTATACTTTGCTTTCGGGTTGTTGCTGACAGGCCACGGCGAATCGGTCGTCGCATTGCGCATCACCATCATCAGCAAGGTTTTCAGTTCCGCACCGCCCAAGGTCGTGTCGCGGCCGAATTCCTGCTGCAGCAAATTTTTCAGTTCCTCGTCCTGATAGGAATATTTGAACCGCTCCAGCAAACTGGCCTTGTCGAACATTTTAGCGCCGCTGTTGCGGTAAAAATCGCGGAGTTTATCGACCGGCCAGCCCAGGCTGAGACAGGCCGCAATGATCGCGCCGGTACTGGTGCCGGCAATGTAATCGAAATAGTCGGCCAATACGAAATCGCTGCCCCGGTTCAATTCCTTGCGCAACAGGGTCTCGATTTGCTTGAGCACTTCCACCGTGATCATGCCGCGAATGCCGCCGCCATCCAGCGTCAGGATTTTCTTGAGTCCCGTTTCTTCGATTTTATCTGCCAGCGCCATACACGTCTCTCGTTGGGGAAAAATTGAACAAGCAATGAGTCTAGTACATAAACGCGACCGGGGCGTTGTTTTTACCGCATTGGGCATGAGCCGCGGGGTCGCCGCCCTGCTCTTAAATTATTGATCCGGCCCCATGAGCTCACGACTCCGTTCGGGCTGAGCCTGTCGAAGCTCCCGAATGACTGGCCTTTCGACAGGCTCAAGGCGAACGGCTTCAAACTTTTAAGGGCCGGATCAATAAATGGGTCATACAGCCAAATCCTCCGACTCGCCTGTGTTACCTGGCTGCCGAAACAGACTTTGGAATAGCTTCCGGCATTAATCCGGCTCCGGCAACGCGAGCGGCGCCAAATCGCTTTCGAGGCCCAACACTTCGACGCCGCGCAATTTTCTTTCCATCGCCGCGGTGCGCGTCGTTTTCAGTCTTTCCAGCGAGTTGGAAGCAGTCGTAATCTGCTTATAGACGGTATCCAATAGTTCGGAATATTTACCGAATTCGGTCTTCACCTCGGCCAGCACCTTCCAGACTTCGCTGCTGCGTTGTTGCACCGCCAGCGTCCGGAAACCCATATGCAGGCTGTTCAATAAAGCCGACAAGGTGGTCGGCCCGGTAATCGTAATCCGGTAGGTGCGTTGCAGCTTTTCGAACAGCTCGGGGGAACGCAAGACTTCCGCGTATAAACTTTCGACCGGCAGGAACATGATCGCGAAATCGGTCGTATGCGGCGGGTCCAGGTATTTGCCGGAAATATCCTTCGCGAAACTCTCGATCGCTTTAAGCAATTGTTTTTGCGCCTGATCGATCACAACCGGATTGCCGTCATCCAGCGCACTCAGCAGCAATTGATAGCTTTCGAGCGGGAATTTCGAATCGATCGGCAGCCAGACGGTCTTGTCGTCGGCCTTGCCCGGCAATTTGATCGCATATTCGACATTCGCCTGACTGCCTTTTTTGGTAGCGACATTCACATCGTATTGCTCCGGCGACATGATCTGTTCCAGAATGTTGCCGAGCTGGTATTCGCCGAGAATACCGCGCGTTTTCACATTGGACAGCACCTTCTTCAAATCGCCGACGCCGACTGCCAGGTTCTGCATTTCTCCTAGTCCCTTATGCACCTGCTCCAGCCGGTCGCTGACCAGTTTGAACGACTCGCCGAGGCGCTGCTCCAGCGTATTGTGCAGTTTTTCGTCGACGGTCTGACGCATTTCGTTCAACTGCCGGGCATTGTCTTCCCGAATAGAGTGCAACTGTTTTTCGACCGTTTCGCGAATTTCGTTGATGCTGGTTTTCGCCAGTTGATTCGCTTCCTGCTGCTGGCGGTTCAGATCGGCAAACTTCAGCCGCAACTGTTCGTTGAAATCCTTGAGGCCTTCGGCAAATTTGCCCTCAAAGGAGCTGAGGCCGGCGGCCAGTTCCTGGCGATTCTGTTTGGCGTCATTCTTGATACCCTCCTGAAACAGCGTCAACGTTTCGGCGGTTTTATCACGGAAATCGTCCTGTTTCCGGTTCAACGACTCGCCGGTCGCCTGAAACGACCGGCTGACGCTTTCCCGGAACTCATTGGCGTTGCTGATCAACCGCTCCGACATACCGGTCAATCCGTCCTTGAATGCTTCCATCTGCGCATTGTGTATGCGTTGATTCTCGGCGATACGATTGAGCAAAGTATCCTGGAGATTTTTAAAGGCATCCTGCAATTCGCGCCGATTTTCCGCGCTGACTTCACGAAGTTCCCTTCTGGACCCCGCAAAGCCTTGCTGCAACGCGGCTTCCTGATTCTTTAATATCAACAGAAGCTCCTGCAGGCCACCGTCCGGAGCTGCTTTCAGCAAAACCTGCAAACGCCATAATGCAACCAGTTGCATGATCACAATCGACACGAGCAACAAAACGGCGATAATGATCGCCGGCATCCAATCAAACGGCATACGGATCCTCAATCATTGAATGAACTCAAATGTCCAGGTCGATATAGTCTACACAGAAAGTTGTTTCTCATCCGAGCCTTTACCTATAACTCGATCCGAATGCCGAGCTCAATGACCCGATCCACGGGGATTTTAAAAAACTCGATCGGGCTCGATGAGTTATGGAATAAAAAGCGGAACAAGCCCCGCCGCCATTGGGGCATCGGACTGCGCATACGAAACGAGACACGCTCGCTGCCGATAAAGAAAGACACTTTTTTCGGATCGATCGCCAGCCCTTCCTGAATACATAAGTCGAGCGCCCGGCGCACATCCGCGTTTTGCTTGAACCCGTAATACAGCTTCACGCGATAGAATTCCCTGGTCTGGCCAAACTTCCGGATTTTGACACGGTGCGCTTCGTTCACAAAAGGCTCGTCCTTGGTCACAATGGTCAACACGATAACCCGCTCATGCAGCACATGATTATGTTCGAGGTTGTGCAGCAGCACCTGGGGAACGCCATGCAATGTTCTGGCCAGATAAATCGCAGTACCCTCGACGGTCACGAGCTTGTCTGTAAGTTCTCTCTCCAACTCTTCGAATAACACATGTCTTTCTTCCATATAGGAATGAATTAACGCACGGCCCTTGATCCATGTCGTGATGATCAGAAACAGCACACTGGCAACCACCAGCGGCAGCCAGCCGCCGGTCGGTATCTTCACACTATTGGATGAAAAAAACAGCAGATCTATCACCAGAAATGTCGATAAAAAGATGATACTGGTCGTCTTGTTCCATTGCCAGAGCGCCTGGATCACAATATAAGCCAATATCGTATCGACGATCATCGTACCGGTTACTGCGATGCCATACGCCGAAGCCAGCGCCGAAGACGATTGGAAACTCAGCACCAGGATGAACACCGAAACCATCAACAGCCAGTTCACGGCAGGCACATAGACCTGCCCCTTTTCGTCATCCGATGTGTGTAATATGTCCATGCGCGGGCAATAACCCAGTTGTATCGCCTGCCGGGTCACCGAAAACGCTCCGGAAATAACCGCTTGTGAGGCAATGGCAGTCGCTAGCGTCGACAAAATCAACAAGGGATACATCGCCCAGTTAGGCGCCAGCAAATAGAAGGGATTCTGTATCGCGTCGGGTCGATCCATCAGCAAAGCGCCTTGCCCGAAATAATTCAGCAGCAGCGCCGGAAACACGAATCCGAACCAGGCATAACGTATCGGCTTTAGACCAAAGTGGCCCATATCGGCATACAGCGCTTCGGCTCCGGTGATCGCGAGCACAACCGCGCCCATGATCAGAAATCCCTCCCCGCCCATTTCGAACAACAAACTTACGGCATAATAAGGGTTGACCGCCGTCAGCACGGCCGGATGATGAATGATATTGTCCACTCCCATCAGCCCGAGCGAGCCGAACCAGAAACACATGATCGGAGCGAACATTCTGCCGACTCTGCCCGTTCCTCTAGCTTGAAGCAGAAACAGCCCACCCAGGACGACCGCAGAAATTGGCAACACATAATTTGTCAACGGCGGCGCGATAACCTCAAGGCCTTCGACCGCACTCAGCACGGAAATGGCCGGCGTGATGATGCTGTCGCCATAAAAAAGCGAGGCGCCGAGCACGCCGATCGTGACAATGAAAGCCATTTTGCGCGGATTATCCTTGGAGCCGTGCAAGGCCAGCGCCATCAGCGCCATGATGCCGCCTTCGCCTTTGTTATCGGCGCGCATGATGAAAATCGCGTATTTGGTCGTGACGACCAACGTCAACGACCAGAAGATCAGCGACAAGACGCCGAGCACATGATATGTGTCGATCGGCATGCCGCCGTGGAAGACTTCCTTCATTGCATATAAAGGGCTGGTGCCGATATCGCCGAAGACGACGCCGATCGCGCCCAGCGCCAAACCGGCCAGCTGTTCCTTCGTTTGGTTTTGTGAATCTAAAGCCATGACCATTACCTCAAGAAAATGAGTAATGCAGGAGGGAAGAGGAGAAACTGCCCCGGAAATCGCAAAAAAGACAAATTGCCGAAACAAACGGCAATCTAATTTCCAGCTGATCGATCCGGGGCAAACGGAATGCTATTGATAACCGGCAAGCGGTTTTTTTACATATGATCGAGAATCGCCCGTTTGACCGAGTCGAGTTCCGCATCGATCGTCAAGGTGCGCGCGGAGACGCATTGTTTGATCGCGGTATCCGGGTCTTTCAGACCGGTACCGGTCAGCGTGCAAACGATGCGGCTGCCTTCGGCGATTTTACCGCTGCGAATATCTCGCCAGGCGCCGGCGACCGAGGTCGCGGAAGCCGGCTCGCAGAAAATGCCCTCATATTGCGACAGCATTTTCTGCGCTTCGAGAATTTCTTCGTCGGTGAATTTATCGAACCAGCCGCCGGATTCTTTTTGCGCAGCCCAGGCATAATCCCAGGATTGCGGATGGCCGATCCGGATCGCGGTTGCGACCGTTTCCGGATTGTCGATCATATGGCCGGCCACGAACGGCGCGGCGCCGGCCGCCTGATAACCGCACATGACCGGACGCTTTTGAGCGACCGCCTTGTGCGTCTCGCTGTCGGTCGAATATTCCTTGTAGCCTTTCCAGTAGGCGGTGATATTGCCCGCATTGCCGACCGGGAGACAGTGGTAGTCCGGCGCATCGCCGAGCGCGTCGATGATCTCGAACGAGGCGGTCTTCTGCCCGTCGATACGGTACGGGTTAATCGAATTGACGATCGTGACCGGCGCATGCGCGGCGACTTCCTTGACCAGATTCATGCCCTGGTCGAAATTGCCGCGGATCTGAATGATCGTCGCATCGTACATCAGGGTCTGCGCAAGTTTGCCGAGCGCGATCTTGCCTTCCGGAATGATCACGAACGCCTTGATACCCGCGCGCGCGGCATAGGCCGCGGCCGAAGCCGAGGTATTGCCGGTCGAGGCGCAAATGATCGCGCGGCTGCCCTCTTCCACCGCTTTGGTGACCGCCATCGTCATGCCGCGATCCTTGAACGATCCGGTAGGATTCAGTCCTTCGAATTTGACGTAAATATCGACATCCTTGCCGGCCAGGCGCGGAATGTTCTGCAACCGAATCAGCGGCGTGTTGCCTTCGTTCAGGCTGATCACGCGCGTGGAGGCGCTGACCGGCAAACGATCGCGGTAACGGTCGATCAGACCGGTGTAATGTTTTGCAATTGACATGTAGTTTATCCCAAGGTTTCCAGGCGAATCCGGCAGACTTGGCCGGTCACGGTAGGCAAGGACTCGATCTTCGCGATCGCATCGTTCATTTCTTTTTCGAGCGTGACCTGCGTCAGCAAAATGATCGGCACCGCCGTTTCGTCCGCCGGCGGTTCTTTTTGAATGATCGCCTCGATGCTGATCTGATGATCGGCCAGAATTTTGGTCACGTCGGCCAGGACACCGGGCTTGTCTTCGGCATTCAGGCGCAGGTAATAGGCCGACTTGAAACGGTCCGGCGCAAGAATCGGAATTTCCTTGATCGCTTCCGGCTGAAAAGCCAGATGCGGAACCCGGTTTTCCGGATCGCTGGTCAAGGCGCGGGTCACGTCGATCACGTCCGCGACGACGGCCGAGGCGGTCGGATCGGCACCCGCGCCGGCGCCGTAATACAGGGTCGGACCGACCGCATCGCCTTTGACCAGCACCGCGTTCATCACGCCGTTCACATTCGCGATCAGCCGGCGTTCCGGAATCAGCGTCGGATGTACGCGGAGTTCGATTCCGTCGGGAGTTTTGCGCGCAATGCCCAGATGCTTGATCCGGTAGCCCAGTTTCTCCGCATAATCGACATCGAGGCGGGTGATTTTGGTGATGCCTTCGGTATAGACCTTGTCGAACTGCAACGGAATCCCGAATGCGATCGAAGCCAGAATCGTCAGTTTGTGCGCGGCGTCGATGCCTTCGACATCGAAGGTCGGATCGGCTTCGGCATAGCCCAGCGCCTGCGCTTCGGCCAGCACATCCGCGAAATCGCGGCCTTTCTCGCGCATCTCGGTCAGGATGAAATTGCCGGTACCGTTGATGATTCCGGCCAGCCATTGAATCTGATTGCCGCTCAGTCCCTCGCGAATCGCCTTGATGATCGGAATGCCGCCGGCGACCGCCGCTTCGAACGCGACGATCACGCCTTTCGCGCTGGCCTTCGCGAAAATCTCGTTACCGTGCAGCGCGATCAGCGACTTGTTCGCGGTGACCACATGCTTGCCGTTCGCGATCGCGGTCAGCACCATGTCTTTCACGGGGCCTGAACCGCCGATCAGTTCGAGCACGATATCGATTTCGGGATCGTTGATCACGTCATAAGGATCGGCCGTGACCGTAATACCTTCCGTGCTGCAAATGCGCGGTTTGCCGAGATCCCGGCTCGAGGCGCGGGTCACGATGATTTCGCGGCCGGCCCGGCGGGCAATTTCGGCCGCGTTGCGTTTGAGGACATTGACCGTACCGCCGCCGACCGTCCCTAGCCCCAATATTCCGACTTTTACCGGTTTCAAAACAAACTCCCGATCCGTTTTTTAATGAAAAAGCGGATATTATACAACCTTGTCCTTCTTCATCATATGGCGAATGCCGCGCACCGCCTGCCGGGTGCGGTGCTCGTTCTCGATCAGGCCGAAGCGGACATGATCGTCGCCGTATTGGCCGAAGCCGATGCCGGGCGCGACCGCGACTTTCGCCTCGATCAGCAGTTTTTTCGAGAATTCCAGGGACCCCATTTCTTTATAAGGCGCTGGGATCGGCGCCCAGACGAACATCGTCGCTTTCGGCTTTTCGACCGGCCAGCCCGCCGCGTTCAAGCCCTCGCAAAGCACATCGCGCCGCCTTTGATACATCGCGGCGATTTCATGCACGCAGTCCTGCGGGCCTTCCAAGGCGGTAATCGCGGCGATCTGGATCGGCGTGAAGGTGCCGTAATCGAGATAGGATTTGATCCGCGCCAAGGCGCCGACCAGTTTTTTGTTGCCGCACATGAAACCGACGCGCCAGCCCGGCATGTTGTAACTTTTGGAAAGCGAGAAAAATTCGACCGCGATGTCTTTCGCGCCCTCGACCTGGAGTATAGAAGGCGCCTTGTAGCCGTCGAAGACGATGTCGATATAGGCGATGTCATGCACGACCCAGATTTTGTGCTCTTTCGCGAGCGCGATGATCTTTTCGAAAAAGTCTAGATCGACGCACTGGCTGGTCGGATTGCCCGGGAAATTCAAAATAAGCATCTTCGGCTTCGGCCACGATTCGACGATTGCGCGCTGCAATTCCTCGATGAAATCGACGCCCGGAATCAACGGGACATGGCGGAGGTCTGCTCCGGCGATCACCACACCGTAAGGGTGGATCGGATAGGCCGGATTCGGCACCAGCACCACGTCGCCGGGACCCAGAGTCGCCAGGGCCAGATGCGCGAGGCCCTCTTTCGAGCCGATCGTCACGATCGCCTCGGTTTCGGGGTCCAGATCGACATCGAAACGGTTCTTGTACCAGGTGCAGATCGCCTTGCGCAGGCGCGGGATGCCTTTCGACATCGAGTAACGGTGCGTATCCGGCCGTTTCGCCGCTTCGAGCATCTTGTTCACGATATGATCCGGTGTCGGCTGGTCCGGATTGCCCATACCGAAATCGATGATATCCTCGCCCGCCGCTCGCGCTTTGGCCTTCAATTCGTTCACGATGTTGAAAACATAGGGGGGCAAGCGGCTGATGCGGGGAAATTGGTCCATTTATGTTCTTTCAGAATAAACAGTTAAAATAAATAAAATTTTTCATTCCCGCTCCGCGGGAAAATAACGGACGTAGGGCGGATAAGCGAAGCCATCCGCCGAAGAACTCTAAAAAAGGCGGATGGCTTCGCTTATCCGCCCTACGTTGCAGTTCTAAAAAACTGCTCGACACGCTCCAGGTCTTCGAGCGTGTCCACGCCGGGGGGAGGGACTTTACCAACCACCTTGACGGCGATCGCTTCACCCTGCCACAAAATTCTCAGCTGCTCGAGCGACTCGGTTTTCTCCAGAATTGAAGCGTCCCAGTTGCAATAGCGGCGCAAAAAATCGACCGTGTAGGCATACATGCCGATGTGCCGGTAGTAAGGCATATTGCCGGATATTGTTTTGTTTCCGGCGGCAAATCCGTCCCGATCCCAGGGAATCGGCGCGCGGCTGAAATACAGCGCATAGCCGTGCCGATTCAGGACGACCTTGACCGCGTTCGGGTTAAAGATTTCCTCGCTGTTCCGAACCTCGGCCGCCAGCGTCGCAATTCCGGCCTGCTGTTGCCCGGCCAAAACCGCCGCCGCTTCGCGCAAATAAGCCGGATCGATCAGCGGCTCGTCGCCCTGCAAGTTAACGATGATCTCGTCGTCAGTCCAGCCCAGTTGCTCGGCGACTTCCGCGATCCTCTCGGTGCCGCTCTGATGATCGGCGCGCGTCATCACGGCGTTGATGCCCAAGGCGCGAACCGCCTGATGGATGCGCTCATCGTCGGTCGCGACGACGATCTCGTCCGCGGCGGCCTCGCGGGCGCGCTCGCAGACATGCGCGATCATCGGCTTGCCGGCGATCGGCAGCAAGGGTTTGCCGGGCAACCGGGTCGAACCGTAACGCGCCGGTATTACGACTTTGAAACGAACGCTCATCGGTTCGTCCCTTCCTGCCGACAACACGGCAGTCGACCAGCCGCCGTTTTCGCATGGCTGGCGCCCAAGACCTGCCAGGTTTTTAAAACCTGGCAGGTCTTGGGCTTGGAAGTCGCAGTTAAGTTTCTGGTCATTTTTTCAGCGCGTCGGCTTCTTCAAGGCTGAGCGTGCGCGCCTCGTCTTCGAGCATCACCGGAATGTCGTCGCGGATCGGGAACGCCAGCCGGTCGGGCTTGCAAATCAGTTCCTGTCTGGCTTTGTCATAAATCAGCGAACTCTTGCAGATCGGACAGGCCAGAATATCGAGCAGTTTTTTATCTATCATGCTTCTCACTTAATAATTCGATTAACCGCGCCGCAAAAGCGGAATCAACATCCGCCTCTATCGGAACAGCCCAAAGCTTTTCGTCGGCAAATGCCTGGCATTTTACCGCATCCTTCTCGGTCATTAGAACTGGAAACGCATCGCCAAAGTCGACATCCTGCCGCCGGAAAGCAAAATGATCCGGAAAATCGTGCCGAATACAAGCCAATCCCACCTTTTCCAAATGCTTAAAAAAGCGCGCCGGATGTCCGATGCCCGCCACCGCATGGCAAGGGCCGCTTTTAAAGTCGGCCAGCGGTTTGCGCTGGCCGGTCAGTAAATTCACCGCTTCTTCGCCTGTCATGCGCATCGGAAATTCATTCGGCTGCGCCTGGCCGCCGTTGACGACGATCAACTCCACCTCCTTGAGTCTTGCCGTGGGCTCCCTGAGCGGCCCGGCCGGCAGGAACCAGCCGTTGCCGAAACGCCTTTCGCCATCAATCACCGCGATTTCTAGCGTTCTGCCAAGCGCGTAATGCTGCAAGCCGTCATCGGACAACAGCACATCGCAATGCCCTTTGTCCAGCAGCAACCGGCATGCCTCTGCCCGAACCGGGGAAACCGCCATCGGACAACCGGTCCTGGCCGCGATCAGCAGCGCCTCATCGCCGACGTCGCCAGCGTCGCTCCCGGCATCGACCCATTGCGGCCACGAAGCCGAACGGCTGCCGTAACCCCGGCTGACGATGCCGGGATGATAACCTTTTTCTTTTAGAAACTGCGCCAGCCAGATGATCAAAGGCGTTTTCCCCGCACCGCCGACCGTAATATTGCCGACCACGATGACCGGAACCGGGAAAATCGTGGTTTTCAACCATCCGTGCCGGTAACTAATCCGGCGCAGCCAGACGATGCCTTCGAACACTTTGCTCAATGGCCACAGCGACAGACCGGCGCAAGTTTTCCGATACCAGACGCGAGCCGCCAGCCGCGACAGCCATGCCTTCATTACTCCGCCTTAGGCTGCTGCGCTTCGAAAGTAATATGCGTAAACCCTGCCCGGCCCGCCGTATCGAGCGCGCTGATCACCGCCTGATGCGGCGTCTTGCCGTCCGCGCTGATGATGAACGGCGCCTCGGTGCCATGGGCCGCCATTTTTTGCAATTCGCGCAGCAAGGTTTCGGGTTTTTGATCGACCAGTTGATGCAGCATGGCGTCCGCACCTTTTACATAATACAGACCATCGGCATCGATCACCAAGGTAATCGATTCCGGCGGTGCTTCCGCTTCGGAGCCGCTCGCTTCAGGCAATCTTATTTTGACTTGCGTTTGCCGGTTGAACGTTGTCGAGACCATAAAAAAAAGCAACAGCACAAAAAGCACATCGATCATCGATATCAGCGTAATATCGATTTTTCGCCTTTTTTTACGATGAAAGTTCATAAACTCGCCTCTCGCTCGCCATGCATCATCTCGATCAGCCGTAGGGCTTCCATTTCCATGTTGATCACATATTCATCGACCAGTCTTAGAAAATAGCGGTGAAAGATCAGGCTCGGAATCGCCACGGTCAAACCGGTCGCGGTGGTGATCAAGGCGACCGAAATACCGCCTGCGAGCACAGTCGGATCGCCCGCGCCATGCTGCATCAATTGGGAAAAAATTTCGATCATCCCGAACACCGTACCCAGTAGCCCCAGCAAGGGCGACACTTCGGCGATTAAGCCCAGCGCATCGAGAAACCGTTCCAGCTCGTGCGTAACCTGGCGGCCGACATCCTCGATCGATTCTTTCATCATTTCGCGCCCATGCTTACTATTGCTCACGCCGCTCGCTATGATGCGTCCCAACGGCGAACTGGTTTTCAGACGGCGCAGCGTGACTTCGTCCAGCTTATTGTCCTTGTGTAATTTCCAGACCTGCACGACCAATTCATCCGGTATTATCCTGCTCTTGCGCAGGGTCCAGAACCTCTCCGCAATAATAGCCAACGCGCCGATCGAACAGATGATCAACGGCCACATCATCCAGCCGCCGCTTTTAATTATTTCAAACACATTACACCCTGTTGTTCAAAGCTAAGGAAAACTTCTATTCAACCAACTATTTTAGACCTGCCGCCGCTTTTTCGCCATGATCCCGCGCCAATCCGAAACAGGCGATTACATAAGCGAAAAAACACAACAGCGCCGCAATACCGAAAATCATCTGAGGCCCCAGCGACTCCCAGTAATAGCCGCTATACAAACTCCCCCCCATGCCGCCGAGCCCGAAACTGATACTGCTGTATAGCGCCTGCCCTTTGTTGAGATGCTGCTCGCCGAAATAATGCTGCACCAGATGGATCGCGGCGATATGCGCAGAGCCGAAACTCGCCGCATGCAACAGTTGCGCCGACACCAGAATTACCGGGTTTTCCGCATACCAGCCGATCAACAGCCAGCGCGCCGCCGCCAGCAGCAGGCTCCAGAGCAGAATGCTCCGCAAGCTCAAACGGCCGAGCAAGGGACGCATGAAAATAAAAATAACGATCTCGGCGACCACGCCCAGCGCCCACAGGCTGCCGGTCATGGCGGCCGAATAGTTCAGTTGCTGAAGATAGATCGAATAAAAAACATAATAAGGACCATGCGCCGCCTGCAGCAGCATCGATACTGTCAGGAAAGCCAGCACTTCCGGGCGCTTCAATACCGACAGCACGCCGGACGATTCCCAGTCCGGCTGACGAAGAGCAGGCCGCGGCAGCATCAGCGTCACGATCCAGTTCAACAGCAACAGCGTAACGATGAACAACCGCAACTGCTCGATCGGCTGGCGGTCAAACCACCATCCGAGACCCTGCACCGCCACGATGAAGCCGACCGAACCCCAGAGCCGTATCCGGCTGTAGCGGTGCGCCTCGTCACGCAGATACGCCAGGGTCACCGCTTCGAAAAGCGGCAGCGACGCATTCCAGAATACGCCGAAACCCAAGGTGCAGAGCGCCAGCTCGACATAACCGCGCACGACCAGGAATCCCGAAAAAGCCGCGGTCGAGAAAAACAGCGTCAAGCGGATGAGAGGCAGGCTTGTGCCGGTCCGGTCCGCGATCCAACCCCAGAAATTCGGCGCGATAATCCGGGTCGCGACCAGTACCGCCGACAAAGCACCGATTTGCGCCGCATCGAAACCGAGATGTTTAAGGTACAGGTTCCAATAGGGCAAAAAGCCGCCCAGCGTCGCAAAATAAAATAGATAAAAACCCGACAGGCGCCAATAAGGAACGGACATACGATTAAGCCGCTGGATTAGACGCGCGGAAACGCAGGCGGCGACGGAAAGAGCGCTGGCTTTGTGCGTCTCGGCACGACCGCTCGCTGGGCTGCCCTCGATCGTTTGTTCCCTACGCGATCTACTTCCCCCATCCGCGGGGTCGTATATCCTGCTTCCTTACACCCGTAACCCACCCTACGCTTTATCTTAAAACCGGCAAGCCGGACCGCACATCGCCGTTCTGCGCCCGATGCCGGAGATAATGATCCATGATCACGATCGCCATCATCGCCTCCGCAATCGGTGTCGCACGAATGCCGACGCAGGGATCGTGGCGCCCTTCGGTGACCACTTCGATCGGCTCGCCGCGCACATTGATGCTTCTGCCCGGCAGGCGCAGGCTCGATGTCGGCTTCAGCGCGATGCTGGCGACGACATCCTGTCCGCTCGAAATGCCGCCCAGAATGCCGCCGGCATGATTGCTCAGGAAACCGTCCGGCGTAATCTCGTCGCGGAACTGGGTGCCTTTGCTCTCGATGCAGGCGAAACCGTCGCCGATTTCGACGCCCTTGACCGCATTGATGCTCATCAACGCATGCGCAAGGTCCGCATCGAGCCGGTCGAAGATCGGTTCGCCGAGGCCCGGCGGCACGTTCGTCGCGACCACATTGATGCGTGCGCCGATCGACTCGCCTTCCTTGCGTAGCGCATCCATATATTTTTCGAGCTCCGGAACGCGTTCCGCGTCAGGGCAAAAGAACGGGTTCGTATTCACCACCGACCAGTCCAGCTTGTCGATCCTGATCGGCCCCAACTGCGCCAGATAGCCGCGTATGTCGATGCCGGCCTTTTCCCTCAGGTATTTTTTCGCGATCGCGGCCGCCGCTACCCGCATCGCGGTTTCACGCGCCGACGAACGGCCGCCGCCGCGGTAATCGCGGAAGCCGTATTTCTGCTGATAGGTATAATCGGCGTGGCCGGGCCGGAACGACTCCGCAATTTTCGTATAATCCTTCGAACGCTGATCGGTGTTTTCGATCAAGAGGCCGATCGGCGTGCCGGTCGTTTTGCCCTCGAACACGCCGGACAGGATTTTCACTTCGTCCGCTTCGCGCCGCTGTGTCGTATGCCGCGAGGTGCCGGGCTTGCGGCGGTCCAGATCGAGCTGGATGTCGGCCTCGCTCAGTTCCAGCCCCGGCGGGCAGCCGTCGACGATACAGCCGAGCGCGGGCCCGTGGCTTTCGCCGAAGGTGGTGACGGTAAACAGTTTTCCGAAGGTATTGCCAGACATATTACTTCAAAGCCGCGATGAATTGATCATGATAGAGCGCGAGTTGCTCGCCGGACAGTAAAAACACCCCGTCGCCGCCGCGCTCGAAATCGAGCCAATAGAAAGGAATGTCCGGAAACGTGTCCTGCAATGTTTGGGCGCTGCTGCCGACTTCGACGACAAGAATGCCGTGCTCGGTCAAATAGTCTTTCGCTGAGGCAAGAATACGCAGCACGATATCGAGTCCGGTCTTGCCGCCGGTGAAGCCCATTTCGGGTTCGGCGTGATACTCGGGCGGCAGGCTCTCCCATTCGGCGACCGCCACATAAGGCGGATTGCTGACGATGATGTCGTATTGATTGCCCGGCAAAGCGTCAAACAGATCGGACTGATACAGCGTGACCGAATCCTCGGCCTGATGCTTCCCGACATTGATTTCGGCGACCGCCAACGCATCCGGCGACAAATCGACCGCATCGACTGCCGCGGTCGGAAACGCATAGGCACAGGCGATCGCAATACAGCCGCTGCCGGTGCATAAATCCAGAATGTTATCGACCCGATCTTCCTCGACCCAGGGCGCAAAACGCTGCTCGATCAGTTCCGCGATCGGCGACCGCGGCACCAGCACCCGTTCATCGACATAAAACGACAAGCCCGCGAAAATGGCCTCATGCGTCAGATACGCGGCGGGCTTCCTTTCGTTGACCCGGCGTTCGACGATGTCTATCACAGCCTGCCGTTCCGGATGGGTCAAAACCGCCTCCAGATAAAACGGCGACACGTTATACGGCAGATGCAGCGTATGCAATATCAAGCCCGCGGCCTCATCGAGCGCGGTCAGCGAGCCGTGCCCGAAATAAACCTGCGTATCGGTAAAGCGGCTGGCCGCCCAGCGGATATAATCCCTTATCGTGGTTAAAGTCTGGATGACCTCAGTCGAAGCATGTTGCATGGCAAGAAGATCTTGGCCCGTCGGCCTTTACGCAAAGATGCGAATTTTAAACTAAACTTGCCTCATATGTCCGATTTTTAAAGCCCTGTCCATGCAAGTTGCGGAACCACTCACAAAAGACTCCGATACCGGCCCGGTTGAAAATAAGTTACTGCTGGCATGCAGCCGGCATTACGAAAAAAACGAACTGATCCTGCCGACGATCCCTGAAGTCGCGTTTAAAATCCGCCGCGCGATCAATGATGAAAAAGCCAGCAGTTCCAGGATCGCCCGCACCGTGCAGATCGACCCGTCGATTACGGCGCGCCTGATCAGGATTTCGAATAGCGTCATGTACCGCGGCCGTAAGACGATCGAAAGCTGCCCGGAAGCGATCACCCGCCTCGGTCTGAAAGCCGCGCAGAACATCGTCACCGCGTTTTCGCTGAAAACGGTGTTTGCCGCCAAGTCTCCTTTCATCCGCCATAAAATGATCGAACTGTGGACGCACAGCAGCACTGTCGCCTCGATCAGCGCGGTACTGGCGCACAAGGCGAAAGGCTTCGATCCCGACCGCGCGATGCTGGCCGGATTGATTCATGACATCGGCAAGGTGCCGATACTGACCTTTGCCGACCAACACATCGAGCTGGTTACGAATACCGCACATCTCGACGAAACGATCGACAACCTGCACAGACGGGTCGGCCAAAATATTATCCGGCAATGGAATTTTCCGGCCGATTTCGAGGATGTGGTCATGCACTCGGAAAACTGGCTACGCGATACCCATGAGCCCCTCGATTATGCGGATATCGTACTGCTGGCCCAATTTCACAGCCTGATCGGCAAGGTCGATATCAAAACCCTGCCGACAATCGGCACCCTGCCCGCCTATCAAAAAATCGCCCACCATCTCGACGCGAGCGGCAGCCTCACGATTATCGACATCGCCAAGGATGAAATCGAAACGATTCAGCAAATGCTCGGATGACGCACTCGTCAGTTCATGATCGCTGTCTTCAACGACCCCAACAACTCCACCGGCGACGCGCCGGCCCTCGCGCACATGCACATGTTCATCACCAACGAAATGGCCGATCTGCGCGAACACATCCTTCGCCAGGCAATTCTGGACGAAAGATTGCCCGCATCGGTCGCAGACTGGTGGCTGAAAGCCGATCAAAGCTTCCGCCCAGCCATTGTGAAAAAATCGGTCGATGAATGTGTTTCGAAATGCGTCGGACAGGTGCCGGTAACGGCCGAAAAGCCTACTGACTGGGAAATTAAAATTCGCTGATCCAAAAAATAAGGATGCGTTAACTTCAAACTGATGGGTAAAATCGGCCATTATGTGAAGTTTTGCATAACGGCCAATTTCTGTCATTTGACGAAATTTTCGAATGAATGCTCAGGCTATAAAGCGGTAATTCAGTTGTAGCGCTAGATGAAAAGCTACGCTGATAAAGTCTGGGTAAGCCCGTATCCTCAAAAGGAAGACTTTGCGAGGCTCAGTACGAAGATGTTTAGGCTTTATCTGTTATATTTGCCAGTAACGCTTTCAATGTCTCTAAGTCTGCCGGCTTGACGAGGTGGTGGTTGATGCCGGCTTCTCGTGATTGACGGCGGTCTTCTTCCTGGCCCCAACCGGTCAGGGCAATTAAGGTTATATCTTGGCCTTTGGGTTGCCGCCTTATCCGTCGGGCGACTTCAAAGCCATCCATTCCCGGCATGCCGATATCCAAAAACACTACAGTTGGCTGAAAGTTTTCGAGGATATGGAGAGAGGATGGACCATCATGGGTAGTTATGACCTCATTCCCAAGACCCTTCAGTAACAGGGCGAGACTGTCGGCGGCGTCATGGTTGTCGTCAACTACCAGCATACGGCGTGAAGATAATGGCAAGGCAGAGCTGGCGTTTTGTAATCTGCTGCCTGGGCCGTTTCCCTTGTCCGTTAAAGGTAAGCGCACCGTGAACTCACTCCCTTGGCCTGCTCCCTCACTGTCGACCTTCACATTGCCCCCATGCAAGGTCACCAGGCTGTGAACTAAGGTCAACCCGATGCCTAATCCACCTTGGGCCCGGTGAGTGGTTCGGTCGGCCTGGGTGAAGAGGTCAAACACCTTCGGTAGCATCTCGGCGGGTATGCCCATGCCATTATCCCGTACTGACACGACGGCCTGAGCATCCTCACGCCGGGCGCTTAGCCAGATCCGGCCGCCCTCAGGCGTATACTTGGCGGCATTATTTAAAAGGTTAGCGAAAACCTGGGTCAATCGCATCTTATCCACCTCCAGCATCAACGGTTCGGTTGGTAAGTCAAGGTCAAGCTGGTGCTGGCTGGCCTCAATGAACGGCCGGCTGGTTTCGACGGCGCTCTGGAGCACCTCGGCCAGGTCAATTTTCTCCTTACGCAGTTCGATCTTGCCGCGAGTGATGCGCGATACCTCCATCAGCTCATCTACCAGACGAACCATGTTATTGACTTGACGCGTCATCATCTCGCGCACACGCTCGACGGTTTCATTGTCAATGCCTGGCAGTTTCAGAATATGCAAGCCATTGCTGATCGGGGCTAAGGGATTTCTCAGTTCATGCGCCAGCGTCGCCAGAAATTCATCTTTGCGGCGGTCGACCTCGCGGAGCGCGTCTTCCAGGCGGTGGCGTTCGGTGATGTCCTGGCTGATGCCGAATCCACCCCGCAGTTTGCCGTTAGCCTCATATTCCAGGTAAGCCTTCTCACGCACCCATTTGACGTGACCCGCCACCACAATACGATGCTCAAGGTCATAGGGTTCGCCTTTAAGTGCTGCCCGCCATTGGGTATCCACATATTGACGATCCTCGGGATGAACGCATTTTAAGAATGTCTCGTAAGTCAGTGGGATTGCTTTAGGCACGCCGAAAATGCGATAGTTTTCATCGGACCAGGTCAGCACATTTCGCAGGATATCGAGACGCCACCATCCCATATTCCCTACTTCTTGTGCCCGATCCAGGTCCTTTTTGCTCTGCATTAACGCTTCATCAGCCTGCTTGCGCTCGGTGATATCCCGAATAATGGCGGTAAAAAAATAACGTCCCTCTCGATGAAACTCGGTCACGGCAATATCCAGGGAAAACTCATGGCCGTCTTTATGGAAACCTTTCGCTTCGCGGCGGGTGCCAATCACTTTTTTCACCCCGGTTTCTAGGTATTTTGCTAAAAAGTCAGCATGGCGATCATGATCTGGCCCCGGAATCAGGCAGGCCACATCCTGTCCGATGAGCTCATCTTTGGCATAGCCGAAAATCGCCTCAATAGCGGCATTGACCGATTCGATGGTTCCGTTTTGATCTATGGTAATGATGCCATCGGCGGCGCTCTCAACGATTGCTTTGAGTTGTTCCTCGCTTTCGCGCAAGGCCCGTTCGGCCAGGTGACGCTCTTCGATTTCTTGCTTTAATTGATGATTAGCTTCGCGTAAAGCCAGAGTTCGCTCTTCAACTTTTATTTCCAGTTCCTTGTTTAATAACTTAACTTGATTTTCGTGCCGTTCTTTCTCAAGCACTTCTTCTTGTAATAAGGCATTGGCGCGTGCTAATGCACTAGGGCTCGGCAGTTTTAAAACGATGGGAACGAAAGGCCATAACAGGACGGCGGTTGTAAACGAAACAGCCGCCGTTACGGCTTTTGCCAATCCTTCAAATAAATAATCCGGGTGCCAGATGGTCCAGATTTTTAATAAATGGGTGGCGCCACAAGCCAAAATAAAAAGGCCGAAAAGTATGAATAGCCAGCGAAAGCTCAGGTCTTGCCTTTTTATGACAAAGTAAAGCAGGGCAAAGGGAATAGAAAAATAAGAAAGAGCAATTAAGCCATCCGAAATTACATGCAAGTACAATAAATTAGGTTGCCACAGTAAACACATTCCATGCGGCATCAGTCCTTCAAGCGATGACAAGGGTTCGATTTGGGTGGTCATGGGGAACCTCTCTTATAGAGATGGCAGAAAAGCAAGCGTCAGCATACGAATATGAAAAGACCAAATCAAGCTGGGCCTGAGCCGCTTCAACTTGATCGGCACATTTTCAGGCATCTAGCGTTCACAATACAAACCAACGGCAAGGGTTTGCGATTGTCCGTTCTGAAAATTATGCGCACTACTGTTAATATCCTAAGTCAAAAGGAAGTTAAGGTTTTTGTCTACTAAAAGACTATCTCAATAGGCCCGTAGCATGCCAGGTGATGAGGCAGCAAGCCAAGTGGAGCATGGCCAAATAAAACTCCGCGCGTTTCTCCCAGCGGGTCAGAATCCGGCGAAACCGATTCATCCCACGGGGGGGCACTCCACCCCCCAGCGCCGCGCCTTGGCCCCGGCCTCGCGTTTAATGGCCGGTGCTTCCTCAGCGCGTGTTCGGCTATGCGCCGTATAACCGAACGCCTCCGCCAGTTTACGCACTTCGTCATAATCATACCCTTTGTCCAGGCAGAGATTTTGCGGCTGCTCAGGCGTCGGTTCGGGGCGCAGGATGACAATCGCCTCCAAGGTGGCGCGCGCCAATTTCATGTCGTGCCGGTTCGCCCTGTCTGTCAATCACCAGACTGACCGGCGGTCCCGCCGCGTCGGTCAATAGACTGCGCTTGATGCCTTGCTTGCCGCGATCGGTGGGGTTTGCAGCCGACTTTTCTCCGCCCCGCTAGCGGGGCTTTGGTCATCGCCCCATCTAGCGACAGCCACGACCAATCCACCCCTTTCAGCCCGTCATAGGCCAGCAGCCCTTCCTGCCAGAAGGCCTGGAAGACGCCGGCCTCGGTCCATTCCATAAAACGCCGATGTGCCGAACTGTTGGAACAGAGGCCGGTGGCATTCAACGCATTCCATTGGCAACCGGTGCGCAGCACGAACAAGATCGCCTTCTCGCCTGCCGATCCGGGTTGTGACAGCCCAAAGGATGCGGCTTACGCAGCGGCAGCAAGGGTGCCATCCGCGCCCACAACGCATCCGAAAGTCGCCATCCATCATCTTTTAGCGCTATTCCCATACGAAATACCTCTTCAATAATCGTATCGGTATTAGAGGGCATGAATCGGGCAGATGTTCCTAATGGGATAGGCTTTTAGCAGCATTTCGACTTTCCACGATGACATGGTCAAATTGAAATGGGCCTTGACTGGAAGTCAACCAAAAGTAGCTTGCCGCTTAATCGCAAAAATCGACGGTCTGCTAACTGCGAATTGGTGCCTGTGATTAGAAATACGTGAATGTCGGTAAAGGGTCAAATTCAGCCTATCAGGATCAGCTAGCGGCGCAAATTAGGCCAATGGATATTGTTCGAAAATAAATGACTACCCGAAAAACCAGATACATCTATACTCAACGTATGTTCAACACAATCCCGCCGGTATTCCGTATATCGTAGCCACCCAGTTCCTCCGCCTTTTCCGTAAAAGCCGTACTCCGGCAGAAAGACAGCAGTTTCTGTATCGGCGGCTCGAAATAATCGAAGCGGCGCGTGACGAGGTCGAAGCGTTCTTTGGCCAGCGGGATGAAATCCAGATGCAGCTGTTTGGCGACCGAGGCGACCGCGATTCCGGCGTCGGCCTTGCCGCTCGAAATGATCAGGCCGACTTCGAGTTCGGTGCGCGCCGGTTTATCGGCGAAATCGAGGCCGGCGCTATCCAACCCAGCTTTCTCCAGCAGATAATCCAGCAGAATGCGGCTGCCCGAACCCTGCTGCCGGCCGATCAGCCGGGCTTTCTTTGCAGCCAGATCCGCGAGGCTGCGAATGCGGAGGGGATTGCCCTTGGCGACGATCAGTCCCTGCTCGCGCCAAGCCCACTCCACCACTACGGCTTCGTCTTCAAGCAGGGTGCTTTTGACGATCGGCAGATTGTATTCGCCGCTCTCGACATCGAGCACGTGCATGCCGCACATCATTGCCTCGCCGGCGGCGAATCGGCTCAGCCCTTCCAGGCTGCCGGTGGTCTGCATCGCCATGGGCATGCCGCTTTCGCGAAGCGCCCATTCGAGCAACGGATCGTGGCTGCCGACGACGATTTCCGGCACGCTCAAAAAGCGCATTTCCTGAACGCTGGATTCGCTGTTCCGCATCAGCCAGAGATCGATCAGATGCCGTGAAAACAGCCATTTGCCGGTCACGCGGGTGCAGGGAATCTGCTTCTGGGTAATCAGATCGTAAATTTTGCGCTCTTTGACGCGCAAATAATCGGCGACCTCATGGACGGTCATCATCTCGGTCAAGGGCGGCTTCTCCTGAGTCGGCAAAAATCAATCCTTCACTATAAAACACCTGATCGAAGAACTGCAAACCGGCAGCACCCCTGGTTCCCACAAGGAACGTCCTCATACTCAGCAAATATTTATGGTTTTTTATGCTTATTTTACGAATCCGCGAACTTTATCGACACAGTTGTACACTGTTTATTTGTGATTGATACCCTATCAATGACTTGGCAGCCTATGCCACAACGAATTCGAAAAGGAGGTTATTCCGATTTTAAGGTCATGGGTAGCGCTCAGGAAGAATTCTCCGCCATAGAATCCGTATGAAATTCGTCGAGCAGGCACTCCAATGCTTTTTGCACGGTCTGCCGGCGCACCGCGTGCCGATCGCCTTCGAAGTGCTGTTCCAGGCAACGGCACGGCTGCCCGCGCGTTTGCCAGGCTATGAATACGAGTCCGACCGGCTTTTCAGCGGTGCCGCCGCCGGGCCCGGCGATGCCGGTTACGGCCAAAGCCATGTCCGCATCGCTGAACTTCAATGCGCCCGCAACCATTTCGGAGGCGGTTTGCGAGCTGACCGCTCCATACTGCTGCAAAGTGCTTTCACGGACGCCGAGCATCGCCGTTTTCGCGGCGTTACTGTATGTCACGAAGCCTCGGTCGAACCATGCCGAACTGCCGGCAATTTCAGTCACGCTTTGCGCAATCCAGCCGCCGGTGCAGGATTCGGCCAGGGCCAGCATTTGGCCCCTCTTGCTCAATTGCTGGCCCAACTGGTCGGCCAGTGACAATAAATCGTTCGGCATCGTCTATTCAAATCCTTAATGTCGGCGTAGGGTGCGCACCGCGCACCTTCTTTGACGCCTGAATTCGGCATAAGCTTCGATATTGCGGCAGACACCAATTTGGACGGATCATTGCCATGCGGTTATGTCCGCAAAGGAAAATGGTGCGCGATGCGCACCCTACATTAATCGGCTGAAATATCGACAAACCCGTGCAGCCCCCGCTTTGACTTGACGGCCAGCCAGTTTTTCAAAAACTTCAATTCCTCGGTTTCTTCCAAATCATCCAGACTTTTTTTATTTTTCAGCAAGCGAAACGCCGCCGACAGCACGTTGTAACGCTCGCCGGTAATCCCTGCCCTTTTTAAACCGACCGTATTCAGCCGGTAATGCCGCGCCGGTCGGCCGCCGACCAGCATGAAAGGAATCACGTCCATGTTCAGGCCGGTCGTGCCCTGCACGATCGCGTACGCGCCGATCCGGCAGAATTGGTGCGCGACGACTGCGCCGCCCATGAACACATTGTTGCCGACTTCGACATGGCCGCCGATCGCGACATTGTTCGCAAAGATCGTTTTGTCGCCGATCGTGCAGTCGTGCGCGACATGGCTGTTGTTCATGAAATAACAGCCGGAACCGATCCGTGTTTCGCCGTTTTCTTTCGTCGCGCGATGCGCGGTGAAGCCTTCGCGGAACACATTGTTGTCGCCGATGCTCAGCCAGGTCGCCGTTTCGGCTTTAAAGCCGGTATCCTGGGGCAGGCCGCCCAACACCGCATGCGGATGAAGAATATTGCCCGAACCCATGCGGACACGGCCGTGCACGACCGCATGCGCGCCGACCTGACAGCGGTCGCCGAGCACCGCGCCGCTTTCGATCACCGCGAACGGACCGACGATAATGCCGTCGCCAAGCGTGACGTCGGGAGCGATATAAGCGGTCTGGTGAATCTGTTGTGTCATTTTTTATTAGCCTCTGGGGTGATATTTGGAATGTAAATCTTTCAGCCGTTCGCGCGCAATGTGCGTATAAATCTGCGTCGTCGACAGGTCGGAATGGCCGAGCAACAGCTGCACCACGCGCAAATCGGCCCCATGATTCAATAAATGCGTGGCAAAAGCGTGGCGCAGGGTATGCGGCGACAGTTCCTTGCCGATGCCGGCTTTTTTGGCATGGCGCTTGATGATATGCCAAAAGGCCTGCCGGGTCATCCCCTCCGCTCGATTGGTCACGAACAGATAATCGCATTGCCGCGCGCCGAGAATGTCGGGCCGCGCCTGATTCATGTAGTTTTCGAGCCAGCTCATCGCGACTTCGCCGACCGGAACCAGCCGCTCCTTGCTGCCTTTGCCGGTGACTCGGACCACGCCCTGGCGGAAGCTGATCTGCTCGAACTTGAGCCCGACCAGTTCGGACACCCGGAGACCTGTCGCATACAGCATTTCGAGCATCGTTTTGTCGCGCAGGCCGAGCGCATTCGAAACCTCGGGCGCTTTGAGCAAGCGTTCGACATCCTTTTCCGACAATGACTGCGGCAATGGACGTCCGATATAGGGCGATTCGATCAGCGCGGTCGGATCGGCGCTGATCCGGTTTTCGCGCAGATAATATCCGTAAAAACCGCGCAAGGTCGACAGAATGCGTGCGGTAGAGCGGCTGCCGATGCCTTGCTGATAACGGAAAGCGAGGAACCGCGATAACTGGTCGCCATCGGCTTCGAGCATCGGTTTGCCTTTCAGCCAGTCGGCAAAAATCCGTAAATCGCTGCCGTAGGCGGCCAGCGTATTTTCGCTGAGCCCCTGCTCGGCCCAGGCGGCATCCAGATACTGATCGATCGCATCCGCGGCTTTCATCGGCAATGTTCCGCCTCGAACCGTAACAGTTTGATTTTGATGTCCATCAAAGCGCCCTCGGTAACGCCGCAATAACCGCCCAGGCCGGAAGACGAAACGACGCGGTGACAGGGAATGATCGGCGCGTACGGATTGTCGCGGCAGGCATTGCCGACCGCCCGGGGCGAAGAGCCCAGCGTAAGCGCCAAGGCGGCATAACTTCGCCTCTCGCCGCACGGGATTCGGCACAACTCCGCCCACACCCGGCGACGGTAAGGCGTGCCCTGCCTCAGCAGTTTAACTTCGATATGTTTATTCTCATCATGCCAATAAGCGTCGAAAAGGTTTTGCCAATCGTTGTCTCCGGGGATATTGCCGCCTATCTCAGTGATCCAGTCGGTATTGATGATGACGTCCCCGCGCACCGTTAACAGCAAAGGGCCTGCTGGCGTCTCTACCGCAATATTCCTCGCCGGCTCTTCGCATTGCTCAACCCATTTTACTAGGAACGGCATCGTTCTAAACTCCTTGCCGCCGTGCCATTCAGAACGACCCAATCTGCAAGTCAAAATAATGTAAGCATTTGCTTACAACACCATGATATATCAAGATAATTTTTATTTGCATTGATGATATTCCATAGTTGACAAAATTTCCCTGTTAGGTACACAATCTGAAGGATTAGTTAGGCCATGGTATAGACAACCCAATTTAGACGTAAGAATAACTTAAGAAAAACAAACTATAACTTGAGATCGTTGCATTAACAACTTAAGGGATATTCTAACTGAGTTTGGGCAGGAATCGCTGAAAACTGATCAGTTTCAGACCGCAACCGAGATATGCTGGAAAAAAATCCGGAACTGCAAAGAGGCAGCGCTGAAAAAATCAGCAAAAGCTGATCCAGTGCACTTTGTTGAATCTCTGAAGGTTTTACAATAATAACAATTATCAATCACCTTAATAAAATCACTTCTTCAACGGAGGTCAACCAAACCACACCGCATTTCAGGGATGCCAACCATTTGCAGGATTTTCAATTTAACTGGGGAGAATAAATATGAAACTGAAAAAATCAGCCCTTGCGCTGATGCTGACCGGCACCGGCTTTATCGGCCTTGCCGGCTACAGCAGCGCGGGCATAGCGGCACTTTTTAGCAGCAATGTCTGCAAAAACCAACAGGGCGAAATAATCGACGAGGCGATGTGCGTGAAACGCGACGCCGCCAGCCTGAAAGGAGCGGACGAGGATTATTTCCGCGATATGGACTACGGTGTCACCAAAAATCCTGAGGAACTGGCCAAGACGCTGGCGCCGTTCGTGCCCGGCATTACCCCTGAACAGGCGGTCAAGAGCGTCGCGACCGGTCGCAACAACTGGATCGTCTGGACCGCGGGCAATGACCGCCTCTGGGACACGATCAGTTACCGCAGCGTCGGCAACCTCGATTTTCTGAAAACCCTGTCGAACCATCCCAACCTCAAATTCAGCCGCAGCAACCGCTGGAACTATCTGGGCCTGGTCAACGAACCCTGCTTCGAAAAAGGCACCGGCCCGCGCAAAGACCGCTACGGACTCTGGCTTGACGTGCGCGCTCAAGACTGTGAGCCCGACCCGTTCGAAAACGAAGAAAAATACCCCGGCGTCAAATACGGGGCGCGCGGAAAAAATATTCCGGCCGGCTCCTACTACGGCTATGCGACCGGCATCGTCGGCCTGCGTTTGTTCCCGAACCCGGACTTCGACGAGAAGGCCGAAAAAGCCTGGGATCCCGAACGTTTCTACACCGATCCGAGCTATTACAACAACAAGAACCTGGTCCGCCCTTACCGCGTCGGGATGTCCTGCGGCTTTTGCCATGTCGGTCCGAACCCGGCCAATCCGCCTGCCGACCCCGAAAATCCGAAATGGGAAAACCTGAATTCGAACCCGGGCGCGCAATATTTCTGGATCGACCGGATCTTCTCCTGGGAAGCCGATCCGTCCGCTTTCCCATTCCAACTGTTCGCCACCTCTCGCCCTGGCGCATTGGACACTTCGCTGATTTCGAGCGACTACATCAACAATCCTCGCACGATGAACGCGGTCTACAATCTGGTGCCGCGGTTGTTGAATGCGCAAAAATTCGGCGAGGAAAAACTCGGCGGCGGCAGCCTGAACAACCGGCAATTCAATGATTACGTCAAGTCCGGACCGTTGACCGAGTTCTATAAAGCCCCCGATACCGTCTTCACGCCGCGCGTGCTGAAAGACGGCGCCGATTCGGTCGGAGCACTGGGCGCGCTGAACCGCGTTTTCATCAACATCGGCCTGTTTAGCGAAGACTGGCTGACGCACTTCAATCCATTGATCGGCGGCAAGCCCATCACGCCGATTACGATCAAACAGTCGCGTAAAAACTCGACCTACTGGCAGGCCAATGAAGCGCAAACGCCGGATTTGGCGCTGTTCTTTGTCGCCGCCACCCGCCCCGACTTGCTGAAAAACGCCCCCGGCGGCGACCAGCACCTGACCAAGGACACAGCGGTGCTGACCCGCGGCAAGGAAGTCTTCGGCGAACGCTGCGCGCGCTGCCATTCCAGCAAGCTGCCGGAAAAGGCCTACAGCTTCTTCCCGAACGGCGGCGTCGGCAAGGATTACCTGAAATATTGGGGTAATTACTGGCGCTGGACGCAAACTGACGAGTTCAAGAAAGCGATCGACGAAATCGTCAAAAAGGATGACTTCCTGCAGGACAACTTCCTCTCTACCGATCTGCGCATCCCGGTCACGCTGCTCGAAACCAACGCCTGCAGTCCGCTCGCGACCAATGGGATCGAGGGCAACATCTGGAACGATTTCACCTCGCAGTCCTACAAGAATCTGCCGTCGGTCGGCAAATTCACGGTCCATCATCCCATGACCGGCAAGCCTTGGGAATTCGATATGCCGGGCGGCGGCCGCGGCTTTACCCGTCCGGCCTCCCTGGTCAGCGTATGGTCGACCGCGCCGTTCCTGCTGAATAACGCGCTCGGCGAGTTCAACCCGAGCCCTGCGGTCGCGGACAGACTGCAATCGTTCGACAATTCGATCGAGCAATTGCTGTGGCCGGAAAAACGTAAAGGCAATATCCAGTACCAAACCGCGAACGGCAAAATGCTGCCAGGCTGGATCGACAGAACCTTCGCGCCCAGCTACCTCAGGGTTCCGTCCGGTTATCTGCCGGAGTGGTTGAACAAGCTGATCGGCAAAATCGACGGCGGCAAATTCGCCGGCGAACAAGGGCTGGAACTGGGTCCGATTCCTAAAGGCACCCCGGTCAATCTCTTGACCAACATCGACCTGGACCGCCGCGACGGCTTCATCGACCGCTTCAAGCACAGACTCGAGCTAGTAGAGTTGCTGTTTAAGATCAAGCGCGACTTGAAAGCGTTGCCGAAGAATGCGACCGACGAAGAAGCCGCCAAGGTCTTTACGAACCTGGCCGATCCACTGGTCAAAGCCAGCAAATGCCCTGACTACATCGTCAACCGCGGCCATTATTTCGGCACCGAGTATTTCAAGGAAGCCGATAAGGAGCCGGGCCTGAGCGATGCCGACAAGAAAGCATTGATCGAATTCCTGAAGACATTCTAAGTTTTCGGTTTTCAAACGGGGCAGCATGACGCTGCCCCTCTTCAACGACATATCAAATACAGAGCCATGGAAGCCGCCTCGATCCCGGATTAAGGCGGCTTTCACTTATTAGATCAGGAAACAATCATGACAGTATCGAACGCAACTTACGAATATATCGTCGTCGGCTCGGGCGCGGGCGGCGGCACAGTGGCCGCACGTCTCGCCGAACGCGGCAAAAAAGTGCTGGTGCTGGAAGCCGGCGGCGACCCGAAACAGCTCCAGGGCGACAATTTGGCCTTCCCCGGCGAAAAACGCCTGCCCGCCGATTACGATGTGCCGGTTTTCCATCCGTTTTCGACCGAAAACGAAGCGATGCGCTGGGATTTTTTCGTTCGCCATTACGAAACCGAATCGATTCAGGCCCAGGACCCCAAATATACTCCGGACGAGAAAGGCGTGCTGTACCCGCGCGCCGGCTGCCTTGGCGGCTGCACCGCGCATAACGCAATGATCACGGTCTATCCGCACAACGCCGACTGGGACGAGGTCGCCGAATTGACCGGCGATGCTTCCTGGAAAGCCGACAACATGCGGAAATATTTCGAATTGATGGAAAATTGCGAGCATCGGCCGATTCTTCGCAGGCTCGCCAATCTACTCGGCGTCAATCCTTCACGCCACGGCTTTAAAGGCTGGTTCCAGACCGAAGCCGCGCTGCCGCTCGAAGCGTTGGCAAAAGATAAAAAACTTGTGGAAGCGATATTGGACTCCGCGATCAAAGCCGCGGAAAAATTGCCGGACCATTTCGACCGGCTGAAATGGCTCTTCAAGGGACTCGCAGACCCGAACGACTGGCGCCTGGTCAAGGAAAACGCCACGGGACTGCGCTATCCGCCTCTGGCGACCAAAAACGGCCGCCGCCACAGCACCCGGGAACGACTGCTCGTCGTACAGCAGAAATATCCGGGCAATCTGACCATCGAACTGGATGCGCTGGTTACCAAGGTGATTCTCGACGGCAACAACCGTGCCATCGGCGTCGAATACCAGAAAGGCGCAAAACTCTACAAGGCGCACGCCAATCCGAGCGACAAACCCGGCGAACTGCGCACCGTCCATGCGTCCCAAGAAGTGATCCTGGCAGGCGGCGCCTATAATACGCCGCAACTGTTGATGCTGTCCGGCATCGGCCCGAAGGAAGAACTGCAAAAGCACGGCATTCCGGTCAAGCATCACTTGCCCGGCGTCGGCATCAACCTGCAGGACCGTTACGAAGTCGGCGTCGTGAACAGAATGAATCAGGACTGGGAAGTTTTGAAAGACGCGAAATATTCGCCCGGCGATCCGCAATATAATGACTGGAAGAACGAAAATAAAGGCGTTTACACGACCAACGGCGCGGTACTGGCGGTGATCAAGCGCTCGGTTACCGAGCGGCCGTTGCCCGATTTGTTTTGCTTCGCCGTATTGGGATATTTTAAAGGTTATTTCCCCGGCTACTCGAAATTGATCAAGGACAATCTGAACTATCTGACCTGGGCTGTACTGAAAGCGCACACGGTCAACCGCGCCGGCGAAGTCAGACTGACCTCCAGCGATCCGCGCGACCGGCCCTATATCAACTTCCGCTATTTCGAAGAAGGCAACGACACCGCAGGCCAGGATCTCGATTCGGTCGTCGAGGGCGTCAAATTCGTGCGCAGCATTGCCAAGCCTCTGTACGATCAAGGCATCCTGGCCGAAGAAGTCGCGCCCGGCAAGGACGTGCAAACCGACGAGCAATTGCGCGACTTCGTTCGCTACAATGCGTGGGGCCATCATGCCTCCTGCACCTGCCCAATCGGGGCCGACAACGATCCGATGGCGGTACTGGACAGCCAGTTCCGCGTTCGCGGAATTGAAGGCCTGCGCGTCGTCGACGCCTCGGTATTCCCAAAGATTCCCGGCTTCTTCATCGTGTCCTCGATCTATATGATCGGCGAAAAAGCGGCCGACGTGATATTGAACACCCTGCAGAACACTCGCAAGCCTGAGTCGAACGAAAAAGCGGCCGAGGCGACGGCGTGATAGTGAACGGTTGATCAACAAACGGGGGTGGGCAGAGTTTTCCGCCCACCCTTTTTTTTCGATAGCATAGTCATCTCACGCCGTATGAGAGTCGCCCACCTATGAAAATTGCCATTATCGGCACCGGCCAGGTCGGATCGACCATCGCCTACGCGCTGGTGCTGAAAGGCCTTTGCGACCATCTGGTGCTGGCCGGCAGGAATCTTGCTAAGGCTCGGGGCGATGCGCTGGATTTACAGCATACGCTGGCTTTTTGCGAACGCGCGATGAGGATCGAAAGCGCCTCGCTCGAAGAAGCCGGGAACTGCGATATACTGGTCGTGACAGCCTCGACGCCCTTAGCTGGCCACATGACAACGCGCATGGAACTTGGCCCCGCCAATGTGCAGTTGTTCCGGCAGTTGATTCCGCTGCTGGCTCGCAACAATCCGGAGGCAGTCCTGATCGTTATCACGAACCCGGTCGATATCCTGACTTATCTGGCGACGCAGATTTCGGGCTTGCCGGCCTCAAACATCTTCGGAATCGGCACTCTGGTCGATTCGGCCCGCTTCAGATCGTTCCTGTCGATAGAACAACAGATCCATCCCGACGATTTACGCGCCTATATCCTCGGCGAACACGGGCCGAACCAGTTCCCGTTGTTCAGCACCGCCTCGATGGGGAGCGAGCATATCGGCGACAATCCCTCGCACCGCGATATATTCAATGCTGTCTACAATGCCGGGTTCGACGTTTATAACGCCAAAGGCTACACCAACTTCGCGATCGCCACCGCAACCTGCGAAGTGATAAGCGCCATTGTCTACGATTCGCACCGGACCATTCCACTCAGCACTTATCTTGATGATTGGCTCGGAATTCGGGACAATTGTTTCAGTATACCGGTCGTAGTCGGACGGCGCGGCGTCATTCGCCATCTTCATCCCTGCCTGAATCGCTCGGAAAAGAAAGCGCTGGAACAAGCCGCAAACCGGGTCAAAGCCCAAATCAACAGTCTGCTTTTGCCTGAAGACTGCTTACGTTAACCTGGAAACCCTCATGCAATCTCATCATTCCGAAGCTCATCGCACGCATCGAACCGGATGGCTTCGGGCCGCCGTATTGGGCGCCAACGACGGCATCGTCTCGACGGCCAGTTTGATCGTGGGAATTGCGGCTTCACATGCAACTCAGCACGACATTTTGCTTGCCGGCGTGGCAGGGCTCGCCGCGGGCGCGATGTCGATGGCGGCCGGCGAATATGTTTCGGTCAGTTCGCAAGCCGATACCGAAAAGGCCGATCTGGCGCGCGAACGCAAGGAAATTGAGGAAAACCACCCGTATGAGCTGAACGAGCTGACCGAAATTTATATCCGGCGCGGTCTCGATGCGCTGCTTGCCGAACAAGTCGCAAGCCAGTTGATGGACCATGACGCGCTCGGCGCTCATGCTTTTGAAGAGTTGGGCATTTCGGAACAGGGGTCCGCCCATCCGATCCAGGCAGCCCTAACCTCTGCATTTACGTTCGCGATTGGTGCAACACTCCCTTTACTGATCGCGCTATTCACGCCCGCCCCCGAAACCGCTCTAATGGTCTCTTCGTCATCGCTGTTATTTCTGGCGTTGTTGGGCCTCGTCTCGGCTTATACGGGGGGTTCCAGTTTGATCAAAGGCGCGGTTCGCGTCACTTTCTGGGGTGCGCTGGCGATGGGCTTGACTGCCGGTGTCGGTAATCTGTTCGGCTCCGCGGTATAAGCCGCCCATGACTTGGTTCGTCTATATCATCCATTGCAGCGACGACTCGCTTTATACCGGCATCACCAATGACGTGCGGCGTCGATTCGAGCAGCATGCCAACGGGCGCGGCGCCAAATATTTCTATGGCCGGCAGCCGTGGCGGCTCGTTTATGTGGAATCCGCACATGACCGCAGTTCCGCGACCCGACGCGAACTGTGCCTTAAAAAATTGAGCCGGCCGCAGAAAGCGCTGCTGATCGAATCGGACAGCAACCGGATCGACGATTTCGTGGCAATTTCAGCCGCGCCGCAACCGTAAAAGTGTGCAGTGCGCACCCTTCAAGACTCCCTGAGTAAACTATTCCACTTTCTCAACCTCGAACACGGTGCCGTTCACCGCAATTACCCGGACTTTCGACTTTATCGGACAATCGGGTCCGTGTACTTTCCATATCGTATCGTCCACCTTGATCTTGCCCTGCCCGTTCTCGATCGGTGCGTAGAGATTGAAAACGCGCCCGATATATTGGGCGCCGCGCTTGTTTAGCAGCGGACTGTCGCTTTCTATCGGGTGTTTTTTGATATAAAGCCGCCAGGCCGCGATCGCCGCAATCGACAACACCGAGAACTCGAAGATCTGAAAATTCTCAGGCGTCCCTGGAAACAGCAGGACCAGGCAGCCGGTTACAAATCCGGCTGCCGACATCCACAAGAAAAAGAAGCCCGGCACTACCAGTTCGATCACCAAAAGAATCAGCGCCAGTATCCACCAGTACCAGAAGACAAAATCGAATTCGCTCATCGTTTTTTCCTATGCGCTTTTGGCATGCTTGCCCATCGCTTCCTTGGCCAGTTCGCCAATGCCGCCCAATGCGCCGATCACGCTCGACGCTTCGAGCGGCATCAGGATCAATTTGCTGTTGTCGGCAGATGCGACATTTTGCAAGGCCTCAATGTATTTTTGCGCGACAAAATAATTGATTGCGTTCAAATCGCCCTTGCCGATCGCTTCGGACACCATCAGGGTCGCCCGTGCTTCGGCCTGCGCCAACCGCTCGCGCGCATCGGCATCCCGGTAGGCGGCTTCCTTACGGCCTTCGGCCTCCAGAACCGCCGCTTGCTGAGCGCCTTCCGCGCGCAGGATTTCGGATTGCCTGAGTCCTTCCGCTTCCAGGATCGAGGCGCGTTTCAGCCGTTCCGCTTTCATTTGTTTGCCCATTGCTTCGACCAGATCTTTCGGCGGCGCAATGTCCTTGATTTCAATTCGGGTGGCCTTGATGCCCCAAGGCGTCGTCGCGTCGTCGACCACCGTCAGCAGGCGCGCATTGATGTCGTCGCGGCGGGACAGCAGCTCGTCCAGGTCCATCGACCCCATCACCGTCCGAATATTGGTCATCACCAGGTTCAGGATCGCCCATTCGAGATTGCTGACTTCATAGGCGGCCTTGGCGGCATCCATTACCTGATAAAACACCACGCCGTCGACAGTGACCATCGCGTTGTCCTTGGTGATCACTTCCTGCGACGGCACATCCATCACCTGCTCCATCATGATCATTTTACGGCCGACCCGATCGATTAATGGGACGATAATGTTTAATCCCGGTGTCAATGTATTGGTATAGCGGCCAAACCGTTCGATCGTATATTCCATACCCTGCGGAACCGACTTGACCGCGAGAAATACGCCTAATACAGCCAAAACCAATAATGCTAAGACAAATACTCCAAAACCGCCCATGAGGCCTCCGAAAGGTTAAATTAAAAACTCAGGTAAAGAATAGTCTATCGATCAATTTGCACCTATTTACCATGGGTTCTTTTTATAAAACCCCCAGAATTTTTTGCCCTTATACCATAAGAACCCATTGATTTTCCAGTACAAACTTGGCTTGTTTCTGAAAAGGAAACGGGGGCTTACAGCAATGTGTTTTCAGCGTGCCTGCAGCTTGGCGCGAAGTTTAATTTCATCCAGGGATAATGATATAGTATACGGTTACAGAAGACGGGACCGACTCTCCGGCATTACCTTTTTTGAACATTTTTTCTGGTAATTCAATATGATATTTTATTCTTTCCATATGGCGGCATTTACGGCTCTTTTTTTCGTGATCGGGATGATCAAACCGAAATGGGCGCTTTTCTTCCTGAAAGAGCCTAGCCGCTTTATGATCCTGATGATCACGCCGATTCTGATCATGATTACGGTGACGATGTACGGCGAAGGGGTGAAACGTGAAAAAGAAGAGAAAGCGCTGAAGGAAAGCCCGGCGAAAATCGTTGAGCCCGCGCCGGTGCCCGTTCCGGTTCCTGCAACGGATACGCCGCCGAGCGCTCCGGCGCCTAAAAAGTGATATAGCGTCGCGAAGCGACCGTGACCGCTCCGCCGCAGAATATTCAAAATCGCAAGCGGCGCCACCCTTAGCGCGTAAATCATGATAAAATCAGCAGTTTTAATTAAGGGAAACGCATGATTTATGCTTTTTCTGAGTCTGCCGTTACGGGTCATATTATGCCTTATTGGGTAACGGCGGAAACGATTCCCCTCCGACTCGCATTTTCCAAGCATTCATCATGCGTGTAATTAGGGGACTATCCCATGTGGAACCGCTCGATCGGGGCTGTGTGCTCACGATCGGAAATTTCGACGGCTTGCACCTGGGGCACCGCGCGGTAATAGAAAAACTTGCCGCAAAAGGCCGGGCGACAGAACTTCCGGTAGTAGTAATGATTTTTGAACCCCAACCGCTGGAATATTTTCTCGGCAACAATGCCCCGTCGCGGCTGATGCGCTTACGCGAAAAAGTAATCGGTTTTTCGGATCTTCCGATCGATTATTTGCTGATTGCCCGTTTCAACCGGCAACTTGCCGATCTGGATGCCGAAAAATTTATCGAGGACATTCTGATCAAGAAACTGAACGTCAAGCATTTGGTGATCGGCGACGACTTTCATTTCGGCAAGGCGCGGCGCGGCAATTTTGCCATGCTGCAGGAGAAAGGCCGGCAATGGGGATTCATGGTAGAAGATACCGGTTCGTTTTATGTCGAAGGCCTCCGGGTCAGCAGCACCCTGATTCGGGATGCGCTGGCGGCCGGTAATCTTGAACAGGCGGAACAATTATTGGGCCACTGTTATTCGGTCTGCGGCCGAATCGTGCACGGCGAAAAACGCGGCCGGGCGCTGGGTTTTCCGACCGCCAATATCAAATTGCATCGAAAGAATACTCCGCTTCAAGGCGTTTTCGCGGTCACGATGACGGGGCTCGGCGACGAAGAAATTCAGGGCATCGCGAATGTCGGCACGCGGCCGACCGTCGACGGCGGTTCGAAAGTTATCCTCGAAACCCATTTATTCAACTTCGACCGGGAAATTTACGGGCGTTATGTGGAAGTGCATTTCAAACACAAAATCCGCGATGAAATGCGTTTTCATTCCCTCGAAAAACTGAAGGCCCAGATCGAGAAAGATGTGGCCATCACTCAAAAGATTTTTGCCGATTCAAACGCTTATGACTATGGATTATAAAAAAACGCTTAATTTACCGACGACCGCTTTCCCGATGAAAGCGAACCTGGCGCAGCGCGAACCGGAACGGCTGAAAATCTGGAACGAATCCAAACTGTATCAAAAGATCCGTGAAGCCGCAGCCGGGCGACCGAAGTTCGTATTGCATGACGGCCCTCCGTATGCGAACGGCGAAATCCATATCGGCCATGCGGTGAACAAGGTATTAAAGGACTTCATCGTCAAGTCGAAAACGCTGGCGGGTTTCGATGCGCCTTATGTGCCCGGCTGGGACTGCCACGGCCTGCCGATCGAACTGATGGTCGAAAAGAAAGTCGGCAAGGCCGGCGTCAAGGTAACGCCGTCCGAGTTCCGCAAGTCCTGCCGCGAGTATGCGGGTAAACAGGTCGCGCTGCAAAAGGAAGCATTCGTCCGGCTCGGCATTCTCGGCGACTGGGACAATCCTTATCTGACGATGGATTTTGCATTTGAAGCGGATATCGTGCGCTCGCTCGGCAAGATCCTCGCGAAAGGCCATATCGCGCACGGCGCGAAGCCGGTCCACTGGTGCACCGACTGCGGTTCCGCGCTGGCCGAAGCGGAAGTCGAATACGAAGACAAGCATTCGCCGGCGATCGACGTACGTTTTGAAGCGGTCGATCCCGAGGCTTTATTGGGCAATTGCCATCATGTGAATGGGCACGAAGGCGAAGGCCCGCTGTCAGTCGTCATCTGGACCACAACACCATGGACCCTGCCCGCGAACCAGGGCGTCGCGCTGAATCCTGAACTGGATTATGCGGTCGTGCAATGCGCAAAAGAGGGCGTTAAGGAGCGCCTTGTCATTGCCGAAGCACTGCTGAAAGACGCGATGTCGCGCTACAACATCGACAATCCGCAGGTGATCGCCTATTGCAAGGGCTCAGCGCTCGAACATCAGTTATTGCATCACCCTTTCTACAAGCGGCAAGTGCCCATCATACTCGGCGATCACGTCACGACCGACGCGGGCACCGGCGCCGTCCATACGGCTCCCGGCCACGGCCAGGAAGACTATGTCGCCGGCCTCAGATACGGATTGCCGGTCGATAATCCGGTTGGCGGGGACGGCGTATTCTTGCCGAATACCCCACTGTTCGCCGGCGAACATGTGTTCAAGGCCAACGAGCATGTATTGGAAGTTTTGGAGGCGAACGGCAAGCTCCTGCACCACCATGCGATCGAGCACAGCTATCCGCATTGCTGGCGACACAAGACGCCGATCATCTTCCGTGCGACGCCGCAATGGTTTATCTCGATGGAGAAGAACCGTCTGCGCGACACCGCGTTGGGCGAAGTCAGGCGCGTTGACTGGATTCCGGACTGGGGCCAGGCGCGTATCGAAAGCATGCTGAACGGCCGTCCGGACTGGTGTATTTCCCGCCAGCGCACCTGGGGCGTTCCGATCACTTTCTTTACTCACAAGGAAACCGGCGAACTGCATCCGCGCACGATCGAATTGATCGAACCGATCGCCAAACAGATCGAGGAACGCGGCATCGATGCCTGGTTCGATCTCGATCCGGCCGATTTGCTGGGCGAAGACGCGGTATATTACGACAAGAGCAACGATACGCTGGACGTCTGGTTCGATTCCGGCGTGACCCATGCCTGCGTGCTCGACCGCCGCGATCAATTGACCTTCCCTGCCGACTTGTATCTGGAAGGCTCGGACCAGCATCGCGGCTGGTTCCAGTCATCGCTGCTGGCCTCGACGGCGATGAACGATGTTGCGCCGTACAAGGCCGTGCTGACGCACGGGTTTACGGTCGATGCGGAAGGCAAGAAAATGTCCAAATCGAAAGGCAACGTGGTCGCGCCGCAATCGGTGATGAAAGACCTCGGCGCGGACATTTTGCGCTTGTGGGTCGCCTCGGCCGATTATCGCGGCGAAATGACCGTGTCGGCCGAAATTCTGAACCGGACCGCCGACGGCTATCGGCGCTTACGCAATACCGCCCGTTTCCTGCTGTCGAACCTGAACGACTTCGAACCGGCTCAGCATCTGGTCGAGACCGGAAAATTGCTGGCGCTGGACCGCTGGGTCATGGACCGCGCCTGGCAGTTGCAGGAAGAGATCAAGGCCGCCTACGAGACTTATCAATTCCAGACGATTTTTCAAAAAGTGCATCATTTTTGCGTGATCGATCTCGGCGGCTTTTACCTGGATGTCATCAAGGACCGCCAATACACGGCGAAGACGGACGGTCTGGCCCGGCGCTCCGCGCAAACCGCGATGTATCATGTGCTGGAAGCGCTGGTGCGCTGGCTCGCGCCGATCATCAGCTATACCGCTGAGGAAATCTGGCATTTCATGCCGGGCGCTCGGAGCGAATCGGTGTTCCTCGAAACCTGGTACCACGGTTTGACCCAGCTCGATGCGGGCGCAGCCATCAACCGGGAGACCTGGCTGAAAGTGATGGCCGTTCGCACCGCGGTCAGCAAGGAACTCGAAAAAAGCCGTGCGAAAGGCGACATCGGCGCGTCGTTGAATGCCGAAATCGAGCTGTATTGCAGCAGCGATTATTTCACGGCATTGAATCTTTTAGCCGACGAACTGCGTTTCGTGCTGATCACCTCCGACGCGTCGGTGATTGCCGAGCAATTCTGCCCGGACGATGCGACCTCGACCGACATTCCGGGCGTCCGCGTGAAGGTGCTCGTTTCGGAACAACCAAAATGCATACGCTGCTGGCATCAGCGCTATGATGTCGGCACGCATGCCGAGCATCCGGAGCTTTGCGGACGTTGCGTTGACAACATCGCCGGTGCCGGCGAAATCCGTCAATTTGCGTGATGATGCCGATGTTGAAATGGCTTTGGTTAACCTTACTCGCGGTGCTGCTCGACCAGGGCAGCAAACTGGCGATTGACGCCTCGATGCAATTGTATGAATCGATTCCGGTGTCGCCGTTCTTCAATCTGACCTATGTGCATAACCCCGGCGCGGCTTTCAGCTTTTTAAGCGAAGCCGGGGGCTGGCAGCGCTGGTTTTTTTCCGGGCTCGCGCTCACCATCAGCATAGGTATCACGATCTGGCTCGCTAAACTGCAAAAACACGAAACCTTGCTCGCAGCAGCGCTATCGCTGATCCTCGGAGGAGCGATCGGCAATCTGATCGACCGGGTAGCTTACGGTTATGTGATCGATTTTATTGATGTGTATTATGGAAACTCGCACTTCCCGGCTTTTAATATCGCCGACGCGGCGATCAATCTGGGTGTGTTCCTGATGCTGGCCGAATCGTTCGGCTGGTTTGGCACTCCAAAAAAAGCATAGAAATGACCGGGACGCCGATCAATGTCGTTCCGGGGATATCCCCAATTTCATCTGGGATTAGCACGCTATAGTTGAAGAGCTAAGTACGGAAGATTGTCCGGCTCAATGAAGACTGCTAATATACTCGACTTTAACTTTAGCCAACCCGCGAATTCCTAACCTTCTCGCTGCACCTTTCGATAAATCGATCAGCCTGCCTTTTTTAAAAGGGCCTCTGTCATTCACCAGAACATCAACCGAACGGCCATTGCGAAGGTTAGTCACCCTGACTTTGCAGGGTAATGGGAGTGTTTTATGGGCAGCCGTCAGATTTTGCGGCCTGAACCTTGCCCCGGTTGCAGTCCGGTTTCCTGATTCCGAGCCATACCAGGAAGCCGTACCCACTTCTTTATAACCCTTCGCCGAAGTCATCGGATAATAGGTTTTTCCACGAATCCGGTAAGGCCGATTATAAGCGGCTTTGTGCCTATAATTTTCAACAAAATGACTCTTTGGTTTGGTTAACTGTACTGGCGGCGATGCAGTTTGCTGGGTAGCACAACCGTTAAACAACAACGCTACCAATACAATACAGGATAGAGCAATGTTCTTTTGATGTATTGGATAACAGGAAGCAATTGTCATAACACGGCAAGTTAGCATTAAATAAAATCATGCTGAATATATAGCACAAAACTTAATACTACCTTAGCTGTTGGGATTGAGCTGTAACTAGACCGATAAATTTGAACCTCAAGCTTTACGACGAAATTTTCCGGCTAAAATCAATCTATCGATTTTTTCATAGTTATCTATGATCAACATTAAAAAGAGTAACGACAATATAAAAATAATTATCGGCCTATCGCCTATATGGGCATACGGCGTCAAACCGGCCATAGGATGGATCATGCCCGTCAATGTCGTCGCCCTAAATAGAGGCGCCCAACTTAGTATTTGCCCGTCCGGAGACACAATTGCAGTCACGCCGGTATTGGTCGAGCGCAGCATATATCGCCCGGTTTCCAATGCCCGCATCCGGGCGATCTGCAAATGCTGATGCGGTTCGATCGAATTGCCGAACCAACCGTCATTGGTCGCATTGACCAAATACGCCGCTTTTGATACCCCTCGCAGTGCGTTTTCGGCAAACGCATCTTCATAACAAATCGAGGTAATAAAAGGGTAGCCGCCGGCTCGCAATAAGGGTTGCTCCGGACTGCCCGGAGTAAAATGGCTCAACCGCAAGTCGAAATACCCCAATATCCAGCCCGATAGCGGCTGCCAAGGCATATATTCTCCGAATGGAAGCAAATGAACTTTTCGGTATATTCCTGCATTCTCACCCAGGGTAATGACTGAATTATATTTCTCGCCTTCTGCCTTGCCGTAGGACGGCACGCTGACGATTATATCGGTCTGATGTGATTTTGCATTCTCATGCAGCGGCCTCAGGAAAGACTCGTAAACATCGGACAAATAGGCGGGTACCGCTGATTCCGGCCAAACGATTACTTGAGAATCCCAATGTTGTTCAGTCATGCTGATATATTGCAGAATCGTGCTGGCTCGAGTTTCGGGCAGCCATTTTTTATCCTGCGCCATATTGCCTTGAACCAACGTCACTTTGATCGGCGGACCCATAGGCCGTGTCCACTCAATCGATTTCAAAACCTCACCGGCAACCCATATCACAATAACAATGATAATAACAATATTCGAATATCTGGATGGGGTAAATAGCTTTATAAGAAAGGTAGCTATCAAAGCAGCAAGCAATCCCGTCCCATAATTGCCGAATAAGGGAATATAGCCAGTTAGAGGGGTATCCAGCTGTGAGTGGGCAATCTGTAGCCAGGGAAACCCATCAAGTATAAGATTTCCGCGTAAATACTCGATAAGTATCCACAGCAACGGAAAGAATATCAGGCGATCGAATTTATTAATCGGTAACTTTGCCGTTAAATAAACGGATAGCGCAGGAAATAAGGACCAAAAACCGACGAACAAGGCAGTAATAATGAGCGAACCTAAAACACCGCCACCGCCATAGTCATGAATACTCACATACACCCAGGAAACTCCTAGGCTAAATTGTCCAAGCCCGAATAGATATCCCCTTAGACACGCGCGTTTCGGCAATAGCGGCAAACTGGACCAGAACAAATAGGCCAGCGCCGGAAAAACTGAATAATGTAAATTGAAAGGCGCAAACGCAAGGGTATACATGCCTCCCGCCACAAGCGATAAAACATCCCAAAGAAAGCTATCGGAAAGTTTGAGCGTTTTGCGAAAAGATCCCAAGGCAGGAGAAACGTATAGGTTCCTGGGATATCTGGGTATACCGTTCAATCTGAGGTTGTGAAAACCTTTCATGATGCTTTTCAACAAGCTAAATGAGTAAGGGTAATGTAAGGCAGTAGGGCATTGCATGAAAACAAAACGATCTGCCAGATAATGCCTCATTTTATCGGACCGATTGAAAATCAGTCAAAAAAAAACCCAAGCCTGATTGGGCTTGGGTTTTTGGATTAAGCGCTTGGCGATTCCCTACTTTCGCATGGCAACCTGCCACACTATCATCGGCGCTAAGCGGTTTCACTTCCGAGTTCGGGATGGGA
>JBPFEE010000036.1:0-137254 GCA_051061095.1 Methylomicrobium sp. | reverse complement strand
GCATACCGGTGATGAAGAGAAAGCGCTTGCAGGGTAAGACGTTCGGCGGTGTTGAGTTCCAGGTTCATGATACGTGAGCGTTCAGCGTTGAAACCCGGTTAGGCTATAAGACTACAAATGAGTTGCACGTTTTTACTTATTACAGCGATTCCTGCAAAAACCCATGCAAAGGAATTGCTCCAAATTGTAAAAATAGTCACGGTTACATATATAGTAACTCCAATAACTAAAGTAGCTTCATTAATATTTTTAAATAATGGCAATGCTTCAATTAGACAAATTAGTAAAAGAGACAAGGCAACTGCCAAAAAGATTACATTTGTAAATGAAAGACCTTTAATTAAATTTAACGCATCAGATGCACTTATTTTTTTAATAAATTTTCCACCAGCTGTAGTATAAAACCTAACCATGTAAAGACCTTTACTAAAGATAGGTAAAATATTTTCTACAAAGTCTACAAATTGACCACCAATTCTGCTGATCATCCATCTAGTTGATATGAAGACAATACTAGCAGATAGTGCAAATATAAAACTAACTAAAGCGGTAGTAGCAGAAAGGTATGGAATGCCTTCGAGTGGCGGTCTAACGCCTATTTCTAGCGCGTAGTAATATGAAGCATATTCGCTTACAAAACTCACCACCCCAGGTCCAGCGATAACACTGGCAATAGAGCCGATAATCAATTTAATTGGAAATGATAGTGAAATAAATTTCTTTATCCAGTTCAAAGCTAGCCCCTTAACTATACTAGTCCTGGGTCTTTTGTACACTCGTCTAGGTTCAGCTGTCAAAAATTATTTTCAACATTTGGCTTTGTGCTTTTGCCTACTATCTCTGTCTATCGAGAGAAATGTAAGCGATACTGTCTCCATTGATTCATAAAAGCCCAAATTTCCTCTCAAGGTCGATTTGCTTGTCGATATGGATTACTTCCTTGAATTGTTCAAACGACAGATCTTTATTGACATTTTCGGTCGAACCATCCAGCCTCAATCGGCCGAAACAATCCTTTAGCGCCTGTGTCACCGAAAATAAGCCGGATAACGCGAAAGCCGCCAGCTTGTAGCCCATCTCTTCCAGCTCCTGCACCGACAGATTCGGGGTCTTGCCGCCTTCGATGATATTCGCGAACAGCGGGACGCCGGCAAAATGCCGGGCGATTTCTTTCAGTTCTTCCCGAGACTGCGGCGCTTCAATGAACAGTACGTCCGCGCCGGCTTCCAGATAGCGGTCGCCTCTGGCAATTGCACCTTCCAATCCTTCGATCGCGCGGGCATCGGTCCGGCCGATGATCACCAGATTGGATTCGCCGCGCGCATAGACTGCGGCCCTGATTTTTTCGACCTGCTCCTGCACCGGAATCACCCGTTTGCCTTCGAAATGGCCGCATTTTTTCGGCCATTCCTGATCTTCCAGAATGATCCCGGCGACTTTAGAGTTCGCGATTTCCTGGACCGTGCGGATCACGTTCAGCGGATTGCCGTAGCCGGTGTCCATGTCCGCGATCACCGGAATCGAAACGCTGCCCGAGATCCGGCGGGCCGCATCGATCATCTCGCCGGCGGTCAGATAGCCCATGTCCGGCTTGCCGAGCAGCGTGGCCGAAATGCCGAAACCGCTGGTAAAAATGAATTCGAATCCCGCCTGTTCGGCGACCATCGCGCCCAGACAATCATATACGGCGGGAGCGGCTTTAATGCCGGGTTGTTCGATCAGGGCTCGGAGTGAGTTTTTCATGGATGTTGACGTGCAGGTTGGGATTGAGGTTTATAAATGTAACAATTGCAGGGGCGATTTTATTTGCTTTACCATGATATTTTGTAGTCCAGTCGTTAATTTGTTTTGATGTCTATTCGGATTAAAAATCTATGAATCGGCAGGCCTTACACAGGCCTGATCGGCGCTTATTCCATTGGCAATCCCAGCCTCCGGGCGCTATGATAGCAGGTAAATTTTTACCAGGGCTTTCCTTCACTTATGAAAATTGCACGGACCTTTTTATTTATCGCATTGGTGGTGATCGTCAACGCCTTGATTACCTGGCTGAACAATCTGCCGCAGGATGCCGGCGTCGATGTGCCCGACGGCAAGGTCAACAGTGTTTCGTTCGCGCCGTTTCGCGAGGGGCAGAGCCCGCTGACGTTGGTCTTTCCGAGCGCTCGGGAAATCGACGAAGATTTGCGCCTGCTGGCCGGCCAAACGCACACAGTCCGTACCTATGCGAGTTCGAAAGGGCTTCGTGATGTGCCGGCGATGGCGCGCAAATACGGCCTGAAAATGATTCAGGGCGCCTGGATCGGCGGTCCGACGATCGCGAAGGAAAACGAGGAAGAGATTGCGGCGCTGATCAAGGCGGCGAACGAGTATCCGGACGTGATTACGCGCGTGATCGTCGGCAACGAGGTGCTGCTGCGCGGGGAGCTCGAACCCGAGCAATTGTTGAGCTATATCCGCCGGGTCAAGCAGGCGGTCAAGCAGCCGGTGTCTTATGCGGACGTCTGGTCGTTCTACATGCGCTATCCCGAAATCGCGAAGGAAGTCGATTTCTTTACCGTGCACATCCTGCCCTATTGGGAAGACGAGCCGTTGACGGTCGATAAAACCGCCGATCATATCGTGAAGAATTATCAGCGCATCCGCGATGCCTATCCGGGCAAGCCGATTTTGATCGGCGAGTCCGGCTGGCCGAGCGCGGGACGCCAGCGCGGCCCTGCTGTGCCGAGCGTGGTCAACGAAGCCAAATTTATCCGCTCGCTGGTGCAGGTCGCCAATAAAAACGGCTTCGACATCAACATCGTCGAGGCGTTTAACCAGCCCTGGAAAAGCAAGCTGGAAGGCGTGGTCGGCGCGAGCTGGGGGCTTTATTCGGTGGATCGCAAGCCGGTGTTTCCGTTGACCGGCAAGGTCGTCGAAAATCCGAACTGGCCGATGCGGGTGGTGGTGGCGGGCCTGCTGACCCTGCTGGCGGTCGGCTTTTACGCCGGACGCTTGCGGACGCTTTCGCCGCTGCCGCTCCTGGCGTTTGTCGGCTTCGCCCAGCTGCTCAGCGCCTTGCAGGTCAACCAGACCGCCGATCTCTGGTACACCAGCTATAACAACCTGGAGCGCTTTCATGCGCTGTCGGTTGGCGCTTTAGGCATGGGTCTGGGCGCGCTGTTGCTGCAACGCGGAGCGGAATTGTTACGGGTTGCAGGCAGCTGCGTCTGCCTGCCGGTCTGGAGCCGCTATCTGTTTCTGACCTTTGTCTCGCTGGCTTTTTATAAATCGCAGGCGCTGGGTTTGAACGGACGCTATTTGAACATTCCGTATCCGTTGACTTATATTCCGGTGATCGGCGCGCTGGGCTTGATCGCGCTCAGTACTGTCGGCGGTGAGCGCAATTGGCGGCAGATATTGGCCGGCGTGATCGGCGATACGGGAAATGCGAGTCCCGGCGCGCGGCAGTTAAGTGTCTGGGTAGCGCTGACCGGCGCAGTGCTGGTGGCTTTCGAGACTTACCAGATTATGATCGGCACCAACTTCCCGACCGCTTATCCGATTTTCGCGGACAGGCTCTATGCCGGCTTCATGACCACGCTGACCTATAGCCAGCTGCAAGGCTGGGTCATGTTGATAGCGGCGGTGATTTTTTTGCTGCCGCTCAGGCTGCTGGCCGGTGTGCTGATCCTGGCGGCGCCGGCATTGATCGTCGGCGAAACCTATGCCTTCATGATCGGCCACGATTTCATCGAAGCCTATCCCGATTTCGCTGACCGGCTGCAAACGGCGCTGATTTATACCGTGACCAATTGCCAGATGATTTGGTGGCTGGGAAGCCTTCTTGTGATGGCGCTGCCGTTATGGGTGGCGGAGCGGAGACAGGATATGAGTGCGCCGGTTGCGGCGCCGGTGTCGATACCGTAATGTGAAGACCTGCCAGGTTTTCAAAACCTGGCAGGTCTTTTCGGTTACGTCAACAGCCTGACCAAAAGCTGTTCGTAAATCGCGGACAGCGTTTCCAGATCCTCAAGCCCGACATTCTCGTTGACCTTGTGGATACTCTCGTTCAGCGGGCCGAGCTCGATCACCTCCGCTCCGGTCGGCGCGATGAAGCGGCCGTCCGAAGTGCCGCCGCCGGTATCATCGTGGGTATCGTAGCCGGTCACTGTTTTGATCGCGTCATGCGCGGCATCGATTAGCCTGCCCTTCGCGGTCAGGAACGGATTGCCGGACAGGCGCCATTGAATATCGTACTTCAGGCCGTGGCGGTCGAAGATCGCATGCGTGCGCTGCTTTATCGTCTGCTCGTCCAGCTCGGTGCAGAAACGCAGGTTGAACAGCACCTCGACCGATCCTGGAATGATGTTTTCGGCGCCGGTTCCGGAATGAATGTTCGAGACTTGCAGGCTGGTCGGCGGAAAAAATGAGTTCCCCCGGTCCCAGACTTCCTCGGTCAATTCCTTCAGCACGGGCGCAAACGTGTGGATCGGGTTCTCGGCCAGTTCCGGATAGGCGACATGGCCCTGAATGCCGGTGACGGTCAGTTTTGCACAGAGCGAGCCGCGCCGTCCGACCCGGATCACGTCGCCGATCTTCTTGTCGCTGGAAGGCTCGCCGACCAGGCACCAGTCGATTTTTTCCCCGCGCGCTTCGAGCACTTCGACAACTTTTACGACGCCGTGCGTCGCAATCCCTTCTTCGTCGCTGGTCATCATCACCGCGATGGATCCCTCATGATCGGGATGCGCGGCAAGAAAACGATCGAGCGCGGTAGTGAACGCCGCGATGCTGCCTTTCATGTCCGCCGCGCCGCGTCCGTATAACCGGCCGTCGCGGACCGTCGGTTCGAACGGCGGCGACTGCCAGGCCTCGAGCGGGCCGGTCGGGACCACGTCGGTATGGCCGAGAAACACGAACAGCGGCTTCGCCTCGCCGCGTCTGAGCCAGATGTTCTGCGTATCCGCGAAATCCAGCCTTTCTTCGCGAAAACCCAGAGGCGCGAGCTTCGCGGCCAGCACGTCCTGGCAGCCTTCATCCTTCGGTGTGACCGACTCGCGGCTGATCAAATCCTTGAGTAATTCCAGCGTTGCGCTCATGTGTCCGTTTCCGATAAATTCAGTGATGCGTATTGATCGGCTTTGAAGCCGATGATCAGCTTATTTCCCGTGTCCAGAATCGGGCGCTTGATCAGCGTCGGTGTTTCGAGCATCAACCGGGCCGCTTTCTCGCGCGTCAGATCGGCCTGCTGTTCGGGGCTCAATTGCCGCCAGCTCGTGCTGCTCTTGTTGAGCAGCTTTTCCCAGTCGAGCCTGTCGATAAAGCTTTGCAACAGTTCCGGGGTCAAACCGTCGGCACGGTAGTCATGAAAACGATGCTCGATCCCGTTCTGCTCCAGCCACTGCCGCGCCTTCTTGCAGGTGTCGCAGTTCTTGATTCCGTACAGCGCGAGCATTACAGCTGGCTGTTCAGCAGTTCGTCCAGGTCGGGTAGTGATTTGTCGGCCTTGCAGCGACTCTTGTATACATCGACGAATTCCATGAACGCCTGTTCCAGATCGTCCAGAATGTCCTGCTCGTTGTCGAGATCTTCTTCCGGCACATCGTCCGATTCCAGATATTCCTTCTGCAGGATGATTTCGCTGTTCAGCGACAAGAGGGCATAGATGATCGCGTTATTGGTCAGTTGATTTTCGCTCATGGGAATCGGGGAGGTTAGGTGGAAGTGAAACCGGGGCGTGATCGCCCCGGGCGTGAAGGCCGGATAATCAGTCGCGGAGCAGTTCGTTGATGCCGGTCTTGCTGCGCGTTTTCTCGTCGACCTGTTTGATGATTACTGCGCAGTACAGGCTGTATTTGCCGTCCGCCGAAGGCAGATTGCCCGAAACGACGACCGACCCGGCGGGGATGCGTCCGTAGGTGATTTCGCCGGTCATCCGGTTGTAGATTTTGGTGCTCTGGCCGATATAGACGCCCATCGAGATCACGCAGCCGTCTTCGACGATGACGCCTTCGACGATTTCGGAACGCGCGCCGATGAAGCAGTTGTCGCCGATAATGGTCGGACCGGCCTGCAAGGGTTCCAGTACGCCGCCGATGCCGACGCCGCCGGACAGATGCACGTTCTTGCCGATCTGCGCGCAGGAGCCGACCGTGACCCAGGTGTCGACCATGGTGCCGCTGTCGACGTAAGCGCCGATATTCACATAGGACGGCATCAGGATCGCGCCGGGTGCGATATAAGAACCTTTACGCGCGACCGCATTTGGCACCACGCGTACGCCAGCCTTCGCGAAATCCTCTTCGCTGTAGTTCGCGAATTTGCATTCGACCTTGTCGTAATAGCGGGTGTTGCCGCCGTCCATCAGCCGGTTTTCGTTGATCCGGAACGACAACAGGACCGCTTTCTTCAGCCATTGATTGGTGATCCAATCGCCATTGATTTTTTCGGCCACCCGGGCCTTGCCGGTGTCGAGCAGGTTCAAACACTCCTGCACCGCGCCGCGCACTTCCTGGGAAACGTTGGCGGGAGTGATGTCGGCGCGCTGTTCGAAGGCGGCGTTGATGATGTTTTCTAATTCAGTCATGGTTGTTATTTAAAGGGTGTCAAGGAAACTTTTAAGGCGCAGCGCCGCGTCGATGCATTCGTCAAGCGGCGCCACCAGCGCGATCCGGACATGGTTCCGGCCGGGATTGAGGCCTTCGAAATCGCGGGACAGATAGCTGCCCGGCAGCACGGTCACGTTTTGCTGAGCGAACAATTGACGCGTGAATTCGGCATCGTCAATCGACGTTTTCATCCAGAGATAGAATCCTGCGGGCGGCCGGGTCAAGCTGGCGGTATCGCCAAGAATGCCGATCACTGCGGCGAATTTTTCCCGGTACAGGCGGCGGTTTTCGACTACGTGTTTTTCGTCCCGCCAGGCGGCGATGCTCGCATGCTGGGTCGGCAGCGGCATCGCCGCGCCGTGATAGGTCCGGTATTTGAAATAGTCGTGCAGAATCGCCGCATCGCCCGCGACGAAACCGGAGCGCAGGCCGGGCGCGTTCGACCGCTTCGACAGGCTGTGGAACACCACGCAGCGTTTGAATTCGGTATTGCCGATCGCAAAAGCCGCTTCGAGCAGGCCCGGCGGCGGGCTGTTCTCGTCGTCGTAAAGCTCGCTGTAGCACTCATCCGAGGCGATTACGAAATCGTATTTTTCGGCCAGATCGAGCAGCCGGGCCAGCGTTTTGCGCGGGATCACCGCGCCGCTCGGATTGCCGGGCGTGCAGATATAGAGCAGCTGGCAGCGCCGCCAGACGCTCTCCGGGACTGCTTCGAAATCGGGCAGGTAAGCGTTCGCTTCGACCGTATTCAGAAAATAAGGCTCGGCGCCTGCGAGCAGGGCCGCGCCTTCGTAGATCTGGTAAAACGGGTTCGGCATCACCACGAGCGGATCGACGGTGCGGTCGATCAGGCATTGCGCGAACGAAAACAACGCCTCGCGGGTGCCGCTGACCGGCAGAATCTGCGTTTCGGGATTCAACAGCCCTTCCGAAAGCCGGAAGCGCCGCGTCAGCCAGGCGGCGATCGTTTGCCGAAGCTCCGGCAGGCCTTTGGTCGTCGGATAATTCGACAGGCCGTGCAGATGCGTCAGCAGCGTTTCCTGAATCAGGTGCGGGGTCGCATGCGCCGGCTCGCCGATCGACAGGGCGATATGGCGCTTGCCGGCCGGCGGCGTGATGCCCTGTTTCAGCGCCGCGAGCTTTTCAAACGGGTACGGTTGCAGTTGTTGTAAATAGGGCGTCATCGTTTATTGGCATTGGGGGCGTCTGCCCGTCGTTTGCGCCTGTTGATAAAAGCCCATCGCCTGCGGCATGTGCTGTTCCAGATCGCGGATCCGGGTGGCATGGGAAGGGTGAGTGGACATGAATTCGGCGGTTTGCTGTCCCTGCGTCGCCTGACCCATCCGTTGCCACAGGTTGATGCTTTGGCGCGGATCGAAACCGGCTTTCGCCATCAGGTCGATGCCGATGATGTCCGCTTCGCTTTCCTGCGTCCGCCCGTACGGCATCAAGACGCCGTATTCGGCACCGAGCCCGAGCATGCCGAAGGCGGCCCGGCCCAGCGTCGATTGCGGGTTGCTCATCGCCTGAACCATCGACATGCCCGAACTGACGGCCAGTTCCTGCGAGGCGCGTTCGGCGCTGTGCTTGGCCAGGACGTGGCCGATTTCATGGCCGATCACGGCGGCCAGCTGATCCTGATTTTCGACCAGCTTGAACAGGCCGCTGTAGACGCCGATTTTGTTGCCCGGCAAGGCGAAAGCGTTGAACGAATCGTCTTCGAACACCACAACTTCCCAGCGGCCGCCGGTGGTGCTTTGCGTAATATTGCCGGCGATGCATTGGGCGACTTGATTCAAACGCGCGTTGTTGCTGACCGGTTTATCCCGTTTCATGGTTTCGAAGGCTTGCAGCCCCATCTGGTCGACTTGCGAGTCGGGCAGCAGAATGAGCTGGCTACGTCCTGTCGGACTGGTGACGCACGCGGTTAAAGCAAATGCCGTCGTCAAAACGGTGCAAAATTTCTTCAACATGATTCACCTCCCTATCATTTGGAAAAGGTCATTTTAACGTATCTTGATTGATGCGGGTTAGGATTAATGCGCGAATCCGGTGCGCAAACGCAGCGGTTGAATGCCTGTGTTCAAGGTAAGGCTTCCAGTCCCGCATAAGCCAGCATCAGCCATTTGACTCCCGCCCCCTTGAAATTGATCTGCGCGCGTTCCTGGGCGCCCTGGCCTTCGAGCTGCAGGATCACTCCTTCGCCGAACTTGGCGTGGCCGACGCGCTGGCCGAGCTTGTACCGGCTGACCGACAGCGAGGGGGATACCGACGGTTTCGCGGGCGACGACGCGACCGGACGGCTGACATTCGCGCGCAGCCTCACTTCCTGAATGCATTCGCCCGGAATTTCGCGCAGAAACCGCGACGGCCGCGGATAACTTTCGCGTCCGTACAGGCGCCGGGATTCGGCGTAGGTCGTGTAGAGGGTCTGCATCGCCCTAGTCATCCCGACATAGCACAGCCGGCGTTCTTCTTCGAGGCGTTTCGGGTCTTCGACCGATTGCATCGACGGGAACAGGCCTTCTTCCATACCGACCATGAACACGGCCTTGAATTCGAGACCCTTCGCCGAATGCAGGGTCATCAACTGTACGCAATCGTCGAAATCATCGCCCTGCATTTCGCCGGCTTCGAGCGCGGCATGCGCAAGAAACAGTTCGAGCGGGCCGAGGTTGTCTTCGTTGTCGATGTTGAAATCGAATAAACGCGCGGCGTTGACCAGTTCCTCGAGGTTTTCGATCCTCTCTTCGCCCTGCTCGGCCTTGCTGTTTTTGTAAAACTCGATCAGTCCGGATTTCTCGACGACCCGCTTGACCTGTTCGAACAGTTCCATCCCTTCGGTTTCGGCGGCCAGCCGGTCGATCAGTTGCATGAAGCCTGCCAGTGCATTGCCGGCTCGGGCTGTCAGCATGTGCTGTTCGAGCATGAACACTGTTGCGTGCCAGAGCGAGGCGCCGCGATCGCGCGCGATAATGCGCAAATCGTCGATCGTTTTCGCGCCGATGCCGCGCGTCGGCGTATTCACGATCCGCTCGAACGAAACGTCGTCGTTGCGGTTGGCGATCAGCCTGAGATAGGCCAGCGCATTTTTGATTTCGGCGCGTTCGAAAAAGCGCAGGCCGCCGTAAACGCGGTAGGGAATGCCGGCCTGGACCAACCGTTCTTCGAATTGCCGGGATTGCGCATTCGAGCGGTACAAAATTGCGGTGTCCCGGCGCGCGCCGCCTTCGTTGATCCAGGCGCGGATGCGCTCGATCACGAAAAACGCTTCGTCCTGCTCGTTGAAGGCGGCATACAGTGAAATCGGTTCGCCCTCGCCGGATTCGGTCCACAGTTCCTTGCCGAGCCGGCCTTCGTTATGCGCGATGACCTGGTTCGCGGCTTTCAGTATATTGCCGGTCGAGCGATAATTCTGTTCGAGCTTGACGACCTCGTGGTCCGGAAATTGTTTCTGAAAACTGTAGAGATTTTCGATCCGCGCGCCGCGCCAACCGTAGATCGACTGATCGTCGTCGCCGACCACGAACAGATTGTTTTTGTCCTGCGTCAGGAGGCGCAGCCAGGCGTATTGAATCGTATTGGTATCCTGAAATTCGTCGACATGCACTTCCTGAAAGCGCTGCTGATAGAAAGACAATACGTCCGGGTTGTCGCGCAGCAGTTCATGGACTCGGAGCAGGAGTTCCGCAAAATCGACCAGGCCGGAGCGGTCGCACAATTCTTCGTAAGCACGGTATATCGCGATCATTTGCCGCTGATACAGATCGCCGGTTTCCGGCATGTGCCGGGCGCGGATGCCTTCATCCTTTTGCGCGTTGATGAACCATTGCACCTGTTTCGGCGGCCAGCGTGCCTCGTCTAGATTCATGGCCTGCAGGATGCGCTTGATCACTCTGAGTTGGTCGGCGGTATCCATCACCTGAAAGGTTTCCGGCAGCTTCGCCTGGTTGGCGTGGCGTCTTAAAAGACGATGCGCGAGGCCGTGAAAGGTGCCGATCCAGAGGTTATGGGTCGGCCGTTGTAAAAGCTCCTCGATCCGGCCGCGCATTTCGCGGGCGGCCTTATTGGTGAAAGTGACCGCCAATATACTGTGCGGCGAGACTCCCTGCACCTGGATCTGCCAGGCGATCCTGTGCACCAGCACGCGGGTCTTGCCGCTGCCGGCGCCGGCCAGTACCAGCATAGCCTGCGAGGGCGCGGTGACCGCCTGGCGCTGCGCATCGTTTAGGGGGTCGAGAAGTGAGGTGACATCGATCATTTTATTGCTTGCACATTTTTGGTGGCTGTGTATATTTGTTCGGTTCTGGGAGTGACAGACAGGGCCGGGTTTGGCGGAATAATAACAATTACACAGTGAGGGTAAGAAAATGAGTTTTGATTTTAAGCGTATGTTGAAATTTGAACACAATGTCGGCGAAAAAGAAAAGAAATACCGCCTGTATGCGGGCGCCGCGCTGTTTGTGATTTCGGTCGTCACCGCGTCGATCTTTTTGCTGGTCGTCGGCTGCGCGCTGATTGCGAGTGGTTTCTTCGGCTTTTGCCCGGTTTATGGCGGCCTCGGCAAGAATACCTGCGATACTGCCGGTTCCGCTTCTGCCGGCGAATGATGTATGACAGGCTCGGGACTGAGCTCCGCCTGTCTTGAGCCTGGTTTCCGATGGTTTTCGGCTTGGCGGCAAGGGAGTCTGCGTTTCCTCCGACTGTTCAATCCTCTTTCCGATATTCGCCTTCCAGAGCGTCCTTATGCGCCGCGCCGCGCGGACGGAAAGGGCTGCCTGCCTGAACCGCCTGGATCAGATGTTTTTCGATGATGTATTGTGCTACTTTTCTGCGCAAGGCGGGAATCAGGCAAATAAATCCCAACAGGTCGGTAATGAATCCCGGCGTCAGCAGCAGGGCGGCGCCGATTAGCAGTATGGGTCCTTCGATGATCTCATAGGTCGGAATGTTCCCCTGGGCCAGGCTTTCCTGAAAGCGCCGGAAGGTTTGAAAGCCCTGTTGCCTGAACAGCCAGGCGCCGAGCACCGCGGTAAAGACCACCATCGCGATCGTCGGAAAAGGTCCGATGATGCCGCCGACCGTCAGCAGCAGATAAATCTCCGCGAACGGGACGATCAAAAAGAACAGGAACAACAAGTGCAAGAATCTCATCTAAAAGCTCGGTTTGAGGACTGATTAATTTAACAATAGTAAGGGTATTGACAGCTAATTTCTAGCATAATATCCGCCTTTCGTTTATTCGCCCGCAAAACATGCCGAACAACGTCCAATTGATTCTTTGCACCTGCCCGGACCGGGCCACGTCGGAAAAAATCGCCAAAAGGCTGATCGAAAGCCGGCTGGCCGCCTGCGTGAATATTCTGCCCGGCCTGACTTCGATTTATACCTGGCAGGACCGGCTCGAAACGGCCGAGGAGCATCTGTTGCTGATCAAATCGTCGAGTGACCGCTATCCTGCCATCGAGCTGGCGATACGCGAACTGCATTCCTATGACTTGCCCGAAATCATCGCCTTGCCCATTGCGCGCGGCTTGCCTGATTATCTGAACTGGATCGACGCATGCGTTGCTATCAAATAATTTTTTTCTGTTTGCTGTTCGCCGCCCGTAATACGGCTTTCGCGCTGAACAGCGAAGACTTGTTGCCGCCCGAGCAGGCATTCAAGATTTCGGCGCAGGCCTTATCGCGCGGCCAGCTTGAATTTTCCTGGGACATTGCCGAAGGCTTCTCTTTATATCGGAAGAACTTGCGCTTCGAGTCCAAGACCGAAGGCGTCGAACTTGGCACGCCCAGCTTGCCGGACGGTAAGACCAAGCATGATGAAATGCTCGGCGATACGGTTCATTACCGGAATAAACTGACGGTGCCGGTGCCGGTCAACGCCGGCGACGCTGTCGGTTCGGTAACTGTTTTAGCGCGTTATCAGGGCTGTTCCGATGAAGGCGTCTGTTATCCGCCGCAAAAAAAGATGCTCGAAATCGCTTTGCCTGTCGCCGAATCGACGGCTTCCGGGAATCCGCTCGCGAATCTGGTCAAAGGCATTACCGGTTTGGCCTCCTCGTCGGCACAGGATGATTTGCTGCCGCCCGACCAGGCCTTCCAGTTTTCCGCAGCGGTCGGGGATGCCAATACCGTGCAGGTGAATTGGCTGATCGCGCCGGGATACTATATGTATCGGGATAAAACGAAGCTCGAATTGATCAATGCGGGCGGCACCCAACTCGGCATCTATCAGCTTCCTCATGGGGAGCCGAAACAGGATCCCGAATTCGGGCAAGTCGAAGTTTTTCATGACGAGTTGAGTTTCGATCTGCCGCTGAATCGCGGCGGCCAGGCCGCGCAAACGGTCACGTTGAAAGCCCAATACCAGGGTTGCGCCGAGCGCGGCGTTTGTTATCCGCCGATGAGCAAGGAAGTGAGTCTGAATTTGCCCGTTGCGCAGAAAATTGCGGCAGCGACTGCGCAACCGCAGGCTCCGTTGTCTGAACAGGATCAGATCGTGCAACTGCTAAAGCATGATAGTCTGGGCATGACACTGGCCAGCTTTTTCGGCTTCGGCCTGCTCTTGTCGTTTACGCCCTGCATTTTTCCGATGATTCCGATTCTGTCCGGCATCATCGTCGGCCACCGTGCCATCACGACGTGGCGGGCTTTTTCGCTATCGTTCAGCTATGTCGTCGCCTCGGCATTGACTTATACGCTGTTCGGGATTTTGGCGGCGCTGTTCGGCGGCAATCTGCAAACCACTTTCCAGCAGCCCTGGATCATTTCGACGTTCAGTGCGGTTTTCGTGTTGTTGTCGCTGTCGATGTTCGGTTTTTATCATCTGGAATTGCCGAAGTCCTGGCAAGCCAAACTGCATAATTCGAGCGAGCGGCACCGCGACGGTTCGATGTGGGGTGCGGCGATCATGGGGGCTTTGTCTTCTCTGATCGTGGGCCCTTGCGTCGCCGCGCCGCTGGCGGCCGCATTGATCTACATCGGCCAGACCGGCAATGCGGTGCTGGGCGGCAGCGCCTTGTTCGCGATGGGCATGGGCATGGGCGCGCCTTTATTGCTGGTGGGCGCCTCGGCCGGCAAACTGCTGCCTAAGGCTGGGGCCTGGCTGAATGCGACCAAGGGCGCGTTCGGGGTGATCATGCTGGCGATGGCGGTCTGGATGCTGAGCCGGATTCTGCCGCCGGCGGTCACGATGCTGCTGTGGGCGGTGCTGCTGATCATTCCGTCGATCTATTTGAATGCGATCGATCCTTTGCCCGAGCACAGCAGCGGCTGGCGGAAGCTCTGGAAAGGCGTGGGCCTGATGATGCTGGCCTATGGCTTATTGTTGTTGATCGGTGTCAGCGGCGGCGCCACCAATCCCCTCAAACCGTTGCAGGGTGTCCTGATCAGCGGAGCCAGCGCCGAATCCAAACAGGAAGGCATCGTCTTTCGGCGCGTCGCGAACCTTCACGATCTCGAACAACGCATTCAGGAAGCGAGTGCTCAAGGCCGCTATGTGATGCTGGATTTTTATGCCGACTGGTGCATCTCCTGCAAGGAAATGGAAGCCTATACCTTCACCGATCCGAAAGTTAAACAGGCATTGGCCGATTTTGTACTGCTGCAGGCCGATGTGACCGAAAACTCCGAACAAGACCAGGCCTTGCTCGCGAAATTCAAATTGATCGGGCCGCCGGCAATCCTGTTCTTCGGCCCGGATCAACAGGAAAGGGCCGCGCAGCGTGTGATCGGCTATCAGGACACTGGCGCATTCATCGAAACATTAGGACGGATCAAACCATGAAACAGGCGGCTATCGTTATCTTGATCGGGCTATTGGCGCTGGCCGGCGGCATTGCGCTGCGCTACAGCCTGTATCCGGCGCCGGCCGCCGAAGCCTCGCCTTTGCCGGAATTCACGCTGCCTGATCTGTCCGGCCATAACCGTTCCGTCAGCGAATGGAAAGACAAAATTCTGGTGATCAATTTTTGGGCAACCTGGTGCCCTTCCTGTCGCGAGGAAATGCCCGATCTGGTGGCGTTGCAGGAGCAATACGCGGCGCGGGGCCTGCAAGTGATAGGGATTGCGCTCGAAGACAAGGAGCCGGTCGAAGAATACCTGGATTTCATCAAGATCAATTATCCGACGCTGGTGGCCGGTGATCAGGGTATGGCGCTGTCTGCACAATTGGGCAACCGGGCCGAGGCGATTCCTTATACGGTGGTTGTCGATCGCCAGGGCGTGATTCGGGATCGGCATCTCGGCAAATTTTCGAAGCCGGAACTGGAAAAAATCATTGAGGAGATGTTGAAGTAGAACGGCATCGCGTTTCGCCCGTTTTGCCGAACAGTATGCAAACTCCGGCTTAATGCCGCTATCTTCCGGTAAAATTATTATATTTAGTGTAAACTCTGCAAATTAACCGGAAATTGTGGGATAATTTCCGCCGTTTTTCACTTGCAGGTTGCAGTCATGGCGACGATTACCGTTCTGAACGGGCCAAATCTGAATTTATTGGGGATCCGCGAGCCTGGCCATTACGGTAACAAAACGCTGGAGGACATCAGGCAAACTTTGGCCGGCATGGCCGAAGGCTTTCAGCATCGCCTGGATTTTCATCAAACCAACGCCGAACATGAAATCGTCGGGCAAGTGCATCAGGCCTATCGCGACGGAGTGGATTTCATCATCATCAATCCGGCGGCATTCACGCATACCAGCGTAGCGCTCCGCGACGCCCTGCTCGCAACCCGAATTCCGTTCATCGAGGTGCATCTGTCCAATGTGCACGCGCGTGAACCGTTTAGAAAACATTCCTATTTTTCGGATATCGCAAAAGGCGTGATTTCCGGATTGGGAGCCACAGGATATGAACTGGCCTTACTGGCTGCACATCAGATATTAGCCGAGAGACATTAATCATGGATATTAGAAAAATAAAAAAACTGATTGAGATTATCGAAGAATCGGGCATCGCCGAGATCGAGATTAAGGAGGGCGAAGAATTCGTCCGCATCAGCCGCTATTCCGCAGCGCCCGCGCCGGTTGCTTATGCGCCTCAGCCGATGGCGGCTCCTGTCGCGGCTTCCGCTGCGGCGGCTCCGGCCAGTACGGCCGGCGAAGAAGTCATCTCGGGACATATCGTCAAATCGCCGATGGTCGGCACGTTTTACCGTTCCGCTACCCCCGGCGCGAAGCCGTTTACCGATGTCGGCCAAAAGGTGCAGGCGGGCGATACGCTTTGCATCATCGAGGCGATGAAGATTCTGAACCAGATCGAAGCGGACAAAAGCGGTACGGTTACCAAGATTCTGGTCGAGAATGCCGAGCCTGTCGAATACGGCCAACCGCTGTTTGTGATCGAATAACGGAGCGCTCTATGTTCGACAAAATTGTGATCGCCAATCGCGGCGAAATCGCGCTCAGGATCTTGCGCGCCTGCCGGGAACTCGGCGTGAAGGTCGTCGCGGTGCATTCGGAAGCGGACCGCAATCTGAAACATGTCAGGCTGGCCGACGAGTCGGTCTGTATCGGCCCCGCACCGTCGGCCGACAGCTATCTGAATATTCCCGCGATCATCAGCGCGGCCGAAGTGACCGATGCCGAAGCGATTCATCCGGGCTACGGCTTTCTGGCCGAAAACGCCGACTTTTCGGAAAAGGTCAAGCAAAGCGGTTTTGTGTTCATCGGCCCGAATGCGGACACGATCCGGCTGATGGGCGACAAGATTTCCGCGAAAAAAGCAATGCTGGCGGCAGGCATTCCTTGCGTGCCGGGCAACGGCGATCCCTTGCCGGACGATCCTGAGAAGAACCTAAAACTTGCGCGCGAGATCGGTTATCCGGTCATCATCAAGGCAGCCGGCGGCGGCGGCGGGCGCGGCATGCGCACCGTCCATACCGAAGCGGCGCTGCTGAACGCGATCGCGATGACCAAGGCCGAAGCCGGCAGCGCCTTCGGCAACGCGACGGTTTATATGGAAAAATTCCTTGAAGATCCCCGCCATATCGAATTTCAGGTAATGGCCGATTCCCATGGCAATGCGATTCACTTGGGCGAGCGCGACTGCTCGATGCAGCGCCGCCATCAGAAAGTTGTCGAAGAAGCGCCCGCGCCCGGCATTACCGAGGAACAGCGCCGGCTCATCGGCGAGCGCTGCGCGAAAGCGTGCATCGACATCGGTTATCTGGGCGCCGGCACTTTCGAATTCCTGTATGAAAAAGGCGAGTTCTATTTCATCGAGATGAACACGCGGGTGCAGGTCGAGCATCCGGTCACCGAAATGGTCACCGGCTTCGACATCGTGAAGGAGCAATTGCGGATTGCGGCCGGCGAGCCGTTGTCGCTCACGCAGGATCAGGTCAAATTGACCGGCCACGCGATCGAGTGCCGCCTGAACGCGGAAGACCCGAAGACTTTCATGCCGTCCCCCGGCACGATCGATCAGTTCCATATGCCGGGAGGCCCCGGTATCCGCTGCGAAACGCATATTTATAACGGTTATAAGGTGCCTCCTTATTACGATTCGATGATCGGCAAGCTGATCGCGCACGGCGAAGACCGGCAGAGCGCGATTGCACGGATGAATACCGCGCTCAGCGAAATCATCATCGAAGGCATCAAGACTAATATTCCGCTGCAGCAGGAAATCATGAACGACAGCGCGTTTGCGGCCGGCGGACAGAATATCCATTATCTGGAAAAGAAGCTCGGGCTTTATTAATCTATCATCGTTCCCACGCTCTGCGTGGGAACGCCGGCCGCACCGCTCCTGCGGTGCATGACGTAGACAGCACAGACTGCATTCCCGCTCAAAGGGTGGAGTCTTCATTTTTATTATTGGTCCCCGCATGGCCTGGCAGCAAATTACCGTAATCACCGACGAACAAACCGCTCCCGAAATCGCCGAGCTGTTCAGCGATCTCGGCGCGGTGTCGGTGACCTATATGGACGCCGAAGACGAGCCGGTGTACGAGCCAGCGATCGGCGAAACCAAGATCTGGAGCAATACGCAAGTGATCGCGCTGTACGAACTGGACGCGAATCTTGAAAGCGTAACCACCCGCGTGCGGCAGACATTTGGCGCAACGCAGCTGCGGGACTGGCGCCAGGAACAGATCGAAGATCAAGCCTGGGAACGCGCCTGGATGCAGTATTATCAGCCGATGAAATTCGGCGGTAAACTCTGGGTCTGCCCGACCGGACAGGAACAGCGGGAGCAGGGCACGGTCTGCATGCTGCTCGATCCAGGCCTTGCGTTCGGCACCGGTACGCACCCGACCACCGCGCTATGCCTTGAATGGCTGGCCGTGCATGATTTAGCCGGTAAAACCGTGATCGATTACGGCTGCGGCTCGGGAATTCTCGCGGTAGCAGCGGTGCTGCTCGGTGCGAAAGAAGCCCATGCAGTCGATATCGACCCGCAGGCGCTGACTGCGACTTTGAGCAATGCCGAAAAAAATGCGGTGCAGGACAAGATCAAGGTGTATCTGCCGGAACAATTGCCGAAGATGCAGGCCGACATCGTGCTGGCCAATATTCTTGCGAAACCTTTGTGCGAGCTCAGCGAACGGATTTCCGCGCTGGTTAAATCCGGCGGCGCTCTGGTGTTGTCCGGTATTCTGGCCGAACAAACGACGCAAGTCGCAGACGCTTACCGGTCCTCTATCGAGTTGAACGCCCCGGCGCAACAGGAAGACTGGATTCGCCTGGATGGTCTGAATCGTTATTGAAGATGTTTACCCGCTGCCCCGAATGTCTGACTACCCAGGCGGTTACGCCGGAAGCTCTGCGCAGTGGCCGCGGCATGGTGCGTTGCAATCGCTGCGCTTCGATGTTCGATGCCTTGGCGACATTGTCCGATACCGAAACGCAGGCGGTTGCCGATGTACAGCCGGATAACGAGCCGTGGATCGAAAAAAAAGAGCGCAGCCCTTGGATATGGCGTATTGGATTTTTTATCGGTGTGGCGTTGCTTGTTGTGCAAGGGTTTTATTTTGAAGGCGACCGCGTTTTACATAATCCCCAACTGCGTTCAGTGTTGGAAAAGTATTGCGGCGTCTTGCATTGCCGCCTGCCGGATTATCAAAATCCGGCCGAGCTGACCGTCTTGCACAATTCGTTCAGCCAGCTGCCGAATCGGCATTATGCGTTCAAGCTGGTCTTGAATAACGATGCCGCCTTTGCGATGCGCTATCCTGCCATCGGCCTGACTTTGCTGTCTTATGAAGGCCAGCCGTTTGCGTATCGGCTGTTTCAGCCGAGCGAGTATCTTGCCGGACAGCCGAAAAATGTGCGCCTGGCCGCAAACAGTGCGGCCGAAATCAGTTTTGAAGTCGCCGAGCCTAAAATGAGGGTCGGTGGTTTTCATTTCGATCTCAGTTATTAAGGTCATGGATACCCCGGAACTGTTTCTCAAGAAAAATGAAGACAAGCGCCTCAGATTGGGGCACTTGTGGATCTTCAGCAATGAAGTCGATATCAAACGCTCGCCGCTGAACCGGTTCGCGCCCGGCGATCTGGCGCAGGTGGTCGCGCATGACGGCAAGCTGCTCGGTACCGCGTATGTGAATCCGAATGCGCTGATCTGCGCGCGGTTGTTGTCGCGCAAGCCGAATTTGAAATGTGGGGCGAATTTTTTCAAGGAACGGATTGCAACGGCGTTGGCAATCCGCGAGAAAATGTTCGACAAGCCTTATTACCGGCTGGTATTCGGTGAGAGCGACGGTCTGCCGGGGCTGGTGATCGATCGTTTCGGCGACGTGCTGTCGGTGCAGATCACTACAGCCGGGATCGAGCAGCGCAAGGAGATCTTGCTGGCCGCGTTGGTCGAACTGCTGAATCCGCTCGCTGTCGTGCTGAAAAACGACAGCAGCCAGCGTCAGCTCGAAGGTCTGGGAATGGAGTCGGCCGTGGCTTACGGGGAATTGCCCGAACGGTTGATCATCGAGGAAAACGGTGTTAAGTTCAGGGTCGATATTCTGAGCGGCCAAAAAACCGGCTGGTTTTACGATCACCGGATGAGCCGGGCGGAACTGGCCCGGATCGCAAAGGGGCAGCGTATTCTGGATTTATTTTCCTATACCGGCGCCTGGTCGATTCCTGCCGCGCTGGCCGGCGCGCTCGAAGTGACCTGTGTGGACGGGTCCGAAGCGGCGCTGCAGCTGGCGCGCGAGAATGCCGCCTTGAATGGCGTCGACGGCAGGATGCAATTCGCGCGCAGCGATGTGTTCGATTTTTTGAAAGAGGCGCGTCAGGAACGCCGGCTCTATGATATGATCGTGCTCGACCCGCCGGCGCTGATCAAACGTAAAAAGGACTACCAGCAAGGTTATGAGGCCTACCGCCGTTTGAATCATCTGGCGTTGCAGGTGCTCGCGAAAAACGGCGTGTTGATTTCCGCCTCCTGTTCGTTCCATCTGAGCCGAGACGATTTGCATGAGATCCTGCGTTCGTCCGGGCGGCATATCGATCGGCACTTGACTTTTATCGCCCAGGGCGGTCAGGGGCCGGATCATCCTATTGATCCTGCGATACCGGAGACTCAGTATTTGAAAACCTTTTTCTGTTCGGTTTCGTCCCCTTTATAAAGTCATTGAGGCATCTTGATGACCAAGGTAGAATACCGGGACTTTTGCGTTCTTTGCGGCCAGCCTGTTGAAATTGCAGGATTTACGTTGCAAACTGCGGGCGGGACGTTAAAGTTTTGCTGCGCCGGCTGCCTGAGCATCTACCAACTGCTTAACGATAACAATCCAATATCGACAAGTACATCATCACAAAAAAACGAGGATAAAGAATAAATGAAAGCTTGTGAAACATGTTCCGGCCGCGCCGAAATCGGCAAATATCATAAACAGGTCCCGGTTTGGCGGCGCGCGATCGGTTTGGTCTTTGTGTACTTGCCGATTATTACCTTGCCGTTCGTGTTTATCAGCGCTTATCTGACTTATTATCATCTGATTTTGATCGGTGGCCGCAACATCAAGCCTTTCTCGGCTTTTTTACCTGCCAAGGACAGCCACCGTTATGACTTGAAAAGCCAGATTACGATGGACGGTTCATTCAAGGCCAGCCTGGCGCAGTCGAAACTGTACTGGATTTTGAACTGTACCTGGTATTGCCCGGTCAGCGTCGCGGTATTCGAATGGCATGCCTATATGGTCAAGATCGTCGAAAACTGGTGGTGCCCTTTCACGCACGAAAAGAAGGAAGGCTACAGCAACGCGAAGATCGACCAGTCTTTCTGGCATATTTATCCTGAAGACCGCGTCAAGCTGAACAAAGAAGACCTCGAAAATCCGATCTGGAACGAAGAAACCGAAGCAGCCAAAAAGGCTACCGGTTCGACCGACTAAGTTGAACTCATGTCCGGCCGATGAGGGTCCGGACAGTTATGAGGAGCGGCGCCAACGCGGCTGCCGCTTTCGAAATCGTAATTTTAAGATACCGGCAGGGTTTTGCCGTATCCTGATTCACAAGCGCAACTGTCTGCATTTTAAGAAGACGCTGCGCACTAGCATGATTATCCACCGCTGCCGCGGGTTTTACTTTCTATTTTTCATTTGTGTGGAACCCGATGCGGATAGGTCCTTACCAACTCGCGAATAATGTAGTTTTGGCGCCGATGGCCGGCATTACCGACCGCCCGTTCCGCGAAATCTGCAAACGTTTTGGCGCGGGCCTGACGGTTTCGGAAATGACGGCTTCGAATCCGGCTTTGCGGCAGCATGCCCGAACGCTGCTGAAAGCGGACGGCAAAGGCGAAAGCGGCCTGCGTTCGGTGCAGATCCTCGGCACCGACCCCGCGCAAATGGCGGATGCCGCAAGATTCAATGTCGAGCGCGGCGCCCATATCATCGACATCAATATGGGCTGTCCCGCCAAAAAGGTCTGTTCGGTCGCGGCCGGTTCAGCCTTGCTGAAGGACGAAAGACTGGTCGGGAGGATCCTCGACGAGGTGGTGAGCGCGGTCGATGTGCCGGTCACGCTGAAGATCAGGACCGGCTGGGATTTGCAAAACCGGAATGCGGTAACGATCGCGAAAATCGCCGAAAATGCGGGCATTACCGCACTGACCGTGCATGGCCGTACCCGCGCCTGCAAATTCAACGGCGAGGCCGAATATGATACGATCGCCGCAGTCAAGCGGGAGGTGCGGATTCCGGTCATAGCGAACGGCGATATCGACAGTCCCGAAAAAGCCAAATACGTGCTCGAAAGGACCGGCGCGGACGGGATCATGATTGGCCGCGCCGCTTGCGGCAACCCATGGCTATTCGAACAAATCCGACAATGCTTCGCTCGCGGCGAGAAACGCTGGGAGCCGACCGCGGCGACGATCCGTACCACGATACTGATGCATCTTGAACAATTGTATAGTTTCTATGGCGAGGCGTCCGGTGTTAAAATCGCCCGTAAGCATATCGGTTGGTATCTGGGGCGTTTCAATTCGATAAGTGTAGATAATAGACAGTTGCTGAACACGGCCACCATTTCTGCAGAGCAATTGCGTTTGATGCATTTGGCATTGGAATTTTTAACATAACCCTCGCGTTGAGCATCTTATGGAAACCTCCGATAACCCTCCCCCTGAAAGTTTTAGCCGTGTTCACAACGGTCAGTTAGAACAAAGAGAAATCAACTTGGACTCCAACGCTACTCACTCGATTCCTTTATCGGCGCACGTCAAGCAGGCCGTCGATCTGTATTTCGCGCAGATGAAGGACCATGATGTCGCCAATCTGTATGCGATCGTGATGAATGAAATCGAAAAACCTTTGCTTGAATCGGCCTTGCGCCATTCCGGTTATAATCAGACCAAAGCGGCGAAGGCGCTGGGACTGAGCCGCAGCACGCTGCGCAAAAAACTGGAGCAATTCGGCTTGTCCTGATTCCAGATTTCTTCGCCCCGATTTTTTCCACCTTTCAATTTGCACATGAACAAAACCATCAACCGCGCGCTCGTCAGCGTTTCCGACAAAACCGGCATTGTCGATTTTTGCCGCCAGCTCAGCGAGCTCGGCATCAGCATTCTGTCCACCGGCGGCACCGCCAAGACGCTGGCCGAACACAGCATTCCGGTCACCGACGTCTCCGATCATACCGGCTTTCCGGAGATGATGGACGGCCGCGTCAAAACGCTGCACCCGAAGATTCACGGCGGCATTCTGGGCCGGCGCGGCATCGACGATCAAGTGATGGCCGCGCACGGGATCGATCCGATCGATCTGGTCGTGGTCAATTTGTACCCGTTCGAGCAGACCATCAGCAAGCCCGACTGCGATCTTGAAACCGCGATCGAAAACATCGACATCGGCGGGCCGACGATGATCCGCGCCGCCGCGAAAAACTACAACGATGTCGCGGTCGTGGTCGATCCGGCCGATTATGCGGCGGTGCTGGCCGAACTGAAAGCCCAGCACAACAGCCTGAGCTTGGCGACGCGCTTCAAGCTGTCCTTGACCAGCTTCGCACACACCGCGCGCTACGATACCGCGATCGCGGCCTATCTGGCCAAGCTCAACGAGCAGCCGTTTCCCGAAACCCTGAATTTGCAATTCTATTTGAAAGAAACGATGCGCTACGGCGAAAACCCGCATCAGGGCGCGGCTTTCTACCAGGAAAAAAAACCTGCCTCCGGCACGATTGCGGCGGCGGCGCAGCTGCAGGGCAAGGCACTGTCCTACAACAACATCGCCGACGCGGATGCGGCGCTCGAATGCGTCAAATCGTTCGACCGGAAGCCGACCTGCGTGATCGTCAAGCATGCGAATCCGTGCGGCGTCGCCGAGTCCGATTCGCTGCTCGCGGCCTATGATCGCGCCTATGCGACCGATCCGACGTCGGCGTTCGGCGGCATCATCGCCTTCAACCGCGAACTCGATGAGGCCACCGCGGCCGAAATCATTAAGCGCCAGTTCGTCGAAGTGATCATCGCGCCGGCGGTCAGCGCCGCTGCCCGCAGTGTACTGGCGGCGAAGCAGAACGTGCGCGTTCTCGAAGCGGGCGCCTGGGAAAGCAGCGAGACGCCCGGCTTCGATTTCAAGCGCGTCGCCGGCGGCCTCTTGGTGCAGAACCGGGACAACGGCCAGATCGGCGTGCACGACATCAAGGTCGTCAGCAAGCGCGCGCCGTCTCCCGAAGAGATCAGCGATCTGTTGTTCGTCTGGAAAGTCGCGAAATTCGTCAAATCGAATGCGATTGTCTACGGCAAAAACCGGCAGACGATCGGCATCGGCGCGGGGCAGATGAGCCGGGTGTATTCGGCCAAGATCGCTGGTATCAAGGCCGCCGATGAAGGCCTGACCGTGCCGGGGTCGGTTTTAGCATCGGATGCCTTCTTCCCGTTCCGTGACGGCATCGACGCGGCCGCCCAGGCCGGCATTACCGCGATTATCCAGCCCGGCGGCTCGGTCCGCGACGAAGAAGTGATCGCCGCAGCCGACGAGCACAACATGGCGATGGTCTTTACCGGCATGCGCCATTTCAGGCATTGATTGAAATTCTGCAGACCTGCCAGGTTTTATAAACCTGGCAGGTCTTTGTGTACCGCACCCTTACCCTTTGTTGCTCAATTTTATGAATATCCTCATCGTCGGCAGCGGCGGCCGTGAACACGCCCTGGCCTGGAAAGCCAAACAATCCCCGAAAGTTGAAAAAGTCTTCGTCGCGCCCGGCAATGCGGGTACCGCGCTGGAGCCCGGCGTCGAAAACGTCGCGATCGCGGTGGATGATATTTCCGCCTTGCTCGACTTTGCCAAGCAACAAGCCATCGGCCTTACCATCGTCGGTCCCGAAGTGCCTTTGGTGCTCGGCATCGTCGACCGCTTTCAGGACGCCGGCCTCAAGTGTTTCGGACCGACGGCGGCGGCCGCGCAGCTCGAAGGCTCGAAAAACTTTTGTAAGGATTTCATGGTTCGCCACGAGATCCCGACCGCCGCCTATCAGACTTTCACCGATAAGGACCAGGCGATTGCCTACATTAAGGAACAGGGCGCCCCGATCGTGGTGAAAGCCGACGGCCTCGCGGCTGGCAAAGGTGTGATTGTCGCGCAGACCGAGCAGGAAGCGATTGCAGCGGTGGAAGATATGCTGTCAGGCAATGTCTTCGGCGAAGCCGGCAGCCGCGTCGTGATCGAGGAGTTTCTGCAGGGCGAAGAAGCCAGCTTCATCGTGATGGCCGACGGCGCCCATGCGCTCGCCATGGCGACCTCGCAGGATCACAAGGCCCGCGACGACGGCGACCAGGGGCCGAACACCGGCGGCATGGGCGCGTACTCGCCGGCTCCGGTTGTGACGCCCGAAATCCATCAGCGCGTGATGCTTGAGGTGATCGACCCCACCCTGAAAGGGATGGCCGAGGACGGCCTGCCGTACACGGGATTCCTGTACGCGGGGCTGATGATCGCCGCCGACGGTTCCATCAAGGTGCTCGAATTCAACTGCCGCTTCGGCGACCCCGAAACCCAGCCGATCATGATGCGTATGAAGAGCGACCTGGTCGAACTCTGCGAGGCGGCCCTCGAAGGCAGGCTCGATCAAGCGACGAGCGAGTGGGACAAACGCGCCGCGCTCGGCGTCGTGATGGCCGCCGGCGGTTATCCCGACGCCTATCAAAAAGGCGCGGCGATTAAAGGCCTGCCGACTGGGGAAAGCAAGGACAGCAAAGTCTTCCATGCCGGCACCCGGCAGTCGGGCAAAGACGTCGTGACCACCGGTGGCCGTGTGCTTTGCGCCTGTGCGCTCGGCGATACGATCGCCGAAGCCCAAAACAAGGCTTATCGCTTGGTGCGCCATATCGATTGGGACAATGTTTATTACCGGACCGATATCGGTTTCAAGGCCATCGGCCGGAAATTGTAAGAAGGTCTAGCTATTACCGTCTTTATTCTCCTCTTCGCTATCAGCTTTATTATCCAATGAGCCGATTTTTGTAAAAAATACCAAGCATAAGATTACCGCCAGTGCCATGACTACTTCGAATACCATCCTCAACATCGCCTTCACCCCTCAATGAAGCTTATAAGCGGCGGATCGAGATTATTCGCCATTGTGTTCCTTTCTCTATCTTGCAGTCCTTATTATCTTTTTTGGTCATCCTACGCCTATTTTTAATTAAATCAAATAGATAATTAGAGTCCGCTGGAATGGTCCAGAGGGGGGACCGCGCAGGGCGGAATAGTGATACGTATTCCGCAGATTATAACTTTGCCATGCAGGGTAATCTTCAGGGGGATTCGCTTTAAAATCGAAAATCTCTGCGCCCGGATTTGAGGCCAACCTTATATCGCGGTTATTGCATCCGCTGTTGTAATAACGTATGTACGCGGTCCCTATTGGCTACAACGCCATGATGTTGCATTTCAACCATAGCGCGAATATCGATAGGCAGATCCTCCTGCAAGGCTTTTTCGTATGCCTCAACGGCATGCTGTTCACCGATCTCGCATGCTTTCAGGATGGTATCTTTATCGGCGCCGGCTACAGCCGTTTTCAGGTTTGTCCACATGCGGTGAGCGGCACCTGAAAAACTGCCTTCGGTTTCCGGTTCGCCACCCAGGCGGCGTACCTCTTCTTGTAGCATCGTGGCGCCTTCGGCGCACCGCTGAGACGTTTTAGTAAAAAAATTCAATAGTTCGGGATCGGTGACTTCCTCAGAGCGATCGTGGAATTCCCGCTCGCCGTCTTTGGACACTTGAATCAGATCGTTAAGGACGGAAATTGTGTCTTCGTTAGTCATAGTGATACTCCTCAAAAATGTTTCTCGACAGGGGAGCGTTACCGTACATCAGTTTGAGAATGTTAATCGATAACAATCAGTTAGGTTTAGACGCCATGGAGAAAGTTCATTCAAGTCATTAACGAACGGATTGCCCGGTTTTACTCGGCGTAATGAACTCATCAGGCGGCATTCGCTGAATGCCGATTCGCTATTATTTTGGAAAAAGGCGGTTTCCTTGCCGCCGTATCGCTTAAGCCGCTTTACAGGTTTAAATTTCATACCATTCGAAATATTAATGTAAAATTAAAAGAATCATTAAACTTTTCAGTGAAAGCTTTAGTTAGATCGAGATTAGGATCATGACTTACATTATTATTTTTATCGTTGTCTGTTTTATTGCCTGGGCCATTGTGCGCATCAATGACGTATGAATGCCTTTTTAATGCCGCCTTTTCCGCACTTAACGCTACGATACAGGCGGCCTTGGTGATACCTCGAAATTACGCTATGCCATATTGAATGGGCTGCGGAAATGCTCATTATTGGCGAGCGATACCCTTAGAGGCACAAATGGGCTTCGTACCTTAGCCCATCCTGTTAATCTGTTATCCGAAAACGCTTTCAAAGTCGGCCGCGCCCAGGCCGTTTAGGCGTTGGGAGCCGCTGTTAGCTTTCACCTGTTTACTGAATTTGTCTCGGTCGGTTTGCGAAATACCAGTCCAATTCTGTCAAGAATCTGTGTGGTAAAACAATTTCGGATAAAATCATGCTTATTTTTGCGACGCTCCTCTGACACCATGGCCAATTCCTTGAACCATCTGGTCGATGTTTTCCGAAATCTCACTCCGCACTCCGACGATCTCGTGCTGGCAACGATCATTGAAACGCAGGGCTCGACCTATCAGAAAGCCGGTGCGAAGATGTTGATCTCGAAGGACGGTGAATGCCTGGGTCTGTTGAGCGGCGGGTGTCTGGAAAGCGACCTAAAGGAGCATGCGGACCGGGTTTTTGCCGACGGTCGCGCCAGGACGGTTTTTTACGATATGCGCTCGCCCGATGATGTGATCTGGGGGCTTGGGCTCGGCTGCAACGGCGCGGTCAGGATCATGCTGCAACTGTTGAAATCCGGGGAACATTTTTACCCCCTGGATGCGCTGGCCGCTGCGGCGGAAAACGACAGGCGGGGTATGTTAATGACCGCGTTCGAGTCGGCGCACGTTCTATTGCCGACAGGGCTGTCGCTATTTCTGGGTCAAGATGAGTTCGAAAACGTTCCGGCGCACTGGCCGGACGAGATAATCGCAGCCGCGCGCCGGGCTTTACCGGCCGACAAACCTTATAGCGAATCGCATCGAGTGGATGGGCGCGATGTGAGCGTTTTTTATGATCCGATTCGCCCGCTGCCGCGATTGCTGATTATCGGCGCCGGCATCGATGCGGCTCCTCTCATGCAATACGCGGCGGCGCTGGGCTGGCGCGTTACGGTCGTCGATTACCGGCCGGCCTATATCAAACCGGAACGCTTTCCGGCCGCAGCACATCTTATTTGCAGCCTGCCGCAGGATCTTGCCGGCAATTTGCCTCTCGACCGTTTCGATGCACTGGTGATGATGACGCACAATTTCGACTATGATGCCCGTTATCTCAAGATCGTCGCGGACAGCCGGATTCCTTTCATCGGTTTATTGGGGCCGGAGGCGCGTAAAAATAGGCTTCTCGATAGCCTGGGTGATAAGGCGGCGAAAATTGAAGGGGGGGTCTTCGGTCCGGTCGGGCTGGATATCGGCGCTGAAACCCCGGAGGAAATTGCGCTCTCGATCATGGCCGGGATATTGGCCGCGCAGAACCGGCGGCAGGGCGGCCAATTGACGCAATAAAATGCATTTTCTCATGCTTGAAACAGACTTGAATGTTTATGCGCTGATTCTTGCCGCGGGCAATTCCACTCGAATGGGCCGGCCTAAACAATTGCTGCGCTGGCACAACCGTACTTTGCTCGAACGCGCGATCGACAGCGCAAACCGGGTTTTGCCTGGACGGGTTATCGTCGTTCTGGGCGCGCATGCGGAGTTAATCCGCAATACGATAAATTTAAACTCCGTCGAAACGGTTCTGAATCCCGATTGGCAAAAGGGTGTCGCTTCATCAATCAGGATAGGAATCAAGGCATTGCCCGCTTCGGCCGGAGCCGTGCTGATCCTGCTGTGCGATCAGCCATTGGTGGATGCGGCGCATCTTACGGCATTGCTCAGTTCCTGGCAGGGTGAACCCGACCGCATCCTCGCCAGTCAATATCATTTATCTTCCGGGGTACCGGCCTTGTTTCCGGCAGCGTATTTCGAACGGCTGCAATTGCTGGCCGGCGATAAAGGCGCCAAACCGTTGTTGGCCGAATTCGATTCGTGCGTGGTGAAGATTCCCTTTGCCGAGGCCGAACTCGATATCGATACGCCCGGTGATTTTGAACAATTAACCGGACAGGCATTTGCCGAGGAGTGATGCATGACAACTTTACTAATCAACGGCATTAAACATCAGATCGATGCCGAAGACGATATGCCCCTGCTTTGGGCGATTCGCGACTTGGCGGGTTTACCCGGCACCAAATTCGGCTGCGGTATCGGTATGTGCGGCGCCTGTTCGGTTCTGCTCGACGGCGCGCTGACCCGCTCTTGCGTCACCCCGGTCAGTGCCGCCAAGGACAAGGCAATTACCACGATTGAAGGTCTGGAGACCGCAAAAGGCTTGCATCCGGCGCAACTAGCCTGGGTCGAACAGGACGTTCCGCAATGCGGCTATTGCCAGTCCGGGCAGATCATCGCGGCGGCGGCTTTGCTGAAGGAGAATCCGAATCCGAGCGAGGAGGAAATCCGCGCGAAGATGGTCAACCTTTGCCGCTGCGGGACCTATCAGCAAATTTTCGCCGCGGTCAAACGTGCCGCGGAAATTCAGGGAGAGCAGTCATGAGCACGATAATGAACATTTCGATGTCGCGTCGGCAGTTTCTTGGGCTCAGCGCGGCGGCCGGGGCCAGTGTGTTTCTGCTCGGTGTCTCATTGCCGACCGGCTGCGCCAGAGTCGAAGATACTCGACATAGTGATGACTTGAATGCGTTTATCGGGATCGACGAGAAAGGTCAGGTCGTTTTCCAGAATCCGTTCATCGAGATGGGCCAGGGGACCTATACCTCGATTCCGGCGATCATGGCCGAGGAGTTGGACGTCGACATGGCCGCGATCCAGGTCGTGCAGGCCCCGCACGGCCCCGACTACAAGATTATGTTCGACAATACGATGCGTTTTACCGGCGGCAGTCTGAGCGTGCGCTCGTCCTATCTGACGATGCGCAAAGTCGGCGCAACCGCGCGCGCGATGCTGATTCAGGCGGCGGCCGAGCAATGGGGCGTCAAGCCCGGCGACTGCAAGACCGAACCGGGAGCGGTCATGCATCCGGCGACCGGCAAGAAACTCGGCTATGGGGAACTGGCCGCGAAGGCGGCGAAACTGACCCCGCCGAAGGACGTGCCGCTGAAAGACGACGCGTCGTTCCGGCTGATCGGCCAGCCGGTCAAGCGCACCGACAGCTTGGTCAAATCGACCGGCGCGGCGGAGTTCGGTATCGACGTGAAGGTGGACGGCATGCTGCATGCGGCGGTGATGCAGTCGCCGGTATTCGGCGGCTCGATCGCCTCCTACGACAAGAATGCAGTGCTGAAAATGCCCGGCGTCGTGGCGGTCGAAGACATTCCGAACGGCGTTGCGGTGATCGCGGACCATTTCTGGCATGCGAAAAAGGCGCTGGAAAAACTGCCGGTGACCTTCAACGAAGGCGATAACGCGAATTTCTCAAGCAAAGATTATCAGGCCAGATTACTGGCCGCACTGAGCGAGGCGGGGCATGTCGCGGAGGAAGTCGGCGATACGGCCAAGGCGATGGCGGCCGCGGCGAAAAAAATCGAAGCGGATTATCATGCGCCGTTCATCGCGCACGTCACGATGGAGCCGATGAACTGCACCGCGCTGGTCACGAAGGACCATTGCACGGTCTGGGCGCCGAATCAGGGTGTCGACTTCGTGGTTGGGGTTGCGGCTGAAATCACGGGGCTCAAGCCCGAAGCGATCGAGGTGATTACCCCGTTTCTGGGCGGCGGTTTCGGCCGCCGGTTCGTGATGGATTATGCGATCCAGGCGATTACGCTGGCCAAGAAGCATCCGGGCAAACCGATCAAGGTGATCTGGACGCGCGAGGAAGATATTCGGCATGACCATTACCGGCCGATGTCGGCCGCAAAGTTCAGTGCAGGACTGGACAAAAACGGAAACCCGGTCGCGCTGCAGGCCACCTCGGTCGGCGAAGGGCCGATGAGCCGGCTGATGCCGGCTTTCCTGAAAAATCCCGATCTCGACACCAGCGTGTTCGAGGGTACGGTCGAACTGCCGTATGCGATTCCGAACAAGCGTACGAATGTGGTTACCGTGCCGGTCAAGCCGGTCCCGATCGGCTTCTGGCGCTCGGTCGGCCACTCGCAGAACTGCTTTTACAAGGAATCGTTCATGGACGAGATGGCGCATGCGGCAGGCGCCGATCCTCTGGAATTCCGCCTGAAGCTGCTCGCCGAGCAGCCGCGCTTCAAGAAAGTTCTGGAAACCGCCGCCAATCTGGCCGGCTGGAAAGGCAAACCGTGGGCTGACCAGCAAGGCCTCAAGCGGGCGATGGGCTGTGCGCTGCACGAATCGTTTAACAGCATCGTAGCGGAAGTTGCGGAAGTCAGCCTGAATCCGGATGGCGAATTCAAGGTTGAACGCGTCTGGTGTGCGGTCGACTGCGGCTTTGCGGTGAATCCGGCGATCGTCAAACGGCAGATCGAAAGCGGGGTTTGTTACGGCCTTTCGGCCGCGATGGGCGAGGAAATCACGCTGGAAAAGGGCCGCGTCGTGCAGGGCAATTTCGATACTTATTCGATTCTGCGCCCGGATCAGATGCCGGTCGTCGAAGTCGAAATCGTCAACAGCGGCGCGCCGCTCGGCGGCATCGGCGAGCCCGGTACGCCGGTGATCGCTCCAGCGGTGTGCAATGCGCTGTTCTTGCTCAGCGGGCAGCGGGTGCGCAGTCTGCCGCTGTCGCAGTATTCGTTTTAGGATTCGGCCGAAAATATCTTATCGGCTAAAGACCTGCCAGGTTTTGAAAACCTGGCAGGTTGCTCGTGTCGTTAACGGATAAACCGCCGAATTCATTTGCAAACAATTGTCCCAAATTCAGTTCGCGTTAATACCGGCGGGGTATAGTTCGCTTAAAAAAAAGCATTTCCCGATTTCTTTCATCATGGCAAACAGGATCGTAATTCATGCAAAAACTCATTAAAAAATATGCGCTATTCGGCCTGGTCATCCTGGGCTTGCTGCCGATGGCTACTGTGGCGGCCGCCGGCTTGCAGGAACCTCAGCAGGTGATCCAAAGCATTTCGGAACAGTTGCGGCAGCGTTTGCAGGACAAGGCCTTTACCAGCGATTTTGCGCAGGTGACCCGGTTCGTGGACGGCGTAATCTACCCGCATGCCGATTTTGACGTGATCGCGCCGCTGGTCCTGGGCAAGCACTGGAAAACCGCCGCGCCGGCCGAGCGCGAACGCTTCAAGAACGAATTCCGGACGCTACTGGTCCGGTCGTATTCCAGGGCCTTCGTCGAATATAACAACTGGACGCTTCGTTTTCAGTCGTCCGATGCAGCCAGCGACGGCAAGAAGGTCGTCGTCAAAAGCGAGGTCTTGCAACCGGGACAAAAGCCTGTGCAGGTCAATTACCGGATGTTTAATGGGAAAGGCGGCTGGAAAGTGTACGACATCATCATCGAAGGAGTGAGCCTGGTCACGAATTACCGTTCGAGCTTCAGCGAAGACATTCAGAAGAAAGGCTCGCTGGCCGCCTTGATCGACTCTCTCGCCAAACGTAACGCCGAAGCGCTGAACGGCAAGGGTTCCTGAAGCAGCCAGGGTTTTGAGCGGTCGGGAGCGGTCGATGGCATATGTCATCGACTCTCGGTTTTTTTCGTCCTGATTTGCCGGGAAATACGCGCCAGTTCAAGGTATTGTTTGCGCAGCAGGGCGAGTTCGTCCTCTTCCATTTCTTCCAGATCCAGCACTTCTTTCGTTGCGTTCATCGTCGTTATTCTTCTTGTGATTGAGGGAGAGTGTCGCTACTGAATCTATTCTTGGGCCTACGCACGGCAGCGTAGATCAATGGCGGTAAATACTGCCCGCCGCATCGAGCAAACGTTTCTGCGCGGTAAAATGCCGCTCGATATAACCCAGTTCGAAGCGCTCGTAGCGGGTTTGCGCGGCCACCTGCTCGATCATTTCCGGCGCAAGCAGGGCCAGCGTCTGGCCGGCGCTCATCGCGAGCAGTTGGGTTTGTGCTGCCCGTTCGACGAAATAAAGGTCGTCGAACGCTTGGGCCACGGTCGGGGCGGCGGTCATCACGCCGTGATTGCCCAGGAACAGCAGCTCGGCCTCGCCGAGAATGCCGGCCATGCGTTCGCCGACCGAATCGGACAAGGCGACGCCGTCGTAATCGGTATCGTAAGCGACCCGGCCGTAAAACCGGCAGGTCGTATGCAGCGCCCATTCGAGGCGGCCACTTCGAATCATTGTCAGTGCGGTCGCGTAAGGCTGATGCGTATGCAGCAGCACGCGGGCTCGGGAAACCAGGCGGTGGATCGGCGCATGGATGTGATGCGCCGAGGCGGCGGGAGCGCCGTCGCCGCGCACGACTTTGCCGTCGAAATCGCAGACGATCAGATTCGAAGCGGTGATTTCCGAAAAGTGCAGCCCGAACGGATTGACCAGAAACTGCGGCCGGTCGGGCAACACTGCGGAGAAATGGTTCGCGATGCCCTCATGCAAATTGTTGGCGACCGCCAGATGAAAAGCGGCGGCCAGATCCACGCGCAGATTCCATTCCGCTTCGCTGACGTTCGACATGGCTAGTGTCTCGCTGAAAATCAAAATCTCAAAGGTTAGTTTGTGGAAAGATAAGTGAGCGCCCAGGCCTTGTCAAGCAAAGCATTGCCGCCCGAATTCGTTCGGCTTCTCTCTTGGTATCGTTTGACGCGTGTTATGCTATCGGTCACCGGAAAGTCGTCCATAACAACGAGGATTTGTTAATGCCCGAAACCATGCCGTGCACGCTAGTCACGTGGGAAGAAATTTACCGTTTATGCCGGGAAGTGGCGCGGCAGCTGCGCGAAGCCGGGGCTCCGATCGACATGATTGTGGCGATCGCGCGAGGTGGATATATTCCGGGGCGGCTACTGTCCGACATGCTGGGTGTTTCCGATCTGACCTCACTCAAGATCGAGCATTATCATGGAGCGCAAAAACAGCGCGAGGCCTTGGTCAAATATCCGTTGAACGCCAACATCGCCGGACGCAATGTGCTTCTGCTCGATGACGTCTGCGACAGCGGCGAGACCTTTGCGGTCGCGATCGAGCATCTGTTTCAGTCCGGCACGCCCAGATCGCTGCATACGGCGGCCATGCATCTCAAAACCGTATCCGAGTTCGTTCCGGATTATTATGCGGGGACGATCAACGAATGGCGCTGGATTATTTATCCCTGGGCGGTCAATGAGGACCTGTCGGGTTTGATCGATAACATGCGGCTCGGAACGCGGGATCCCGTATGTTTGCAACAGGAGTTCAGGAGGCGGCATGAGATCGAGGTGACCCTTCAGCAAATCAAAGATGCGTTATGGCTGCTTGAGCTTGAGGATAGCCGTGGCTAGGTTTCCTATTGAGAGCTGCACCGCAGCCAAATGAATCCCCTCAATGAAATTTGCCATCAATCTGTACCGCAGATTGATGGCGGCTAAATTTACTTTGTCACTATGGCTTTACACCTGCTGCCAATTCACGATGCATCTTCGCCATTTCCAAGTTTTCTTCCTTTGCCTGTTGGTAGATTTGAATCAGCCTATTGCAGTGACTTTCGAAGTCGACGCCTTGTCTACCAGATAACCACGGTTCGCGTTTAAAGTGATCCAGAAGTTTTTGATGGGCCTCAACCTTATCCTCAAATAGCTTGGCTTCGGCTTCATAATGTGACGCCAATGCTTCATGGTCTTCGGCGGTTTTAGCATTTTGACTTAACGTTTTAATTTCCTCCGTATGCACGGTCTGCGTAGACGTACACCCAATGGAAACCATTAAAATGAAAGCTAAACACCCGAGTAATTTTTTGTTCATAACAGGTTCCTCCTGAATCATTGCTTATGAGTGAGATTGAGAACATTATTGGATTAATGGACTCTTTGTCTAAGACAGGTTTGCTTTCTTTTTATTTAATAAAAAATATTGACAAATGGATAATCCGCTTTACCGACGAAGCGGATTACCTTTCACCCAGGCATAAATGGCCGGAATCACAATCAGCGTCAACAAGGTGGACGATACCATCCCTCCAACCATTGGGGCAGCGATTCGGCGCATTACTTCCGAGCCGGTTCCCGTTCCCCACATGATCGGCAGCAGCCCTGCCATGATCGCGGCCACGGTCATGATCTTCGGTCTCACCCGTTCGACCGCGCCTTCCCGGATTGCGGCGTACAGGTCGGATTTGACCAGCGGCCGGTTTTCCGCGGCTCTCATCGCCTTGATTCGTTCCAGCGCATGATCAAGATATATCAGCATCACGACGCCGGTTTCGGCCGCCACTCCGGCCAGAGCGATAAAGCCGACAACGACCGCGACGCTAAGGTTGTAATCGAGCCAGTACAGGAGCCAGATGCCGCCGATCAGCGAAAAGGGCAGCGACAGCATCACGATCAGCGACTCGGCGATGCGCTTGAAATTCAGGTACAGCAGCAGGAAGATGATGCAAAGCGTCATCGGCACCGCAATGGCCAGTTTGGCTTTCGCGCGCTCCATGTACTCGAACTGGCCGCTCCAGGTCGCATAATACCCGGGCGGAAATTTCACTTTTTCGAACACGGCCCGCTGCGCGTCAGCGACATAACCGCCAATGTCGCGCCCCCGAATATCCACAAAAATATAAGCGGAAAGCAGCGCGTTCTCGGTGCGGATGGCCGGCGCGCCCTTGTCGAGGCTGACCTGCGCCAGTTGCCCGAGCGGAACCATCGCCCCCGCCGGCGTTGGCACCAGCACCTGCGTTCGGATCATGGCCGGGGAATCGCGCAGTTCGCGCGGATAACGCACGATCACGTTGAAGCGCTCCCGGCCTTCGACCGTAGTCGCGACCGTCTCGCCGCCCAGTGCGGTCGCGATCACGTCCTGAAAATTTCCGACACTGAGCCCGTAGCGGGCCAACTGACTTCTATCCGGTTCGATGTTCAGGTAATAGCCGCCGGTGATCCGCTCCGCATAGGCGCTGGCCGTGCCCGGCACGGTTTTAACCGCGGCTTCGATGTCGGCCGCCAGCCTTTCCATTTGCGCGAGGTCGGTGCCGAACACCTTGATCCCGATCGGCGTGCGGATCCCGGTCGAGAGCATGTCGATCCGGTTTTTGATCGGCATGGTCCAGGCGATCGTGACGCCGGGCATCTGGGTGGCTTTGTCCATTTCGGCGATCAGCTTGTCGGTTGTCATTCCGGGACGCCACTGCGACTCCGGTTTCAGATTGACGACTGTTTCGAACATTTCCAGCGGTGCCGGGTCGGTCGCGGTCGCGGCGCGTCCGGCCTTGCCGAAGACCGATTCGACCTCGGGAAAGTTTTTCAGGATGCGGTTATGAGTTTGCATGATTTCCGTCGCCTTGGTGACCGAAAGTCCGGGCAGGCTCATCGGCATGAACAGCAGGGTGCCTTCGTTCAGTGTCGGCATGAACTCGCTGCCCAGTTTCGATGCCGGATAAGCCGAGACGAGCAGAATGACTATTGCAATACTGATGGTCAGCTTTTTCCAGCGCAATACGCCTTCGATCACCGGTCGGTACAGCCAGATCAGCAGCCGGTTCAGCGGATTGCGGTGCTCAGGGACGATGTTGCCGCGGATGAACAGCCCCATCAAGACCGGCACGAGGGTTATCGACAACAACGCCGCGCCGGCCATCGCGAAGGTTTTGGTATAAGCCAGGGGTTTGAACAGCCGGCCTTCCTGTTCTTCAAGCACGAAAACCGGCAAGAACGAGACGGTAATCACTAAAAGGCTCAGGAATAAAGCCGGGCCGACTTCCCTGGCGGATCGGATCATCAGTTCGAGACGATCGGCCTCAGGCGGGGCGCGCTCCAGGTGTTTGTGCGCGTTTTCGATCATCACGATCGCCGCATCCACCATCACCCCGATCGCGATCGCGATGCCGCCGAGACTCATGATGTTCGAATTGAGGCCGAGCCCGTGCATCACGATAAAGGCGATCAGCACCCCGACCGGTAGCGTCAGGATGGCGACCAGCGCACTGCGGACATGGTAGAGAAACACGATGCAAACGAAAGCGACGATCAGGCTTTCTTCGATCAGTTTGTCGCGCAGGTTCTGAATCGCCTTCAGAATCAACACGGAGCGATCATACACGGGCGTGATCGAAACGCCTGCCGGCAGACCGGGAGCGATCTCCCGGAGTTTGGCTTTCACGTTCTCGATTACGTCCAAGGCATTCTGGCCATAGCGCGCGATCGCGATGCCGGAGACGGCCTCGCCTTCGCCGTTCAGTTCGGTGACGCCGCGGCGCTCGCCCGGGCCGAGTTCCACGCGGACGACGTCGCGGACCCGTACCGGCGTGCCGCCTTCCGCTTTCACGACCAGATCCTCGATATCCTGGATGCCTCGCAAATAGCCTTTGCCGCGCACCATGTACTCGGTTTCCGCCATTTCGACGATGCGTCCGCCGACGTCGCGGTTGCTTTCGGCGATCACCCGGCCGACCGCGGAGAGCGGCACCCCGTAGGCCTGGAGTTTGCGCGGATCGGCGATGACCTGGTATTGCCGGACGAAACCGCCGACGCTGGCGATTTCTGCAACGCCGTGTGCTTTGGTCAGCTGGTAACGGATGAACCAGTCCTGCAGGGTTCGAAGTTCCGCGAGCGAATGGCGGGCGCTTTGCACCACATATTGAAAGACCCAGCCGACCCCGGTGGCGTCCGGCCCCAGGCTCGGCGTGACGCCCTTCGGCAGGCGGCCGGAGGCGAAGTTCAGGTATTCTAAAACCCGCGACCGGGCCCAATAGACATCGACGCCATCCTCGAAAATCACATAGACGAAGGAGACACCGAAAAACGAAAAGCCGCGCACCACCTTCGAGCGCGGTACGCTCAACATCGCCGTGGTCAGAGGATAGGTGACCTGATCTTCGACCACCTGCGGGGCCTGACCAGGGTATTCGGTATACACGATCACCTGGACGTCCGAGAGGTCTGGCAGCGCGTCGAGCGGCGTTTTCGCTACTGCGTAGACGCCGGCAATCACGATAAACGCCGTGGCGAGCAGAACCAGGAATACGTTGCGCGCCGACCATTCGATGAGTTTTCCGAGCATATTACCGGCCTCCTTGATGGCTGTGTTCCCCATGTGATCGCGATGGTTCGGCGGCCATCGGGCTGTCCTGTTTGGTATCGGCCGGCTCGAATGCGCTTAGCGCAGCCTTCAGGTTGCTTTCGGCATCGATCAAGAAATTCGCGCCGACGACGACGCTTTCCTGGTTACGAAGGCCTTCCAAAATTTCGATCATCTCTTCGCCGCGAAGGCCGAGTTTGACCGGACGCGGCTCGAAGAGCCCGTCGCCGCGGTCGACCAGGACCAGCGTGCGCCGGCCGCTTTCCAGCACCGCCGACGCCGGCACCGTCAAGGCCCGGCGCTTCTGGGTATCGATCTGCAGCCGGGCATACATCATCGGTTTTAATAACTGGCCCGGATTGGCCAGTTCAACGCGTACCTTGACTGTGCGCGTGTCTGCATTCAGCGTCGGATAAATAAACCCGACTTTGCCGGTAAACGTTTTTCCGGGATAGGCGTCGAGCGTCACCTGTGCCGTCTGGCCGGGCTTGATCGAGCCGATATCCTGTTCGTAGATCTCTGCCATTGCCCAGACCGTGGACAGATCGGCAATTTTGAATAGCGTCTCGCCCGCCATTGCGCGGGCGCCCGCCACAGCTGTTTTTTCGAGAATCACACCGGCTGCGGGCGAGCGCACGACCACAGTCCTGAGAATTTGTCCCTGCTGAAGACGGCTGAGATCCTCAGCCGCGATGCCCCAGTTTTTTAGGCGTTCCAGGCTGCCATCCGCCAGGCTGGTAATGCCCGATTGCACCCAGTCCCGGCCATCGGCCAGCAGGCGCTGACTTTGCCTGGCAAGCAGATATTCGTTCTGGGCGGAAATCAAATCCGGACTGTACAGTTCGAACAACGGCTGGCCACGCCTGACCGATTGCCCGGTCGCGTTTACAAACAGTTTTTCGATAAAACCGTCGAACCGGAGGGTGACGTCGTGCATCCGGCGCTCATCGGCCTCGATAATCCCGACGCTGCGCACCGTCTTCGCGATTTCGGTTTTTTCGACCAGCGCCGTTTTGACGCCGAGGCGCTGGATTTTTTCGGTGCTGACGCGAAGCATGGCGGCGGCTTCCTGGGTTTCCTCGTCCGCGTAGACAGGAATGTAGTCCATTCCCATCGAATCCTTCTTCGGCACCGGCGAGGTGTCGGGCAATCCCATCGGGTTCCGATAGTACAAAATCTTTCGCTCGGACTGAGCGGGAGTCGGGGATGCTGGGGCGGAAGCGGGTTCGTCCGGATAGACAGGAATATAATCCATGCCCATTTCATCCTTGGCGGGCACTTTCGAAGTGATCGACGGATTCATCGGATGCCGGTACCAGAGCGGTTTCTTTTCGGCCTGCACGACCGGGGGCGGTGCAGAAGGCGCGAATTTTAAAGCCAGCCAATATCCCCCGAGGATGCCTAGTCCGGAAGCAAGAATCGCTGTCCATAGGATGCGTTTGTTCATAAGGCCTCCTTGCCGACCGCGGCAGCTAATAGCGCCAAGGCCTGATGCGCTTCGGCCAACGCCTGCCAGTATTGATTCCGGTAGTCATACCAGGCGTTTTCAGCCCGGATCACGCTTTGAAAGTCGGCTTTTCCGACCCGGTAGGTGGCCAGGGCGGCGGTTACCGTCTGTTCGGCGAGCGGCAGCACGTCATTCCTGAGCAGGTCGAATTGTTCACGGCTGCCCTGGTAGAGTGCCAGCGACTCGTTGATTTCGGTCTGGATTTTCCGCTCTGTGTCGTCCAGCGCATAACGTTCCTTCAGCACCTCGCTGCGCCGCTGATCGACCGCTTTGGCCTGTTTACGGTCGGTATAGATCGGCAACGTCATGGCGATCTGAAAACTGGCGTAATCGCTGCGGCTCTGGCCGTTCGGATCGTTTTGCCGGAACGCATAGGCGGTGCCCACCGTGAAATCCGGGTAATAATCTTTTTTTGCCAGCTCCAGCCGGGTTTGTGCGGCATCGATCGCTTTCTTGCGTTCGGCCAGGAGAGGGCGCGATGCTTCGCTTTGCGCCTGCAAATCCTGCGCCGAGCGGATATCCGGCAGATCGGTCGCGACTTCCTCCGGCAACCGTATGGCATGATCCGCGGGGCGATTCAGCAAGGCATTCAGGCGTGCAATCGCGGTGCGATGCATGCCGATGTGCTGCGCCTTTTCTTTGGCCAGCCGGGTCTGTTCCAGAAGCGCTGAGAGGACATCCTGCTGAAGCCCTTTCCCGACCCGGTATTGGCTGTCGGCAGTTTGGGACAGTTGCTTCAATAGCTGTTCGGTTTCGCCGATGACCATCAAGGTGCGGTGCAGGGAATAGAGCTGCCACCACCGCAAATTGACTTCCCGGACCAGCTGAATACGCGCTTCCTCCGCCGTTTCTGCGACGGCTTCGGCCTCGAAGGCGGCGGCTTTTTCCTTCAAGGCCAGTTTGCCCGGAAAGGGGAGCGTCTGGCTGACGCCGACTTCCATCATCGTGAAATCGTCCTTGTGGAGATCCAGCCCTGACGCGACCGGCAGCCAGAGCGCGCCAAAGCTCAGCGTCGGGTCGGGCAGACTGCCTTCCTGCGAAGGAATCGCCGTCATGGCTTCGGCGCGCGCCTTGATTTCGGCAAGGCCGGGATTGTCTTCGAGCGCAATGCCAACCGCCCGTTCATGCGTAAGAACGGGCTCATCGGCTAGAAGAGAAGTTGAAAATAGAATGAACCCGCAGAGGGCCGGCGCGACAAAGACGCGAGGCAGCCGCCGGGATAGGACGGAATGCATGGGATTTTCCTTTAACCATCGAAAATAAGGCTCCGCCAGTTGCGGAACCGCCGCCGCGTTTAAAAAGCGCGGTTCGATTTCGAGAGAAAGGCTAATTCAGCAGCGTACAGAAACGGTAGATCAACAGAACGCGTCTGCCGATCGGCGGCGCTGTCGCGCGCGGAATACGCTGAATGAGAAGGCCATGGAAAACATATCCGATCAACCCGATCAGGCAGAGAACGAAGGCCGGCAGTTGAGGCTTATCGATCTTGACTTCAAAAGCCGGATTGGGATGGGAGTCCAGACAAGGTTTGAAAGAACAGTCCTGATGGGGCATGGCCGTGTGTCCGTCCTCGTGCAAAGCAGATGAGTCCATCTCTTCGCAGCCTGCCGGCATAGAACTGGCCGAAGTTTGGAATGCAGATGCCGGCATCATGCAGGTGTTTGAGATAAGCATGGAAAGCCAACTCGTCATCAATACAAATATGATGGAGTGCAAACGGGAACGGTATTTAGGACAATGTAACCGATATAGCACAATGGAGTCTTTTCATAGCAATCTTTGCGCTTAACCCTATCATATCGGAGGTTAGACTTCAAACCTATTGACATAAAACTTATCCCCCGCAACAGGAATTTTGCTGCTGGATCGGCGGACATTTTACCGAACCGTAAGAGCAAAACACGCAGCAATCCCCTGGCTTGGGTTTAAGCAGGGCGCCGCATGATTTGCAGTCATAGAAAAACTGGCAGGCATCGGTCGGCATGATTTCCTTTTCGGCATGTCCGCATTGCGGGCAGGTAATCGTCGATTCGGGAATCACCGTCTTCATTTTTTCTCCGCCTTGATCGAGGACGGATACCCGGCGTTTTTGGTGGCTTCGGTTAACCGGTCTGTCGTTGCGGCGGTATCGTCGAATTGTACCGCCGCTGTTTTGCTCGCATAATCGACCGAGACATGTTGTACGCCGGGAATGCGCTCCAATGCTTTTTTAACCGTGATCGGGCAGACGGCGCAGGTCATGTTTTGCACGTCGAGGGTCACGGAGCGGGAGGCGGCCAGCACTGGACCGGAGTTAATGGTGAACGCCAGAAAGAGCGCAAATAGGTAAGTTTTCATCAGTTTTTCCTCAATAAAACCAAGGAGCCATCCATGGGAATGCCAGCAGCCCCATTAAAGGGATGGTCACTGCCCAGAAAATGAAACGCTGCCTGCGGATAATTTTTTCATCGGCGCAAGGTTTTCCGGCTTCGCATGTTGGGTTGGTCGCATAAAGCTCGCGAAACGACAGGCCGATGAAGAACAATGTCAAGCCTATGAAAATCGGGCGCACCGGCTCGAAGGCGGTAAGACTCGCTACCCACGCCCCGCCAAGGCCAAGGCTGAGTAATCCAAGGGGAACCACACAGCACAGGCTTGCGCCTAATCCGGCGAGAATGCCCGCCAGCAGGGTTTGTTTGGAGTTCATGGCGATACCTTTTATTATCAATCGTTTTTAATATAACATCCGTACTTAGGTACGGGAGCAAGTCCATGACGCAAAAAAATTTTACGATTAGCGTACTGGCGAACAAAGCCGGAGTGAATGTCGAAACGATCCGCTTTTATCAGCGGCGCGGTCTGCTGGTAGCGCCTCTAAAGCCGTTCAAAGGCATTCGGCATTACACGGAGAGCGATGTGCAGCGGGTATTGTTCATCAAGCAGGGACAGAAATTGGGTTTCTCGCTGGATGAGGTTACAGAGTTATTGAGCCTTGAGGACGGGCACCATTGCCGGGAAGCCAAAGAAATTGCCCTGAGAAAGCTTGTTTTAATTCGGGAACGCATCGAAGGGCTGCGTATGATGGAGACAGCCCTGTCCGACTTAGTCGAGGATTGTACGGGCAATACGAATTCTGTTTCATGTCCGATCATCCTTGCTCTTCTCAAAACCTCCTGAAGATTATTGCAACATGAGCTCGACTGTCTTCAAGGCAATTCCCCTTTAGCCTCTAAAAATTAATGCGAATGCCAACGCGAGCAAGCATCCATACCATTGCCAGATAAAAGGCGGCGGTAACAATGCAGGAGACACTTAAACTGATCCAAAAACCCCAACCTAGCCGAAGGAGAAACGGCAGCATCAAAAACAAGGCTAATGACGGCAGCACCAGCCAGAAAATAGAGTGGGAGAGAAAGGCGATGCGTTCGGAATCGCCCGTGTCGGCATAGAGCCAGACGAAGGCAAGCAGCGACGTCAGCGGCAACGAGGCGACAAGCGCCGCCCACAGGGTATTGCGTTTCGCGATTTCCGCGACGGCGACTACGATGACCGATGTGATCGCCACTCTGAAAAGGTATTGCCACATCGCGATGATCCGCCTGCCGCTAATGACAGTTTTCGGAACTGCAGGCGACTTCGCTGGCGGCTTCGAACTGAATCGTCGCGTGGCCGATGCCGAAGCGCTCGTGCAAGTCGTGGTTAATCCGATGCAGCAACTCGTTGCTCCGTTGGTTATCGATAAGTACGAGGTGCACGGTCAGCGCCGACTCGGTGGTGCTGAGACCCCAGATATGCAGATGATGCACATCCGTTACCGAAGGCAGCCCGAGTAAATAGGCGCGTACCTCCGCCGCATCGATGCCTTTGGGGACCGCATCCAATGCAAGATTCAGCGAGTCATGCAATAATTGCCAGGCGCCGTAGACGATACTCGCGGCGAGTATGAGGCTGAGCGCCGGATCGACCCATTGCCAGCCGGTGAACAGAATAACGATGCCCCCTACGACAACGCCGGCGGAGATTACCGCATCGGCCGCCATGTGCAGGAAGGCGCCGCGAATGTTCAAATCGCCTTTTCGGCCGGACATGAACATCATTGCCGTTCCCGCGTTAATCACGATCCCCGCCATCGCCACCCAAATGACCGTTTCTGTAGCAATCGCTGAAGGCGCGGTAAAACGCTGGATCGCTTCCAATATGATGGCGCCGACGGCCACCAGCAAAAACACTGCGTTTGCGAGCGCGGCCAGCACCGTCGAGCGCTGCAAGCCGTAGCTATGCCGTTCGGTGGCGGCGCGGCGTCCTAATGCGGTTGCGCCCCAGGCGAGAAACAGCCCCAATACGTCGCTAAGATTGTGGCCCGCGTCGGCGACCAGCGCCAGCGAATGCGACATAAAACCGTAAACGACTTCGACGGCGATGAAAATCGTGTTCAGTATGATTCCCACGGCGAAGGCGGGGCCATAATTGGACGGCGGATGCGAGTGCGAATGACCGTGATGGTGAGAGTGATGCTCTGTATGCATGATAAAAATACGCGAATGTTATCGAAACCATGGACGATGGCTGGGGAGCATACCGCATTATCGATAGGATGGCGAAGAATTGCAATGTATGGATTGATTGAATCCAACGCCTTCAATGGACGTAAATATGACGAAGAATTTTTTCAATGAAATAGACTAAAACTCACGAGACATATTCATCGGCAAACCTTATCTTGAAGACAATTAGCCGAATAAACTAGAGAGGCGGTCGATAAAGACATGGCGCTGGGCCGCGGGCGAATGAAAGCATAAACCGAAAGTTTAGCCGGTCAGAAAAGGAGACGTAATAACCCAGAACTGAATCCTCACTTGGCCCCGTATCCATCATGTAGGGTAAAGACCCTTTATCGGAACCAGTTCCAGCTTGAATATTATTTCAGCCTTCAGTATCCGGAACAATGGGAGATATAAACCGAAAGATCAAGGTCCGGCTCGACAATTTCATTCCTCTCAACTCTGATCGTTAACCCATCCAGCCTTACAGGAGCGGGGCAAAGAGTTGTAGGGAGGTTTCGCATCAGCAAACCGCCTTTTTTCAACGTTAGCCTGCCAACAGACTTTAACTTTATCCAGGTGGAGTGTCAGACCACTCTTGCATCGCTTGGTTCCCCGGACGGTCTATTTTAACCTTGCCGCCCTCGGTTGAGGTTACCCAGTTTAAGGGAATGTAATGGTGCTGACCTGTCTTATCTTTCTTCAGTTTAAGGGTATTCGTACCCTCCATATGATCGACAATAGCAAATTGACCGTCCTGGGAACAGACAACGGGCATATCGGGTTTAATCTGGTCGGCATGAATCATGAGTTTCTCCTCTCGGCTCTGTCAAAGGATTAATATGGATAATTAACCATCAATCGAAACCATACACGCAAAACTTTACACAATCAGTACGTTAGGCCGCATTCATATAGAGATTTGAGTTTCTTGCCGGTTATTTTCCACGCTCTTTGGCACCCAGTGCTGTACGGATGAGCCTTCCCGCCCGCACTCCACCGACGAATTCCTTTTCGGAATTTAATTACAGGGATTGATGCTGCTAATCATCAGGCTTCACTGTTTTGAAACGGGCAGCCGCCCCCAAGAGGCCGACTACGAAGAATGCCGTGCCGACAAGAGTGAAACGCAGATTCGACTTCTGGATGATGGTCAAGTTGTCTGTTGCATACAGCATGATGATGACGGCGACCGATCCCCATACAAGAAAACGCAGCGCAGCGGCCAAAACGACTTTACCTAGCGCTTCCGATTCGCTCACTGGCGTGTCCATTTGATAAGCCACGAAACCGCACATAAGCGCAGGCAGGATCCCCCAGCGCATATGTTGAATGAAGCTATCCAGAAAATTGAAATATTCCCTGCGGTAGAAAGTCAGCTCGAGTACAAGCGTCGATACCGTGGTGCTGACAATAAAGCCTAAGATCATCATTGACATATAGAACCCATAGTATCGAGCGGAGTGCTCTTGTTGGTGCCTGAAGGCGAGCGACCTTGAAATAAAGACGAGCGCTATCGGCAGTACCCACATCGGAATGGCATAGGCGATCCACCGGAGCGTCGTGTAACTAAAGTGCGCTAGCGGATTATCGGGAAACAGGAAAGCATTGTGCAGCGAGACCGAAATCTCTCGGCCCAGTATGACCCCGATAGCGGTGGCGGCCGTGAAAAGCAGAACATATTTATAGGTGTGTTTCAGGCGGGCTTCGTGGACGTTGGCGCCGAACTGCTTCACGGTCGCCCATATCTCTTTCTCGCTTGCGCTCCCGAATACGACCAGAGAGGCGAGTAAGCGGCAGAGCAGGCCGGTGAGGTGGTCCAGCTCCTTTATCAAATTGATTGTTTTGGTATAGTGCGGTTCCGCTTCTTTCCAGACGGCGACTTTTTCCGACATTGCGTTATAGGAGATACAGATTTCCCCCCATTTCAGGGACGGTTCGTTGAACAAACGGCGAAAAGACGACTGGTTGGCGTAATGCTGTATCTGGTCGAAGAGAAGGCAATTGTGCGCCCATTTATACTCGACCGTGGCGCTGGATTTTTCGAAATCGCCGGGGTCGATGCTCGACACCAGCAGGCGATTGGCGATTTGGAATTTAAGGCTGTCATCTACTGCCGACAACCTCGACGTGATCAGGGCGTTATAGACCTCTACCGCTTTAGTCGGAATTGCGAAAGCGTCATGAATGCTGTCCCGCAAAATCAGCAAGGGGTTAAACTTGCTTTCCCAGGCGATAAAAAAAAGCAACAGCGCGGCGGCAATCAAAGGTATGAGGGTGCTTCCGTTCAAGCCATTCAGAAGATTCACCCATTCTCCAGAGCGAAGGCTTCTAACGATCAGTGTCTCCAGCGGTTCCAGGGACAGCCATTGCCAGGTAAGCAGCCAATAAAAGGCTGCCATAAGCGTGCAGTAGGATGCGATCCCTAACCAGTAGGTGTTTCTGCGGATAAAGTATTGGGGTAGCGTCGGTTCAGCGCCTAACTGAATCCGGCGTTTTTGGAAGGACCGATAGGCCAGGAAAAAGGCCGCTCCGGTCCCTAGAAACTGCACCGCAAAGTTGATCACGGATTCGACAGTCATCGGGCAACTGCTCCTACGTACTTTTCAAAAAAATTCGAGTTGAGAAAAAATATCAAGTTCCGTTTCATTATAAGCGCAATTATTAAACAATTCCGGTCGTTTTTTCGCCGGTTCAGCAAGTACAGCATGTGATGAGCCAAACCGCTCATGATAAGGATGATAAAGATCCCTGGTTTCTTCTTGGACAGGCTATCCCCTGATCGGCCCGTTGAAGCAAAGCCTCGATACCCTGATCCCGCTCATCGAGCCGGGCCGCGCCGAAACTGGCGGCAAAAGCCACTACTCTCACCGCGGCGGCCCTGGCCGGAAAGACTCGATGGAAAACCGTTTAGGAATGGTTCATGATGAAGAAGGCTTCGAGATACAGGCAGTAATCGAGGGAGATGCGGCCCCGGATGGCTTGAAGGCAGCAGCGGCAGCCTCTGACCGGATGTCGGCAAGATTCAGCTTGCCGCCGCTATCCTCTAACAAAGCACGACAAGCAAAATCAGACCGGGGATGATGCCCAAAATCAGGCCGATCACGATGGCGATGGTCTCACCCGTTGAATAATTGCAACCCACTTTACCGACACTCACATTAGCGGCGCGGTCGTCATCAAGTCCTGCGATCATCATGCCGGAGAATTCATCGGCGACTTGTTCCCGGGAGGATGCCGCCAGCATGCGTGAACGGGCATCGTTGAGCCGTATTTCCGCGTTGCGAAGGTCATCGCTGAACGGCATGAGGCGGCGCACATTTTGAATGGCGTCGAGGGCTCCGTCGGTGGGAACAAGCGCCATTTGCCGAGCCTGATCTACATTCTCCGCAGCGGCGATTTGTTTGTGCAATTGCGTGATTTCGGGGTGCTGCTCCGGTCCGGATGATCCGGCGGACTTCATCAACTCCACCGCACTGGCAAAGGCCTTGCTTGACGGGGTAAGGAAGGACAGCAAGGCGAGTGCGAGGACAATCAATACTGAAATTTTCTTATGTGTAGACATAATACTTCTCCTCAAAAATAAGCGCGGTCGGCGAAGATACCCTACAGCTCTATCGCCCGATCGCCATTAGATCAGCAGGCAGTAAAGGAACGGCTCTTCTGGCCGGCTTTAACGTGGGTATCAATATCCTTATTAAAACAGCACCTTCCAGCCCGTGCGCGCCCTGTCAATTAAGACCATCGTTTCGTTTTAGCGGCATGCTGCCTCCTCAAAAGACGTTTTCCTTGCGGGAGAGCTATCGATTGAAAGCTGAAGTACAACCTCGCGTGATTTTTCATGAATCGGCTACTCAGGCGGCTCCAGGGAGGAAAAATTCAGGGACGGAACTATTAAAAATGACTTCTTTTTCTCTGTTTTGGTTCATTTAGGGGTTGAGAGCCGCCAATTAAGATGACTAGAGCATTTTCGATTCGGGTGTGCGGCTTAATTATAATTACCGTGAGAGTGCACGGTAGGATGTGCCGAACATAGTTAAGCGCATCGATCGCGACCGAGATTGTTTTTGTCGGCATTGCCACATCCATCTCCGTATATTGTCGGAAAACCGTCGCCGCCTTTGATCGTCATGCGTCTGCAAGTGCCTTATATACCAAAAATTTTTGGATATATCGACTTGGTAATCATTTTGCTTACTGTAAATTGGATTTTTTCCAGCTACGTTCTGATTTATTACGGAGTTATAAATGTCGATCAAGATAATCAAAGATTTTTCCGAAAAGGCCAAAGCCGAACCGGAACTTAAAGAAAAACTGAAAGCCTGTCTCAAAATCAAGGAGCTATTGGTCTTGGCCAGGGAATTCGGTTTTGAAATAGATGAGGTATTGTTATATCCGCCTAACGAGCCGCAATTTACCGAAGATCAGCTCTCGGAAAAGCTGGTCAAGGCTTTGCTTAGAGCTTAGGTTTTTTGAAGATACAGGCTTTTCAAAGGGTATCGTTTGGAAAGCCTGCACTTATTGAAATGGTTTGTTCTCCTTATTGCAGGGAGGAATCATTGCAAATGGCCATAGGCCGGCAGGCTTTGCAGCCTTGCATCCTCCAGCGGTTCGCCGACGGTAAAGTGATACAGGCTTTGCCAACGGTTGTCCGTCAAGCCCAGAACGCCGTGAACCGCATCATCGAAGAAGCAGCCGATGCCGGTGCCGCGCACGCCGGCAGCTTCAGCCTCCAGATATAAAATCTGTCCCAGCAGTCCGCACTCCCAGAATAAGCGCCGGTAGCGCCAGGGCTCCGCGGCGATATTGTCGGCAAAACGCGCCAGCATGCCCAGACTGAATGCGCTGTCGCCGGCAATGTTTTGATGACAAGACAGGGTTTTGGCGGCTTGCCGGACATTGCCGGCTACCAGGCGGTACAGTGCAAAAGGGGCTGGTGCGGGTTCCCAGACAAAATCCCCGGAAAACGCCTGCCGAAATTCGGCCGCGTCGAAGTTAGCGCGCGGCATGAAATACAAACCCGGCTTCATACCTTCTACGCGATGCACGAATAACAGCAAATGCACTGCTGGCGGCCAGTTCCAGGCGGTAAAAGGCGGTTTGGCGTTGGGCAGCACAGCTTGCAGTATCCGATGGAAGTCGGCCAGCGCCAAAGACCGGGCCCGGGCATTGAATTGCTGAGCGCTGCGGCGCTGCCGGATCAAACGGCTGGCGCATCGATCGCGGCTGATGCCGGGCAAGGCCCAAAAGGGCGCTTGCCAGCGTTCGGCCGGGGTGGGCGGTTTTTGCGTGTGTCGGGAGATATCATCGATGACAGGCCAGCGGTAAAAATGATGTTGGCTCAAGCGCCGCGCTTTGCCGAACCACTGGGCATTTTGAAGGCTGAGCGACAAAGCGGCGGGCTCGAAATGGACCCGGCTCGTGCCGGCGTGCAGGCGGCAAAACAAATCCGGCGCTTCCCGTTCATGTTCGATAAAGTCTTCGCTTCGATTCAAGCCCAGCCAGTCTGCCAGGTCGGCGTCAGCGGTTTCGCCGAGCAATTCTATCTGCCAGCCCTGGCAGGCCGCAGCATAGCTTAAGGCTGCCAGGGCGTGGCCGATATCATGCTGGCAATAGCGGAAAGCACGTTCGCCGTATTTCCAGGCTTCGCGCCAGTGAATGGACGACAAGCCGATGAAGAGCGCGGGCTCCATCCCTTCAGGCATAAAACTACAACGCCGTTCCAGCAAGTGATCATGGCTGAGATAGTGATAAACGCCCGCGGGCAGAATAGAGGTATCGGCGCAGACCAGATAAGCTTCGGTCGGATGCAGATTGCCGCTGGAGGGATTGCAGCGCAACGCCCAGCGGTCCGGGCCGTATTGCTTCCAGGCGGACAAGCCCAACGCCAGCTCCATGAATAAGCCCAGGGTATCCAGGTTGAGCGCCTGAGGCGCAATCCTGCCGGGCTGATCCAGGTCGCTGAACCGGCAGGCGACATCCTGACCCGGCAACGGCAGCGGGACGGTTTCACAGCCCTCGAAGCGGCGAAACGGGTCGGGCTGATCGTTCCAATCCAGCGAGGCCGGCCCTTTGGCATAAGCATTCAGCTGGTGCTTGGTCCGCAAGTGGTAGTCAAGCACGGCGTCGCTTGCCGTAGGGCTGGTGTTTTCGTCAGGCATGGTCGCAGCGGTCAAAGTATCACAAGAGCATTCTATCGTAGCGCGAAAATGCTGAACCACGGAAGTCACATGACTGTTTTCGCCAATGTCAAGTCCTCAACCCAGCAACCGATCGGGCGGCCCAGATTCAGATCCGGGTCTTCAAAACGCACCAGGAACACGCTGCGGCCAGGATCTTCTTCCACATAGCCTTTCATCACGATTACGCCGCGGGTACCGGCCGGGGCCAATAAAATACCGTCCTCGCCATCGGGCATGCTGCCGTCGTCGATGATGGGGCGGGCGGCGTAAACGACATCGCCTAAATCCAAATCTTCAATATTCATCGTGTGCTCCTTAATGCGTTTTGTAGCAAATCCTTCAAATTTCAAGACATTGTGAGTAAACAGTTCGGGATAAAACTGGCGTCTTCCCCAGGGTCTTAATAAATTCAGGCACTTAAGCTGAATCGTTCGTAAGACATGCGGGTTATATGAATGATTCACAAGATCAATGCCAACTTCTTCAGTTTGCTCAGACACATCGTTCAAAACGATGCGTCGCCCTGATGCAGTTTAAAAGAATATTTAGCATTCAAAAGTGTCCAATAATAAGACGAGTCGTTGGCTTGCTTCATTCAGGAAACGCAGGAGGTTAACCATGGCAATAAGAGCATTTCCGCCGGGCGTCGAAACTGCCTTGGATTTTTCTTTGCTTGATGCCCTGTATGGGCGGCGGGCAAGGCGATTCTCGCTCGGCGCCTGCATTCCTGACGGGCCGCTCGCGTTCACGTCGCGTCATGCGCCGCTGCCGCTCAGCGAGTTGGAACGGATGATGGTGCTGACCGCGGCGGCGGGCAATACCGGCTGGCATTACATGATCACGCGCCATGCCCGTTACGCTCCGCATCTGTCGAACTACTCCGCCGCCGCCGGCGGCAGGACCTTTCCCTCGTCGGCGGGCTCTCACACGAGCGAAGTTTTCTTTACCGATGACGACGGCGTTTATTTCTTTGCCACCCGCGATGCGCCCGAACTGGTAGAGCGGGAAACGGATGATCCACTCGACCTGGAAGCCGTCCTTACAGCCCATAAGAAGCGCATCCGCAAACTGGCGGACGGGCGTCTTTACCTTCCGGCGGCGGAGCCGTTCATGGAGGGGCACAACACCTGGTGCGTGAATCTTCCCGGCAGCCTGCTGATCATTCCGGTAGGCGACGTCGCCCAGCACTTGCTTCTGATGCTTTGCTTTCTGGCGCAGAACGGCTATTGCGTCTATGACGATGCGAACCGTCAGCCCATCGGCGGGCTGGATCGTTTTTCCCGGCTTGTCGATACGGCCAAGCCTTTCCCACTGACTTTTATCGAGCAGTATGCCTTGACCGAACTGACGGCGGAACTCGCCACCGCCTGTTTTGCCGGCATGCTGATGCTGCAGGCGATGGGCGTGGGCGGCTGGATGTTCGACGGGATCGACCGGCATGCGGTGCTGGGCGCCAGCGGCGACTCGAAGGTGCCTGGGCTGGGTTTTCGCTATGACACCGATGCGCGTTGGTCTATCCCCAACCCGACCGGACTTCCCGGCGTGTTTGAAGGCTATTGTCCACCGCACTACGCCGATATGCGCGCCGCCGTGGAAGCCGTCGCCCGGCGGAAGTTCGGTCCGGGCGGGCCGTATAACACGAAAACGCCCGGACCGTGGAAAGAAAGCGCCAGGGTGCGCGCCAGCGCTGAGGTGCATAGCGAAGAATTCAAGGCGTGCGTCGCGCTGCAGGCGCAACATATTTACGACCGCTTCGGCAAATTCCCCGGCACCGTCCCGAGCATCTTCTGTTTGACCTATCTCCAGGCCCATCACCTCGATCTGGAATTCTACGATCATCATTTCAAAGCCGGCGCTTACCTGCATACGCATGCCGAACACATGGAGCGCTGGCATGGAACGGCGGGAGAGCAGCTGAAATTCAACACAGAAGGCAGGTAGGATAGAGAGAAGAATTTTGTCGGCTTTCCTCTCCGGCGCGATAGATGCCGTCAACCCTTTCATTTATTAGTCATAGCCGAGTCCCAGGAGCCCTGAAACGGAAAGTCAGTTTGTAAAAATACGCTCCTATCTCCTCCGTGGCGAGTAAGAATGAACTGAAGACAGAGTATCCTTAAAGAGCGCCCTAATTGGCCAACGAATGATAAATGAATGGCTTACAGTTTTGCATCCTGCCTGGCTGGAAAAAACAGATGCCGACAATGGCAAAAACTGGAAGCCGTAGCCGTTTTGGAATTCAGCCGACAATAACGCAAAAGAAACTTAATCCTCATGTTCGCTGCCAAATTGAGGTATGTTGCTGTCTTACAAACTATTAACGTAACGTTATCGAGAGAGGATGAATCATGAGCAAGCAGACATCAGAGAATGCACCACGGACTGCGCCTGCAACGGACTACGGTATTTTTTATCCGCTCGGCTACCTTGTCGTCGCGTTTCCGAAACAGGAGGATGCTTTGCATGTGCAGCGCGATCTAATGGCCGGCGGGTATGACCGGGCTGATTGTGAGGTTTATGCGAGCGAAGAGGTGGCTGCCGCTGCAGAGCGTAATCTGGCTGATAATAAGGGCTTTCTGGCGCGATTGGGCTGGAGTGATGAAGCCGTAAAAATTCACCTGGAGTCAGCCCGGCAAGGCGCCGCATTTTTGCTGGTTTATGCGCCCCACGATACTGATGTGGCACGCGCGATGAACGTCATTCGTCGCGTGCCGTTCGAGTTTGCGCATCGTTACCAGCGCTTCACGATTGAAAAATTGAAGTAATTGCCCTCGCTCTACAAAGCTGTTCAACAGGGTCGATGAGGCTGTCATGAAAGAGCAGTCTAAAAACGCCGCTCTGCGTCGTTAAGCCTGCCGATTAAAGCCGTTACGGTTAGGGAAGGCGGCGCCGTTCCGGCAGGACCGGCACCGTCACTTTTGTAATTAAGGTTTTTCGCTGGAACTCATGCAGCCCGTAGGCAGGACTTACCGGCCAAGCCCTTCCGCCCGCATTGCCTCTTTCACCGAGGCTCTGGCCGCTACTTGTGTGATGTAATCCTGGAGTCTTGGCCACTTCTTTAGATCGACTTTCAGCAAGGCGCTCCAGTTAAGTACGGTAAAGAGGTAGGCGTCGGCGACGGTGAACGGGTCGCCCCCCAGGTAAAGCTTTCCGTTGAGCTGGTCAGCCAGATAGTCGAAGCGACGGCCGAGCAGTTCCACCTGATTTTCCCTCCATTCCGCCGGGATCTTAGAGTTGAATAGCGAACCGAACGGCTTGTGGATCTCCGAAGACACGAAATTCAACCACTCCATCAGACGGTAGCGCTCCTTCGTCCCCGGTTTTGGAGCCAACCCTGACTCGGGTTTTTGATCGGCGAGATACTGAAGTACGACGGCCGCTTCCGTCAGAACTTCTCCGTCGTCGAGCCGCAAGGCAGGCACATAGCCCTTGGGATTGATGTTCATGTAGTTCTCGCCGCTCTCGGTCTGCTTCTTGGCCAGATCAACCTTTTCCAAATCGAAGCGGTAGGCGGCTTCACGCAACACAATATGCGGAGCCATCGAGCAGGCACCCGGTGAAAAATAAAGTTTCATCACACGTCTCCTCTTGTTAAAAAATAATCTAATTAGGCGATAAGATCCATCGGCGATAAAATTTTGATTACTGTCACTCGCACTGGTTCAGCTATGCCGCTTACGCTTTACTACTTCCATGACCCCATGTGCAGTTGGTGCTGGGCCTTCAGGCCTTGCTGGCAGGAAATCGTTGCCGGCCTTCCGGATAATGTGCGCAGCCAACGCGTTCTGGGAGGCCTTGCTCCGGACACGGATCAAACGATGCCCACAGCCATGCAGGTCAAACTGATGGCTATCTGGCAAACAATCCAACACACGGTTCCCGGCACGCCGTTCAATTTTGAATTTTGGGAAAAATGTGTGCCCCGGCGGTCAACTTATGCGGCCTGCCGTGCCGTCATCGCCGCCAGGCGGCAACATCCCGGCTATGAAGAAATGATGATCCTGGTGATCCAGCAGGCCTACTATCTGGAGGCAAGAAATCCTGCCGACAGCAATACGCTGATTGAACTGGCCGGTGAAATCGGTTTGGATCGTGCGCTTTTTTCAGCGGATATGGAAAGTCCGGCCGTCCAGGAGGAGCTGTTAAAAGAGATTGAATTCACACGCAGGCTGGAAGTAAAGGGTTTTCCGACTCTCTTATTGGAAAAAGAGGGTATTTTTACCGCCATTCAACATGACTACAAGGATGCCAAGGCTGTACTTCATCAAATCAGGCCGCATACGGCGGAATAGCGAAGCGTATTCCGCCGTATGGTCTGCGGTAACGGCGGACATGACAAAACTAGGCAAACCCCGGCGGGTTCCATTCGTCCATCATCTTCTGACGCGCCGCATCGAGGCGTATCGACATCAGCGCCGCAAATTTCTTTAACAGCTCGTAGCCGAATTTCGGCTCCTGCTCGCAGCGCGCCAGAATGGCCCCTCCGTCAAACTTGAGCAATGCCGAGTCCTCTTCAGCCAGGGCCTGAAAACTCCATTTATAGGGCCATATCAGCCAGGACCATCCCAGGACTTGATTCTTGCCCAGTGCCTGGATCTCCAGGGCAGGACCCATTATCGACGGCATTTGTATGGAGATGCGTCCTTTACGGACCACATAGAAGGTGTCCGCGTTTTCCCCCTGTCGAAACAGAATATGGCCTTTTTTGATCTCGCATGGGCTTGAATATTCGCACAGAAAATTCAGGGCGTCCTCGCTTAACTCGGAGAAAAACTCGTGGGCCGACAGGTATTCGGCAGTTGATTGATTATGCATTGTTGATCTCCGCTAATAAAAAGTTACCACGGTGATGAGCCCTTGACATTGTGTTTGCCCCGCTAGAGAGGAACTGATACAGGGCAAGTCGAGAACGCTCATTCAAAAAATCCATCAAGCTGAAGTTCATTAAAATCCGGTGATGCCGCTGGCGCTTTATTTTTTGCTGGTAATAACGCCATAGTGAGAGTTGTTCTGCGAAGCCATTGTTCAAATCGTTCCGGATTCATACTGTTTTATCTTATTCTATCGACTCTCCTCGGGGCTCGGACGATCACCCATTGATTGGTTAGCTTATTGTCTACCTCTCGATAATCGGCGATGATAGCCGTAAATTATCTTTTTTCCCGGCTAAATTTACCCATATTAACTTAGAACGCACCCTTGCAGGCCCGGTTGCTGCCAGGCCAAAGGGTGTTCAAAAATCTTTGTCGCGATGACTTAACTTAATTAAACAGAGGGGTTCACTATGGCGCACACGTTGTTTTTTCGTAGATTGGTTCTTGCCTTGCAGGCAGCCAGGCGGGAACATTTGAAAGAACAAAATTTGCCTGAACCCATCCCTCATACCGCGGCTGACTGGAGCCGGCGCCGATTCCTGAAAACCAGCGCCGTTGCAGGGCTTGCCGGGATGATGGGCCAGAACTTAGCCTTTCCCGTCATGGCCGGTTCGCCGAATTCCGCGCTTCGCGTAGCGATTATAGGGGCGGGCATCGCTGGGTTAAATGCCGCTTATCAGCTCAAGAAAGCCGGAGTTTCCGCATCGGTTTATGAAGCCAGATCCCGGGTAGGAGGTCGAATGCTTTCGACTCGCATTGACGACGGTCTGGCCGTCGACCTCGGTGCGGAACTGATCAATACCGATCATGCCGATATGCTGGCTTTGGTCAAGGAATTCAATATCGGTTTGTTCAACAAACTCAAAGATGCTGCGCATTTGCCCTATCCTAAAGAAGCCTATTTGTTCGATGGGGTCAGCTACAGCGAAGCGCAATTGGCGGTCGATTTACGTCCTATCGCGGCGCAGATTAGCGACGATTCCAGATATCTCTATCAGGATTGGGAAGCTAATTCCCCACTGTTTGATCAATGGTCGGTCAGCGATTACCTGAATCAGCATGCGGACAAATTTGCAGATGCACCCTATGTCCGCGCCCTGCTGGAAAGCGCCATCCGCACCGAATACGGCGCAGAACCCGAGGAATCGTCAGCTCTGCAGCTCTTGTTCATACTCCCCGAGGTGAATGGTCAGGCAGTTGAATTACTCAGTTACAGTGACGAGGCCTACGCTGTGATGGGGGGCTCGGCGCAAATCACTGATGCCGTAGCCAATGCATTGCCTGGGCAGATTCATCTGAATAAAGCCCTGCTGGCAGTTGAGGGCCAAGGCGCTGAGTATCGGCTGAAATTTGCCGATAAAACCGAGGAAATTGCCGATGTCGTGATTATCACGCTGCCTTTTCCGGCGCTGCGCCACGTCACTCTCAACGTTCCGCTGCCGGATTTATTCCACGAGTTTATCGATGAGGCCGGGCTGGGCGCCAACGAAAAAGTGATCGCCGGTTTTAGCGAGCGTTTCTGGCACCAGCCCGCTGGGTTTAGTCTGGCGGCATGGAGCGATCTGGGGTTCGCCGAAGTCTGGGACGAAGCCCAACGGCAACCTGAACGTTCCGATGGGGCGCTCAACTTTTTTCTGGGCGGCAATCAGGCGAGACAATTAAACAAGATCAACAATATCAAACCGCTCGGTGAACAATTTATCGCGGCGTTGGACGGCTTTATTCCGGGAGCGATCGATGCCGCAACCGGAACGTTCATTAAAAGCGGCTGGGGCCAAAACCGCTATACCGGGGGCGGCTACGCCAATTTCAGGCCGGGGCAGCTAACCAAGTTTGCGGAGTATTTCTGGATCGAAGGCGGTAAGCCATTCCGGCAACAAGCCGGCTTCGGCAATTTGATTTTTGCCGGCGAGCATCTTAGCGATGCTTACTACGGCTTTATGGAGGGAGGGGCTCAAACCGGGAGGCTGGCCGCCGCTCTGGCTCTGGAAAAAATGGCGATGCTTTCTTGAATACGGCAATTGGTATCGCCGGCTTTTGGGCCGGATTTTACTCAATGCAGCCGTATCGGATCTTGATCGAGCCCTAAGCCTAAATTAACCAATAATTCCTGGGCTAATTGCTCAAGGTCGGATAGGGCGATTAATATCAGCCGGCTACGCCGGTCTTGATTGAGGCGTATCGGTAAGCTTACCGGCGGATACAAGCGGCCCGCCGCGGCTTGAATGGCCCAGGCTTCGGTAGGCTCCGACGCATACACGATGCCTTTGATTCTGATTAAATCGTCCGGATGCCGGTCGAGTAACCCCTGTAACGCCGATTGTAAGTCCGGCAAATCGGGTATGTGTTCCAAATAAAGCGATAGACTGCGGAAGCTGTGCTCCGGCAACGGCGCCGCCTTGGGCAACGGACGAAACGGCACCTGCCCATAGCTTAGTAAACCGGCTGCATCGAAGGGGTCGAGCGTCGTAATCATTGTCGGAGTCGTCGGCGCCAGGGTTTTCAAATAGGCAGATAATTCTGTAATTTGGGAGGCATCGGCCAAATCAACATGGGTCAACAGCAGCACGTCAGCCCAGGTCGCTTGAGCCCGCGCCTCGGCGTGGCGATCGAGCTGGTCGCGAGCCGACGGTATGGCCAGCGTGGCCACGACCTGCTGCAAGGCGTAGCGTTTAGCGATCCAGGGTTCGCGCAGCAGCGTGTCCAGAATCGGTTCCGGGCTGGCGACGCCGCTGGTCTCGATGATAAGGCGATCAAAGGGTTTTTCCGGTCCACTGTTCCAGGCCATCCATAAATTTTTCAGGGTGGGCGCCAGCGTGCCTTTGATCTGACAGCACAAACAGCCGCCCGACAACACTGTCATCGGGATAGACTGGTCCATCAATAAATCCTGATCAACCGGAGTGCTGCCGAATTCGTTGATGATGACGGCGGTTTTGATGCCATCCGCCAGCAGTCGATTCAGCAGCGTGGTCTTGCCGCTGCCCAGGAAGCCGGTCAGGACGATGACGGGGATTTTGCTTGGGTTTATCATTATTCTCGCCAGCAGCCAGCGGACTTGCTTGTCATACCGAATTTCCTGCGTTTAAATTTACAAGATAATTTTAATGTGCCATAAAAATTGATAATAAGGAACGAAATGAATAAGAAACTTTTAGTGTATATAGCGGCTTTGTGTATCGATTTATCAGCCTGTGGTGGAGAAAATAGCGAAACATACCAGGTTAAGTCAGTTTTTGTTAATGGCTGTATAACACAGGAGAGTTCCACACGTCCTACAGAGCAGGCTGGCTCTTACTGTAATTGTGTGGCTGATGCCGTTTTTAGCAATAGCGATATTTCCGATGAAACCAAAAATCTTATGCCTACCCTGAGCGATAAGGGCAGTAAACTTTATCAACAAAATGATGTTGCAATGGTAAGAGGCGCGCTGATGTCTTGCTATACCACTAACTTTTATAAGAAAAAATAAACAGGACCGATGCGCTGGGGAACGAAGCGCCTCGGTCGAGTATCGCTAAAGATTGAAGCCGCGATCATCGGATTCGGGGTATGGTTTCTTCTCAACTGATGTACGGCTTCGTCGATGATAATTTTGAGGTCTATGGCTTCAGGCATCGGATTCATCCCGCTTGAGTATCGAAGTCAGGGGTTATTGACAAGCAAGGCGAGTAAAAAATACACTTGCCGACTTTATTCCGGGTTCTCTGCAGCAATGGCGCTGCAATATCTTGAACTCATTCTCGTCACCGAATTATCAACGGAATCTCCGATGCCAGTCGACATTATGCTCACGGTGGCGTTTACCGCTATTATCCAGTCCGTTTTCGGCGCCGGCGTCTTATTGTTCGGTACGCCGTTATTGTTGCTGTTCGGACATGAATTCGTGGACGTGCTGGTCGTACTGCTGCCGATTTCGATCGGCATCAACCTGCTGCAAATCGTCAAGCATCATACACAGATCGATTTTGCGTTTTATCGCAACATATTGACCCTGAACCCTGCCGCCGATCGCGGTGTTCCTGTTCCTGGTGACCCATGCGCGGATCAACGTCGGCCTGCTGATCGGCGTCTTTTTGCTGTTCATCGCCTGTAAGGAATATTCGGTTGCGATTGCCAGGATTCTCGACCGGATGATGGCGTTCGAAAAAACGTATTTTTTGCTGATGGGCATGGTGCATGGCGTCAGCAATCTGGGCGGTTCCCTGCTGACCGCCCTGGCACACCATAAGCAATACGAAAAAGACGTTACGCGGGTCACTGTCGCGGCTTCCTACGCCACCTTCGCGGCCGTGCAATTGTTGACGCTCTGGCTGTTCAGCGGCCGGCAAATCGATGTGTCGATCAACCACACGATCGTCTATATGCTGGTTGGAATGTTGATTTTCGTGCTCAGCGACGAGATGCTTTACAATGAGCTCGACCGCGCCAAATACCAGCGCTTTTTCGCGGCTTTTTTGGCGATCTCCGGCGTGGTCCTGATCTTGAAGTCCTTGAGTTAGTATCAATTGTGAAGTTTTACGGCGAGCCTTTTTGGATGGAAACCGTGATCGGTGAATTGACCCAACAATTGAATCTCATTGGCCCTTGCTTCGGCGTCATGAAACTCCCTCTCTATCGGCGCGTTTAGTTATTTCCGGGTTCACCCGTCCGCTCCAAAACTTCTCAGATTTAGTGGGCGGTTATGCGATAATGGGAGGATAAATTACAAATGCCTTACGGGTTACTAATAAGGAAAATCCATGTTTTCATTGCAAACTATCTTCGGCAAGGGCGATAAGTTCTATAGCCTCCTCGAAGCCAGTGCGGAATCCGCGCGTTCGTCGGCCAGGGCGTTGATCGAGCTTCTGAGTACGCCGGCGTCCCAGCAATCCTTGGAAAAGTTTAAAAAGGCGCGCCGCCAGGAAAAAGACTTGGCCGCGCAAATCAGCGAGGAGTTGGTCAATACTTTCGTGACTGTACTCGAACGCGAAGATATCGAAGCCCTGAACGGCGCCCTTTATAAGATTCCTAAAATCGTGGAAAAATTTGCGGAGCGTTATACGCTTGCCCAGGCGCGTATCGGCGATGTGGATTTCGCCAGCCGCGCCGCCATGCTGGAACAGGCTTGCGAGGTTTTGCAGCAAATGGTCGGCTTGTTGCGCCACGGGATGGATTTGGATCGCATCAAAAAATTGAATGACCGGCTGCACTCGATCGAAGGCGAGGCGGATCGTCAGATTCTCGAGTTGTACCGGGATGCCTATGCCAATGAGTCCGATCCGATCCGTTATCTGATCAAAATGAATTTGTTCGAAATTCTGGAAAAAGCGATTGACCGCTGCCGCGATGCCGGCAATGTCATCTATCACATCGTCTTGAAAAATTCATAAAAGGTTGCCATGCTGACTCTGCTCTTGCTTGTCATCCTGGCCGCGCTGGTATTCGAGTTCATCAACGGGTTCCACGACACCGCGAACTCGATTGCCACGGTGGTCGCCACCAAAGTTTTGACCCCCACCCAGGCGGTCATTCTGGCCGCCATCACCAACCTGTTCGGCGCGTTATCCGGTACGGCAGTCGCCAAGACCATTTCTTCGGGTCTGGTAGATACCAATCTGGTGGCGGTCACCTCGGAAGTTCTGATTTGCGCGCTGATCGGTGCGATTATCTGGAATTTGATCACTTGGGCATTGGGGCTGCCGTCCTCTTCCAGTCATGCTTTGATCGGCGGCTTATGCGGCGCGGCGCTGGCCGCCGGCCACAATAATTTCGATGTGCTGATCTGGTCGAAAACCGCGGCCGTCTGGACGGAAAACAAAGGCTTGTTGTGGAAAGTCATCATTCCGATGTTCAGTTCGCCGGTTGCCGGTTTTACGTTGGGTATCATGATCATGGGCGGCCTGATGGCTATTATTAGCGGCATGAATTCCCTGGGCGGGACGATGGCCCGCATCGTGCGCCCGAAATGGATCAATAGCGGGTTCGGAAAAGCTCAGCTGGTTTCGGCCGGTTATATGGGGTTTGCCCACGGCAGCAATGACGCCCAAAAAACCATGGGGATCATCGCCCTGTCGATTTTTACCGCCAACAGCGCAGGCACCCTCGACCAACTGCCGGCCTGGGCCGAATTTTTGCGGCCGAGCGGGGGAGAAAAAGATATCGATACCTGGATTATTTTGACTTGCGCGTTGGTGATGGCGTTGGGCACCGCGATAGGCGGATGGCGTATCATCAAAACGCTGGGCCACAAAATGGTCAAATTGCATCCGATCAACGGTTTCGCCGCAGAAACCAGCTCGGCAACCATTTTACTGACGGCGGCCCATTTCGGTATGCCGGTTTCCACCACGCACAGTATTTCCACCGCGATCATGGGCGTGGGTTTTGCGAAGAATCCCCATGCGCTGAAACTTTCGGTAATCGAGCGGATCATCTGGGCCTGGGTTTTGACGATTCCGGCAGCAGGCGGTTTAGCTTGGGGCATGGTGAATCTGTTGTTTCTGTTCCATTAAGCCACGACTGCATTTCATTTGTCCGCATTGAAGGCGCATGACCGCTTCCTAATCCCCTTATTCATTTGTTTCTGACTGCGGCTAACACAATCTCGCCCCCCATGCCATTAAGTTACGCCGTTCGTGATGAGCTTGTCGAATCATGAATGGCTTAGCGACTTGTTCCGCTCACCCTTCGACAATCTCAGGGCGAACGGAGCAAGCCGTTAACTTAATGGTATTGCCCTGCAAACCCCCGCGGTTGTACCGGCGAATTGGCCCTTCGCGGTTCTGCGCCTATTCGGCCGTATGAGTCCCGGTCTTTCCTCGGAAAAAAAGCAAACGCCATAATTTTCGTTTTCCCGAAATAAAACGAAGGGGGGACTTGCCCGGCAAAGCTCTTGGCTGACGATGAAGCATTCAAGCATGGATATTCTGCATCATTTGTTGTCTATTGATGAATGATGCAGAATTTCCGGTAATTGCTGCCTAATTTCAGGAGAGGATCATGAATACGAAACAAAACGTCGATATTGAAATTCAACTCATCCAACAACAAATGCAGAATTATTTCCAGAAGCATTGGAAATTGTTTTTGGCGGAAGGGGTTTTATTTATCGTTCTCGGACTTTGTGCTGTGGTAGTGCCTCAGTTATTTTCCGTAGCCGTCGTGATTTTTTTGGGCTGGCTCATCCTGTTCGGGGGGATAGTTCATATCAGTCGAGCCTTGATGTTTTCCGGGATGCCCGGTTTTGGATCCTGGCTATTCATGGGTATTTTGCAGGCGGTCGTGGGCTATCTGTTTATTGCGCAGCCGGCCGCCGGCGTATTTACGTTGACGATACTGATAACGCTGTTTTTTGTGCTTGAAGGCATGGCTAAAATTTCTTTGGCATTCATGATGCGTCCTTTGCCCAATTGGGGCTTGATTCTTTTCAGCGGCATTACGGCTTTGGTGTTTGCGTTTATCATCGCGATCAGCTGGTCTGAATCCTCACAGTGGCTATTGGGTTTGTTTTTTGGGATCAATATGATTTTTCTGGGAGCGACGCTGGTTAAAATTAGCCTGTATCACAAAGTAAGTCATTTGTAATCCGTTCGCGTGGGATTATGCCGAGGCCGATAATTCCAAAAGATTAATCACATTCAATCGGATCGCCAGCCGCGTAAGCTCTATATCACTCGACACGCCGAGTTTGCGTTTGATCAGGTAATGGCAATTGCAGACCGTTTTCGGGCTGATGTTCAGGGTTTGCGCAATCTCTTCGGTCGTTCGCGCTTCGACCAGTAGGCGCAGAATCTCGAATTCCCGTACCGTCAGCGTTTCCAGGGCCATCCTGTCGTTGCCGAGCTTTTCCAGCGCCAGCGCCTGGGCGATATCGGGACTCAAGACATGACGGCCCGCATGAACTTCGCGAATCGCACGCAGCAAGACTTCCGGCGAACTGCTCTTGGTGACGTAACCCAAGGCGCCGGCACGGCTTGCCTGTATGGCGAAGTTCGGATTCAGGTGCATGCTGAACACCAGAATCTTTGCCTGCGGACACCGTTGTTTGATCCGGCTGATCAATTCCAGCCCGCTGATGCCGGGCAGGGAAAGGTCCGTAATCACAATGTCGGGGGCGTATTCCTTGAACCGCTGATAGGCTTGAATACCGTCTTCCGCTTCCGCGATAACCCGTAAGCCGGTCTGCTTGGCCAGCAGCGCGCGGTAGCCTTCGCGGACGATCGCATGGTCGTCGACCAGCAGGATATTGATCATGGGGATAATGGACATGTCTTGACCTCGGTAACCGGACGAATCGGCAGCTCGATTTCGACAATCAAGCCGTGCGGCTTGGCGATTGACAATGTCAGCCGCCCTTGTAAAGCCGTAATCCGCTCGCGCATGCCGGGCAGGCCGATGCCGGAGCCGTCGGCGAAGGGCAGCCTGTCGGCGACGCCGTCGTCCTGGACAGTTAAAGTGACCTGATCTTTAGTGATCGCCAGCGTCACGTCGGCATTCGCCGCCGCCGAATGTTTGGCAATGTTGGTCAGGCATTCCTGGGCGATCCGGAACAGCGCGATCGCCTGCGGCTCCGGAAGCGCGCCGCAATCGCCGACAAAGTTCAAGTGGTAACGGGTTTTGCCTGCACTATGTGTATTCCATCCAGCCACCAGGCTGTTCAGGCCGGCGGCAAGCCCCAGTTCGTCAAGCTCGGCGGGCCGTAGGCGCGTCAGCAATCCTCGCACGGTAGTCATCATATGCCGGCTGATGCGAGCGATACGCTCGGATTCCTCGACCAGCGCCGGGCACTGCTGTTCTGCGGTATGGGCAATCGATGCCGCGACAGCGTTGATAGCGGACAGGCACTGGCCGAATTCGTCGTGCAGTTCGCGGGCCAGGTAGCGGCGCTCTTCTTCCTGGAAATTGATCAGCTTGACGGCAAGCTTCTGGCGTTCTTCAAGCAGCCGCTGCTGGCCGGCCGCGAGCTGATTGATCGCGGCGGCGGTTTGTTCCCATTCATGCAGCTCAAACGGAGGCAGGCGGTAAGCCAGGTTGCCTTTTCCCAGGGTTTTCAGACCGGCGACAATGACTCCGGCCGGCCGCAAGGCCCGATTGATGCTGAGATAAACCAGCGCACATACCGCCAATACCGTCATGGCGGAGAGTCCCAGCAGATTGCGGATATTGTCCCAGGCCTGCGCCATCTCCCTCTCGGCGCTGGATGTAACCGTCAAAGCGCCGTAAACCCGGTTATGGTATGTAATCGGCCGGACTGTCTCAAAACCGGGATCGAAAATCCGGCGGTAAAATTTCTCGAAGCCTTGCGGCCAATGGGGCCGAGCCTGTTTTTCGCCATGGCATAGAGCGCGGACGTCGGCTTTGCCCGGGTACTCGAAGCGGATGCATATCCCGGGAATGCCGGCGGTCTGTTTCCAGAGCGAAAAATCCGGAAACTGGCGGGGCTGGCCGAAGCCGGCGTCGATGCGTAAAAGCTGAAGCTCCAGTTGCTTGCCCAGCGATTCTGCGGCGGCCTGCGTGATCTGCCGGGTTTGCCGGTCGCTTCGGTACAGCACATAGGCGGAGGTGGCCAGCAGGCAAACCAGCGCGACGGCCACGATACGGGACAGCAAGTGGAATTGTAGATTCATGGTAAGCCAGTCCGGCTAATTGCCCGAAGATGACGTCATTCTAAGAGACGATCGGCGCCGTGAAAAGCCGTCCGGATGAACGCCGGGCAAATTGCCCGTGCCGCACGGGCAAATTTCGGCATACGGCGTATGCCGCATTTCGTAAACTGCTTCCTGTCTTGAGCCGATCCTAGGCCTGGATGATCGAAAAACGCGCTGCAACGTTCACAGCTCAATCATAAGGAAAAACCAATGGCAACTCATCATTTTGACAATGCCGGCATCCAGTGGCAAGCCCTGGGAAATTTCGAGCATTTGCTTTATTCGATTCTGAATGTCGATCGGCAGAACATGATCATCGACGTGATTTTCAAGTTTGCCGCTCGCCGGCAGATCGTCCTGCACAGGCATAAGGCGCTGAACCATATGCTGGTCATCCAGGGCGAGCATCGCCTATACGAAGCGGACGGGAAGTTGAAGGAAATCAGGCCGGTCGGCCGTTACACCGTTAGTCCCCCCAGCGATGAGCCGCATCGGGAAGGCGGCGGCGAGGAAGAGGCGATCGTTTTTTTCAGTATTCGCGGTAGCGATGGCGTTTTCTATGAGATTCTGGACGATGATCAAAACGTGATCGCCATCTTAGGCATGCAGGATTTCGTTGATTTGTACAATTCCCAGACGCAGTCATAGAGTGCGAGGATAACATCATGAACCGGATAATATTAACGGGAACCTTTCTGGCGGTCTGTTTGATGACAAGCGGCATAGGACGAGCTGCGGGCCGCATCGCCGTGTTAAATTTCGAACTGAACGATATTACGTCTCTGCCCAATACTCCTGAAGAGCAGCGGCGTACCGCCTCGATCCAGCCCTTGCTGGAACAGGCATTAAAGCAGACGGGTAATTACGAAATGGTTCAAATCGATGCCGCCGAGCAGGCGGCCGCCAATTCGAGCTTCGGCTATCTGTATCGCTTTCCGGCGCTTGCCGCCAAACTCGGCGGGCAATTCGGCGCGGATTGGGTGATCGTCGGCCAGCACAGTAAACCCAGCTTTTTGTTTTCCTATCTGATTGCGAATCTGGTTCATGTTAAAACCCAATCACTTGCCGCAAGCTATGCGATCGAGCTTAAGGGCAACCATGAAAAAGTCACGCAACGCAGCATTGCTTCGCTGGCCAGGAAAATCCATGCCTCCCTGAAAAAGTAATCAAACTTCGCCAATATTGGGGACATGGCATCCTATGTGATGTTTCATGAACAGGTATCAGGCAGAGAAGGCAGCGGAAATCCGATATGAAATCCCTGGCCGAAGTTAATTCCCATGTCTTTTAAAAGATCGAAAGTTTCCTGTGATTCGATAGATTCTCCGATCGTTAATATATCGAGCTCTTGGCACAAACGCGACAAATTCCCCACCAAGGCGCGGTCGATTCTGGAATTGAGGATATTACGCACGAACGCGCCGTCGATCTTTACATATTCGAATCGCAATTCGCGAAGATAGTGAAACGAATTATAACCGCTGCCGAAGTCGTCCAGGGCGAACGAAAATCCTTTTCTGCGCAAGTTAGTCAGGAAGGTTCCCATATGGGTAATATCGCTTATCGCATCGCGCTCGAGAATCTCGAATACGATGCTGCTTGGCGGCACTTCAAGTTGGGTGCACAAATCTTCGGCATAGCCCAAAATACCCCGTCCCTGGATTTCCTGAGCCGATAAATTGATAAACAGGCGCTTCGGTTGGCCCTGGGAATGAATGATCTGCTTATTGCGTTCGATCACTTTATGCACCATGATGCGGTCCAACTCGCGCCCGAGACCATATTTCTCGATCGTTTCGATGAATTGTCCCGCCGCCATGATGCTGCCGTCGGTTTCAATCAATCGCGCTATCGACTCGTACGCAAATATTTCTCCGGTTTTACAATCCACGATCGGTTGAAAATAAGGTTGAATCCGCTCTTCCCGCAATGCAAGGCGTAATTCCTCGACAAAGGAACGGCTATCGCGCCTGATTTGCTTCAAGTGGGCGGCAGCATCGAACTCGCAGACTTCGTTTTTACCTAAATCCTTGGCCCGGTATAACGCCACATCCACGCCGGACATCAAATCCTCAACGGATTGCATGTCTCTGGGATAACTGATAATGCCGACCGAGGTAGTGACATGAAAATCCTTGCCGGTCGGCGACTTGAAAGGCAGGCTTTCGAGATAGGTGCGAATCATTTCCCCCGCGACCCGCGCGCCTTCGGGTGGCGTTTCCGGCAAAATGATCGCGAATTCGTCGCCCCCCATCCGGGTGGCGATATCGCCTTTGCGCATGTGGGAGGTGATCGATTCGGCGATTTTTTTTAATACTTCGTCGCCCAACGGATGCCCATAGGAATCATTAATATCCTTAAAATCGTCGAGATCGAGCAGAAGCACCGCAAACTGGTGATGATGCCGCGCCGAACGCCCGACTTCATATTCCAGCATATCGTTGAAATAACGGCGGTTATGTATTCCGGTCAGGGGGTCGTGTATTGAATAATACTCCAGCTCGGACAGGGTCCGATTCAATACCTTGCTGGAGCCGACCACCATGACCATGACCGAGAGCAGCGACCGCACGATGGTTTGCTCCTGTGAGGTCAACGCATTCACCGACGCATAGGCGACGCCGAGCAGCCCGTCCAGACCGTAAGCCTGGTCGGGAACCGGCACGGTTATCATTTTGATGTCGGACAAATCGGCAATCCGCACATGGCCCGAAATATGGCATTCCTCGATATCGAGAAGCGCATCGCCAGGTAAATTGAGTTGCCGCAGCATTTCCGTGCAGAGGCGGTCGCGAACCTCGCTTTTTTCCTGTTCGCTATATTCGCCCATGTAATAGAAATTCAGCGACAGCCCGTGTTCCTCCGCAAAAGCAATAAAAAAGAAATTAAACGGAAAAATCTTATGGAAACCGGTCAATATTTCCTGAACGAACTCTTTCCATTGCGATACTTTTTCGTGCGAAAGAATGATGTTTTCCAGAACCTGGCTTTGCCGTTCGAACAAGCTCTTCTCAATCAGAATCGACGCGAGGTAATCGGTCGTTACGTTGAGCTCGTCGATGACCTGCTTCAAGTATTTGCCGTTTTTATACCATTGGCGCTGACGTTCATCGACGAGTTTGTCGAACGCCAGATCGAGCGCTCTGAAATCCTCGATTACCTTTTCAAATATCCCGATCGCGACAGGGTCGTCGACACGCTCCATGCCGCGTGCAATTCCTTCAAGCCCTTTGCCATGAATCCGTTTGACCAAAGCGCTGATGGACGAGGCGAAACTCCGCGTCCGACTTTGACTTTCCAGCAGCGAAAACAGCTGGTTCATCAACTGGATGCGCAAATCCTCGATATGATGGGGATAGGGCGCAACATCTCTGTCATTGTTCATTCCAGGCTCTCCCCATCTCGAAATGGCCGCTGCGGGTCATCAGATCGACGCCGCATCGGAGTTCCTTGAACCAGGCCAGAAAATCGGCAACGGCCCGGCCCCGGTAAATCGGCCCATGCTGCGGCGCCAGCACATCAATGTCCAAAGCCGATACCGCTTCCACCCAAAACCGCGCCGCTTTATTGCACACCATGTAACGGCGGTGGAAACCTTCAATGAAAGGCAAATGCGCGGCAAAATCGTCGACGAATTCATAATCGCGATCGACCGGCAGCATCGCCGCGCCGATATCGCCGGTAAACAGAATCTTGGAGCGAGGGTCGTAAACATTGATCTGCCCTTCGGAATGCAGAAAATGGGCGGGAACTAATTGCAATTGAAAGCCGGGGGCGATCGTGCATTCCTTTCCGGCATCGGGCACGCCGACAAACTGCGCCATGCTGGCGATACCGTAATGCGGCAAAAACCGCATCCAGATATTCGAGACATAAACCGGGGCGTCGGTCAGTTCCAGCCACGTAGACAGGCCGCCGACAATGTCCGGGTCCTGATGGGACAGAATGATCGCCCGGATTTGTTCGGTTTTGATATACCGTAATAACTCGGTCAATACGCTGGGCATCACCCCGAAACCGCCGGGATCGAGCAACACGCCACTGTCGCGATGAACGATGAGATATTGATTGGAACGAATCCCGTCCTCTTCGCCGGGCTCGCTTTCATTCAACAGGATGAATTTGTGCTCGCCCGAGTCGAACAGCTTAATGTTACGCATAGTTTTTTTCCGCATTGTATTAACTAATTTCCATTATCAAAAATGATTGACGCATATCGCTTTTTTTACCGGTCAATCCGTTCCGTTTTATTCGGTAATTTTTTCGCCGCTGTCTAAATTATTCCCCTTATTAAAAACTTAGTTAGCCAGAGGTTTTTTAAATCACCCGATATAGCTTAGTCGGTTCGCCCAAGGTATCAAGTCTTTGCGGGGAATACTTTTAGGAATTCATTAAGACTGTCCATTGGTATGATTGTGCTTCCGTCGGGTATACAACCGCCTGGAAAGGCTGGCGGCCGAATGAATGAGCGAGGCGGGGAAGAGGTTTTCAAAGCACAAGGTGCCGCTCTCTTCTTTACCTCGCGGTATAATCCTGCCGGAAACAGCAAAGAGGGGGGATTATAGCTCGCATCTTCCAAGTCTTGAAGGAACAAACGTTTGGATTACGCTGCGCTGCACCGGCTGCATGCCACATTATGGGACCGGTCTTCGTGCTTCCCGGAACCAGGTCCGGTATTGCTTCATTTTCGCCCGCTGATCGGGAGGGGCATGGCGGCGGCAGGTAGCATATTCCTCCGTGCCCGGTTCGGCGCCCCAGCGTATTTCAACGCAGTCGTTAGGATTGTAACCCATCTGATACGCCGGCTTCCGTGCCAGCACGTCGGCTATCGATAGTTCCCATGGACTGCCGTCCGTACGCGTATAGCGGATGCGGCGTTCCAGGATGCGTTTTGCGTGGTGTTTCCTCATTTCGACCCTGGCTTCTTCGGGGCTTCTACCGTTCAACATGAACAATTCGGGATGATGCATGATCTTTTCGGGCAGGCCGTTCAGCACATTGATGGCGATGATCAGGCGCATGTCGCGGGAAGGGGTGGAGTAATCCTCCCAGGGACCGAGGGTTTGAAAAATCGCCGCGCCGCCAGGCATGGGGATCACGCTGCCGGGACGGTTGCGGTAATAAGCCTCGCCGTTGTCCACAGAGATCAATCGTGTCTCGATCTGCTCTACCAATGCGTCCAGGATGGCTTCGTAAGCTTGTTCGGGCTCAAGCCCTTTGGGATTGATCAGCTTGGCTAGTCTAGCGTAGAAATCTTCGGGGGAAAGTTCATTTTGCTCCAACGAAAAGGGGGCGAAGCCGGGATGGTCGACCAGTTCGTCATTGGAAAGCCCGCGCCAATCGCCCGAGTTCGTGCGGACTAAAGGCCGAAAAGCCTTGAAGCCCGGCCCGGCGCTTGTATGGGGCTCGTACAGGAAAGTGCCTTCCCAGAATCGCTTACGCGCGACCGAATTATCCGGCTGGGCATCGACGGCGAGCAGGAGGCCGGGACGGTTCGCTGTCTGCGGCACCCATTCAACCAGCACCAGCACATGGCCGTAGGGGTCGGCATAGATCGTACCGGGCCAGAGCGACTCTCGGCTGAGTGAGATGGGATACAGGTCCGTTGACTCGTCCTCAAGCACGGTCCGCGCCGAGCCCGAATGTACGGTATTCGCCAATTGTGCGCTGATTTTTTTAAATCCGGCCTGCGAAAGGATGCCGTGGGTGAATTCGGTCCTGACGGTGGCGGCGTCGCAACGCGGCGGTGCCTTGGACGAGCCGCGCCCGCAGGCACGGAAGGCGAATGGCAGGCCGACTTTCCAGGCAAAATAAGCCCGCAAGGCGTAGGGCAGGTCGGCGCAATCAGGGGTGAGAGGCAGGTTATTGTCTTCATTCAGACCGAGATAATTGTGCAGGAAGTTACGCTCGGCGTTGCGCAATACCGGTTCCAGGGAAGGGAAGTTGAGGCTTTCGGCGGGCGGCGCACCAAATAATTCTTCGATCCAGGCGGAATATAACGCTTCGGTCGCAAGTCCCCATTCTTCAGGTTTTTCCGGTGTGCCTGTTCCGCCAATGGTGAGCGGGCGGCAGGCGGCAACATTTTCATGCTTTTCCGCCACAATCCGATATTCCCCCTGGGTCAGACCTTCCAAAGCGGCGGCCCGACTCCAAGGCGGTCCGCCTCGGTGTCGAGATTGCAAGCGCATTTGCCGGCCCCGGTTGTCGACCAGAGCCAGATCGGACACCGGCCCCGCCGTCGACACGGCCATGATCTTGATTTGCCCGTCGGCTTTGGGGGTGCGGGGCGAGATCCAGATATGCGTCTCGCCGTTTTCTTCGCAAGATGAATTTTCGGCCAGAGCCAATGCAATGCAGGGCCATGCCAGCATGCAGGCGAGAAGACAGGGGAATATCTTGACCTGTTTTATCATGTTCAAACCGCTGTTGTTCTATCGACTACTTATGTTATTTGATCGTCTTTACGCGAAAGCATTCGCATAATATTAAAAAGTCATAGAAAGAGATAGCAGGATAAATGGATGTTAACTGTAGTAAACGCTAAAAATAACACAGGGCAAATTAAATCGAACGCTTTCTTTTAATCAAAATTTGCCGGTTTATTCTGAAGTGAGTCCTCCCACACCCTGTGCGAAAAGTCCGCACAGGCGTGAAGGAAGGGAGTGACCTAGAAGGTTATTACAATTGCCGATTCAGAACACAGCGTCCACGTCGTCGTGGGTTGCCTTATCGGTGCGGGCCTCTTGGCCTTGCCTGCTCGTAGTGAGAAGGCAAGAGGGTTCCGGTTAGGAGAGATGCGAGAGCGATTAGCTAGAGCGGATACTCAAATATCCAAGTTCGCCACATCCAGCGCGTTCTTCACGATAAAATCCCGGCGCGGCTCGACCACATCGCCCATCAGGGTGGTAAAGATTTCGTCGGCCGCGATCGCGTCTTCGATTCTGACTTGCAGCAAGCGGCGGTTGTTTGCGTCGAGCGTGGTTTCCCAGAGTTGTTCCGGGTTCATCTCGCCTAGGCCTTTGTAGCGCTGGATGTGCTGGCCTTTCTTGATTTCCCGCATCATCCAGTCGAAGGCTTGCTTGAAGTTTGCGACCGGCTGCTGTTTCTCGCCGATCTGCATGTAGGATGAGGCACTGAACATATCGGCGGTCAGTTCCGCGTAGTGCGCAATCTTTTGATAGTCCTTGCCGTTGAAGAAGCTGGCCGGCACGACGAATTGCTTGGTGTTGCCATGCTGGCGCTTGTCGACCGTAATCGTAAAGTCCTGTTCGTGCCGGTAATTTAATTCGATCGCATAAACGGTTTTATCGTCCGCTGCGGCTAGATCATCTCGAATTTTCGTCACCCATGCATTCAACGCCTCTTTATCCTTCAGCAAAGGTTCGTTTATCACTTCCATCAGGGTTAACTGTTCCAAAAAGCCGCTGTCGTAGCGTCTCGCCAACCGGTCGATGGTGTGCGTGACTTCGGTAAATTCCCGCGCCAGTTTTTCGAGACCTTGGCCCTGAATTGGCGGTACGCCTTCGTTAGTGAATAGTTGCGCCTTGTCCAGCGCCTGCTGAATCAAATATTCGTTCAAGCCTGCATCATCCTTCACGTAATGTTCCTGCTTGCCTTTCTTGACCTTGTACAGCGGCGGCTGCGCGATGTAGATGTAGCCCTTTTCGACGATCTCCGGTAGCTGCCGGTAGAAAAAGGTTAACAGCAGGGTACGGATGTGCGAGCCGTCCACGTCCGCGTCGGTCATGATGATGATACGGTGGTAGCGCAGTTTGGCTAGATTGTATTCTTCCTTGCCGATGCCGCAGCCGAGCGCGGTGATCAGGGTGCCGACTTCCTCGGATGAGATCATTTTGTCGAAGCGGGCCTTTTCGACATTTAATATCTTGCCTTTCAGCGGCAGGATCGCCTGGGTGCGGCGGTCGCGGCCCTGTTTGGCGGAGCCGCCTGCGGAGTCCCCTTCGACGAGGAACAGTTCGGACAGGGCCGGGTCTTTTTCCTGGCAGTCGGCCCGTTTTCCGGGGAGTCCCGCAATGTCGAGCGTGGTTTTGCGGCGCGTCATTTCGCGGGCCTTTCTTGCTGCTTCGCGTGCGCGCGCCGCATCGACGATCTTCATGGAAATCGTTTTCGCGACTTGCGGGTTTTCAAGCAGGAATTCCTGCAATTTTTCGTTCATCGCCGACTCGACGATCGGTTTGACTTCGGAGGAGACCAGTTTGTCTTTCGTTTGCGAGGAGAACTTCGGGTCCGGCACCTTGACCGACAATACGGCGGTCAAGCCTTCGCGGGCGTCGTCGCCGGTGGTCGCCACCTTTTCCTTCTTCGCGAGCCCGCTGGTTTCGATGTATTGATTGATCGTGCGGGTCAGGGCGCCGCGGAAGCCGGCCAGATGGCTGCCGCCGTCGCGTTGCGGGATGTTGTTGGTGTAGCAGAATACGTTTTCCTGATAGGAATCGTTCCACTGCATCGCGACTTCGACCGTCACGCCGTCTTTTTCGGTGATGAAATGGAAAACTTCTGGGAACAGCGGGGTTTTGTTCTTGTTCAGATGCTCGACAAAGGCCGATATGCCGCCTTCGAATTCGAATACATCCTGTTTGTCGGTGCGTTCGTCTTCGAGGATGATGCGTACGCCGGAATTCAGGAATGAGAGTTCGCGCAAGCGCTTGGCGAGGATATCGTAATGGAATTCGACATCGGTAAAGGTCAGCGCGCTCGGCTTGAATTTGATTTTGGTGCCGCTGCCTTCCGCGGGGCCGACCGCTGCGAGCGGCGCAACCGGTTCGCCCATCCTGTAGGTTTGTTTGTGCAGCTTGCCGTTCTTGCGGATTTCGAGTTCGAGTTCTTCCGACAGTGCATTGACGACCGAGACGCCGACGCCGTGCAGTCCGCCTGACACTTTATAGGCGTTATCGTCGAATTTGCCGCCCGCGTGCAATACGGTCATGATCACCTCGGCTGCCGAGCGGCCTTCTTCTTCGTGGATATCGACCGGAATGCCGCGTCCGTCGTCCTTGACCGAGACATAGCCGTTGTTGTGAATGATCACATGCACTTCCTTGCAATAGCCGGCCAGCGCTTCGTCGATCGAATTGTCGACGACCTCGAAAACCATGTGATGCAGGCCGGTGCCGTCATCGGTGTCGCCGATGTACATGCCGGGGCGTTTCCTTACCGCATCCAGTCCTTTCAGTACCTGAATATTGGTGCTGTCATATTGATCCTTGATGGTTGCCTGATCGTTTTCTCGACTCATTTATGTACCTGCTGTTTTTTCTTTTGTTTCACGTGGAACAATCCACAGGATTGATATTGCCATGTTCCACATGGAACATACTGTAATGATGAATATTTGATAAATCGCCAAAATCGGTGGGGGAAGTGGCGGTAATGAAAACTTGAGATTGCATGTTGTCTAAATAACGCAGCACCTTCGCGCGATTCGCCACGTCAAGCTCGGCGGCGAAATCATCGAAGAGTATGCAAGCGGTATCTTCTTCGTTTAATTTCAAAAGCTGTACCTGCGCGAGTTTCAGGCTGATCACCAGTAACTTCAACTGGCCGCGTGAAACAATGTCTCTGGCGGGCAAGCGATCGAGCGTCAACAATAAATCGGCGCGGTGGGGGCCGCTTTGCGTAAAACCGTAGCGCAAATCCTTTTCGGTATCGCCGGCCAGAACTTCCAGCAAGGGTTCGGTACTATCCCAGCCGGCCGACAAAGACATGGCTATTGTCGGCAGTTCCAGCATGTGGCCGGCAATACCTTGAAAAATCGGAGAAAACGCATCCAGATAGCGGCGCCGGCAATTAGTGACTATTGTACCGTAATCCGACAACTCCTGGTTCCATACTTGCAGATACTCAGGTTGGCGGTTCTTAAGCAGGGCATTGCGTTGCGCAAGGGCTTTTTTGTAATTGCGCCAGGCCGGCAAAAAGGCTGGATCGTGATGAAAAACTCCCCAATCGAGGAACTCGCGGCGCTCCTGCGGCCCGCCGTCCAGCAGTTCGTAACTTTTCGGATAGATCAACTGCAGCGGCAAGGCATAAGCGAGGCTCGACCTGTTCGGCATCGTGTGCTGGTTGATCCGAATCTCACAAGTCTTATTGTCGAGTCTGAGGCCCAAATGCTGATGGGCGCCGCTGGGAAAGACGGTTTGCGCGGTGACCAGCAAATGATCGTGTGTGAATTGGATGACAGGTTTGATCGACGTCGAACGGAACGACCTGGCGCGGCCAAGCAGAAAAATGGCCTCCAGCAAGGCGCTTTTGCCGGAGGCATTGGCGCCGTAAATGAAGTTGAGCGTCGGGGCGGGGTAAAGCGTGGCTTGTTGGATATTTCTGACCGAAGAAATATCCAGTCTTGAAACAGTCATCGCTCGCAAATCATAAACGCATCGGCATCACGATAAATTTATAAGTCTGCTGTCCTGGATCGTTAATGAAACAACTACTGAGGTTCGACGCAATCGTTAATTCCGCGGTATCCGCATCGAGGTTGGAAACCGCATCGAGCATGTATTGCGCATTGAACGAAATGCTGAATTCGTCCTTGTCGTACTCTATCGGCAGTTCTTCTTCGGCTTCTTCATGTTCGGGATTGTGGGCGCTGATGCGTAAAAGATTCGAGGAAAAATGAAAAGTCACGCCGCGGAATTTTTCATTAGCCAGGATCGCAACACGAGTCAATGCTTCGCGGAGCAGCGGCTTTTGCATCAAAATCGGCGCGAGAAAGCCTTGCTGGAAAACTTTGCCGAAATCGGGATACTTGGAATCGACCAGCTTCGCCGAAAATACTGCGTTGTGCACTTCGACCTTGATGTGGTTGCTCGAAAAACTGACCTGCAGAGGCGTATCGCTGTCGTCGAGCAGGCGCGACAGCTCCTGTACGCCTTTACGCGGCACGATGAGTCGGGCTTCAAGGCCGGTCGGAGCTTCCAGTTCGTCTTCATAGATCGCCAGGCGGTGGCCATCCGAGGCGACCAGTTTGAGAGTACTGTTCGAAATGTGCAGTAACAGACCGTTCAAATAGTAGCGCACATCCTGGTTGGCCATGCAGAACATCGTTTTGTCGAGCGCTTTTTTCAGCTTGCCCGAGCCGATCGTAAAACAGTTCTCCATCTGCGATTCGGCGAATTCGGGATAATTTTCCGCGGGCAGGCAGGACAACGAAAAGCGGCTGCGCGAGGTGGTGTTCAGCTTGACCATGTCGCCGTGTTGTTCGATCCGTATCTCGGTATTCGACGGCAGCAACCGGCAAATGTCGAGAAACTTGCGCGCAGGCAGGGTGACGGCACCGGGCTGAGCGCCGAGCACGGACAATCGGGAAACGATCTGGATTTCAAGATCGGTGCCGGTCATGGTCAGGGTGTCCGCCTCGATTACCATCAGTACGTTCGAAAGAATCTGCATCGTTTGCTTTTTTTCGATCACGCTGACGATTTGCTGCAAAGGGGGCAGGAGAGTGTCTCGATTGATACTGAATTTCATAGGCGAAGAGTGCTCGGTAAATAAAAGGCAGTGTTAATAATCTACAAGCGGCAGAATCCGGTCAGACCCACGGATCAATGCGATAGAGAGCGTAAAAGATTGGCATAATCTTCGGCGACTTTGACATCCGATTCCTTCAATTCGCTAATCCTTTTGCAGGCATTGATCACGGTGGTGTGATCGCGGCCGCCGAAGGCATCGCCGATTTCGGGCAGGCTGTGCGAAGTCAGCTCGCGTGCGAGGCTCATCGCGATTTGCCGAGGCCGGGTGACCGATTGGCGCCGATTTTTGGATGACAGATCGGCAATCCGAATCTTGTAATATTCGGCGACCGTCTTCTGGATATTGTCGATATTGACCAGTTTGTCCTGCAGCGAGATCAGATCGTGCAGCGCTTCCTTGGTAAATTCGACCGTAATCTTCTGGCCGGTGAATTGCGCATTCGCCATCACCCGCCGCAACGCGCCTTCCAGGTCGCGCACATTGGAGGGGATCCGCTTGGCGATGAAAAACGCGACTTCCTGCGGCAGTTCGACATGCGCAATGTCGGCCTTTTTCATCAGGATCGCGGCGCGCGTTTCCATGTCGGGCGGCTCGATCGAGACCGGCAGCCCCCAGCCGAAACGCGATTTCAGGCGGTCTTCGAGGCCGTCGATTTCTTTCGGGTATTTGTCGCAGGTCAGCACGACCTGGTGCTTCTTTTCGAGCAATGTATTAAAGGTATGGAAGAATTCTTCCTGCGAACGTTCCTTGCCGGCAAAAAACTGAATGTCGTCTATCAGCAGGACGTCAAGACCCCGGTAATATTCCTTAAAGCTGTTGATCTGGTTTTGTTGCAGCGCCTTGACCATGTCCTGCACGAATTTTTCCGAATGCAGATATACGATCGATGCGGACGGATTCTTTTGCAATACCGCATTGCCGATCGCGTGCATCATGTGCGTCTTGCCGAGGCCCGAGCTGCCGTAAATCAGCAGCGGATTGTAAGCCTTGCCGATATTTTCGGAAACCTGAATCGAGGCGGCTCGCGCCAGTTGGTTCGACTTGCCTTCGACGAAATTGTCGAAAGTAAATGCCTTATTCAGAAAATTGGGCTGCTGTTTTTTGGTTTCCGCCTGTTGCGCGACTTTAACGACGGCTGGCGCTTCCGGTTTTTTCGAGCCGATTTCGAGATCGAGTGCCAGCGCGCCATCTGCAAACTGATGGATCGTTTCCTCGATTTTTGCAAAATGATGTTCCTTGACCCAATCCAGCACAAAGCGATTCGGGGCCAGCAGTCTAATGCGTCCTTCGCTTTCGACAGCTTGTAACGGGCGAATCCAGGTGCTGAAGTCGGAGCTGGAAATTTCGTTTTCAAGCTTGGCGAGGCAATTACTCCAAATCGAACTCATGAGGGTAATATTGGTAAAATAAGGTGGTAAAACTATCGTAACGGCAATCTGTCATTTTGTTTGCACAATAAAAACAAAGCGTAACGGAATTGACAGAATAATCAGATTATTCTATCATCCTAAGGCTTTTTTATCTGTATTTCTTAAAATTATTTCCATCGGGCAACATCAATGAAAAGAACATATCAACCCAGCAAAATCAAACGCGTCAGAACCCATGGTTTTCGCGCCAGAATGGCGACCGTCGGCGGACGCAAAGTATTGAGCGCGCGCAGAGCGAAAGGCCGCGCCAAATTGACAGTATAGTCGGCAACCGGGTGACTGAGAACAGTTTTAGTTTTCCTTCAGAGTTGCGTCTGAACAAGCCGGATGATTACAAAAAAGTTTTTGCCAAACCGGTAAAATCCGGCGATCAATATTTTACCTTATTAGCCATCAGGAATGACCTCGATCATCCTCGGCTGGGTTTGGCAATCGCCAAGAAACAAATTAAAAAGGCCGTGCACCGGAACGCGATCAAACGGGCTGTCAGGGAAAATTTCAGAATGCGGCAGCATAGTTTGGGCAGTATGGATATCGTGGTGCTGGCGCGCAGGGAAGCCATTGACGCACCCTTGGAAACATTAAGTCATTCCCTGGAAAAGCATTGGTCAAGACTGGTATCCCGATGCGCTTCGTGCTCATAGCGGTTATCAAGTTTTACAAATACTTCATAAGTCCCCTGCTTGGAAATCACTGCCGGTTTTATCCAAGCTGTTCAACTTATGCCATCGAAGTGCTTCGGCTCCACGGTTTCATGGCTGGCTCCTATCTCACCCTGCGCAGACTAATGAAATGCCACCCTTTCCATGAGGGCGGCATCGATCCCGTACCGGAAAAATTTGGTAATAATAAGAATGGATAATATTAGATTTCTTCTCATCTTTAGCTTTGGCCTGTTGGTCTTCATGCTGTACGAGCAATGGCAGATCGATTACGGTCCGAAGCCGTCTGTAGCGGCGGCTGTCGAGAGCGTCGCGACAAATATCAAAGAAGACCTGCCGCGCGCGAGCGGCGAGCCGGCTACAGCGGCGACTCCCGCTCCGGATCAGGCTAACGTCGCCGTTGCGGCAGCAGTCCCTGCCTCCAAAACCGTCAAAGTCAAAACCGACGTGCTGGAGCTCGAAATCGATCTCTTGGGCGGCACCATTCAAAATCTGGATCTGCTCGCTTATCCGGTTGAGCAAAACAATACCTACGTCGATGCGTTGCGCCGTCTGGTCGGTATGGAGCCGGAGAAAGTCGACCGGAGTCCTGTACGTCTTTTCAATACCGCCAAGGATAAATTCTTTATCGCGCAAAGCGGCTTGATCTCGAATGAAGGTTCCGCTTCGGCGCCGAACCACCATACCGTATTCAGCAGCAGCCAGGACAATTATTCCCTGCAAGACGGACAGGACAGCCTGACCGTACCGTTGACCTGGACAGACGGCAGCGGGCTGACGGTGACCAAATTGTTCACGGTTACGCGCGGCAGCTACGAAATCAAACTCGCGCAAAAGATCGACAATGCTTCCGACAAACCCTGGAACGGCAGGCAGTATAGCCAACTGCTCAGATCGCCGCTTCAGGAAAAGTCCGGCAGTGCGTTGGCCGGCGGTATGCGCGCCTATAACGGCGGCGTGGTTTACACCGAAAAAGAGAAATACCAAAAGATCGATTTCGACGACATGCGCGAAGAAGTGCTCGATACCACCACCAAAGGCGGCTGGGCGGCATTCATTCAGCATTATTTCGCCTCCGCCTGGATACCTCCGGCAGATCAGGACAACCGTTTCTATACCAAATGGCTTCAGGAAGACGACCGTTATGTGATCGGCTCGTATTCGCCGGGGGTGGCCGTGCCGGCAAACGGCTCGGCAACGCTGACCTCCAGCCTGTTTGCCGGTCCGAAAATTCAGCCGGTCATGGAGAAGGTCGCAAAAGGCCTGGAATTGACTGTCGATTACAGCGTGCTGACTTTCATCGGCAAACCGATTTACGCCTTGCTGAACTGGATACACAGTTTTACCCTCAACTGGGGCTTGGCGATCATCGGCGTGACACTCTGTATCAAACTGCTGATGTTTCCACTGACGCAGGCCAGCTTTCGTTCGATGGCGAAACTGCGCAAAGTTCAGCCGCGGTTGAAAGAATTGCAGGAGCGTTTCGCCGACGACCGGATGCGTCTGAATCAGGAAATGATGGCGTTATATAAAAAGGAGCAGGTCAACCCGCTCGGCGGCTGCTTGCCGCTGCTGCTGCAGATTCCGGTGTTCATGTGCCTGTACTGGGTGCTCGGCGAAACGGTGGAGTTCCGTCAGGCGCCGTTCGCGCTCTGGCTGCAGGATCTGTCGGTGCAGGACCCGTTCTACATTCTGCCTTTAGTCATGGGCGTCACGATGAAAATCCAGCAGGGTTTGAATCCGGCCCCGGTCGATCCGGTGCAGGCGAAAATCATCAAGATGTTCCCGATCATTTTTACGATCTTCTTCCTGTTCTTCCCGGCAGGTCTGGTGCTGTACTGGGTGGTCAACAATACGTTGTCGATCTTACAGCAAACTTACATCACCAAGCAGATCGAAAAAGCAGGGCTCGCGTCATAGGAACGAAAGCGGATAACGCGGGCACTTTGCCCCCTCTCCCTCCGGGAGAGGGCTGGGGAGAGAGGATATGAATGCTTAGGTTATTCAATAGTAAGCACCATCATGGTAGCGATCGATTTTAAAGATACCATCGCGGCTATCGCGACACCGCCGGGCAACGGCGGTGTCGGTATCGTCAGAATTTCCGGCAGCCTCGTTACCGAGATTGCCGAACAACTCCTCGCCAAACCATTGTCGCCTAGATTGGCGCAATACACGCCTTTCCTAGATGCCGACCATAGCGTGATCGATTCCGGCATCGCCTTGTATTTTCCCGGACCCGCCTCCTATACCGGCGAAGACGTGCTCGAACTCCAAGGCCACGGCGGCTCGGTCGTTCTGGATATGGTGCTTCGGCGGGTGTTGTCGCTCGGCGCGAGGCTTGCGAATCCCGGCGAATTCACCGAACGCGCGTTCTTGAACGACAAGCTCGATCTTGCGCAGGCTGAAGCGGTAGCAGACCTGATCGAAAGCAGCACCGAGCAATCGGCGCGCTCCGCGCAGATGTCGATGCAGGGCGTTTTTTCGACGCTGGTCAACGATCTGGTCGATGAACTGACCGAACTCAGGACCTATGTCGAGGCGGCGATCGATTTCGTCGAGGAAGAAATCGATTTTTTAAGCGACGGCGTCGTCGAAAACCGGATTATCGATTTGATCAAGCGGATCGAACAGATACAACAGACGGCCAGGCAAGGCCGCCTGCTTCGCGACGGGATGACCGTGGTGCTGGCCGGCAAACCGAATGCCGGCAAATCGAGCCTGCTCAATGCGCTGGCCGGCCATGAAGCCGCGATCGTAACCGAAATCGCCGGCACCACCCGGGATGTGCTGCGCGAAAGAATCCAACTGGACGGCATGCCGCTGCACATTATCGACACCGCAGGGCTGCGGGACAGCGACAATGTGGTCGAACAGGAAGGCGTACGTCGTGCGCACGAAGAAATCCGCAAGGCTGACTTGATCCTGCTGCTGATCGATGCAAGAGAGCCCGATGCCGGAACGATCCGGCAAACCTTGCCGGAAAACGTTGCGATCACCGAAGTCTATAACAAGATCGACCTGCTCGGCCGCGCGCCTGAAATGATCGAAACCGCAGCCGGCACGCAACTTTATCTGTCGATCAAAACCGGCGAGGGCATGGATTTTCTGACCAGCCACCTCAAACAAAGCGTCGGTTTCAACGACAGTACCGAACATGTCTTCATCGCACGCCGCCGCCACCTCGAGGCGCTCAGCCTAGGTCACACCTTTGTAGCCAGCGCACTCTATCAACTGCAAAACAACCATGCCGGGGAACTGGTCGCCGAAGACCTCAGGAAGGCGCAAAACGCGCTGTCTGAGATAACAGGTCAGTTCACGTCCGATGATTTGCTTGGCAAGATATTTTCGAGTTTTTGCATCGGAAAGTGAGCGGTAATTACCTGCTGGTGCGTAAAAGCCTTTAAATTTGACGCGCGAAAATTACTCAGCCCATGCAGCACCGATTTCGACCGCGTTTTTTTGCTTGGTACAAAGCCTGATCCGCTCGGGTAAAAGCGAGCTCATACGTATCGCCATTGGTAAATTCCGTAATTCCGCAAGAAAGGGTAATACAATGCGTTGTGTTGTTTAAATTCAACTGGTTCTGCTCAATAATAGCGCGCAGATAATCTGCCTTTTGTAATGCCGGAAGCTTTTTGGTATCCGGCATCAGCATGACAAATTCTTCGCCGCCAATGCGGGCAATAAAATCTGTTTTCCGAATATTTTCCGAAAGCTGGCGGGCGACATGCGCCAATACTTTATCTCCTATCTGATGACCAAATTTGTCATTGATTTTTTTAAAAAAATCAATATCCCATACAATTAGGCATAGCGGCGTATGATAACGTTGCCAGTGAGCTATTTCATAACTTAGGCGTTCATCGTAAGCCAGACGATTCGGTAAGCCTGTCAAAGGGTCGCGTAGTGCGCGCGAACTGGCGGTTGCCAGATTGGATTTGAGTTCAGTAGTTTCCATTTCCATCGCTTTTATTTTTTGATTCAGCTTTTCCATTTGCTGCTGGTATTTTTCGAGCGCAATGGCTTCTTTTTGTTTGTGTTCCTGAATTTCCTGAGTAATTTTATCAATGCGCGATGAAATGACTCTTTTTAAAGGTTCCAGCTGAGTTGCCTGAATGGATTGGTGATGCAAATCGCTTATTTGTTCGCAAACCGATTGATCGAATTTGTTTCTGTTCAAAGCGGTATCGATGAACGCATTATTGGAGTCGGAAAATGCTAAACCCAGGGCCGTAAGCTGTTCAGCGATTTGAGCCAGAAATTTATCGATTTCTTCTTGTTTCGGATGTTTGTGGGTATTAATTTCAATAAGCAGGGAAATGACACTGTCAATTATTGATTCAAATGACTGAGGCGCCTCTAGTGTTTTCAGCTGTTGTTTTACACATTGTATTTTCTGTGTAAAGGCATCGGGTATTTCTATTTTTTCCAGCAATTTCAGTAATTGCGCGCTAACGAAGGAAGAATCGATCGAATGCTGAATTAAGGAAGACGTATTTCCACTGTGTTGTTTGGCAATTTTGATGTCCGTAGGCTCGCTTTCGATAATGCTGACGATTTCGGAAAACAATCGCTGAGGATCATTTAAAGATCGGCTACTGGCCCTAAGTCTAGCCAGATCCTTTTGTTGCTTGCTCGATGTATAACGTTGTTGTAAAAATTCAAATAAGAGAGATATGTCAACAACTCTAGGAAGTTCCTTGGGAGATGAGTCTTTAAGTTGATAGAGTGTATGGGTAAAGTTTTCAAGATCGGTTTTAAGCTGACGACAGTCTATACCTTTCTTTAAATGATCCCGAATACGCTGAAGGCAGGGCTCGAGTTGGGGGTCAACACCCGATGCCGCAAGGGATAGACGAATGACGATTTTGCATAGCAACTCCTGTTGTTCTTTATGAGCCTTTTCGAATTGTTCATGCGCATCCAACAAATTTAAATATTTGTCTTTCCATTTGTCTGTTTCGACGCCTTTATTTTTTTCTGCGGGTTTAGTGAAGAATCCCATTTAGTCCTCATTTATTCATGAGAGGGTGTCATATAGCTGACACGATATAACCGGTTAGAGGTAATTGGACAAAGGATAAGCCTAATACCACATATCAACAAGAGGTTATATGGGGTTTTTGCGCTTTACCTTAACCATGCCTGAGAATGGCGAGTTTTAAACTTTCCAAGGCAATCCGCCAGCTATGTTTGAATGCCATAAACCCCAGATTTAATGCTATTATTAATAGGATAATTTTTAAGGTTGAGTCTGCGGCATAGCTTGAAATCAACAATGGTCTCTGTTTTTCGCGTTAAATAAATTGTTCATTCAATGCAATCCATTCTAGTCAGATAATCCGTGCAAATGAATATCTAAAATCGATGTCTATAACGGATGTAGATATGGCCATTTTTGAGAATAATGGAGGGAAACTGTAAATGTATGTGGTAGGTATCGGCTCATCCGCTGGCGGATTGGAGGCTTTGCTTTCTTTCGTGGACCGGCTATCGCCAGACAACAATATGAGCTATATCATAGTTCAACATTTACCCGCCGATAAACACAGTGCGCTTGCCGAGTTACTGAAAGGTAAGGCAAAGCTTTCGGTAGAGGAAGCAACGGACGGTATTAAACTCTGTGCTAATAACATTTATGTGGCTCCGGCAGGTAAAGATATAGAAATCAACAACGGCAGTATCAAACTTCTGCATGCGTCTTCTGCACCAACCCCCAAAACTACGATTGATTATTTTTTTTATAGTCTTGCGGAATCCTATCAAGATAAGGCCATAGGAATTATTTTTTCCGGCACCGGTAAAGACGGTGCCAAAGGTATTAAAGCGATTAAAGCAGCCGGGGGGCTCACCTTTGCTCAACAACCGGCAACAGCAAAATTTAAAGGTATGCCGGAGGCGGCGATAGAGCTAGGCGGAGCCGATATCATTCTCAGTCCGGCAGAAACCGCGCTAGAGCTGGGGGCCATAGCCAAAAACTTGAATATTCCCGTTAATCAAGAAAAGGAAGCTCATTTGCCGCCCGAGATTAAATCTATTGTGGACGATATATTAAAAGTCACGGGGATGGATTTTGTTAATTACAAAAACAGCACCGTTGTTCGTCAGGTAAGTCGGCGTATGGGGATTTTACATATTGTTAATCTTGGCGACTATGCTCAATTCACTAAAGATAACCCAGAGGAACTGAATCAATTAGCTAAGAACTTTTTAGTATGCGTCACGTCATTTTTCCGGGACGAGCAATGTTTTAATGCTTTAAGATTGGCTTTAAAAAAGATCCTGGCAAATAAAAAACCCGGCGATTATATTCGTGTTTGGGTTCCCGGCTGCGCTACCGGCGAAGAAGTGTATTCGATAGCGATGATATTGTCTGAGGAATTGGGAGCCGAAATTTCGCGGTATCGCGTTCAAATTTACGGAACCGATATTAATGCCGAGGCGATTCAAACCGCTCGCAAAGGAAAATACGATGAATTATCGCTGATTTCTTTAGATGGAATATTGAAAAACAAATATTTTACCGAAGACGATTATGGTTTTACCGTAAATAAGCCGCTTCGTGATTTGATCATTTTCTCGCGTCATGATTTGGTTAAGAGCCCGCCCTTTATACGTCTGGATTTGATTAGTTGCCGCAATTTGTTGATTTATTTTAATCAGACACTCCAGGAACAGATACTGAGAGTTTTTCATTATGCCTTGGTAAGCAAGGGAATTTTATTTCTTGGGCAGGCAGAGTCGCTTTGGAGTTTAAGCGATGCATTTTCAGAATTAAATAGAAATAGTAAATTATTTATAAAAAATGATTCCCATATCATTCGTCCCGGTTTGGATTCCAAAAGTCTAATTAATTTTAATTCCACTCGAGACATAAACAGCGTATTGCCTGTTCATCTGGTCTATAAATTGTTGGGCCATGAGAAACTGATCGACCTCTATGCGCCCCCAAGCATCCTTGCGAACCGGGAAGGCAAAATCCTGGAGTTTTACAAAAGCTGCGAGGGTTTTATCAAGATTAAAAAAGGCAAAGCCGACTTTAATCTTTTCTCGATTATCGACCCGTCGCTGAAAACGGAGCTAAAGGCATTTTGTCACAGCGCGTTGTCGAGTAAAGCAACGGTTACCAGTCAACTCATGACCTTGACAGTGGATGATAAGGCATGCCATTACCGAATTAAAGTGACGCCTGTTTATCAGGATTCATTCAAAGAAGTATTACTGCTGATTTCATTTCAGGAAGTAGAGCAATCTTTTGAAATAACCACTCTTGATCATGCGGCTGCCTCACGCTTAAGCGAGATGGAACAAGAGTTGCAGACGGCGCGGGAAACCCTGCGCACAGTCACCGAGGCGCTGGAAACGAATGTCGACGCCTGGCAAGTATTGAATGAAGAAGTACAAGCCGCCAACGAAGAATTGCAATCCACCAATGAAGAGCTGGAAACCTCCAATGAAGAGCTGCAATCCATCAACGAAGAACTCTCTCAGGTTAATAATGAATTATCTTTAAAATCTCGAGAATTGAGAGAAGCCAATGATGATTTACGCAACGTACTGGACAGTATCGCAAAAGCGGTAATCGTTGTAGATAGTCGAATGCAAATCACTCGAATCAATGAGGCCGGCAGAAAATTTTTCAATTACGGTTTTATCGATGGCGCCGTTCAACCGAACTTGAACACATTAACGATGGCGCTAGGTTATGAAAGTTTAATCAGCCATATTCAGCAAGTCATTGACACAGGGCAAAGCTTAAAAGACAAATTATCAATACACAAAAAGTATTACGAATTATTTATTTATCCTTATTTTAGCCGAAATATCGATACCATAACCGGTACAGTATTAACAATTCAGGATATTACCGAGCAGTGCCTGGTAGAACAACAAATCCGCTTGTCCGCAAGCGTATTCGAGACGGCCAATGAAGCCATTGTAATTACCGATGCGAATAATCAAATCATTACCATTAACCCGGCATTTACCCAAATTACGGGCTATGAAAAAGATGAAGTTATCGGCAAGAATCCCAATCTATTGAGTTCAAGGCGCCAGTCGCGTAAGTTTTATGAAAGCCTTTGGCAATCAATCAAAGAGACGGGTAAATGGCAGGGAGAAATATTTAATAAACGCAAAGATGGAACGGTTTACCCGGAATGGCTTTCGATCAGTACGCTAAAGGATGATGCCGGAAAAGTCATCCGCTATATCGGCATTTTTACCGACATCAGCGCAGCGTATAAAGACCGGCAAACGATTATCCAACAAGCCAATTACGATGCCTTGACAAATCTGCCGAATAGAAATCTGTTTTTCGACCGGCTCAAACAAGCTATTGCCACTGCAACTCGTGCACAGGAATTAGTGGGAGTAATGTTTATCGACCTGGACGGTTTTAAAGATATCAACGATGCCTTAGGTCATTCGCAGGGGGATATATTATTGCAGCTGATCAGTAAACGAATGGTCAGTATTTTGAGAGAGTCCGACACCATCGCCCGATTTGGCGGCGATGAATTTACGGTGCTGGTCTCCGGTCTGGAAACGGATACCGACATTATACCTACCGTCGAAAAAATACTTGAAGCTATCCAGGCGCCTATTTCGATAAACGAGCATGAATTAAGCGTAACGGCCAGTATCGGAATTACCATGTTCCCGAATGACGGTAATGATGGGGAGACTTTGCTCAAATATGCGGACAGCGCCATGTATACGGCCAAATCGGAAGGCCGCAATGCTTACCGGTTTTTCACCCCCGCCATGCATGAAAAGGCCAAAATACAGCATCGTCTTACCAATGACATTAAATTCGCTATTAAATATAATCAGTTAGCTGTTCATTATCAGCCGGTTTACGATTTACGCCGCAATCGGATCATCGGTGCTGAAGCGCTAATCCGCTGGGAACATCCCGTGAGAGGGTATGTCTCGCCGGAGGAATTTATTCCACTCGCCGAAAGCCTTAATTTGATATCGAAAATCGGGGAAATGGTATTGAATGAAGCGAGTTGTTTTATGGCGGGTTTAAATGAAATTTTGGAGGAACCGCTTTCTATTGCCATTAATTTTTCTCCGCTGCAATTTATTCCCGGAAATTGTGCGGAGAATTGGATCACTATCATAAAAAACAGCGGTATCGATATAAATAAGGTAATTGTGGAGATTACCGAAAGCTTGATGATGAGCCATCAGGACAGTTATATCCATCAATTACATTTACTTAAACAACAGGGCATTAAAATTGCGATGGATGATTTTGGCACCGGTTATTCATCATTGAGCTATTTAAAGAAATTGCCCCTGGATATTTTAAAAATCGATCAATCATTTATTTGTGATGTTTTACTGGATTCGAATGATGCCGCGCTCATTGAAACGATTATAGCTATTGCCAAAAATTACTCCCTGGAATTAGTTTGCGAGGGAGTTGAAGAAAAAGGACAGGTGGATTTTCTCATTGACCGAGGTTGCCGATATGCGCAAGGATTCTATTTCCACAAAGCGGTCCCTGGTAAACAGTTCGTAGAACTGGTGCAAAAAAATCGTTGATTGCTAGCGGACAAATCACCAGAAACTCATCGCCGCCAAGACGGCGAATCGGTCAAAAAACATTTACCTTAAGTGAAAAGCCCGTCTCCTGCCTGGAAATTAGCAAAAAAACTTTTGAAACAATGAGGGATAAAAATTATCCAATTGTAATTAGTTTTATGGAAAACGCGAGCCAATTTGTCGAAGGTTAGCTCTGATTTCTTGGCGAAACCGCAGTGATTACGGCCCTTCCAGGGTTGTCGGTCAGTAGGTTCATCGATGCTTCGGTCCGCGCTGGGGAGGTTGCCCTAATCGATATTATATTTTCCCCTCGGCTCCGGTTACGGCCCGGTCCGAATCGAGGAAAAGATAAAAATTATGCCGGCTGAAGTGGATTCTACGGGGGACAAATGGATTATTTCATAATGCGCAAAGCCATTACCGCGATCTCGTTTACGATGCTGGGGGCATCGATACTGATTTTTCTATCCGCGTTGTTCATTCCGTTGCAGAGAGAACTCTCCTCCCAGGAGGGAGAGAGCAAAACAGAGGGTTATAAGCCGTCCCCTGCTCTCAATAAAAAATATCTCCCCAAATCGGCGCCGGAACAAAAGCTGAGTCTCGATGTCGATAATAAATCGCATTCATCCAGAAAGCCGTCTGCAGGCAAGGTTGGGCAAAACGATAACGCAATGGAGAAAAAACGGGAGAATTTCAGCGCTATGCAATCACCACACGCCGCTTCTGAGCCAACGCTCCCGCGAGTCTATAAGAAACCGCCAGAATCAGTTACACCCACGGTTGCAGAGGAAAAAACTCCTCCTCAGCGCGGACCGGTAAGCCTCCTCGTTCTGGGTGAAGGCTCATTCTCTCCAGGAGTGGCCAAACCCGAAGCAAAAGCGCAAGAAGCCATCGATAAAATTATCCCGCTTATCCAGGCGCGGTCTTCGGATAAGATCCTCGTTGAGGGGCATGCCGACAAATCGATACCGGGCGGCTTTAACCCTATCCAGGCCTCGAAATGGAATAAAATCGTCTCCATGCTGCGCGCCAAGGCAATCGCTCAGGTACTGAGACAAAAAGGAGTAGCCGGCGACAGAATCATCGTAAAAGGGCTTGGCGATGCGGTTCCGCTGGCTTCCAACCGGACTAAGAAGGGGCGGTCAATGAACCGCAGAGTAGAGATAAAACTCTCGGCTGCTCGACATTAAATTTAAACCTCGCTTTGCCAGGAAAGCATTTTTTCATGACAAAGCCTGTCGTTGAACAATCTGGGACAGGGTAATATGTATACAAATCATTTTTCATTAAATAGACTGCCGTTTGAAAACGTTTCCGATCCGGCAAGCTTTTTCGAACAAGGCGATTATAGCCGCGTACTCAGCCGAATGATCGATAGTTTCCGGGCGGAAAAGGGCTTAATGGTGGTGGCGGGCCCTATCGGCACAGGGAAAACCACTTTGAGCCAAAAACTCATAGTATCCGTACCCGAGAAAACCCGAGTCATCTGGTTGGGCGAGCCGCCGGAAACCAGTGATGAATTATTGCTGTTTCTTACCCACGAATTGCATATCACCCCGGAGTCAGCCGCCAGGGTTTTTGTTTTAAGGGATATCAAGGAATATTTGCTAAAGCTCCGCAACGAGGGCAATCGCTGCCTGTTGATCATTGATGAGGTGCATAAAATATCCGACGATGTACTGGAATGCCTCCGGCTTTTGAATAATCTCGAACAGGGCAGTAGCAAGCTTATCCAAATGCTTCTGATCGGGCAGGAGGAGTTCCTCGATAAATTGTCCCGACCTCATCTGGAATCATTCAAACAGCGCATTTCCTGGTTGGAAGCCATCGGTAAAATGACTCCTTCGCAAACGCACGGATATATCAAGCATCGATTGAAAGTAGCGGGTAGTCAGTCTACCATTTTTACCGACGATGCCATTGAAGCTATCGTGGCTGCCACTCGAGGCACGCCTCGTTTGGTGAATACGTTTTGCGACAGGGCGCTGCGCGTGAGCTATGAATCCGGCAATACCGTAGTTGATGTAGATAGCGTGAGACGAGCGGCCGATGAAATAGGATTAGGGAGCGAAGTTTTTTTGTGGGTGACGAATCATCGGGCAGAAGAAACGGCGCAAAATCCTGCACCGCCTACTTCGGTCTTGAAGGACAACACCACCTCGGCGGCGTTTAATCCGATAAAAAGGGAAACGAAGCCTGTCAACAGAGGACGGGCGGCGCGGACGCCTCCGGAAAATCCTTCCTGGACATATCCGATTTTACTGCTTTGCGGCTCTATTTTATTGTTTGGATCGAGTATTTGGTTTTTATTTAGTTTTACAGAGTGAAAGGGTGAATCAACAAGAAAAACAAATATTGCTCGATTTGGCTAAAAGCTCAATCTTGCATGGCCTGCAAACCGGCAAGCCGCTAAAGATCGACCCTGCCGATTTTCCGCCGGCATTGCTGGAGCCGGGCGCGACATTCGTGACCTTGCATAAGAATAACGAACTCAGAGGCTGTGTCGGCATGTTGAAAGCCGTGCGGCCGCTGGGCGAGGATATTGCCGAAAATGCATTTGCGGCCGCGTTCAGAGATCACCGATTTCCTCCGTTGGCGGCAGAGGAGTTAAATCAGCTGGCCATTCACCTATCGATCCTGACGCCGCCCGAGCCGATTACGTTCGACTCGGAAGAGGATCTGCTGGCGCAGCTACGGCCCCGCATAGACGGATTGATCATCGAGGAAAACGGGCGGCGTGGGACGTTTTTGCCGACGGTTTGGGAAACCTTGCCGAATCCGAAACAGTTTCTCAGGCATTTGAAGCAAAAGGCGGGCCTGCCGGCCGATTATTGGTCGGATAGCGTGCGATTTTTTCGTTATCGAACCGAGGGAATCGGCTAAGGGGAGAGCGAAAAAGCCGGAGGGCGCTTCTTTATGCCCCAAAGGGTATCGAAAAGTTATCTTGTTTGGTGCAACTCTCAAAAGGTACGCAAAGCGAACCCTGCTCAGGGGGGAGGCAAAAACCAGGCATTGCTGATCTCATCATGCACATGATCAAGCGCAATCTGCACCTGATCGATGAAGTGATGCAACGGCGCGCATTTCATTTTTTCGACAGGGGCCGACAAAATTCGGGTCTTGATTTGGTATAAAATCCGGATCGTCGTGCCGTGGTTCGGCAGTGTTTTGAGACTGCGTTCGATATTGCACAGGGTATGCCGGATCGAACGGGGAAATTCCTGGCTCTGGAATAAAAAGATCAGCACGTCGCCGCGCCGGACACGGGCCTGCATGCTGCGGCGGTACATTTGATACGCGCTCAGCGATCTAAGCAGGCTGACCCATTGAATCGTTTCGAACGGTTGCAGTTCGGAAGTTTCCAGGGGCAGCAATCCGTCCGTACGCACGTCGATGATGCGCGTGGTCATGTCGGCGCGCTCGATATTCCGCCCAAGCAGCAGGAAATGATAGCCCTGGTCGTGATTCATCGTGCCCGCGAGCATCCCGTTCAAGGTTTGCGTGTTCAGGATGATGCGCTTCAGATATTCGTGGCGGCCGCGTTTGGACAGACCTTCGTCAAGCCGGTCGCAGGCGTCGAGATGATGCTTGTTGATCAGCTCCCACGCTTCGCGCGGCAGGTAGTCGCGGATGGTGCGCGCGTTTTCGCGGGCCGCGCAGAGCGAACTCAGGATCGAACTCGGATTTTGCTCGGAGCCGATCATAAATTGGATGACCTGTTTTTCGCTGTAATCGGGGTGCTGTTCCTCGAACAGCTCCTGTGCCCCGGCCATCGCAATCAACGGCTCCCAGGCCGGCGTGATGCCGCGCGGGAGGTCGAGATGCAGGGTTGCGTTGGCAGTCAGCAGGCGGGCGGTATTTTCGGCGCGTTCCAGATAACGCGCCAGCCAGTAAATATTTTCGGCGACTCGCGATAACATCGTTTTACTCCTTATCGATCGGGACGATCCAGGTATCCTTGCTGCCGCCGCCCTGCGACGAATTGACGACCAGCGAACCCTGCCTCAGCGCTACGCGGGTCAGGCCTCCCATCGTGACTTGCTGCTGTTCGGCGCTCAGAATGAAAGGGCGCAAATCGACATGGCGCGGTTCCATGCGTTTCTCGATGATGGTCGGCACGGTCGAAAGCCCAAGGACCGGCTGCGCGATGTAATTGCGCGGATCTTTCTTCAGGCGTTTGGCGAATTCCTCGCGTTCTTTTTGGGTCGAAGCGCTGCCGACCAGCATCCCGTAGCCGCCCGATTCGTTAGCCGGCTTCACGACCCGGTGTTCGAGATGGGCGAGGGTATCGGCGAGCGCCTCGGGTTCCATGCAGCGCCAGGTCGGCACATTCGGCAGGATCGGCTTTTCGCCGAGATAAAATTCGATGATATCGGGCACATAAGAATAAATGACCTTGTCGTCGGCGACGCCGGCGCCTGGGGCATTCGCCAGCGCGACCTTGCCGGCCTTCCAGGCTCGCAAGAGGCCCGGCACGCCCAGCATCGAATCTGGATGGAAGGCCTCCGGGTCGAGAAACAGGTCGTCGACGCGGCGGTAGATCACGTCGACCCGCGCCGGACCGCCGACCGTGCGCATATACACGCAGTCGTCGCTGTCGACATAGAGGTCGCGGCCTTCGACCAGTTCGCAGCCCATCTGCTGGGCAAGGTAGCTGTGCTCGAAATAGGCCGAGTTGTAGATGCCCGGCGTCAGCACGACCATTTCCGGATATTCGATGTCGCGCGGCGACAGTGCGGCCAGGGTGTCGTATAGCTGTGACGGATAATCGTCGACCGGCAGCGGCGCGTAATCCTCGAACAGTTCGGGGAATACGCGCTTGGTGACCAGGCGGTTTTCGAGCATGTACGAGACGCCGGAGGGCACGCGCAGATTGTCTTCCAGCACATAAACGGTGCCGTCCCGGTCGCGCACCAGATCGGAGCCGCAGATATGCGCCCATATCCCGAAACGGGGTGAAATGCCGACGCACTGCGGGCGGAAATTGCTTGAACTGGCGAGGATTTCCTGGGGTATGATGCCCGCCTTGATGATGTCTTGATTGTGATAGAGGTCGTCGATGAAGCGGTTCAACGCGATCACGCGCTGCTTGAGGCCGGTTTCGATCGTGTCCCATTCCGTCTTCGCGATGATGCGCGGCACGATATCGAACGGCCAGGTACGGTCGATCGCGCTCTGCGTTTCGTCCGAATAAACGGTAAAAGTGATCCCCATTTCCTTGATCGCAAGATCGGCGGCCGCCTGCCGGGACGCCAGATCGTCCGCATCCATGCCGGCGAGCAATTTGGCTAGCTGTTCGCCGTGCGGGCGAGGCCGGCCCTGAACGTCGATCAGTTCGTCCCAGACCTTATCGGCTTCGTAAGTTTTCCAATCGATGTTTTTCATGCACGTTTCTCGCTTTTCGTAGGGTACGCTGCGCGTACTTTCATGGCTTTAGCTTTCGTAGGGTACGCTGTGCTTACCTTTTGGGGTTCCCCCCCTACGCGAATAGCACTCGATGCGGTACGCACTCGGCTATTGCTCTGTCCATAGACCACCCTTGTGGTGGCATTGCTCTCGATCGCGTGTTCCCGACGCGATCTACCTCCCTCATCCATGAGGTCGTACCTCCTGCATCCCTGCAGTCGAGCGTACCCTGCATTTACGTTCTCAAATCCAGCGTATAAGGACACTCGTTGTTGGCTTCCTCGCGCGGCGCGGAGATGCGTCCCGGCGTATGCCCGTGCTCCCAAAACCGCGCCAGCCGGCGGGCTTCGGCTTCGTTTGCGTTGACCGGAAAGGTCTCGTAATTGCGTCCGGCCGGATGCGCGACATGATAGGTGCAGCCGCCGAGCGAGACACCGTTCCAGGTATCGATCAGATCGAACACCAGCGGCGCCTGGCTCGAAATCGTCGGATGCAGGCCGGACGCCGGTTGCCAGGCCTTGTATCGTACCCCCGCGACCCATTCGTCGCGGCGCGCGGTACGGCGAAGCGGCACCTTGCGGCCGTTGCAGGCCACCACATGGCGGCCTTCGGTCAGTCCCCGCGCCTTGATTTCCAGGCGCTCGACCGAGGAATCGACGAAACGGGAAGTGCCTTGTGCGGTGACTTCCTCGCCGAGCACATGCCAGGGTTCGATCGCAAACCGCAGCGCCAATTCCGCATCGCCGATCCGGACCGAGCCGTAATGCGGAAAACGGAATTCCATGAACGGCGCCAGCCAGTCCATTTCGAACGGGTAACCCCAGCGCTGCATGGTGTCGGTCACATCCTTCAGATCGCTCGCGACAAAATGAGGCAGCAGAAAGCGGTCGTGCAGTTCGGTGCCCCAACGCACCGGTTCGAGCTCATACGGATGCTCCCAAAACCGTGCAACTAATGAACGTAGAAGCAACATCTGTACCATGCTCATTTGATGATGCGGCGGCATCTCGAAGGCGCGGAATTCGACCAGGCCGAGGCGGCCGGCCGGTCCGTCCGGGGAATAGAGTTTATCGATGCAGAATTCGGCGCGATGGGTATTGCCGGTCATGTCGGTCAACAGATTGCGCAGCACCCGGTCGACCAGCCAGGGGGCCGGCGTGGGAGTTTGCGCGAGCTGTTTTAGCGCGATGGAGAGCTCATACAGCGATTCGTCGCGCGCCTCGTCGATGCGCGGCGCCTGCGAGGTTGGACCGACGAACAAACCCGAAAACAGGTACGACAGGCCGGGATGATGCTGCCAGAAACGCACCAGACTGGACAACAGATGCGGGCGGCGCAGAAACGGGGAATCGGCGGCGGTATGGCCGCCCAAGGTGACATGATTGCCGCCGCCGGTACCGGTATGGCGGCCGTCCAGCATGAATTTTTCGGTACCGAGGCGCGCGAGTCGGGCTTCTTCATACAGGCTTTCGGTCAATGCCGATAACGCCTCCCAATCGCTAGAAGGCGGCACGTTCACCTCGATCACGCCGGGGTCGGGGGTAATGTTGAAGCGTTTCAGGCGTTCGTCGCGCGGCGGTTCGTAGCCTTCGAGCAGAATCGGAATATTCAGGTCGGCGGCGGTATTTTCGACCGCGGTAATCAGGCGCAGCCAGTGCGCGAGGTCGGTCAGCGGCGGCAGAAACACATGCAGCCGGTTGTCGCGCATTTCGACGCAGAGCGCGGTGCGGATCAGGCAGTGGTCCCAATCGCTGGGGCTGGCGTCGGCAAAACCCTGTTCATTGATGCCCGGATGCGGCGCACTTGCACCGAGGCGGTGCGTATAACGGGTCTGTAATTCGCTGTGATCGGCGGGCAAGGGCGCTCTCGGGGCGAAAGGATCGAGCGGAATCAACTGCTGGCGTTGATCGGCAGGCTCCCAGAGCAGACTGTCCAGCGGCAGCCTATAACCCATCGGCGAATCGCCGGGCAAGAGGAACATGCGCTCGCGGCGGAACTTCCAGCGCGAAGAGCGCCAGGCGTTTTTATTATGGTCCCAGGCGATCGGCAGCACATGGCCGACGACACGGTCGAGACCCTGCTCGAAGACCTTGCGAAGGCGCGCGCGTTCGGCCGGGTCGCGCAGTTTCGAGTCGAGCACATCGACGTTCGCCGGCAGGTTGCCTTCCTTCCAGAGATAGTAAATGCCGTCCTCGAAGCCGGGTATCGCATGACTGCCTGGTACGCCGAGAAAACCGGCAAGGCGGGTGATGAAACGCCCGGACAGATTGGTCTGCGACTGAATGCGATCCTGATAGGAAGCGAGCAAGGCCGGATTGCGCCAGACCGGCACCGCGTCCGCGCGCCAGAACACGCCCAGCGACCAGCGCGGCAGTTGCTCGCCCGGATACCACTTGCCCTGGCCGTGATGCATCACGCCCCCTTCCGCCCAGCGGTGGTAAAGCCGGCGCAGCAGATCCTCGGCGCGCTCGCGCTTGTGTTCGCCGAGCGCTTCGATGTTCCACTCGGGCGAATCCATGTCGTCGATCGAGACGAAAGTCGGTTCGCCGCCCTGCGTGAGCCTGACGTCGTGAAGCTGTAACAGCCCCTCAATCTGTCCGCCGAGCTGTTGAATGGCGGTCCATTGATCCGCACTGTAGGGCTTGGTCACGCGCGGGCCTTCGTGAATCCGGGTGACCTTGTTTTCGAAATGAAACGAGACTTGGCATTGATCGACCGCGCCGGTGATCGGCGCGGCGCTGACCGGATCGGGCGTGCAGGAGAGCGGAATATGGCCTTCGCCGGCGAACAGGCCGGAAGTCGGGTCGATGCCGACCCAGCCTGCGCCGGGCAGATAGACTTCGGTCCATGCATGCAGGTCGGTAAAGTCCTGCTCCGGGCCGGACGGGCCGTCCAGACTTTTCTGATCGGAAGCCAACTGCACCAGATAGCCCGACACGAAACGGGCGGCCAGTCCAAGATGGCGCATGATCTGCACCAAAAGCCAGGCGCTGTCGCGGCAGGAGCCGGTTCCGAATGCGAGCGTCTCCTCGCAGGTCTGGATGCCGGGCTCCAGGCGCAGCGTATAGCCGATATCCCGCTGCAGGCGGCTGTTCAACGCCACGATGAAGTTGACCGTATGGTCGGGCCGCTTCGGGATGTCTTGCAGCCATTTGCGCAGCAGGGGGCCGTCTTCCTTGGTTTCGAAATAGGGCGCCAGTTCCTTGGCTAGCTGGGGTTCGTAGCGAAACGGGAAATCGTTCGCGTATTCCTCGATAAAAAAATCGAACGGATTGATCGTGACCAGTTCGGCGACCAGATTGACTTCGACCGACAGTCTTTGCGCTTTCTCCGGAAACACATAACGCGCGACATAATTGCCGAAGGAATCCTGCTGCCAGTTCACGAAATGCTTGCCAGGCTCGACCTTCACCGAATACTGATGGAGCGGCGTGCGCGTATGCGGTGCGGGGCGAAGGCGGACCAAATGCGGCGACAGCGACACCGGACGGTCGTATTCGTAAACGGTGAGGTGATGAATCGCGATAGTCAAAGACATTTGTCGTTCTCAGCAAAGAGGCATGATTAAAATTCGGAGAAATCTGAACCGAAGTAGGGACGGAACAGGTCTTAGAATTCATATGGATTAAATACAGCAAGAACTGCACCAAAAGCTCTGGCTGCTCTATAAAAACACCTTGAACGGAGCCAAAGGAATCAGGAGAGCAGGAAAAAAGTCGCTTTAAATAATCGCATCTTCTAAAATGAATGCGTTTTTGGTTTTTTCAGGGGGAGTGGAATGACTTATTGTGTGGGGTTACTGCTTAACGACGGATTGGTGTTCGCGTCCGATTCGCGCACGAACGCCGGTGTCGATTATGTAACTTCGTTCAGTAAACTGCACATCTTTACGCCGGCGCCGGACCGGTTTTTCGTGCTGTTGTCGGCGGGCAATCTGGCAACCACCCAGGGCGTATTGAACCGGATCGTGCGAGATATGGAGTATCCTTCGGAAAGAGGCAGTTTGTTGACCGCCCGCTATCTGTTCGAAGCGGCGGACTATATCGGCAAAGTCAGCCAGGAAATCCAGAGAGAGCATGGCCCGGCCTTGATGTCCTCCGGGGTCAGCGTCGAAACCACGCTGCTCCTGGGCGGGCAAATCCAGGGGCAGAATCCCGGGTTGATGTTGATTTACCCGCAAGGCAACTATTTCGAGGCGACGCGCGAAACCCCTTATCTGCAGATCGGCGAAACCAAATACGGCAAACCCGTCTTGGACCGCGCGGTGGGCGCGCTGACCGGTCTCGAAGAAGGCGCGCGCCTGTTGCTGGTTTCACTCGATGCAACTTCGCGATCGAACGCGACGGTCGGTCCGCCGTTCGAAGTCGCGATCTACCGGCGCGACGACATGAAGATCAGCCATCATCTGAAACTGGCCGCGAACGATCCGTATCTGACGCAGTTGCAGCAGCGCTGGAACGAGGGGCTTTGCGCTACGCTGCATAGTCTTCCGGCATTCACTTGGGAAACGCCGTCCTTGGTTTAAAGGCCGGTTATGTCAGGCTTTTCCGTAGGAAATTACAGCGAGTCGGTAGTTTGTCTGACAATATTAAAGCACTCGACCGTGCCGTTCATTTCGTTTGCGGTCAACAGGTAATGCTCGCCGTTGACCATAAAATGCGCTATTCCTTCGGGGGACTTGTCTTCATCGCCGGCAATCTTGCCCAATGATACGACTTTCGGGTGATAGGGGTCGGCCAGGGAAATCAGTTCGACTGAAGCGGCTCTTTCCATCCCGACCGCCACATAGGGCACCCCGTCCAGTTCGAAAGACACCAGCATTTCCGGTTCCGAGCCTTTTTTGTTGCTGCGCCGGTCCGGATAAACCTGATTCGCAAACGCGACCTCGTCGAGCTGACTGCCGGTGTCGCCCACCAAGGTGCCGGTAGCGGCGTCGAACACGCTGACCGTGCGTCCGCCGCTCATCGGTTGATCTTCACTTGCGGCGTCGGTGTCGCCTTCGTCGGCGGTCACGAAATAACGGCCCTTCGCGGTCAGCGCGATGCCGTCCGGTTCGCGCAGGCCGGTCATCGGCTGATCGAACTTGACCCAGCCGTCGTAGCGGGCGTCGATCTTGTGCTCGGCGGCGCCAAGCGCGCAATAGCCGGTAATGCGTTCATTGACCAGATCGACGTAGGCGACCGCGTCGTCCTCCTGTAAGGTGACATAGGCTTTCCTGCCATCCGGCGAAATCGCGATGTATTCGGGTTCCAGCAAGGCGAGCGAGTTGGATTTTATCGGGATCAATATTTTCTTTTCGCCGTTCGTTTCGGTGCCGAACACGTCATGTCCCTCGAAGTTGCCGAGCAAAACCTTTTTCTTTTCGATTTTGCCGTTGCGGTCGAAATCAAGCGTCTTGCTGATCTTGCCGTCGCCGTTCCAGTCGATTTCGCGCTCGAGGAAGCGGCCGCCTTGCGTGACCACAAAGCCTTCCGTATTGATATTGTTCGCGAGCTCAAGATTTTTATGATGCGAAAAGCGTCCTTTTGCATCCAGCCGAACGATCGATATGCTGCCTTCCGGTTTGTAGAAACGACTGTTTTCGGGTTCGAACAAGAAATCCTCGCCCTCGTTCGCGACCACCGCCGTTTTTCCGTCTTCGGAAAACACCACCGCATCGGGTCCGAAGCCGATCACCAGCCGGTCGATCAATTCGCCGGTTTTCGCCGAACGCATTTCGAGCCTGCCGGGCTTGATGCCGGCATCGATTACCGCCGCGAACATATCAAGCGACGGATGAAACGCGACCGAAGTCAGTTCCTCGCCTTGAATCAATTGCAGCTTGAAACGTGCGATTCTTTGGAGGTGTTCGGGATGGCTCACATCGAGCACATCGACTTCGCTGCTGTCGAAATTGCTCAATACGGCGCGTAAAGTCGATTGCTGCACACTGATGATTTCGGTGCCTTCGGAGGAGCCGGATTCATAAAGGCTGACCGGTTCGACGCTCCATTGCCCCTGTATGGTGGGGGTAAGCGCGCAGGCCGATAAAAGAAGGATTGGAAACAGTTTGAGGATAGGAAATGCTTTCAAAGGGATACGAAGATAAATATGGAGCTAATGAACGCGGCTGAATGCGCACTATATAGATTATCCACGATATGGAGACGATTGCCCATAAAAAAGCCGCACCGATAGCTCGGTGCGGCTTTGTCTTTGAGTAATAATCTAAACAATTAATACGCTAATTGTGCGCGTAAGGTAAAGGTATTATTATTATCCGGCATGCCGCCCGTGGTTGTAACTACCGCTGGATTACTAAAGTTGAATGCTCTGGTGTAATCAGCCATCAAGCGCATGTTTTTGTTAAAGTACCAGTTTAGAGCGACAGTGACATTGGACATTTCGCCGCCTTCGAAGCTGCCGTCATTCAAATCAACCGCAGAGTAACGTGTTGCAAGTTCCCATGCGCCCAAGCCGCCATTTTTGAAGCTGAAATCTTTGCTAGGTTCAATTTTGTAAAACTTGCCTTGCTTGTATTTACGTGACTCGCCAGTGATTGTCCAGGCTGCTTCTGCGTACCAGCCATCAAATTCTAAATTTCTATTGTTGGCTGAATCTTTACGATCAAGCCAGGTACGCGTATATTCCGCTGCTGCTGAAAAGGGACCATAGATTCCTCCGGTTTCCAGACCCAACATTTTAATGTTGTTGATCTGGGTCACCGGAGCCTCTAAGAAAAACAGGTTGGACATATGGTTGGATTCATATTCATACACTAAACCCTTATCCATAATCTGGTCAGCAGCATTAGGCACCCGGTAATTGCCGGCAATACCTGCGTATAACAATTTGCCTTTTTCTTCGATCGGTGAGTAAGTGGCACGCCCTGAAACACTCCAGCCTTCATCGGCTTTGCCATTATTCTTGTTGGCGGCAATGGTGTCGCCATAAATACCGAGTGCCGCGAACCATGTGTCTTTGGCTTCGCTTTGAAAATTTAAACCAATCGCACGGTCAACGACAGGAGCATTCAGGACGTTCATTAATGAACGTTCGGTAAACATCATATCGTTGGAACTGTCGAGCAATTCACGGCTGAAGTTTTGCTTCTGTTGACCGCCGGTAATACTCATGAAGTCCAGGCCGGTGTATTGTAAAAACAAATCTTTCATCGCGACACTGTTATCGGCGAAATCCGCAACCGTTTTAAAACTCCAGTCTTTGAAGAAAGTACCGTTAAAATCTATACGAGCCCGACGAAATTCGGTGCCGTCATTAGCTTCAACATGCTGCCCTATTTTTGATCCTTCGGCAAAGACAAAATCATCATTGTTGCTGTAATTCGCATCAGCCTGAATACGTCCGCCGAGTTTAAACTTGAAATCCTTATCAGCAGTTTCAAAGTTAAGGCCTTTGTTGTCCAGTTTGACTTTGACTTTTTCAGCTTCGGTCATGTGTTCCTGCAGCGCTTTGATCTCGTTGGTTTTTATTTCGAGATCTTCTTTTACCGCAGCCAGTTCAGCGGTTTCCGCCGGCTTTGCCGCCGCCATCTCGGCCGCTTCGTCTACTTGAACGAAAGAGCCCATCAATTGCCGGTTTCTACCGGGTTCGGCATAGATTTGTTTGGTTTTGACGTCGACGTACAGGTCGATCGCGAAAGCGGAAGAAGTTGCGCCGGCGCCGAGAACGGTTGCGACAGCCAAAGTCAGTTTGGAAAAGTTCATGCGTTGCTCACAGGTATGATGAAAACTGCGGCAAGGATAGAGAATTAAGATGACAGAAAAATGACGTAATTGTTACGAAATGATGACAGCGCAACAACCGTATCGGGTCGATGTGAATTTACAACAGGGGAATTTGAAAAATGCACAGTTTGAGCCGGCGGGCCGGATTATTGCAGCTAAATTAAAAAGTTAGTCAGGCATCCATCGCTGTATAAAAGCCACGAAAACACTTACATGGACTCCAGCCGTTTCAGGTGCATAGCCGCCACAATCCGCAAACTCGAAAACAATACGATAACGGGCGCCGCATAGGCGATCGCGACGCCGACCGGGCCGAATTCGGGACCGAGAATGGCGCTGATTATCCACATGGACAGGACCGCGAGCAGCGTCAACCTCAAAACCAGCCGATGCCGGCCCATGAACTGCAAATAGTAAGGAACATCGGCAAACAGGGCGCTGAACGAGGCCCCGCAGGCTATGATAGACAAGGTCAGGTAACCCTGGGCGAATTGATCGCCGAACAAATCCAGAATGGCTTCGCCGTAAAAGAAAATCACGGCCAGCAAAGACAGGATGAGTCCCCCGAGGATCGCCGATTTTTTATGTAGGATCGCGCGCAGCCCGGCCGGATTACGATGCTCCGTCATCACCACGATCATCGGCAAGAAATAACGGTTGGTCGAAGTGCCGATCAGGGAAATGAAGCCGCCGGTTTGCGCGGCGACCGCGTAGATGCCGACCTCAAGGCCGGAAGGATGGATCAACTCCATGATGACGACACCCCCGCTGGTCATCATGCTCATCATCAGGCTGTTCATGACCAGAGGAAGCGAGCGGCTCAGCCATTTTTTGATGCGGAATTCGGGTAGAGCATGCCTCGCGGCATAAGGCGTGAGAGTATGGTTGATGGCCCATAGAATGATGAAAGCCAAGGCCCATGACGTGCCGAGACAAATCACTGCCGCTTCGGCGGAAGGTTTTATTGAGCTGGCCAGAAGCGCGGCCAGCGATAATAAATAGATGCCGGGAAGGAAGAGTCGGTAAATCAATACGCTGATTAAAAAAGCGCCCTGCACCGCCAGTGTTTCGACTAAAAATTGGGAGACGCCGATAAATGGCAAATAGCAGGAAAACAGAATAATCGCGATATGCAGTCCCGTGCTCTGCTGTGTACGCATTTGCATAAGCTCCAGGCCAATACCGACCAGCGCAATCAAAGCCAGGCTGGTGCCGGCGATGGTCAATAAGGAAAAAACCCAATATCCGCGATAAGCCGGCCAGTCGCGGCGTTCGCGAAAGAGCGCCACCGCACGCAGGGCATATTTTTCGAGGCCCAGCGTGGCAAAGGTCGAGAGCATCGTAACAACCGACACCGCTACGCTGTAATCGTCAAAAGCCTCTACTTCCAGTTCGCGCGCCAGCAAAATATTGGCGGTATACATCAGGCCGTAATTGGCCAAAGTCAGCAAAAAAAGCGACAGCGGATGACGGAATTTGGGACGTGGGGAAAGGGAGGGGTGGCCGCGTTTTTGCGACGGATAGTTTAGAGGAGGGACGTTATGCGGCATTAATTAGGGAATTGATTTAGGATGAGCCCAATCGGTGACGCTATCAGGGTTGGAGCTTGGTGTTGAATTTGCATCAATCCGTTGTGCGTTAGAGATTGCCCGTATGGCTTATCTTATAACAGTTCTGTAAATAAAATGTTACAGCTGAGAGTGGGAAGGAAGGAGGAGTAAGGGATTGGGGCAAGAATTTGCATTTGAACAGATCTCCCTCTACCTGAGGGAGGTTCAGTATGATTTGGCTTTAGCAGAGACAATCAGTTATTGCGCCGGCGATTGCGACAAACGGTTCGCCGCATCGATGTCGCTCTCGGCTTCCTTGATCGCGCGGGAGAGTTCCGCGCGTTGCTTGTCCAGCACCAGCCATTCGATTTGCCGGTGCAAATAGGCATCCTTGTTTTTGGTGACTTCGACGCGCAGTTCCAGTTCCTTGATTTCGGCCTGCAACTGCATTTCCTTCAGGCGGGTCTGATGCTCGATGCGCTCGGCCTCGAGTTGTTCCTCGTATTTTTGCTGTTCCTGCTGCAACACTCCCTGCGCCTGGTATTCGGCCTGCAGTTCCCTTTCTTTCAATATGGCTTCGTGTTCGAGCTTTTTAACGTGCAGTTGCTGCTCCAGCTCATGCTGACGGGTCTGCTGTTCGAGCTGATATTTCAGCGCGGCCGCCTCGGCGATGCTTTGCAGATGTTTCTCGTGCTTGATCTTTTCTTGATGCAGCCTGGCTTCGATAGCAAACTGATCGGCGTTCCCCTTTTCCTGTGCGGCCAGCAGTTGACGCTGGTTTTCGCTTTCGATTGCCCGTTTTTGCTGCTCTAATGCATTCAGCTGATTCAAATGTTCAAGACGCTCCTTTTCCAGCAATTGCTCCTGGCGGGTCCGTTCGCGTGCCTGCTTTTCGCGGAATTCGAAATTTTTTTCCAGGATGCTCAGATAGACGGCTTCCTGGGTAAAGCGGCCGTCGAGGCCCGGATTGTCTTCGAGGTCGGCGAACGACGGAGTCAGCGAGCAAATCGCTCGGCATTTGATGTATTTGACGGTCAACGCTTCGTTGATCGTGTTTTCGATCTGTTTTTCGGTGGCCGACAGACCGGTTTCTATCCAGTTTCCGTTTCGCAGGTTTCTGAGTTCGGCGTCAACAGTCGTCTTGATCATGCCCTCATAGCCGTTTTTGATATGCGCGTTGATATCGGTCAGCGCATCGAGGTTGCGTTCGACATAGTGGAAGGTGGCCTGAAAATGGATCGTCAATTGGGCGTCGATCGTGCAAAGCCCGCCGTAAAGCACGGTAGAGACTTTGATCGGCCATTCGGCGACCGGCAACGGGTAGACGTGATGGTAAAAGCGCGGAAAAAATTTTGCGGGATAGGCAAACAGCTTGTAATACGGCCCGAGCTTGGAGAGCACGACGCGGCTTTCGCCGTCGAAGCCCGGGTCCCAGACTTCGGATTCAATCTCGTCGTGGATCGATTGCGGCTGGAGTCCGGCCAGCCAGGCATCGAGCAGCGCTTGTTTATTCGTCATCGGACACCTCCACAGCGACCGGACTGGAAATCGGCAAAGTCTGCTGCGACTTGAGGGCGCGGATTTGCGCGCTCATCCGTTCGGCGATCAGCGGATAGAGGTTCGGCGCAAATTCGACCGACTTTGAGTCGATCTTGCGCAGAAATCCGCGGCTCAATAAAAAGCCGACCGCGAACATCCGCGACCAGTCCGAATAACGCCGGGCTTTTTCGATTTCGGACTTTTCGATCACCATCTCGAGCTCGTCGTTTTCGTTGATCCTGAACTCGGTAAACTGGCGCAGGCATTCGAACACCAGTTCCTGCTCCCGCTCGCTCAAAGGGCCGGGTGCGGTGAACTCCAGACGGTAAGACAAAAATACCGTAAAAAAGTCCGCCATCGACGCGCAGAGGAAGGCAAACAGCGAAAAGTCCTTCCACATCGCAAAGGAAGGCGTGATGCCTTGCACTACCTCCGAGTAGGTCATCAGGACCGGGACTTCCGGTGCGATGACTCCGCTATTGGTCGCCATCTGGTTGAATTTGATAGAGACTTCCTGCAGGCTGGCGATGATTTTCTGATATTTGGCTTCCGCATCGGGCACATTCATGCTCCACTCGGTCAGGCCGTTTTGCAGTATGCGGATGTCCTGATTCAGTTTCTCGAAGTTTTGTACGACCTGCGCGGCTTCCTTCTTTTTGGTTTCAAAAACCTCACGTTGGTACCGGAAAAAAGGGCCCTGGCCGACCATGTTCTTGCCGGTCTGCGGCGCGTCCGGATGGGTGCCGAAATAAGCCTGGGTCACATTCGCGGAGGCCTTGTCGAGTTCGGCCTGCTGCTGTTTCAGTATCGTGGTTTTGGTGTCCGCGATGGTTTTCAGGTAGGCGTTCACGTCGGTGCGGATTTTGTTCAACCGGTCGATCTGAATTGTTTCCTTCTGGGAAATTTCGTAAAACTTGAAATAAGAAAAAGTGATAGAGGCCGAAACCGCTACCAGTAACGATATGAGCACGCTGAAAAAGCGCAATTTGTTCGCTCTCCAGTGAATGCCGGCAATTTCCAGCGAGCTGATGACGATAATCGACTGAATCGCGATCGTAATGATCAGCGCAATCCAGGAGACAATGAAATGCGACAAACCATAAAAGGTGGTAAAACCGGTCGCCATGCTCAGCATCAGTACAATCGGAATGGTCCATACTCTGAGGCCGGCAATGAACAGTGTCTGTATGGTATTGATCAGACCGCCGATCCCGCCGGAATTATGTGCTTTGCTAAGTCTATTGATGTCCATCATTGCCAGATAGGGGATGTATCGCGCCGGAATCCCTGAAAATTAGGAAGAAACCGTGGTTTGGGAATGAAGCGCAGTCTATTTGATTTATAAGGAAAAAGCAATCGGCGACGCATGCCTGATGCCGTCGAATTTGATGAAATAAGGCTGAGTTGGCCTATCTCAAGCCGGTCTATTGTTAAGGTTTAGAACACACTTTACTGCAAGAAAAACACATTGTGCCGCATTTCCGGATTTGAGCGCCGGATTATGGCAAGAGCTACTCATGGATTTCCAGGCGCATGGACTTGCTCCCGGCCGGTCAGCTTATTATAAATTTTGACGTAAAGGATCGAAGCCGATAGCACCAGCGTGACCGTATTCGCCGCGATGATCGCGGAATTATGCAGAAAAATGCCGTAGATCAGCCAAAGCGCCACGCCCAGCGTAAAAATGCCGTACATCGACAGCGAGAGGGAGGCGGTATCGCGGGTTCTGATAGTCAGGATCGCCTGCGGCAAAAACGAGGCGGTCGTCAAAAGCGCGGCCAGATAGCCGATGAGTTCAGGTAGTGCGTGCATGTTTTTTCTAAAACGTTCAAAAAGACCGGCCAGGTTTTTAAAACCCGGCGGGTCTGCAATTAGGCTAAACGATCTTGCCGTGCAGAGCCGGCACATCCCGGCGGGTGGCGCCGGTATAAAGCTGCCTTGGACGGCCGATTTTTTGTTCGGGATCGGCGATCATTTCATCCCAATGCGAAATCCAGCCGACCGTCCGGCCCATCGCAAAGATCGCGGTAAACATCTTGCTCGGAATGCCGAGCGCGTGCAACACGATGCCGGAATAAAAGTCGACGTTCGGATACAGTTTTTTCGCAATGAAATAGTCGTCTTCGAGCGCGATGCGCTCCAGTTCGATTGCCAGCTTGAACAATTTGTCGTCTTGCAGGCCCAGTTCATTCAAGACGGCATGGCAGGTTTCGCGCATCAGTTTTGCGCGCGGGTCGTGATTTTTATAAACGCGGTGGCCAAAACCCATTAACCGGAATGGATCGTTTTTGTCTTTCGCTTTGTTGATATAAATGCCGATACGGGAGACATCGCCGATCTCTTCCAGCATGTTCAGAACCGCTTCGTTCGCGCCGCCGTGCGCCGCGCCCCATAGGCAGGCGATGCCGGCGGTGATGCAGGCGAACGGGTTCGCGCCGCTGGAACCTGCCAGGCGAACGGTCGAGGTCGAGGCATTTTGTTCGTGGTCGGCGTGCAGAATCAAAATCCGGTCGAGCGCCTTGACCAGCACCGGATTCGGCACGAAATCGTCGCACGGCGTCGCCAGCATCATGCGCATGAAGTTTTCGACATAGCTGAGCTTGTTTTGCGGATACATGAACGGCGATCCGGTGCTGTATTTGTGGCACATCGCGACGATCGTCGGCACCTTGGCCAACAGCCGGATCGCGCTGATTTCACGGTCGCTTTTCGAGCGAATATCCAAGGCGTCATGATAAAACGCGGACAACGCGCCGACGACGCCGACCATGATAGCCATCGGGTGCGCGTCGCGGCGGAAGCCCTTGAAAAAGTTGGTCAACTGGTCATGCACCATCGTGTGCATCGTGATGTTGTGCTCAAACTGCTGCAATTGATCGAAGGTCGGCAACTCGCCCTGCAGGAGCAGATAGCAGACTTCCAGAAACGAACATTTCGCGGCCAACTGTTCGATCGGATAGCCGCGATACAGCAATACGCCCGCCTCGCCGTCGATATAGGTTATCGCGGAACGGCAACTGGCGGTCGAGGTAAAGCCGGGATCGTAAGTGAACATGCCGGTCTGTTTGTACAGCGACTGGACGTCCAGCACGTCGGGACCTATGGTGCCCGACAACACAGGCAATGTACACAGTGGTTCGGATTCGGGAGTGGATAGGACGATAGTGCTGGGCTTGCTCATGGTGTCAATCTCGGTTGGGACGCCGCTGCGGCGTGTTTTAGTGTCGATTGCAGAATCATTTACTCGGGATTGGCGTTAACAATCGCCTGTTTCGCAAGTTCGGTGACTTTGGACCAGTCTTTCGCATTCAGCGCGTCCTGAGGGGCGAGCCATGAGCCGCCCACGCAGGCCACATTGGGTAATTTGAGATAAGCCAGATAATTATCCGGCGAGATGCCGCCGGTAGGGCAAAAGGTCGCCTGCGGGAAGGGACCTGCAATCGATTTCAGCATCGGAATGCCGCCGGCCGCTTCGGCCGGAAAAAATTTGAAGTGATCCAGGCCGAATTCCATGCCAAGCATCAGTTCCGAAAGGGTCGCAATACCGGGAATCAAGGCGATGTTGCCATTTACAGCAGCACTCAATAAGGAGGAGGTGATGCCGGGGCTGATCGTAAAGACCGCGCCTGCATCTGCCGCAGCTTGTAATTGTGCCGGGTTCGCTATCGTGCCGGCGCCGACGATCGCGCCTTCCACTTCCTGACTGATACGCTTGATGGCCTCTAGCGCAACCGGCGTACGCAAAGTAATTTCCAGCACGCGAATGCCGCCCTCGACCAATGCTTTCGCCAAAGGCACGGCGTCGTCAAGATTTTTGATGACCATGACCGGCATCACGGGGCCGGCTCTTAATACCTCGTTAGGTTGAATTTTCCAATGCTGATTTGCCATTTGTTTCGATTGAAATGTGGGTGAATAAAGTCGGTCATCCGTGACGCCAATTCTATAGAACGCCTGGAGCAAGGCTCCGGGCTATTGATTTTTGGCGAGAAAAGCTGTCATTCCTTGCCTTGGCAGAGGGGGCATCTCTATGAGGAAGGTTGGGATTACTCTACCAAAATAATGAAATTGATGTCCATAACATTGTATCGGGCGAAGGGCAAATGTCAAAACACAAAGACATGTTCATGAATTCAAAAGAAATAGTATCGATTAGCTATTGAATTGGAATGGGTTCCGGTTTCTCTTCAGCTTTCGCCGCAAAGAAAACCAGCAATACTCCCGCGGCCATTGTCGCCGCCAACAGCGGCAGCGCCAGCTTGAAATCGCCGGTCGCCGTTTTTAGCCAAGCCACGATGTAAGGTCCCGCGAAACCGCCCAGGTTGCCGATCGAATTGATCAACGCCAGGCCCGATGCCTTGGCCGGACCTTCTTTCAACAGCGTATGCGGCAGGGTCCAGAAGGGCGCCAGCGTGCTCCAGATGCCGGCTGCAGCGACCGTGATTGCAGCTATCGCCCAGACCGGCGAGGCGAGATAGGGGCTCAGTGCGAACGCGGCTGCCGCCACCCAGGCGCAGATCACGATGTGCCAGCGCCGCTCCTGAGTCTTATCCGAATGCGCGCCGACGATGATCATTACGATCACGGTCGCAAAATAGGGAAGGCCGGTCAACAGCGCGGTGCTTACGTTGTTAAGTCCTGTCCAGCTTTTGATCAGTTGCGGCAACCACAGGCTGATGCTGTAATAATTGATGATCACCGCGAAATAAATCAGCGCCAGCAGCCAGACCTTCGGATGGCGCAAGGCCTGTCCCAAATCGGCGGCATGGCGGTGCGATGAGGACTGTTGCTCGGCGGCCAGCGTCCGTTCGAGCCAGGCTTTTTCTTCCGAACTGAGCCAGCTTGCCTTGGCGGGACGGTCGGTCAGCCAGAAATACAGCATGAAGCCGAACAGCACCGAAGGCGCGCCTTCGGCCAGAAACAGCCATTGCCAGCCTTGCAGCCCGAAGGCGCCGTCCATGCTGAGCAGCAACCCCGCCAGCGGCGCGCCGAGCACGCCGGATGCCGCGGTCGCGGTAATCAGCAAGGCGCCGTACTTGGCCCTGACCGGCGCCGGAAACCAATAGCTGAAATACAATATCATGCCGGGAAACGAGCCGGCTTCGGCAAGGCCGAGCAAAAAGCGCAGAATATAAAAACCTTGCGGCGTTTCGATGGTGACCATTGCGCAACAGATCAGTCCCCAGGTGATCATGATCCGGGTCAGCCACAGCCTCGCGCCGACTTTTTCGAGGATCAGGTTGCTCGGTATCTCGAACAGCATATAGCCGACAAAAAAGATGCCCGCCCCGAAGCCGTAAACCGTATCGCTGAACTGCAGCGTATCCTTCATCTGTAATTGCGCAAAGCCGACGCACATGCGATCCAGATAGGCGAGGATATAAATGATGTAGAGCGGCGGCAGCAGGCGCCAGGCCATTTTGCGGTACAGTCGAGTTTCGTTGATCGGCATGATATGAGTGGATTCAGAGTCTTTTTGCCTGAGGGCTGCGGGATTATAAAGGGAAAACCGGCGTATCGCCGAAGATGACGCCAATTTTTACGCCTTTTGCCGGGGATAGGTTAAAATCTGGAATTCATTTCATTCGTATTGCCTAACTGCAGCTATGTACAAACAGTATTTTCATTTTGCGGAATTACCGTTTTCGATAGCGCCCGATCCGCATTTCTTCTATATGAGCCGCCGCCATCAGGAAGGTCTGGCGCACCTTTTATACGGCATTACCGTCGGCGGAGGTTTTGTCGCCTTGACCGGCGAAGTCGGCACCGGCAAGACCACCTTGTGTCATTGTCTGTTGCGGGAGTTGCCGGATAATATCGACATCGCGTTGATCCTGAATCCTAAATTGAATGCGATCGAGTTGTTGGCGACCATCTGCGACGAGTTGGGAATCGCCTATGACAAACAGCAGCAGACGCTGAAGCAGTTGGTCGATGCGTTGAACCATCATTTGCTGGCTGCGCATGCGAACGGACGGCGCACCGTGGTGCTGATCGATGAAGCGCAGAATCTGAGCATGGAAGTGCTCGAACAAGTCCGCTTGTTGACCAATCTGGAAACCAGCAAAACCAAACTGCTGCAAATCATCCTGGTCGGCCAGCCCGAATTGAAACAGATGCTGCGGCGCCAGGATCTCAGGCAGCTCAGCCAGCGCATCACGGCGCGCTATCATTTGCAGCCGCTGTCGTTTGTCGAAACCCGGGCCTATATCCGGCACCGCCTGGAGATTTGCGGCGGCGATCCCGACCTTTTCAAGGAGCGGGCGATTCGAAAAATTTACAAACTGTCGGGCGGCATACCGCGTGTTATTAATATTCTATGCGATCGCGCCTTGTTGGGCGCTTATGCGGAAAATGCCGCGCACGTGACGCCGGGCATGATAAAAAATGCCGCGAAAGAAACGCTCACGCCGGCCCAGAAAAAGTTGCCAAGATGGGGCGCCGCGCTCGGCTTGTTGTTGCTCAGCGGGATTGTGATCGGCAGCTATCTCTACTCCGATCGTTTCACGCCGGTCAAAAGCCGGCTTATGGATCGTCAGGCAGATGCTGCGGCAGCAAAGCCCAAGCCGGCCGTCTCTGAAACCGTATCGGCTACGCCGCCATTGCCGAAAATTGAACCGCTGCCGCTGCCTCCCAAGCCTGTTCCATTTGCCGAATGGGTGGCCGATGCGCGCTTTACGTTGCCGTTGGGTTTTGCGAATGCATTGAAAACGCTGGGAAAACCGGTACCGCCCACAGGGGTGGCCGATTGCGAGGCGGTAAAGGTTTTCGGCGTTTTGTGCCAGCTCGGCAAGGCCAGCTGGAAGGAAGTGCTGGATATGAACCGGCCGCTCATTCTGGAATTTGTGCTCCCGACCAATGAAAAACGCTATGCGCTGCTGACCGGGCTGAAGCAAGGGAATCCCGTGTTGACCGGCAGCGAGCAGCACGGTTTTCCGCTGGCCGAGGTGCTGAGTCATTGGAACGGTTACTATTTATTATTATGGGAGCCGCCGATGGCGGATGCGCGAACGATTTTCCCCGGACAATGGTCAGAGAGAATTGTTTGGCTTCGGCAACAGATGGCGGTATTCGACGGTTCGAATCCGCCCGTGGCTGTGCCGCAGAAATTCGATCAGGACTTAAAGGCTCGCGTCATCAACTTTCAACATCAACACCATTTGATCGAAGACGGCATGGTAGGAGCCCAAACCCTGTTTTATCTCGACAATTTGACCGAGGCGCCGAACAAACCTTATCTCACTATAACCGATTAACACCATGTCTTATATTCTTAATGCCTTACGCAAATCGGAGCAGGAGCGACAGACCAAGCAGCTGGAAACCATTACCGATCAAGTGCTGATGCCGCCGCCGCAAAAAAGCCGGAAAACAGCGCTGCTGATCGGGGGGCTGCTGGCCGTCAATTTGCTCGCCCTTCCTGTGCTGGTTTGGTATCTAAAAAAAGCCGACGATATGCCTGCCAAGCCGCAAGCCCACGCACAGCCGTTGCCGATCCCCTTAAAGCCGGTTGACGATAAGACGGTTTCCGGAAAGGGTGCGAAGAAAGAGCTAACCGCAGCGGTAATGCCGGCACAGGAAACCATGAGTCCGTCCATGCCCGAAGCCGCTGCGCCTGCGGCAACAGCGTCTTCGATCGAAGATCTGGCCGCGGTAAAACAGGCCGCGGAAGGGAAAGCCGCGAAACAAGGGCGGCCTGATAAATCCGAGAGTAGCGCTCAAACCCCTCCCCCGTCTGCCGCAATCAGTCAACAAGGGCAGATGAGGAAGAAAAGCCAGGCCAGACAAGTCCATGGAGTTCTTGCGTCCAGAAGCTTGAACAATTCCGAGGGCGAAGTTAATAAAATCGAAGAAAAAAAGACTGAATCCGCGCCGGCAGAGCCGCAGGAAATTCCTTTATTCAAGGATCTGCCCTATAACTTCCGCAATTCCGCGCCTAAGATGTCGATCAATGTTTTCATGTACGCTGCAAATCCGGAAGATCGCTTCGTCGTGCTGAACATGACCAAGTACAAGGCCGGCCAAACGACCAAGGATTCGGTCGAAATCAAGGAAATCCGTCCTGACGGTATCATTGCGAGTTATGGGGGCAAGGTATTTCGTATTGAACGGCCATGATGCTTAGAATAAGCAGTTTTCACTGAAATTTGTTCCGAGTTTCCGGGCTTTGAGGCTGCGGGGTTGTTACTCTTAAATTATATAGCAAATGATAATCATTTGTAATAACAAAATTATTTGTACTATAATCTTAAGAAAATTTCATTTTTGGAGAGTAACAATGATGGGCAAGCGAAAAATAGTGTTACGGGGAAGCGCTTTAGCCATACTGACGGTATTGAATACGCCGGCGCAGGCGCTGCAAAAACCGCAAACGATGGAAGAAATGTGGAAGATCATCGAAGCCCAGCAGAAGCAGATCGATGAGATGAAAACCGTGATGGCGGAGTCGGCCAAGAATCAGCCCCCTGCGGCTCAGCAAGGCAACGTCAAAACGCTCGAGCGCAAGACCGATATCCTGAGTCAGGAAGTCGAAAAACTGCGCACCAACCTCGTGATTCCCGAAGAAACCAAGTATAAGAGCGCTTACGGCTTGGGGCCTGCGGCTTCGAAGGTATATCAGGTCGGCAAGGGGCTCTCGATCGGGGGCTACGGCGAGGCGAATTATCAGGCAATCGTTGGCGACGAAAAAGGCAAAAACGATAATGCAGACCTTGAGCGTATGGTGCTTTACGCAGGCTACAAGTTTACCGACAGGATTTTGTTCAACAGCGAACTCGAATTCGAACATGCGACAACCGGCGAAGGCGATGAGGAAAAAGGCGAGGTTTCGGTCGAGTTTGCCGCCCTGGATTTCTTCCTGCATAAGATGGCCAATGTCCGCGCCGGTATGGTGTTGTTGCCGATGGGCTTCATCAACCAGATTCATGAACCGCCGTTCTTTTTCGGCAATAATCGCCCCGAAGTCGAGCGGCAAATCATTCCGAGCACCTGGCGCGAAATCGGCGTCGGTCTGTTTGGCGAGCTGGCGCCTAACTTGACTTACACGACCTATGTCGTTAACGGACTGAACGCGAAAGAGTTTGCCTCCAGCGGCATCCGCGAAGGTCGGCAAGGCGGCAGTCAGGCCAAGGCCGAAGATTTAGCTTTTGTCGGACGTATGGATTATTCACCGGTTTGGGCGCCGGGAGTCTCTGTCGGCGGTTCGGCTTATTTCGGCAATTCAGGGCAGAACCAACTGTATGCCGGTCAACAGGTTGATGCGTTTACCCAGCTTTACGAAGGCCATGTGCAATGGAAATACCGTGGCTTGGAATTCAGGGCCTTGGGATCCTGGGGGCATATTGGCGATGCCGAGGTATTGAGCCAGGACAAGGGGCAAACGATCGGCAGCAGCAACTATGGCTGGTATACCGAAGTCGGCTACGACGTTCTGCCTTGGATTTTCAGAGATACTACCCAATATCTGGCGCCGTTTTTCCGTTATGAACAGTTCGACACCATTGCAACTGCGCCGACCGGATTTTTGGACGACGATTCGAGGGATAGAAGCATTTACCAATTCGGTCTGCAATATAAACCGATACCAAATGTCGTGATTAAAGCGGATTACCGCAACTTCATGTCGAGAAAAGGTGATCTGCCTGATGACTTCAACCTGGGACTGGGCTTTATTTTCTAGCCCAAAATTGCCTCCACCTGGTATATGATATAAGGCTCGGAGGCCAAAGCCCAGAAGCGCTCTGGCCGTAGATCACGACATTTTTCGAGCCTTATCAACTGCTTTATGGAGCATATTTTGAAATTTATTCAGTGGGCCGGAGGCTGTTTATTTATCGCACTGCTGCTGGCTTCCGCCGCGCCAAGTCAGGCGCAAATCTTCTACAGCAAAGACGAAGCGATGGAGCTGGCTTTCGGCAAAGGCAAAACGGTCGATTTGTTGTCTTTGTTTCCCGACGAGCAGCAGCTCGCGAAAATTCAGGAATTGGCCAAGACCAAACTGGAATCGGGTATGTTTACGTTCTATGTCGGCAAGGAGCAAGGCAAGATTCTCGGCTATGCCGCGATTGAGTCGGTTACGGTCAGAACCAAGCCGGAAACACTGATGGTCGTCCTGACGCCGGAAGGCGAGCTGCGCAACGTCTATACGCTCGCTTTTCACGAACCGCCCGAATACATGCCGCCGGACCGCTGGTTCGAACAGTTGTACAAGCGTCCGCTCGCGGAAATGGATTTCAGCAAGGGCGTGGACGGCATCAGCGGCGCCACCCTGAGCACGCGTGCCGGCCTCACCAGCGTACGTAAGGTGATGGCGATGTATCAGGTCATGATCAAGCAGCCAAGTCAATAAACATGCGTTATTTTGTAACCGGAGAACAGCACCGGAAATCTTTATTGAACGCGCTGGTGCTGATGTTTTTGGGCTATATCGTGCTGCTGTGGATCAGCAACGGCCTGATGTATTTTCACCGGATGGATTTGACGGCCGAATCGGTCAAACTCTACTACCTCGGCTCCGAAGAGCAGTTCAGGCCGCCGCGCAGCTATGAAGGCATGCTCGAAGTCTCGCATTTCCATCTATTTTCGATGGGCATGCTGATCGTGACCCTGACTCACCTGATGCTGATGACCGACTTTTCGACGCGGCTCAAAATCTGGATTAGCAGTTTGACTTATGTTTCAGCGGTTGCTGATGAAGCAAGCGGCTGGCTGGTTCGCTTCGTACATCCAGACTTTGCTTACTTTAAGATCGGGTCCTTTTTGCTGCTGGAGTTTTCGCTGGCCGCGCTGTTGATCATCGTGATCTTTGCGATGATACGCGCCAGGGTCAGGATGCACCACGGCAATCCCGGATAACTGCCTGTTTCCCGCGCATTTTCTATCGGTCCCGCTTGTCGGCATGATAAAATTCAGCCGAACTTAACTCTCTTCGGATAATTATTGATGAAAGCGAATATCGGATTGATCGGCCTCGCCGTAATGGGCCAGAATCTGGTCCTGAACATGAACGACCACGGCTTCAAGGTCGCGGTCTATAACCGCACGACCCGCACCGTCGATGAATTTCTCGACGGTCCGGCAAAGGGTACCCAAGTAGTCGGCACGCATTCTCTCGAGGAACTGGTCGGCAGTCTCGAAACGCCGCGGATCGTGATGCTGATGGTCAAGGCGGGCGAGGTGGTCGATCAATATATCGAAAAACTCCTGCCGTTATTGGCGCCGGGCGACATCATCGTCGACGGCGGCAATTCGCTGTTTACCGACACCGACCGCCGCACTCAATATCTACAGGAAAAGGGCCTCAATTTCATCGGCACCGGCGTGTCCGGCGGCGAGGAAGGCGCGCGCAACGGGCCTTCGATCATGCCGGGCGGCAACAAGGCGGCCTGGCCGGCGGTCAAGCCGATCTTTCAGGCGATCAGCGCAAAGGTGGGCGGCGAGCCATGCTGCGAGTGGGTCGGCGAAAACGGCGCGGGCCACTACGTCAAGATGGTGCACAACGGCATCGAATACGGCGACATGCAATTGATCTGCGAAGCCTATCAATTGTTGTCCGAAGGTCTGGGCTTGTCGGCAGATGAAATGCACCCAATTTTCGCCGAATGGAACCAAGGCGAACTCAGCTCCTATCTGATCGAAATCACCGCGAACATCCTGGCCTATAAGGACGAAGACGGCCAGCCGCTGCTGGAAAAGATACTGGATACCGCCGGACAGAAGGGAACCGGAAAATGGACCGGCATCAATGCGCTGGATCTCGGCATCCCGTTGACGCTGATCGGCGAATCGGTCTTTGCCCGCTGCCTGTCCGCGCAAAAAGACGAGCGGGTCAGGGCCGCGAAGATACTGCCCAAACCATCACACCAATTCAGCGGCGACAAAAAGGCAATGATCGATGCGGTTCGCGATGCGCTGTATGCAGCCAAGATCATTTCCTATGCCCAGGGTTTCCGGCTGATGCGGGAGGCCTCGAAGGAATACAAGCTGTCGCTGAACTATGGCGAAATCGCCTTGATGTGGCGCGGCGGCTGCATCATCCGCAGCCAGTTCCTGAACGACATCAAGCAGGCTTATGAAAAAAATCCGGAACTCGAAAACCTGCTGCTCGACGACTTTTTCGTCGCCGCGATGAAAAAAGCCGAAGCCGGCTGGCGCAAGGCGGTAATTCTGGGCATCGAGCTCGGCATTCCGACCCCGGCGTTCTCATCCGCCTTGGCTTATTACGACGGCTACCGGACAGAACGATTGCCCGCGAATCTGTTGCAGGCGCAGCGCGACTATTTCGGAGCGCATACCTATGAACGCGTCGATCAGCCGCGCGGCCAGTTCTTTCACACCGACTGGACCGGGCAGGGCGGCAAGGTGGCTTCGACCACTTATACCGTATAAATATTATCGTTCCCATGCGCCGCATGGGAGCGCAGCACGCACCGCTCAGTCGGTGCGCCACATGACTTACCGGGTAGCGGTGTAGATACGATGGGTATAACTACAAGGACGTAGGAGTTACGACCCCACGGATGGGGGAGGTAGATCACGTCGGGAACAAGTGATCGAGAGCAACGCATGGAGCTGTTGTCGACGACTGCAGGGATGCAGGAGGTAGGGCAATGCAGGGAGCTATTGCCGACGACTGCAGGGATGCAGGAGGTAGGGCAATGCAGGGAGCTATTGCCGACGACTGCAGGGATGCAGGAGGTAGGGCAATGCATGGAGCTATTGCCGAGAGCGAAGCGAAACCCATCGTACATAGCCATAACGTACGTCTATTGATGGGTTTCGCTTCGCTCTACCCATCCTACCTCGCTACGCGTTTTAATTCTTAGGGCTTCCTACTTAACCATATTCACTCCTTATGAACGCCGAACCCTGTACCTACGTTATTTTTGGCGCCACCGGCAACCTTTCCAGAATCAAGCTGATGCCGGCGCTTTACCATCTCGATGTCGCGAAACAACTGCCCGAAGGAACCCGCATTGTCGCGATCGGCCGCCGCCCCTGGGATCAGCAGAAATGGCTTGACGAAGTCAGGGATATGATTCAGGCCAAGGCCAAGGACGATTTCGATGAAAACGTCTTTCAGGGTTTCAGTCAGCGCTTGTGCTATCATCGGGCCGATATTCAACAGCCCGAGGATTACAAAGCATTGGCCGATCTTCTGAACGGCAAAAAGCAATTTTCCCGAAATATCGCGTTTTATCTTTCGATCAGCCCCTCCGATTTCGGCACCGTACTGGAACAATTAAGCCATAACGAGCTGTTCAACGAAGAATTGGGCTGGCGGCGCGTGATCATCGAGAAACCGTTCGGCTATGATCTGGATAGCGCGCAGGCTCTACAAAAACGTATCAGCCATTATTTGACCGAGGAGCAGATCTATCGGATCGATCATTATCTCGGCAAGGGTATGGTGCAAAACGTGCTGGTGTTCCGGTTCGCGAATGTGATGCTGGAACCGTTGTGGAACCGCAATTATATCGATCATGTCCAGATCACCCATTCCGAAGACATCGGCATCGAGAGTCGCGGCGACTACTATAACAGCGCCGGCGCGTTGCGGGATATGCTGCAAAGCCATTTGTTGCAACTGTTGACGCTGGTCGCGATGGAGCCGCCGGTATCGATGGAAGCCGAAGCGTTGCGCGATGAAAAGGTCAAGGTGTTGAAGTCGATCCGCCCGATCCCGAAAGAAGCGGTGCATGCGCAGGCGTTCCGCGGCCAATACGCATCCGGTACGAGCCAGGGCGAAAAGGTCAAAGGCTACCTGCAGGAAGACAACATCCCGGCCGGCAGCACGACCGAAACCTATGCCTCGATGAAGCTGTACATCGACAACTGGCGCTGGCGCGGCGTGCCGTTCTATATGCGCACCGGCAAGCGTATGGCGAAGGCGCAGTCGACCATCTCGATCTGCTTCCGGCATCCGCCGTTGCAATTTTTCCGCGACACCAACGTGAACTGTATGAATCCGAACTGGGTGTTGCTCGGCATCCAACCCGACGAATGCATCAAGATGGAAATGACCGTGAAGGAGCCGGGTCTCGAAATGAGCACGCGTTCGACCACGCTCGACGCGAGTTTCCGTAATCATGACGAAAAAGCGATCGATGCCTATGAAGACTTGCTGCTCGATGTCTTGAAGGGCGATCGCTCGTTGTTTCTGCGTTTCGATGAAGTCGAGCATGCCTGGCGCATCGTCGATCCGATTCTGCAAACCTGGGCGGTCGAACGCGATTATATCGCGACTTACTCGGCGGGTTCGTGGGGGCCGGAAGACAGCCGCCTGTTCGACAAGGATGGCCAAACCTGGCGCAGTTCGTTGACCCCGGAGTGTAAATAAATGCAAAAAAACGCCAACTGGCGGACTTTTTCGACGGCCGATCAGGTCGCCGAAGCCGCCTGCGAACAAATCCTGAAGACGGCCAAAGAAGCAATCTCGGAACGTGGCTGCTTCAAACTGGTATTGGCCGGCGGCACGACGCCTGAAAAAGTGTATCGCCTGCTCGGCAAGGCCGAAACCGACTGGTCGAAATGGCATATTTTTTATGGCGATGAACGCTGCCTGCCGAGCGATCATCCGGATCGCAACAGCATGATGGCGGCGAAGGCACTGCTTGCGCAGGTGCCGATACCTGCCGAACAGATTTTTACGATTCCGGCCGAACTCGGGCCCGAAGCCGGCGCGCTGCAATACCGTCAAACCGTCAGCGATGCGTTGCCTTTCGACCTGGTGCTGCTCGGGATGGGCGAAGACGGTCATACCGCCAGTTTGTTTCCCGGCCATGTTCACGAGCAGGATGAGCTGACCCATGCGGTTTACAATTCGCCGAAGCCTCCTCCCGAGCGCGTATCGATCAGCGCCAAGGCGTTGAGCGACACCCGGCAATTGATCTTTTTGATCACCGGCAAAAGCAAGCAGGAGCCGGTCAAACAATGGCGCGAAGGCGCCGCCTTGCCGGTCGCCTCGATCGCACCTAACAATCCTGTCGATATTTATATCGACAGCGAGGCTTTGCCGGCTTCTTGATTTCCGAATCTCGATTACGCCAATGCTTTCTCAGTTTGAGTCTCTGTAATAGAATAACCGCCGAAGAAAGGGGGGCTTCTGTCAACACTTTCTCGGCTTAAAAGCTATATTCAATAACTATTATAAGAAGGTTCAATTTATGTGTTGGAGTGGAGAAGCGTCCGGCGTCCTGGCCGCCGCAGGACTCAGTACCGCGGCTTATGTCGCCTACAAAGGGGAATCGAAGGAACTGTGGATCCCGTTGACTTATTTTGCGTTGATGGAACTGTTGCAGGCTGCAACCTACATTTATATTGATCTGTGCGGCAATCCGAAAAATCAGATTCTGACCATGTTCGGCTATATTCACGTCGCGTTCCAGCCGTTTTTCGTAAATATGGTCGCGATGTACTTTATCCCGGAAAGCGTTAAACTGAAAATCCGCACGACCGTGTATTCGATTTGCGCGATCGGCTCGCTGACGATGCTGGTCAAGATGTACCCGTTCGACTGGGCCGGACATTGCGTGATCGGCACCGAAGGGTTTTGCGGCACCGGCGTCTGCTCGGTTTCCGGCGACTGGCACATCGCCTGGCAAATGCCTTTGAACGGTCTCTTGTCCGGCCCGCAGGAGTGGCTGTTCGGTTTCGACTGGGGCCTGCATGCGCTGACCTATATCCTGGTCTCGTTCTATATGCCGGTAATGTACGGCTCCTGGCGTTTTGTCGGCTTCCATTACGTCATCGGACCGTGGATTTCCGACGTCACCACCTCGGACCCGAACGAATATGCCGCGGTTTGGTGTCTGTTTTCGATCGCGCTCTGCGTCTCCGTAATCAAAACCCCGATCCGCAAACACTTGCACGTCAAGAGCTGGTTTTTCTACGACAAATGCCGGCGTCAGGAATTGCGCACGCTCGAGCAGACTCCCTAATTTATAATTTTAACGTAAGCCCCAAGGAATTATTCTTGGGGCTTTCGAGCTGTCAGGCAAACTCATTCCGGTAGATTTAAGCTGTCGTTTCGGTAGGGGTACGCCGCAATATACTAAATATTTGCAATATTCAGTATCGCGAAACCGTCTCGGTTTTCTCTCACTGCGAAATTTTGCCGCTCTCCCGTTGAGCAGGTGTTTTACTTAACTCATCTGCACGCTGCGGCGTTTTGCACCCCATGCGCCAGGCTTTTCGGCAAAGACGCCCGCACATTTTGTCCCGCAGAACCTGCAATTCCCCGCCGCATCGAGGTTCCACTCGGACAACTCATGCCAGTCCCGCCCGATCAATAATTGGCCGCAGCTATGGCAGTAGGTGCTTGCGGCCGCTTTGTCGTGCACGTTGCCGACATAGGCGTAACGAACGCCGTTGGCTATCGCGATTTGCCGGGCTTTCAGCAATGTATGACGCGGAGTCGGCGGCTTATCCAGCATCTTCCAGTCGGGATGAAACGCGGTGAAATGCATCGGCACATCAGGCCCGAGATTTTCGACGACCCATTTCGCCATCTCTTCAATTTCCGCATCCGAATCGTTTTCGTCCGGAATGATGAGGGTCGTCAGTTCCAGCCAGACCGACGTTTCCTGTTTGATATATTTCAGCGTGTCGAGTACCGGTTGCAGATGGCCGCCGGTAATCTGATGATAAAAGCGTTCGCTGAACGCTTTTAAGTCGATATTGGCGGCATCCATCCATTGATAGAATTCGGCCCGGGGTTCCGGGGTGACATAGCCGGCCGAAACCGCGACCGATTTCAAGCCGAGCTTGCGGCAGGCCTGGGCCGTATCGACAGCGTATTCATGAAAGATGACCGGATCGTTATAGGTATAAGCGACGCTGGCGCAGCCTTGATTGAGCGCAGTTTGCGCAATCGCTTCGGGCGTGGCCTTGCTCATCAAGATATCCATTTCGCGTGATTTACTGATGTCCCAATTTTGGCAAAATTTGCAGGCCAGATTGCAGCCGGCGGTGCCGAACGAAAAAACCGGCGTTCCGGGCAGAAAATGATTCAACGGCTTTTTCTCGATCGGATCGATGGCAAAGCCGCTGGAACGTCCGTAGCTGGTCATCACGACCTGATGATCCAGATTCTGCCGGACGAAGCACAGGCCGCGCTGGCCATCATGCAGCTTGCAAAAGCGCGGGCAGGCATCGCATTGTACCCGCCCATCGCCAAGCACATGCCAAAACCGGGTTTTGACGGTATCGGCGGAAATAAACTCAGTCATTGCGATTCTCCAGGAACCTTTGAAAATTCAGGTTGTCACATTTGGTTAGAATAATAAAAATCAACCTCTACTATGGCTGCCGGGTTGATAATGCGATTTGAATTGATTTTGGTGAGAAGGCAAAATTATGAATAGACAACCCGCCGTCGCAGGAACTTTTTATCCTGCCGAACCCCAGCAGCTCCATCTGCTGCTCGATCAATATCTCAATGATGCAGAAACCGTGCCGAAAGTTCCCAAGGCGATAATTGTGCCCCACGCGGGCTATATTTATTCAGGACCGGTAGCCGCTACCGCCTATGCGCGATTACTCAAGGCGCACGATCAGATTACTCGCGTGGTGCTGATCGGCCCCTCGCATCGGGTCGGATTTAACGGGCTGGCGATTACCAATGCACAAACCTTCGTGACGCCGCTCGGCAGTATCGAGGTCGACCAGGAGGCGGTGCATAAAATAGCGAGATTGCCATTTGTCGATTACATGGAACAGGCGCATGTGAAGGAGCATAGCCTGGAGGTGCATTTGCCGTTTTTGCAGGAAATGCTGGATGATTTCAAGATCGTTCCGATCGTAACCGGCGATGCGCCAGCCGAGCAGGTCTGCCAGGTGCTCGAGATGCTGTGGGGCGGCGAGGAAACGCTGATCGTGATCAGTTCCGATCTGAGCCATTACCACGACTATGCCACCTGTCAAAAACTGGACAAGGCGACTAGCGCCGCAATCGAAAAGCTGCAATTCGAAAGCCTGGGATTCGATTCGGCCTGCGGTCGGGTCGGGATCAGCGGTTTGTTGAAACTGGCGAGGGAAAAAGCACTGGCCGTCCAAAACATCGATCTGCGCAATTCGGGTGATACGGCGGGAGATAAAAAAAGGGTCGTCGGATACGGGGCCTATGTTATCGAAACGTGAAGCCGGCAACGGTTTGTTTTTTCCGAACGGTGTCTGCTCCGATGAGGCGATGAAGAAATCCTTTGTTGATGGATTACGCCAATCTTTGTCCAATTGAGGGTGAACTCTACCGGGTCAAAGCATTTTTTCCCCGGCCCGAAGCCGACCGGCTGTTCGACAATTTTTTCCGGACATTGGCATGGCAGGAAGAATCGATCTTGATCTTCGGGAAACGGTGCAAGGTGCCGCGTCTGATGGGCTGGTACGGCGACGCTGAAGCCGTTTACCGCTATTCAGGCGTGGAGCATCGGCCGTTGCCGTGGACAAGCGAGCTGTCGGCGGTCAAGACGCAAATCGAAAGATTCTGCGGGTGCGCGTTCAATAGCGTGCTGGCCAATTTATACCGAGACGGCCGGGATTCGATGGGGTATCATGCCGATAACGAAAAGGAACTGGGAATCAATCCGACGATCGCGTCATTGAGTCTCGGCGACGCGCGCTTGTTCAGGCTGCATCATAAAAAGCGCCGGGAGAATCTGGATATCGTGCTCGAGCATGGCGATTTGCTGGTCATGGCGGACGCTTTGCAGCATCACTGGGTGCATGCCTTACCGAAAACACGGCAAGCGAAAAATTCCCGAATCAATCTCACCTTTCGCCGAATTCTGCCGACTTCAGACCGCTAAGTTTTTTTGGAGCTATGCCGAAATCCGCCCGCACGATTTTTATCCATACCGCCTTGCCCTGCGAAGCCAGGCCGCTGATCGAACATTTCCGATTGAAAAAAGACCTGAGCAGCCATCCCTTCGAGGTACACAGCCATGACGGGATTTGCCTGACGATCACCGGCATCGGCAAATGCGCGATGGCGGCGGGAGTGGCTTATTCGCAGGCAAGAGCGGGGAACACCGACAAGCCGATCCTAGTGAATGTTGGAATTGCGGGACACGCGGATCATGACTTGGGGCGCGTGTTTCTGGCTGGCAAAATCATCGACGCCGACGCAAGGAAAAATTACTATCCGCCTCTGGCGTTTTCGCCGCCGTGCGCGGTCGAGGCGGTTCGGACCGGATCGAGACCGAATCTGGATTACACGGAGCCGCATCTTTACGATATGGAGGCGTCCGCGTTTTATGAGACCGCGATGCGATTTTCGACCGGCGAACTGATTCAATGCCTTAAAGTGGTCTCGGACAACCGGCAAACGCCGGCGGAACAGATACATCCCAAGCGGGTTGCAGAGTGGATTGGCGCGCAATTGCCGGTTTTGGATGCGTTATTAGCAGAGTTATGCCGTCTCCAGAATTCGATCTCGACAGCAGAGCCCCGGCAATTAAAGATGCTGGTTGAGCGTTTTCATTTCACCGTGAATGAACGGCAGCAATTGAGACAGCAATTGCTGCGCTGGGACTGTTTGACGGAGGGTGAGTTGCTCGATATCGATCAGGCTGGCTTCAGGAACGGCAAAGAAGTGCTGGCTTGGCTCGCCGAGCAGATTAATTCGATTGATTACCTATTGTAGTCAGTTATTTGGAATCAAAAGTTGATATCATAATTTGCCGATAATGGTTAAAGTTCGAGAAGAGGTGGGTTCATGACCCATCTCGTTTGGGAACGTACCCGGCAGTTTCTAAAAACCGACCCGGTAGATCATGGTTAGGTCTACTGGGTAATTAAAGCCGGGCCGCTGCCGCTTGACGCCTATGCGCGGGGGCTCAATGCTTACCAGGGATTTTGCCTCAATTCCGGGATGGAAGCCGAATCCGCGACGCTAGAGACATATCCCTCTTTATTCGATCGTTGATTGGCGATGCTCAGCTTGGAGATGCGCTCCTAAGTCTATAAGACATTCGCGAATCCAATCCAATCCCCCGTGGAGCTTATCTGACTACTTCCAGCCAAAATGGCTGACGCGATAGGCCGCCTTCTTACCGCCTCTTTCTTATAGAAAGCCATAGAAACCGTTTTAGAGAGCGCTTGAAACTCATAGCGCCGAATAGCGGCGCTTTGTCAGCGTAAAAAAGGCCAGTGATAAAGGCCGAATCTGCAGGGCTTCAATACCGCTTGTGAGCCTTTGAACTCTAGCGAAAGCGGTAACATCCAATTTTTCAAACTCAATAAATTTCCAGCCAGGCTATCCCGCGCAAGGGGAATTTTGCCAATAGACAATAGGAGGGAGGGGTATGCGTAAATTATTTTCAGCGTCGACGCGCGAACAATCGCGACTGGAAGAAATCGCTAATAGTGTGAGTCATGGACTCGGCCTGGTCGGAGCCCTGTTGGGAACGCCGTTTTTGATCCTGCGGGCAGCCCGGCATGGAAACTCAGCGCTTATTATCGGGGCGAGCCTCTTCTCGACTTCGATGGTGCTGCTGTATTTTCTTTCCACACTTTACCATGCTTTACCCACGGGAAAAGCCAAGCATGTATTTCGAGCCAGCGAACAAGCGGCGATTTTCATCTTCATTGCGAGCACCTATACGCCTTTCACCTTAGGGGTTCTTCACGGAGCCTGGGGTTGGACCCTGCTCGGCCTGATTTGGGGGCTTGCCACGGTCGGCGTGGCGCTGGTGCTCTTTAATAAAATGCTCCACCTGATGATCCCTACCAGCCTTTATCTGCTCATGGGCTGGCTCATCGTGATTGCCTTTGATCCCCTATTTGCTGTAGTGCCGGAGTTCGGCGTACGCTTGTTAATTGCCGGAGGCGTGGCTTATACGGTGGGCGTGGCTTTCCTGGTCACGGATTCTCACCTGAAGTATGGCCATTTAATTTGGCACTTGTGCGTAATTGCGGGGACTTCGTGTCACTATTTTGCCGTGTTTTGGTACGCCGTGTAGCACTCGCTGTAATACAGAAGGGCAAATGGGGCCGGTATTGAACCTATTAAAATAAGTGGTATTGAAATTTACAAGTCCATGCCCGAATAAAAAATAAGATTCTGCCCATTTTGGGACAGAATCTTACTGAAGCCACCTACTGTGCAAATTTTTTAATGGGCTTTAGATGCCCGATGAAATGTGGGAATAAAATGCTCATTCGCCCACTCGCCACCTGCCCAAACTCTGTCAAAGTCGGCATCTACTGGGCGATAAATACAGGTTCCGGAACCGTCGGAAACGAAGTAATCGCCCCGCTTGTACAGATAACCGGGCAGTCGCATCTGGTCATAGATCCTGGCTAACCGATGAACGACCACGCTCAGCACATCGATGTCTTCGAAAGGCGACACAATGTCCGCTCTGATCCTTTGGTTGATATTCATAAATTTCTCCTGAGTCCCTGGACAGATAGATGTCAGAACAGGGTTAATAAGGAATTGAGGGGGAACAATTTCTCTATCAATTTCCTTAAGTGGATTGAGGGATCAGTAGGCGCTTAATCCCTGGTAATGTCAATTTATATAGGGACTCTGGCAATGAGATAATTAATGAAATAGAAACAATAACTTACTGTTAAGCATAGAGTATCCGAAGCTAGACGGGTTCGCAAAGAGGGTTTCAGCTACGGAAAAAGACAGTATGGGCTCGCCCTCGGTGCGGCGCATGAAATGCTACTCGATCCTCTGATCAATCCTTGTCCTGTCTCAACTTGGCTTCCAGTCGTTTGATTTCGGTAATGTCGATGAACGTGATCACCACGCCATCGATCAGATTGTCCAGCGTCCGGTAGGGCATGATGCGCACCTGGAACCAACGGCCGTCATAGGTCTTCGCCTGACGTTCGCGAAAGACCAGCGTGTTCAGCACGTCCAGGGCGTCATCCATCAGTGCCGGGTAATCGAGCGTGTTCACGATGTCGGACAGCGCTCGGCCGACATCGCCGGGAATCAGCTTGAACAGCGCCGTGGCATACGGGGTGAAACGCCGCAGATTCAAGTCGTTGTCGAGGAAAATGGTGGCGATCTCGGTGCTGTTGAGCAGATTCGTCATGTCGTTACGCACCCCGGTCAGTTCATCGACCTTCGACAACAGCTCGGCATTGACGCTATGCAGCTCCTCGTTGAGGGACTGCAGCTCTTCTTTCGAGGTGGTCAACTCCTCGTTGGCGGATTGCAGCTCCTCGTTGGTCGATTGCAGTTCCTCGTTGGCCGACTGATACTCCTCAAAGGAGGCCTGCCTCTCCTCTTGGGCCATGCGCAATGCCTCACGGACCTGCTGCAGCTCCGTTTCCAGTGCCAGCGAACTGGGCGTGTTACGGCGCCGTTTCGCTTCGGGCGGTGGGGGCGGCACCTCGTAGAAGACGATCAGCACCCGTCCTCGCAACGCTTCCGGATGGGTCAAGCCCTGAACCACCACATCGACGCGGAGGCTGTCCGCGTTCGTGCCGACACGGATGCCCTGGAGCCGGATCGGCGGCGTCTGGCTTAAGGCTTTACGAATCATGCCGATAAGCGCCTCGCGCAGGCCTTCGCGGGCCATGGCGAGGATGTTGATGTTGACCTTGCCGGCGGCGGGCTCGAGGTACTTGCCAGTGCGTCCGCTGATGTAGAGAATGTCGCCGTCGCCGTTGACCAGTACGGCTGGCGGCGCGAAGTGCTGCTGGATGAACTGGTCGGTCAAGTGCTCCAGATTTTCGTGGAGGCTGGGATTTTTCCCCTCCGTGCTGGCTGGACGTTTCGCGGCCGCGGGGGCGAAAAATTCCAGCGGCATCCTCGTCGGCTTTTGGTCTACCCGACGGAAGATGCGAGACTTAGCGTCGAACGGTGTGAACAACTCGGCCATATTGCCTACGCTTTCGGAGGTGCCCAGCACCAGCAGACCGTCTTGTTTAAGCGCATAGTGGAACAGCGGCATCAGCTTCTTCTGCAGCGCGGGCCCGAAGTAGATCAAGAGGTTGCGGCAGCAGAGGAGGTCAAGCTGGGTAAACGGGGGATCGGAAAGAATGTTCTGCGGTGCAAAGATCAGCATGTTGCGGATCTCGTTGCCGATGCGATAGCCTCCCTCCTCGCGGACGAAGAAGCGCCCCAGCCGCTCCGGCGAGACGTCGACCGCAATATTGGCGGGATAAAGACCCTTGCGTGCCTTATCAATGGCATCGGCGTCGAGGTCGGTCGCGTAGATCTGCAGGTTGAGGCGGTGCTTGGGATTGAGTTTAGCCTCCGCTTCCTTGAAGACAATGGCCAGCGAGTAGGCCTCTTCTCCGCTGGAACAGGCCGGAACCCAGGCGCGTAGCGTGCCCCCCTGTCTATATCTGCCTAGCAGCGCTGGCAACGCCTTGTCGCGCAAGGCGTCCCACACACTCGGATCACGGAAGAAACAGGTGACGCCGATCAGCAGTTCCTTGAACAGAAGATCGAGTTCCTGTAAGTTGGTGCGCAAGTAGCCTACATAAGCGCCGATGCCGTCCAGCTGGTGCAGCGCCGTGCGCCGCTCGATACGCCGGTAGAGGGTGGCGGGCTTATAGCCCGAAAAATCGTTGCCGGTGCGGTCGCGCAGCAGGATGATGATCTTTTCCAGCGCGCTGTGCGCCGCCGGCGCCCTGGCTCCTTCGAAGGGCTCAATGCGCAGTCGCCGATTGAGATAATCGGTAATCTTATCCGGCAAGGCGGCAGCGGGAGCCACGATGTCAGCCAGGCCGGCATCGATGACGCTTTTCGGCATGCTGTCGAATTTGGCCTCGCCGGGATCCTGCGCCAAACCCAGCCCGCCCTTTTCCTTGATGGCCTTGAGGCCGAGCATGCCGTCCGAACCCATGCCGGAGAGGATGACGCCGATGGCGCGTTCACCCCGATCCTCCGCCAGACTGCGCAGGAAGAGATCCACCGGCAGGCGCAGGGCGGGCGCGGGGACAGGGTCGAACAGGTAAAGCCTCGCATGCATTAGCAGCAGTTCCTCGCCCGGGGGAATGACATAAATCTGGTTGGGCTTAACCTTCATGCGGTTCTTCGCCTGCTGCACCGGCAGGCTCGCCACGTGCTCGATCAGTTCGGGCAGTATGCTGGCATGGTGCGGATCGAGATGCTGGATGACCACGAAGGCCATGCCGCAGTCGGCCGACACGCGGCCGAAGAACTTCAGTAGCGCCTCCAAGCCGCCGGCGGAGCAGCCGATGCCGATAATGGGAAAGCCGGTCGGGAGGGATCTCGAGGTGCGTGTCTTTGCCGGATTGGGCTTCTCGTTTTCGGGTGCGGAAGGTTGGGTCATAGGGAGGGGGAAAGGGAAGGTGCGATCAAAGGCAATTCTACTCTAAAAACGGCCCCAGTAAACGCGTGAAGGATATTTTCCACGGATACGCACTTTTCACTACTAATGTATTGAAGTATTATCTGAAAAACACTTGCTTTTTTATTCCACATAAAGGAAACAGGAATTTATTGAAACAGGCAAGTGTTTAAACCGGAAAGGAAACTCATGACGATCGCGAACGACCTGCAACAACTTCATGCCGAGATGCGCGAATGGCGGCGGCATCTTCATCAGCATCCCGAAACCGCATATGAAGAAGTCGAAACGGCGCGTTTCGTGGCCGAAAAACTGAAGACTTTCGGGTTGACGGTGCATCAGGGGCTCGGCAAGACCGGGGTGGTCGCCACCTTATCCTCGGGTGACGGCAAGCGAATGATCGGCTTGCGCGCGGATATGGACGCGCTGTTTATCGAAGAGAAGAACACTTTTTCGCATAAATCCGAACATCACGGCAAAATGCATGCCTGCGGCCATGACGGCCATACCGCAATGCTGCTCGGCGCGGCCAGGCTATTGGCCGAAAAACCGAATTTCAACGGCACGGTGGTGTTCATCTTTCAGCCGGCCGAAGAAGGCCGGGCCGGCGCGAAGCAGATGATCGACGACGGCCTGTTCGAGCAGTTTCCGGTTGAGCAAGTGTTCGGGATGCATAATTTCCCGGATATCCCGGTGGGCCATTTCGCGGTCAAGCCGGGGCCGATGATGGCCTCTTTCGACTGTTTCGAAATTCGCGTGCAAGGCCGGGCCACCCATGCCGCGATGCCGCATCTGGGCACCGATGCGATCGTGGCGGCGGCGCAAATCGTCAATGCGCTGCAAACGATCGTCAGCCGGACGATCGATCCGGCCGAGTCGGCGGTGGTCAGCATCACCCAGGTGCATGCCGGCAATACCTGGAACGCGATCCCCGAAGAAGCGGTCATTCGCGGCACCTTTCGCTGTTTTAAAGCCGGGGTGCAGCAGGCGATCGAGGAGAAAATTGGTCGAATCGTCGACGGCGTTTGCACGGGGCTCGGCGTTGCCGCGGAAATCGAATTCAATCCCGAAAATCCGGGTTATCCGGTCACTTTCAACAGCGAAGTCGAAGCGGCTATTGCAACGAAAACCGCCATTGCCGTTGCCGGAACGGAAGGCGTCAATCTTCAGCCCACGCCGTGCATGGGATCGGAAGATTTCGCGTTCATGCTGCAACAAAAACCGGGTTGTTATCTCTGGATCGGCAACGGGGCATCCCATAACAGCTGTCTGCTGCATAATCCGCATTATGATTTTAACGATGAGATTCTGCCGACGGGCGCGGCTTATTGGGTAAAACTGGTCGAAACCGCTTTGCCCGTCCACGGCGGATAGGCAAGAGAAAAACGGAAGGCTATTCGTGCTCTTTTTTGCGCTCGAATAACATATGCGCCATCTTTTTGGCTTTGGTTTTCAGGTAATCGAGATTGTCGTTGTGGGCGGCGGCAACGATCGGAATCCGGTCCACGACGGTTACGCCCAGTTTTTGCAGGCCTTGGATTTTTTGCGGATTGTTCGTGATCAGTTCGATCGATTTGACTTGCAGCGACTCCAGGATCAGCGCGGCAATATCGTACTCCCGTTCGTCGGCCAGATGGCCCAGATGAATGTTCGCGTCGACGGTGTCCATGCCCGCATCCTGTAGATTGTAGGCTTGCAGCTTTTTCAACAGTCCGATGCCGCGTCCTTCCTGGCGCAGATAAATCAGAATGCCGACCCCTCTTTGGTCGATCATTTGCAGCGCCATGTCGAGCTGTTCGCCGCAATCGCACCGTCTCGAACCGAGCACATCGCCGGTAAAGCATTCGGAATGGATGCGCACAGGCACATGTTCGACGCCGTCAACCCGGCCCCGGACCAGTGCGACATGCTCCTTGTCGTCGAGGTTATTGCTGTAATAATGCAGGATGAATTCGCCGTGTTGAGTGGGTATCGGCGTCTGGACTAAATCTTCTACTGTTGGCTTCACGTCAATTATTAAAGGTAAAAATTCCTGATATTTTACTCAAATCCATCGTTTAAGATAAATTTTCCGCTTATTTGACCGCTTCGATCAATTTGATGATATCGCTGCTGCGTTCATCGACGCGCACATTGCGAAAACCGCATGCCTGGACGTTTTTGACCGTATTGCGGTTGATGTTCGCGCCGACCATCGAGACGACAAGCGGGTTTAAAAGATTCATCACTCCGGCCAAAACGGTTCTCGAACTGATCACATGCTCCAGCAGTAAAACCCGTCCGCCCGGTTTGCAGACCCGGTGCAACTCCTTCAGTCCTTTCATCGGCGCAGGCACCGAGCAAAAGACAAACGAGCCGATGACCGTGTCGAAACTGTTGCTGGCATAATGCAGTGACTGCACATCCATCAGTTCCAGCTCGACATCGACCTGCTTCCTGTGTTTTTTGTTCCGGGCCTGTTCGAGCATTTTCGGGCTGAAATCGATCGCGGTGATTCGGGCTCCTGCCGGGTAATAATCGAAGTTCTTGCCGGTACCGACGCCGACTTCGAGGATATGGGGGCCTTCGACAGTTTCCCAAAGCTTCTTCCGCCAGCTTCGGAAAAACAGGCCCTCCATCATCGCTTCGAGACCATCGAAATAAGGAGCGAGCCGGTCGTAACGCTTCTGTATGGTGGCGCTGTCGATTTTCATGGGCTGGACCAATGATTAATAATTTGAGAACGGTTATCTGTTTGTGGCGATAGGCCGGTTTTTATTGCGAATCCATTCGCTCCATGAGCCGGCGTAAAGTTTCGAGCCTTTCAATCCCGCATATTCCATGGCGAGCAGATTATGGCAGGCGGTTACGCCGGAGCCGCACATGTGCACGATCTGTTCCGGCGCTCTATTGTCGATCAAAGCCCGAAATTGATCGTGTAGTTGCTCGGCAGGCAGGAATTCGCCGTTGACGGCAAGATTAGCCTGAAAAGGCCGGTTGATTGCGCCTTTGACATGGCCCGCAACGGGGTCGATCGGTTCGACTTCGCCGCGATAGCGCTCGGGTGTGCGTGCATCGATCAGGCAAATAGACCGGGCGGCCAGACGGTTCTGGACTTGCTCGGCAGTCAGCCAGAACGAATCCTGCAGGTACGGTCTGAAAGACGTAGGTTTAATCGTCGGCAAAGCGGTCGTGATCGGGTAACCTTTTTTCTGCCATAGCTTGATGCCACCATCCAACACCGCGACTTTGTCATGGCCGAGATAGCGGAGCAGCCACCATAAGCGTCCCGCGAAAGCACCGCCCACGTCGTCGTAAACGACCACCTGGCTGTGATTGCCGACGCCCCAGTTGCCGAGCTTTTGAGCCAAGGCGCGAAAGTCGGGCAGTGGATGACGGCCCTTCTGGGAGGTGACCGTTGACGACAAATCCTTGTCCAGATGGGCATAGCGCGCATTCGGGATATGTCCATGCCGATAATTTCTTGCGCCCAGTTCGGCGTCGGCCAGGGAAAACCGGCAGTCGATAACGACCCAATCCGGGCGGCCGAGTTGGGCCTTCAGGGCATCGGCGGTGATGAGTGTGCTGTAAGACATGCAGTTATACCTTCAAGATGATTTTACCGATATGTTGGCCGGACTCCAGGCGATCATGCGCCTTGGCGGCCTCGTCGAGATCAAAAACGCTGTCGATGACCGGTTTGATTTTACCCGAAGATAACAAAGGCCAGACCTTTTCCTGTAATTTTCGGGCGATTTGCTGCTTGAAAAGATCGTCCCGTGCGCGCAAGGTCGAACCGGTCAGCGTCAGCCGTTTCAGCATGATCTGCAAGAGATCAACCTCCGCCTTGGCGCCGTGCTGGATCGCGATTTGCACCAGCCGGCCGTCGTTCGCCATGCACTTCAGATTTCCGGGCAAATAATCGCCCCCGATCATGTCCAGGATCACGTTCACACCTTTATTTTCGGTAAATTGCTTGAGCGCATCGACAAAATCCTGAGTCCGATAATTGATCGCGGCATCGGCGCCCAATTGCAGACAAAACTCGCATTTGACATCGGACCCGGCTGTGACGGCGACCCGCGCCCCGAAGGCTTTGGCCAGTTGTATCGCCGTCGTGCCAATACCGCTGCTGCCGCCGTGAACCAGCAGCGTTTCGCCGGCCGATAAACAGGCGCGATCGAAAACATTGCTCCAGACCGTGAAAAACGTCTCGGGCAGAGCGGCCGCCTGGATAAAATCGTAGCCTTCCGGAATCGGCAGACACAGCGCGGCGGAGGCCACACAATATTCCGCATACCCGCCGCCTGTTACCAATGCGCAAGCGGCTTCACCGAGGCTCAGGTGGCTGACATTGGAACCCAAAGCCGCGATTGTGCCGGCAATTTCCAGGCCGGGAATATCCGACGCTCCGGTCGGTGCTGGATAAACGCCGCGGCGCTGCAACGCATCGGGCCGGTTAATGCCGGCGGCTGCAACCTTGAGCAGCACTTGGTGCGGGGAAACCGGCGGTATCGGTCTTTCCGTGAGGCCGAGCATTTCCGGTCCGCCGGGCCGAGTAATTTCCATCGCGCGCATCGAATCAGGCAGGAGCATGGCTGGCAAGTATCACGAATATCCGGTTGATGTTAACGATTTATTGTGAATCAGGAAGTATTATATACTCTGGCAATTTTAAAGAAGTGAACGAGAAGGATTTAAATCAATGATTCGTGCAGGAATAGTAGGCGGCACCGGCTACACGGGCGTGGAACTTTTGCGGATTTTAGCCTTGCATCAGGAAGTTGAAGTCGCCGTAGTCACCTCGCGCGCGGACGCGGGGGTGCGGGTTGATGCAGTCTATCCGAGCCTTCGCGGCCATATCGATGCGGTTTTTACCGTGCCCGATGTGGATGCGCTGGCCGCTTGCGATGTCGTGTTTTTTGCGACACCGAACGGAACGGCAATGCTGATGGCCGAACAATTGCTGGCGCGCGGCGTTAAAGTGATCGACCTGTCCGCCGACTTTCGTTTGCAGGATGCAAATGAATGGAACCAGTGGTACGGCATGGAGCACGCCTGTCCCGATTTGATCGGGGAAGCGGTCTACGGCTTGCCCGAAATGAACCGTGAAGCGATCAAATCCGCCAGGCTGATTGCCTGTCCGGGCTGCTATCCGACTTCGGTGCAGCTCGGCTTCTTGCCGTTGCTGGAAAGCGGTCTGATCGATGCGGATCATTTGATTGCCGACGTCAAGTCGGGAGTGAGCGGTGCGGGACGCAAGGCGGAGCTTGCCACACTGATGAGCGAATGCGGGGAAAGCTTCAAGGCTTATTCAGTACCGGGGCATCGCCATTTGCCCGAGATCAGGCAGGGGTTGGCTAGAGTGACCGGCAAGCCCGTGGGTCTGACTTTCGTGCCGCATTTGACGCCGATGATACGCGGCATTCATGCCACTTTGTACGGCCATCTCCGCGATGACGCCTGGGATTTGCAGGCGCTTTATGAACAAAGATACCAGGGCGAGGTCTTTGTTGATGTATTGCCGAGAGGCACGCATGCAGATACCCGCAGCGTACGCGGCAGCAATCGCTGCCAGATTGCGATTCACCGCCCACAAGGAGGGCAGACGGTAGTGATTCTGTCGGTAATCGATAATCTGGTGAAGGGCGCATCAGGGCAGGCCGTGCAGAATATGAATCTGATGTTTGGCCTGGAAGAGGATCTGGGGCTTAAAACGGTTGCCTTATATCCGTAAAAACCAAAGGGAGTGATTGCATCCCCAATTCGAGGCGGGGATTGCGGGGCTTCAAATCTTGACTCTTTTACTAGGTATAGTCATAATTCCTACTATACCTCAACTTTTTTTGTATTTAAAAAGCGTATGGCAAATCCAATTAATTTTACCGATAGTGCGGCGGCCAAGGTCAGCGAACTGATTGCCGAGGAAGGCAACGACAATTTGAAGCTGAGAGTCTACGTGACCGGCGGCGGCTGTTCCGGTTTTCAATACGGTTTTACGTTCGATGAGGACGTCAACGAAGATGATACCAGCGTCGTGAATGGCGGCGTGACGGTGTTGATCGATGCGATGAGCATTCAGTACCTGCAAGGCGCCGAGGTGGATTACAAGGAGGATGTCAATGGTGCGCAGTTTGTGATTCGTAATCCGAATGCGACGACGACCTGCGGTTGCGGATCGTCGTTTTCGGCTTAGCAGCCTTCAAAGCAAAAAAAGGGCGGTTTTAGACCGCCCTTTTCTGTTTATACAGATTTAGCTTGTCAGGGTTACTGATTTTTAGCCAGCAAGTTTCGGGATTTGGTCTGATACAATTTTGCCAAAAGCGGCTTTGTCCGGTCCTTGAATTCGGCCAGCTGCTGCTTTCCTAACCGCAGAGGACGTTTAAATTCCAATGATTCCGGATTCTGATGGATGCCGTCCTTCCGGAATTCGTAGTGCAGATGCGGGCCGGTAGCGAGTCCGGTCTGGCCGACATAGCCTATCACTTCGCCCTGCATCACATGATCGCCGTCGTTCAAGCCGCGTTTGAAACCGGAAAGATGGGCATATAAAGTCTCATAATGGTCACCGTGTTGGAGTATCAGCACCTGCCCGTATCCGCCTTTTCGTCCTTTGAAAGAGACTTCGCCGTCGCCGGCGGCTTTGACTGGCGTACCGGTGCGAGCAGCATAATCGACGCCTTTGTGTGCGCGAATGCGGTTAAGGACCGGATGCTTCCGATGGGTGCTGAAGTGTGAGCTGATGCGGGCATAATCGACCGGCGTGCTCAAAAATGCCTTATGCAGGCTGAGGCCTTCGGGGGTATAAAAATTTACATTGCCGTCATCATCTTCAAAGCGGACGGCAGTCAAAAATTTACCTTGGCTGACAAATTCGGCGGCATAGATGCGCCCTTTTTGGGATTTATCGGTAAGGAGAGAGTTTTTATAGAGTACGGTAAATTGATCGCCTGGCTGTAAATTTGAGGCAAAATCGATATCCCATGCGAAAATTTGGGTCAATTCGTCGATCAGTTCGTCAGATAATCCCGCTTTATAGCCCGCATCGGCAAGATTGGTTTCGATGACGCCATATGCTCCGATAAGTGCAGGGGATTCGATTGTTCTGCCCGATTCCAGATAACTGGATCTGTGACCGCTGGGTACCGTAATGGCGGAATATGTGCGAGTGGATTCAATGTGAGGTATGGGCAACTGCTTGAGTTTAGATAAGTGCAGTCTGTTTGTTGCCAAGGGGTAAAGCGTGGTCGAAATTCTCGTTGAGCTTGGTTCTTCTTGAGTATTGAGGGCGATCGTCTCTTGCTGGTTATTTTTTAATGATGGCTTCTTTTTATAGGTCGAGGCGGAAGTAGACGCTCGATCGGAAGACGCGCGATGGCGTATTGCCTTGCGCGAATGCGTCTTGGTGCGCTTGGATGCATCATTCGCATATTTTTTAATGGCCAAATGCGAAGTTCTGGCATCGACAGAGGCCGATGTAAGCGCCAGACCCACGCTGATCAGCAAGGGGGCGTAAAATTGAATTTTCACGTGAAGAAGATAAGCTATTGAAATTAAAACAATAAAGCAATAATTAAATCTATCCTTAAGTCATTGTACGGTTTTTTTTGATATTTGCCAATTATAGACCAGTATTTTTTTTCTTTATAATACCTATTCACAATATTAAATATAGATTATCTATTTAGTTTTAACGGAGAATTAAGTTGCAAGCGGAAATAGTGGCGGATTTATTAAGAGGGGCGCAAGATGTGCTGCTCGAACAAGACCTTGTCAAAAAACTTCAGGAAAAACGGCCGCTTAGAGTGAAAGCGGGGTTTGACCCGACCGCTCCCGATTTACATCTGGGGCACACGGTGCTGATCAATAAACTGAAGCAATTCCAAGATCATGGGCATGAAGTGCTGTTTCTGATTGGTGATTTTACCGGGATGATTGGCGATCCGACCGGCAAGAACGCGACGCGCAAACCGTTGACCCGTGATGAAGTGATCGAAAATGCCAAGACGTATGAAGAGCAAATCTTCAAGATTCTCGATCCGACCAAGACCCTCGTCATGTTCAACTCGAGTTGGATGAACGCGATGTCGCCCGCCGATTTGATCCAACTGGCCGCCAAGCATACCGTTGCAAGAATGCTCGAGCGCGACGACTTCAGCAAACGGTATAAAGGCGGTCAGCCGATTGCGATCCATGAATTTTTGTATCCTTTGATTCAAGGGTATGACTCGGTTGCGATGAAGGCGGATGTCGAATTGGGCGGCACAGACCAGAAATTCAACCTGCTCGTTGGACGGCAATTGCAGGAACAATACGGTCAAAATCCGCAGGTCGTGATCACGATGCCGATTTTGGAAGGATTGGATGGCGTGAATAAGATGTCCAAATCATTGAATAACTATATAGGTATCACCGACGCGCCCGATGACATGTTCGGCAAAATCATGTCAATTTCAGACGAATTGATGTGGCGCTATTTCGAGTTGCTCAGTTTCCGTCCGATGACCGAGATCAGGCAGTGGCGGCAGGAATGCCAGTTGGGAGCCAATCCGCGCGATTATAAAGTCCTGTTGGCGCAGGAAATCATCGAAAGATTCCATAGCGCGGCGGCGGCGCAAAAATCGCTCGAAAATTTCGAAGCCAGATTTCAGCGCGGCGCCATGCCTGACGAGATCGAAGAAAAGGAAATCAAGATTCAGGGGGGCGGCTATGGGGTCGCCAACATCTTAAAAGACGCAGGTTTAACTGGCAGTACTTCGGAAGCAATCAGGATGATCAATCAGGGCGGGGTGAAGATCGATGGCGAGAAAGTTGCCGATGCCAAGCTGGAAATCGCTGTTGGTACGAAACATATCTATCAAGTAGGCAAAAGAAAATTTATGAAGGTCTCGCTCATTAATTAACAAGTAAAATCCGGCATGCGGGTTGTTACTTAAGAAACAATGCATTAACTGATTTCTAGTTGTGGGTTTAACAAAGATTCACAAAAACCGCTTGCGAAGTAGAGGAAAGTGGGTATAATGCGCCTCTCTTTCGCTGGCGACGGCGAAAGGGTCGGTAGGAAAGCGACGGAATTTAAAGAAACTGAAGCTGAACTATTGACAACGGGATGAGGCGGGTTATAA
>JBPFEE010000035.1:0-50925 GCA_051061095.1 Methylomicrobium sp. | reverse complement strand
TTAATAATCTCGCCCGCCATACCCGTCTTCTCGAAATCGTCGGCGACACCGTTCGGGTGCAGGCCGAAGGCCGGGCCTTCGGCGAAATGGCCATCGTGGAAAACACCGATGGCGAGAGTTCCCTCGCGAAAGTGGTCGATCCGGACCGTCCTGGAAGGCTTCGATTGTTTTTTGGCCGCACTGCATTACTCATCTTCGCAATGCATGCTGCAGGATGCGGCGACAAGGACAAAGACAAAGAAAAAGCCCCGACAGGACCCGCCCCATCGGCGCCTCAGGTCACACAACCCGCACCGGCAGCCTCTCCCCCGCCTGCACCGGTAACCCCTTCCCCTCCTGTGCCGAAGCCGGAAGCAAAACCTTTAACCAGTCTTGAATCGCTGGTGGCCCCGATAGCGCTTTATCCCGATCCGCTGCTGGCCGAAGTGCTGGTGGCCGCGAGTTATCCTCTGGAAGTGGTGCAGGCGGCGCGCTGGCTGGAAACCAAACCGGATCCTGCAACCTTGCGTACCAAAAATTGGGACGCCAGCGTCAGCCGGCTGACGGCGGTTCCCGATGTGATCGCGATGATGGATCAGCATCTGGACTGGACCACCCAGTTGGGCGATGCTTTTCTGTCCAATCCTTCACAATTGATGGATGCCGTCCAGACTTTGCGGAAACGCGCGACCGATGCGGGGTTTTTAAAAGATACCGATTTGCAAAAAGTGGAAGAGAAAACGGTGCCGGTACAGGAACCCGCGCAAGGCCAAGCGCAAACCGAGGGTGTTAAAGCGACCCCGGCCGTCTATACCAAGGAAGTGATATCGATACAGCCGGCCAAGGCCGATACGTTACCGGTTCCGAGCTACAATCCCGAGGTTGTTTATGCGGCGCCGATGGCGCCCCCTCCCGCAACCTATGCGGCGGCACCCGCAGCGAGCTATTACCCGGCCTATTACCCTCCCCCTGCAGCTACGACGACGACCACGACCACGTCCGATACAGATCAATGGATGTCGTTTGGGGCCGGTGCGATTGCAGGCGGATTGCTGACCTGGGGCATCATGGAATGGGCCGATGATGACGACTGGGATGATTACCATGTCTCGCATCATTATGGCGACGCCGTATGTCATGGGGGAAATTGCTGGTCCGGAGGAGGGGGCGGATATTACGGCGGATCGCGCTATGGCAATGCCAACATCAATCGCGGCAATATCAATACGGACCGGGACATCAATATTTCCGGTAATGAAATTAATTTTAATCGAGACGGGACTTTCAATCAGGATCAACTGCCGGCCTTGAAGGATCGGGCGGGAGCAGGGGGGCGCTGGCAGCCGGATGCCCGGCATCGCCGGGGCCAGGCTTTTCCTCCTCAAGCCCAGCAACGCATAGGGCGCACGGAGTCGCCGGCTTTGGCCGGGAATCGGCTTAGCGGCGCACAAAACCTTCCTGCCAACATGCGCGGCTTCAGTCAGGCGGGAGTGGCGGACCGTGCCGCTCCGGCCCGGCTTTCCAGTGCCGATGTCCAGCAGCGCCTGGCGGCAAAACCAGGTAGGGAAACACTTCCCGGCATGGCCGGAAGCCGTCGTGAAAATGCTTTGGAAGGCTTGCGGACGTCGGGCCAAAGGAACAATTTCGAAAGCCGGCGCGGCGCCTCAAGTCTGACTGCCCGGCAACAGGGAAAAGGCCAGGCGCGTGTAAAAGAGCGCGCGGGTCCCGCTTCGCGCCGCTCCGAAAATATTGCCGCTAGCAAAAGGCGATCACAGCAAGCCATGCAAAGGCCGGGCAATCAGCAGCAGTTGGCCAGACAACGCAATGAACAGACACAGCGCCTGCAATCGCAAAGGCGCCAGGAAATGTCGAGGCCGAATGCATTCGAAGGTGCTCGCGATGGCGGCCGTGCAGGCTCTTTTAGTAACCGGGGAAGCTCCAGTTTTGCGCGTGCCCAATCGGCCAGGCAAATGCCGTCACGTGCCCAGCCTGTCAGGCAAAGTCCGTCATTTGGCGGGCAACGTCCAGCGAGCCGAGGCAGTACCGGAGCAGCCAGAGGCGGTGGCGGTGGCGGTGGCGGCGGAAGAAGTCGTGGTGGCCGCCGGTGATAGGGTACAAAGGCGTGAAATCACGAGATTTGCCATTGGAATAATGGGTTTATCCTACCGGTGTTCCGGTCATTGAAAGTTTGATCTTTAATTAGGAGAGGTTTTCATCATGTTGTCCAATAAAATCCATTATGCTCTTTCAATGGGCATTTTTATAACCTCGCTTGCGTCCCGCTCCTTATACGCCGCTCCCGAAACCGAAACTGTGGATAAGGGCCAAAGCTTTGCGTCGCCGGAAGAAGCCTCAAAAGCATTGGTCGATGCCGCACGGGATAAGGACAAAAACAAAGTCTCGTTACTTTTTGGCAGCAAATATGCGCAACTTTTTTCGTCCGGTGACGAAGTGGAAGATGAGAACAATCGCGCGGACTTTCTCAAAATGGCGGAAGAGAAATCTTTTATCGAGAGCCGGGAAGCCAATAAAGCGATTCTACATTTCGGACAGAACGGCTGGGCATTTCCTATTCCCGTCGTGAATAACGGCGGCCAATGGCGATTTGATGCCGAACAAGGCAAACAGGAAATTCTGAACCGCAGAATCGGGCGCAATGAGATGAATACGCTGGGTGCGGTGAGAGCTTATGTGGAAGCGCAAACCGAATATGCGTCCATCGACCGGGACGGCGACGAAGTGAGCGAGTTCGCGACCAAGATACGCAGTGAACCGGGCAAATTCGATGGTTTGTATTGGGAAACGGCGCCCGGCCAGCCCGAGAGCCCCCTGGGCCCCCTCTTTGCGGAAGCCAAAGCCTCCGGTTACCAGGCAAAAGGCAGCGCCGACAACACGCCGACGCCTTTTCACGGCTATTTGTACAAGATTCTTACCCGTCAGGGCGGCCATGCTCCGGGCGGGAAATACGACTACATCATCAACGGCAACATGATGGCTGGTTTTGCCCTGGTCGCGTTTCCAGCCGTCTATGGTTCATCCGGTATCATGACTTTTGTCGTCAATCATCAGGGAAAGATATACGAGAAAAATTTGGGGCCAAAGACAACCGAATTGGCTTCGGCTATGAAAGCCTATGACCCGGATTCTTCATGGGAAGCGGTGGAGGAGACCTCCGTGAAGTGAAACAGGCGGCTTCTCTCTGATGAGTCTTACATAACCAAATGATCAAGAGTCCGCGATGAAAAGCTTCCGCCTTTTAAAACAAACCCAAAGTACCGAATATTCATTATGGATCAGTTACCCAACATAGGATCATACCCGCTGACTCTATCAGCAGTCTTGTTCGCGGCGGATCGCTTTTTTTGCGCAAGCTTCTCTGGGCATCCTTGCCACATCAGCAGAAATAATCAGCCGAATGCTACATTGTCCCCACTACTTATTTTGATGAGGTGCTTTTGAAGGGGGAATGTTGGATACTTTTACCGCTATTGCTTTCCTGTTCGGGATTGCCGCGATTCTAAGCTTTGTCAACGACCGTTACCTGCATGTGCAGCATGACATCGGTTTGCTGATCCTCGCCTGTATCGCCACCGCCTTCCTGCGGATCTTGGCGAATTTCATGCCGGTCCTGAACATCGGCTTGTTAAAGGAGCTGATACAAACATTTAATCTGAACGATACCCTGCTGAAAGGTGTCCTCTGCTTTTTGTTGTTTCGCGGCAGCGTGCGTGTCAGTTGGGGCGTTCTTCGAGAACAACGGTGGTTGATTGGGAGTTTAGCTTTCGTAGGAACCTCCGTATCGTGTTTTCTGACCGGCGCCATTGTCTACGGCGTCTTTTCGATCTTTCACATCCCAGTGACTGTCTCCCAGGCACTCCTCTTTGGCGCGTTAATCGCCGCAACCGATCCGATCGCGTCATTGGCGATTCTTTCCAAGATAGGATTGCCGCAGAAACTGGAAACCGTGGTCGACGGAGAATCATTATTGAACGACGGCGTCGCGGTGGTGTTGTTTACGATCTTCGCGGCTTCGGCGATCGAGGGAGGCAAGATCAGCGTGGCGGACGCCGGTGGGATTTTTGTCCAGGAGGTACTGGGCGGTGCGGCATTGGGCCTGATCAGCTGGGCGGTAATCCACTTTCTGACGCTACGTTCCACCTCTTACAGTACGGGCCTGCTGGTCACGTTAGGGGCAGTGACTTCGATGTATGACGTAGCTCAGCATCTGGACATTTCCGGTCCTATTGCGACCGTAATTGCCGGTCTACTCAGCGGCAACATTACTGCGCCGAAGATGGCTGAAGCGATGCGCGAGCCATTGCGCACATTCTGGACGGGGCTGGATAATGTCCTGAATGCCTTATTGTTCGTTTTCGTCGGTTTCCATGTCGTTGTAATCAATCCATTGCAGGGCATAGTGCCAGGCGTGCCGGGTCTCGTTTCGATTGCCGCCGTGCTGATCGCGCGCGCTTTGAGCGTGGCGCCCATCGTTGGCGGCCTCAATGTATTGAAAATCATTCATGCCGATTTTTTCGGTATGACCCAAATGCTGACCTGGAGCGGTCTGCGCGGAGGTCTTTCTCTGGCGCTTGCAGTATCTCTTCCTGACAGCCCTTGGAAGCCGCTTCTTCTCAATATGACCTTTGCTGTCGTAGTCTTCTCGATTGTCGTGCAGGGACTGACGATTCGCCGCCTATTTACAGCCGAGCGGCTTGCCGGTTTGTTGCATTGAGACCTCCTGTTAGAAATCAGTCTTGGTGCCATGCCGGATAAGATGATAGCCGGCAATCCCTTTATTCTATTGCATTTTCTGTTTGATGGGCTTGTCTTGGACCAAAGTCCAATAGCCTTAATGGTTTGCGCAGGCATAGAATGTTCCCATCTGATTTTGGATAAGGATGCAAAATGAATTTCTATGCGTTAATTCAGCGAGTGCCGCAGATAAAATCAGGGCTGGTAATCTTTTGCATCCTGGGCTTGGCATTGCTTCCGGCTTGCGGTCAAAACAAAGAGCCTGCCAAAGTCGAAGAACCCATCCGCCCGGTAAAGCTGATGAAGATCGGCGGGTCATTGGCAGGAAAAACCCGAAAACTGCCCGGTACTGTGCGTGCTTCCGACCGCGTGGATTTAGCGTTTCAAGTATCCGGCACCGTGATTGAACTGCCCGTTAAAGAAGGGCAAATGGTTAAAAAAGGCATGCTCGTCGCACGACTTGATCCGCGCGATTATGAAACGAATCTCCGCAATGCGGAAGGGATGTTGGCGAAAGCGGAAGCGGGGCTTGCTTACGCGATTGCCGAACATAAGCGTTATGTCAATGTGAAGGCAGCCGACGCCGGCGCGGTCAGCGATTCGATGGTATCGCTCAAACAAGCAGCCGAAAAGGTCGAACGCGCCAACTTACAATCGGCAAAAGCTTCCGTTACTGCGGCTAAAGACCAGTTGGCTTATACCCGTTTGACAGCACCTTTCGATGGCATTATTGCCCGAAAGTACATCGATAACTATCAGGAAGTACAGGCCAAGCAGGCGATTCTGAGCTTGCAGAATGTGAAAGACGTGGAAGTCTTGATTGATGTGCCGGAGCTGATGATTGCGCCGATCCGTAAAACCAAGCCCCGTTTTTATGCCGAATTCGCTGCCGACTCAAGCCGCCGTTTCGACCTGAAGGTTAAGGAGTTCGCGACCCAGGCGGATTCGGTCACGCAAACCTATCGCGTCGTGTTGGCCATGCCCGCGCCTGCCGGCATTCGTATTCTGCCGGGAATGACGGTTAACGTTTCGATTGAATTTACCGAAGACGTCGCGGCAGGCGGAGAAATCCTGATTCCGGCTATCGCGGTATTCGCCGACAACGCCGGTAAAGCGCAAGTCTGGGTCGTCGATCCAAAGACTCGGCAAGTCCGTCGTCGCGCCGTCACGACCGGCGATTTATCCGGAACCGACCTTATCCGGATCATGGGCGGTTTGAATGCCAATGAAACGATAGCGATCAGCGGTGTCACCAAGTTGCACGAAGGCCAAGCTGTGCGGCAGCTCCAGCAACCCTAAGCAGCGGCTGAAACCGTAAGCCGCGTATGAATGAATTACCCAGACATCGCAAATATGGCACGATCCTGATCGAGTAAGACCTAGAGGACTCAATCCAATGAATTTGGCGGAATGGAGCATACAAAAAAGCGTCATCACATGGGTGATGATCGTGCTGCTGTTGGTGGTCGGCTGGGAGTCCTACCAATCCCTGAGTCGTTTGGAGGATCCCGAGTTTACGATCAAGGAGGCGGTGATCATAACCCCTTACCCTGGCGCGTCTGCGGCGGAAGTCGAAGAAGAAGTCACCAACGTGATCGAAAAGGCCGCGCAGGAAATGGGCCAGCTGGAAAAAGTCGAGTCGCATTCGTATCGCGGCCTCTCGAACGTAAAAGTCAAAATGAAAGACGAATACGACAAATATTCGCTGCCGCAGGTTTGGGACGAACTGCGCCGTAAAATCAACGATGCCCAGGGTAAATTGCCGCCCAAAGCCGGACCTTCGCTGGTCAACGACGATTTCGGCGACGTCTACGGGATTTACCTGGCGATCACCGGCGAAGGCTACAGTTACAAGGAGATGTACGAATACGCCAAATACCTGCAAAAAGAATTATTGAAAGCGACCGACGTGAAGCGCGTCGTGCTCTATGGCGAACAAAAGGAAGCGATTTATGTCGAAATGCGCCGCGAAAAAATGGCCCAGCTCGGTATCTCGCCGCAAAATATTTATGCCGCTTTGCAAGCAAAAAACATCGTCGCCAGCGCCGGCAATTTCAATTTGGGCCAGGAATTCATCCCGATCAATCCGACCGGCGAATACAAATCCGAGCAGGATTTCGGCGACCTCTTGATTACTTCGCGCGGGCCGAAAACCCAGAGTCTGGTGTATCTGCGCGATGTCGTCGACATCAAGCGCGGTTATCGCGAGCCTGCGACCACCCTGTTGCGCTTCGACGGCCAGCCGGCGATCGGCCTCGGGATTTCGACCGTGCTGGGCGGTAATGTGATCATTATGGCCGACTCTTTGGAACAGCGCTTAAAAGAGCTTGAGCCGATGCGCCCGGTAGGGATGGAAACTCACATTATTTCGCATCAGGCGCAATCGGTGAAAGTTTCCCTGACCGGTTTCGTCGTCAATCTGGCTGAAGCGGTGGCTATTGTGGTCGGCGTGCTGTTGCTTTTCATGGGATTGCGCAGTGGCCTGATTCTCGGCGCGGTGTTGCTGGTCACGATCATGGGCACCTTCATCGTCATGCACATGTTCGATATCACGCTGGAACGGATCTCCCTGGGCGCGTTGATCATTGCCTTGGGGATGCTGGTGGACTGCGCGATCGTGGTGACCGACGGCATGCGCATGCGGATGGCGCAAGGGCAAAACGGTTACGATGCGGCACGCGATATCGTCGGCCAGAACGCCCTGCCGATGTTCGGCGGCACCGCAGTGGCGATCATCGCGTTTGCCGCGATCGGCACCTCGCAGGATTCCACCGGCGAATATTGTCGCACCCTGTTCTCGGTGATCCTGATTTCGCTCAGTTTCAGCTGGTTGACGTCGGTCACCTGCACGCCGTTATTATGCAAAGTTTTCCTGCCGGTCGGCGAAGTACCGAAAGCGGAGGCCGAGGACCCTTATTCGGTCGGGTTTTATGGCTGGTATCAGCGTTTTTTGATTCAGTGCCTGCGTTTCCGCTGGATCGTGGCGGGGATCGTCGTCGCGCTGTTCGTCGCGGCCTTGATCGGCTTTGGTTTCGTGAAGAAAAGCTTTTTCCCGGATTCGACCCGGCCTCAATTCTATATCGATCTCTGGTTTCCGGAAGGAACGGCCATCCAGGAAACCGACCGGCGCATCAAACAGGCCGAGCAATTGATCAAGAAGCACGAAGGCGTGACCCATCTAACCAGCCAGCTTGGCGGAGGGCAGGTGCGTTTCCTGCTGACTTATACGCCGGAACACAGTTATCGCAGCTTTGGCCAGATTTTGGTCGATGTCGACGATTACACGCGCATCGCGACCATGGCGCCGCAGGTACAGGAGGAGCTCGAAGCGCTCTACCCGGATGCGGTCGTGAATGTGCGGCTGTTCATCCTGGGCCCCTCGACCGGCGGCAAGATCCAGTTGCGCCTCTACGGCGCCGATGCCGAGGAATTACGGCATTTGGGAGAAAAAGCCGAATCCATCCTGCTGGCCGAGCCGGCCGCGAAAGCGGTGCGCAACGAATGGCGTGACAAGAGCAAGGTGTTACGTCCTCAGCTGGCCGAATCCCAGGCACGGCGAGCCGGTATCGATCGTCCGGAAGTGGCCGATGCATTGGCGATGGCGTTCGAAGGAAAGAATGTAGGCGTTTACCGTGAGCATGATGAATTAATCCCGCTGATGGCTCGCGCCCCGTCGGTGGAAAGCGCCGACCTGGATAGTCCGGAAGCGATACAGATATGGAGTCCGGCCGCGCAGGCGATGATTCCGATGGGCCAGGTCGTGTCATCTTTCCCGCTCGAATTCGAGGACGCGCATGTGTGGCGTTGGGACCGGCGCAAGATGCTGCGTATCCATGCCGATCCGCGGGAAGGGTTACCGAGCGAAGTGTTCATGAAGGTCAAAGGAAAAATCGAACAAGCCTTGGATGTGGATGTAAATGCCGTGCTCGGTAGATTTTCAAATGAACCGGTCGAAGAATTCGATTCGGCTACCCTAAAAGTCGGGGACAACGATCTCTGGCCTTTGCAGAACAAGCCGGGCTATTATATGGCGTGGGGCGGCGAAGCCGAAGATTCGTCGCGCGCGAATTCGCGTTTGGCAAGTTCTATGCCGGTGTTTTTCGGATTGATGGTATTAACAGTCCTGGTGCTATTCAACTCGATCAAGCAAACCCTGATCATCTGGCTCACGGTGCCGCTCGCGATCATCGGTGTGACGGCGGGATTACTGACTTTCCATCAGCCGTTCGGATTCATGGCCTTGCTCGGATTGATGAGCCTTTCGGGGATGATCATCAAGGCTTCGATCGTGCTGATCGACGAAATCAACGTGCAACTCGCCCAGGGCGTGACGCCGTTCCATGCGGTGATGCGTTCCGGCGTCAGCCGTCTGATTCCGGTCACGATGTCTTCCGGCACGACCGTGCTCGGCATGTTACCTTTGTTTACCGACGCTTTCTTCATTGCGATGGCGGTGACCATCGTATTCGGCCTGACCTTTGCAACCCTGCTGGTGCTGATCGTCGTGCCGGTGCTGTATGCGATTTTTTATAAGGTCGAAATCGAAGAGCCGGCGCAGGCCGGACAGCGCAATGTGCGCACAGGGAAGGGGGAATGATCATGCAAGGCAAGAGGAAAAACCGCATGCGGCCCCCCGAGATGATTCGTACCCTTCACGGTTTGGCCGGTGCTTTTGCGGTGCTGTTAATGAACTCGGGCTGCACGGTGGGTCCGGATTATGCGAAACCCGAAGCGGACGTCGAAACCCAATGGATCAATCAGGCGGATGCACGGATCAAGCGAGAGGAGGCGGAGATCGGCGACTGGTGGAAAGTGTTTTTGGATCCGGATCTGGACCGGCTGGTTGCCGAGGCGCGGCGGCAGAACCTGACCCTGCAACTGGCGGGCGTCCGTATCCTGGAAGCGCGTGCGCAACTGGGCATCGCGACCGGTAACGAATATCCCCAAGTGCAACAACTGAACGGCGATTTAAGTTTTCAACAAATCAGCCAGCACGCGCCGAATACAACCCGCCTTATCGACCGTAATTTCGGCAGCGTCGGCATCGGCTTCGACGCCGGCTGGGAACTCGACCTCTGGGGCAAATTCCGTCGTGGGGTCGAATCGAGTCTGGCCAATCTGGACGCCTCGGTTGCCGGTTACGACGACGCCTTGGTTTCTTTGACTGCCGAGGTAGTGCGTACTTATGTGCTGCTTCGTACGTATGAGTCCCGGATCGAAGTCGCCCTAGAAAACGTCAAAATTCAGCAGCGTACTCTGGAAATCGCCGACACGCTGTATTCCGGCGGTTTGATTACCGAACTCGATTACCTGCAAGCAAAAAGTCTGCTGAGCAATACGCTGGCGACCATCCCGCCGTTGCAGGCGAACGTACGCCAAGCAAAAAATGCCCTGGGCGTGCTGCTCGGAAAACCGCCGGGAAGCATAGATGCATATGTCGCTCAGCCTCGCCCGATACCCGCAGCTCCAGTTGAAGTTGCCGTCGGGGTGCCGGCGGATCTGTTGCGCCGGCGGCCGGACATCCGACTTGCCGAGCGTCAGCTCGCGACGCAAAGCGCACTGATTGGCGTCGCCAAAGCCGATTTATATCCGCATTTTTCGCTGCTTGGCTCGATCAACCTGCGCGCCAGCGATGCGGCGCTGACTTTCGCATCGAGCGGCGCCAGCGAGTTGAGCGATGTCTTTAACTCGAAGAGCTTTCAATATTTCATTGGGCCCAGCCTAAGCTGGGATATTTTCAACTACGGCCGCATCACCAACCAGGTGCGCGTCGAGGACGCCCGCTTCCAGCAATTGATCGCGGATTACCGCAATACCGTGCTGAATGCCGCGAAGGAAGCGGAAGATGCGACCATCGGCTTCCTCAAATCGCAGGAGCAGCATAATGCATTGCAGCAAACCTACGAGGCGGCCAAACGTTCAACCCAGTTATCGCTATACCAGTATCGGGAAGGAATGGTCGACTACCAGCGCGTACTGGACTCCCAACGCAATCTGGTGACTTCCCAGGAAAATCTGGTGCGCGTATCCGGCGATATCGCGACCAATCTGATCGCTTTGTATAAAGCCCTCGGAGGCGGCTGGGAAACACGTACGGAGAAAGATTTTGTCGACAAACCGATTCAAAAACTCATGAATGATCGAACAGACTGGGGTGAACTGTTGGAGCCTGGGCAACTGGATTTACCCGAGAAGGAAAAGGCCAATCGTTGGCGATTGCCGGACTGGTAATTAATAGGGGATAGCGCACAGACACGGAATGCCGGTGGTGTTTTCCTCTCTCATTAAATACGATCCTAAACAATAAAAGACTTAAGGAGACTCTGAATAAGTTGATTCCGTTCATGCCCTTCGGCTCCGCTCAGGAGAGCGTTCGACCGATTCGACGAGCTCACGGCAGGCGGACTCCACCATCAGGGTGCTATAGACTACGAACGGAATCAATAACTTGCCGTTCGTCTGTCCCTATCCATAGACCCCTTTGAGGGGGACCACCCTTGTGGTGGAGCTCGTCGAAGGACTTAATCAGAGCTTCCTTAATCAATTAATTATATTTACACGTTAAAAGTTAATAAATCAAGATACTAAACAACATTTAAACGACAGGAGCATCCCATGAGCGACACGGCTGTGAACAATCTCGAACCCCTCGATAATGAGTCTTTGCGCAAGATACACGCCTACTGGAGAGCCTGTAATTATCTGGCGGCCGGAATGATTTATCTGCAGGAGAATCCTTTGCTGAGGGAGCCGCTGAAAGCCGAGCATATAAAGAGCCGGCTTCTTGGGCACTGGGGAGCCAGCCCGGCATTGAGTTTTACTTATCTCCACATGAATCGCCTGATCAACCGCTACGATTTGAACGCGATTTTCATGGCCGGGCCAGGCCATGGCGCGCCGGGCGTTCTGGGTCCCGTGTATCTGGAGGGTACCTATTCGGAAATCTATCCGAATAAAAGCGAAGATGTGGACGGCATGCGGCAGTTCTTCAAGGAGTTTTCGTTTCCGGGCGGGATCGGCAGCCATTGTACGCCGGAGACGCCGGGCTCGATCCATGAAGGCGGAGAGCTGGGCTACAGCGTGTCGCATGCCTTCGGCGCGGCATACGATAACCCCGATCTCATCGTCACGGTCGTCGTTGGCGACGGCGAAGCCGAAACCGGGCCTCTGGCGACGTCCTGGCATTCGAACAAGTTTTTGAATCCGGCCCGCGACGGCGCGGTGCTTCCGGTTCTAAATCTTAACGGTTACAAGATCAATAATCCCACGATATTGTCCCGGATCAGCCACGAAGAGCTGGAAAGCCTGTTCAAAGGCTATGGCTGGAAGCCTTATTTCGTCGAAGGCAGCGATCCGGTAATGATGCACCAACGCATGGCGGCGGTGATGGAACAATGCGTCAGCGAAATACGCGAGATTCAGCAGGCCGCCCGCGCCGGCGGCAGCCTGGTGCGGCCGCGCTGGCCGATGATTGTGTTGCGCAGTCCGAAAGGCTGGACCGGCCCGAAAGAAGTGGACGGGCATAAAGTCGAAGGCTTCTGGCGCGCCCACCAGGTGCCGCTGTCCGGCATGAAGGAAAATCCGGCACATCTGAAACAACTCGAAGAATGGCTGCGCAGCTACAAACCGGAAGAACTGTTCGATGAAAACGGTCGCCTGATCGCCGAGCTGAAGGAACTGGCGCCGAAGGGGACGCGGAGGATGAGCGCTAATCCGCATGTGAACGGCGGTCTGTTGCGCAAGGCTTTACGACTTCCGGATTTTCGCGACTATGGCGTCAAGGTCGAGAAGCCGGGTCAAACCGAAGTTGGCAACACCCAACCGCTGGGCGTGTTTTTACGCGACACCATGAAGCTGAACCCGACCAATTTCCGCGTGTTCGGGCCGGATGAAAACACCTCGAACAAGCTCGACGCGATCTATCAGGCCAGCAAAAAAATGTGGATGGCGGATTATTTGCCGGAAGACGAGGACGGCGGCGAATTGGCGCCGGACGGCCGGGTCATGGAAATGTTGTCCGAGCATACCCTGGAAGGCTGGCTGGAGGCTTATCTGTTGACCGGACGCCACGGCTTTTTTTCCAGTTATGAAGCCTTCGTGCATGTGATCGATTCGATGTTTAATCAGCATGCCAAATGGCTGGACATCTGCAACGATCTTTCCTGGCGCGCGCCGGTGTCATCGTTGAATTTGCTGATTACCTCAACCGTATGGCGGCAGGATCACAACGGTTTTACCCATCAGGATCCCGGCTTTCTGGATGTGGTAGTCAATAAAAGCCCCGAAGTGACCCGTATCTATCTGCCGCCGGACGTCAATACGCTGTTGTCGGTAGCCGACCATTGCCTAAGGAGCACCGACTACTTCAATGTGATCGTTTCGGACAAGCAAAAACACCTGCAATTTCTGGACATGGATGCCGCGATCGAACATTGCACCAAAGGCGTCGGCATTTGGGACTGGGCAAGCAACGACCAGGGCGGGGCGCCCGACGTGGTCATGGCGAGTTGCGGCGACATCTCGACGCAGGAGGCGCTGGCCTCCGTATGTCTGTTACGGCAGTATTTTCCGCAATTGAAGATCCGCTTTATCAATGTGATGGATCTTTACCGCCTGACGCCGGCGAGCGAACATCCGCACGGGCTTTCCGATCGGGATTTCGACAGCCTGTTCACGACCGACAAACCGGTGATTTTCAATTTCCATGGCTATCCCTGGCTGATTCATCGTCTGGCCTACCGCAGAACCAATCACAAAAACATCCATGTGCGCGGTTACAAGGAAAAGGGCAATATCAATACACCGCTCGAATTGGCGATTCGCAACGAGGTTGACCGCTTCAGCTTAGCGATCGACGTCATCGACCGGGTTCCTGGACTTAACGTGGCCGGCGCGCACGTGAAAGAAAAACTGCGGGGGATGCAGATCGCTTGCAGCCATTATGCTTACGAACATGGCATCGACAACCCCGAGTTTGCATCCTGGAAATGGCCTTCTTAACTCCGTGCAGGGGATATTATCATGGCACAAAAAAATAAGATTGCTGAGGTACAAGATTCGGCTAATCCCTTGTTTGGATACAGTGAGGCGTTGACAAGCGCGTCCGAGATTAAAAAAGCGATTACCAATCATCTGATCTACAGCATCGGCAAGCTGCCGGTGTTGGCGACCAAGCGCGATTATTACAAGGCTTTGTCCCTGACCGTACGCGGCCGATTGCAAGAACATTGGGTCGATACGGTGCAGACCTATTATGAGCAGGACATCAAAGTGGCCTGTTACCTTTCGGCAGAGTTTTTGATGGGCCCCCATCTTGGCAATAATTTGTTGAATTTAGGAATTGAGAATGAAGCCCGGCAAGCGGTTGCCGAATTGGGCTTTGAGCTGGACGAACTGTTGGACGAGGAGGATGAGCCAGGCCTCGGCAATGGCGGCCTGGGGCGTCTGGCGGCTTGTTACCTGGATTCCTTGGCGAGTCTGGAGCGGCATGCGCTGGGTTATGGAATTCGCTATGAGTTCGGTATTTTCGATCAGGAGATTCAGGGCGGCTGGCAATGCGAGATTACCGACAAGTGGCTGCACCGCGGCAATCCGTGGGAAATCGCCAAACCGGACGTTTCTTATTATGTCAATTTCGGCGGTTATACCGAATTTTACCGGGACGAAGAAGGTCTGCAGCGGGTCCGCTGGATACCTAACCAGGCGGTCAAAGGCATGGCTTATGATACGCCGATCCAGGGATACCGGGTCAATACCTGCAATACCTTGCGCCTGTGGAGTGCGGAGGCCTGCGAAAGCTTCAATTTTCAAGCGTTTAACACCGGTGACTACTACGCGGCGGTCGATGAGAAAGTGATTTCCGAAACGCTGACCAAGGTGCTTTATCCGAACGATGAACCCGAGATAGGCAAACGGCTCCGCCTGGCCCAGCAATATTTTTTCGTATCGTGTTCGCTGCAGGACATGCTCCGCCTGCTCGACATTCTGGGACAGCCTCCGGAGCGTTTTCCGGAAAAGTTTGCCGTCCAGCTCAACGATACGCATCCGTCCATCGGCGTGGCCGAACTGATGCGGCTGTTGGTTGACGAGCGCCGACTCTCCTGGGACGAAGCCTGGGATATTACCGTACGCACTTTCGGTTACACCAATCATACGTTATTACCGGAAGCGCTCGAAACCTGGCCGCTGCCGATGTTCCGCGAAATGCTGCCGCGGCATCTTGAGATCATTTTCGAAATCAATGCGCGTTTTCTGGCGGCGGTTCGCGAAAGTCACCCCCAGGACGAAACGCGTATCAGCCGGCTGTCGTTAATTGATGAAAATGGCGACAGGCGCATTCGGATGGCTCATCTGGCCTGCGTGGGAAGCCATGCGATCAATGGAGTCGCCGCGTTGCACACCGATCTTTTGAAACGCAGCGTGCTCAGGGATTTTTATGAATTGTGGCCGGATCGCTTCAATAATAAAACCAACGGCGTGACGCCGAGGCGCTTTATGATGCTGGCCAATCCGCAATTGGCCGAACTGATCACGGCGACTATCGGAGATAGCTGGACGACCCGTGCCGATGAGCTGAGAAAGCTCGAGCCGTTCGCGGAAAACGCGCTGTTCCGTAGAGAATGGCGTGCAGTCAAACAGACGAATAAGCAACGGCTTGCGGAGTATGTCCTTCAGACGACCGGCATCGAACTCGATCCCGGCTGGCTTTTCGATGTACAGGTTAAGCGTATCCACGAATATAAACGCCAGCATTTGAACATCCTTCATGTCATTACGCTGTATATCCGGTTGAAGCGCAATCCGGGGATTTCGATCACGCCGCGCGCTTTTATTTTCGGCGGCAAGGCGGCGCCGGGTTATTTTATCGCCAAGCGCATCATTAAACTGATCAATGCGGTCGGTGAACTCGTGAATAACGATCCGGATGTGAATAAATATTTGCGTGTCGCATTCGTGCCGAACTTCAATGTTCAGAATGGCCAATTGATTTACCCTGCGGCCGATCTGTCGGAACAGATTTCAATGGCCGGCAAGGAAGCTTCCGGTACCGGCAATATGAAATTCACGCTGAATGGGGCGTTGACGATCGGTACTCTGGATGGCGCCAATGTGGAAATACGGGAAGAGGTCGGAGAGGATAATTTCTTCCTGTTCGGGTTGACGACGGAAGCAGCGATTCGGCTCCAGCAGCAAGGCTACCGCCCCTACGACTACGTCGAACAAAATCCAGAGCTGGCCGAAGCGATTCAACTGATCGCGTCGGGGCATTTTTCGAATGGCGACACCGAAGTCTTCCGCCCGTTAGTCGACAATCTCTGTCAATCCGACCCGTTTCTGGTGTTCGCCGATTTTACCGATTACGTCGCCTGTCAGGATAAAGTCGCCAGCGTCTGGCAGGATCCCGAAAAGTGGACCCGAATGTCTATTTTGAACACCGCAAGGGCGGGCAAATTTTCTTCCGATCGCGCGATACGCGAGTATTGCGACGAAATATGGAATGTCAGCCAGGTCCCCGTAACGATCAGAAACGGCAGCGAAGCCGCTTAATCCGATGACCCCCTGAACCTGCCGTTCGTGGAAGGCCTATGAAAGACCCAAATTTCGATAACAAACCCATGAACCCGTCAGCGCTTTGGCAGCTTTATCAGGATTGGCTTTACGTCCACCCGGATTTGGGATTCTATCTCGATATCAGCCGAATGCGAGTCAGCGAGACTTTGGTGGACTCTCTGGCGCCGAAATTTGCGCAAGCGTTCCAGGACATGGAAGCATTGGAGAAAGGCGCAATCGCCAATCCGGATGAAGGCCGAATGGTGGGGCATTACTGGCTGCGTAATCCGGATATTGCGCCTTCGGAACTCAAAGATCAGATCCTGGAAAACCTTGAACATATCGAAGACTTTGCCCGGAAAGTGCATGACGGCAGGATTCAATCGCCGGAAGGGGAAAAATTCACCGATGTGATTTCGATCGGGATTGGCGGGTCGGCGCTGGGGCCTGAATTTGTGGCGGAAGCGCTGTCAGCCGATGATCCGCCGCTCGCCATACACTTTATCGACAATACCGATCCCGCGGGGATCGATCGTATCCTCAATCGGCTGCTTAACCGGCTTAGCAGCACTCTGGTCATCGTGATCAGCAAATCGGGCGGTACGCCCGAAACGCGCAATGCCATGCTCGAAGTCAGGCATGCCTACGAACAGCAAGGCCTGCATTTTCTCGCTCATGCCGTGGCTATCAGCCGGCAGGATACGCTGGATCGGATTGAAGGCTGTCTGGATGAGTTCCCCATGTTCGACTGGGTAGGCGGGCGGACTTCCGAAATGTCTTCCGTAGGACTCCTGTCCGCCGCATTGTTGGGGATTGACATTCGCGCCTTGCTGGCTGGCGCAAGAGAAATGGACGACGCTACGCGTGTGCCCTATATCAAGCGCAATCCGGCGGCATTGCTGGCCCTTGCCTGGTACCATGCCTGTAACGGCAGGGGTGAAAAAGACATGGTGGTTCTGCCTTATAAAGATTCGCTGCTGCTGTTTTCGCGGTATCTGCAGCAGCTCGTGATGGAGTCGCTAGGCAAAGAAAAAGACCTCGCGGGAAATATCGTTCATCAAGGCCTTACGGTCTACGGAAACAAAGGGTCCACGGATCAGCATGCTTATGTTCAGCAACTGCGGGACGGCGTAGCGAATTTTTTTGTAACTTTTATCGAAGTGCTGGAAGACCGGACAGGACCTTCCATCGCAATAGAACCCGATATTACAACGGGCGACTTCCTGTCCGGTTTTTTATACGGCACGCGCAACGCGCTTTTCGAGAATTTGAGGGAGTCGATCACCGTAACGATTCCCCGTGTGGATGCCCGGTCGGTCGGCGCCCTGATTGCCCTTTATGAGCGCGCAGTCGGACTCTACGCCTCCTTGGTCAATATCAACGCTTATCATCAGCCTGGTGTCGAGGCCGGGAAAAAAGCCGCCGAGACCTTGTCGGGCTTGCAACGCAAGATCGTGTCTGTTTTAAAAGATTCCGATCAGCCTATGAATCTGGAAGTTCTGGCTGAACAGGCGGATGCCGATGAGCGGATTGAAGATGTTTACAAAATTGTCCGGCACTTGGCGGCTAATCGCCGCGGCGTGGAGTTGCAGGGTGAACCCGGAAAGCCGGGCGAGCTGACCGTCGCCTTTAACCGATCGGCACAGGATTGATCAGTCGGTTTTTTGTTTTTCTTATTTACGAAATGATGTAGCCGGGGAGTTTACAGTATGGCCCTAAAAATCTATCTGCTTCGCCACGGAGAAACGACGTACAGTCAGAGCGGTGCTTTTTGCGGCGCGGTCGATGCCGAGCTGACCCCGGAAGGCAGGCTGATGGCGCAGTTTTTTGCCGATGCCTATCGTTCGCTGCCCTGGACCGATGTCTATGTGAGCCCGATGAAAAGAGCCATCGCGACAGCCCGGCCTTTATGCGAAGCGGCGGGCCTCGATATGCAGATCAGGGACGGACTGCGCGAGATCAGTTACGGCGAATGGGAAGATCAGGAACCGGAGTATGTCAGGCAACATTATGATCCGGACTACCTTCGCTGGCAGACCGATCCGGCCTGGAATCCGCCCACCGGCGGCGAAACGGCGGTCCAGATAAGCGCCCGCGCGATGCCGATCATTACGGAGATCGAAACCAGACACAAGAGCGGCAATGTGCTGGTGGTATCGCACAAGGCGACCATACGCATCATTCTCTGCAGCCTGTTGGGGATCGACGTGGGCCGCTACCGGGACCGTATCAATGCGCCCGCCGCTTCGGTGTCCATCGTCAAATTCGTGACTTACGGACCGATGCTGGAAGTGTTGGGCGACCGGAGCTACATGCCCGAACATTTGCGCAACCGGATCGGCACCTGAAGCTAAGGTGAATCATCCCCAGATGTGACGGAAGTTCAAATTTATTGAGTAAATGACAATGGCTTCTACTTATCGAGCAAGCAAGGGTTTCTATTTTCCTTCCGGCGCCACCGTTACCGACGCCGGCGTCAATTTCGCCGTGTTCAGCCGGCATGCAACCGGCGCCGAGCTCTTGCTTTATGAATCGGCAACCAGTCCCGAGCCGTTTCAGGTAATCTCGTTGAATCCTAAAACGCACCGGTCGTTTTTCTTCTGGCATGTGTTTGTCGAAGCGCTCCCGCCCGGCATCCATTACACTTGGCGCATGTTCGGTCCGAGCGATACCGCTTCGAGCGGCTTCCGTTTCAATCCGAAAAAGGAGCTAATCGATCCCTGGGCCACCGCGGTGAGCGATGCGTTTTGGAATCGGCGCCGTGCCTCGGATATGAATGACGAGAGCCGTTCCTCGTTCCGGTCGGTCATCGCGAAATCGGATTATTTATGGATGAACGCCCCAATCCCTGAACGCGGACTCGCAGGCGCAGTGATTTACGAACTGCATGTCGGCGGGTTCACGCAGGACCCTTCCTCGGGCGTCATGCATCCGGGGACTTTTATAGGACTGATCGACAAGATTCCTTATTTGCAGGAACTGGGCATCACCCATGTCGAACTGATGCCGGTGATGGCTTTCGACGAACAGTTCGTGCCGGACAGCGTCGCCGCGCGAGGCCTGAAGAACTATTGGGGATACAACACGCACAGCTTTTTCAGTCCGCATCCCGGCTATTGTGTGACGCCCGAACTCGGAACGCACGCGCGCGAGTTCAAGGATCTGGTGAAAGCCTTGCACAAAGCCGGGATAGGCGTGATTCTTGACGTCGTTTTCAACCATACCGCGGAAGGCGATCACAACGGACCGATGATTAACTTCAGAGGATTTTGCAACGAAATTTTCTATCATCTCGATCCACAGAATCGGAGCTATTACCGCGATTACACCGGCTGCGGCAACAGTGTGAATTGTAATCATCCGCTCGTCACGCAATTCATTGTCCGTTGCCTGGAGTACTGGGTTGAAGAGATGCATGTGGACGGTTTTCGCTTCGATCTTGCCAGCGTCTTTACCCGCGGCGAGGATGGCGCACCTCAAGCCAATCCTTCGCTGCCTTGGCGGATCGAGTTTTCCAAACCGCTAACCGATGTGCCGATGATTGCGGAAGCGTGGGATGCGGCGGGGCTTTATCATGTCGGATCTTTTCCCGGCATGCGCTGGGCGGAATGGAACGGCCGTTATCGGGACGTGATGCGGCGTTTTGTCCGCGGCGATCCGGGCCTGGTCGGTGAAGTCGCTGCCTGCATAGCCGGCAGCAGCGATCTGTATGCCGACGAAGACCGGTTGCCGCTTCATGGCATCAATTTCATCACTTGTCATGACGGTTTTACGCTGCATGATTTGGTCAGCTACAACAGTAAACACAACGAAGCCAATGGGGAAGACAATCGAGACGGCTGCGATAACAATATTTCCTGGAACTGCGGCGTTGAAGGTGAAACCGATAATGCAGAAATTTTAGCTCTCAGACGGCGGCAAGCTAAAAACCTGGTGAGCATCCTGTTCTTAAGCCAGGGGATTCCGATGCTTCTATGTGGCGATGAGGCGCTCCGCACGCAACATGGCAATAATAACGCCTGGTGCCAGGATAATGAGCTTTCCTGGTTCGACTGGAGCCTCGTGGAAAAAAATGGCGATATGCTGTGTTTTATGAAAGAACTGATTGCCTTAAGACGGCGTCACCCAAATCTGAACCGGCGCGAATTTCTGACCGGCGAACAGGTTCCCGACCGCGGTCTTCGCGATATCGCCTGGCATGGATATCGGCTTGACGAGCCGTTGTGGTTCGATTGCAGCGCTCAATTTTTGGCTTACACATTGGCCGGACTAGCCGGCGAAGAGGAAGATTTGCATATCATTATGAATATGTCGGAGCGGACGGTGGAGGCACCCTTGCCTATGATTTCCGGACGCTTATGGCACTTAGCAATGGATACCGCGCGCACAGGTCAAAACGACATCATTCCGCGCAATCAGCAGAAGGTTTGGGAAGGTTCGTCTTATTCCATATCCAGACGTACGGTCGCCGTTTTAGAGGCGCGCAGGTGATCAAAGCATGAGCCGCGCGGAAATTCAACGCGATACCCCTAAAGTTCTGGTGATCAATTGCGGAAGTTCTTCGATCAAGTACGGATTGTTTGCAATGGAGCCAGAGCATTTGCTTGCCAGCGGGCTGCTGGAACGTATCGGGGAAAGCGCCAGCCTGATTCGGCATCGCGCTGAAAATGCGCAAGGCGAACTGTTGGAACGGAAGCAGGAAATCGAAGCCCACGACCACCGCGCGGCTTTCGCCCATATTGCTGCGATTTTACGCGGCGCCTTCGGATTTGAAGCAGGGAAGGGGCCGGATGCGATCGGTCATCGCGTGGTCCATGGCGGGGAAACCTTTTCGGCATCGGTCGCTATTGAACAGACGGTCATCGATACGATTCGAAATCTGATCCCGTTGGCGCCGCTGCATAATCCGGCCAATCTGACCGGCATCGAAGCCTGCCGGGAAATTTTTCCGTCCGTGCCGCAAGTGGCCGTTTTCGATACCGCTTTTCATCAGACCATGCCGCCTCACGCTTTTCGCTATGCCATTCCGGAAGCTTGGTATAGCGGCCATGGCATTCGCCGCTACGGATTTCACGGCAGTTCGCACCGCTATGTTGCAAGCCGTACGGCCGACTATTTGCAGCGTCCGCTCGAGGATCTTAAATTAATTACCCTGCATCTCGGCAATGGCGCCAGCGCCGCTGCCATACAACACGGACGCTGTATCGATACGTCGATGGGCTTCACTCCTTTGGAAGGCCTGGTCATGGGAACCCGGTGCGGCGATTTGGATGCGGCGATACCGCTTCATCTGCAAAACATTCTAGGTCAGAGTTCGAGCGAACTTCAGGACGCCCTCAACAGGGATTCGGGCTTGAAAGGCTTATGCGGCAGCAACGACTTGCGCGAGGTGCTGGCAGGCGAGCAGGCAGGCGACGAACTCGCCCGGCTGGCATTGGAGGTTTATTGTTATCGCATCCGCAAATATATCGGCGCCTACTTTGTCGCGCTGGACGGTCTGGATGCGCTCGTTTTCACCGGCGGTGTCGGCGAGAACGCGCCCATGATTCGAGGCAGGGTCTGTAAGGACCTTGACAAACTCGGCATTGCCGTCGATCCGGAGACCAATGACAGAACGCTTGAAGACATCAGCGAAATAGGGCTAAGCGGCCATTCCGTTCGCGTGCTGGCCGTGTGCACAAACGAAGAGTTACAGATCGCCCGCGAAACGCTTTCAGTCTTGACTGACTTAACGGCCTAATATAATACCTGTCTGTAAGTGGAGGGTTTTAGAACAGATTTGGCATTGGCCCAAGGTCCAATAGCGCAAATCCATTGTGCCATGCTATCTTGGCACAGATCGACCATATGTTTAGCCCCGTCTTTGTTCCCTTCTTTAGGAGACATCCTTGATCCCAATATAATGCTGCATGTATCGCCCGGCAGTGATTGCGCTCATCACTGCTGACTGCCTGCGTTAGTGCGTCATCCGAACAGGCCGCACGTCCTTCATCCTCGGCCAGCATCCGTTCCGTACCGGACTGCTGACTATACACAGAGAGCAGAAAAAATGAAAAAAAATCTACTCGCGATTACCACATTAATTATTTTGACATTGGCCAGCGGCGGCATAGCTGATGTAAAAAAAAAACCTAAGGGTCCGGCTGCTATCGATCGAACCGTGCTGCCCATCGCGGATCTCCATCCCAGCCCAATAATCGAACTCGACGTTCGCAACGCCAAGGCTCCGCCGCGTTTCGAAGTGAAGGCGCCGAAGGGCGCGCCGAATGTGCTGCTGGTGTTGCTGGACGACCTGGGCTTTGCCGGCACCAGCACCTTCGGTGGACCGGTGACCACCCCCACCTTCGAGCAAATCGCCAACGAAGGCGTGCGTTACAACAACTTCCACACCACCGCCGTGTGCTCGCCGACTCGCGCCGCCATCAAGAGCGGTCGTAACCACCATGTCAACAACATGGGCGGCATCATCGAAACCGGCACCGCGTTTCCCGGCAACACCGGCCAGATTCCCAGCAGCGTCGCGCCGGTTGCCGAGATGTTGCGCCTGAATGGCTACGCCACGGCAGCCTTCGGCAAGTGGCACGAAACCGCGGCCTGGGAAGCCAACATGGCGGGGCCTTTCGATCGTTGGCCGACCCGGCAGGGCTTTGACAAGTTTTACGGCTTTTTGGGCGGCGAAACCAATCAATGGGCACCCTTCATTTATGACGGTACCCAGCCGGTCGAGTTGCCGAATGACCCCAACTATCACTTCATGACGGACATGACCGATCAGGCCGTAGCCTGGATCAAGTATCAAAAAGCCCTGACGCCCGACAGACCGTTTTTTACCTATTTCGCCCCTGGTGCCGTGCATGCGCCGCATCATGTGCCCAAGGAATGGATAGCCCGCTGGCAGGGTAAGTTCGATCAGGGTTGGGACAAGCTGCGCGAAGAAATTTTGGCTCGGCAAATCGAACGTGGCGTAGTGCCGGCAGGTACCCAGTTAGCGCCGAGACCGGACGCGATTCCGGCCTGGGATTCCCTGTCAGCCGACGAAAAACGCCTGTATACCCGCCAGATGGAAGTATTTTCGGCTTTTGTCGAGATGGCCGATCATGAAATAGGTCGCCTGCTCAAGGCCGTAGATGATACCGGTCAACTCGATAACACCCTGGTGCTGTTTGTCTATGGCGACAACGGCACCAGCGCCGAAGGCGGCCGCAACGGCATGTTCAACGAAAACACCTACTTCAACGGGGTTCCGGAACAGGTTGCCGACATGCTCCAGCATCTGGATCAGTGGGGCGGACCGGAAACCTATCCGCACATGGCCGCGGGTTGGGCCGTGGCATTGGATACGCCGTATCAATGGACCAAACAGGTGGCGTCCGATCACGGCGGCACCAAGGTCGGCATGGCGGTGCGCTGGCCGAAAGGCATCAAGGCCAAGGGCGAGCAACGCACCCAGTTTCATCACGTGATCGACATTGCCCCAACCATTCTGGAAGCCGCCGGCCTGCCGGAACCCAAAATCGTCAACGGCGTCAAGCAGCGGCCGATGGATGGGGTCAGCATGGCTTATAGCTTCGATGACCTTAAAGCCAAAGAGCGCCATACCACGCAATACTTCGAGATGTTCGGCAACCGGGCCATCTATCATGAAGGCTGGTTTGCTCGAACCATACACCGGGCCCCGTGGGAGATGAAACCGCGCCGTGCGCTGAATGACGATTCGGCCTGGGAGTTATACGATACCCGTACCGACTTTAGTTTGACGCATGATCTGGCGGTGCAGAATCCGAAGAAACTCAAGGAACTGCAAGCCTTGTTTCTGAAAGAAGCCAAGAAAAACAATGTATTGCCGATTGATGATAGGACACTGGAACGGATGAATCCCGCGCTTGCGGGTCGCCCCGACCTGATGGCTGGCCGCACCTCGCTGACCTTGGCCGAAGGCATGACCGGCATGTCCGAGAACGTTTTCATCAATGTCAAGAACAAGTCCAAAACCATCACCGCCGAGCTGGATATTCCGGAGGGCGGCGCCAACGGCGTGGTGCTTGCTCAGGGCGGACGTTTCGGCGGTTGGTGCTTGTATCTGAAGGACGGCAAACCGACCTATACCTATAGTTATCTCAACCAGAACCAATACACCATCAGTTCACCGGAAGCCTTGCCGAAAGGCAAAAGCAAACTGGTGTTTGATTTCGCCTACGACGGTGGTGGCTTGGGCAAAGGCGGCACTGGCACCTTGTCCGTCGATGGCCGCAAACTGGCCGAAGGCCGTATCGATAAAACCCAGCCTATCGCCTTCTCCGCCGACGAGACCGCGGATGTCGGCATAGACGATGCCACACCGGTCGTGGCCGGCATTGGCCAGGGCGCTGAGACCCGCTTTACCGGCAAGATCGAGAAGGTCATCATCGACGTGAAATGAGTGGCACGGAGTCGGTGCGTTTTTGCGCGCCCACTCCGTAGTAGTCTGAATAATCAAGGAGATTAAGTTAATGATGAAAAAAACCAAACTAGCCACGGCGATTGCCGTAACCTGCGGCCTGTTGGCGGGAACCGCGTTCGCCAAATCAACCCAGCCAGCGCACTACAAAATGACCACGCAAGTGCCCGCAGGCATTGCCATGCCGGATCAGGTCAAAACCCGCTTGGGCACTCTGAAATTTTTCGACGGCTTCCCGGATGATGCCAGCGTCGAAAAACTCTATGACAATCTGGATTTTCAGCGCGCGGTACAGGCCTACTTACTCGGACTTGCACCGGTAAGCCAAGTAGCGAATCGCAAGGGCATACTCGAAGTGGGGCCGGCCAATACCACCGTGCCGATTTTCGAGCAGATTATGGATTCGAAGTCGCTGTTCCTGACCCCGAACAACAATACCCCCTACACCTGGTTCTGGCTCGATCTGAGTAAGGGGCCCTTGGTCCTCGAAATTCCGCCCAAGGTTCTCGGCCTGATCGACGATATGTGGTATCACTTCGTTACCGATTTGGGCTATATGGGACCAGATAAAGGCGAGGGTGGCAAGTTCCTGCTGCTTCCGCCCGGTTATAAAGGGGATGTGCCGGAGGGCTATCATGTTGTGCGGCCGGCCACTTCCAGCATCTGGGTTGCCTGGCGTACTTTCCTGAAGGACGGCGATCCTAAACCGGGCGTGGACAGCGTGAAGCAGTTGACGAAAATCTATCCGCTGGGACAGGCCGACAACCCGCCGCAATTAAACTTCGTCAATGTTTCGGGGCGGGACTTCAACACAGTCGCGCCGGCGGATTATCCGTTCTGGGAGTACCTGAATCAGGTGGTACAAGAAGAGCCGACCGATTCGGTCGACCCGATTACCCTCGGACTTTGGGCGTCGGTCGGGATTCAAAAAGGCAAACCTTTTACTCCCGATGCAAGGATGAAGAAAATTCTCGCCGAGGCGGCCCTCGTCGGCGACGCGACGGCGCGTGCGGTCTCTTATCGTCCTCGCGATACGAGCGCTTATTTCTACCCGGATAGCCAGAGCGCTTGGACCAACCCCATGAATGCCAGCGGTTATACCTTCGAGGATAAAGGGGTGCGGCTGCTGGACATGTACACCTTTTTCTTCTTCTATGCGACCGGTATTACCCCGGCCATGGATTCGAAAGTGGTTGGGCAGGGGTCGCAGTATATGGGGGCTTTCGTCGATGCCAAAGGCAAGCCGCTCGATGGGGGCAAAAACTACCAATTGCACCTGCCGCCCAATATTCCGGTTGCAAACTTCTGGTCGGTGATTCTATACGACAACCAGACCCGCTCCATGCTGCAGACCGACCAGCATTGGCCGGCAGTCAGCAGTCAGACCCAAGGGCTCCAGGTCAACCCGGATAGCTCGGTGGACATCTACTTCGGACCCAAGCCGCCATCGGGCAAGGAAAGCAACTGGGTGCAGACCATCCCCGGCAAGGGTTGGAATACGTTGCTGCGCCTGTATGGCCCGCTCCAACCCTGGTTCGACAAAACCTGGCGGCCGGGCGAGATCGAGCTGGTTAAATAGCACACAAATGGCGCACTGAGCAGATTTCAAAAGAAGCGCATCATGTAATAGAAAATTGAGGAAATGTAATGATGGAGAGCATTAGTCTTTCAAAGAATGTTGAAAATAATATTTGGCTCATAAGACCTTCATTGCGTCTGCTTAGCTCGGCTCTGCTGATGGGGTTAAGCTCAACCGCCAACGCACTGGGTCCCGTTGAAGTCCCGGAAACCTGGGGTGGAGACTTGGCCTCACGCCAGCGTTTAACCGGCGATTGGGGCGGCGTCAGAGATGAGATGGGCAAAAAAGGCGTGCTGTTGGACGCCAATATGGTGCTGCTGCCGGGCGGTATCGTGACCGGGGGCAGTGATACCGATGCCGAATTTTGGGGAAACGTCGATTACTCGTTGAATCTGGATACCGGTAAAATGGGGTTGTGGCCGGGTGGTTTCTTCAAGTTTGAAGGGGTTTCCAGTTTTGGCAATACCTTGCAAAGCCAGTCAGGCGCTTTCATACCCATCAATGTCGCTTCGCTGTATCCCAGCTTCAACGAGGCCAGCAGCGGGTTGATGCAGGCATCATACACGCAGTTTTTGAGCCACCAGTTCGGCGTCACGATGGGGAAACTGAACCTGTTCGATTTTACCCCGACCGAGTTCTATGGCGACTATCGCACCCAGTTCATGAATACAGGACTAAACTTGTCCCTGGCCAATGCGTTGGTTCCGATGTCAGCCTATGGCGGCGGGGTTTTGATCCTGCCAACGAAAGACATCACCCTGATGGCTCTGGCACTGGATGCCAGCGGCACACCGACGGAAAACGACATCGGCAAGGCTTTCGACGACGGGGTGACGCTTATCAGCGGTATCAATGCCAAAATCAAACCGTTTGGGTTGGTCGGCCATCAGAGTGTGAGTGGCGTTTGGAGCGACAAGCCGCGTTTCTCGCTTGTGCAAGACCCTGACAACTTCCGCCGCGCGCTTTTGAATGAGCGTTACCCCATCCTAGGCAACCCTGGCCCAGTCCTGGAGCGGATTATCAATAAATTTTTTCCGGAAGTGCTGATTCCGATCGAGCCCCCTAATCGCAAGAACAGCACCTGGTCGGTCATCTATAGCTTCGATCAATATCTCTGGCAGCCCGACGGCGACTCGAAACGAGGTATTGGTTTGTTTTTCAGCTTTGGTGCCAGCGACGGCAATCCCAATCCCATACAATACCACTATATGATGGGAATTGGCGGTAAAGGCGCATTCTCCGGGCGGCCGCACGATAGCTTCGGCATTGGCTGGGCACGTACGCAGTTTAGCGATCAATTTGTGCCGTTGCTGCGTGAAAGACTAGGTCTGGGACTGGATCATGAAGATGCCATCGAAATGTATTACAACGCCGCAATCACGCCGTGGTGGAATGTGAGCCCGCATCTTCAAATCATCAATTCCGGCCTAAACAAGGCACTCGATGACAATGACCAACTGCAAGACATGGACACAGCCGTTGAGGTCAGCTTGCGCATGAATATATTGTTTTGAACCATTCTTTGGCAGGGCATTCGATAAAGTTCGCCGAATTTTTGTAACCATTTACACAAATGATGACTTAGCCTGTCGGGTGGCGAATTGCACGGGCATGGGCAATTTAATAATTTAATTAAGAGGTGTTCAATGACAAATGGAAAGCAGATTCCGGATATCTTGATTTTGCTGTTACTGTTATCTTTTCTAGTATGTTCTACAGGAGTTGAGGCAGCTGATGAATCATCCATCGATCCTATCGATGAAAACTCCTCAGACGATAAGGTGGTTTTAACGTCTTGGTCTGAAAACGTTTTTGTTCAAATAGAGAAGGAATACGGGATAGAGGCGGGCAAGCGTATGAGATACGTCTACGACCTGATCCAAACGAATCAGCAGAAATCGGTTCGAGAAAAGCTGGAGATGGTAAACACGGCTTTGAATCTATTTCCGTGGCTGTCAGATAAGGAACTATGGAATGAGGATGATTATTGGGCCACTCCCTTGGAAACGCTGGCCAGATTCGGCGGCGACTGCGAGGACATGGCAATCGGAAAATTTGTTATGCTCCGTCTGATGGGAATTCCCAAAGGAAATCTTTATCTTGGGTATGCAAATATTCGGCAAACGGGCCAGCCTCACATGGTCCTGGTATGGGTGAATGATGATCGCACAGAATCCCTCGTGCTGGACCATCTTGATAAAGAGGTTAAGCCAGGAAAGGATCGTAAGGATCTTCAGGCCATTTATTTATTCGATGCCGATCAAAAGGTGATTCTGTTAAACGACGACAATGGAGAACGAAGCATTCAGTCCGAAATCGGAAAACGCAAAATGAGCAAGCTGGAATCAATCAAGCAGCGCATCATAGAAAATAACGAAAAATATAAACAATACAATGACGGCAGACCTCTCTGGGTGAATTAGCATCCATAGTAAGCCTTTCTTGAGTAACCTAAATTGCGGGTTGATCACTTAGCATTTCGGTGATTAAAAAAATCCCAAACCCTGCCAATATGACTTATCTGCGATCGTTCAAAAAAAGTCCTACCAATCCAGCCAACAAAACGGCAATGTATAGTTGGCCGCTAATGACTTCGAAATAAGCCAGTGTCCGTGCCAGCGGTACAACAGGAGTAATATCGCCATATCCGAGCCCGGCCAGGGTGACAAAGCTGTAGTAGAGCAGGGTATCCATGGGAACCTTGCCGTCAACCCCTTCCATACCGTTGAACGCCCCCGGCCAGAATTGAAAGATTAACCCATACAAGATCGCCCAAACCAGTCCCATCAGCAGGTAAACGCACATGGAGCCGAAAAGCAAATTGCGGTCGACCCGAGTTCCTCCGAACACATGCTTGGCTGCAATAACGGCGCTGCCAATCGAAAACAAAAGGACTGCCGCGTTTAAGCCCAATTCGATCGCGATGCCGTCATAAAAAATATTGATGGTTGTGAAAGTAACAGTTAGCAAAGCAAGTGCTAGTCCGAACTTGAAAAGGTTGTTTTCCCGAGGCAGCCCCCAGATTCCAATCAACATTAAAGCGCTGTATCCACCCTGCAAGGTAATCCGCATCAAAAAAGCATTCTTTGCCAAGACTGGGAAGGTGCTCAAAAGAGGCATGAGAAAGAAAAGAATAAGCAAACCGGATAGAAGGAAAGCGTAATTGCCAGCCCTTGACCGACGCGTTAGTGTAGGCATACAGAACTCGCTCCGGATAATGATGGTTTTATTTACAAAGGTTCGTTTTTCAGTACTACATAATGTAATCACTGGCGATAACGGCGGAGCTTTATATCCTAATTATCTCATTTAAAAGCACAAGTAACAACGCAAGTGCCGAAAGACTATATACAGCTTTCATAAAGAAGGCGACAACATTAACCAAAAATGAGAAATCCTCTGGATTTGCCGGGGAGACAGCAAAAGTTTTACACGCTGATTAACAGTTCACGTAAGGTTCCGTGAGCAACTGAAGGGGCGGTTCCCCTCGGTTGACTCGATCCGTGATGGAAAGCTGGAAACGCAGCTTCAAGATCGAGACCATTCATAGCGAATGTTATGTTGTGTCACGAGAGCCGATGCCAAGCAACACGTGTTCGAATATAGTGGAGAGTATTACACTTAAAAAATCGGCTTCATTCCAAATTGGGATATTTGTCGGCAGAAGCCTTTGAACTTAAACTGTATTGTGATAATCGAATTTTTGAAATAGATATTGGACTACCAATTAGGACAGTTTATTTGTTCTCAACAGTTATAAATGATAAAGCAACTTACTTTGTTTCTTTCTCTTATATTATCGAGCGTGAGTTTTGCAGATGACCCTAAGCCTGCGATAAAGCTCGAGATTACGCATCTGTTTTCGTATTTACAGGAATCTGGGTGTCAATTTGATCGTAATGGAACTTGGTATGATTCTAGTGAGGCAGTGAGCCATCTAAACAAGAAGTACCAGTATCTACTAGGCAAAGGGCTGGTGGCTTCTTCTGAAGACTTCATCGAAAGAGTAGCATCAGAAAGCAGCATGAGTGGTCGACCCTATCGGGTAAGATGTGGTTCAAATCCACCCGTGAACAGCGCCGATTGGTTTCGAGCTGAACTGAAAAGATACCGTGAGGGAAGACCATGATAGCGTAAAACTGAGGCATGATCGGGCGAATTGCCGCGTAACCGACCTCGCTTAGCAGAGCAAAGCTCAGGTAATTTCATTAGGGAGGAAAAATGATTATCGCGAGAGCTAACCATCTTAAGCGCACGATTGATTCTTCGGCGCCCCATCATTCGCTCAAGGGGGCAGCGATGCGCACGTCTGTGCCTGTTTGGGCATGCATGCTGTTGTTGGCGGCCATGCTCTTAACCGGCTGTGCTAGCGTACCGAAGGATTACCCCCGCACGCCCTCTACGGCCTTCCCGGATTACACGAGCACTGCGATTGGGGCCTACTTCGAAAAGGCGGCCGCCAGTCATCCGGGTCAGTCGGGATTTGGGATACTCCCTGACGGGAGCCGGGCATTTATCGCGCGGATTGCGATGACCGAGCTGGCGGAAAAGACCCTGGATTTGCAGTACTTCATCTGGGACGCGGACACCACCGGCCGGATCCTGGCCGAGCGCCTGGTTCGGGCCGCCGATCGCGGCGTGCGCGTCCGTATCCTGGTGGATGATCTGAACCTCCAGGGCCGTGACGCGGTTGTCGCCGCCCTGGATGCGCACCCGAATATAGAAATCCGTCTGTTCAATCCCTTCGTCCAGCGTTCGGCGCAGTTGCTGGACTTCATCGCCGACTTCGATCGCGTCAACCACCGCATGCACAACAAGCTCTTCGTTATGGACAACGCGGTCGCGATCGTCGGCGGTCGCAACATCGGCAACCACTATTTCGAAGTCCATCAGCAGGTCAACTTCCGCGATCTGGACGTCGTCGCGGGCGGACCGGTGGTGCGCGAAGCCTCCCGCGTGTTCGATCACTTCTGGAACAGTGACTGGGCGGTGCCGATCAGGGCGATGGTGGATCGGCCCGCCACCGAGGCCGATCTGCGGGCGGCGGTGCAAACCAGTCGCGAACGGATCGCCAAAGAACCCTACCCCTATCCGCTCGATCAGGATGTGGCCACCATCAAGTCGAAGTTGACGGCAATCTTCGACACCTTGATCTGGGCGCCGGGCCACATGGTCTTCGACGACCCGAATGAGATCAAGAAATACGGGCGCACGATCACGATGACGGAAGCCCTCCACCGGCGTATCGGGCGCCTCAACAGCGAGTTGCTGATCGAGGTGCCCTATTTCGTGGCCCGTGAACGGGGACTTGAGGCTGTGAAGCGTTTGCACGACCGGGGTGTCCGAATTCGGGTGCTGACCAACTCCCTAGCCTCCAACGACGTGCTGGCCGCCCACGCCGGCCATGCAGAGCACCGCAAAGAGCTCATCGCCGCCGGCGTGGAGCTCTATGAGCTGCGTTCCAAACCGGCGGTCAAAAAGCGGACCTTTTACCTGTCGGGCTCCGCCCGGTCGACATTGCATAACAAAGTCATGGTGTTCGACCGCCAGGACGTATTCATCGGCAGTCTTAATCTCGATCCTCGCTCGGGAGACATCAATACCGAGGCGGGACTTTACATCGAGAGTCCGGAACTGGCCGCCCAGGTGATTGCCTACATGGACAAGGGTGTGCGACCGGAAAACAGTTACCGGGTCCTGTTGGATGCGGACGGTGATTTGTACTGGATCACCGAAACCAACGGGAAGACAGAACGATACGACCATGACCCGAACAGCACAGCCTGGCAGCGTGCCAAGGTACGCTTCATCAGGATGCTGCCCGTTATGAACCAACTTTGATCCGGGTTTCGCGAGTTTGATTATCCCATCGAACACTCGCTGCCTGTTCAGGACTGTTTTTACGCATCGAGCGACCTTTAGGTGGGGGCGCTCGGTGTTTCATAACCCACCGTAACTATAATGGAGTGAAAACCATGTCAAACCAAAAACTATATGCAGGATTGATTGGCGGAGCAGTGATGCTGGGTCTGACAATGGCGACCCCAGTGGCCGCCAAGGACGTGCCCGAGTCGGAAGTGCCCAAGGGGGCTATGGAGAAGTTCAAGACGCTCTATCCGAATGCCGTTGAAGTCGAATGGGAACTGAAGAAAGTTCATATGGGCCAACTGAAAGGCGTACCCGTTTACGAAGTCGAGTTCCAGGATGCAGACGGCGTAGATCATGAACTGTTGCTCAGCCCCGAAGGTGATGTTTATAAGAGCAAACTGGACTAGACGCGCAGGTTCGTTGCATATGGCGGCCAGCTGACCGGCCGCCAATTTGCTTAATTCTTCCTATCGCTAAATTCAGTTCTGCTGCTCATCTTCGCTCAAAATGAACAGAGTTTTTACGATTATTGCGAGATGTCAACAGAACCTAAGTGCTTTTGGCCAGAAAATTTCGTTGTCTCTTAAAATCAATTTGGCCTAAAGTCCAATAGCGCGACCTCTTTACACAGGAATAGAATGATGATTTAGCGTTTTATGATTTACAAGTCGGTCTTCTGATAATGAATGAATTGGCGTATATGAATGATTACCAAACCAACAAAAGACTACTAAACGCGGGAGCATTCATATGACAGTGGAACAAACTAGGCTAAAAGAAGCCCGCGAGAGCAATATTCCCTGGAAAAAATGGGGGCCCTACCTGAGCGAACGGCAGTGGGGCACCGTACGCGAAGACTATAGCAGTAACGGCGATGCCTGGAATTATTTTACCCACGACCAGGCGCGTTCACGCGCCTATCGTTGGGGAGAAGACGGCTTGGGCGGCATTTCAGACGACCATCAAATTCTCTGTTTTGCCCTGGCCTTATGGAACGGGAAAGACCCTATCCTGAAGGAACGGTTGTTCGGATTGACCAACAGCGAGGGCAATCATGGCGAGGACGTGAAGGAGTATTACTTCTACCTTGACAGCACGCCTACCCATTCCTACATGAAATATTTGTACAAATATCCGCAGGCGGCTTATCCCTACGAAGACCTTATTAGAACCAACCGACAACGCAGCCGTAATGAGTTCGAGTATGAACTGTTGGATACCGGCATTTTCGACGAAGACCGCTATTTCGATGTGTTTGTCGAATATGCCAAAGTCGATGCCGAGGACATGCTGATCAAAATCAGCGTCGCCAACCGCGGCCCGGAGGCGGCAACGTTGCATGTGTTGCCGACACTCTGGTTCCGCAATACCTGGTCCTGGACGGACGGCGGCAGCAAACCCGTGCTGCAAAATCTGGAGAATGCCGAACGCAGCATCGTGCATGCCTATCATACCGACCCGTTCTTTCTGGAGATCCTGGACGAGTACTATCTCTACTGCGACGGCAATGTTCCGCTATTGTTTACGGAGAATGAATCCAACAAAGCCCGCCTCTTTGCCGAAGCGAATGCGAGTCCTTACGTTAAGGACGGCATTAACAATTTCCTGGTGCACGGGCAGCAGGAAGCAGTCAATCCGGCCCAGATCGGGACAAAAGTCTCCCCGCACTATCGATTGTCGGTGGGGGCTGGAGAAACGCAAGTAGTTCGCCTGCGTCTGAGCCGGACCGCTCCGGGTCAGATGGCTACTCCGTTTGCGGGTTTTGATGGCATTTTCCAAACCCGCTTTCAGGAAGCCGATGCCTTTTATCACGAGGTTATTCCAACGGTCATCGAGGAAACCGATCCGGATCGTGCCGGACTGATGCGTCAGGCGCTCGCCGGCATGTTGTGGTCGAAACAATATTTCTACTACGACGTGGATAAGTGGCTGGAGGAACACCAAGTCACCCCTTGGTCGGGAGCGGAACAGCGCCATCGGATACGCAACGGAGAATGGTTTCACGCTTACTGCGATGACATCATCTCAATGCCGGATAAGTGGGAATATCCCTGGTTTGCCGCCTGGGATCTAGCGTTCCATATGCTGCCGTTGTCGATCGTGGACTCGGACTTCGCCAAAACCCAGTTGGACTTGATGCTGCGTAACGACTACCTGCACCCCAACGGACAAATCCCTGCCTATGAATGGAACTTCGGCGACGTCAACCCGCCGGTGCATGCCTATGCCACCATGCAAATCTACTTAATGGATAAGGCGCGCAATGACGGGAAAGGCGATGTCGACTTCCTCAAATATGCCTTTTCCAAGCTGCTGGTCAACTTCACCTGGTGGGTCAACCGCAAGGACCGGACGGGCAGCAACGTCTTTGAAGGAGGCTTCCTGGGGCTGGACAACATCGGGGTATTCGACCGCAGTTCGCCGCTGCCCACCGGAGGCTACCTGGAACAGGCGGACGGCACCGCCTGGATGATCTTTTTCAGCCAGCAGATGCTGCGGATTGCCATAGAACTGGCGGTTCACGATCCCCTCTACGAAGAATTCGTCAGCAAATTTTTCGAGCATACGATGTGGATTGCCGGGGCGATGGACCGGCTGGGCGAGCACCAGGATGAAATGTGGGATGAAGAAGACGGCTTCTTCTACGATGTCCTGCGCTTGCCGGATGGCACGGCCATGCGCTTGAAGGTGCGCTCGATGGTAGGACTGCTGCCGCTAGCGGCCGTGGCCCTGTTTGAAGAAGCCGACTTTAAGAACTTGCCCAACTTTATCCAGAGGGCCCAAGCCTTTTACCGCCGCCACCCCGAACTCTTATCGAATATGCACCTGCCCAGCCAGCCAGGCGCATCGGGTCGGCGCATGCTGTCGGTGTTCAACGAGCAGAATTTGCGACGCGTCCTGGCCAGGATGCTGGATGAAAACGAGTTCTTCAGCCCCTATGGCATCCGCTCGCTGTCCCGCTATCACCAGGAGCATCCGTTTGTGTTTCACCATGCGGGCCAGGAATTCCGCGTGGACTACCTGCCGGGCGATTCCAATACCGGGATGTTCGGCGGCAACTCCAATTGGCGCGGGCCGGTCTGGATGCCCGTTAATTTCCTGTTGGTTTCTGCACTCTATCGGCTTTATGGCTACTATGGCGACACATTTACGTTGGAATGCCCGACCGGCTCGGGGCAATACATGACCCTTTATGAGGTGGCGCAGGAACTGAGTAAACGCCTGACCCGCATTTTCCTCCGCAATGGCAACGGCGATCGGCCGGTCTATGGAGTATCGGAAAAATTCCAGACCGATCCCTACTGGAAGGACCTGGTGCTGTTCTACGAATATTTCCACGGCGATAATGGAGCCGGCATCGGCGCCAGTCACCAGACCGGCTGGACGGGCTGCATCGCTCGCCTCATTCAGGGCATGGGTGATATAACGAATGAGTTATTGACCGGCGCGGATGCCGAGATGGCGGCGATCAAGAAAACTGTCGGCAAGTGATGATGGGGTTTGGAAGGCGGAGGCCTGCAATGTTTATTGCCGTCTTCTGTCTTCTGTGAGTGTTTGTTCAGTCCCCCTCTTTGGAAAAGAGGGGTTAGGGGAGATTTTTCCTGACAAATCCCCCTCAATCCCCCTTTTTCAAAGGGGGAGGTTGGGTGTTTATTGGCCTCCTAATAAAAGTTTCAATTGCTGCTCAATTTTGAGTAAATTATGAAAAGCTTACTTTATCCTTCCCTTTACCAAATCAATACCCGTGTCTGGCTCAATCGGCTGTCGCGCCAAATCGGCCGCCCGGCGACGCTGGATGACATTCCCGATGCCGAACTGGATGAACTGGCGAATCTGGGCTTCGACTGGATTTACTGTCTTAGCGTGTGGCAAATCGGAGCCGCAGGGCGCAAGGTCTCCCGTTCCAACCCACAATGGCTCGCCGAATATCGGGAGCTATTGCCGGACTTGCAGGAGGACGATATCTGCGGCTCCGGCTTTGCGATTACCGCTTATACCCTCAACACCCAATTAGGGGAGGCGGAAGCGTTGACACGTCTGCGCGACCGTTTACACCAGCGGGGGCTTAAATTGATGCTGGATTTTGTGCCCAACCATACCGCTCCCGACCATCCCTGGGTGCAGGCACATCCGGAATATTATGTTTCCGGCACGGAGGAGCAGCTCGCCGGGCAGCCGCAAAATTTTATCAAACTGGAATTGCCGCAAGGGCCTGCTATTAAGGCTTACGGCCGCGATCCTTATTTTGACGGTTGGCCGGATACCTTGCAGCTCAATTACGCTAACCCGGCCCTGCAGTCCGCCCAGATAGAGGAATTGTTAAAAATTTCCCGGTGCTGCGACGGCCTGCGTTGCGACATGGCGATGCTGGTGTTGCCGGACATCTTTCAACGCACCTGGGGCATCGCCGTTGAACCATTCTGGCCTGCGGCTATCCGAAAAGTGCGTGAAAAGCATCCCGACTTTGTATTCATGGCGGAGGTTTACTGGGATTTGGAATGGACGCTGCAGCAGCAAGGCTTCGATTATACTTACGACAAACGCTTGTACGATCGCCTGCGCGGGCAACAGGCCCGTCCGGTACGGGAACATTTCTGGGCAGACCTGGATTATCAGCAAAAATCCGCCCGTTTCCTGGAGAACCACGATGAACCCCGCGCCGCCGCGGCCTTTCCGGCACACGTCCACGAAGCCGCCGCTGTTTTGACCTATTTCAATCCCGGCTTGCGTTTCTTTCATGAGGGGCAATTGCAAGGATGGCTGAAGAAGATTTCTGTACACCTCTGTCGCGGGCCGGAGCAACCCATCAATTCAGGGCTCCAGGAGTTTTATAGTCATCTCCTTCATGCTCTGCGGCTGGATGTATTCCGCAATGGGGATTGGCAGTTGCTGGAATGCAAGCCGGCATGGGAGGGCAATTGGACGTCGGACTGCATAATCGCTTTTTTTTGGCAAGGACGAGACGGGCAACAAGCGATTGTTGCGGTTAACTATTCACCGAACCAAAGCCAGTGTTACACCTCGCTTCCCTTGCCGAATACTGGCGGTTGCATGTACAAGCTTAACAATTTACTGGGTCCTGAAAGCTATGATTGCAGCAGTGATAGCCTTATCTCACCAGGGCTCTATCTCCATTTGCCGGCATGGGGTTATAGCGTGTTTGAATTGATACGAAGGGTAAATTTTCAAAATTAGTTTGCGTATCAGCTGGAATAAATGGACGTTGCTTCGGCTACTCCAAACGCCTCATCCCTCTCTCATCACACTAAGTCATAAGGGAAACCCAAAAAGTCATCCGTATTTTTCTCGTCGGAAAAGTACCGTAGGATGCGGTTCATTCATCACCGCATTCTACGGTGCTGAAATATAAATACCTCTCTAAATGGATGGCTTCACGATAATAGGGGGCTTGCGGTGATGCCGTAAGAGGTTGATTAAGTTTTTCACTTTATTGAAAAGCCGCCTTTGACAACGTTGACGATAAATTATCTAGTAAAGCTGATGCTGAAAGTGATAAATTCTGGAAGCTGTTTTCGATCCCCATTTCAACTCGAAGGTTATTAATGAAATAAAGGCTTCCAAAGATTCCTCTTTGATGGGCGACGAAAATTATCAGTCCTCAAAATTATCCCGACTTTTTAACATGAAAAATCCCATGCACTATTCAGCCGATAACATGAAGTCCGATGATTTTTCCCTGGTATTGGGGGGGCCGCTCTATCAGCTTTTTATCCGCGCGGGGCTAACCACCGATACGCTGGGTTTGGTCAAGCGCCGATTAATTTTCTTTTCCCTATTGACCTGGATGCCGTTGCTGGTACTTTCGGTGTTGAGCGGCGAGGCGCTAGGCGGCGCTATTAAGGTTCCTTTTATTTATGACGTGGATGTACACGTCCGCTTTCTTGTGGCCTTGCCACTGCTGTTGGTCGCGGAACTCGTGGTCCATCAACGGATCAGGCTGGTCGTCCGGCAATTTATCGAACGCGGGATCGTTCCAGCGCGATCCCTCCCGGAGTTCGAAGCCCTTATCGGCTCTGCGTTACGTTTGCGCAATTCGGTAGTGATCGAGTTATTGCTGATTATCCTGGTATTGACGGCTACGCATTACCTCTGGTCAAGCCAATTGGCGCTGGCATCCGACACCTGGTATGCGGCCGTCGTGGATGGGCATCGGACATATTCTCCGGCAGGGTATTGGTACGCCTTTGTCAGCATTCCGGTTTATCAATTCCTTGGTTATCGATGGATTTTTCGTATTTTCATCTGGGCGCGGTTTCTGTGGCAGGTTTCGAGGCTGGAACTGCATCTCGTGCCGACACATCCCGATCGCGCTGCGGGACTCGGTTTTCTCGGGGGAAGCGCGGCGGCGTTTATGCCGTTACTGCTGTCTCAAGGCGCTTTGCTGGCAGGCCTGATCGCCAACCACATTTTCTATGAGGGTAAATCACTCTTGGACTTTAAACCGGAGATCGCAGCCGCCGTGGTTTTTTTCTGCCTGCTCGTGCTCGGCCCCTTGTGCGTGTTCTCCCCCCGCCTGGCGCAAACCAGGCGGCAGGGTTTGCTTGAGTATGGCGCACTGGCGAACCGCTACGTTCGTGAATTTGACGATAAATGGCTGCGCGGCGGAGCGCCTCCCGATGAACCCCTGGTCGGCAGCGGAGATATCCAATCCTTGAACGACATGGCGGGCAGCTTTGAAGTCGTACAGTCGATGCGGCCGTTTCCGTTCAGTAAAACCGCCGTGCTGCAAACCGCTGTTGCGGTGCTGGCGCCGTTGCTGCCGCTGACATTGACGTTGATTTCCCTGGAAGATCTAATTAAGCGTTTGGTGGGAATATTACTATGATCCGGGAAAAGAGATTGAAGAGCAGAATGGGTAACTCGAGAGTTGGAGAGCAATAGCATGGCCTGTTCCGGCAGTCTTTTAAAACGCCGCCTGAAATACCGGGATGCGGCCTCCGCTCGGTCTGCACTAGGCCGCCTCTCCCTGTTGGCGGGCATCGTGCTCGGTTTGCCGGGATGCGCGAGCTTTGGACCGCCGAGCGTCGATCGGGACCGCTTCGATTACATCAATGCGATTGCGAGTTCCTGGAAACAGCAAACCTTGCTCAATATCGTCAAGATGCGCTATGCCGATACGCCGGTCTTTCTGGACGTGGGTCAGATCATCAGCGGCTACCAGTTACAGGGTGCCTTGACGGTGGGGGCATCGCTCAATAGTGCCAGCGCAGTGGGCGATATCTTGAATCTGGGGTCTGCGGCAACCTACATCGATCGCCCGACAATCACCTATACGCCCTTGACCGGCGCCCATTTTATGCAAGTCATGATCACCCCGATTCCGCCTCCGGCCCTGCTCATGCGCGCCGAAGAAGGCTGGCCCATTGACACGCTGTTGCAGATTGGGGTGCAAAGTATCAACGGACTCTCGAATCGCAAAGGCGGAGCGCGAGGCCATGCGGCCGATTCCGATTTCGTCAGCCTGCTGGCGGCCCTGCAGCGTCTCCAGACTTCCGGAGTGATAGATTTGCGGGTGGAAATGTCAAAAGGAACAAAGCAGGAGGGTATGCTGATGGTCATCAGTCAAAAGGATCTTCCGCCCGAGATTGAGGCCGATAGGACGCTGGTCAGGAAGCTGTTGGGGCTGCGATCCGATCTTCAGGAGTTCAAGATAGTTTATGGAGTGGTGCCTGAAAAGGACGATGTGATCGCTGTGCAGACCCGTTCCGGGTTCCAAATCTTGAATCAGCTGGCTTCCAATGTCGAAGTCCCCCCTGAGCACATTGCGGAACGGCGTACTTATCCGCCCATTCCGGAGGCGGGGGGAACTCAATCGTTGCTGCCCTTGATCAGGATTCATGCGGAAAGGTCGCGGCCGGCGGATGCCTTTGCGGCAGTCAACTATCGCGACTACTGGTATTGGATCGACGACCGTGACTTCAGGTCAAAAGGGATTTTTACCTTCCTGATGATCATCATGGCGTTGTCTGAGAAAGAGGACAAAGTCCAACCGCCGGTTGTCACGATCCAGGGGAATTGAGGCGTGCATTAGGATGTTCCGTGGAAACATATAAACGCCTGTTGAAAGTCTTTCTGCTGTTCGCCTTCGTCATCGGGGTGAACGGCTGTAATTTGCTGAAAACGACCCTGGAATTGCCTGAAAAGGGATTCCGCGCGATGTTGGTGTTCGACAAGGAAAACGGCGAGCCCGATCCCGTGGAACTGCAATCCCAATTGCTCCGAATTGCCGACAACTCCATCGAAGTATTCAATCTCGCGATCGGCAAATTGCAGCGTCAAGATGATAAGTCGACCCGAAGGCGTACCCTGCTGAGGCGCCGCATTACCACGACCAAAGATATATTGGCCATCGTCACCGGAGCCAACACCTATGCCAATCTGCTCGATATGGCCATCCTCTCCAGTTTGAACCGGATGAATGTCGAGGATTATTGGATACCCAAGTATTACGGCGAATCTGCAAAACCTTATCTGCTCGCTTCACAAGAGGTCGAGAAGGAGGTCTGGCGGATCGCCGCGACGACATTGAAAAAAGAACAGCTCGAGGAACTGCGCGCCGCGATCAAAACCTGGCACGAACAACACCCGAACGTGCGTTCACCCAGTGATCTCGGCTCGCTTAGCTTCGCGTCCGAGGTGGCGCAGAGTAGTCGCAATTCCCGCCCGGGGATAACCACGAGTGTTTTCAATCTGCTCTCGATAGATCCCTTGATGGGACTCGACCCCGCTACGCGCGAACTGGCCAATACCCGGCTGTTCGCGGAACGGGGCTTGTTCCTGGCCCGGCACATGCCGACCCTGATCCGCTGGGAAACCGAGTTGCTGGTAGTGCAGACGGCGGAAATTCCGCAGATGGAAAAACTGCTGGCCAATACCGCCCAACTGTCCGAATCGGCGGAACGCTTCAGCCTGACGGCGGAGCGCCTGCCCGGACTCATCAGCGCGGAGCGCCAACAGATCGTTCAGGCCCTGGAAGAGCAACAGCCGGGTCTTACCCGTCTCGCCGCGCAGACGGAGGAAGCCCTGGACGCAGGCAGACAGATGTCCGATGCGTCCGCCGCCACGTTAAAGACTTTTCAAGATGTGGTGCGCCAACTCCAGGCCAGGCCGTCGGACCCGCAGGCCGAGCCATTCCGCATCAACGACTACACGGCCGCCGCCGAGCAGATCAACGCCACCGCGCAAGACCTGGTGAAATTGCTGCAAGCGTTCGATCAGTCTCTCGCCTCCGGGAAGCTTGACGCAGTATCACTGCGATTGGGCGCGGCGGTCGGCCAAGCCCAGGCCAGCGGCCAAGCATTGGTGGACTATACCTTTAGGAAAATTTTGCTACTGATCGGTTTCGCTTGCGGGATGGCACTGGTTTCCGCTATTTGCTTTTGGAGATTGAAGAAGAAATTTGCTTAAGCCATTCCGGTATTCATTTGCGATACGCGGGAAGGCTACATATAACCCGGCACAATATATTTTTAATTCGAACAAGCTTCCCTTTTAATTAAATCGAGATAGTCCTCCCGTATGAGCCGACGCAAGCCGCAAAAACCTGCCAGGGCCGCTCCAAAAGTGCCGGTTTTAAATTTAAAATCGCCGCAGGGAACGCCGACAGGACAAAAACGCCGGATCGCTATCATTCTCGCTTTCGCAGTGATCGCAGTTATGGTTGCGGGCATCATTTATTTTAGGCCGCCGCCCCAGGCACAGTTGCCAGTTATAGGAAAACATGAATCCATGTCTCCTTTGCCGCCTAAGGATTATGTCGGCGCGAAGGCGTGTAGTGAGTGCCATAAGGACGAGTTCGAGGCGTGGAAGGATTCGCACCATGCCCTGGCGATGCAGGAAGCGAATGCGCAAACGGTGCTCGGCGATTTCGATAACGCCAAGTTCGAGCACTTCGGCGTCGAATCCACGTTTTTCAAGCATGACGGCAAGTATATGGTCCGAACTGACGGGCCTGACGGCAAAATTGCCGATTATCCGGTCAAACACACCTTCGGCATTACCCCTCTGCAACAATATTTGATCGAATTTCCGGGCGGACGCTACCAGGCCCTCAGTATCGCCTGGGACAGCCGTACGAAATCGGAAGGTGGACAGCGCTGGTTCCATTTGTATCCTCGCCAGGCTATCGATCACCAAGACCCACTGCACTGGACCGGACGTTACCAGAACTGGAACATGCAATGCGCCGAATGCCATTCCACTGCTCTCAAAAAAGGCTATGACCCGGAGACTGATACGTATAAAACGACATTCAGCGCCTTGAATGTGTCCTGCGAGGCTTGCCACGGTCCTGCGTCGCAGCATATCGACTGGGCAAAACGGGCGCAGCCGCCGTATGCGCACGACGATCAAAAAGGACTCGTGGCGCGGTTGGAAAGCCGTTGGCGCGAGGCTTGGAAATTTCCGGCAAGCACTGCAAAGTTTGCGCAGCGGGACAGGCCGGCTGGCGAGTCGTTGATGAATACTTGCTGGGCCTGCCATGCGCGCCGTTCTACCTTGGCCGAAGGCGGCATGCCCGGAGCGCCGCCGGAAGACACCCATCGCCCGGCGCTGTTGACGCAACCTACCTATTACGCGGACGGCCAGCAGCGCGACGAGGATTATACCTGGGGCTCGTTCCGCCAGAGCAAGATGTACCAGAAAGGCGTTATCTGTCTGGACTGCCACGAACCGCACGCGCTCAAGCTGCGCGCCGAAGGCAATGCCCTGTGCGCGCGCTGCCATGATGCCGCTGTATTCGATACCGTCAAGCACCATTTCCACAAGACGGGTTCCAGCGGCGCGCAGTGCATCAACTGCCACGCCCCGAAACAGAATTACATGGTCATAGACGGCCGGCATGATCACAGCTTTCGTCTGCCCAGACCGGACTTGTCGTCATCATTGGGTAGTCCGAACGCCTGCACGCAATGCCATCAGGAGCGTAAACCCGAATGGGCTGCTAGCGCGCTGGATAAATGGTACGGAAAACCCTGGCGGCAGCGTCCGCATTACGGCAACGTGTTGGAGGCAGGAGTCACGCAGGGAGTTAAAGCCTTGCCCGCCTTGCTTGAGCTCGCTCAAGACGCGAACAGTCCTGCCGTCGTTCGCGCGACTGCCGCGACATTGGCTGGACCGATGCTGTCTCCGGATTTACTCGGAATTGCGCGGCAGTTGGTACAAGATGCCGATCCGTCGGTGCGGATCGCGGCGCTAAGTTTTCTCGAGTCTGCCGATCCGGGCAGCCGTGTCGAGGTTGCGGCACCGCTGCTGTCCGATGCGATACGCGGTGTCCGTGTCGAAGCGGCACGCCTGTTGGCCGATGTGCCTGACAGTCAGTTTTCGCCGCAGCAAATAAAAGTGCGCGCAAACGCTATAAAGGAATATCAGGATTATTTAACGATCAATGCCGACTGGCCAGCGGAAAATGTGAATCGGGGCAATTTTTTATGGCGTCAGGGCAGGGTTGATGCGGCGATTGCGGCCTACGAGCGAGCGCTGAAGCTGGATCCACTCTTCGCCGGCGCTTATGTGAATCTCGCCGATGTGTATCGGCAGCAGGGCCGCGAGGACGAAGGCGAGAAGCAACTGCGCCGGGGGCTGGCGTTATTGCCGAACGCTGCCGATTTGCACCATGCCCTGGGCTTGGTGTTGGTACGCCAAGGCAATACGGCCGCTGCACTCCAAGAACTGATGGCGGCAGCGAAGTACGCTCCCGATAATGCGCGCTACGCTTATGTTTATGCCATAGGTTTACATTCGGCCGGGAGGCCGCGCGAAGCGTTGGCGGTTTTGAAAGCCGCCGAAATTCGCCAGCCCTATGATCTCGAAATTCTGGGCGCGCTCATTTCAATGCTGCGCGAGGCCGGCGACATAAAATCGGCGCTGATTTATGCACGGAAAGCTGACAAAGTGCTTCCGAACGATACCGGTATAAAACGGCTGGTGCAGGAATTACAAGGAATGAAATAATCCGATTGCGAACGGTTTGCCATTCAAATCAGGAGTAAAAATGAAAACCTATCAATTGCCGGCCATCGCAGTTTTGGTTGCCCATGCCTCGATCACGGCATGCAGCAGTGTTTCCGGCGGGAACGCCGCCATATCCTATCAGGGCGCCGTCCCGCAGGGGTTGACCGCGCACGATATCGCCAATGCCGGCTACCAAATCGACTCTTTGGGTGAATTCCGCCTCGACAATGGCGAGTTTAACCGTCAGTACGGAGACGGCGCCACTCAGAGGCACAAGGTCGTACTCGACAAGTTCTCTTTAGGCGACCTGGATCATGACGGTGTTAGCGATGCGGCGGTCATTTTGGCCTGGCAGAGCGGAGGCTCGGGTACGTTCAGGCACCTGATCGCGATGCGGAATGCCGGTAATGAACTCCGCCAGACCGATAGCGTGCCATTGGGCGATCGTGTCCGGATCGGTTCGTTGTCGATTGCCGGCGGTGAAGTCCGCCTGGAAGTCCTGACTAGAGGACCAAGCGATCCGGCGTGCCGTCCTAGTCAACGGATCAAACAATTATATCGTTTGCGTGACGGCAAGTGGGTGCAAAGTACAAATCCGGCCGTGACCATCGATTCGAGCGCAGAAATTACCGGCATTGTCTGGAAATTGAAGCGCTTTAAAGACAACTCCAAGTTGGATGACGTCGCGGTCGACGACCCGGACCAATACACGCTGACTTTACTTCCGGACGGCACCTATCGAGCCAAAGCCGATTGTAACCGTATGCAGGGTCAATATACACGGGAAGGTGATCGCCTCAAGATAATGCCGGGTGCGGCAACGCTGGCCGAATGTGGGCCGGGATCTCATTATGCGGCTTTTTTGAGACACATAACCGAAACTGTCAGTTTTATTTTACGAGACAACGCATTCGTATTGAACATGAGAATGGACGGGGGAAATTTAGTTTTCGAGAACGGCGGGCCGGTCTCCCGGCCTCCTCGGTATTAGACCAAGGTCCAATAGTAGTGATAGTCCGAAGCCGTTAAAGTAAGGCCACGATGAATAGTAATAAGACAATTATCGCCGTCATTGACGACGAAGAATCGATATGCAAAGGACTGGATCGGTTGCTGCGTTCGGCGGGTTTTACCGCGCGATCCTTCAGAAGCGGCGTCGATTTTTTTCGCTCTCTCGAAGGCGATAGACCGGCTTGTCTTGTGCTGGATATCTGCATGATGCCGATGAGCGGCCTTGCGGTGTTGGATCGATTGGCTCAGTTGAATATCAAGCTGCCGGTGATAGTAATCACCGGCGATGATAGAGAGGAAACCTACGAGCAAGCGATCGATAAAGGGATTGCGGCTTTTTTGCGCAAGCCGGTTGACGGCCAGGTATTGCTCGATGCGATCGGTTTGGCTCTCGGCCATGGGGGTTAAATCAGTGCTCGCTGACGCCGTCAGGGAGTTACGCGGGTCTGCTGATTGAGCGGAAAATGCGATGTAAGCAATGCGGGGAAAAGCGCAGGGTTTTATCAAATGTTTTTACCTGCCCGTTCGGTCAGACGCACCAGATCGGCCACCGTGCGGACTTTTAATTTGGTCATCACATGGGCGCGATGGACCTTGATCGTTTTTTCGACGGTACCGAGATCGGCTGCTATTTGCTTGTTGAGCTTGCCGGCAACGACATGGTCCAATACTTCCCTTTCGCGTGGCGTGAGCTTCGCCATCCGCTGCCGGATCTCATCCATGTCCGTGCGCGTTTGCTGGTTGCTCCGGTCTTTTTCGAGCGCGTCGTGGACGCATTCGATCAGGTCGTGGGCTTGTACCGGTTTGGTCAGAAAGTCGACGGCGCCATGTTTCATCGCTTGTACGCTCATTGGAATATCGCCATGGCCGGTCAAAAAGATGACCGGCAGCTCATTACCCCGGGCGGCGAGCTGCTGTTGCAGTTCCAGTCCGTTCAGGTTGGGCATCTCGACGTCGAGCACTAGGCAACCGTGCTGGCAGGATTCTAATTGATCAAGAAATTGCTGCGGCGAAGCGAACGTAGCCACGTTCAGATCGTAAGAACGCAGCAGACGCCCTAAGGCATCCAATACGGCGCTATCGTCGTCGATCACAAATACGGTCGGAACATATGCGTTCATGCGCTTTCTTGATGATGGAGCGGAAGCGTGAAGTAAAAGGTGGCGCCGACGGGGTTGTTATTGGCAGCCCAGAGTTGCCCGCCGTGGGCGGTGATGATAGAGCGGCAAATAGCGAGGCCCAAACCCATGCCATGGGGTTTGGTCGTGAAGAACGGCTCGAAGATGCTGTCGATAGATTCGCAGGGAATTCCGGAACCCTGGTCGGCGACGGCTAGCCGAGCTTTGGTATCGTCGATCTGCTCGGTGCGGATAAATAGCTTGCAATTGTTTTCGTTATGGCTAGCTATTGCTTCGTTGGCATTCATGATGAGGTTAAGCAATACCTGTTGGAGTTGCACGCGATCGCCCATCACAGGGAGGAGTTTCCGATCGAGGTCGAGATTCACGGCCATACTGTGATTTACCAAATCGCTATGCAGAAGCCTCAAGACTTCATACACGACCTTGTTCAGATCAAGCGGCAAGCGCTGTATCTCCCCCTTCTTCAGCAACAGGCGCAGGCGCTGGATAATATCGCCGGCGCGCTTCTCCTCGGCGACGATATCGTCGAGTATATTCCTCACTTCGGCAAGATCGGGCTTGTCGCGCGTGAGAAATCGTTGCGCAGCCTGGGCGTTGCTGAGGATGGCCGTCAGCGGCTGATTCAATTCATGCGCCAGGGAGCCGGACAGTTCGCCAAGCAGGTTCACGCGCGAGAGGTGGGTGAGTTCGTTGCGCTGCTGTTGCGCCTCCAGTTCCGCCAGTTTGCGGCGGGTAATATCGATGGTAACGCCTAACATTCGAAGCGGTTGATGGCGGTCGCCGAAATTGATGCGGCCGCGCGAGTGAAACCAGCGAAGTTGACCGTCCGGCATCTGGATGCGGTATTCGTTCTCATAATCGCCGTTTCCGTTAATCGACTTTTCGACGGAGAGTCTGACCCGCTCGCGGTCTTCCTTGTAGACGATCTCCAGAAAGTTGTCGAAACTGATTTCCTTCGGTTCGTCGAGGCCGTACAACGCTCGGTTTTTATCGGAACTCCAAATTTTGTCGCGCACGATATCCCACTCCCACAGCCTCAGATCCGCCGCGCTCGCCGCCAGCCTCATCCGTTGCTTGTTGATAAGCGCTTCGGCTTCGCGCGTCCGCAATTGGTCTGTGATCTGCACCGAATCCAACATATCGTAACTCAGCTCATAGGACATCGCGATCAGAATGGGCAGAAAGGAAAAACCCACGAGATAGGGGGAATTGATTGCTCCCATGTTCACTAATAAAGAATGAAAGCTCGCTACGATCAGAAAAAAAATGATGCTGGCGCTGAAAATGACGGCGCGGCGGCGGTCGTTGACAGTGTTCCGGCGCCACATCGTCATAGCCGCATCCAGCACAAAGGCCACGAGAAACAAGACGCTGAGCGGGCCCGCGACGTAGCAGGGGTTGAGCGTGCCTTGAGAGATCGAAATCGTTTCGCCGCCCCAAACCGCGATTTGTTTGAGGCCGGTGATTTCTTTGAAAAACAGGTTCTGCCCCGTGGTGAAACTCAGGATGAGCGCGAGTACGCGCAAGCTTCCTCCCGTCCACGCTAGCCACGATCGTCCGGCATCGAAGTAAATGCGTACGAAGGAAAAGATGGCCAGCCACAGCACCAGAATGGGAACGTGAACCCAACGCAGCATGGTCGCCGCTTGTGCGATCGAGGTGGCCTGCATGGCCAGCAATTCCATGCACGTGATCATGGAGGCAGCGATGGCGGCGGCTGCGAACGATAAATTCGCCTCTGGCCTTATGCCCTTAAAGCCGATAAAAAGGTGAAGCACCGCGAAGGTTAGGGATATCGACGCCAGCATCGACCATAGCGTAGTCATCCAGTTCATTGAAAAGCTGCTAAACGAGCTGGATTAAAGGTTATTTCGTCGTCCGGATGCCTGAGCGAGTCCGTATAATGCAGAATAGCCATCCTGATCATCCACTAAGTCAATGAATAAATTTTTGCGATGAAAGCATCGTTTCCACGCGGCGATTGCAAGCAGAAGACCTTTTTCAACAATCTGCGGGGTGGTGTTTTTTTCAAATAAACTTGGCCTAAAGTCCAATAGCCACTGTGTTAATCCTTGTTTAATATACCATAAGGTTTGGATGCTAATAACTGCTTAGCTCAGGAGTACACTAAGGTTTAATCGATATGACTAGTTCGATAGCGATATTTCCTATTAGTTCTGATATGTATAACAGAGGAGTAACGATGCGTCCCTTCATTACGATGGGTTTATGCAGCACGCTGCCATTCAGCCAGGCCGTACAGGCCGTCGGGTCCGTCGGCGGGGAAACATATTCCGGCGATCTTTTTACTCCGTTTATCGGCGCCGCCGTTCCGTTATTATCAACCCTAGGGGCAACGGCCATTTTTCTGCCCCCCAAAAATATCATCGGCACGGCGGGTTTTATCAATGCGGAAGAAACCACGGGTTATGATCCTTCCGAGCGCGGCCACGGAACGACTTTTCTGACCGAATGGCATATCGGCTATACCCTTGCCGGTTTGCCCGGCAAATCCACTGTCGGTTTTGTTTTCGGCTTCGACCGGAAGAAGCTCGATTTCGGTACCGACCCCCGTTTGCAGTTGGCATCCCTATTAAGAACAGGGGACGCTGTCCAGACCAACGTAGATACCTGGGCGCTTTATTATAATGCCGTTTTTACGCCTTGGCAGCATGTTACCGCGGACGTACATTATATCGATTCGGCATTGCATTGACCGGTGCGAACCAGCCCGGTCTGGGGCCCGTGCCGCCCATGGATCTGCCTGGGCCGAAGTCAGCATGGGTGGTGGGTGTCAGAACGAATCTGGATTTTTGAGGAAGGAGATGGATGGCAATGCCGTTAAGAAGCTTCTCTCTTTCTCCCTCCGGGAAAAGGCTGGGATGAGGGGATCAAAATGAAGCTTTTTCTTATTTTATCCTTTCGCCCCGTCCCTCTCGGCAACGCAGGAGCTGTTGCCTACCTCCTGCATCCATGCCGTCGTCCCGGAGGGAGAGGGGAGCCAATCCTGGCACCACGACCCGCATGAGAAAATTTTTAAAGACGTTATTCATGGCAATGATTCTGATAGGGACCACCCTATGGGGAATCTTGGCCGTTTACTTCGGCGATTCCCGGAGTGACGTCTTCCAGGCTGTGATTGCAGTAGTTTTCGGCTTGTGCGGCTTGCTGACGCTGATGTGCTTATGTTTTCCGCGTTGGCGCAAGCGATGTTTGTCGGCTTATGCGATTGGGTTTGCAGCCATTCTGACGTGGTGGTTTTTGATCGGCCCGTCCAATGAACGCCAATGGCAGCCGGATGTCGCCAAACTGGCCTATGCCACGTTCGAGGGCGACAAGGTCACCGTCCACAATATCCGTAATTTTGATTACCGGAGCGAGTTCGATTATCGGCCTGGTTATTACACCAAAACTTATGACTTGAACCAGCTGGAGGGGGTGGACCTGATTGCGGTCTATTGGATGGGACCCGCGATCGCACATACGATTCTCAGTTTTGATTTTGGCGGCAATGACCATCTGGCCGTTTCGATCGAGGCGCGCAAAGAGCTCGGCGAAGGCTATTCGACCATTAAAGGGTTTTTCCGCCAGTTTGAACTGATTTACATCGTCGCGGACGAACGCGACGTGATCCGCCTGCGCACCAACTACCGTAAGGATCCTCCGGAAGAAGTTTACCTCTACCGTCTGCAGGGCCCGCTGGAAAACGCCCGGCGCCTGTTTTTGGAATATATGAAAAAGATCAATCAATTGCATGCCAAGCCGGCTTTTTACAACACCTTGCTGGACAATTGCACCACGGTTATTTGGCTGAATACCCGGATCAATCCCCAGCATCTGCCGTTTTCCTGGAAGATTTTGCTGAGCGGCTACGTGCCGGAATATCTGTACGAATCCGGGCGCCTGAGTTCCCGAATCCCTTTTTCCGAGTTACAGAAGCAAGCGCGGATCAATGGCAGGGCTTTAGCCGCCGGTCATTCGCCCGAATTTTCGAGCCTGATTCGGGCGGAGATTGAGAAGCCTCTTGAATGAATCAGGAATTGGTCGTTCGATGAACCGAGACATGATAATTGCTCACCGACTCAACTTTATAAAATGCCCGAGATAACGCCATGACTATTTCACTGAAACGTTGCCCTATTAAAAACAGCTGGCTGTTGCCATTGCTTTCGATCAGCCTGTATTTATCGGGCTGCTCGAGCATCGGCAAAGGCGTGGCGGAAGCGCTGCTGGAAAAAACGGAAAGCGAAGATACCCGGCTCTGCCAGATCTGGGGCAACCCGTTTCCCGGCATCAGTGAGAGCCTGGACAAGAACCGGGGAAAAACCAAGGTCCTGATGGTGCATGGGGTCGGCGATCACGTGCCGGGCTATACCACCCAGTTCCTGGAAAAACTCGCCAAGCAGTTGCATTTAACCGCGCGCTCGCACATCGACAAAAATATCGAATTGAATGCGCCCCTGTTTCCGGACAAGCCTATCGGCAATTTGCGGGTGACGCATCTGCTCAACGAGGAAACCGGCAAAGAGCTGACCTTTTACGAGCTGACCTGGTCGGTGATCAGCCGCCCGGAAAAAGAGCTGCTGTCTTACGATACCTCGGGTGACTACGATTTCCGGCGGGCCAGGCTCAAC
>JBPFEE010000034.1:0-53714 GCA_051061095.1 Methylomicrobium sp. | reverse complement strand
GCATACCGGTGATGAAGAGAAAGCGCTTGCAGGGTAAGACGTTCGGCGGTGTTGAGTTCCAGGTTCATGATACGTGAGCGTTCAGCGTTGAAACCCGGTTAGGCTATAAGACTACAAATGAGTTGCACGTTTTTACTTATTGATGAGGAACTCCATTTTTTATCTATAAAAGAAAGAATAACTTCAAAATTTTTGGATGATTCATATGATTTAGAAACTAAATTTCGATTTAGTTGGGAAATATTTCTAATTCTAAGAGTAATTAGCGTACTAAATAAAGAATATCCAAGCGCATCTCAAATTAATGAGATTCATGATCATCTTAATCAAGCATTTGATCTTCAAACTAAAGATGTAGGCCTATTAGAGTCCTTATTTAAACAAAAAAAGACTGTGGGTTTTAAGATTGATAATTTGCATATGGGTACTGCGACACCAAATTTTTATGCATCAATTGAACCCTCTACATATTCTTCGTCTCAAGACTCTAGTAAAACAATAACTATATCAATAGATGATTATAAGGATAAAATTAATAAGTTTTTAAATAAAAATAAGGCAGTTATCTATATCTTAATAGATAAATTAGACGAGTTTGTTGTAAAGGAAGAGTATGATGCTCAGAAGAAAGCTATACAGGGGCTATTGCACTGCCAGAGGGGATACATCAACTATACTAATATAAAACTCCGTCTTTTTCTAAGAACAGATTTGTTTTATAAGTTGGATTTTCAAGCCCTAGGCTATGATAAAGTTAAAGCTAAAACTGTTGAGCTAAAGTGGAGTCCTGAGAACATGCGTCAGTTTATTGCACGACGTGTCTTATATAATTTGGCTAACGTTATCAATATCAGAAAAATTGAGGTATTACTAGAAGAAGAGAATCTTTCTGCAAAACCTAGGAGAATTTCTCAAAAATACCCTATATTATCCAAATATGTAAGAAAGATACCGTTTTTTATAGGATTATATAAAGCATTATATAGAGGAATAGAGCATTTAAATAAAAGCATTAGAAAAATGGATGCAAGAGACGCAAGAAAAATTAATCTAAACGATGCTTTAAGCCGATGTTTAATAAAAACAATTTTTCCTTCTATGGTTGATCATAAAAACAACCAGAAAGTTAAAAAAAGGGAAGACATTTTTATATATCTTCAGACTCATTTCTCTTTGGCTTCAGGGGAACCGACACCAAGAATAATTTTAATGTTTTTACAAAAAAGCTTAGAGTATACAAGAAGATATTATAAATCAAACCCCGACATTCATTCAATAGAAATTGATAAAAATAATGAGTATCCTTTGATATTGCGAGATTGTATGTATTCTGCATACGAAGATTTAAAATTTGAAGTATGGGAAACTTGTTCTAATATTAGCGACAAGTGGAAACCTTTAATAGAAGAAGTACGCTCAGGCAGAGAGAAGTTTCTAAAAAATCCTTTATCATATTCAGAAATAAAAAGAATATTAAAAATTATATGTGATGATGAAAAAGAATTGAGGGAGTTTCTAGCATTTGGAGCACATATTGGTCTGCTTGAGACTAGTAACAGTAGAACTGACTATACTAAACGTACTTATAAGCTACCTATTTTATTTAGATAAATTCTCTTTATAGCTTAAGTATTTTATCAATTCCATGAAATGCTTTCTAAGGGCCGTAGGATGTGCTGAACGTAGTGAAGCGCATCGGTCGCGGTTGATACCCAAAGGGCACTCGGTGCGCCTCCTTACGTCGGCACATCCTACACTTTTGCTCAAAATGGGTGAGACTGGAAAGGCTCGCATTCTTACTATCATGGGCAGATTCAGTTTGATCGCGCGGCGTCTTGGTGGCGGGTCGAGAATAATCCGGCGGCCATCGCCCGGAATGAGAATCCGAGTGACCAAGATTGGGTGATACGCAGTCTAATGCTTGACGATATCGGCCGCTGCGTTTGGCGCTTTTTTATTCCCGGCGTTTAATGGCAAAATCAAACATCGGTTCGAGGCTTAATTTCGAGGATTTTTTGCCGGACTTGCGCCCGCCATCGTCGCCGTTTTTAATGCAGCAGCTAATAAAGGCTTGAAGTTCTCTGGTCGCGGTTTCTTTGTTGCCAAAGGGCCCAAAATTGCCTTCCCGCGCAGAAAAAAACCATTCGGTGATTCCTGTTTTGGGGTTGCTCTGACTGTAAATTCTTTCTGGTCGAAACACTTTGATACCCTTGCCTAAAGACGATAGAAACGATGATAAGGAAGCAAAGCACGGGCAATCCGGCTCTTTGTTTGATGCAAATCGAAATCGTTGACTAAAAGTACTGAACGAAATTGTATTACATATTCAATGTCATGGCACAGAATCACAAACGCGTGCAAATAAATTGTAGCTCATCCGCAAAAACTTCGACATCGATCAGCCTACCTGCGTCCTTCACGCACAAACGAATTGACACATCCGCTTTAGGCAGCATTCCCTTTCCCATCTCGGGCCACTCGACGATGCAGATAGACTCCTCGTCCAGATAATCGCGGATACCGATCCATTCCAGCTCTTCCGGATCGGCCAAACGGTATAAATCGAAATGATAGATTTTCCGGCCGCCGACCTGGTATTCCTCGACCAGCGTATAAGTCGGGCTCTTCACGGCGCCGAGATGGCCTGCCGCCAGTAAAAAACCGCGGACCAGCGTGGTCTTGCCCGCGCCTAGATCGCCGTGCAGAAACACCAGGCATTTCGGCGGCAACAGGCGCCATATCGCCGCGCCGAACCGTTCCGTTGCTTCTGTAGAGTCTAAATAACGCTGCATCAATTCACCAACTGTCTCAAATAAGGAAATAAATCGGTTGCCAAGAGGCCGCGTTCGCCGTCCTTCGCGGCCGCCAGGTCGGCGGCGCGGCCGTGCACAAACACGCCCTGCTCGGCCGCCTCCTGTAAAGCAAGGCCTTGCGCGATTAATCCTGCGATCACGCCGGACAACACATCGCCCATCCCACCCGAGGCCATGCCCGGATTGCCGGTTGTCGACACCGCGATTCGCGAGCCGCTCGCGATCAGAGTTCCCGCGCCTTTCAATACCGCAATGCCGCCGTAAGCCGCCCGGATCGCCGACGCCGCGGCGAACCGGTCCTGTTGAACGGATTGCGTGGAATTGTGCAGCAAACGCCCTGCTTCGCCGGGATGCGGAGTCAGTATCCAATGGGCTTTGTGCGTGGGCGACAACGCCAATAAATTCAAGCCGTCCGCATCGACCACGACCGGTTTGGCGGATTTCAGCACGGCGCCGAACATGGCCTTGCCCCACTCCTTCTGCCCCAACCCCGGCCCCAGCACCACAACGTTGGCCTTATCTAGCAAACCCATCAAATCCGCCTCGTTCTCGACGCCGTGGCACATCAGTTCCGGCCGGTTCAGATTCATCAAACCGGCATGGTCGCTGTGTGTCGCGACGCTGACCAGGCCGGCTCCGACCCGCAAAGCGGCCTCCCCGGCCATCCGCGCCGCGCCCGAATAGCCGAGATCGCCGCCGACGACCAGCACATGCCCCATATTGCCTTTATGCGCGCAGCGATTGCGCGGTTCCCATCGCTTCTGAATTACGCGAAAGACGCCGGCTTTGACTTGCTTGAAAACATCGTCCGGCACCCCCAGCGCGTCATATACAATCTCGCCGACATGCTCGGCCGCCTGGCCGGTAAACAGCCCCTGTTTCAGCCCGATAAAAGTCACCGTGCAATCGGCCTTTACGGCACAGCCCATCGCATTGCCGGTATCGGCATTCAGACCGGAAGGGATATCGACGGCAATAACAGGCACACCTGATCGATTGATCGCCGCAATCGCCTCCGCGTAAAGCCCCGTTACCGGCCGATCCAGACCGGTGCCGAGCAAGGCATCCACCAACAGATCGGCCTCGATTGCCTGCCCCGGCTGGAATGCCTCTACCCTGCCCCCCGCCTGGACATAATCCCGATAAGCCGTCAATGCATCGCCTTTCAGCTTTTCGGGATCGCCTGCATAGATCGCCAAGGCGCCCAGTCCGGCCTCCAATGCCAGCCGCGCGATCACATAGCCGTCTCCCGCATTATTGCCGCTGCCGCAAAATACCGCGAGCGACTTCGCCTGCGGCCATTTTTCGGCTACGCATTCAAATACCGCGCTTCCGGCCCTGCACATCAGCTGATAGCCGGGAATTTTGAACTCTTCGATCGCAATTCGGTCCAGTTCTCTGACTTGGGCGGCGCTATAAAGGGTTTCAGGGAGTTTGTGCATATCGTCGAAGTCCTTCGAATAATAGCTTTCTAACCCCTATCATAGCCGGTTTCAGGGACAATCTCACGCGGGCAATCCAATAGAACTCTCCGAATTTTCTGGTACACTTCGCGGTCATATAATCAATTTTTATTTACCGGAGGTTTCATGATGAAAACAACTCATTTAAAAAGATTGGCAATTTTATTGGCTGCCCTGGGGCTTGGCAATGCCGCTTATGCCGAGCGGCCGGCGACCACGATCGACGGCAAGGTGCATCATCTCGTGGTGATCTGGCTGAAACAGCACGGCGATCCGGAAGCGCGGCGGAAATATATCGAGGGCAGCAAGCGGCTTTCCAAACTGCCGGGCGTTATAAGTTACGACATAGGCCCTGCCGCCGGCATCAAGCGCGACAAGCCGAGTCCGTCGGTCGATGACAGCTTCGATATTGCGATTTCCGCGACGTTCGAGAGCAAGGAGGCGCTGGAGAATTATTCGAAACATCCTGAACATCATAAGGTGATTCAGGAAGTGCTGAAACCGTTGGTGGATCATTATAAAGTCTACGATTTTGCGGATTAATGGCAGGTTTTAAATTCCGGTTGTAGGGTACGCTGCGCGTACCTTTCTCAATAAACCAAACATCAATAAGGTACGCGCAGCGTACCCTACGTGGTTTGTTTTATCAAATCACCGAAAAAATGCCGAAGACCAATTTGACGTCCCTTACTCCACCTCTCTTCCTGAGGAAGAGGGAACGTTAAGCCTTGAACCTTATCTGCTGCTCCCAGGGTCAAATTGCTTAAAAACTGATGAAACCATAAAGAGGAGACCACTATGATCAAAACACCTGCCTACGCCGCCGCCAACGCCACATCTCCCCTGGCTCCGCACACGATCGACCGCCGCGAACCCGGCGCGCATGACGTATTGATCGATATCCTGTACTGCGGCATCTGTCATTCCGATATTCATCAGGTGCGCAACGAATGGGGCGGATCGATTTATCCGATGGTGCCGGGCCATGAAATTATCGGCACCGTTGCGCAAATTGGCAGCGGGGTCAGCCGCTGGCAGGTCGGCGATACGGTCGGGGTCGGCTGTTTTGTCGATTCGTGCCGGCACTGCGAAGCCTGTGAAGCGGGCGAAGAACAGTATTGTCGGCACGGCGCGAGCTTTACCTATAACTCGCGGGAACAGGACGGCCGAACGCCGACCTACGGCGGCTATTCGACGCAGATCACCGTCGATGAATCGTATGTCCTGAGCATCCCCGCCGGCATGCCGCTGGAGCGCGCCGCACCGCTGCTCTGCGCGGGCATTACGACCTATTCGCCGTTGCGCCGTTTCGGCGTAAAGGAGGACGACAGGATCGCGGTCGTCGGTCTCGGCGGCCTCGGGCATATGGGAGTCAAGCTCGGCAAGGCGTTCGGCGCGCACGTGACTGTATTGAGCCATTCGCCGGGCAAACGCGAAGATGCGCTCAGGCTCGGCGCGGACGATTTTATCGTGACGCGCGATGCGGAGGCTTTCGTGCAGAACGCAGGCCGCTTCAGCTTCATTCTCGATACGGTCTCGGCACAGCACGATTACAATGCTTACTTGAACCTGCTGCGCCTCGACGGCACTATGACGCTGGTCAGCATGCCCGATCCTACGCCGCTGTCTTCCGCGCCTTTGGTGATGGGCCGCCGGCGTCTGGCCGGCTCAATGATCGGCGGCATACGCGAAACGCAGGAGATGCTCGATTTTTGCGCCGAGCATGGCGTCGCAGCCGATGTGGAAGTGATTCAAATACAAGACGTCAACGAGGCTTATGAACGCACGTTGAAAAGCGATGTGCGCTACCGGTTTGTGATCGATATGGCGAGTTTGAAGCAAGCGGCCGCTTAATCAGCGATAAATTGCATCGCTTCCTGCCACCACGGATGCCCGGGCTCCAAAGGCAGGCTGTTATGCCCGGCGTTATCGAAACGCCAAAGTTTTTTCTTCTCAGGCAACGTCTCGTACAAGGCGAGCGTGTTCCGGTTCGGTATCACTTCGTCCCGCCCGGCCAAAATTACCGCAATGGGTCCGCCGAAATCGCGCAGCCTCGTGATATTGTCGAATTTATCCCTAACCAGCCAGCGCGCCCACAAAAACCAGTAATGATGCTGCGCGACTTTCGCCATTGCGTCGAACGGGGTAATCAACAGCAATCCTCGAATCGGTACTTGCCGCGAAGCGACAACCCCCGCCGCGACGCCGCTGCCCAGCGACTCGCCGCAGAGAAACAACGGCTCTTTGTACGTTTGCAGAACCCTTTCCGCCGTCGCAATGCCGTCCTCGATCAACGCCGCTTCCGAAGGCGAGCCGTCGCGCGCGCCGTATCCCGGATATTCGGCGATAATGGCCCGGTAGCCCAACCGCTGCAGAGCTTCGATATAATAGGTCCGGTGCAGCGCCGCGCCTGCATTGCCGTGAAATATCAGCACCGTGCCTTTTGCGTTTTCAACCGGAACCCGGCTGATTATGGCCCGCCTTTCGCTAGCCGACGGCCAGGGTTGCAGGTTCAGCCCCCTCATCAATTGATCCTGCTGCGTCGGAGTAAAACGGGACGGGAAGTACATCATTTTGCGCTGCAACAGAAACGCCGCCAGCAGAATTAGCAGATAAATCAGCAACAGAGACATGACGCGTGAGATTTTCATGGGGGGGAAGTTGGGGGTTGCGAATTTTATTCTGAACCCCCGCCTCTTCTGAATGGGCGGAAATTCGCCGCCCGCAAGAGTTTATTGACCCGAAGCCAACGCCATTTTCGGCTCGGATAAGGTGTTACCGTCGCTGTCCGTCGGCCGGTTCAGCAATGGCGTCAGCGTTGGTTTTAAGAATCTGACGATCTGCACCGGCAGCGAACTGGTGAAGTTATAGCTTCCGGCGTCTTTGCCGGCGACATAGGCGGTCATCACGCCGAAATAGCGGTCGCCCATGAAAAAAGTAAACACGGCCGCACGGCTGATGAATTGCGAGCCGATCATATGGCCTCGCGCATTGAACATCTCCTTGCGGTGATCTCCGGTTCCGGTCTTTCCGCCTATCGGGATGACTTGGCCTTGAATGTCCGTATAAACCCCTTTCAGACGCGCGGCGGTGCCGCCCTCGACCACGCCGATCATCGCACTTCTGGCGGCTCTGGCGACTTCGGGCGGGAAAATGCGCTGCCCTTCGTTCGGCGTTTTAGCCAAAATCGTCTCGTAAGGCGTTCCTGCCGCAAAGTGCAGATTTTCAAAGCGGACGGTCGGCATTCTGACGCCGTCGTTCAAAATGACGCCGACCAGTTCCGCCAACGCCGCAGGCCGGTCGCCGGAGGCGCCGATCGAAGTCGCGTAAGAAGGCGTCAGCCTGCCGAACGGATAACCGACCTGCTTCCAGGCCGCATGAATTTTCTTAAAGGTCTCCGCTTCCAGCATGCTCATGATACGGTGCTGCTGTCCGGCCTTTCTTTTTTTACTTTTCAGCAGCCAGCGGTAGACATCCAGACGTTGCTGAGCGCTGGCGGCAATCGCTTCCTCGCGGGTTGCCTGCGGATGTTTGGCGAGATAACCGGCCAGCCATAATTCGAGCGGATGGATTTTGGTAATATAGCCCTGATCCTGTAGATCGAATTTCTCCGGGGAATATTTTTCGTAAAGCGAATAAATGTCCTCCTTTGCGACAATCTCTTTGGGTAGATGCGCGCGCAGAAATTTGTCGAGTCGCGCCACATCATGATCAGGATAAATTGCCCGATACAACATCGTCAGCCGCGAGGATTTGAGCCATACCCGTTTAGTCAGCAGGTCCAGGCGTTCTTCTTCGCTTTTGCCTTGCGCCTTGGCAAAAAACCGGCCGAGATAAACCTGCCCTTCCCGATCGGCGAAGCGCTCCAGATATTCCTGGCGCTTCGGGCTTTCCGGGTCGTCGAGCCAGCGCGCCACGCCGTCAGGTTTATATTGATAATGGTAAACGATATCGCGCATCAGCCGGATGAATACCAGGTTGACCGAATCGCGCAACGCATCGCGCACCGACATGATCTGAAAGTCGTCGCTCTTTTTGAAATTATTGAAATGATGGAGCCCGCCTCCGGTAAAGAAATATTCCCCCGGACTGGCCGAATATTTACGATCCAGGGCCTGATCCAGCAGCGTTTGCAAATCGATTTTGGGCTGGGCTTTCAGTTGGGTGATCACCCAGGCGCTCAGATAGTCTCTGGGATGCAGAGCCACTTTATTCAATTCTTTTACGGGTTGGCCGTAATATTGCTGGTAAATCTCGGCAACCAGTTGCAAATAAAGCACCATCGTGCGCAATTTCGAAGTGGAGCCCAAATCCAGACGGATGCCTTCATTGATATCCAGGGGTTGATCCAGATTGTCGGTTTGTACCCGGAGAAAGTTGCCTTTCGGCGTTTTTTCATACAGCATCAAACTATAGACGACACGCGACAGATCGACATTTTCATTCAGCCGACGCTCGCCGAAAGCTCCGGCCTCCCGTGCTTCTTCGGGATTGCCCAACTTGCGCAAGGCAGCTGCTACGGCTTGCTGCGTGTTGTAATCGATCGTGGTTTTGGCGGTTAAATCCAAACGGTCAAGATCATAAATCGTTTTGACGTTCAACGCTTGCGCCAGTCGGGTGCGCAATACGGCCTGCGTCTTTTTCTCGGACACGAATTGCGAAGGCATGGAATCGGCCGGCAACGGTTTGAGGGCCTCGGCCTGTAAAGCCCGGTCGCGCAACGACGCGGAGATCACCCCCGCATCGGCCATTAGCCGCAGGTAACTATTCGCCAACGTTTGCAAGGCGTTATAGCCCGGCCCCAGGAAATAGGACGGACGCCGTTGCGAGAGCAAAATGCAGAGAACCTGACGGAAAGCGACCGCCTGCTGGTCGGTAATGCTTTCGCCGGAGTTCTGCGTGGCCGCGCGCAGCAAGTTATTCACTTCCTCGAAATCGGCGCCGAACCAGGCCGCAAGCCCATCACCCAAGCCATGCACTTCGCCGACTTTGGGAGCGGCGGAGAGCGGCATCGAATTGAGATAGGTCAATGCAATCTGACGGCGCATTTCACGGGTATCCGGGCCCCACAGATAAGCGCGGATTGAAGCCGAACCCATTTGGCGAAATTTATCGATTACGGAGTTGGTATAGCCATTCGGCGAGTGGCGGTATTTTTCGATCTGGGTCGCCAGCGTACTGCCGCCGGGCACGTTCTTGTCCACGCCAAGCTTGTTTGCAACCATTTGCAGGCTGGCATAACCGAGCCGGTCCCATTCGACGGCCGGGTTCAAGGTAACTTTCGCTTCGTTCAGCAATTCCCGATTTTCGATAAACAGCAAGGTATAGAGGACTAACGGCGGAATCGATTCGAAATTGGGATAGCCGTGATTCGGGTAGATATTGCTGAATATCAGCTGATTGGTCTGATCGTATATTTTAAGACCGGCTTGTGTTTTTTCATGATAAATCGAAAAAAAACCGTCATCGATCAATTGGGTCAACATCGGCGACGAAACCGCCTGGGCCGATACCGAAAAGCCGACTTTGGTCATCCTGTCGACCGCTTCGGGCAACAAGGTATAGCCCATGCGCTGATCATACGGGCCGTATTCGGGGTAGCGGATCGACGGACTCGGACCCTTTTCGAGTTTGAAGCTGAGTTGTTTGCTGATGTCAGAAAGATAGCGCGCCTGATACCGCGACGTTTCGACTTCTTCGCGCACAAATTTGACGACTACAATACCGACTATCAGCAAACCTGCCAATAGCCCTAACAGCACTATTCTGGGTAAAATTCGTCTATTGTTCTGCATCGTCTAATCACGCTCAAGGCGCGACGTAACCTCTATTTATTTATTATGAGTATCTTTTAGCGTAGTGATTTTCGACCGCTGTCCAAGGACTTCCTGCATTTTTATGTTGACTTTGACACTCAGCAAGGCGTGTTAGTTCTTGGCCGGTTAAAATTATCTTACTCTACCGTTACTCGTTTTATTGGGATGATTATAGCAAATTAAAATCATAATGCCGAATTACGGCTATGCCTCTGTTGCGCATTAACAACAAACTCAACCTTATTGTTTTCGATGTTTTGAAGCGAGACCTTGAAACGCCGTTTCAGAAAATTTCCTCAACAGCCGGCCTTGCATACTGATAAAATTTGGCGCTTTCAACTAAACAGCACTCAAAATGGACGTTATCAAACGTATCGCCGAAGAACTCGCCGTCAATATCAGACAAGTCAACGCCGCTGTCGCATTGCTCGATGAAGGCGCGACCGTGCCGTTCATCGCCCGCTACCGTAAAGAAGTCACCGGCGGTCTTGATGATACGCAGCTGCGAACGCTTGAAGAACGATTGATCTATTTACGCGAACTGAACCAGCGGCGTGCGGCGATTCTAGACAGCATTCGCACGCAAGAGAAACTGACGCCGGAACTGGAGCGGGCAATCAATGACGCCGACACCAAAACGCTCCTTGAAGACTTATACCTGCCTTATAAACCCCGGCGGCGCACGAAAGCCCAAATTGCCCGCGAAGCGGGACTTGAGCCCTTGGCCGATGCGATTTTGGCGGACCGCAACCTGATCCCCGAACAACTGGCCGCCGGCTTTATCGATGCCGAGAAAGGCGTAGCGGACAGCGCCGCGGCACTGGAAGGCGCACGCCAAATCATTATGGAACGCCTGTCCGAAGATGCCGAACTCTTGGCGGAACTGCGCGAGAGAACCTGGAGCAAGGGCATTCTGCATGCGACCGTAACGCCCGGCAAGGAACAGGAGGCAAGCAAATTCCGAGATTACTTCGATTATCAGGAAGCGATCAATAAGATTCCTTCACATCGGGCGCTGGCATTGTTGCGCGGCCGCAACGAAGATGTATTGACGTTGACTTTAAAACCGGCTCAGGATGAACAACAGGAACACGATCTCTGCGCGCAATTTACCGCCCGGAAGCTCGGAGTGACCAACACCAATAAACCGGCCGATGCCTGGCTGGCGGAAACGGCGCGCCTCGCCTGGAAAATCAAACTGTTCACCCGCATCGATCTGGACTTGAAAATGCGGGTCAGGGAAGCCGCTGAACAGGAAGCGATTCGGGTATTTTCGAGCAACCTGCGCGATCTGTTACTGGCCGCGCCCGCCGGCCATAAGGCCACGATGGGACTGGATCCCGGCATCCGTACCGGCGTTAAGGTCGCGGTCGTCGATGCGACCGGCAAACTGCTGGCGACCGACACGATCTACCCTCACCCGCCCCGGCAGGCCTGGCATGAATCGATCGCGACGCTGGCCAAATTGATCGGCCGGCATCAGGTACAATTGGTCAGCATCGGCAACGGCACCGGTTCGCGCGAAACCGATCAGTTGGTCGCCGACTTGCAGAAACAGCACCCGGAATTAAAATTCAGCAAAATCGTCGTCTCCGAAGCCGGAGCCTCGGTGTACTCGGCCTCCGAACTGGCGGCGAAAGAATTTCCCGGCCTCGACGTCTCGCTGCGCGGCGCGGTCTCGATTGCCAGACGCCTGCAGGATCCGCTGGCGGAACTCGTCAAGATCGAGCCGAAATCAATCGGCGTCGGCCAGTATCAGCACGACGTGAATCAGGTGCAACTGGCGCGCGGTCTGGACGCGGTCGTCGAGGACTGCGTGAACGCGGTCGGCGTCGACGTGAATACCGCCTCCGCCGCGTTGCTGAAACAGGTGTCCGGATTATCGCAAAGCGTCAGTGAAAATATCGTCGCCTACCGGGACGAACATGGCCCGTTCGCGAACCGCGCGCTGCTGAAAAAAGTGCCGCGCCTCGGCGACAAGGCTTATGAACAGGCGGCCGGCTTCTTACGCATCACGAACGGGGATCACCCTTTGGATGCCTCCGCCGTGCATCCGGAAGCCTATCCGGTGGTTGAAGCGATCATCAAGGACACCGGCAAATCGATCCGCGATCTAATCGGCCAGTCGCAAATCCTGAGACGGCTCGACCCGGCCCGCTACACCGACGACAGATTCGGCTTGCCGACCGTCACCGACATTCTGCGCGAACTCGAAAAACCCGGACGCGATCCGCGCCCTGAGTTCAAAAGTGTTCAATTCAAGGCAGGCGTCGAAAAGATCACCGATCTTGAGCCCGGCATGCGTTTGAACGGGGTGGTCACGAATGTGGCCAATTTCGGCGCATTCGTGGATATCGGCGTGCATCAGGATGGTCTGGTGCATATTTCACATCTTGCGGACACCTTCATCAAGGATCCGCGCGAGGTCGTGAAAGCCGGCGACATCGTCGAAGTCAAAGTGATCGAAGTCGATGTCGCTCGGCAACGCATCGCCCTCTCGATGAAATCGGATGCGGAAGTGACTCATACGCCGAAACGCGAGGCGAACCCACGCAAACCGCAAGGCAAAACGGCCCCGCCCTCGCCGCCGATGCGGGGGGCAATGGCAAACGCACTGGCGAACGCATTAAAAAAGTAAAGAAAAAATGCTCTGCTATACTTGCTGGGTATTGACAATTCCTACCAGCAGGATCAGATATGATTATTTTTTCCCGGTTTTTTGCTTCGTTATCACTCGTATGCCTGACAGTTGCCTATACGCCAATGACGATGGCTCAGCAAAGGACATCACCGTATCCTGACGGCATCGACGCTCCGTCTCCTCGAATCCCGACAAAGCCGCAGAGTTACGGTGAACGCATCGGCGAGAAAGCAGTAAACAGTTTCGCGAATTTGGCGACGGGATGGCTCGAAATGCCGAAAAATGTGATAAATACCACAAATCAAAGCAATTTTATTTATGGCATTACCGGCGGTTTGGCAAAAGGCATGATTCATACTGCAGGACGTATGGGCGTCGGCATCGCTGATCTGGTCACCCTGCCGCTGGCGACCAAGCCGATTATCTATCCGCTGTATATATGGGATGATTTCGACATTGATACCGTTTACGGCGATGTGATGCGGCTTCATCAGGAACCAAGACAGACTGAGATCGAGCCTCCGCCCGCCCCGCAGGCCGCCGCGCCTCTCCCCGCAGCAGAACCGGCGCCCGCACCGCCACCGGTGCAGTATCCGAGCGACACCAACCGCAAGATCGATGCGATCTTCAAGAAAGAAATGATGAAATAAATCACCTTATTTCCCTAACTGCACAAGCAGTTAGGGAAAACCAAACTAACCCGCTTTACCTGACTCTTTGGATTGGTCCACCGACCAGAGCTTCTCAAGCTGGTAAAACTCGCGCGACTGAGCAGTCATCGCATGCACGATCACATCGCCCAAATCGAGCAGGACCCAGTCCGAACCCAAATCGCCTTCCATACCGAGCGGCTTCACGCCGGATTCAGCGAGCTTTTCGACCACATTATCGCACAGCGCCTTTAAATGACGATCGGATGTCCCGGTCACCAGCACCATATAATCGGTAAAACTGGTCTTGCCGCGAACGTCGAGTGTCGTAATGTATTTGCCTTTCTTATCGTCCAGCACAGTTTGGACGATGTTGAGTATTTCTTCTGCTTGCATTCGTTTTCCTAAATTAGCCGATCGAAAGATCAGGCATTCTGATAGAGATGATGACTATGGATATAGTCTAATACGTTATCGGGCAATAAAAAACGCGGATCGCGTTTTTCCGCAATCATTTTCCGGATTGCGCTGGCCGAGATATCCAATTGGGTAATCGATTGAAAAAAAAGTTTTCCGGCTTTGTCCCTCGCCAGCTCAACCGCTTCTAAGATTTGCCGAGCCTGGAAAATCGCGTTCTGATGTTGCGTCGAATAGCCGGGCCGGGTCATCACAACAATATGCGCAAAATCGAACAGCTCGGGCCACCGATGCCAGCGTGTCAATCCGTTGAAGGCATCACCTCCGACAAAGAGCAGCAAGGGGCGTTCCGGAAAATCTTTGCGTAGCGACAGAAGTGTGTCGACCATATAAGACGGCCCTTCCCTGTCCATCTCGCGAGTATCGATCACCACATTGGGCAAAGTGTCGGTCGCCAGATGCAACATTTCAAGCCGCATCTGTGACGTTGCGAAAGGTTCAAGCCGGTGCGGCGGAGTTTTATTCGGAATCAGCCGGATTTCATTCAGGTTGAAGATCTCCCGAACTTCGAGCATCGCGCGCAAATGGCCGAAATGCACCGGATCGAAGGTGCCGCCGAAAATGCCGATCATTTATTGGCGAATATGGCCGTCACCGAGCACGATGAATTTCAGGGTAGTCAAGCCCGTCAAACCTACGGGCCCGCGCGCATGCAGTTTATCGGTGCTGATGCCGATTTCGGCGCCCAGGCCGTATTCGAAACCGTCCGCAAAACGCGTCGAGGCGTTCACCATCACCGAACTCGAATCCACCTCGCGCAAAAAGCGCCGCGCCAAGGTGTAATTTTCGGTTACGATCGCGTCGGTGTGCTGGGAGCCGTAACGGTTGATATGGGCGATCGCCTCGTCAAGGCCGGCAACGATTTTGATCGCCAGGATCGGCGCCAGGTATTCGGCTGCCCAATCTTCTTCAGCGGCGCGGTGCGCGGACGGAATCAGCGAACAAGTCTTCGGGCAGCCGCGCAGTTCCACGCCTTTTTGCCGATACTGTTCGGCCAAAACCGGCAACACTTGCCCGGCAATCGCTTCCGCGACCAACAGCGTCTCCATTGCGTTGCAGACGCCGTAACGGTGCGTTTTCGCATTGACCGCTATTCTGACCGCCTTGTCGATGTCGGCCGAGTCGTCGATATAGACATGACAAATGCCGTCCAGGTGCTTGATCACCGGGATCGTCGCTTGATTCGCAATGCGCTCGATCAGGCTTTTGCCGCCGCGCGGAACGATCACATCGACATAGCGGTCCATCGTGATCAATTCTCCGACCGCTTCCCGATCCGTCGTTTCCACGACTTGGACGGCCTCGCTCGGCAAGCCGGCTGCCTCCAGTCCTTGAGTGATACAGGCGGCAATCGCTTTGTTCGAATGAATCGACTCCGAACCGCCGCGTAAGATGCAGGCATTGCCCGACTTCAGACACAAGGCTGCCGCGTCGACGGTCACGTTCGGGCGGGATTCGTAAATGATGCCGATCACTCCGAGCGGCACACGCATCTGCCCGACCTGAATGCCGCTGGGCCGATAGTTCAGGCCGTTGATTTCGCCGACCGGATCGGGCAATGCCGCCACCTGCTGCAAACCTTCGATCATGGTTTGTATCGCCTTCGGCGACAGCGTCAAGCGGTCCAGCGACGCCGCATCCAGGCCGTTCGCGCGGCCGGCGTCTAGATCCTTGCTGTTTTCCGCGGCCAACTGGTCGCGGCGACTGTCGAGCGCTTCAGCGATCTTCAACAAGGCCAGATTTTTCCTGCCCGTCTCGGCGCGGCTGATTTCCGTTCCGGCTTGCCTGGCCCTGATCCCAAGGCCTTGCATATAGTCTTTAATATTCAAAACCGATGCCTACTGATTTGCTGAATAAACCTGCCATTATATCGGTTCTGCCGGCAAAGCAACAACTGCAAAAATCAGGATTTAGCGAATGCTCTGGCAGCGAATGCCAATGCCCCCAATAATCCGATTTCCTCATTGATGCAGACTTTAACCGGAATTTGCTTCAAAGCCGCGCGGTAACGGCCTTTTTCCAGATAGCCTTCCAGGAAGTCCCCGCGCGTCAATAACGGCAAGATCTTTGCCGCAATCCCGCCCGCAATATAGACGCCCGCATAGGGCAGACATTTCAAAGCCAGATTGCCCGCCTCGGCGCCGTAAATCCGGCAGAACAACGATAACGCCGCCACACTCAGCGCATCGGTGCCGGCCACCCCGGCTTCACCAATTACCGCCGCCGGATCCTTATCTCCCATCTGCCGCTCAATCCCGGATTGTATCGGAGCATTAGCGCTTTTCTTCAGAAATTGATAGATATTGACCAGCCCTTCTCCGGATAACAATCTTTCATAGCTGACATGACCCGGATATTTTTCCCAAAGGAATTGCAATAAAGCGATTTCCTGTTCGCTCCCCGGCGCAAAATCGGCGTGTCCGCCTTCGCTGGCCAGAACCTGATAGGACGCCCCATTCCAGGCGATGATCGCCTCGCCCAGGCCGGTACCCGCCGCAAGCACGGCACGATTGCCGGGGCGCGGTTCGCCGTGATTCAGGGTCACAAAATCCGCTTCCGGCAGATCCAGAATGCCCCATGCGGTCGCTTCCAGATCATTCAGCAGGCGAACGTTCTCTGTGCCAATTATGGCGCCTATTTCCCGCCACAGCAGAACCCAGGGTAAATTCGTCGCCACACAGTTGCCGTCGACGACCGGTCCGGCAACGCCGAGACAAGCGGAACCGATCGACAAAACTCCGCAATCCGATAAAAAATGCTGCAATAAGCCGGTAAAGGTGGGATGATCGAGGCTCGAATAACGTGTTTTTTTGACGCAATGCCAACCGTTGCCTTGCGCTTCAAAAAGCGCAAGTATCGTCTTGGTGCCGCCTACATCGCCTGCCAGTATCATGATTACTTGCCGGGGTAACGGTTGAAAATCTGGAACCGGTTTTCCTTGTCGAAGCTCATCACATCATAAGGATCGACGCGTCCGCCCATTTCCATGCCCGGACTGCCGGTAACCATGCCCGGTACCGCAAGGCCCGTCACTTTCGGCTTGGTTTTCAGCAGCTTCATGATATCGGAGGCCGGCACGTGCCCCTCGACGACATAGCCGTCAACGATAGCGGTATGGCAGGAAGCCATTTCTTTCGGAACGCCGTAGCGAGCCTTGATTGCATCCATTTCATCGCTGACGATATCTTTGACGTTGAAATTGTTTTGCTTCAAATGCTCGATCCATTTACCGCAGCAGCCGCAGGTCGGGCTGCGGTAAACGGTGATCGCCACCGGTTCATCCGCGGCATAGCCGGCAGGTCCAAAAATCGCCGCGGCAAAAATCCATAAAACGATTCGAATTGCTTTCATGTTAATCACCTCAATGCTGTGGTAGGGATTTTACGGCCGATGATAAGCCGGACTGAAACGATGAACCGCATCAACCATTGCACCGACATGTTCCGGGTTGATGTCCGGGAGAATGCCGTGTCCCAGATTGAACACATGACCCGATCCCGAACCGTATTGTTCCAGGATTGTTTTGACTTTTTCGGTGATAATTTCCGGATTGGCATACAGCGCGACCGGGTCCATATTGCCCTGCAAGGCCACTTTATCGCCGACGCGGGCGCGCGCCCGGCCGATATCGGTTTGCCAATCCAGTCCGAGCGCATCGAAACCGGCTTCCGTCATCGCTTCGAGCCAGAGCCCGCCGCCTTTGGTAAATAAAATCGTCGGAATCTTTTTTCCTGCCACATCGGTTTTCAATAACGCGGCAACGCGGCTCGCGTAATCCAGTGAGAACGACTGATAATCCTCAGTAGTCAGCATGCCGCCCCAGGTATCGAAAACCATCACCGCCTGTGCGCCGGCGGCAATCTGGGCATTCAGGTAAGCCGCGACCGCCTCCGCAAGTTTTTCGAGCAACACATGCATCAAGACCGGCTGTTCGTACATCAGAGCTTTGACTTTGCGGAAGGTCTTACTCCCTCCCCCCTCGACCATGTAGGTCGCCAATGTCCAGGGGCTGCCGGAAAAACCGATCAGCGGCACGCGGCCGTTCAGCTCGCGCCGGATCAAACGGACTGCATCCATTACATAACGCAGATCGGTTTCGGGATCGGTAATACCGAGATTATGAATATCGGCAGCCGAACTGATAGGTCTTGCAAACTGCGGTCCCTCGCCTTCGTTAAAACTCAACCCCAGTCCCATGGCATCAGGAATAGTCAGGATGTCCGAAAACAGAATTGCGGCATCGAACGCAAAGCGCCGAAGCGGCTGGAGAGTCACTTCACAGGCCAGCTCGGGATTCGTGCATAATTTTATGAAACTGCCAGCCTCCTCTCTCACTTTGCGGTACTCGGGCAAATACCGGCCTGCCTGACGCATCATCCAGACCGGCGTACGCTCGACCGGCTGTTTTAATAAGGCTCTGAGGAAGATATCGTTTTTTAATTCTGTCATTCGGTATGAATTTATGGATTATTAAGTGAGTGCGCCCGCTTGATTCAGGACTTGGGCACAGGCAGAAAGTCTTTCCTGATCGCGCCAAATTTTCGGATAACCGAAGATTTAAACTCAGCCGGCAACGATTTCTTTGCATTTTTTGCCGATTCGGCGTCCGCAAAGAGGCCGTACAACAACGCGAATTGTTCCTTGCCTTTCACAATACGCCGCAGCACCCGCAAGTCCGGTTGCAATTCGGAATGTCGTGCGATGACGGCCCGCGCAGTGGATTCTTTGGATAATATCATCAACTGCAACGTATAACTATTCTCCGGCTGCACAGCCAGCCATGATTGGACATCATCTACGAATGGGGCTTGAACAACCTGCTCCGGGGACGGCATAGCCGAAACCGCCGCATCCGGAGCGATTTCAGGAAGCGGTCGCCCTTGATCCGGGGGGCGCATGAACGTATCCGAAGATACAGGCGCAAGAGGAGCAGTCAGCTCCCGATGCAATGCATCCGTCGGCTGATCGGCTTTTTTATCAATCCTGGCAAGCCTTTCATTCTGATCAGCCGGTAAATCTGAAGGTTGGGCATATTTCAGTAGATTGCCGACAGGCAAACTGATAATAGGCTGTTCGAAATCGAAATGCGCAATGTGTCTTCCGGATCGATCTGTGACGACGGTTTTTTCGTTGATAGGCCCTGAGGCGGTAAACCATTGCGTATAAAGCGCCAGCGACACCAGACAGACTACCGCAATTATCAAAACGGTTAAAGGATCCACGCCTTCCTTGGGTTTATTCAGCTCTGGAAAGCGGTCAATGATTCTGGCCGGGATACCCTGTGAGTCTCGATACACTGTATCGATTAAGTCGTCCGTCAGCCCTTTTCTCAATCTACGCGAATTCGAGAACGAGGCGATGTGCAGGATAAAATCGCGGCATTCCTTCGGAAGCAGAGGCTTGGCTTCCACCAAATGGCAATCCTCGATGGCAGGGTCCGAGTAATTTTTGATATGCCACTGATCGTGCGTCAAAACGAAAAGAAGGCGAAACTCCGGATGTTCTTCGGCGAGCTGTATAAACCGGGTAATCAGGCCCGGAGCCATTTTGCCTGCATCATCGATGGCAAGAACAACGTCTTTATGAAATTCCGGCGAATGGCCATACCCGGCATTTTTTAGCATCGTTTCAGGCCTGTGATGCCTTATTAAAGGTCCCACGAGTTCTTGAACTTCCTCGAACGTGACGGCGCTATGACCCTTTACCACGCACCAACGCAACTCCTCCTTCAGGCGCTTCTGCAAAACCTCCAGCAAGCTGGTTTTACCGACCCCTTCCGGTCCGCACAGTACAATAGCCTGATGGGTATTGGTGAGCAAATGCTGCAATAACTCCAGATTTTGGCTCCTCCCCGGCGTGATCAGAAAACGAGGCGGAATCGACTTATTCTCCATTCTCATCGATTTGACTTGATAGCTATTACTATCAATTTCGACCATAAGTATTCAACGTCACTTCAAGAAGAGAACGGTCCACATTAATCGGCAGCGTCGCCTTACCGATCTTCTCCAACAGAATCAGCCGGATTTGGCCGTCCAGATTCTTTTTATCGACCGCCATCAGTTCAAGAAACCGCTCGGCATCGAGCGCTGGGGGAGGATTTACCGGCAACCCCGCGCGCTGAATCAAAGCGATGATTCTTTCAACCTCCTGGGGCAGCAACCAGCCTTTGCGCATCGATAAATCAGCCGCCTGACAAATGCCGATCGCCACCGCCTCGCCGTGCAGATAGGCGCCATAACCGGCGCCGGTTTCAATCGCATGGCCGAAGGTATGGCCCAGATTCAATGTGGCCCTGACGCCGCTTTCGGTTTCGTCCTCGGCGACAATGTCGGCTTTATTTTGGCATGAATGCTCGATGGCATACGCCAATGAAACTTTATCGCGCGCGCGTAACGCATCGATATTATGTTCCAGCCAGACAAAAAAATCGGCGTCCCGGATCAGGCCGTATTTTATGACCTCCGCAAGACCTGCCGACAACTGGCGATCCTCGAGAGTATCCAGCACATCCGTATCCGCCAACACGCATTGGGGCTGATAAAACGCACCGATCATATTTTTGCCGAGCGGATGGTTGACTCCGGTTTTGCCGCCGACCGAAGAATCGACCTGTGCCAGCAGCGTGGTCGGAATTTGCAGAAACGCAATGCCACGTTGATAACAGGCCGCGGCGAAACCGCCCATATCGCCGATCACCCCTCCGCCGAGCGCGACCAATGTCGCGTTACGGCTGAATTTGGCGGCCAGCAGTTTGTCGAAAATCAGACTGAGGGTCTCCAGCGTCTTGTATTGTTCGCCGTCTGCCAATATCACGGTTTCAACCTGATAAGACCGCAAGTTTTGCCTTACCTTATCGAGATAAAGCGGTGCGACCGTCTCATTGGTTACGATCATGACTTGTTTGGATTTGATATGCGCGGCGTATAAGTCTGCCTGGCTCAAAAGCTGCGAGCCAATATAAATGGGATAAGATCGATTACCCAATTCGACGTGTAGGTGTTTCATTCTGTTTTGGATGAGAGGGTTCTGTAGTGCTCTAAAATGCGATTGACGACGGCTTTGCTTTGCAGCACGCCGGTATCGACTTTAAAGTCCGCGCACGCCGCATAGAGGGGGTCACGTTCGGCATAAAGGCCTTCCAGACGGGCTCTGGGATTATCGGTTCTAAGCAGAGGGCGTTGCGTGTCTTTACGGGTTCTTTCGAGTATTCGCCCGACCGAACATTTCAAATAAATGACAAAACCGTTTTCTTTCAATAAGCGGCGATTTTCTTCACGTAAAATTGCGCCGCCGCCGGTCGCCAGCACAATGCCTTGCATCTGGGTAAGCTGCCGAATCATTTTCTGCTCACGGTCCCGAAACCCTTCCTCACCTTCGAACTCGAAGATGGTCGGGATATTGACGCCGGTCGCTTCTTCTATCGCCTTGTCGCTATCGTAGAAAGGCAGTTTCAGCGCCTTTGCCAGCTGACGTCCTATCGTCGTTTTGCCGGCGCCCATCAGGCCGATTAAATAGATATTTTCAGATCGCATGGTGTGTCGCTGCGGTACCCGACTTATCAGTTAGAAACGTATCATTATGCCTGTTTTATTTTGGCAAGATCAATTGCCGGATTCAAATTTGTTCAAAAATACCTGTTTTATTAAGAAAATCAATTAAATAACTTACCCGCTAAAATGACTTATTCCCGATACAATAAAAAAGGGGCTTAAAGCCCCTTTTTTTGTCTGCATTAAAAGCTATGGATTGTTGGTAACAAGCAGATCCTTGATAATTTTCGGCGTAATGAATACCAGGAGCTCTTTCTTTGCATCAGAGTCAACATTTTTCTTAAATAAAAATCCGATGCCTGGTATGTCGGCAAAAAAAGGAACTTTAAAGACAGCATTATTGGTATCCTGTGAATAAATCCCCCCCAATACCACGGTTTCGCCGTCATTTACTAGAATGTTGGTGCTTACCATATTAGTATCAATAGTGACATCACCGGTTTCAGTAAATACGGGACTATCACGAGTGATATTCAAATCCATATTGATACTGCCGCTCGGCGTAATTTGCGGTGTAACCTGAAGCTGCAACAATGCATCGATGAACTGAGTGTTAGTACCGACATTGGCGCCTGACGTTTGATATGGAATCGATGTGCCCTGGCTGATCGTCGCCGTGCATCGATCGGTGGTCATTACGCGAGGATTGGAAAGCAACTGCCCGCGAGCCTGGTCCTGCAAAGCGGATAATTCAAGATTCAATACATAATCGGCGCCCCTGGCCAAGGTCATACCCAATGCACCATAGGGATTGCTTGCAGCAAGATCGACGATGGTATTGCTCACATCAACAAGTTTACCGTCATCATCGGGTATTACGTGCCCCTGAGTGCCTCCGCCACCGAGCGCAAAAAGTTTACGGTTATTCACGTCCGCAACCTTGGCCACACCAAACCTGACACCCAGTTCTCTGGCATAATCATTAGAGGCAATAGCGATCCGCGATTCGATCATGACTTGTTTAACCGGAACATCCAATCGGCGTATCAGCTTTTTGATCTCATCAAGGCGTTTTGGCGTTTCCCTGACAATCAAGGTATTGGTGCGTGAATCGACGACTGCGGTGCCGCGCTCGGAAAGAAAATTCAGCTGATCGTTTTCACCTTGTTTATGTGCTCCGTTTTCAAGGCCGCCAATTCCAATATTGGGCACATTATTAGCTTGCTGTTGAGTTTTTTGGGTCATTGCCTGAGTTGACGCGGAGGACGCCGTGCCTTTTTTTGCTGTGCCGCAAGCCGTTAATTCGCGGCTATCCGCACCGTATAATAAATTCCTGAAATTTTCAGCCTTGGCGTAGTTGATCTTTAAATATTCGGTGACCAAAGGATCAAGCTGTTCAACAATGATTTCTTTTGCCCTTTGTTTCTCTTTATAGTCCTTGATTTTGCCGACCGGAGCGACCAGGGTCACATTGCCTGTCTCGTATTTTTCCAATCCTTTGGTCATCATGATGAAGTCGAGCGCTTCATCCCAGGGGACATCGTCCAGCTTGACGGTTACAGTCCCGGTGACGTCATCGCCGGCGACCACATTCTGACCGGTAAATTCGGCCAGGACGGCAATGACGCTACGGATATCGATATCCTGAAAATTCAGCGACAATCTATCGCCGGTGTATTTGTCTCGTTGGCTTTGAATCGCCTCTTTTTCGGCACTGGTCAATGGCCGAAACTCGACGGTCAACAGCCCCTCGGACTGAAACAATGAATAATCGTAAAGCGTATTCTGCAGCGCCACCCTGACCGTGGTTTCGTTGGCCGTGGAAGCCGCATCGATATACTTAACCGGCGTCGCGAACTCGGAAACATCCATGCGTTTGCTCAAATGGCCGGGTAACTGGGTATTCATAAAACTGACTACCACATTACCGCCTTCTTCCCGGGTATTCACCACCGTATTCGGGTTCGCAAGAGAAACCAGGATCCGCCCTTCACCTTTATCACCCCGTTTAAAATCAAAACCGATGATCGACTGCTGCGGTATCAATTGGCTGACGATAGTAGAATTTGGAGTAACCGGCTGAGAATTCGCCGAAGACTCAACATTGACTTTTTTTGTGTTGGTCAGCGTTAATAAGACTTTTCGTCCATCCGTTTTGGTATCGAAGGGGGCGGACTCCGTCAAGTTAAGCACCACGCGTACTCTACCGGCCGTTTCCGCAACATACAGGCTATTGACCACACCTTGATTGATCGGATAAGTTTTTTGCGGCAAACCGTTTTTAACGCCCGAAAAATCCAGCGCAATTCGCGCAGGATTGTCGGTCTTAAAAACTTTCGGTGCGACAGCCGGACCATTCATTTCCAACTGAATCTGCAGCTTATCTCCCGCCTGAGTCGCTACATTCATCTGAGTAATGGCTAGATCGGCGGCTTTTGCGAACGCAATCTGCGTGACAAATAAAATTAGGCACGTTTTAAAAATTCTTAACATTTCCATCAAAAAGCCGTTGTGTTTATTAATCATCTTTTGGTCCTCGAAAATCATTCAGCCAAAGCTAACGATGCTTGTTGTTCGCGCCATATTCCCGGTTTATCCGAAATCAATTCCATCACTTCTACTTTATCGCTGACGATTCGAATAATTTTTCCGTAATTCTTGCCCATATAATTCCCGACTTGTACACGATAAACCGTACTGTCATTCGCCTTGATCAATCCCCACAAGCCGGCCTTCGTATTGACCGTGCCGACCATTCTCAAACTATCGAGCGAAAAGGCTTCCAATTCCTCCTTGGGACGCGTTACATCCGGCTTGATGCCGGAACCGGCTTCTGCGGCAACACCTAAAGACTCGTTCGTTTGTTCTAATGGAGCAAACGGATCCCTGAGGCCTTCCGGATTAAAAATAAACGGTTCTACCACCTTAATTTCCGGCAATGGGTCGATCCTACCCTTGGGCTTGGCTTTTTCGGCTGCAATAAACGCTTTTAAATCGGACAAATCCTCATTTGCGCAGCCTGAAAGTAAAACGGCGCTGAATGCGCAACAGGCCGGCACCCATAAAAGTTTACTCATCAACAAGGATGGCTTATCGGATTTCATGTTTTGGCCCCTTTTCTCTTCTTCTTGTCGGCGGCGCCGGTGGGCTGTTTGTCAGCGTCTTCCTTATAGGTTTTGACGACCGCATTCATCACCATCATTCGATCTTGGCCTTTTTCTAGAGGTGAAATAGCCACATTGTGGACGGTCACGATTCTGGGTAGCGAAGCCAGGCCGCTTACAAATAACCCCAACTCCTCATAATGCCCAATGACTTGGATATCGATCGGCAGTTCTGAATAAAAATCTTTTTTCACTTGACCTGCAGGTTTGAATAATCGGAACTCCAGCCCACTCGCCAACCCTGTCTGCGAAATATCGATCAACAGACTGGCGACTTCCTCCTCGGTGGGCATTTGCTTGAGCATTTCTCCGAGAGAGGCTTGAATCTGCTCCAACTGTTTCACATATTCCGGAAGATTTACCGCTTTCTGTTGTTTGCTTGCAAAGGATGCTTTCAACTCGGCTTCCTTCAATTCCAAAGTATCGAGTTCCTCCAGCTGGTTCATCGTATCGTAATAATATCCGCCGCCCATGACTAAAACGCACAAGATAAGGATAACGGCAGCTTTTACAGGCAAAGGCCAGGTTCCCGATGCCTCGAACTCCCAATTAATTTCGGAAAGATTCATAATGACTTCTCCGCATTTTTGTGGCCCTGATTAGCGGTAAGTGTAAAATCACTAACCTGTTCCGTTTCTTTTTTATCCTGAGACTGGATCACTACGACTTTGGGAGAGTTTATCCATTTGGAGGCTTCAATCGCCCGCATAAACGCCGACACTCGCGCGTTAGATTGGGTTTTTCCGTTAAAAGTGAGCGCCGCACCGGTTTGCATCAATTTGGTCAGGTGAATGCCATCCGGGGCGGTTTTGGGGATCTCATCGAAAAGATGCACAACTTCAGGCCGGCTTTCCTGCAGCTTTTGAATCACATCGATCTTGGCCAATAACTTTTTCTTCGTTTCCTCGATGTCGCGAATCTTCGCGATTTGAACATCCAGAAGCTTAATTTCCGCTACCAATAGCTGATTTCGCTGATCCTGAAATTCTTTCAATCCTTCGATATACAGATGCACGGCTACCATAAGACCAAGGGTTATCAACACCGATATCCCGGTCGCAACAATAAAATCTTTTTGTTTTTGTTTGCGCAATTCCTCGCGCCAAGGGAGTAAGTTTATTTTCGCCATCAGTCAAAGCTCCTCAAAGCCAAACCACATGCGATCATCATCGCGGGCGCATCGTTACTTAAACCTTGCGGCCTGACTCTATTCGATAATGACATATTCACAAACGGATTCGAGATATAAGCCGGTACGCCAAGGCTTTGTTCCACCAATTTGTCCACGCCTGCAATTGATGCGCATCCGCCTGCAAGAATGATGCTATCGATGCCGCGATTGGCGCTGGAGGAGACGAAAAACTGTAAAGATCGGGCAATTTGTTGCACCATCGCCTTTTTAAAAGGCTCCAGCACATCAACGATGTAATTATCCGGCAATCCTCCCTGCCTTTTCGCCACTCCCGCCTCTTCATAGGTAAGTCCGTAACGGCGTTGAATTTCCTCGGTTAACTGCTTGCCGCCAAACCCTTGTTCTCGGGTATAAACAGTGCGCCCGTCATGTAGGACGTTGAGTGCCACGACCGACGCGCCGATATCGGCAATTGCCACGGTTTTGCCTTTTACCGAATCCTCGAACTGATCGGCGAGCAAAGAAAAAGCATTTTCCATCGCGAAGGCTTCAACATCGACAATCTTTGCTTTTAACCCTGCCTTGTTTAATGCCGCAACACGATCATCGACATTTTCTTTTCTGGAAGCCACCAGCAAAACATCTACCATTTCCGGATTATTTTCGTTAACTCTTTGAATTTCGAAATCGAAATTGACTTCATCCAGGGAATACGGCACGTATTGATCGGCTTCCATCAATATCTGTTCTTCCATTTCCTCATCGGCCAAGGAAGACGACATCGTAATGATTTTGGTCATCACCGAAGAACCGGAAACCGCTACGGCCGCTTGTTTAAGTTTGGTGCCGGATTGTTTGACGGCGGCCTTGATTGCACTGGAGATAACATCGATATTGGCGATATTTTTATCGACTACGGCGTCTTTGGGTAAAGGGGTAACCGCATAACTCTCAACCCGATAACGCGACCCCGATTTACTCAATTCCAACAACTTAATGGAGGCCGTACTGATATCAATACCAAGAACCGCACTCTGTTTCTGATTAAACAAGCTCATGACATATCCCTAAAAATTTGAACATTAATGTCATTCATATCTCGAAATGCCTGTATTTGTTGATATTAACAGCCATGAGGGAATTTATTGGGTCCCCAGCCTGATCCTGCTCCTTGGAAAAGTATAGTAGCGATTTTTAAATTGAGCGGGAAAACGCATGAATTTATCACTTACCGCAAACCGTGGAATTTGTAGCACTGTAAGTTTTTCTATTGTTATGTAGATTAGCTTAATTTTCTGGGGGATGTATCACAGACTTAATAAAGCAGGCGAATAAATCACGCCAATCCCAACTAGCTTTAAAAGAGCAGTAACAAGAGAGGGAAATTTGCAGGAGCGCCCAAGGCACCGAGAAAAGAGATGGGCGGGCGGAAACGGACGAGATGAGTGGGGAAATTCGGTTTGTTGGTTTACCGAAGGCCCACCCTAGTGGAGCCGTTGCAATAGTTTATTGCAAATTCAAGGCCGCCAAGAGGGATAAAATGACGGAAAATACCCACCGCACCATTTGGCCTGACGCATGGGATATTTGCACGAAAAAATCATTTCTGAAATGGACTGGAAGAAACCTTACCCGACTTTAGCGGCGGTCTCTCCCTGTCAGATTTGAACGACTAAGGCACGGCAGACAAAAATTATCTGTGCTTGAGGCAATGGCGACTTAAATATGTAGAAGCCAAATAGGGTTCGGAGCCTGAACCCGCACTGCAATTCTTATTGCAAAAATTGCATATACCGCCGATGAAATTTACTTGCCGTACTTTTTACGGAACTTATCAACACGGCCCGCAGTATCAACAACCCGTTGCTTGCCGGTGTAAAAAGGATGGCATGAAGAGCACACTTCGATCAACAAGTCTTTGGAAAGAACGGAACCCGTGACAAAAGTATTGCCGCAACCGCAAGTCACTGTAATTTGCTTATAATTTGGATGAATTTCTGGTTTCATAACACTTCACATTAGCCGAGACGGCCACATACCGGTTAAAAAGCTCTCTATCATAAGGGTTCTATAGCCATTTATCAACCTGATTTTAATGCTTTAGGGATATTGCGTGAGCATTTTCATGCGCCGCTCGCGGCTCAGCAGCAATAGAACCAGTGAAATCGCCGGCAGTCCTACTGCGGAGGCGTAAATAAAAAAAACGTAATAACCGTAATGGTCGACGACAAGCCCGGCAAACCCGCCCAAAAACTGCGCTGGCAAGGTCATCAGCGAACTGAACAAGGCATATTGAGTGGCTGTATAAGCTGTGCTGGTCAAACTGGAAAGATAGGCGATAAAAACCGAAGTAGCCAACCCCCCGCTTAAATTATCCGCGCTGATCACCGCCGCCAGCAGGATTTTGCTGGGTTCGCTCAACGCCAGCACCGCAAACAGCAAATTGGTCGCCACTACCATCACGGAGCCCAGCAACAAAGGTTTCATGATGCCGAATCTGACCACTAAGGCGCCGCCCAGAGCCGCTCCTGCGATCGTCATGAAAAAGCCGAAAATCTTACTGATTTCGGCAATGTCTTTTTTGCTGAAACCCAGATCGAGATAAAACGGATTGGCCATTACGCCCATCGTAATGTCGCTCATTTTATAAACAGCAATCAATAGCAGAATGATCAAGCCGGTTCTGCCATTGCGGCTGAAAAATTCGACGAATGGACTCAAAACCGCCTCCGTGAACCCGGCCGCCATTCTTTGCCAAAAGGAAGCGCGCCGGGAAATACCTAAGGCGGATTCCAACTGACTTTCGACCTTGCGCGCCGATTCGACCGGCCGATGCTCGGGCTCGCGCAAGCATAACGTTGTCAACACACCCACCGACATAGCCGCCGCCATCGCCAAATAGGCTGAATTCCAGCTTGAAAACTCGGCGATATAAAACGCGCCTGCACCAGCGATCAACAAAGCAATCCGGTAACCTAACACGTAAGCCGCCGCCATCGCGCCCTGAAAGCGGGCATCGGCCGTTTCGATCCGGAAAGCATCGATCACGACATCCTGCGTCGCCGAACAGAATGCCACACCCACTGCTAAAACAGCGCAAAGTTGCAATTGGGTGTGGGCATCCAGTCCGGCCATTCCGAACAACCCCAGAGCAATTCCGATCTGTGCGATCAGCATCCAACTCCGGCGCTTACCCATAATTCGAGTCAGAAGCGGTATCGGCAACCGGTCGATTACGGGCGCCCAAAAGACCTTGATCGAATAAATCACGCCGACCCAGCTAAAAAAGCCGATTACGGTGCGTTCGATCCCCTCGTCCCGAAGCCAGGCAGATAGCGTCGAAAACACCAACAGGAAAGGCAAGCCGGCGGAAAAACCGAGAAAAATCATACTCACAACGCGCGGCTGCAAATAGACTGCAAATGCCGTACGCCAGCTTTTATCGAGGGCCATTGGTTTTTACCAAGGATGGAGCGCCGCACGGAAAGTGCGGCGCAAGCAGAGACAGCGATTAGGCATTAATCAGGTAATGCACGACAATGCTGCCGACATAACCGGCCGCAATTGCCGGTGTCCACTTTAAATGGCTGAAGAACGTGTATTTATGATTGGATTGCCCCATCAGCGCGACGCCCGCCGCCGAACCGACAGACAGCAATGAGCCGCCGACGCCCGCCGTCAAAGTTACCAGCAGCCATTGATACAGGCTCATGTCCAGATTCATGTTCAATACCGCGAACATCACCGGAATGTTGTCAACCACGGCAGAAATAACACCAACCAGAATATTCGCGGTCGTTTGACCCAGGCCGTCATACATCGCACCCGACAGCAGTTCCAGATAACCGATATAACCCAAGCCGCCTACGGCAAACACGACACCGAAGAAAAACAGCAGCGTATCCCATTCGGCATGACGCACTTTGTTGAAGATATCGAACTTGTCTTCGCCTTCGACATAGTATTTGGTTTTCAGATGGTAGCCATAGAGCATCAGAATCGACAAACCGGCCATCATACCCATGAACGGCGGCAAATGCAGAATTTGCTTGAAGCTGACCGCGGTCGCAATGGTCAATAGAAACATCACGCAGATTTGAATCGCACCCGGTTTTAAAACGACGGCTTCCTCGTCGGTTGCTTTCGGCTGCTCGTCGGGCACCGCAAAATACATCACCGCCGCCGGAATGCCGTAATTGACCGCCGAAGGAATGAACAATTTGAAGAAGTCGAAAAACTCCGCATAGCCGGCCTGCCAAACCATCAGGGTGGTAATATCGCCGAACGGGCAGAACGCGCCGCCTGCATTCGCGGCGATCACCAGATTCACGAAGCCTATGCTGACGAATTTCGCGTTGTCCGCGCCAACCGCCATCACCACGGCACCAACCAGCAAGGCCGCGGTCAAATTATCGGCGACTGCAGAAAGAAAGAATGTGATGACACCGGTAATCAAAAACAGCTTTCGGTAGCCGAACTGCCGTCTGACCAGCCAGGAACGCAATGCTTCAAACACGTTGCGTTCGGCCATGGCGTTGATATAAGTCATCGCCACCAACAGGAACAGCATCAACTCGGCATATTCTTTCAAGTTGTATTCGAACGCTTCGTGCATCGCATCGACCGAAATACCGGCTTGCGATGCCAAAATAGCTGCATGCGACCAAATGATCGCAGCCGCCAAGATGACCGGTTTGGATTTACGCAAATGCGTAAATTCCTCGGCCATTACAAAACCGTAGGCGATCAAAAAGATCAGCACGCAATAAATACCGCGCTCGGTTCCAGTCAACCCAAGGCTCTCAATACCGCCAGCCATCGCGAGCTCAGGCACCAGCAGCGTCATCAACAAAACAAAAAGAAACCTCACAAAACCCCCTCCCGTTAATGATTTTTATATCTAAAAATTAAATGATTAAAGCTGTCTTCAACCGGATATACTATCACTTCGGAATAAACTTTGTCATTTTATGACGCAGCGTATATGATTAACGGTCGATATTCTGCGCTTAACGAGCAACTATAAACCATCTATGTATCAGTACAACGCACAAGACCAAACCCTTGTCGAAGAAAGGGCCGCGCAGTTCAGGCGGCAAACAGAAGATTTTTTGAAAGGCGAACTGACCGAAGATCAATTCCGCGCCTTGCGGCTGCGCAACGGCCTGTATATCCAGACGCATGCACCTATGCTCCGGATTGCCGTGCCTTACGGCCTTTTGAACTCCAAACAACTGCGTAAACTGGCGCATATCGCCCGCGAATTCGACAAAGGATACTGCCATTTCACAACCCGGCAAAACGTCCAGTTCAACTGGCCGGAACTCGAACGCGTACCGGACATATTAGACGAACTGGCCAGCGTACAAATGCATGCGATACAAACCAGCGGCAACTGCATGCGCAATACGACCTCCGATCATTTGGCCGGCGTCGCGGTCGATGAAATCGAAGACCCTCGCCCGTACTGCGAAATCATCCGCCAATGGACGACGCTCCATCCCGAATTCGATTATCTACCGCGCAAGTTCAAGATAGCGGTTAGCGGCGCACAACATGACCGTGCCGCGACGCAACTGCATGACATCGGCGTCCATCTGGTCAAGAACGAGGCGGGAGAAACCGGCTTCAGAATCCTGGTCGGCGGAGGTCTTGGCCGCACACCGATTATCGGCCAGGTGATTCGTCCTTTCCTGGAAAAGAAACACCTGCTGTCCTATCTGGAAGCGATTCTGCGAATTTATAATCTTTACGGACGCCGCGACAACAAATACAAGGCGCGGATCAAGATTCTGGTCAAGGAAACCGGTCTCGAACGGTTCGCCGAACTGGTCGAAGCGGAATGGCGGCAGATCAAGGACGGCATGGAACTGAGCAATGACCGAATCGAGGCGATCAAGGCGCATTTTACGCCTCCTGCATACGATACTGACGCTGCACAGGATCAACACCTGTCCTCGTATTTATCGGCAAATTCCGGATTCGCAACCTGGTATAAATACAATACCGCCGCCCACCGGGTACCGGGCTACCGTGCCGTGTTCATCTCTCTGAAAGCGCCGGACTCTCCGCCCGGCGACATGACCGATACGCAATTGGATGCGGTCGCCGATCTGGCCGACCAATACAGTTTCGGACAGATCCGCAGCACACACCGGCAAAATCTGATTCTGGCCGACGTCAAGCTGGCCGACCTGTTTTCCCTGTGGCAGGCGTTGAACGTCCTTAAACTGGCGACGCCGAATATCGGCACGGTTACCGACATCATCTGCTGCCCCGGCCTGGATTTCTGCTCGCTCGCGAATGCCGGATCGATCGGCGTTGCGAAAGAAATCAACGAAGCGCTCGACGACATCGACTATGTGCATGACATCGGCGACGTAAAAATCAATATGTCGGGCTGCATGAACGGCTGCGCGCACCAGAGCGTCGGCCATATCGGCATCCTCGGCGTCGACAAAAAAGGCGCCGAATGGTATCAGATCACCCTGGGAGGCTCTTCCGAGAATGAAGCCGCAATCGGTGAACGGCTGGGACCTGCGGTTGCCCGTGACGAAGTCACGCAGGCCATTACTACGATTCTGGATGTTTATGTCAAACAACGGCAGGAAGAAGAATCATTTTTGGACATGGTAAAACGTGTTGGCATTACCCCTTTCAAAGAACGAGTCTATGCAGATCATTAAAGACAAAGCCATTATCGACGATACCTTCGCAACGCTTGCCGACGACGACGAACTGAAAAACGGCAACATCTGCGTCTCGCTGGCCCGATGGAAACGCGACCGCGAACTCTTGCTCGCCCATCCGGGTAAATTGGGCGTGCGCATCCAAGCTGCCGATACGGTATCCGACTTTGCCGGCGACTTGAATCACATCCATCTGATCGAGCTTAATTTCGCCGATTTCGCGGACGGACGCCTGTTTTCGCAGGCCTGGCTGCTCCGGGGCCGGTATCATTATCAAGGCGAAATCCGTGCGGCCGGCCAGTATTTGATGGATCAAATTTTTTATTTGTCTCGCGTCGGCGTCAATGCGTTTCAGCCGGCAAAAAGCGAGCATCTAAATACCATTCTCGCGAATTTGAACGATTTTTCGGTAAAGTATCAACCCTCGATCAATTAATCTAACCCGCTATAAAAAAAGCCTTGTCCGAGTTAACTCGGACAAGGCTTTTTTATGAGGATAAAGGCTTGCTGATTTATCGGCAGAGCAAATTCCTGCCATCCTGATCGAAAGCTCGCAGCACAACAAGAATTATGCCGCGAGCCTCCCGATTCCGTTTAGATCACTACTTCATGATTGCCAAGCCTTTCAACAAGGATAAAGCTTCAAATACCGGGTAATCACTGATTTCCAACGATTCTTCTGCCTTTGCCCTATCAGCATCGGTTTTTGGCGTTTCGATTTTCTCACCCTTTTTCTTGCCGTTTTCCAGATGATGCGAGAGATCCGCTTCCTTAACCGGGGTAAAATCCGATTTTTCGACCGACTCCAGCTTGACTGGAGCCAGCGCAATGTCGGGCTCAATGCCCTCCGCCTGAATCGATCTTCCGGAAGGCGTATAGTATCGCGCCGTCGTCAGCTTGACCGCCGCTCCATTACTGGTCGGCAAAATCGTCTGCACCGAGCCTTTACCGAATGATTTTTCGCCCATGATCACCGCGCGTTTTTGATCCTGCAAGGCGCCGGCGACAATTTCGGATGCCGATGCGGAACCGGCATTGATCAATACCACCATCGGGGCGCCGTTCAGCAAATCCTCGCCCGCCGCACTGAAACGCATTTCCGAGTTTTCGATGCGTCCTTTCGTATAAACAATCAATCCGTTTTTCAGAAACGCATCACTGACTTCGACCGCCGCATTCAAGACTCCGCCGGGATTGTTCCGGAGATCAAGCACCAACCCCTTCATGGCGCCGGCATTGTCTTTTTTCAATTGCGTCAGGCTTTCCAACAGACTTTCGCCGGTGCCGGATTGAAAACTGCTGACCCGCACATAGCCGTAGCCTTTTTCAAGCAATTTGCTTTTCACGCTTTTGACTTTGATCACATCGCGAGTCAGGGTGAATTTCAGGGGCGCTTCCTCACCTTCCCGGACTATGGTCAGCTCAATTTTGCTGCCCGGTTCGCCGCGCATCGTTTTGACGGCTTCGACCAAGCTCATACCCTTAACCGGCTTGTCGTCCAGCCGAATAATCAGATCGCCGGTTTTCAGCCCGGCCCGTTGCGCTGGCGTATCATCGATCGGCGAAACAACTTTGATAAAGCCGTTTTCCATCGTGACTTCGATACCCAACCCCCCGAATTGGCCCGTCGTACCTTCCTTCAGCTCCTGGTATTCCTCAGGCACCAGATAGGCTGAATGCGGGTCTAGCCCACTCACCATACCCCGCACCGCATCTTCCAATAGCTTTTTGTCCGATACGGGCTCCACGTAATCGCGTTTGATACGCCCGAAAATTTCGGTAAACGTCCTGAGTTCCTCAAAAGGCAGCGCCTCTGATTCGCTATTCTTGTTGGTTTTATTGAGCTCGGCCAAGACACTGCCGCCGATGCTGATAAATACACCCAACATGATCCCTAAGGACAAAATAAAAAATGTCTTTTTTTTCTGCATGCGTCTTGCTACCCCAACTATGCGATTCCTAAATATGTTTCCATTACTTGGCTAACTTTATATGGCTTATCCCGGATACCATGACATGGGATCAACCGGTTTACCATTTTTACGAATGCCAAAATACAAACCCGATTGGGACCTTCCGCCGCTTTGACCCGCACCGGCAATTACTTCTCCCGCCTCAACCCAATCATCGACGTGCTTATAGAGACTCTGGTTGAAACCATAAAGCGTCATGAAGCCATTGCCGTGATCGAGGATCATCAATAAACCGTAACCGGACAGCCACTGCGAATAAACGACTTTGCCGCGGGTCACTGCGCGAACGTCCGCCCCTTCCGGCACGTCGATCAAAATGCCGTCCCAGAGGCTCTGCATTCCATTCGAGGCCGATTTTTTCGAAATCGGCCATGGCAATTGGCCTTTAAGCCGCTCAAAATCAACATTCGCTCTAGCCTCCGGCGAAACTTTGTTGGTTGCTGTCTCTTCCGTACTTTGAGCCTGATCATTTTCCGCCGCGCTTTGCGGCTCCACATCGTCCGCAGACTGACTATTCCATTTGGCCTGCTCGACTATCAATGCCTTCAGCTCTTCTTCGCTTTCTTTCAGCCTCAAAAGTTGTTGCTCACCCGACGAATAGTCCTGTTCAATCTCGGCGAGCAGCTTGTTTCTTTCATTCCGTAACAGTTCGAGCGCACTTTGTTCGATACGGTTTCTCTCCATGTCGCGCTCCATCTGCAACGCCTCCTCCCGTTGCCGGTTTTCCAGTTCGGCAAGGCCGGAGACCGACTTCTGCATGACCGCCAGCTTCTTCAGTCGCTGTCTGCGCAAATAATCGTGATAAACCACCATTCGACTCGCCTTCGCGAGATCCTGATGGTTCAGAATCAACTTCAATTTTCCGGTCCGGCTCATCACAAAATCGGCGCGCAACTGCGCCGCCAAAGCTTTATGATGCAAAGCGAGCTCATCCTTCTGCAGCGCAATATCCTGATGGATCAGTTTCATCTGACGACGATTTTGCACGATATCATCCTTCAGCCTTTTCAATGTGGCCGCGCTCTCGCCATAACGATTCTCGATATCGGCCAGTTGATCCGTTAATGCCTCCTTCTGTAACAGCATTTCCCGTATTTTTTTCTTGACCGAAGCGATACCTGACTGAACCATGCCCAAGTCGCCCTTGAGCGAGATCTCTTCGGCACCGCATTCCGTCGTCAGCAACCCCCAAATAATGCAGGTTACAATCCTTGACCGCATCTCTCGCTTAGTGCGCGGCCAGTAATGATCTACCCGTCATCTCCTCAGGTTGAGGAACGCCCAGAATATCCAGCATGGTCGGCGCCAAGTCGGACAAACTGCCGTCCGATGCCAAGGGTTTATCGCCGCAGACATACACCAGAGGCACGGGATTCATCGTATGCGCGGTATGCGCCTGTCCGGTTTCATCATCACGCATGAGCTCGATATTGCCGTGATCGGCGGTCAACAGCATCTTGCCGCCGACCGTGCGCAAGGCGTCTAAAATGCGCTGCAAACAACCGTCGACCGCCTCGACCGCCTTCACCGCCGCGTCCATTACCCCGGTGTGGCCGACCATGTCGCAATTGGCATAATTGCAGATAATCACGTCGTATTGGCCGCCGATGATCGCCTCCACCAAATGATCGGTCACCTCGGGCGCGCTCATTTCGGGTTGCAGATCGTACGTTCTAACTTTCGGCGACGGCACCAGAATCCGCTCTTCGCCTGGAAAAGGCGTATCGATGCCGCCATTCAGGAAGAAAGTGACATGGGCGTATTTTTCGGTCTCGGCCAGTCTGAGCTGTTTCATACCGAGGTTGGACAACACTTCGCCCAATCCGTTCTTGATATCGGTGGGCGGATACGCGACCGGGTAGTCAAAAGCTTCATGATATTCGGTCAGCGTGGCGAAGTAACCTTTGTGCGGCGCATGATCGCGTTCGAATGCATCGAAGACGGCCGATGTCAGCGCCTGCGAAATTTCGCGGGCCCGGTCCGCTCTGAAGTTCATGAATACGACCGAATCTTCGGCGTCGAGTGCAATCGCGCTGTGATCGTCGTTCAATACCGCGGTCGGCATCACGAATTCGTCGGTTTCGCCGCGTTGATAAGCCAATTCGAGTCCTTCCGGCGCCGTTTGAACATAATAGGCGGCATGGCCTTTCGCGATCAGATCGTAAGCCTGCTTGACCCGCTCCCAGCGCTTGTCTCTGTCCATTGCATAAAAACGGCCGGTAATCGAAATAATTTTGCCCGCACCCAGCGCCCGCATTCTTTTTTCGAGCAATTCGAGAGAAGACGCCGCGCTTTTCGGCGGCACATCACGCCCATCCAGAAATGCATGCACATAGATTTTACGAAGGCCGCGCTTTGCAGCCAGTTCGACCATCGCGGCAATCTGATCCTCATGACTGTGAACACCACCGGGCGACAGCAATCCCATGATGTGCAACGCCTTGCCTTTTTCGATGGCGATGTCGACTGCCTTGCATAACACGGCATTGGTAAAGAAACTGCCATCCCGGATCGCGTCATTCACCTTGGTATAATCTTGCGGCACGTAACGGCCAGTGCCTATATGAATGTGACCTACTTCCGAATTGCCCATCTGATCATCCGGCAGACCTACCACGGCACCGGAACAGTTGAGAAAAGTCATGGGGTAATCTTTTTGCAGTTTGTCCCAGCAAGGGGTTTTTGCCGCCGCAATGGCATTGTATTCTTTTTCGGGCGAATACCCGAAGCCGTCAAGAATTAACAAAACTAAGGGCTTTGGCCGATTCAACATCTTTACAATTTCTCCAGTCACAAACACAAAATCAGGATTCGCCCCGTCCTCAAACACCCACTCTTAGCCAATGGATTATTGTTTCAAATCCATTACCCCCTAGGGATAAAACTAATGTATCATAGTGCCATTTACTAGGCTTTCGTACGTAGGTATACGCAAAACAGGGCTATACAGTGCCCATTATATTAATACACGCGGCAATTCTTGTGTAAAAATAATTCATTGCGGCTGCTTTTTTCTAAAAACAATAACAAAAAACCGTTCTGAAGGTCGATTCTATGGACACCCTCAATAAACCTGCACTTTACAACGACAACGACATCAACCGGGCCGCACGTTGTATCAAGGCAATGTCGCATCCTTTACGGCTGAAAATTTTGTGCGTTTTAGGCACCAATTCGGTCAGTGTACAGGACATCGTCGAACAGGTGGGCACTTCGCAAAGCAACATCTCACAGCATCTGGCAATCCTTCGCGAAAAAAATATTCTGGGCTCCAAGAAAGAAGCCAATCGGGTCTATTACTACATCGACGACAACCGAATGCTGCAACTCATCAATATGATGCGCGAAGTCTTCTGCTCGCGGCATTAATGTAATTTAATCTTTTATTATTCATCTGTTTCAACCAATCATCCATCCATGCAACGTCTTTTCGAATTCATTTTTAACCACTACGTCTATTCGCTCGCACTGGCAGTCGTCACTTATTTATTGATTCAAGAATTTTTTGATGTAGCTTTCAAGAAATTCAAACCGATTACCCCCATGCTCGCCGTCGCCAAGATGAATGAAAGCGACATCGAGATCATCGACGTCCGCGAAGCGCCGGATTATGCGCAAGGCCATATCGAAAACGCGGTCAATGCGCCCCTCAGCAAACTGAGCGAACAATTGCCTAAAATCACCAGCGACAAAAAAGCGCCGGTACTGATCGTCTGCCAAAACGGCGCCCGTTCTCTGACCGCCGCCAAGACTTTGGCCAAAGCCGGTTTCGAACAGATTTTCGTGATTACCGGCGGTATGGATGCCTGGACGGAAGACTACAAACTGCCCGTAGCCGCCCATCGCAAGCAAAAAGCCAGCGCCTGAGATTCCCAGGCTCGGCCTTAATATTACCGTCCCGACCCTCACAAAATCACGAATTACGGGTATGGCCCGGAATTCGTTTTCGAGCGAAGTCTTTCAACGCGGCCGTCATCAAGATGGCGCATAACCCCAAACACATTCACCCTTCATTGAAAAGCTATCATGGCAGAAGAACAACATAACGTCGAAAAACAATTCGCTATTCAAAAAATCTATACAAAAGACCTGTCTTTTGAAACGCCGAACTCTCCGAAAGTTTTTATGGAAAAGTGGGAACCGGTTGTCGATTTCAACCTGAGCACCCGCGTGGAAACGCTCGATAAAAATTTATACGAGATCGTATTGACGACGACAATCACGGTCAAAATCGCCGACTCCACCGCCTATCTGGTCGAAGTGAACCAAGCCGGCATCTTTACGCTTGCAGGCTTCACCGACCAGGAAATGGGACCGATGATCGGCAGTTTTTGTCCGAACATTCTGTTTCCTTACGCCCGAGAAGTGGTTTCCGATCTGGTCGCTAAAGGAGGCTTCCCGCAGCTTTTATTAGCGCCGGTGAATTTCGATGCCTTGTACGCCCAGCATTTACAAAGCGCACAAAATCAAGCGCCAGCCAAGGAAAGCCTGAACTGAACGATGACCGCAAGAAAAATCGGCATTCTGGGCGCCGGCTCCTGGGGTACTGCGTTGGCTATTCAGGCGGCAAAAACCGGCTGCGAGGTTCTGCTCTGGGGGCATCATTCGCACCACATAGATACTCTCTTCGGGGACCGGGAAAACAAACACTACCTGCCCGGCGCCTTTTTTCCGCCAAATCTGTCCGTAACCGCCGACCTTCGGGAAGTCTGTTTTTTTTCCGATCTGTTATTGATTGCGGTGCCGAGCCACGCTTTCAAAGCTACGCTGGAGCAGTTGAAACAGTTTGCGGCAGCCAATATCCGGATCGCCTGGGCAACTAAAGGCTTCAATCCCGATGACGGTTCTTTGCTGCACGAGTTGGTGGCTGCGCTGTTTTCAGCGCAAACACCGGTTGCCGTGCTGTCGGGGCCGACTTTCGCGCATGAAGTCGCGGCCGAGTTACCCACCGCGATTACGATCGCTTCCCCGCACATCGAGTTTTCGAACCAATTGGCCCAACTCTTCCACAGCAATCGATTCCGGACATATACCAGCACCGATATCATCGGCGTCGAGGTCGGGGGCGCGGTCAAAAACGTAATGGCGATCGCGGCGGGCATCGCGGACGGACTGGGTTTCGGCGCCAATACTCGAGCGGCGCTGATTACCCGGGGGCTGACCGAAATCATCCGGCTCGGTCTGCGCCTTCACGGCCATCAGGAGACTTTCATGGGGCTGGCGGGACTCGGCGATCTGGTTTTGACCTGCACCGATAACCAGTCCAGAAATCGTCGCCTCGGTATCGCGCTCGGACGCGGTCAGGCCCTGGAGCCGGCAATGCGCGAAATAGGCCAGGAAATCGAAGGGGTGCTTGCGGCGAAAGAAACTTATCAGCTGGCCAAAAAATACGCCATCGAAATGCCGATTACCGAGCAGGTCTTTAAAGTATTATATGAAGGATTGTCCCCGACCACAGCGGTCCAGAACCTGTTATCGCGCGAATTGAGATGCGAATCGAGCGAAAAATAGGAAATGATCGCGAGAACGCCGGCTTGAAAAACCGGCGCTTTTTCTGTTTATTTAGGAACCTTTATAGGAGCCGACCGAAGAAGAACCGTTGGCTTCTCTAGGCATCCCTTCAGGCTGCTCCAGCGGCGGCAACCTTTCATAGATCGCCGTCGGCTCTCCATCCAGATCATGCAATACCTGATTCAATGCTTTTTGATCGAAATCGGGCAGTTCTTCCTGCGTGGCTTTCCGGATTAAATCAAGCGCGACCGTATAACGTTCATCCTGACTCATTTCCTCGCCTTCCAGATCGGGATGCGCTTCGATATACAGGGTATTATCGAGCCAGCCGACCTTGATCGGTTGCTTGACGATATAGACCGTCGTACCGTTAGGGGCATGGTTATATAATGCTTCAATGTCTTCCGGATACATCCGCACACAGCCGTGAGTAATCTGCATGCCGATGCCGAAAATCTTGTCGATATCGGTGCCGTGAATCCGATAGTCACCCGGCAAATTCAGATACAATGCATATGCCCCCAATGGGTTATGCGGCCCTGGCGGTACAACTTCCGGAAGCGGATCGCCCATTGCGGCATGCTCGCGCCGAATCGATTCAGGCGGATGCCAACTGGGATCCTTCACTTTTTTGACCACTTTGGTTTTACCGAGCGGAGTCTTCCAGTCCTGTCGGCCGATACCGTGCGCAAACGACATCACCTGCTGTCCTCCCGGCGGATAGTAATACATCCGGTATTCCGACAAATTCAGCGTAATGCCTTCATGCGGAGTATCCGGAAGAATACGGCGGTTTGCCAGCCGCACGATTTCGCCTTTTTTGACATGCCAGCGATCGACTTTCTGATTCAGGCGGACAATTTCCATTTGCCCCAATCGGTAACGCCGCGCCACGTCCAGCAACGTTTCGTCCTCTTCCGCTTTGATTAAAGCAACCGGCTGAGCGTATTCCATTACGACCGTGTCGCCGTTTGGCGGCAAATCGTAACTCGTTGCGAACGCCGAACCGGCCGTCAGCAGAACTATCGACAATACAATATTAAGCGTTCGAATTCTCATTATATTAATTCGCGAATAATAAAAATTTATGGATTATATGACTAAAAATGAGATATTTAAGATAAAAGAATAGTTCAGAATAGCCCAGGCTATCAGATTTTAGCCGGCAAATCCTGAGAGACCCATCATAAATTGGTGTTATTGTATCACACCACCCGGAACTGTCAGGCCATCTAAACCGCCCAGTTGCGACTACCGCTGGCAATGTTTACAAAAAACGGTCGAACGGCCGGACAAACGGGTTTCGCTCAGAGGCTCGCCGCACACCGAACAAGGCTGCCCGGCGCGGCCGTAAACCTTGAGTTGCTGCTTGAAATAGCCCGGCTTGCCGGCCTCATTCACAAAATCGCGCAAAGTCGTGCCGCCCTGCCGGATCGCATCGTCTAACACGAGTCTTATGCACTCGGCCAGTCGCCGATAACGCGCCAGCGAAATTTTACCGGCATGTCGGGTCGGCAAAATGCCGGCTCTGAACAGAGCCTCGTTTGCATAAATATTACCGACACCGACGACAATATGGCTGTCCATGATGAAAGATTTGATAGGCGTCTTGCGGTTTTGTGCCAGCGCATAAAGCTGCGATCCATCGAATTCAGCGGTCAATGGCTCCGGCCCCAGGTTTTTCAGCAACGGATGCTCGGCAACGGGTTCGTCAGTCCACAACACCGCTCCGAAGCGGCGGGGATCGTTAAACCGGAGCAGCGTCCGGTCGGTAAAAATCAGATCGACATGATCATGCTTGCCGTAAGGCTGGCCTTCCGTCAGAATTCTTAAACTGCCCGACATACCCAGATGCACAATCAAGGTTCCTCGCTCCGTACTCAAAAGCAGGTATTTCGCCCGGCGTTCCACTGATCGTATGCTTTGTCCTTTCAGCAATTCGGGAAGATAGGCGGGCACCGGCCAGCGCAGTCTCGGCTGGCGAACAAGCATTTGGCAGATAAGGCGGCCCTGGATGGCGGGCGCTATGCCGCGGCGGGTGGTTTCGACTTCGGGTAGTTCTGGCATGGGACCGGACAGGGAAATAGCTTACATTACATCGTGCGGAAATTGCGCAGTGTAACACAGAAATTAAATCCCGCCTTTTTGACGATCCGATCGTCCCATAGGGATGAAACGATCGGATGATATTGCTTTAACCCTTAAAAACTTACGTTCGCCTGAAACCAGATCTTCTGGGTATCGGTATTGATGGGAGTAGAAAGCCCGGTATCCGCATTGTAGTAAGCATATTTCGCCAATAACGAATAATGCTTGCCGAATTTCTTCGTCACCATAAAATCCCATTCCTTGCCGTAGGTCATATTTCCCGTATCGTCGCTGAAATCGTGATAGACGCCGGTGATCGTCGTTTGATAGCGGGGGAATTCCACCATAACAGTGCCGAACAGGTCGCGAATCCCGTTGGCGGGCGTAGCCAGAAAAATATCCGCCCAGCCCTGAAACGCATGGTTGGTGCCCAAGGGAGTGTCGAAAGTTCTGTTGGCTCCATACCCGTTCAACTGTTCCCACGCTCCCATGACGCTCACGTTGAACGCTTTGACGCCGCCCATGAAATTGAAGCGGTCGGCTTCGTATTTGGTATTCCCGTGACCGTAATCCCTTTGGTTCGCCCATTCGGCGGTATAGAGCAAATTAAACTTATCCATGATTTTCGGCGACGAACCGTTAAACCGGATACCGTAGGTTTGACTCGATTTTTCGAAATTTTCCCTTTCGCGAAAATCCAGCCAATACCCGTAAGCGACCAGATTGCCGTAATCGCCGACCTTGTAGTTGACGTTCAGGATCGGCGCATCCAGGTTTTCGGTCGTCGAGAAAACGGTCTGCGAATTGCCGATAAAGCCGGCGTTGATCGTAAGCCCAAAAATCTGCTGATTGTTGTGCGTCAACAATACCGCATCATAAGTCGACTCCAGTTGCCGCCAGCCCACGTTGCCGATATAGCGGTCGTCGTCCAGTTTAATCCGCTGCCGCCCGCCTTTGATGATCGTATCGGGAATGCCGGCATAGCTGATCCACAACTGGTTCAGCTCTGTTTTCTCGGGATCGGCAACAATTGAATAAGGTGTATTGCCATTACGCGTGCTGTTATAGTCCTCCTGCATCGCCCACAGCCCCTCAAACTCGGCATAGCCTTGAAATCCGTAAAATTTGGGGGATTGCGCACCTAACCTCAACCGCGCTGTATTGGCATTGGCGGTTCTCGGATTCGGTACCCCCCCCCTGTCCTGATCGACATTTTCCCAACGGTAATTAAGGTCAGCCTTGATTGCTCCCCTATTGCCGTAATGATAAAAATTCAGCGCATCCTCGATTTCCTGAGTGACATCGGCAACCGCCGTACCGCTCAGTAGAGACAGCGACAGAAATGTAACCTTGCAAGTGTGATGTGTCATGGTGAATCCTTAAATTCTATGATTGGCGGGGTATTAATGAGTGTGATCGCATTCGGCAAGGAAGGTCAGCAGGCTTTCCCGGTAGCGGTAATAATCGGGATGCGCCAGAAGCGCCTTGCGGCTGCGCGGTCTGGGCAGATCGATGTCCTGAATCTTGCCGATTTTGGCGTGCGGCCCGTTCGTCATCATCACGACGCGGTCGGCCAACAAAATCGCTTCATCGACATCGTGCGTCACGATGATCGCGGTCACATGCGTTCTTTCCCAAACCTCCATCAACACTTCTTGCAATTCCCAGCGCGTTAAAGAGTCCAGCATTCCGAAAGGCTCATCCAGAAGCAATAGCTTGGGTGACAACGCAAATGCTCTGGCGATACCCACCCGTTGCCGCATGCCGTTCGACATATCGGCCGCTTTTTTATGCAGCGAATCCCCCAACCCGACCCGAGCCAGATAATATTCGACGATATCGTCGCGTTCCGCCTGCGTCGCATGCGGATACACCTTATCGACGCCGAGCGTGACATTTTCAAATGCAGTCAGCCAGGGAAACAGGCTCGGCGCTTGAAACACCACCCCGCGATCGGGGCCTGCGGCATAGATTTCGCGGTTGTCCAGAATGATGCCGCCTTCCGAAATCTCGTTCAGTCCGGCGGTCATCGACAACACGGTCGACTTGCCGCAGCCCGAGTGACCGATGATCGAAATGAATTCGCCCTTTTTCAGTTTCATGTCGAAACCGTCGACCACCTTGACTGTGCTGTTGCCGTCCGGCGTAGGGTAGATTTTCGACACATTGGAGAACTCCAGATAACGCGGCCGCCCCAGATCGTCTAGGGACGGTTTCAGCGCCGACGTGTCGGTCTGCCAGTCGTTGCTGGTATTCGGCCGGACGTTCGGCAATACCACGCGATCCGTATTGTCCTGCCGGTTTTTTTCGAGGCCGACCTGCATCAGATAACGGGTGATTTCGGCGCGAAGGCGCTTGAACTCCTCATTATGGTTCAGCGCGGTCCGGTCCCGAGGGCGTTCGATGTCGATTTTAAAGGCAGGACCGAACGTTGCATCCGGCCCCGGATTCAGCGGAATGACCCGGTCGGCCATGTAGATCGCTTCATCGACATCGTTGGTGATCAGGATCACCGTTTTCTTGTCCTGTTCCCAGATTTGCAGAATTTCGTCCTGCAGATTGCCGCGGGTCAGCGCATCGAGGGCGCTCAACGGTTCATCGAGCAATAGGATGTCCGGATTGGCGGCCAAGGCCCTTGCGACATTGACCCGTTGGCGCATCCCGCCCGAAAGTTCGGCCGGGGTTTTGTCCATCGCGGCGCCGAGGTTTACCATACGGACATATTTCTCGGTATGCACCCGGCGCTGCGCGGGCGTCCAGTCCTTGAAAATCTGATCGACCGCCAAAGCGACGTTTTCGTATACCGTCAACCATGGCATCAAGGAATAATTTTGAAAGACCACGCCGCGGTCCGGGCCGGGCTCCGCTATCGGTTTGCCCTGTTTCAATACATCGCCGCTGTCGACTCCGCACAAACCGGCGATGATCGAGACCAGCGTCGTTTTGCCGCTGCCGGAAAAGCCGACGATCGCGATAAATTCGCCTTCGTCGATCGACAGATTGATGTCTCTCAATATCGAGGCCTTTTGCATGCCTTCGCCGTAGGCCTTGCAGACATACTTTAACTCGAGCAGCGGCGTCTTGACGGCCGCCTCTTTGGAACCTTTCGGTCCGGAAGACTTTGTTTTAGTAGGCAGTTCCACCACATTATCCTTCGGGCGGTCAGTAATGTCGGCATTGCTTGACTTTAAATTCGCTGAAATCATGTCTGCCCCTCTTAGCGCCCAAAGGAAAAGACTTTTTGCAGCGATTGCATGATCCTATCGAGGATAAAACCGATGATCCCGATCGTAAACACTGCCACCATGATCCGGCCCAGAGAGTTTGAACTGCCGTTCTGAAACTCGTCCCAGACGAATTTGCCGAGGCCGGGATTCTGCGCAAGCATTTCGGCCGCAATCAGCACCATCCAGCCCACACCCAGGGACAACCGCATGCCGGTAAAAATGTAAGGCACGGCGGACGGCAGAATGATCTTCTTGATTTGCGTGCCCCAGTTCAATCTGAGCACTTTACCGACATTGACCAGATCCTTGTCGATCGAAGACACGCCCACCGACGTATTGATCAGCGTCGGCCACAACGAACACAACGTGACGGTAATCGCGGAAGTCAGAAACGATTTTTCAAACCAGGAATCGTCGGTCGTGATATACGCCGCACTAACGACCAGAGTCACGATCGGCAACCAGGCCAGAGGAGACACCGGCTTGAATATTTGAATCAGCGGATTGATCGCGGTATTGATCACCGGGCTCATTCCGCATAACAGGCCGATCGGAACCGCGACCAGAGTCGCCAGAAAAAAGCCGGTGAACACGGTAAAAAGACTGGTGCCGATCTGATCCAGATAGGTTCCCTTGCCGTTAAAAGGGCGGACTTTCGGCGGCGGCTGATCCGGATGCTCCGCCGCCGCCTGTTTGATCCGTGCCTCCTGGCGTTCGTAATATTGGCGTTCCTTTTCGCGTTGCGTGTAATGTTCGGCCACCAAACCGCCGGCCTCTTGCCAGACCGCGACAGGTCCCGGAATGGCGCCGAGACTGGTATTCACGCGAGCCGCCGAGAAACTCCATAGGCCCAAAAACAGCAGGAAGGCGATGAACGGCACGCCCATCATCAACCACAACTGACGTAGTTGCGGCACAGGATTTTCTCCCGAGGCGATTTTTACCATCGGAATAAACCAGGTCAAACCGGTAATACTCAAAAATTTGATCAATTTGTTATTCATAGTCTGCCCGCACCCGTTACCGGGGGGATCCTAATAAATAGTGTATGGGGAATTGTGCCGAAAAAAATGTGCGTCCCTGCACTCACTCGACATCCAATGTACACATCAGAGGCACATCTAGAACAAGAAGGTATTAACCCTTAAAATCAAGCTATTCGATCATTTCTCGACGATCTTGCCGCCGACGACCTTTTGCTTGCCTTTCAGACCTATGGGGAATTTGGTCAGATATTCATTCGGCTTGGTTGCATCGAACGGAATCCCGTCGATGAAATCCGCGCTGGGAGGCTTAATGCCCGTTTCATTATCGCTCGGGAAATCGCTGGCCTTGGCCTTGCCTTCCTTGATCAACTCTTTCGCCGCCGCCATATAGATGTCGGGACGATACACTTGTTTGGCGATATCCATATACCAGGAGTCCGGCTTTTCTTCGTTGATTTGACCCCAACGGCGCATCTGGGTCAGATTCCAGACCGCATCGCTGTAAAAAGGGTAGGAACTGTAATAACGGAAGAACACGTTGAAATCGGGGAGGGAACGCTTGTCGCCCTTTTCATATTCAAACGTGCCGTTCATGCTGTTCGCGATCACGTCGTAATCAGCCCCGACATACTGGCTTTGCGACAACATCTCGACGGCTTCGTTGCGGTTTTTGTTGTTTTCCGCATCCAGCCACATCGTCGCCCGAATCAGCGCCTTGATCAGCGCCTTGTGTGTATTCGGATGTTTGTCCGCCCAGGCTTTATTCACGCCGAAGATTTTGTCAGTGCTGTTCTTCATTAATTCAACATCACCGATCACCGGCACGCCGATGCCCTTGAATACGACTTGTTGGTTCCAAGGCTCGCCGACGCAGAAGCCGACGATCGTACCGGAATCCAGCGTCGCCGGCATTTGCGGCGGCGGCGTTACTGACAACATCGCCTCGGCATTGATCTGTCCGGACGTATCCTGAGGCGGTGAATAGTAGCCAGGATTGATGCCGCCGGCCGCCAGCCAGTAACGCAGTTTGAAGTTGTGCGGACCGACCGGAAAGGTCATCGCCATGTTGAACGGTTTGCCAGCGGCTTTATATTTTTCCAGTACGGGTTTCAGCGTGTCTGCCTTGACCGGATGTACCAATTTGCCGTCCTTAACCGGCACCTGCGGTTTCATTTCTTTCCAGACGTCGTTCGATACGGAGATCGCAACACCGTTCGAAGACAGCGTCAAAGCGCTGATAATGTCGCCCTTGGTGCCGTAACCGATCGCCGCACCGAAAGGCAGCGACACCAGCATGTGCGCACCGTCGAGTTCGCCGCTCAATACTCGGTCCAGCACGACTTTCCAGTTCGCTTGCGCTTCCACTTGCACCGACAAACCTTCATCCTCAAAAAAACCTTTTTCGAAAGCGACCGCAAGCGGCGCCATATCGGTCAATTTGATAAAACCGAGCTTGACCGTTTCGACTTCCAAATTCTCGGTCACCGCACCGGCAGAAGTACTAAAGATTAAAGCCGAAGCAGCTGCAGCCTTGAAAAATGTGCCGGCCAATTGAGTTAGAGTAAATTTTCCTTGTTTCATAAAATTTATCTGGGGGTAAAATTTAAGTCATAAACGCGTCTTCCTACTGGACAGGCAATACTGCCTCCGCTGTAGTTGACGCCATCGTCAGATCGCTCATCTTTAAGCACAAAATTTTGACCCCACCGTTAGAGTCTTCACATCAATATCAGCATTATCTATGCCAATAATATGAAAAACCCAATTAACTTTATTTCTAATTATTTTTCATATACTTAAACGATATACCCGGGAATTTTGTTTATTTATCTGCAAAAGAATGTGAACAAGATAAGATAGAGCGCCCAATGAACGTGCATCAACGTTACCGTTTTGCACCAACTTTAAACACAGTTGTTTTCAAGCCACAGAAAGTCGGATTTGCGGGTGGAAAATGATCAATCGAGGGATGTATTTAAAAGGACTAGCGAAGAATCAACGGCAAAATGCCAAAAGCACGAGGAAAGGGGGAAATGCTGGGATACGTATCTTTCCTGCCGACGCAGAAATGATCCTTACCCGATTCTATGGATGGAGGAGCACTGGCGAGTAACTGACCTGCCCCCAGAAAAATTGAGATGGGAAATCAGCTAAAACAAAAAGGTCACGATTGCTTTCAATCGCCCCTGCTCGATCACCGGGATCGCGAGCATACTGCTAAGATCGTCCAGTTCAACATTATAAGCCACTTCCTGTTTGCCGGAAATCAAGGGCATGCCAGTCAGCCAAACGCGCCCCAAGGCGCCGACGCCTTTATTGACCGTCAGGGTTTCAAAGATTTCCGCCAGATTATTGGTGTTTTTGCTATAACTTTTTCTGCACACCAACTGCTTACGCTCAGAATCGGGAAGCCATATCTGGATTCGCTTGGCAATGGGCGTTGCTTTAGCGGACAAAAAAGTAACGACATAAGCCTGATCGTCGCCATTGATAAAGGGGATTCCCAACCCGGTAGCAATGTCTGCTTGCTGCGCATCGGCTGCGCGACCAAGCACCGTAGATTTGCCAATATCCTCCAATAGCACCGGCAAGCCGGTTTGCCAAGCTATACCGGGTATGCCATGTGCTTTGGATAAACTGATTTGCCTGGATACTTTTTCAAATTGCCGCAGGGAACCGTAGTAGCCATCCAGCACATGCATGGTATCATCCGACGAACCTTCATCACACCAAACCTCGATCGCCCCGAACTGCTCCTGATCGTCTCCGCATAAAAACACCACGACCGCGAGTAGAAAATCACCGGAAAAAATCGGTATCGCGATCCCGCATGTCAGTCCGGCCTTTTTCGCTTCGGCGATCCGTTTGAAATAAGAATGCTCAAATCGGCTCAACACGATCGGATGACCGGCCGACCACGCCTTGCCCGGCAAACCCTCATCAAATGCGAAATGCTGCTTTTCACTGACATTCTTGAAATCCGTCAATCCGCCGTACAATCCCGAGCCAAACTCCAGATGAGTCCTTTCTTTGTCGGGAATCCAGATTTCTATCACTTTGATAAATGTTTTCATGGCAGGTCGTCACTTGGGGTCAGCATTCTATTTCAGCAATTCCGCCATCGCAATGACGTTTCTGGCCATCTGGCCCAACGTAATATTCCGGTCCATCGCCAGTTTTCTCAGAGTATGGTAGGCTTCGTTTTCGGTAAGGTTGCGCGTGTTGATCAAAATCGCTTTCGCGCGATCGATTTGCTTCCTGTCTTCGAGTTGGGTTCTCGCTTCATGCAGCGCATTTTTGAGCGTCTGCTGCTGTTTGAACCGGACCACAGCCACTTGAATGATGCTGTGGAGGCGATCGACATCGAGACCGTTCACCTCAAAAGCACTGACATCGGACTGAATCGCTTTATGAATCGTTGCGCTGCAGCCGTCGGTCGCAAACATGATCACCGGCAACGGCGATTGCCGGCTCAACGTGACGAGGTCCGCCAAAAGTTCTTCAGGAGGCGACTCGACATTGAAAATGACTGCTTCAGGCCGTATTTCCTTGACCTGCGCAATAAATGACGGACCGTATTGAATTTTGACCGTTTCGACGCCCTCATCAGCCAGTGCATTTTCCAGCGCGGTATTATCGACTCCGCTTTCGACTATCAACAGATTCAGCATGGCTGTAATGACGGGCAACCTGCAACGAGACTAGGAGAGGGTGAGGATGGGATGTTTCGGTATTCTGAGAACGCCATATGCGATAAATAATAAAGAATTCGATGTAGAATGGGAAGCGCCCTCGCCCGTTTTACCTCTTTACCCCTCAAATTTCCCTGTCATCCAATTGATCCATAGGGAATTTCGTATTTTTTAAGCTCCAGGCTTTTTTCCGGCTGCCCGAACCTCTACAATGTCGGGCCCGCCCGCCAATAGACTTCCGACTTTTTGCACGGCCGGGACCGCAATAAATTAATCGATACATGAGCAAGCTAAATCCAGAACAACAAGCCGCCGTCAAAGCCATCGACCACCCGTTACTGGTGCTGGCCGGTGCCGGCAGCGGCAAAACCCGCGTGATTACCGAAAAGATCGCCTACCTGGTCAAACAGGGCACGCCCGCGCGCCATATCGCCGCGGTCACCTTTACGAACAAGGCCGCGCGCGAAATGAAGACCCGCGTTTCCCGCCTGCTCGACGACAACCAGCTGCGCGGTCTGCGAGTTTCGACCTTCCATTCGCTCGGGCTCGACATCCTGCGCGCCGAAGCGAAAACCCTCGGCTACAAGCCCGGCCTGACCCTGTTCGACGAGCAGGACAAACTGACCCTGCTACGCAACCTGATCGCGCACAGTTCCAAAAGCTTTCAAATCGACCAGTGTGACCGCTATTCATGGCAGATCGGCCAGTGGAAAAACGCGTTCGTGACGCCCGAACAGGCGCTCTCGCAGGCGTCCCAGGAGCAGCATCACGCCGCTCTGCTCTATGCGGACTATATCCAAAGCCTGAAAGCCTACAACGCGGCCGATTTCGACGACCTGATCCTGATCCCTGTGCTGCTGTTCCAGCAGCATCCGGCAATCCGCGAGAAATGGCAGAACAAGATCCGCTATCTCCTGGTCGACGAATACCAGGACACCAATTCGACCCAGTACGAACTGGTGCGCCAGCTGGCCGGCAATCTCGGCCGCTTTACCGTCGTCGGCGACGACGACCAGTCGATCTATGCCTGGCGCGGCGCGCAGCCGGAGAATCTGGCGCAGCTGCAACGGGACTACCCGCGCCTGAAGGTGATCAAGCTCGAACAGAACTATCGCTCGACCGGCCGCATCCTGAAAGTCGCGAACCAGCTGATCGCGAACAATCCGCACGTATTCGAAAAACGGCTGTGGAGCCAGCTCGGCTATGGCGACCCGCTCCGCGTGCTCAGCCACAAGGACGAAATGACCGAAGCGCAGCAGGTCGTCTCCGAAATCGTGCATCACAAATTCAAGACCGGCGCCTCCTACGGCGATTACGCGATTCTGTATCGCGGCAATCACCAGTCCCGCCTGTTCGAACGGTGCCTGCGCGAAAACAACGTGCCCTACTTCATCAGCGGCAGCACCTCATTCTTCGCCTACACGGAAATCAAGGACATCCTGGCCTACTTGCGCCTCTTGGTGAACCCTGACGACGATGCCGCGTATCTTCGCATCATCAATACCCCGCGCCGCGAAATCGGCCCGGCCACGCTCGAAAAACTCGGCGCTTACGCAAACGAACGCCACATCAGCCTATTCGCGGCCAGCGGCGAGTTCGGCCTGAAGCAAAAGCTACAGGACAACGCAGTGCATCGCCTGGAAAAATTCCGCGACTGGATCGTCGACACCGCCGACCGCGTGGAACGCGGCGACCAGTTCGCGGTGCTCGAACAGATGATCGACCAGATCGGCTACAAGCAATGGCTTCTGGAAAACAACAACAGCCGCGATGCCGCCGAGCGCAAGATGAAAAACGTGTACGAACTGCTCGACTGGCTCAAACGCATGGCGGACGACCGCAGGGATGCGGGAGGTAGAGCAACGCAGGGAGCAGTTGCCGAGAAAGAAGAATCGGGCAATGCCAAATTGTCCGAGATCGTCTCGAAGATCATGCTGATGGATATGCTCGAGCGTAACCGCGAAGAAGAAGCCGGCGATCAGGTCAGCCTGATGACCCTGCATGCCGCCAAGGGCCTCGAATTTCCGCACGTGTTCCTGATCGGCATGGAAGAGAACCTCCTGCCGCACCAGAACAGCCTAGAAACCGGCAATATCGAAGAAGAACGCCGTCTCGCCTACGTCGGCATCACCCGCGCCCAGCGCACCCTGACCTTCAGCTACTGTACGCACCGCAAGCGCTACGGTGAAACCGAGGAATGCGAACCGAGCCGGTTTTTAAGCGAACTGCCCGAAGACGACCTCGAATGGGCCAACAAAAAACAGCTCGATCCCGAAACGGTCAAGGAACGCGGCCGCGCTAGCCTCGCGCATTTGAAAACAATGTTGTCGTAATTATCTCAGGATTTGGTTATAATAGGCGGTTCCAAGCGCCCGTAGCTCAGCTGGATAGAGCGCAGCCCTCCGGAGGCTGAGGTCAGAGGTTCGAATCCTCTCGGGCGCGCCATGTAAGAAATTGAATTATATTGACATTTTGCTTTAACAGTTATCAAATAGCTGTAAAATGGCTGTTTCAACATCCCATCCCTTTCAAGTAGCGTTGCGCTATGATGGCGTTTTCCTAACGATCTCCCCTTTCAATATCAATTTTGGCAAAAATTGCGTGGATGAGGAGGAGTGAATTCTCTCGGGCACGTCAAAGCCGCGCATTGTATCAGGCTAGCCCGCGCCGAAGTACGCATCGGCTTCATTAATCTGATCTACAACATACGTCGATTTTGCACTCGGCGCCAATAGCTGCAACTTGAATATGCAGAACAGGGTTGTTTGTAATTTTTGAAATTCTCTATATTACTTATTTTTTTCTTCTGTGGTGGTAGTTGTCGATTTTTGAGTCTCAGTTGCCGTTGACTCTTGACCCGGAGCTGATGGGGTAACGCTTTTGGTTGTGGTTGAGGTTGTGGTAGATTCTTTTTCTTTGTTACATCCAGCCAACAAAGTCAAAGTAACTAAGCCTATAGTGATAACTTCTTTCGTTTTCATAATTGCATCCTGATTATTAATAGCTTCTCATTAATTGTAGGGAACCTTATATACCCAGGAGCTATAACCTGGAAAATCCCAAAATTGCTGTTATTTCTCAGTGACGAGAACGACATCGCAGAATATTAGCCCCTATTTGCCTAAAGATACTCATAAAACTAAAATTGGTCGGTGCGGTAGCAAACAGATACGGTTTAGGTCTAAACAGTTTTACTCTCCACGATACCTTTATTTTATTTTGGGTTATTTAATTTACTGGAACGATTTCTTGCCAGTGCCCATATTTATCCTCTTTGGCGCGCCAGTCTTTATGGCTTTTAGCCCCTTCCGAAAAACAAGCTCCTTTTCTGCAACCCACAGCGCCCTGCCGCTGCTTTGTCCTTAAAATACCTGAGTTCGGGATAAGCCATGATGCCGTCCATCAGATTAACCAGGAAGTTGGCCACGGGAAGGAGGCCGCTCGCCCTGGATTTCTTATCCCGAACTCAGGTTTCAAGTAGGGTACAGTTTCTTTGATATTTTGTGTTTCAATGCCTGGCAAATTATTCAAGGGCGACTAAATATTATCGCCCACCACCGATCTCATTCAGTGGCACCTCAAAACCATTCAACTATTGGAGTTAAGCTGTCCGCAGGCAGCCAATACATCATCACCTTTAGTACCTCTGATTAAAGTCGGGATTTTAAAAGCATCCAGAACTTCCTTGAATTTTTCAACCTTATCCAAATCCGGGGATGTGTAACGCGATCCCGGGAATGAATTAAAAGGGATCAAGTTAATAAGTACTTATGCAAAATTAACCTGGTATTTGCTGCCCAAATTTTCGAAGATTTCATTCAACGCGGAGCGCAGGGTTTCAAAGCATTGGTAAGCCGCCCAGGGTAACCATTCATATTTAATTTTCTTCCATAAGATCT
>JBPFEE010000033.1:0-5705 GCA_051061095.1 Methylomicrobium sp. | reverse complement strand
GCATACCGGTGATGAAGAGAAAGCGCTTGCAGGGTAAGACGTTCGGCGGTGTTGAGTTCCAGGTTCATGATACGTGAGCGTTCAGCGTTGAAACCCGGTTAGGCTATAAGACTACAAATGAGTTGCACGTTTTTACTTAGTAATTCCGATAATGAAAATTCTTCTTAAGTAAAGGCAGTTGTTCTTGAAGATATTCAGCCAGCCGCTTACTCCACAGACCGGGATTGATTTCCGCCCCCTCTTATCCCAAAGCCTCGAACTATAGTTCTTGATGGCAGGGGCTTGTCCTCCCCATTTCAGCGAAAAAAGTTTGTAGGCATTGAAAATAGTTGAGACAATCAACGGGTGTCCAGGGCCCTGGCATATTCATGCATAAAGTTAATATTCCTCTGATAAACATCACGCTATGCTATTAAGAACTTTTATCACCCGCATTGAGAGGAAAGTCGGACAATGAACTGTGTAGCCTGTAGGGCCAGGTTTTCCCGCCGGATTCCTGCCCAAAATTGGCTTTTCCCGTTTCGCCGGCAACGGCCATGGTTGACATAAGCCGGACGCATTGGTCCGCCGCCCGCTGGGCGGGAGAAATCGACCGCCGTCTTTTAGACGACCGCCAGGATCCCTTGGTCAATATCGATGGTGAAGATACCCGTGAGTTTGACGCCATCTTCCTGGGCGGCGGTGCGGCGGGCCGCTTCGGCGCGGCTTATCTCAGGGCGATGGGCGGACGTCCGCTGATCATCGATCGATGGCCGTTTCTTGGCGGTTCCTGTCCGCACCATGCCTGCGTTCCTCATCACGTCTTTTCCGATGTGGCGGCCCAGTTGCTGCTCGAGCGTACTTTTTCCGGGCAGTTGTGGTTTCAGGACATGAAGGACAAGACCGTCTCGATCCTGTCGATCGTCGAGATGTTTCGGCGCGGCCGAACCGGGCCGCATGCCTTTATGAACTTCCAGAGCAAGGAACAGCTCGATCTGGAGTTCGTGTTGGGCGCGCCCGCGACTATCGTCGATGCCCACACGGTCTCTGTCGGCGGTATAGCGTACCGCGCAAAGAACCTGGTCCTTGCGGCCGGAGCGCGCGCCAAAACCCTATCACTTGCCGGCCATCATCTCAAAGGGGTGTTTGATCATGCCACCCTGGTCGATAGCCTCGATTACGAGCCGGGTTCGACTGCTGTCGTCGTCGGCGGCGGCAAGACCGCTATCGAATACGCCTGCTTTTTCAACGCCACCGGGCGGCGGACGCTTGTTATTTGCCGGGACAGGCCATTGGCGCTGATTCCCGACGGCGATACCCGCAACTATCTCCTGGAGCGCATGCAAGAGCAGGGCATGGAGTTTTTACCGGCTTCGGAGCTTATCGCCATTGACGGCGACAGCGATGAGCGCGTGAAATCGGTCAGAATCCGGACGCCATCGGGGGAGATCGGCATCGATACCGATTTCGTGTTCACGGCAGTGGGAATGGCTCCGAATTCCGAAGCGGCGCAGCAAGTTCTTGGCGTCGACGTGGACGACAACGGTTTCATCCGGACGGACAGCCGCCTGCGGACGTCGGTGCCCGATGTGTATGCGGTCGGCGATCTGGTCGGTTCTCCGATGGAAATGTTCAAGGCGCGCAAGGGCGGCATGTATGCGGCGCGGAATATTATGGGCGAGGAAGCGCACTACCATGTCGGCGACTATCCCGATTTCCTGCATACGCATTACGAGGTGTGCTGGCTCGGGTTGGGCGAAGAACAGGCGCGCGAGCGCTACCCTGAAGTCGTGGTGCTGAAGCTGCCGCCCGACAATCCCGACGGCATCCAGGTTGCGCTGCCGGCCGGCGATCGGATGATGCTGTACGCGATGATGAAACCCCATCTGTCGGGATTTCAAAAACTCGTGATCGACGGCGCAACGCGGCGCATCGTCGGCGCCTTCCACGTCGGCAGCGGCGCGAAAGACGGTTTCCAGTATCTGGCGCCGATGGTGCGACGCGGCCTGACGGTCGACGAACTCGGCGAAATGGACGAACTGTTCCTGAATCCGTCCTATTTTATCCAGCTGTGCCGGCTGCGCGCCGGCAGCAAGGTATTAAGGGGGATGTAAATGGCAGGCCGATTAGCCGATAAAAACGCTGTCGTGACCGGGGGCGGGGCCGGAATCGGCTGGGCGATAGCCGAACTGTTCGGGCGCGAAGGCGCACGCATTGCGATTCTCGACCGCGACTTTGAACTGGCGGAAAAAGCGAAATCCAAACTCCGCGCCGAAGGGGTCGACGCCGAGGCTTACTGCGTCGACGTCACCGATGCCAAAGGCGTTGCTGCCGCGGTTGCCGAGTTTTCAGGCAATCGCGGCGGGCTGATCCATGCCCTGGTCAATAATGCCGGTATCGCCGAATTCTCCGACTTCGAACAAACGGCCCTCGAGTCATGGAACAGGATCATGGCGGTTAACGTAACCGGAACCTTTCTTTGCTCGCAAGCCGTATTGCCGTTGATGAAACAGGGCGGCGGTGCCATCGTCAATATGGCTTCCATCGCCGGATTGATCGGCATTCCCAAAATGCCCGCCTATTGCGCTTCCAAGGCGGCGGTGATCGGTTTGACGCGGCAAATGGCCGCAGATTTTACGAGTCAAGGAATTCGGGTCAATTGCATTTGTCCCGGGCGTATTGCCGGCACCGAACTGGACCGCTGGATCATGGATACGGATAACGACGAGATAACCCGAGCTAAAACGGACAAATACCCTATCGGCCGTTTCGGTAAGCCGGAAGAGATCGCTCAAGCGGCGCTTTTCCTTGCTTCGGATGAATCCAGTTTCATGTCCGGCGCTGTGTTGACGGTCGATGGGGGAATGACGGCAATTTGAGGCATGCCATTGGAATTACCGGATAGTTAAGGCGAGCTCCGGTAACTTTACAATGCTTGATCCGGCTCCCGATTAATCATGTGCGTTGCGAGTTGCTGCAAGGCGTGAAGATTGTCATGGCTTAATGAAAAAGCTGAAAGGCGCGCCGTTGATATTGCTCAGTTAAGTGGCTTTGCTTCTTTTCTTGACGGTTTTTCGACTGCCGGCAGACTTCGCGGTTTTCGCCCTTGCGCTGGCGGATTTCTTGGTGGCTCGGGTCACGCCGCCGCGTTTATTTTTGGCGGCCTTAACGCTATGCTTTGTGCTTCGCTTACTGGTCACTTTCTTACCGGCCCGTATTTTTCCCCCCGCGAGCCGATGATAGCCTGAAGCGGTGCGCACTCGCTTGTGCGAGCGGTAATGCTTGGCTATGTGGCGCTTGTTGACGGCGTGGTAATTACCGTCGCCGGCAGCGGAAGCGACCTGGATCCCATTGTGATTGCCGCAATCAAGTTGATAGGGCGGTTCGCCTCCCATACTGGCGGTCATCATGTTGACGTTGCGATAGGCGCTGTCGCCGTAGCGGTTGGAAAAGCCGGCATCCATCATGCTTGTCATCAACTGATAGCGTTCCGCGCTGGTGGAGCCGCCCAGGATGATCCCGATCAAGCGCTTGCCGTTCTGCATCGCCGAACTCATCAGATTGAAACCGGAACCGCAGGTGAATCCGGTTTTCATCCCTTCGGCGCCCGGATAGCGGGCGGTGAACTTGTTGATGCCGCGCAGTTCGCGCCCTTTGAAGAAAAAGCTGTGGCTGGCGAAATAGGGGTAATAGTTCGGAAAATTCTTCATGATTTTCCAGGCCAGTACGGCCAGATCGCGCGAGGTGGTAACCTGCAGATTGTGCGGCAAACCGGTCGCGTTCATGAAGCGGGAGTTATACATCCCTAATTGACGTGCCTTGGCGGTCATCTGCGTGGCGAAGGCTTCCTCGGTGCCGCCCAGATGTTCGCCGAGTACAACCGCGGCATCGTTAGCAGACCGGGTGATTACCGCCAATATTGCTTCTTCGACGGTCAAGGTTTCGCCCGCGCGGAGTCCCAGCTTGCTTTGCGGCTGACGGGACGCATGATAGGACGCGGACATTCTGTCGTGCAGCCCGATACGTCCTGTGCTTAAGGCTTCAAATGCCATGTACAGCGTCATCACCTTGGTCAGCGATGCCGGATACCAGGGACGCGTGGCATCGATTTCATGCAGCACATTGCCGGTTTCGGCGTCGATCATGATCGCGGCGTAACGCGCCTTGGCGGAGCCGGCCGTCAGCAATGCCCCGAATGCCAATAAAACAATAAAAAACGACTTTACTTTACTCATTAAACTCATTAAAAATTCTCGAAAACGCTGATCGATCCAAAATAGACAAGGGCCAGGAGGGGGCTGAATGCAGTAAAGCAAGTCGACCGCGATGACTTCCGGAGAAGCCGCCGCGGTTTTAGGCGGTATGCCACGAAAATTCCGCAGCAAGGAGACAAAAGTTTTCGTCCTAGCAGCTCGATCCCTAAATCTGCCTTAAGCAGAATCCCATACTCTTTATTTTAGCAAAGGACTGAAAAGGGTAGAAATCTATTTATAACGGCTATGAAATCCCACTCAACGCGCTTGCTACCCGCAAAACTCAACGCCGCTTGCCGTGTTTCGGACGGGGAACCAAATCGGTAAGGCAGTCATAAGGCGGCTCTCCCGAACAGATTCCCCAGGAGCCTCCGAACAGGCCTTCGTTTTTCGACTTCCAGTTTTCCGAGAAGGCTTCAAAAATAATGGAAGACCATTGCTTTTCGGCCATTTTTTCCATTGTGGCACGGATCACCAGGGCCTGGTTTTTACGGCTGGCGATGCCGCAATGCTCGCCGGTACGCTCGTTGACTTCGGTCCCGCCTTCGGGCGCATAAGGCCAGCCGAATTCGGTCATGATCACCTCTTTGCCGGGGTAAGTCCGCCTGATCTCGTTCAAGCGAAGGATATGGAAGTCGGCGGCTTTCTCGGCGGGTGTACAGGAAAGCACGCCGGCATGCTTGTTTTCCCACCAGGGGAAGATATTGGTCCCGATCCAGTCGACGGCATTGGCGAAAACGGTCTGCTGGCAAGGCGCCGCGCGGTTGCACCATTCCCACCAGGTGTCGATGGTGGTGACGGGTTGGGTCACTTTCGCCTCGCGCATCGCATTGAGGCAACGGGTAATCTCGCTGTCCAGAGCGTTGCCGTGGCGGGTTCGGACTTCCGAGCCGCAACTGAGTTTGATGATGGTTTTGGGATAGGTCCGGGCGAGCGCGATGCCATGCGAAATCGATGCGGAATTGACGGCGATATCGTCGTCGAGCCACAGGATCGCGATCACCTTGATGCCTCTGGCTTCGGCTGCAGCGAACGTCGCATCGAGACCGTTCAATACGCCGTAAGTCATGATGCAGCGAATGGGCGTCTTTTCGATCAGCACGTCGAGCAATTGCTCGATCTGGGCCTTCGAGGGATGCGGGCCGTAGTCGGGATTCAACTGGCCCACGTAAGGGCTGAAGGCGACACATTGGAGCGGAGCAGAGGAGGGAACCTGCTGTGCGTCTGGTTTCTCGCGCGCTGCGGCAGACTGGAAGGGCATCAGCAGCAAAGAGAACGCTAAAAGGAAGAAAACCTGTTTCATGATAACCTGTGATCGAATCGTCGAGATTTTTGTAGATACCGTCTTAAAAATCAAGCCGTCCTCCCATAATCGGGTTGATAAGGTTGGCGTGTTTTGAGGACGCCAAAGCACAAATGGACCAATTTGCGCATGACGGCGCCCAAGGCGGACATTTTGGTTTTGCCGCGTTC
>JBPFEE010000032.1:0-9238 GCA_051061095.1 Methylomicrobium sp. | reverse complement strand
TGGCCAATCCGATGGAAGCGCATGTGGGCTACGACCGGGATGACCGGGTGGTTGCGTTGATCGCCAACGGCATTGGCCATGAAAAAACCTTACCTATGGTGAAGAAGCGTTGTGAATTTACCAAAACGGTGAAGTGAGGGGGCAGAAATCCTGTCAAAAGATATTTTTAAAAGCACGACAGGATGGGCTGAGGTACGAGGCCCCCCGAGTGCCCTTTATGGTATCAATCGCGAATAGTCGCCCCCGAAATATCGGAGCTGTTATAATTTTCGATAATCCGTCGCTGCAACGTCCCTATTTGTAGGGATGCATTCCGGTTATTCATGCCACTTTATTCTCATGGACCGCAAAGATAACAATAAACTTTTGGTCGAGCTTGAAGACCTTCTACGGTTCGAATCGCTATTGGCTGAGCTTTCTGCGCAGTTCATTAATTTACCTACCGAAGACACTGACGGCGCAATCAGCGAGAGTCTGCGGCGAATCGCCGAAACCCTGGATTTAGACCGCGCGACGCTGGGTGAAGTCACACTCGATGGCCAGGACGGTTTTGTCACCCATTGTTACAATAAACCTTGCATCCCGCCTAACGTGGTGCAATCCGTCATGACCGAGGTTCCGTTGGTCATGAAAACCCTTTTGGCCGGCGAAACATTAATCGTCTGTAACGTGGACGATTTAGAGCCGGCCGATCGCGACAACTTTCTTCGCTATGGAACGAGGGCCGATCTGATCTTTCCATTGATAGTGGGCGGTTGTGTGCGGGGCGGACTGGCTTTTTCGTCGATCCATGCTCGCGATTGGCCGGATGCGGTAGTACGCGGGTTGCGCCTTATCGCTGATGTGTTTGCCAATGTCTTGGCGCGTAAACGGGCCGACCAGGCGCTTAAGGAAAGCGAAGCGCAGATGCGGTTGGCGGCAGAGGCGGCCCATGTCGGATTGTGGATTTGGGATATTCAACGTGACCTGATCTGGTCCACCGACCGGGCGCGGGCAATCTACGGCATCCCGAACGGAGAGACGGTGAGACTGCAGCGGTTTCTCGATATTCTCATTCCTGAAGACCGTATACGGATTGAGGACGCGATCCAAAGAATACTACTGGAAGGGGGGGAATACCGGGAAGAATACCGGGTGCGGCACCCTGACGGCCAAGTTCGCTGGCTCTGCGCCACCGGGCGTTGCCAGCTCGATGGCGCAGGCCGGCCGGAGCGGATGATGGGCGCAGGGGTGGATATTACCGATCGTAAACAGTCCGAGGACAGCCTTCGGCAGGCGATGGAGGAAATTCGTACCTTGAAAGACCGGTTGCAACAAGAAAACGTGTACTTGCGGCGTGAAATGGGAGGGCATCAGGGCTTAAGCAGCATTGTGAGCCGCAGCGCGGTAATGCAGCGTACTTTGCGCCAGGTCGAACAGGTCGCGCCGACCCCCGCCTCCGTGCTCATCACGGGAGAAACCGGGACCGGCAAGGAATTGCTGGCCACCGCCATCCACGAATTGAGTTCTCGGCGTGACCGGACCATGATTCGGGTAAACTGCGCCGCAATTCCGGCTCCTCTTATCGAGAGCGAACTCTTCGGGCGCGAGAAGGGCGCCTACACCGGGGCTCTCGCACGGCAGGTCGGCCGGTTCGAGTTGGCGAACGGCTCGACCCTTTTTCTGGACGAAATCGGCGAATTGCCTTTGGAGGCGCAAGCCAAGTTGCTGAGGGCATTGCAGGAGAAAGAGATTGAGCGCTTAGGCAACCCTCGCCCGATCAAGGTGGACGTTCGGGTCGTTGCCGCCACCAACCGGGATTTACGCCAGGAAATCGCCGCCGGACGATTTCGCGAGGATCTCTTCTACCGTCTGAACGTATTCCCCATTCACCTGCCTCCGCTTCGCGAACGGCGGGAGGACCTGCCGCAACTGGTCGAATCCTTCGTCGAGGAGTTTGCCGAAACGATGGGCAAGCCCATCGACAGCATTGCCAAAACCAGCCTTAAAGCCCTGGCCGACTACGGGTGGCCAGGCAACATCCGGGAACTGCGTAATGTCATCGAACGGGCGGTGATTCTTGCCCAAACCACTTCTCTCAGGATCGAACTGCCTTCCGCTCCGGCTGCCTCAGCACCTTCCTGTGATTCGGGCCTGGCTTTGCTGACAGAGATCGAGCGCGACCATATCGTCCGCGTCCTTGAAGCCACCGGCTGGCGGATTCGGGGTTCGGCAGGCGCGGCAGAGATTCTCGGTCTTAAACCCAGCACCCTCGAAAGCCGGATGGCCAAGCTGGGCATCCGGCGTCCTTCTTCGAGCTGAGCCCGTCATATCGGAGATTCCACGATATTTCGTGGTCATCATCCCTCCCAACTTCATGTCTCTTCAGGCATTTCTTCTTGTTGCTCGGCTATAACTTATTGAATACTTAAGACTATAACCGGCAGGGTCTGACAGCGATCAGGCATGGCATGCTATCTGCTATGGATTCAGGCATGATCGAACTGCATCTGGTTATTCACTTACCTCGGCGCCAAAAACGCGTTTTTATAAACGCGTTTCAGTCATTGGCGAAATGGGCACGCGCAGAGCATGGCTGCTTTTCTGCCGAGCTGTTCGTGGCGGCTTTCGACCCACGGTGCCTTCGCTATATCGAGACATGGAAATCGGAGGATGAACTTCGTCAGATGATCCGCTCGCAGCACTTCAGCCAGCTGATCGCCTTGATGGAGTTAGCGAGTGAAGCTCCTGCGTGCGAATTTCGGGTCATTAACGCAACCAGTGGGCTGGAATTCGCCGCGCAGGTGCGGGACTGCCTGGACGACCAAAGTGCGACTTCCGTCAATATTTTTAAATAAGGGGAAAAACAATGATAAATCCTGTAATTATTGCAAAACGCCGTGTGGAAACGTGGATTCCCGTTGCGGTATCGGGTTTGGGAGTTCTGCTGCTGACCGCGTGCACAGTCACGCAAAAAGCGCCTCTGGATCAGGCATCCCTACATTGCGGACTGCTTGCCAGCGAGTGCGGCAAACTCACGCAGGGCGGAAAGGACCAGGCAAGTTTACGCTACAACAATCCGTCTGCGAACTGGACAAAATATAACAAGATATTGATAGAGCCGGTTACCTTCTGGGGGGGAGAATCCACATCGGTATCCGCCGCCGATCAGCAAGCGCTGGTGAACTACTTTTCCCAACAACTCCGGGAGCAACTCGGGAAGAAATTCCAGGTCGTCGACCAGCCGGGGCCTGGGGTAATGAAAATCACCGTGGCGATGACAGACGCCGAATCAGCCACTCCCGTGTTGCGCAGCATATCGATGATCGTGCCGCAGGCGCATATGCTGAGCAATTTGAAATATTTGGCGACCGGTACTTTTCCGTTTGTCGGCGGCGCACAGGGAGAAGTGAAAATCACCGACTCGGTTTCAGGAGAACTTTTGAGTGCCGCGATCGATAAACGTATCGGCGGCGGAAGCGCCACCACCGGATTACAGTGGCAATGGGGCGATGCGGAGCATGCTATTGATAAGTGGGGCGAGATGATGACGGAGCGCTTGTCGTCGTGGACTTCGGGCGAATCAATACCTTAAATGCCGGCCAAGAGCTTTGACGTTTGAGAATCATGCTTCTGAATGAGAGCGGACATCAGTCCGCTCCCGTTTAAATCATCCTGCAAAACAAACAGCAAGAACAATACATGACTTACTATTGTAAACATGCTTATCGCCGCGCGGCTTTCGCATCGGTTGCGCTCGCCTGGGCCATATCCAGCGCTGCGGGCGTGAGTCATTTTGTGCCCGGTATGATGAATGTCCGGGATTTCTTGGTGCCTGAAAAAGAGGGCGTCTATGCCGCGCTTTACCTGGGCAATTATTCGACCGGCAAATTGAAGGACAAGAGCGGCAATACCATCGATAAAGCTACGTTCCATGCGAGCCGGAGTTTGGGGCCGGGCATACCGGCGGTAGTCGATATTACCGCCGACATTGATGCAAATGTGGATATGTATCTTATCGCCCCGACGTTTGTCTGGAATACCGGTTACAAATTCCTCGGCGCGGACTATGCGATGCTTATCTCGCTGCCTTTCGCCAACACCAGTGTCGGAGCCGCCCTCGACACATTGACCGATATCAATCTGGCCAATCAGGCGGTATCAATCGGTAAAAAGCTTTCGGTAAACGATAGCGCCTTCGATATATCCGATATTTATGTACAGCCCCTTTGGCTGGGCTGGCACGGAAAACATTATGACATTTCCACCGGTTACGGCTTTTATGCGCCTAGCGGAAAATACAATAAAGATGACGTCGCGAATACCGGCTTAGGCTTTTGGGGACATCAATTCCAACTGGCGGGCGCTTATTATCCCTTCGACCATAAGGGCACGGCGCTGATGCTGGCAGGCACCTATGAAATCAATCATGAAACGGAAGGCAAGGATTTCACCCAGGGCGGCCATTTTACCTTGAACTGGGGGCTCAGCCAGTTCCTGCCGATTACCGACAATGTGCTGCTGGAGGTCGGTCCGGCCGGCTACAGCCAATGGCAGGTGCAGGACAATCACGGCGCGGATCAGTCGTCCTTTTTGAATTCGCCCAACCAAGTTCATGCGGTGGGCGGGCAGATCGGCTTGGCTTTCCCGAAAGCCAATGCGCAATTTACCTTCCATTATTTTAGCGAATTCGCGGCTGAATCGCGTTTTCAGGGCGATTACGCAGGATTCACCGCCGCCGTCGGATTCTAAAAGCGCCGGCTCCACGGCGCTACAACCTAGAGAGAAATGATTATGAATAAACCAGATTACAAAAAATTATCCTTCATTGCGGCATCGCTTGGGTTCCTGGCGATAGTTCCTGCGCAAGCGGACATCATAATTTACCCGATGAAAGGGCAGAGCAGCGAGCAGCTCTCGAAAGATCGGTATGAATGCCATATCTGGGCTGTGCAGCAATCCGGTTTCGATCCGAGCGTTGCTCAGGCAACCCAAGCCGCGCCGCAAACGCAACAGCAGGGAGGGCAAGTGATGCGGGGAGGCATGCGCGGTGCGGCGATGGGGGCCGCGGTGGGTGCGATCGCCGGCGATGCCGGTAAAGGCGCAGCCATCGGGGCGACAGCGGGCGGCATAAGAGGAGGATTTAGACGAATGGATCAGAATCGTGCCGCGCAAGCTCAAGCCCCTGTAACGGCTCCGGGGCAGGACGCTTATTACCGCGCCATCAGAGCTTGTCTCACTGGGCGCAATTATTCGGTCAACTGAACGACATCCTTTTAACTAATGAATCCAGGTAGAGCGCGCTTATGAAATTAAACATTACCATACGGACGTTCGCGTTGGCCGGCTGCGGTTTGTTTTTAGGGCCGATTCTGCCGGCGCAGGCCGCTAAGGCGCCGACGATGGATCGCACCGTTCTGCCTATTCCAGAGCCCAAGCGCGCGCCGATCAAGGAACTCGACGTACGCAAGGCCAAGGCCCCGCCGCGTTTCGAAGTCAAAGCGCCCAAGGGTGCGCCGAATGTGGTCGTGGTGCTGATCGACGACATGGGGTTCGGGCAACCGAGCACGTTCGGCGGCGGAATCGCGATGCCGACCCTGGACCGGCTGGCGGCGGACGGTTTGCGCTACAACAACATGCATGTCACCGCTTTGTGTTCGCCGACGAGGGCGGCGCTGCTCACCGGCCGCAACCATCACAGCAACAACACCGGCGCGGTCCAGGATGTCGCCACAGCCTTTCCCGGCAATACCGGCGTGCGGCCGAATAGCGTGGCCCCGCTGGCCGAAATGTTGAGGCTCAACGGCTACAACACCGCCGCGTTCGGCAAATGGCATCTGACGCCGCTGTGGGAAACCAGCGTATCCGGGCCGTTCGAGCTCTGGCCGACCGGTTCCGGCTTCGAGAAGTTCTACGGTTTCCTCGGCGGCGAGACCAATCAATGGTCGCCGTATATTTTCGACGGCACCGCGCGGGTCGAATTGCCGCGCGATCCCCATTATAACTTCATGACAGACATGACCGACCAGGCTATCTCCTGGGTGCGCGCTCAGCATTCGCTGACGCCGGACAAGCCTTTCTTTGTTTACTTTGCGCCGGGAGCGACGCATGCGCCGCACCACGTGCCCCAGGAATGGGCCGATAAATACAAGGGCAAGTTCGATGCCGGCTGGGATAAATACCGCGAAGAGACGCTGGCCCGGCAAATCCGTCTCGGCGTTGTGCCTTCCGGTACCAAGCTGGCGCCTAAACCGGCAGCGATCAAGGATTGGGAGACGCTGACGGCGGAAGAAAAGCGGCTCTACGCCCGCCAAATGGAAGTGTTTGCGGGCTTCGCCGAGTATGCCGACCACGAAATCGGGCGTTTTGCGCAGACCCTCGAAGCCATCGGCGCAATGGACAATACCGTGCTCGTCTATATTGCCGGCGACAACGGCGCCAGCGCCGAAGGCGGCATGAACGGCATATTCAACGAGATGTTCTTTTTCAACGGCATGCCGGCGACAGTCGCCGAGCAGTTGCCGCTTATCGATAAATGGGGCGGACCGGAGTCTTATCCGCACTTCGCGGCGGGCTGGGCGGTAGCGGGCAACGCGCCGTTTGCCTGGACCAAACAGATGGCGGCCGATTATGGCGGCACCAAAAACGGTATGGTGGTGCATTGGCCGAAAGGTATCCGCAGCAAAGGCGAACTGCGTACGCAATGGCACCATGTTGTCGATATTGCCCCAACGGTACTTGAAATAGCCGGCCTGCCGGCACCCAAAAGCGTCAACGGAATTGTGCAGCGTCCGTTTGAGGGCGTCAGTCTCGCATATTCGCTGAACGATGCTAAGGCAAAAAATCGGCATCATACGCAATATTTCGAAATTGCCGGCAACCGCGCTATCTATCAGGACGGCTGGTTGGCGCGTACGGTACACCGAGCGCCCTGGGAGAGGCAGCCGCGCGCCGCACTGGAGCAAGACAAATGGGAGCTTTTCGATACGCGCGGCGACTTCAGCCTGGCCAACGATTTGGCGGCTCGGCACTCGTCCAAGCTTAAGGCCATGCAGGCGCTGTTCATGAAGGAAGCGGTCAAATACAACGTACTGCCGCTGGACGACCGCAGCATCGAACGGCTCGTCCCGTCAGTGGCCGGCCGGCCCGACCTGATGGCCGGGCGCACCTCGCTGACTCTGTACGAAGGCATGACCGGCATGATGGAAAATGCTTTCATCGACGTCAAAAACCGTTCGATGACCGTTACCGCCGAGGTTGAAATACCGCAAGACGGCGCGAACGGCGTCATTCTGGCGCAAGGCGGCCGTTTCGGGGGTTGGTCTTTATATATGAAGGACGGCAAACCTGCTTATGTGTACAACCTGGTCGGCACGGAACGCACTACGGTCGCGGGATCTCAGTCGTTGCCGGCGGGTAAAGCGACGATTGCGCTCGACTTCGCCTATGAGGGTGGCGGACCCGGTAAGGGCGGCAAGGCGACATTGTCGGTAAACGGACAAAAGGTTGCGGAGTCCCCTGTTCCGCGCACCACACCGTTCATTTTCTCGGCTGATGAAGGGGCCGATGTTGGCATGGACGAGGATACACCGGTGACCGAGGACTATAAACAGGGCAATAACGCCTTTACCGGCAAAATCGTCAAGGTGACGGTGGAAACCAAAGCAGCACAAAACGCAAATTCATCCAGGCCGGCGGATGCGAAAAGGGAGCCGTCCTGAGTGTGTAAAGAAAAATCGTTAAGTGCTGTAAATCGACTGGTTTCAAGTTCGTCCCATACGAAATGAAAAAACAAAATATAGAGGAATAAAACCAATGAAAACTTACCGGATACTGCCTTTTTACCTCATGGGCGCGTTGCTGGCGGGCTGTTCCACCGTTCAGTCCGGCTCCAATGAAATCAAATCGATGGCTGTTGATCCTGCGCCTGACGCCGGCTTTATCGAACATCCCGAACGCCAGAGCCAGCATGCCGATTTACCGTTTCAAAAAGTCTGGATTAAACCAGGTTCCAGTCTACGCGCCTACAATGGGTTAGTTGTTGCGCCAGTCAACACTCAATACATGCAGGAAATGGATTGGCTGCACAAGATGAGTTCGGCTAACGTTATCAGCAATGTCAAAGGGGATATTGAAGAACTGGCGCAATACTTTCACGACCAGGTGGTCAGCAATTTCAAGGAGGACCCCCATCGTCGATTTCAGATTATCGAATATCCTGGCCAGCAGAAGGGTCCAGTAGTACGTTTGGAATTGGCGCTTATCGAGATCAATCCGTCACAGCCGGTACTTCATGCGTTGAGCTGGGCGGGTCCTCCCGGCACCGGCACCGCTGCCGGGTTGATCAATAAGCGTCGGGCCGCGTTCGAAGGGCGGCTGCGCGACCTACAGACCGGCGAGGTGATTGCCACCTTTGCCGACCGCGACATGGCGGACGCGGGTCCGCTCGATCTTACCCGCCTGACCTGGTATGGGCCTGCCAAAGGCATCATGGATCGATGGGCGGAGCAGTTTGTGCAGATCGCCAACCGCAAACCGGGCGAAGTAGTGAACGATCCCGTTCCATTTACGCTGAGACCTTTTTAATTACCGCATTTGCTCGGTGTCGACCGGGGAAGGAGCTTGCTGAATGAGGATTTCGTTTTTATTCGGCGTTAATGGGCTTTCTTGCTGCCGCTGCTCAATCCAATCAGCGGATCCAAGCCTTTATTGAATTGAAAACCCAGGAAAACAGACCATGACTATTTCACTGAAACGTTGCCCTATTAAAAACAGCTGGCTGTTGCCATTGCTATCCGTCATCCTGTATTTATCCGGCTGCTCCAGTATCGGCAAAGGCGTGGCGGAAGCGCTGCTGGAAAAAACGGAAAGCGAAGATACCCGGCTCTGCCAGATCTGGGGCAACCCGTTTCCCGGCATCAGTGAGAGCCTGGACAAGAACCGGGGAAAAACCAAGGTCTTGATGGTGCACGGGGTCGGCGATCACGTGCCGGGCTATACCACCCAATTCCTGGAGAAACTCGCCAAACAGTTGCATTTAACCGCGCGTTCGCACATCGACAAAAATATCGAATTGAATGCGCCCCTGTTTCCGGACAAGAATATCGGCAATTTGCGAGTGACGCATCTGCTCAACGAGGAAACCGGCAAAGAGCTGACCTTTTACGAGCTGACCTGGTCGGTGATCAGCCGCCCGGAAAAAGAGCTGCTGTCTTACGATACCTCGGGTGACTACGATTTCCGGCGGGCCAGGCTCAAC
>JBPFEE010000031.1:0-128717 GCA_051061095.1 Methylomicrobium sp. | reverse complement strand
TCACCTGTAGCTCCTGTCGCACCGGTGGCGCCTGCTGCTCCTGTGTCACCTGTAGCTCCTGTCGCACCGGTGGCGCCTGCTGCTCCTGTGTCACCTGTAGCTCCTGTCGCACCGGTGGCGCCTGCTGCTCCTGTGTTACCTGTAGCTCCTGTCGCGCCGGTGGCGCCTGCTGCTCCTGTGTCACCTGTAGCTCCTGTCGCACCGGCGGCGCCTGCTGCTCCTGTGTTACCTGTAGCTCCTGTGGCGCCCGTTGCGCCCGTTGCGCCGATGGCGCCTGCCGCGCCGGTAGCGCCTGTTGCTCCTGTGGGGCCAGTGTTTCCTATGGCGCCCGTTACTTCCACTAATTGCCAGTACCTGGAATTGGCCTCATCTGGCAATTTGCTGATATTACGTTTGAAGATCGAAACATACAAATTGCCGTTGTAGGTAACCACACGACCTTTTTTGTATACCTGGTTAGGTGTCCATTGTCCCTTATAGCCAATTAAAGGAGCGGCTTCTGCTTGTGGCATGCCCACAGCCAAGAAGGCAGAAACTAAAAGTGTTTTTGTAAATTTCATCTTCATTTTCAGGTTTCCCGAATTATTATTTTTTGTCATGGAATTTGTCTTACTTTTATAAAAATGAGTACTGCGTCATGCATATACTCAATTGAACTATAGAAGGTATCAAAGAAAATTCTGAAAAATTCTGTTATGAAGAATGAGCACTTCGACAACTCGAAGGTGGCGGTATGGGGTGATGCCTGGGCGGGCACGGCGACAATGCCATTAAGTTAAGGAGACTCTGAATAAGTCCTTCGACATGCTCCACCACAAGGGTGGTCCATGGACAGACGAACGGTAAGCTGTTGATTCCGTTCGTGGTCTATAGCACCCCTGTGGTGGAGCTTGTCAAACGCTCTCCTGAGCATAGTCGAAGGGCATGAACGGAATCAACTTACTCAGAGCTTCCTTAAGAGATTAAGATACTATAGGGGAGGATAAGCGTAGCGCATCCGACCTACGGAATTCCATAATTTAAGGGCATTGGATACGGCGATAGGCCGCACTTTTGCCGGCAGGCTACTGGAAGGAAATGCGTGCGGTTTTCAGGCTATTCTTGGGTTCCGCACTGAAACGGATTGCTGTGGCGCAAGAAAAGGCAGGACTCGTCCTCAAGGCGCAGCGGATAAGGTTGTGGTGGATCAGAAATCCCGGATCGGTTCTTCTATTTATCGCAGACGAGCTTAATCGAATACCACCCTTTAGCTCCTGCCAGCCCTATCCGCAGGGGGGAAGGTATTGTTTGGGCCGGCTGGCGACGCAGTCATCATCAACCCCAGCGTTCCCTCAATTCAGGTTGTCCTGGACTTTTTGATCCAGTTGCTGATTTCAGCTACTACCCAAGTGCTGTCATCGACCGTCAAGTCATGCCCGCCCCAGGGATGGGTATGGAGTTCGAGCTGCCATTTTTGCGCGATGGCTTCGGAGCAAGCGGCATCTACCAGTTTATCGCCGAGGCTGTTCAACAACAAAACCGGCGGTTTGGGCTTGATGTCTTTCGGCTGATAGGCGGCGGCCGCAACTAACTGTCGGAAAGCGTTTTTGGCGCTGACCGGGCGCGCTTTTTGGATGGCGACCCAGTTGGCGGCGGTTTGCCTATAGTTATCTTCGCGATTGCTGAGCAATTTGAGCAGTTCCGGTTCCCTTGCTGCGATATTCCGGTTTCCGGCCGCGGCAAACAGCGTGCCGTAGCGTTGCCAGCGCAGGCGCCGGTAAAAGGGGCTGAGTCCGCCCAGGCTGGTATTAATCAGCACCGCGCCGCCGATTTCTTCGGGATAGGCCAGCAGCCATTCCCAGGCGACCATGCCTCCTAACGACACGGCAATCAGGGTGGCGGGTTCGGCGAGTGCGCCCCGTTCATTGGCTTGCGCGCGGACCTTCTCGAGGATGCCGCTGATCGTGCACGGCGAGGTCTCACGAAAAAAAGGACCCGCGCCGGGTAAATCGAGCAAGGCCAGTTTCTCGTTCGGAAACGCGGCTTTCAGCTGCGGCACGAAATCGCCCCAGTGCGCCGATTCGCGGGTCAGTCCGCGCAGCAAAATAAAATTAGGTGCAAGCGGTTCAGGCATACCACATCTCCATCGCTTTTTGGGTATTAAGGTGTTTTTGCGCTTCGCTCAGGCCCGTCCAGACCGTCGGGTAGAGCAGGCTGCGATGCAGGAAGTCGAACAGCAAAAAATGCCGCCGGTAGATACGCTGCTGGCGGTGCGGCAGGATCGGATGAAACAGGCCGTGGCGTGAAAAAAGATGCAGCGGATTCTTGCGCAGCCAGAGCCATGAGCCCATTTCGAGCGTCAGCGGCAGGAACAACCGCTCTTCCGGCGCTTGCTCGACGAAGCGGTCGAACAGATAATCCCACAAATCGCCGTTGATCAGATATTCGGTGCAGGTCGGCTCGATCTTGTAGATATGGTAGGGATAGCAGCGGTCGAAGTTTTCCTTCAGCGCCAGCGTTTCGGCCAGATGGCTGAACGGCGTCTTGCGCGAGGCATAGGGAAACCATAAGCGGTCGCGAAGGCCGAACCCCGAGTGAAGATCCACTGCAATCGACAAGCGTGAGCCGAACAGATATTTTTCGACCACGCGGCACAGCGCCTGCGCTTCCTTCTCCATTTCGACCTCGCTGCCGCGGTACCAGGGCAGGCGGCGGCTGATGCGTTGCCCGCAATACAGTTTGGTGGCGCCTTCGGCTTCGACCGGCGCATTGCGCATCAGATCGACGCCGTTGCCGTTCGCGCGCGTGCCGACATGGACGCCGACCGGATTGACCAACGGCACGAAGACCAGCCGTGATTTTTGCAGCCGGGCGGCAAATTCTTCGTCCCAATCGAGCAGGCGGCTGATCGTTTGCATGAACGACAGTATCACTTCCGAGCCGATTTTTTCGAGACCGTGCACGCCGCCGAAAAACGCCAGGACCGGAGCCTCGGGCTGATTCGAGCCGAGCGTGATGCAGTGAATCGGAAATTGATGGTTCCGGTAAGGAATGCGCTCGATGATTTCGCAATGCGCGCGGTCGCCGAGTTGTTCGATGAGGCGTTCGAGCTGGTCGAGTTCCGCTAGGACAAAATCCGCCATGATATTTATTGTTATTCCCGTGCTGAATTAAGCCAACATCGCTGATGAGGTTCGCGCGTGCGGCGCCACGCAAACGATTTTACTCAATCTTTCTTTGCAATGACAGCAGACTTAGAATTTCGCGGAGAATTACTTTCCGGTTGAGTTTGGGATCTACAGGGAAATTGTTTTCAACCGGATGCTTGCCGTCATCCTGACGATTGTTTGATTTTCTGACTCATAGGAAAGGGCAGGGTGTTTACCGGACCGCCAGCCTCCAAGGCTTCCACGATCAAGTTTCTGGCTTCGCGGCTGATCCCGTTGCGGTTTTTTTCTTCGCTCTCGATCACCGGCAGGAAATCGAGCCTGACTTCGATTGCTTCGAGCGTCAGCATTTTGAGCAAATGCGCGACGAATTCGTCGTCGCCGATGAACGGCGCGGTTTCCTTTGCCGTATTCAGATAACGGATTGCCGCGGGTTGTATCGCGGCCCTGGTCAGCAGGGCGGGTTGAAACAGCGAAGCATGAAAATCCAGCACTTCATTCCCGTCGGTGGTCGTTCCTTCCGGAAAAACGAGCATATTGCCGTTTTGGCGCAATTGCCACGCCATCATTTCGGTAGTCTGCAGAATCTGCTTCTTATCGCCACGGCGGATAAAAACAGTTCCGGCCTGGCGCGATAAATAACCGATTACCGGCCAGCCGGCGATGTCGTCCTTCGCGGCGAAACAGCCCGGTACAAACCGGCCCAGGACGATGATATCCAACCAGGAAATGTGGTTGCTGACGATTAACGCCGGGTGCGCGGCAACGCTGCCGTTTTTGACGATCCGCAGGTTCAGAATGCGGCTGAAAGATTGCAGCCAGACTATTTTGAGCGAATCCCTGACCTGTCTGGCCCTGGCGGGCGATCGGAACAGTCCGATTGCCGGAAACAGTCCGCCGGCAATCAGGAAACCCGCCAGAAACAAGAGAATCAGCTTAACCGTTTTAGAGTACAGCCGAATTTTCGCTTTCATGGACGGCGGCTTGGCTGTCTTTCAAGTAGTGTTTGCTGTAACGTTGCTCCAACTGTTCGAGCGGCAGCAGCATTAAAAGATCCATGCAGTTGAAGTCTTCGTCCCAAAACGGCTCGCCGCATACCAGGGCGCCGAAACGCAGATAAGCTTTCAACAGCGGCGGAATGCCCGACTCGTCGCGCCGGCAGCGCAAGTGGGAAGGCACCGGGATCGTCGGCGTAGTTTTCAATGCCATCGGCGCGATATTTTTCCGATCGATATGGCGGAAGACCGCCTCGACCGCATATCCGCTCGGTCCCGGCGTGATGCTGGCGCAGCCCAACAGATATTGATAACCGCCTTCGATCGCGTATTGCGCGAGCGCCGACCAGAGGGTAGTCAAAACCGCGCCGCCGCGGTAATCGGGATCGACGCAGGTGCGGCCGACTTCCAGGAAGCGGCCCGGCAGCGCCAGAATCGGAGTCAGGTCGAATTCATCCTGAGAATAAAAGCGGCCGAGCGCTTGCGCCTGATCATGATTCAACAGGCGCGTGTAGCCGGCGATTTTGTTCCTCAGATTGTCGTAAACGATCAAATGATCGCAATACGAATCGATTTCGTCGTAATCCAGTTCCTCGGCGGCGGATTTGAGCCGGGCGCCCATTTCCCGGGCAAAGACTCGATAGCGGAGTTCTTGCGCGGCTTTGATCATCGCTTGCGAATCCGCAATAAAGCTGCTGAAGCGTTTGGCGGCTGGGAAGGTTTCCGGGTTGGGGGTGTTCATCGGCTGCTCTCGGTGTAATAAAAGATGCCGATAAATTACGGGAGCAAAATGTCAGTTCCGTGTCGGAAGCGTTAACGCTTAATGACAAGCGGGTGACACTTCGATGACAAAATTTAAAAGAAGAAAGACCGCCTTCAAGACGACGGTTGGAGCAATACTGAGATTTATGATTCGGCTTTCGAATATACAAATGAAGACGGTTATCGTGACGGCGTCCATTTGATCGTTTCTTTGTAGATTACAACCCCTTTGTAGATAAATTGTGTAAACAATAAGTTACAAAAGCATTTATTAAAAATAATTTAGATAAACCAATGTGTTATATGTTTTATTAATATTTGTATGTGTAAATGTGTAACATAAATATTACACATTGTAAAAATTCTATTTGATCCTTAGGCGCGTATTTTTATTACACAAGCCCAACGATATTAAGCGAGTGAGTTCGATTCGTTATCGAAAATGTGTAACTCTTAGTTAACAAAACTACGCTTTATTTGTTCGTAAATCTCTCCGGATGAATTTAAAAAGGCATAAAAATTAATGACCTCTATCCATAAAATCAAGCTGGTATAAATATTGCTAAGGTTCGCGATGTCGTTGAGCTTCGCAATGTATTAACTTGCACTGCTAGTCGGGATTTTATTTTTTAATGAATAACTTCTGATATTTGCTAAAAGTTGGATATGGTTTTCAATTTCTAGTTCAGATCAGGCCAAGCGCTTTTCAATTTGGTTTTAGCAGTAGAGTTTTCTATTAATTCTTGGGGGATATTAGTTTATGAAATTTGTAAATGTAACAACTGGTCGCAGGCGAAGTTCGTTACGCCTGCATATGACGGGGTTCTTGGCGGCCGGTTTATTGGGCAGCGCGGTTACAGCCCAGGCGGCGCCGGGCGCGATCTGGACTTCGCTAAAAAGCGGGGAATCGGTGAATGCAAATTTGTACACGGCAAAATGCGGGGATCTGGGAGTCTGGCTCAATGGCGGGCCTAACAATTCCAGCGGCGGCGCCGGCCTGCCCCCGGGGACTTATGTCTTTCAGGTAACCGATCCAAGCGGCGCCACCTTGCTTTCGAGCGATGAGGCTATACACCGTCAGGCCTTAGTGGATTCTACCGGCTATATCGTCGGTACTTTCGGCCCGGGACATGATGTCAGCGATCTTGACGGTATTCCGGGAGGCCCGGCCGCCATAGAGCTTTGCCCATTCGACAATACGCCGAACAATGGCGGCGAGTACAAGGTCTGGTTGACGCCGGTGGGTGATTTTACCGGTGTTGGTGAGTGTTCGCTCGATTATACCCAGGAGCAACTAAAGTCGGGGTTATGCAAGGGCAACTTCGGTTTCGTCGGCGGCCATATCAAGACCGACAACTTCAAGGCTCCCGATGAAGTGCCTGAATGCACCGCTGATACAAGCCATGAAGCAGATCCTGATTGTTACTGCGAATATCATCCTGACGACGTTGAGCTTTGCGGTGGAGGCGAGGAACCTTCTAATACGATCTCCGGCAAGAAATGTTACGATTTTGATACGAATGGCACGTGTGACGACAATGAGAATGAGCCGGGAATTCCAAACTGGCACGTGGATTTATTCCAGCTGATCGATGAATCCTATGCGTTTCAATACGGTACTACAACCGATGCATTCGGCGATTATCTTTTCCAGGATCTGGACGCCGGCACCTATGGTGTTTGCGAAGTATTTCCGAAAGGACCTTTAAGCAGCATATGGTTGCCTACTACGCCGGCAAGCATTTCGCCAATTGACGTGCCGCCCAACTCGGAAGGCAACAATTTCGGCAACGTATGTCTGGGAGCAGGCGGCGGCAAGACTCTGGGTTTCTGGTCGAACAAGAATGGCCAAGCGGCTATGAATGATGGCGGCACGTTGGCACCTGAATTGCTCCTGCTTAGTAACTTGAACCTGAAGGATGCTTTGGGTAATAACTTTAATCCAACCACTTATCCGCAATTCAGAACATGGATCTTGAATGCAACCGCCGTCAACATGGCCTATATGCTGTCAGCACAATTGGCGGCGATGGAACTGAATGTTGAAGCCGGTTTTGTCAGCGGTGGCGCTCTCGTTTACATTGGCAAAACGGACTGTACGTCCAGCGAGAATGAAGCCGGATTCATCAGCATCAGTAATTTGATGAATGATGCCGACGTGTCGCTCGGTATGGACGGTTACACACCGGATGGCGATGCCAACCGCGCTTGCCAGGAAGTCCTGAAAACGACGTTGGATAAAGCCAATAACAACCTCAACTTTGTCAGTGATTTTGCCCATTGCGTAATCGACTACAACGGCGATGAGACTTGCGATATTCTTGCTCAGTAGTCTGTAGCGAGGAAAAGCCGGTAGCGACGGATACCAACTATCTGAGCATATTTGTTTGAACGGTATTGATATCCGGCGCTAAATCCGCAAGCTTTGCACGGCCGCTCAATTCCTCTCGGGATTGAGCGGTTTTTGCGATCCAGACATTCCTGCAAATGGATTATTTCCTAGCCGATCGTGCGCTCTCGAAAGTGCGAGTTTAATCACGGCTTGATCATGATTTATACACCACACTTTTCTCAAAACTTAACCTGCCATTAAAGTGAAATCAGCTGAGCATGGGCGGAGGATGATTTTGGCGACAATTACATATCCTCAAAGTTTAATCGCTCATCATTTTTAACAGAGTCGAGAAAGTGTTATGAATAAATTCGTTGGTACATCAGTGGGACTGCTCGCGTTAGGCGTGTCGGGCGTGATTATATACGACCGGTATTTGAATGACGTGGCGGAGATCAATCAAACCCTCGAAGAAGCGCCATCCTCGGCAGGCGGAGGACCGCCTCCGGATTTATTCGATAGCGACGGCATCGTACAAACCGCGCATAAAAACTTACCCGCAAAAGCGGTCGCAGGACGCAACCGCACGGTCAACGTGCATGCCGAGTTCCTCGATCTCGACAGGCTTACGCTGAATCTGTTTGATGACGTCGTGGTCACCGCCGTACGTGATCGCCTGATCGACAACGTGCAGGGCAGCACCACCTGGATCGGCCATGTCGAGGGCGAACCCGACAGCGAGGTTTTTTTGACGGTGCGCGGCGCTACGATGTCAGGCAATGTGCAGATCGGCGCCAGAACTTATGAAATTGAGCCCAAAGGCCATCATCTGCACGATATTACTCAGGTCGATCCCGCCAAAAATCCGAATCACAGCACCTCACTAAGACCGGAAGGTTCTCCGCCTCCGTCGGTAGGAGATACCGCGTCAGCTTCCACATCCGATGCGCCGACCGCTGCTGCTTCGAGCACAGGCACGGTGATCGATTTATTGGTTGCTTATACGCCGAAAGCCAAAACCACTGCGGGTGGACAGGCGGGTATCGAATCCAAAATTACGAATGCCGTAGCGATGGCAAATCAGGCTTATATCAATAGTCAAATCGATATGCAGCTGAATCTGGTTGCCATGGTGGAAACCGACTATGTCGAAACGGGCAATATGCTGACGACACTGACTGATTTAAAAGGCACTAGCGACGGAAAAATGGACGATATTCATAATTTGCGCGATCAGTACGGTGCCGACCAGGTTTCGCTGGTATCCGCCGACAGCAATTATTGCGGTTACGGCTATATCATGACCAGCGGCTGGCGGACCACCGCCTACGCCCCCTATGCGTTCAGCGTGGTACATGACGACTCTGTCTATGCCTGTTTGACCGGCAATACGCTGGCGCATGAACTGGGTCATAATCAGGGCAACCAGCATAATATCGAGGACTCGTCAGCCTCTGGAAGTTTCGATTACTCTTACGGCTATCGCTTGTGCCAGACCGGCGGATTCAGGACAATCATGTCATACAGTTGTAGCGGCGGCACTCGAATCAGTTATTTTTCCAACCCCGATGTCATGTTGACAAGCGGGATAGCGACTGGAGCCAGCAATGCGAACAATGCGCTTTCCATGACCAATAACAAGGATATCGTGGCGGCGTTCAGATCCGCCGTTGTCACCCGCGTGCCCGATAAGCCGAGCGATTTGACGGCAGCGGCTTCCTCGTCAAGCCAGATTGCTTTGGAATGGACGGACAACTCGAGTAACGAAACGGGTTTTAGACTGGAAAGATCGGCGGACGGCGTCAATTGGAGCGAATTCGCGGTGACTGGCAGCAATGCCGCTAGTTTCACCGATACCGGGCTGGTCGCTGGGACGGATTATCAATATCGGGTAAGGGCCTATAACAGCGCCGGATTCTCAGCCTATTCGAATGTGGGTGTAGCGACGACACCGGCGGATCCCTGCGTGAGTAATACCGCCAGTTTGAGCATGACGCAGGTCGGCATGCAATTCTTTAAACCCGGCGCTTTGATTAATCTGGCGATAACCCTGACAAATAAGGACTCATCGACTTGCGGCGCAAGTCTGTTTATCCTGACTACCGGTGACGGCACGGCTCTGGGCTCGTATTCGATGAGTCCGGCCACTTCTGTCTCGACGGCCTGGAATTTTAATGCTCCCGATGCAGACGGTACTTATACCAAGTCAGTCAGCGCAAAGGCGGCCAATCATGCCGATGCGACGGCATCGACTCCTCTCACGGTCGACGGTACGGCGCCGACGGCTCCCGGCGGCCTTACCTTGTCCGTCGTCAAAAAGACATCCGTTAGTCTTAAATGGACGACGTCGTCCGATTCGGGATCGGGCTTCGATCGTTACGATATTCTGCGTAACGGTAGCAAAATCGGCTCCACTCAACTGACGAGTTACACGGACAATCCGGGCGGCAAGGGCGGAACCTTTACCTACTCGATTCGGGCTTTCGATAAAGCCGGCAACGCCAGCGAGAGCAGCAAGACGATCGTCAAATAACCTCCTTCCGTCTTTTTATCGTTTCCGATGTGCGGCCCGGGTTTGCGATGCCGGGTATCGCCTCGGAAACTTTGAAATGCCAGGGGCGCATATCAATTGCGGTATTGTTTTTCCTGCGCTTGCTCTTTGCCGATCAACCCGGCCATGGCCTGTAACTGCTCCGCAATCAATTCGATCAGATCATCCGCCGTGACGATGCCGACGAGCGCGCCGCTATTATCGACGATCGGCAGCCGCCTGACGCCCTTCCGGCGCATTAATTGGATTGCGTCGAGCAGGTCGTCGTCTTCTTGCGCAAGCACCAGTTCGCGGCACATCAGATAGCCTACCGCGACCTCATCGATCGCGAGTCCTTTCGCGAGCACTTCGATCACGATATCCCTGTCCGTCACGATGCCGACCGGATAACGCGAGCCGTTGCGTTCTTCCACGATGATCACATCGCCGGCGTGATATTTTCGCATCAGAACGGCAGCTTCGAGAATATTATCTTCTTTACCGACCACCAAAACTTCACGATTGCATAAGGTTTTAAGAGTCATATTGAAAATTTTTCATTGAATAATAGACATTGACCGAGAATTGTAGATTTGATTCAAAGGAAGACCTCTGCCAAAGTTATTCGAGGACAATTAAGTTTTCGGTTTGGCAATTATTAGGCAATATGAAATTATCGTACTGAACTATTCTAAAAACATGGATACCTAAAAGAATATGGATCTTTGAAAGCAGGCCGTATTGAAGCGTCGCAGGTTGAGGCTGAGTGCCGTAAAAAGCGCACTACAATAATTCAACTTCTATAAGGAAAGCACTTTTTTAGTGCCAAGAAGATTAGCGGCATGAAATGCTTTGAAGCAATTGGTGTTTATTGTTAGGAACATTGACAACAAGTTAAATTGGCATAATAAATGCTAGATATTCGAGGTCAAGTAAATTTCTTGACATTTCCCTTTACAAAATACGAAGGAGATTGTGATGACAACTTTTGTATTTTTTTGCCTGTTGCTGTTGCTGATCGAGGTCCATCGACGCGAATCGGCGACACATCAAAAAAACGCGTCAATGGCTCGGTATCGGCTGCGGCGGGAGCGTGACGAGTCGCGTTAATAATCGTTGAAAATATGCAGTTTTATGATCCGTCAATTAGCCCCTCCTCGCCAAGTTTCGCCTAAATTGGAGAGGGGGGAAGGGTAATTCATTAAAATACGATTTGTCTCTTTTTCGGGTTTTTCCGTTCTGTTCGATTTTTCCGGACAGGTTGGGTTGTAAGGATCGTAGATGCTCGACAAAACGCTGTCCATAATTTTAGCCGGCGGCGCCGGTTCCCGGTTGCATCCTTTAACGGCTGAACGGGCTAAGCCGGCGGTTCCCTTTGGCGGCAAATACCGTATCATCGATTTCACTTTATCCAATTGCCTGCATTCAGGATTGCGGCGCATCCTGGTGCTGACGCAATACAAATCGCATTCCCTGCAAAAACATCTGCGCGACGGCTGGTCGATCTTCAATCCGGAGGTTTCGGAGTTTATCACCCCGGTGCCGCCGCAGATGCGTACCGGCAACTCCTGGTATGCGGGCACCGCCGATGCAATACTGCAAAATTTGTATCTGCTCGAACGCAGCAATGCCGCTTATGTGCTGGTTCTGTCGGGCGATCACATTTACCGGATGGACTACGCCGCGCTCCTGCATTTTCACCACGATCAAAACGCGGAATTGACGATAGCCTGCATGCCGGTGGCGTTGGAGGACGCGCGCAGTTTCGGCGTGATGTCGATCGATCCGGCACAGCGCGTCTGCCAATTTCACGAAAAGCCCGAGCATCCCCAGCCATTGCCGGACGATCCTCAGCATGCGCTTGTCTCGATGGGCATCTATGTGTTCAATATGGATTTACTCTGCCGGGTATTGAAGTCCGACCACGAATTTGCCGGATCGAGCCATGATTTCGGCAAGGACGTCATTCCGCGCCTGATCGACAGGCAGCAGCGCGTCTTCGCCTACCGTTTTGGCGGGGAACGCGGGCGCGTGACGCCGGATCGCTATTGGCGCGATGTCGGCACGGTCGATTCTTATTATATGGCGAACATGGATCTGTTATTGCCGGTACCGCCGATCAATCTGTATCAGCGCGACTGGCCGATCCGGACCTATCCCGGCCAATATCCTCCGGCCCGGATGGCGCCCGGCAACTCGGGACGTACGGGTCGGTTCGACAACTCGTTAATTTGCGGAGGCGCGGTGATCTGCGGCGGTACGGTCAGGCATTCGATATTGTCTCCGCAAGTGCGAATCGAAGAAAATGTCCTGCTCGAAGATTCGATATTATTCGACGGCGTTCAGGTCGGGCCCGGTGCAGAGTTGAGGCGGTGCATCATCGACAAGGATGTCTGCGTGCCTCCGGGTGAGAAAATAGGCGTGGATCCCGCAGCCGATTCGGCGCGTTTTACCGTTACAGATAGCGGTGTGACGGTGGTGCCGAAAGGGTATTGTTTTTAGCCCGAATCGCTTTTGGACAGTGAAAGGGCAAGGATGGACTGAGGCAAGGCAGTCCATCCGGGGAATGGGTGTTTTTTCAATTAACGCTGCAAATTATAAAGCACGTCGTTCGCTTTATCTCTGGCATCTTCCTTTTTGATTGCGCCTTGCTGCGATCTTTCCTGGCCGAATTTGGTAATCATGTCTTCCCAGCTCGAATATTGCTCATAGCCTTTGAAACCGGCATTCTTGCGTTGCTGGTAAATGTCTCTGCCCATCTCGATGATTTCGACCGGGGATTTACCGTCCACTGCTTCCAAAAATCCGGAGTCGCTCTTTTGCGCGTCGCGAATGGTCCAGAATGAAACTTCGAACTCGATGCGCTTTTCGACCGGCAACCGTTCCTTCAGCACTTTGACAGATTTATAGGCGGTGCGAATGTTATGGCCATTAACTTTTTCGCTTCTGCCGCAGGCGGATAAAAGGGTACAACTCAGAACAAAAATAAGGAATACAGAAATTTTTTTCATTAGATTGCCTCGATGTGTTACGGATCGGTGTTAAAGGGAGTTTGCTCTTGTTGTTAATTTATAACGCCTGATCTTCAAAAAACTCGGTAAAATGATCGGACATTATAACCCAAGCAAAGTGTTATGCTGGAATTTATCCAATTACTGAAGCAGCGATATCAGACGATTTTACAGCAGGCCCATCTCGAATCCGTCAAGGCTGTTTTTCAGCAACGCATCGATCAGTTGCTGATGGCGGAGTCCTTTTTACGCAAAGGCGCGCTGATCGATTCGCCGCCGTTGCCGCCTTTGCAGATTGCGGTGGTGGGGCCGACGCAGGCGGGCAAAAGCACGCTTGTAAATGTATTGCTTCAGTCCGGCGTCGCCGGCGTAAGTCCCCTGGCGGGTTATACGGTGCATCCGCAAGGTTTTTGCCACCGGGTCAGGCGCGAGGATTGCAGTGGATTGCAGCGTTATTTCGGCCGTTTTCAGCAATTGCTACCCACCCAATTGACCAAAGAGCGGCACGATTGTTTTGCGTTGTCCGAGCCGGGATCGCATTCCTACCTGTTGCCCGAATGCGTGCTGTGGGATACGCCCGATTTCGACTCGATTGATTCCTCAACCTACCGCGAGGGCGTGATCCGGACCATCGCGCTGGCCGATGTGATCGTGCTGGTGGTCAGCAAGGAAAAATACGCGGATCAGTCGGTCTGGGACATAATGGCCGCGCTCGAAGTCTTGCGTCAGCCGACCGTGATCTGCCTGAATAAACTCAGCGAGGGTTCGGAAGCGCTGGTCGTGCATTCGCTGAAAGAAAAATGGCAACTGGCGCGAAAAGATGAATTTCCCGAAGTCGTGCCGCTGTATTACCAGAAGCAATCCGGACTGCCGGTCTGGCCTGCGGCGCAGCAGACATTGCTGATCCGGCTGGCCGATCAGGTCTCTTATAAGAAGCATGCCCGCTACGAGCAGGAACTGCTGCAATATTACTGGCCGCAATGGCTGGAGCCTGTCGCTCAGGAACATCAGGCGCTGAGAGAATGGCATCATCTGATCGAGCAAATGATCAAGCAGGCGCTGGACAATTATCAGCGCGATTTTTTGAATCATCCGCATCATTACGAAACCTTTCAGGTCGCAATGGCCGAGCTTTTGACCTTGCTCGAAATTCCGGGGCTTGCCGTGGTGCTGGCCGGTACGCGCCGGGTGTTAACCTGGCCGGTCAGGCAGTTGATGAAACTCGGCCGCAAGAAAGCCTCATTGACCGATAGCAGTCACGAAGTCGCCCTGCTGCACCAGATCGCCGAGCATGCCTTGCTGCAGATGACCGACAAACTGCGCGACAAGGCCGAGGAACATCAGCAACGCTTGTGGTGGAAAGATTTGAGCGCGGTTTTGCGCAGCCGGCGTCAGGAGCTGCTGATCGATTTCGATGGCGCGGTCAAGCATTATCACCAGAATTTTCAGCAGGATGTCGAAAGCGCCGCCCACCGTTTGTACCGCAAACTGCAGGAACAGCCTTTGTTATTGAACAGTCTGCGCGCGACGCGGGCAACGACCGATGCGGCGGTGATCGCGTTGACCTTGCATACCGGCGGGATCGGAATACACGATCTGGTGATTGCGCCGTCGCTGTTGACGGTAACGTCGCTGCTGGCCGAGAGTGCAATCGGCAGTTATATGCACAACGTCGAGGCCGATTTGAAAAAAAATCAGTTGAACCAGGTCAAACAGGCGTTGTTCATCGAGGCGCTGCGCGACAAATTGTTGACTTTGCCGAAACAATTGTCCGGCCTGGCGCATTTCAACATTACGCCCGAGCAATTACAGGAAGCTGAAAACCATTTGAAAGAAAAACGCCATGGCTTACGATTACTCTAATTTGGTCGAATATACCCGGCAATGGACCACGCAGGCGGCGGAAGCGGGCTGGATCACCCAGGAAATGCTGGAACAGGAAAACATGCCGCAGGCAGGCACGCCGAATGCGCTGTTTGGCGAAGGGCGGGGCCGTCCGCTATTGGTGGCGTTCATGGGCGGCACCGGCGTCGGCAAAAGTTCGCTATTGAACCGGCTGGCCGGCAGGGCGGTAGCGCGGACAGGCATCGAACGGCCGACCTCGCGCGAAGTGACGTTGTTCCACCATCGCTCGGTCGCGCTTCAGCATCTGCCCGAAAATCTGCCGATCGCCAGCGTCAAGATCGCGCAGCACGATGACGAGGCAAAAAGGCATATCATCTGGATAGACATGCCCGATTTCGACAGCATCGATCAAAACAACCGCCATCTGGTGCTGGAATGGCTGCCGCATATCGATGTGCTGATCTATGTCGTCAGCCCCGAGCGCTACCGCGACGAAAAGGCCTGGCGGCTGCTTTTGGCCGAAGGGGCGCGGCATGCCTGGCTGTTCGTTCTGAATCAGTGGGATCGGGGCCAGCCGGAACAATTCGAGGATTTCAAGCGCCAGCTGAGTAAGGCCGGTTTCGTCGAACCGATCATTTTCAAAACGATCTGCGCGGAAGACGGGCAGGCTGACGAGTTTGCCGAACTGGCAGCGACGCTGACCGCTTTGGCGAATGAGCATACGGTGCAACAACTCGAACAGCGCGGGCTACAGGCGCGTCTCGAAGAACTGCGGCAGACGCTGGAACAATACCGGCAGGCTTTGGCTGCCGATGCGGCCTTCAAGGATATCTCTCCGCTTTGGCAGCGGCAATGGCAGCTTACCGGCCAATTGCTGCAGGAAGGCTTTGCCTGGCCGATACAGCAACTCGCCAATTACTATGCGGAACATGCGGTCGGTCTGTTGACGAACCCCGCGACCGGGAAATATCCTTCAGCCCAGGCTGACGCCCTATTATGGGACCCTTGGGCCAAAACCCGCTTCGACGATGCGCTTGATGAATTCGTGCTGCAGGCCGAGCAGCGCGGCATTCCCGCACCGCCGCTCAAGCGGCAGTTGGCTCCGCTGCGCGGAAAAGCGCCGAAAATCATCGAAACCCAGAGCGAACTGGCCGTCAGGCAGGCCCTCGCGAATCCGGGCAACGCTCTTCAGCGCACCTTGCTGAGCGCGGCGCGTATCGCCGAAATCCTGCTGCCGCTGGCCGCCCTGAGCTGGGTCGGCTATCAGGTATTTACCGGTTATCAGCACAGCAATGAAACCCATTTGGCGTATCTGGGCGTCGATTTCCTGATCCACAGCAGTTTGGTGGTCGCGATCAGCTGGCTGACGCCCTGGTTCATCGCGAAAAAATTGAAACCTTCGCTGCAAGCCAGCGCGTTGCGCGGCTTGCAAAAAGGACTGGCGCTGGCGTTTGCGACGATCAACGAAGAGGTATTGGCGGCGATCGATCAGGTGAAAGGTTTACACGCCGAGCAGCAACGGCAGGTCGCCGATCTGCTCAGCCAATGCGCCGCTCTGGAAAGCAAACAGCAAACCCCGATTGACAGCAACAGTCCGTTGAAGCGGATGCTGATTCATTAGCTGATCTTGCAGGACTGTGGCTCGTAGTGCGGCGGTTTAGAGAGTTTGATCAAAAAGACTAAAAGGGTGATTAGCCATGCTGCAGTTGTCTTATATCAGTACCGCGACACGCCCGATGACTACGGACGATCTGACGGATATTTTGCGGGTCGCCCGAGCCCGTAACGCGGATAAGGGCATTACCGGCATGCTGTTGTACAGCAACGGCACCTTTGTCCAGGTACTGGAAGGCGAAGAGGATGACTTGAACGCTCTGCTGGAAGTCATCAAACACGACAGCCGCCATACCGCCTTGCACGTGCTGGAGAAAAAACAGATTGCCCGGCGCGAATATCCGGACTGGACCATGGGCTTTAAACGTCTTGGGCGTGAAGATCTCGCCGAAGTCCCCGGCATCAATAAATTTTTCGACGAAGGCTATGGGGAAGACGAAGTCGGCGGCAAGGCCAATTTATTCGCCAAGCTGCTGAGCCATATCCGCCAGTCCGAACAAAAACGCCTTTCGCATGAGGAGCTGTCGCTCGAAGACGAGGACAGGTTCATCGTCATCATGCACAAACTGATTCGTTACAGCGTCAAATTGCTGGCGGTATTGATGGTGTTTACGATACTGTGGAGCGTGCTCGACGTCGTGGTCGTGATCTACGAGAAGTTCTTGCGCCATCCTTTCCAGGATTTGGACAAGGAAGAAATTCTGCAAGTTTTCGGTTCTTTCATGCTCGTATTGATCGCGATAGAAATTTTCATCAATATCACGCTGTATATCCGCAGTCATGTGATTCCGGTCAAGCTGGTCGTCGCTACGGCGCTGATGGCGGTGGCGCGAAAGATCATCGTGTTCGATTTTCATGACGTCGGCGCGTTTCATGTGTTCGCTACCGGGATTTTAGTCGCTGCCTTAGGCGGCACTTACTGGTTGCTGGAGCGGGAATTCAATCCGCATGCGGACTGAAACTTACCAACACTATAAAAATCGGGAGTGCCCATGAACATCCTTTCCGATACTCTGATTTTATCCCGGCTCCAGTTTGCCGTGACCGCGCTATTTCATATGATCTGGCCACTGTTAACGATGGGACTGTCCATCCTGATCGTGGTGCTTGAGGCGCTATGGCTGAAAAAATGGATCGCGCCCTCTATATACTGACCCGTTTCTGGAGCAAGCTATTCTTGCTGCTCGGTTCGTGTTATTTACTCGGAAAAGTTGAAGTCGAATTTCGTGATGCTGCTTACCGATGGGCTCGGCTGAACATCAGTGAATTGATAAATCAAATCAGGCTATCAACACATACGCGTAAGCGATCGATGCCCAGAATAGAATGGTAAGCCAGATAGCCCCGAACCGTACTGAAGGGTTGCGGGCGAAGAATACCGCGTAGGCGGCTTTCAGCAGATTATTGCTGCCGCTGGCCAATACGATGGCGGCGACGATCGCCGATTCGGAAACCGGAAATTTCCCGCTCAACAATGACAGAATAAAGGGATCGATATCGGTCAAGCCGACCACGATCGCCAGAAAATTCAGACCGGGGCGCCCGAAATGACTGATTACGTATTGGGTGACGAACGTAAAAACCATGAACAGCACGGCAAATACGACCGCCGTGGAAAGTTCCAAAGGATGGCTGACATCGACTGCATCGGCCTCCAGGGGACGTTCCTTTTTATAATGCACCAAAGCCGTGACGGCGATGACCGAGAGTACGATGATCGAGACGAAAGGCAGCAACAGCCGGATCCCGGCATTCGGATCGAAAATAAAAATGATCGCCAGCAGCCGCAGATACATCATCATGGTCGCGGTGATCAGGGCAGCCGAAACATGGCTTTCCGCCCCCGCCAGACCGCGGGCGCGCCGTCCGATGATGATCGTTGCGACCGTACTCGAATAAAGTCCGGCCAATACCGCGGTAATCATCAGGCCGCGGCTTTTGTAAAAATAATTGTGGACCAGGTAGCTGAAATACGAAAAGCCGGAAACGATGATTACCGCCAGCCAAACTTTATAATAGGTGACCGGCAGCGCCGGCGCTATCGGTTGATCCGGCAATAAGGGCAGAATCACGCCGGAAATGATCAAAAACTTGGCGAGTGTGGCGACTTCGTCATTAGCGAGTTGATCGGAAAAACGATGTATTCCCGGTTTTTCGCTGAGCATCAAGACGAGCACGACGATAAAAAGAATCAGGAACCAGTTCGGAAAAGTGATTGCGATCGGGCCTATCAGATAGATCAGCAGCGCCAGCAGTGGGCCGAATATCGAAAAGATGCCTTTTGAGGCCAGGTGCCAGTAATAAATCAACAAAGCCGTGCCGAACAGCAAAAGCCCCGAGGCGAACAGCATTTTGCCGGGATCGAGCGAAAAAAGCATGAAACCCAGAATCGCGATCAGTACAAACGTTCGGGTGCTGCCGAAATGGAGCTGGTATTGATTGATGCGATGGTAGCGGCGAAATTCGAGCCCGACCACGAACGCAAAGGCGACCGTCATCCCGAACTGGATCAGCACGGGGGGAATGATGGCGATGAGATCGGCAAACTCCATAACTTGCATCTTTAGATCAGCGGTTGACCATTCACGTTGTACCAGTCCAGGATGCTTTGCCAGATTTCCTCGGCGGTTTCCGCATACCAGAACAGATCGCGGTCTTCGGGGTCGATCACGCCTTCGCAGATGAGAAAATCAACATTGAAAGCTTCTTTCCAAAAGTCTTCGCCGACCAGCACGACCGGGACTTGTTTTATCTTGCGGGTCTGCATCAGGGTCAGCGTCTCGAACAGTTCGTCGAACGTGCCGTAGCCGCCAGGAAACACGACCATCGCTTTGGCCCGGAGCAGGAAATGCAGTTTCCGCATCGCGAAATAATGAAAGCGGAAACACAGTTCGGGAGTGATATACGGATTGGGAAACTGTTCGTAGGGCAGGTTGATGTTCAGGCCGATATTCAGCGCGCCGGTATCGAAAGCCCCGCGGTTCGCCGCTTCCATCAGGCCGGGGCCGCCGCCGGTCATGATCACGCACGGGCGATCGGGCGCCTGCCGCCGCGAATCGCCGACCAGACGGCCGAATTCACGGGCAATATTGTAATAATGGCTTTTCGCATACACCCGTTCGGCGACCGCGAGTTTTCTCAGCAGGAAAGGATCGTTCGGTTTGCTGTCGAGCGCGGCCTTCAGACCATCCACCTTGCGCTTGGATTCGCCGGGTTCCTTGATGCGCGTGCCGCCGAACACCACGATCGTATGATTGACCTGATTTTCCTTGAGCGTCTGTTCCGCTTTAAAAAAGTCGACCTGCAGACGAAACGAGCGCAGTTCGTCCTGATTCAGAAAATCGACATCCTGATCGGCCTGGCGATAGCTGGCGCTGGACAGGATTCTTTTTAGCCGCAGCGGCGCCTCGGGGTCTTCCTCGGCCGCTTTGGGCACTTGCCAGGGTAAAGGTTCGGTTCTTTCTTCTCGCACGGGAGGTGGGCAAGGGGCTTTGTGGTCGTTGTTATGCTTCATGGTTCCCGAATAAGCATCAAGAGCGTTGTCGAATAAAGCCGGAATTTGCCTGCGGAAGCAAATCCATGCTCAACTAAACAATTTAAGATACTCGCTTTCGGAAAAAATGTCCCGGTTGCTTTCGACCCGGTCCAGAAAAACCAGGCCGTTCAGATGGTCGAATTCATGCTGAAAAACGCGGGCGATGAAATCCAGCAAACGGGCTTCGGCCGAACTGCCGCGTTCGTCGGTATAATCGATCCGGATGTCCTTGAAGCGCGGGACTAATGCACGGATGCCGGGAATGCTCAGGCAGCCTTCCCAGTCTTTTTCCGCGGCTTCCGATAACGCCGTGAACGAAGGATTGATCATCACGGTGGGTTCCATCAGCGGCGCATTCGGATAGCGCGGGGTAGGGCGGGAGGCGATGATCACGATGCGCCGGGAGACGCCGATTTGCGGCGCGGCGAGACCGACGCCCTGGGTGTTGGCCAGCGTGGCTTTCATGGCGGCGATCACTTCACGATTATCGGCGCTGTTCACTTCAGCGACGGGTTCGGCGCGGAGCCTCAACACTTCCGCGCCCAGTTGGGCAATTTCTCTTATCTGATTCATAAAAAGTATCTATGCCTTAGAGCGGGTTGATTCGGCGTGATAGTCTTCCTGCTTATTGATAACATTAACCCTGCAATTCATTCAAAAGCTGGGTCTGCGCTTGCACCGGCTCCTGAGCGTCGGTTCTTTCTGCGCGCCGATAATGGCCGTCCGGCTGCAACAGCCAGGCATGGGTATTATCGGACAAATACAGTTCCAGGTCGCGTAAAATTCGATTTTGCAGTTTTTTGCTGCCGATCGGAAAAAATACTTCGACACGGCGGAACATGTTCCGATTCATCATGTCGGCGCTCGATCCATAAATTTCCTGGCTGCCCCCGTTAAGAAAGGCGTAGATGCGTTCGTGTTCGAGAAAGCGGCCGATGATCGAACGCACCTCGATGTTTTCCGAGACGCCCGCAATGCCCGGCCGCAGACAGCAAATGCCGCGCACGATCAGCTTAACCTCGACGCCGGCTTGCGAGGCCCGGTACAAAGCCTGGATCGACTGTTCTTCCACCAGAGCATTGACCTTGATCACGATTCTCGCGGGTTTGCCTTTCTTGGCAAAGTCGATTTCGCGCTCGATTTTTTCGATCAGGCCGCTGTACAGGGTGAACGGCGATTGCAGCAGTTTGTTCAGCTTGGTCACCTTGCCCAGGCTGGTCAATTGGGCAAAGACGCGGCGGACATCCTCGCCCAGTTCCTTGTCGCAGGTAAACAGGCCGTAATCGGTGTAAAGCTCGGTCGTTTTCGGGTGATAGTTGCCGGTGCCGAGATGCACATAATTGACGAGCTCCTTGCCCTCGCGGCGGAGCACCAGGCACATTTTCGCATGCGTTTTATAGCCGACGACGCCGTAAACGACATGCACCGCCGCCTCCTGAAGTTTTGCGGCCAAGTCGATGTTGGCCTTTTCATCGAAGCGGGCGCGCAGCTCGATCACGACCGTCACCTCCTTGCCCGCACGCGCCGCCTTGATCAATGCATTCACGATCGGCGAATCGGCGCCAGTCCGGTACAGGGTTTGCTTGATCGCGAGCACTTCCGGAGATACTGCGGCCTGGCGGAGAAACTCGACGACCGGTGTAAACGATTCGAACGGATGGTGCAGTAAAATGTCCTGGCGGCGTATCGCGGCGAACATGTCTTTGTTGCGCGCGAATTGCGCCGGTATGCATTGCTTGAAAGGCACGAACTTTAAATCGGGACGATCGACCAGTCTGATGATCTCCTGCATCCGGTTCAGATTGACCGGGCCGTCGACCAGAAACAGGTGTTGCCGGGTCATGTCGAAACGGGCGAGCAGAAAGGCGACCGTTTCGTCCGGGCAATTCGCATCGATTTCGAGGCGGACCTCATCGCCGTAGTTGCGCATCGCCAATTCGCCTTCGACCGCGAGCAGCAAATCGTCGATCGCGTCGTCATCGACGAAAAAATCGCTGTTGCGGGTCACCCGGAATTGATAACAGCCTTTAATGTTCATGCCGTTGAATAATTGATCGGAGAAGGCGTGGATGATCGACGACAGAAACACGAAATCGTGCCGGCCGCTTTGCGTTTCCTCGGCAGGCAGTTGTACGCTGCGCGGCAGCGCGCGCGGCGCCTGAAGTATCGCGCGGCCGCTGTTGCGTCCGAATGCATCCTTGCCGGTCAGCGAGATGATAAAGTTCAAGCTTTTATTCAGAATGCGCGGAAAAGGATGCGCGGAATCCAGTCCGACCGGCGTCAGGATCGGCAGGACTTCTTCATTGAAATAATTCTGCAGCCATTTCAGTTGGGTTTCGCTCCAGTCCTTGCGGCGGATGAAATTGATGTTTTGCTCCTGAAGTTTGGGAATCAGGATCTCGTTCAGCACCTGGTATTGCTCTGCGACCAGTTCGTGCGCCTTGATCGAAACCAATTCCAGTTGCTCGTTCGGCGTCAGGCCGTCGGAACCGGTCACCTTCGGGTCGATCGCCGCCATCTGAATCACGGAGGCGACCCGGACTTCATAAAATTCGTCCAGGTTCGAGCAGGAAATGCACAGGTAATTGAGCCGTTCGAGCAGGGGCACATCTTCATTGCGTGCCTGCGCGAGCACCCGTTTATTGAATTCCAGAAGACTGGCGTCGCGGTTGATATAAAATTCCGGCTTTTGCAGTTCGATGGCGGGGATGACTAAGGTGGTGTCCATGAATGTCCTGAGCGGTGACGGATTAAGCAAGGGTGCCTTTGATGAAAACGTGACGGTCGCTGATTTGTTCGATGTTTAAGGCCAGATCGGCTTTTTGGAGTTGATTTTGAATTTCTTCCAGCGTGAAAGCGGCCAACAGCGAGTGATAAAAATCGCGCTGTAAAATATCCGGCTCATTGGCGGCATAGGCCTCGACCAGAGCCGTCGCGGCCTCGCGGGAGGCAGGCCGCAATAAATCCATCACCGCGATGCGGGTTCCCGGTTTGGCGGCTTTTTTTATCGTTTGCCATAATATCTGCGGGTCGGGCAGATGATGCAGCAGGCTGTTGCTGAATATGATCTCATAAAATGGTTCTGGCAATATGACAAAGGGCAGGCGGCCGTGGATCAAGCGGATTCTGCCTCTGGCTGACGACGTGTGCGTTGCCGCGTAATCGAGCATCGCTCGCGAACCGTCGACCGCATCGATTCGGCTAAATGGAAAAGCCCTGGCGAAACGCATGCTGATGTCGCATGGCCCGCAGCCCAGATCGAGCGCGATGCCGTTAAAATTCGGATCATTAATATAATCCTGGATGCGATCGATGAATTGCTGATGCGGGACCGAGAAATCGGCTTCGGCGTAGGCTTTTACTTGTTCCCGGTCTTCCATCAGCTCGGGTTCCGTTTGTCTATCCATCGTTTTTTCTTGCGCTCATCGTCATCATTAGAATCAATTTTATGGGAGGTTGAATCCGCGTTTGCCCTGCAGGCCGCCCGTGTGGACCGCGACGATGCGTTGGCCGGGTTCGAAACCGCCCTTGGCGATCATGTCGTACAATCCGTACATCATTTTTCCGGTATAGACCGGTTCGAGCGGGATTTGCTGCATTAATTCAAAGCTGTGAATGAATTCGAGCAGTTCGGGCGTCGTTTCCGCAAAACCGCCGAAATGGTAATGCGGGTTGATTTGCCAGTTAGTGTAAGTTGTCGGCAATAAGCTTTCTACATCGGCGGTTAAAAAATCGGCATTTTTGAGCGCCGCGAAGCCGACTACTGTTTTTGCGCCGCCGAGCGCGGCGACACAGCCGGCCAGCGTCGCGCCGGTTCCGCAGGGCAGGCACAGGACATCGAAAGGCATGTCGATTTCTTCGACCAGTTCGGCGACGCCTTTCAGCGCCAGCGGCTGGGCGCCGCCTTCCGGCAGCCAGTATTGCCCAGGCCTGATGTCCGGCAGGTCATCGGGTTCACGGTATTGCCTGAGCAGCCGGTAATCGGCCCGCGAGACAAAGCGCAGCTCCATTCCCCAATCTTGGCAGTCCTGCAGAGTCGGCGTCAGCGGCCCCGTTCGTTCGCCGCGGACATAACCGATCGTCCGTAAACCCAGTTGCTTGCCGGCATAAGCCAAAGCATGCAAATGGTTCGAATAGCCGCCGCCCATGCCGATCAAGGTGTGCGCTTCCGATGCGAGCGCGTCTTCGAGGATATATCTTAACTTCCGCCATTTGTTGCCGGATATGATAGGATGCAGCCTGTCGTCCCGCTTGATCCACAACTCGAGATCGCCGGGGAGTTCGGAGGCGATGATGCGAGTCAGTGGCGACGGTTGAAAACTTGATTTCAGGTAAGACAGATCAGGATGCATCGAGGGACTGTATGATTAAAAATAAGCCGGATTTTTATGCAGAGAAAATGTCATGAATGATGAAACACAAGAGGTCCATTCTTTAGCGCCATGGATGCAACTCATCGAGAGCCGCAAGGAGAGAGCGGCGTATTATTTCGAAAGCGTTCTCGAAGATCAAAGGAACTGGTATGAGAGCAAGGCAGGACAGTATAAATACAGGCATTTGTTTTTCGCGATAGCCGTTATCGTGACCGGCGCGCTGATTTCGGTGCTCCAGGTTTTTGCCGATCGCGCCTGGGTTGCCGGCGCCACCGCCTTGTTAGGCGCGGCCGTAACCATACTCCGGTCAATCGATACGCTATTGCGTCCGAACGAAACGTGGCAGGCTTACCGGAAAGCCGCCGAAGGCATGAAGCGGGAATACCGGTTGTACATCAACAATGCGGGCGACTACACGCAGGTGAGCGATGAAGAAACGGCTTACCGGTTGTTGATCGAGCGCGTCGAAACGGTGATTGCGGAAGAGCAGCAATTATTCTGGCAGTATCACAGCGTTGCCGCCGGCGAGACGGCTAATCAAAACGTGAGCAGCAGTTCTTAAATCAATTTCCCCATGGCGGCGAATTCCGGGCGGTGGCGGTTTAGGATGGCGCTGTCTGCTGAGGCAGCAACTCCCAAACCGGGCGAATATCCGGCGGCAGCGGCGCAAGGCGGCCCAGTTCGACATATTGATTGACGGGGCTGTGAAAGTCCGACCCGACGGATCCTGCAAGACCGAAGCGTTTCGCATAATCGGCCATATTTTTGACTTCTTCCGGATTATAGCGTCCGGTCACGATTTCGACAGCCTGTCCGCCGGCTTCCTTGAATGCATTCAGCAGGCGCCTGAGCCAACTGGCCGTCAACTGGTATCGCAGCGGGTGCGCGAGTACGGCGACGCCGCCGGATTTTACGATCCAGTCGACCGCGGTGCTCATTTCCGCCCAGGGTGTGGCGACGTAGGCGGGCTTGCCTTTCGCCAGATAGCGGTCGAAGGCTTCCTGCTGGCTGGTCACGTGGCCTTGCGAAAGCAGGAAGTCGGCGAAATGGGTGCGCGTGATCATGCTCTCTCCGGCCATTTTTTTGACCGCTTCCAGCGCGCCGGGGATGCGTTTTTTTTCGAGCTTCAGGGCGATCTGTTCCGCGCGCTGCATACGGATATCCCGCAAATTATGCGTCGCTTCGGCGAGCGGCGCATAGGCCGGGTCGATGCCGAGGCCGACGATATGCAGACACTTCCCCTGCCAGTTGCTGGACAGTTCGATGCCGGAAATGAAACGGATGCCTTCGGCCTGCGCCGAGCGTTTCGCTTCGTCCAGTCCTGCGGTGGTATCGTGATCGGTCAGGGCCAGCGCGGTCACGCCATGTTGATGCGCGCGCCGGACCACTTCGGTCGGAGAGAGCGCGCCGTCGGAAGCGGTGGAGTGGCAATGCAGATCGTAAGTTTCAGACATGGATTATTGTTAATATTATGATTTTTGGCGTGTCGGCCAAGCTTTTTGCCTTTCGCCAGTTGTTATTGATACTCGCCATAGAGTTTTGCATAAAGGCCATTCTGGGCAATCAGCGTTTCATGCCGTCCTTGTTCGCAGATCCGGCCTTCTTCAAATACATAGACATGATCGGCCTGTTTGACGGCGCTAAGCCGGTGGGCGATGATGATCGTAGTCAAACCTTTCAAAAAACCGGCCAGCGCGTGGTGCAGGTTGTATTCGGTTTCGCTGTCGAGCGCGGAGGTGGCTTCGTCCAGAATCACGACTTTCGGTTTCGCGACGATCATCCGGGCAATCGCAAGGCGCTGCCGTTGACCGCCCGATAAGCGCATGCCGTGCCGTCCGACCACGGTATCCAAACCGGTGGGCAAATCTTTTACGATGTCGCCGAGTTGCGCAATCTCCAATGCATTCCATAATTCCGCATCGGTCACGGTTCGCCCTAAGGTCAAATTGGCGCGTATGGTATCGTTGAACAGGATCGGCTGCTGCAAAACGGTCACCACGTTTTCTCTGACTACCTCCAGGCCAATCCGTTCCAGGGGCGCTTCGTCGAAATAAATCGTGCCGCTCTGCGCCGGATACAGGCCGATCAAGGTCTGGATCAGGGTCGATTTGCCGCCCCCGCTGGCCCCGACCAGCGCGACTTTATCGCCGGCGTTGATGGTCAGATGGATGCCGTTCAGCACTTTTTCTTCGCCGTAGCTGAAATGCAGGTCTTCGATCCGGATGGCGACGGTCTTTTTATTTAGAAACGGATTTTCAAGATGCGGATAATGCGGCTCCTGCTTGAGCGCCTTCAGTTTATTGATCCGGGCCAAAGCCGCTTTCGCCGCATAAAAAGAATACTGAATGTTCAGAATTTCCTGGACCGGCGCCATCATGAACCAGAGATAGCCGAACACCGCGAGCATCTGCCCTATCGTCAGGTCCGAATAGAACACCATCAGCATCGCCAAGGCGCGAAAGACGTCGAAGCCGAACAGAAATATCAAGAAGCTCAGCCGGTTCGCCGCGTCGCTTTTCCAGACATAGGCGGCCGAATAATCCTTCACATAGCGGGCCGATTCGATCAATTGGCGGCAATAATGTTTTTCGCGGTTGCTGGCGCGAATCTGATGAATCGCTTCGAGGGTCTCGGTCAAGGATTCCTGAAAGATGCCGTAAGCGGAATTTTCCTTGCTCTTCAAATCCTTGACCTTGCCGCCGACTACGCGCGTAAAATAGATCACGACCGGATTCAATAGCAAGATAAACAGGCCCAGCCGCCAGTTCATCCAGAGCAGGATCACGGCAGTGCCGAAAATGGTCAGGATGGCCACCAGCAATTTGCTGATCGTATTGCCGATGAAATTGTCGATCGTATCGAGATCGGTGACCAGATGCGTTACGATCGAGCCGGTGCCGAGGCTTTCGTATTCGGCCATCGATATTGTTTGCAGGTGGCCGATCAGGTTCTCTCGGATACGAAAGATGATGTCTTTCGCAATGCAGGAAAACTCGCGCGCCTGGATGATGTTGAAAATAATCGCGATGATCCGGAGCAACAGACTTGCCAACAGGACGGCCGTAATATAGAAGATCGGCACTTGCCATGCGTCGGGTACAAGCGGATTCAGCGATCCAATGATCAGGCCTGGCTTGTGCAGCAGGATTTCATCGACCAGCAGCGGCATGAACAGCGGCACCGGCACGCTCGCGATCATCGCCAGGATGGCGATAATATGAGAATAAATCAGAGCTTTTTTGTGTTCCCGCGCAATTTGAAAGATATAATTCCAGCTAAAAGGCGCCGCCTGGGATTGGGTTGGCTTGAAGTGCACGTTTCGAGTTAAATTCGTCATATTTTCCGCGTCATTATAGCGAAGCCTTGGATTTAGTCATAGCGCGCCGCAGTTGGGCGGCGATCCAAGTTCATCCCGTTGAGACCGTGGTTTCAATCAATTTCTCAAAACCGAATGAAGTCCTTGCAAATCATTTTCTGGATACTCTGTCTGACGTTAGGATTCCATGCCGCCTGGGCGCGCGACTGGCAGCGCGAGCGCAGGGATTTTGTATTGGCCGAGCAGGCTATCGAGCGGGGCGATAGCGCTGCCTTTCAGGCGCTTGCCGATACATTGACCGAGTATCCCCTGCATCCTTATCTTCAGTATCAGTGGTTAAAGAAAGACCTGACCCAAACCGATAAAATCCGTGCGTTTCTGACCGCCTATAAAGATTCCCGTTATGCGCCGCTGTTGCGGGGAAAATGGCTTAAATCGATGGCCGAGCACAGCCAGTGGCGGGAATATATCGATAACTATCAGGCTGACGGCGATGTGGCGCTCGAATGCCTGTATCACTGGGCTCAGCATCAAACCGGTTTTCGGGAACAAGCTTTGCTGCATGCCAAACGGTTATGGATGAGCGGCAGTTCGCAGCCGAGCGAATGCGAGCCGTTATTTACGGGGTTGTCGAAGTCCGCGCTGATGACTCGTGAGATGATTTGGCAACGGTTCGAAATGGCGCTGAAGGGAAACCATCGGCAACTGGCAGAGTCGCTTGCGCGACAGTTGACAGGGGCGGACCGTGAGGCGGCGGAGGCATGGCTCAAAGTCGATAAAAATCCCGATCTGATCATTGAAGCAAAGAATCGTCCGGGTAACGATAAATTTTTTGCCCGGATTTTTGCGCACGGAATCGATCGCATGGCCAAGTCGGATCCCGTCATGGCGGTGCGGCTGTGGGATGCCCAAAAAAACAGCTTGCAGCTGGAAGACCGCCACAAGCAAATGATCGAGCGCCGACTGGCGCTGGCCTTGGCGTTTCAAAGAAAAGCGGGCGCCTATGACCGGTTAACCGGTTTGATCGCTTATGACGCCGAGATCAGGGAGTGGCGGGTCAGATCGGCTTTGTTCGAGCAAAACTGGGGGCATATTGCGGCGGCCGTATCGGGACTGACGCTCGAGGAACTCAAAGAAGCGCGCTGGCAATACTGGCAGGCGCGCGTCTTTGCGGAGGCCGGCCACCACGAGGAGGCGCGTTCGTTGTATAGGCAGGCGGCCAATGACCGGAGCTTCTATGGTTTTCTGGCCGCCGATGCGGTGTCGCAGACTTACCGCCTAGCGGATAATCCGGTTCAGTTGGCCCCGAAGGAGCTGGCGGAGTTGGCGGCCGAAAAAGATTTTCAGGCCGTGCTTGAGCTAAGGGCTTTAAACCGCGACATGGAAGCTCAGCGGCAATGGTGGTTTACGGTCGATAAACTGACCAAACAGAAGCGCGCCCAGGCAGCCAAGCTTGCAGAGTCTTGGGGCTGGGAGCCTATCGCAATCAGGACGCTGGTCAAGGCGGATTATTGGGATGATCTGTCCTTACGTTTTCCGGTCCGCTATCTGGAGCAGGTGCAAAACAACGCTTTTCGGCAGAATCTCGATCCTGCGGTCGTATTGGGCGTGATCCGGCAGGAAAGCATGCTCGACAGTAAAGCCGAGTCGCCCGTGGGCGCCCTGGGATTGATGCAGGTGATGCCGAAAACGGGCAGACAGATTGCACGGGAAATCCAGCAAAACCTGGAAACTGACGCCAGTCTGTTCGACCCGAACGTGAATATTCAATTGGGGGCTTATTACTTCAGGAAACTGCTGCAGCGCTTCAACGGCCATGTGGCGCTGGCGGCGGCGGCTTACAACGCAGGCCCCGCAAGAGTGGCGAAATGGCTGCCGAACGGGGACGCGATGGCCGCGGATATGTGGGTCGAAACGATCCCATATAAAGAAACCCGAAAATATGTGGCGTCGGTTTTATTCTACGCGATTATTTATCAACACCGGCTCAATAAAAGCCCGTTAAAGATGAAGGACCTGATGACCGCCATTCCCGCGGGGTAAAAATGAGCTGATTTTTTTTAATGCCTGATAGATAATATACGGAACTAATTTAATAAAAATTTGCCAAGGTAAACACATAATGGAGAAAAAGCATAGCTTGACGCGCGAAGAATTGTTGATGTCCGGGAGGGGCGAACTGTACGGACCCAATAATGCGCAGTTGCCGTTGCCGCCTATGCTGATGATGGATCGCATTACGTTGATTACCGACGAGGGCGGGCTGTACGGCAAAGGCGAAATCATCGCCGAACTCGATATCAAGCCCGATCTATGGTTTTTCGACTGCCATTTTCAGGGGGATCCGGTTATGCCGGGGTGTTTGGGGCTTGATGCGATGTGGCAGCTGGTCGGATTTTTTCTCTGCTGGATGGGCGGGCCAGGCAAAGGGCGCGCGCTCGGCGTCGGCGAGGTCAAATTTACCGGTCAGGTATTGCCTACCGCCAAAAAGGTGATTTACCGGATCAACATGAAACGGCTGATCCTGCGCAAGCTGGTGATGGGTATTGCAGACGCCACGATGGAAGTGGACGGCAAAGTCATATATGAGGCGACTGATCTGCGCGTGGGTTTGTTTACTTCTACAGAAGATTTCTAAGGTTTAAAGTAATGAAAAGAGTTGTGGTAACCGGTTTGGGCATCGTTTCGAGTATCGGCAATAACAGGGATGAAGTCGTCGAATCATTGAAACTCGGACGGTCGGGGATCGGCTTTGCCGATATTTACCGGGAACTCGGCTTCCGCAGTCATATCCACGGCGCGATCAAGATCGATCTGGAGGCTTTCATCGACCGCAAGATCAAGCGCTTCATGGGCGACGGCGCGGCGTTCAACTATGTCGCGATGCAGCAGGCGATCGATGATTCCGGTCTGGAAGACAGCGATATTTCGAACGAAAGGACCGGTCTGGTGATGGGTTCCGGCGGGCCTTCGACTTCGAATCTGGTCGAAGCGGCCGATATTTTGCGCGAAAAAGGCATTAAAAAAGTTGGACCTTATATGGTGCCGCGCACGATGTCCAGCACCAATACGGCCTGCCTTGCCACCCCGTTCAAGATCAAGGGCGTCAATTATTCGATCAGTTCGGCCTGTGCGACCAGCGCACACTGCATCGGCCATGCGATGGAATTGATCCAGATGGGCAAACAGGACATCGTCTTTGCCGGCGGCGGCGAGGAAGTACACTGGACCATGTCGCTGCTGTTCGATGCGATGGGTGCGTTGTCGTCCAAGTATAATGATGCGCCGGAAACCGCATCGCGGCCGTATGACGAAACCCGCGACGGCTTCGTGATTTCCGGCGGCGGCGGCGTATTGGTTGTCGAGGAACTGGAACACGCGAAAGCGCGCGGCGCCAAAATTTATGCCGAATTAACCGGCTACGGCGCGACCTCCGACGGTTACGACATGGTGCAGCCGTCCGGCGAAGGCGCGGTGCGCTGTATGCGCCAGGCGTTGGCGACTGTGCGCAACAAGGTCGATTACATCAACGCGCACGGCACCAGCACGCCGGTCGGCGACACCCGGGAGCTTGAAGCCCTGCGCACCGTATTCGGCTTCGGCCAAGTGCCGAAGGTCAGTTCGACCAAGTCCTTGACCGGCCATGCCTTGGGCGCTGCCGGCGTGAACGAGGCGATTTATTCGTTGCTGATGATGGAAGAAAATTTCCTGAGCGCCTCGGCGAACATCACCCATCTCGATCCTGGCGCAGAAGGCATTCCGATCGTGCGCGAGCGCGAGGACAACGTGAACCTGAACACGCTCATGTCGAACAGCTTCGGTTTCGGCGGCACGAACGCCACCCTGGTGTTCGAGCGGTACACTGGTTGAACCCATTCCCGGGGGCCGTAAGGCCCTTTTTTCGTTAATCTGCTTTTTATTTGCCGCGCATGTCGGATACCCGCTCGAAAACCCGCACCCAATTCAACAAATTGCAAAAACGTCTGCGCCACAACGTCGGCGACGCGATCGCCGATTACAACATGATCGAGAACGGCGATAAGGTAATGGTCTGCCTGTCCGGCGGCAAGGACTCGTTCACGCTGCTCGACATTCTGCTGAATCTGCAAAAGACCGCGCCGGTCCGGTTCGAGATTATCGCAGTGAACCTGGATCAGAAGCAGCCCGGCTTTCCCGAACATGTATTGCCCGAATACCTCGAATCGATCGGCGTGCCTTACCATATCATCGAGCGCGATACCTATAGCGTGGTCAAGCGCGTGATCCCCGAGGGCGCGACCACCTGCGGCCTGTGCTCCCGGCTGCGCCGCGGCATTCTGTATGGCTTCGCCGAGGAGCACGGCGTGACCAAGATCGCGCTTGGCCATCACCGCGACGACATTCTGGAGACTTTTTTCCTGAACATTTTCTACGGCGGAAAACTGAAAGCCATGCCGCCCAAACTGCTCAGCGACGACAAGAAAAACATCGTGATTCGGCCGCTCGCTTATTGCCGTGAGAAGGATATCGAGCGCTTCTCCGCCTTCAAAAACTTTCCGATTATCCCGTGCAATTTATGCGGATCGCAGGAAAACCTGCAACGCAAGGCAATGAAACAGATGCTGCAGGGATGGGACAGACAATTTCCGGGGCGTCTCGAAACGATTTTTACGAGCCTGCAAAACGTGGCGCCTTCGCAATTGGCCGATGCGCAATTATTCGATTTTGTCGGCTTGCAGCGCGGGGGAGTGGCCGAGGACGCAGCGCCTGCTATCCCATCCGAACAGCCGCTGATTTTCGACCGATCTTTCGCGAAGGCGCGTACGTCCGCGATCCTGGGAACGGCGGAATAAGACCGGCACGCCAGGATCAAATGTCGGGCGGGGCCGGGGCGCTTCACTCCTGAGTTTCGAGTTCGATTGATTTACTGGGCGCCGGCCTCGCCCGACATTTTTTCTTCGGCCAGGATGGCTACCGCCGTAATCCGGCTTCAATCCGCTTTAAACCTTTACATGAGTCAGCATTGGCGATGGCTTCCGCGATTCTTTCCGAACTATTCAACCAGTACGAACAACTTCCCTCCAATCAACGCGCCATACTGGAAATGCTGGCCGTTCATTACGGCTACGCCGGCCCGACGCTGATCGGCAAATGTTTATCCGATCTCGGGTTTAAAGACAAGGACGGCAAGGCACTCAAGCCGGCTACGCTGGCGCCGCTGCTGGAAGCGCTGCATGACTTGCGGCTAGTCGAAAAAACGCCTAAACAGGGTACTTTCCGATGCGCGCGACGGTTTATCGAACCGCTGACCCGAAAGCTGGCGGAAGATGAGCGCGCCTTCCGGAAAATCGCCGACAGTATCGGTCGCCATGCGCCGGTGCGCGGCGGCTATTACCGTTACGATAAGGCCGACGACTGCCTGCGTGACGCGCGGATCCGCTTTCACCGCCGCGAGTATAAGGAAGCCAACGAATGCCTGAAAATCGGCCGTTATGTCCTGAATTTGCCGCCGGATTACGACATGTATCTGCGGTGGATATTAAACCCTTTCGATCTCGCCTGGTTGAAGAGCCGCCATCCGGTCATCCTGCACGACATCGCCGGCAATATGGCTTTACACCAGTTGACCCATCTCTATGCCGATCCGGCCATTGACGATTTTTTACGCCAGTGCGCGCTCGAGCCGGGGCTCGTCAAGGCGCCTTTGGAGGCGCGCGTGTTTGCCGAATTACAATTATTGCGCGGCGACTGGGATGAACTCGAGCATTGGATAACGCCCCGCACCGAGCCCGAATTGCAGGCGGTCGCAGCGGTGCTGGTCTTTATGAAAGGCGATCCGGAGCAGGCGATCGGCCGCTTCGAAAAGGCGCTGCAGGCATTCAGAAAAGAAACCGGCAAACGCACGGCGTATTTTTACGGCCTGGCCGGGGTATTCTATCCGCTCGCGATCTTGAAACTGCGCGGTGCCGAACGTTTAGCGAAGCTGCCGAACCTGCTCGCCCAGGCGGTCAAGATAGGCGGGCTCTGGACCGACATTTACCGCTATCTCGCACTGTTCCACGAATTTCAACAGGGCGACCGGCAGCGGCGGACCGAGCTTTTGGCAAGAGCGCTGCCGTTCAAACTGACTGCCGGTTTCGGCAAAGACGGACAACCGGAAGCCGCGATCGTCATTCCAAATGTCTTGCAGCATGTGTTTCTATGGCTAATCCAGTTTTGGGTCGATGCCGAACATTTCACGAAGCCGATCCAAAATCAGCTGTCTTTATATGCCCATTTACAGGGTCACGCCTATCGCTGGCCGGCCGCCGAACTGGCGAAGGTACTCGCTAAAATTGACCCTGCCGAGGCCGGGCGCTGGGATGCCGGTTTTCTGGCCGCCCGCCCGCTTGCGCTCGCCGAACTGTTCGTCAGCCGGCCCGATTGGGATCTGGCGCTGGATGCCTTGCTGAACATTACACCGGAGGGCGGCAAAGGCGCCGGACAGCCGGCAGCTCAGGACAAGCCGATCCGCCTGATCTGGCTGGTATCTTATCTGGAATACGGCCATACCGTTGCCATCGAGCCGCGCGAACAGAAACAGCAGGCCAAGGGCGGCTGGAGCAAAGGCAGGGCCGTTGCCCTGAAGCGCCTCTATTCGGAGCGCGACAGTTTCGATTATCTGAGCGAACACGACCTGAAGCTGTGCAGAATGATCAGCGAATACCGCGACAGCAGTTGGTATGGCTCGAGCACTTACGAATTCAGCAGCAGAATGCCTCTGGAACTGGCCGGCCACCCGCTGCTGTTTTGGGCGGACGCGCCCGAAGTCCGGGTCGAAGTGGTCAAGGGCGAGGCCGAGCTGCGGGTCAGCAGACAGGATAACAGCGACAAAATACGGATCGGGCTCAACCCGGTGCCCTGGTCCGAGCAGACCGTCCATGTCAGCAAGGAAACGCCGACCCGTCTGCGCGTCGTCGAATTCACCCCCGCCCACCAAAAGATTTGCTCCATCCTGGGAGAGAAAGGTCTGGAGGCGCCGTTATCCGCGCAGGAGCGAGTCCTGCAGACCCTGACCGGCATCTCCGGACTGTTGACCGTGCATTCAGACATCGGCGGCAGTTCCAGCACTGCCGAACAGATCGCGGCCGACGCCACGCCGCGATTGCATCTGTTGCCGCTCGGCGAAGGGCTGAAGGCCGCTTTGCTGATCCGCCCGTTTGCGACCGGCGGCGCATATTATCCGCCGGGGCAGGGCGGCGAAAGCGTTCTGGCCGAAATCGACGGACGGCGCTTACAGGCGCGGCGCGACCTGAAACTCGAAAGGCAGCGCGCCGACGCACTTTTCGCGGCCTGCCCGGCGCTGGCCGAGGCGGAACAGGACGAGGCCGGCGAACGATTGCTTGAAGACCCCGAACAATGCCTCGAACTGTTGCTGCAATTGCAGGCGCTGCCGGAGGGACTAGCGATCGTCGAGTGGCCGGAAGGCGTCAGATTCCGGCTGCTCGGCCAGACCGGAAGCGCGAACTTCAGCATGAACATCAAGCGCGACAACGACTGGTTTGCGCTGCAAGGCGAGTTGAAGATCGATGACGCGACAGTGATCGAGATGCAGGAACTTTTGTCGTTGCTCGGCAACAGCAAGGGCCGCTTTCTGCAGTTGCGCGACGGCCAGTTCGTCGCCTTGACCGAGGCGTTTCGCCGCCGCCTGGAAGAACTGAATGCCTATGCCGACATCGGCGGCAGGAAAGTCAGAATCAATCCGCTTGCTGCTTTGACCCTGGCAGACTGGAGCGAGGACGGCGGCGCCTTCAAGGCCGACAAGCATTGGCAGGAGCAGGTGCGGCGTCTGAAGGCGGCGCGCGAGTTTCATCCGATCCTGCCGTCGACCTTTCAGGCGGAGCTGCGCGATTATCAGATGGACGGCTACGTCTGGCTGGCCCGGTTGGCCGAATGGGGCGTCGGCGCTTGTCTGGCCGACGACATGGGGCTCGGCAAAACGATACAGGGCCTCGCCCTCTTGGTAGAGCGCGCGCCGAACGGCCCGGCGCTGATCATCGCGCCGACCTCGGTGTGCATGAACTGGGAGAAGGAAGCGAACCGCTTCGCGCCGACGCTGAGGCCGCAGCAATTGGGCGCCGGCGACCGCCAGGGGCAACTGGATAGTCTCGGGCCTTATGATCTGTTGATTTGCAGCTACGGCCTGTTGCAGCAGGAGCAGGTCGCCGAGATGCTCGCAAAGATTCGCTTCCGAATGGTGATTCTCGACGAGGCACAGGCGATCAAGAATACCCAGACCCGCCGTTCGCAAGGCGCGATGAACCTGCAAGGCGATTTCCGCATCATCATGACCGGAACGCCCTTGGAAAATCATCTCGGCGAACTCTGGAACCTGTTTCGCTTCATCAATCCGGGGCTGCTCGGCTCGCAGGAGCAATTCAACCAGCGTTTTGCGGGGCCGATCGAGCGCGACCGCAACCATCAGGCGCGCCAGCGCTTGAAGAAGCTGATCCAGCCCTTCATCCTGCGCCGCACCAAGACCCAGGTCCTGCAGGAACTGCCGCCGCGTACCGAGATTCCGGTCTACGTCGAGCTCAGCTCCGACGAAATGGCGTTTTACGAAGCGATCCGCCGCGAAAGTCTAAATGCATTGGCCAGCACGGATGGTCCTCCCGGACAAAAGCATCTGCAAATCCTCGCCGCGATCACCAAACTGCGCCGCAGCTGCTGCAACAGCCTTCTGGCCAACGCCGAGATCAGCCTGCCGAGCAGCAAGCTGGCCGCCTTCGGCGAGATCGTCGAGGAACTGCTCGACAACAAACACAAGGCGCTGGTGTTCAGCCAGTTCGTCGATCATTTGCAGATCATCAAAGGCTATGTCGAACAGCGCGGCATCGCTTACCAATACCTCGACGGCTCGACGCCGGCCAAGGAACGCCAGCAAAGAGTCGATGCGTTCCAGCGCGGCGACGGCGAACTGTTCCTGATCAGCCTGAAAGCCGGAGGCGTCGGCCTGAACCTGACCGCGGCCGATTACGTGATCCACATGGACCCGTGGTGGAACCCGGCGGTTGAGGACCAGGCCTCCGACCGCGCCCACCGCATGGGCCAGCAGCGCCCGGTCACGATCTACCGAATGATCGCGAAACAGACCATCGAGGAAAAAATCGTCGCGCTGCACAGCCACAAGCGCGATCTCGCCGACAGCCTGCTCGACGGCGCGGATGTCAGCGGCAGGATGTCGGCGGATGATTTGCTGAGCCTGATGCGCAGCGACGTTTGACGGAGCTGATGCTGCCAGCCGATTAATTAATCGTTCCCACGCTCCAGCGTGGGAATGCATCTTCAGACGTTCCAGCGTCCCCTGAAGGACCTAAAAATGGGCACACATCCTCGGACGCTCCGGTGTCTCGATTTATCTCGGATGGAACACACACCGGCAGCGCAACATGATCTGCGCCGTCTCTGGATGCGTTAAAACGGGCGGCTTTTCGAGCTCCGGGACGCCGGAGCGTCGTGAGCGGCGTTCCCACGCTGGAGCGCGGGAACGATGTAAAAAAAGGATGCGCTACTCTTCTTAGAGCGCGTCGTTTTTAGCAATGCCAAGAGGGATGATCGTGAACCCGCCATTCTGCCAGCTCGCTGGCGGGCAAATGCCGGTCCCGATCGTAGGGCGGCGTTTCGGATGCCGGCAGGATGTCGCCGGGCCAGTCTTGCGCCCATTGTTGGCGGGTTTCCGCATCGGCATAGTGGCGCAAATAAAGCGCGCTCTCCTCTTCGCTGCCGCCGCCCAGCAAGTCGATGTGCCAGGACGAGTCATTGCTGAGCGGCATGATCGGGCCTTCTTCCCGCAATACGTCATGCCAAAGTTCTTCATACAGCTCGCGGTCGCTGAGATGGTCGGTGTGGGAAAGAAACATGCGCAGCATCGCGAGGCTGCGGATTGTTTTCCAAAGCTTGGCGGTCAGTTGCGCATCATCCAGTTCCTCCGGGGCCGGCAGCGCCAGTCCGCTTCGCACCAGCATGTCGAACGGCGTGGCCCATTCCGCTTCCTCATAAGCCGCGATATGGTCCCAGAATTGTTCGTGTAATTCCGGGGGCAGGTCATCGGCTTCGAACGCCTGGGATTGATCTTTGATTTTGCGTTGCAAAGCCTCGATGCGTTCCGATTTTTCGGACTCTTGCCGGGGCTCGGAAGTTTTTTTTGCCATTGCCATGTTCTCCGGGAAAAAGATTTACGGCGTCACTGCCATTAAGTTAAGACGGTTATCGGCCTCTCCCTTAGGAAGATGGTTGGGGTGACGGGATTAAATAAGGCAAAATGCTTTATTTGATTCCCTCATCCTGACCTTCTCGCTAATTGCTCCTGCATTGCCCTAACTCCTGCATCCTTGCAGTCGTCGGAAATCGCTCTGTCCATAGACCACCCTTGTGGTGGCATTGCCCTCGATCGCTTGTTCCATACGCGATTCTACCTCCCCCTTCCATGGGGTCGTACCTCCTGCATCCTTGCAAGTCGTCCCGGAGGGAGAAGGGAGTTTTTCCTTAACTTAACGGCAGGGACGCTACGACGCGGCAAGGATGCGGGTAGGTTTTTCGCTAAACCATCAAGGCCGTACTGACCGGCTTCAGCTTTGCTCCCAGGGCAAGCCGTGAAAGCGCCAGCCGCCGAGATTGCCGCGGTGCTTGTTCTCGTCGAGCGGTCCTTCGAAACCTTCCAGAATATTGATCAGATGCCTGTAGCCGATTTGTTCGAGCAGTTTGGCGGCATCCAGCGAACGCTGTCCGCTGCGGCAGAGCAACAGAATCGGGGCCTCTTTATTGGGGACGGCGGCTTGCACCTCGGCGGCAAAATTCGGATTCAGCTGCCAGTCCGGCGCTTCTTTCCAGGGGATATGCACGGCCCCCGGAGGATGACCGATGAAAGTATGTTCCATCTTCGTGCGGACATCGACGAGGACGGCGTCGGGATTGTGTTGCAACAAATCCCAGCATTGTTGCGGGTTTAGATTTTCGATCATGGTCTTGTCTCTTGGTCAGGTTTTTGGCCGACAAATTGGGCTTCATTACGAAGGCCCAGGCGTATATCGCCGATGGCGGCATTCTCCCGGTAATAGACGGTCCGCAACGGCGAAAACAGGTCCAGCAGCTCATTGGTTTCCAGCAGATAGGCCGGATTGTTTGGGCCTTCGGCAGCGACTTTCAAGCGGGTAAATGTTTGATAGAATAACAGGCCGCCGGGTTTCAGAGCGTCTATTATCGCATCGTTCAACGACCGGTCAAGAAAGCGGCTGATCACGATTGCATCATACGCCGAGGAGGGCAGCGAGGCGGGCGTAACGGCTTCCTGCCTTGCTTCGATCGCAAGACGGCGATTGCAGGCGTAAGCGCTTAATTTTTCGATTGCGGTGGAGGAAATGTCGAGCGCGGTGACCGTTAATCCGTGCTCGGCAAGGAAAATCGCGTTAGCGCCGAGGCCGGATGCGAGATCGAGCGCAGTACCGGCGGTGGGCAACAGAAACGCGTTCTCGGCTAAAACCGGAGCCGGCGCTTGCTTGCCCGGCTCGTCCAGGCTGTAGATGCGATCCCATTTTTCGCGGAGCTCATTCATGTTTCGGGCCCGTCCCCCGGCTTGCCGACGCGCGGCTCCAGCCAGCCTTGCAGGAATTCCATGAAGACGCGGACTTTCGCGGACAGATATTTCCGATGCGGATAAACCGCATGGACCTCCAGCGGAGGTGAAGGGTAGTTTTGCAGGACGGGCTGAAGCCGGCCGCGTTCGATATCCCAGCCGACGATATAAATCGGCAGCATCACCAGGCCCATGTCGTTGATCGCCGCGATACGGATGGCGTCCGCCACATTGGCTTGCAGCCGGCCTGAGACATTGATCACCTGAGGGCCGGATTCGCTTTTGAATGGCCATTTGTTTTTCGGGTGGATGGACCAGTTGATCAGGCAGCTGTGATGAGCCAGATCCTGCGGGGTTTGCGGTGTGCCGTATTTAGCTAAATAGCTAGGCGATCCGCAGACTACGAGCGAAGAACTGGCCAGTTTGCGGGCGACCATGCTGGTATCGTTCAACGCGCCCAGATAGATCGCCAGATCGATGCCGTCCTCGATCATGTCGCCGGGGCCGCTCTGAATGATCAATTCGATGTTCAGGTCGGGATGCAGTTTCAGAAATTCAGAGATCGCGCGCGCGATATGCGTGGCGCCGATCACAGGGGGAGCGCTGATCCGCAATGACCCGCGCGGCTCGGTCTGCAAGTGGGTGACTTGCGACTCCATTTCCTCGATGTCGAGCAGTACCTGCTGGCAGCGTTCGAAATAGGAGGCGCCGACTTCGGTCAGACTCAGGCTGCGCGTGGTGCGATTAAAGAGGCGGGTGCCGAGGTTGCTTTCCAGATGCATGATGTGCTTGGTCGCCATTGCCCGGGAAATATCCAGATCGCGGGCGCCGCCGGCAAAACTTCCCGCTTTCGCGACGCGAACAAAAACGTTCATGCTGGTCAATTTATCCACGGGGTTCTCCTGCAATCAAGCGGGTTGGATTTTAAGATTCGTAGAATTGCAGGATGGGTTTGCCTATCCTATGCGGTCAAGGTCAGGATGACGTATTATTGATCCGGCCCCTCGGGCTGAGCTTGTCGAAGCTCCCGAATGACTGGCCTTTCGACAGGCTCAAGGCGAACGGATTCAAACTTTTAAGGGCCGGATCAATAGATCAGTGAACTTCTATTTTGTTTCAATTTAAGAAACAATGAATTTATTATATACGTTATTGTATCCTGTTTTAAAGCCTGTATAGTATTGTCGTCACAGATTCTTCTCTGTTTCATCGGGCAGTGCCTCCTCAAATTTATTCGCTGCCTGATTTTCGAGCCTCTCCTTGTAATTGCCGAGGAGAGGTTTTTTTTTATCTATTTCTGTAGAATCCGGCTTCCCGTTTCCGGCTTGAACCTGTTTCCAGAGCAGGTCTTCGATTCCGCATTGCGGCGCGAAACCCGAGACCGCGTCGAGCATAATTTCCCTTATTCGTTCGTGATCGTCTTGCTCTGCGGCTTTATCCATGCGCTCCAGGCGGCCGGATAAATCGGCCCATGCAATCACATGTTCCTCGGCGCGCATGATGCGGGGATGATCGGTTTCGGTGACATTGTCGCCTATCAGCAGTTCTTCATAAAGTTTTTCGCCGGGTCTGAGGCCGGTAAAACAGATTTCGATTTCGCCGTCCGGATGCTCCTGATCCTTGATTTCGAGACCGCTCAGATGAATCATCCGTTTGGCCAGATCGAGAATGCGGACCGGTTCGCCCATATCGAGCACAAAGACATCGCCGCCATTGCCCATGGCGCCGGCTTGAATGACCAGTTGAGCGGCTTCCGGAATGGTCATGAAGTAACGAATGATGTCGGGGTCGGTAACCGTGACCGGGCCGCCGCGTTTGATTTGCTCCTTGAACAACGGCACGACCGAACCGGATGAACCGAGCACATTGCCGAAACGCACCATCGTGAAACGTGTGGACTGCCGCAGGGACAGTTCGGCGCTGAAGGCTTGCAGAATCAGTTCGGCGAACCGTTTGGTGGCGCCCATCGTATTGGTCGGGCGGACCGCTTTGTCGGTCGAGATCAGCACAAAGGTTTCGACCTGCGCTTGTACGGCCGCTTCCGCGGTACGCAAGGTACCGAATACATTGTTGCGTATCGCGGCCACGGGATTATGCTCGACGATCGGCACATGCTTATAGGCGGCCGCATGATAAATCGTCTGGACCTTGAAAGTCCGGCAGACTTTACCGAGGCGCGGCGCATCGGTTACAGACCCCAAAATGGCGTAAATCGGCGTTTTCTCCCCCCTACCGAGGCGGGATGCCAGCAATTGCAATTCCTGTTCGATGGCATACAAGGCATATTCGCTCAATTCGAATAAAACCAGGGCCGACGGTTTCAGCGCGACGATCTGCCGGCACAGTTCCGAGCCGATCGAACCGCCCGCGCCGGTCACCATCACCGACTTGCCGGTAATATTCGCATGCAGCAAGTCAGGATCGGGCGTAACGGGATCCCTGCCCAGGAGATCTTCAATGCCGACTTCGCGGAGGGTGTCGAAAGTGATTTTGCCTTCGGCGATTTCGGATACACCCGGCATCGACAGCACATGCACCGCGTAGGGTTCGAGCATGCGGATCAACTCGCTTTTGCGCGAGCGTTTGGCGGACGGTATCGCCAGCAGGACGCTCGCCACATCGTAACGGTCGATCAGGTAGCTCAAGTCCGAAAACGGATAGATCCTGAGCCCGTGGATTTTGTGTCTGTGCAGGGACGGCTCGTCATCGAGGAACGCGACCGGTTCGAATTCGCGGCCGAGCGCCAGGGCCGAGGCCAGCTGCACGCCGCCGCTGCCGGCACCGTAAATCAGCACTTTTTTCTTCGGCTGAGAAAAATTGTGCCCGCCGCTGAGCCGGGTATAAGTATCTCCAAGCCACCAACGCGCAAAAAAGCGGCTGCTGCCGACCAGCAGCGTCATAATCAGCCAGTTCAGGATAGGCACCGTCCGCGGCAGATTGCGGATGCCGCTCTCGTAAAAAATGAAAGGCAGGAAATAAATGACGGCGAAAGTGGCGGCATAAATCGTGACCGCCTGCACGATGGTCCACAACGCCCTCATTTCGATATAACGGATGATCGCCCGGTACAGGCCGAGGCGAATGAAGATCGGAACGGCGAGCACCGGCGCGATGGCGATCAATATCCACTCGATATTTCTGGGCACGAACAAAACGCCCCAGCGCAGGGAAAAAGCCGACCATAAAGCCAGCACCGCAAATACGACATCGGCGCCGATCAAAATCAGGGCCTTTCGAGGGCGGGACTGTCCGATAAACCAATGAGCCAGACGGGATTTCATCAGCGATTTTCCATGCCGCCCGCATTGAATTTTATTGCGGTCAGCAGCAAGGGCAGATAGGCCAGGGCGACGCCCAATAAGCCGTCGAGCAAACCGAGGCCGATCGAGATCGACAAGGGCAGAAGCCAGAATAGGTTGACTGCGCCGACGAACAAGGCAACGGTTTTATGCGAGCCGTAATGGAGTGCGGCGATTTGATAGGCATGGCTGCGATGCGCTTCGTGCAGGCTTTCGCCGCGCCGGAAGCGCCGCCATAAGGTCCAGGTCGCGTCCACGATGAATACGCCCAGCAGACACAACCAGCTCCAAAAAAAACTCGGGTTCATCCAGGCGGAGTGCAGCGAGATCAATCCCAGAACGATACCCAAAAAACCGCTCCCGGCATCGCCCATAAAAATTTTGGCCGGCGGAAAATTCCAGAATATAAATCCGGCGGTAGCGGCTGCCAGCAAAGCCGGCTCCAGCCATACGCCGTGATTGCCGGCCAACAGAAATAACAGCACCCCGCCCAGGCAGACGGTAATCGCTTCAATACCGGCAATACCGTCAATGCCGTCCATGAAATTGTATAAGTTCAACAGCCAAACCAGATAGAAGAGACCGAAGACATGGCCGAATCCGCCCAGATCGATGACCTGTCCGAACATCTGCACAGGCGGAAAGCCGCCCAGCCAGTAAAGGCCCCAGCCGGCGCCGATAAAATGCGCTAAAAGCCTCCATCCGGCCGGTATATGGCGGTGATCGTCCAGAAAGCCGATGCATGCGACCCAGGCGCCGGCGCCAGCGATAGCCCAGCTTTGCTCTTGCGTCAGAACGCCAAGCGCAAACAACCCTACAATACTAAATAAAAAAACCACTACGAACGCCATTCCGCCGCCGCGCGGAGTCGGCAGCGTATGAGAACTGCGCTGATTCGGCACATCGATCAGATTCGAACGCAATGCATAGCGGCGAATCAGGCCGGTAAGCAGGAGCGCGGCCGCCATGGCTGCAAAAAGTAAGCCGCCGCTCTGCATCACTTCCGGGCTTCCAAATAATATTGGGCAGTGGTGTGCAAGGCCTGGTCTACGTCGACCGGCGGATGCCAGCCCAGCTGTTCGCAAGTTTTTCGGATATCCAGTTGCAACGAACCGCAAAGTCTATGGACTGCCGCGGTTTTTCCGAAGCATTGCGCCGCAAAATGCAATAATCCTACCGGCGCGCGCAATAAAAAGACGCGCGTGCCGATGGCGGCCGCGGTACGTTTTAATAATTCGGGCGTGGAAAGATCCTCGCTGTCGCTGACTAAAAACGTTTGATTGGCGGCCGCGGGGTGATCGATGCAGGTAATAATCAAATCGACCAGATTATCTACCGCGACCAAGCTGCGTTTGTTGTGAATGGAAGCCAGGGGCAATGGCAGACCTTTATCGAGCCAGCGCAGAAGGGTCAAAAAATTACCTTTGACGCCGGGACCGTAAACCAGGGGAGGGCGGATAATCACAAAATCCATCGTGGAGTTCGAGCAAAGCTCGCGCAAACCGTCTTCGGCTTCGCGTTTGGAAATGGCGTAAGCATCCACGGGAGAAGGGTGATCCTCCGCGCGGAAAGGGCTTCCCAATGGGGTTTGCTCGCCGTTGACTTTAATCGTACTGATGAAAATGAAGCGTTTGACGCCGGCTTGCAGCGCTTGTCTAGCCAAATTCAGCGTGCCGTCGACATTGACTTTGCGGTATTCGGCAAGGGGGGCGTCCGCGTGATCCCGCAACTTATGGGCGCGCGCGGCGAGATGAACGACGACCTTGACGCCTTGCAAAGCTCGCGACCAATCGGTTGTACCGTCTATACTACCAATTGGAATTGTCTCCATATTAGCGATCGTGTCGCCGGAAATACGCGCGGCCGCTTTCACAGAGCCTTGTTTTTTTATTAGGGCCGCGCATAACGGCCTGCCGATAAAGCCGTTTGCGCCGGTTACCAATACCTTAATAGAAGACAGATGTACATTATTCAAATTTGCCGGCCTTTGATTCAGAATGCTCAGTTGAATTTAATATCCGTGAATATAATAAAATCATTTCATCAGTAATTTGCCGGCTCGAGAATTGTGAACGCGCTCGCGCTTGCGCAGCCCTGCCCAATTGACTGCGATAGCCGGGGTTCTCGATCAGCTTTAACAAGGACTGGACTAAAGCATTGATATTGCCGACAGGATAAAGCAACCCGGTGGCTTGATCGGCGACCGCGTCGGTAATGCCGTAAATTTTCGTCGCGACAGCGGGAACACCGGCCGCGGCTGCTTCAATAATAACTTGTCCGAAGCCTTCACGGTAGCTGGGCAGGCAGAAAATATCGGCCATCGCCATATAATGTTCAGGGTTCGGCGTATAATTTACCCGGCGCAGTTGCCTACGGTATTCTCCGCAAATTTCCTGTATCCGGGCAAAAGGCACGTTTTCTTCGGCGCCGACCAATACCAGCACCGCATCGGCATGTTTTTTGGCAATTTCCACGAATGCCGCGGCTAAGTCGAGCATGCCTTTGTCGCGATTCAATCTGCCGAGAAAAAGGATGACCGGCTGCGTGGGGCCAATGTCCAGCTGCGTTCTGATCCGGTTTCTGATTTCCGCATCGGGCTTGAATACCTCATCATCGACGCCGCAGATCGAACCCTGTCCTATGGCCAGCCCCTGGCGGATTTGCAAAACCCCTTCGGCTACCAGAAAATCGCGTTGTGAAGGACTGTCCACTAAAATATGAGTCGCCAGCTTCACGATGATTTTGTCGAATAATTTTAAAACCTGGCGCTTCCAACCTTGTTGCGTCGCCCATACCTGCCCGGTAAAAGTATGCAAGCGATAAGGAATTCCGGCCGCCCGGGCGGCGAGCATTGTCAATAAGCCCGTTTTGGGCATGATCGAATGAACGAGCTGGTAACGCTCGCGCCGAAATAACCCGAAGAGCTGAACCAGGGCGCACAAATCCCGCCAAGGTGAAATTTTGCGTTCGATGCACATCGGTATGAACTTGGCATTGAGGCCAAGCAATAATTCGGCGCCTCGCGGATTGCTGACCACGTTGACAGTCCAGCGCTTGGAAGAGGCGCGGATGGAGTCCTTCAGAAATGCTTGAATGACCGCCGGAATCGTGGCGACAAAGCAAAGTTTTTTCATTAAAGAGTCGGTGTTTATTGCGTGCGGGTTTGCCAATGGCGGGTCAATTCGGCGATGCCTTCGCGGATCGAAACGGCGTGCCGAAAGCCGAGTTCGCTGACGATTTTATCCGATTTGTAAACCGTGGTATTGGTCATTGCGTCGATTCGGGAGGCGGTTAACGGAAATTTTGCGAATTTCGTCCCCAGGCCGGCCATGCCGCGAACCCACGATTCCGGCAACCTGATATGAACAGGTTTTTTGTGCAAAGCCTCCGCAACAATATCGACAAATTCCTGAAGCAGACAATGGTCCGATACTATATAAGCTTGTCCGTTTGTAGGCAAATCCGCTTTACCGCACAGCATCAAGGCGTCAATCACATTTTCAACATGGATATAATTTGCGACCGCGCCCCGCCGGCCGATAAAAAAGAACCAGCCTTTATCTATCATTTTGATTAATTGAAACAGAGATTGGTTGGGCATGTCGATCCCATACACATTGGACGGCCTGAGCAGTACGCATTCCATATTATGATCGGCAGCGGCTTGCAAAACCAATGCGTCGGCAGCGGCTTTGGATTGTTCATACGCATTGACAGGCGCGATGGCCGATTTTTCGGTGATCGGTTGGTGGCGCGGGTTGCCGTAAACCCCGGTGCTGCTCAACTGAACCCAGCGTCTGACCTGGCCCCGAGCGGCGGCGAGCAAGTTGACCGTTCCTTCCACATTGGTCGCCTGCATCAGCGCTTCATCGCGCAGTTCCGCCGCGCAATGGTACAAAACGTCGGCTCCGGTCAGAAATTTTCTCAAATCGACGATGCTCGAATTTAAGTCGCCTTTGAATGGGATCGCGCCCTCCAATTCTGTCCGAGGATTGCCGCGAGTCAAGTAACGTACTTCATCGCCTTGCGCCAAATGTCTTGATATTAAATGCCTGCCAATAAAGCCTGTGCCGCCGGTGACCGCGATAATCATAAGGGTTCTTTCAAAAAAACATCTATTGTAACTGTAATGCAGTGCCGATTTCTTTGTCGTCGAGTCGGGTTATGCGGGCTTAATAGAAGTGGCCCGGATTTATTAAACCGTTTTAATCAATCAATCCTTTTCTGTCAAAGGATCTACCGTGAAGACAAAAGACACTTCTAATCTTCTTGCCAAACTTTACGAAAAGCTTCGACGGTATTTTCAATATTGAAGTGGTCGACGATGTGTTGATGACACGCCGAGCGACGCACTTGCCAAGTCGGTGAATCCTGCCGCGCTTGCCAGGCGTCTTGCAAAGCTTTTGCCAACGCTGACGGATCATTCGGCGACACAAGCCAGCCGTGTTCCGCAACAATTTGGGCCGCATCGCCGACATCCGTAGTAATGCAAGGTGTACCGCAAGCCATTGCCTCGGCCAGGACATTCGGAAAGCCTTCGCCATATGCGCTAGATAGCACATGGACATCCAAAGCATTCATCACGACGGGAATATCAAGACGTTGACCAAGCAATATCACCGAGTCATGCAGTGCATATTTATGCAAATCCTCTTGCAATGCGGCATTTTCGGAAGTCAGCCCCTTACCCACTAAAACACAACGGAAGGAAATGGATCCTTGACTTTTAAATTCTGCCAGCGCCGCCAATAAATTTCTGTGATCTTTCTGGGGATCGTAACGGCCGACCATACCCAGCAGGAAACAATCATCGCCGACTTGCCAGATTCGGCGCAATGCCAAACCGGCATCATAATTAGGGCGAAACTGGCTGAAGTCATAACCATTGGATATCACGACTAATTTTTTTGCCGCATATCCTAATTTCTGATGGTCTTCCGCTGCTTTATTCGCGCAGCAGATTATGTGGCGTGGCACGAAATGTGATAACCAAGCACATAACTTTGCGATAACTCTAGTTAAGCGTTTGGATTTGCCGGCAACCATTGTAGTATTACGGATGCCCCAGCATAGGTTACGTACCCCGGCCAAACGGGCGGTAATTCCCCCCAGGAAATCAGCATGGTACAACCAGGTTTGCACAACATCTGGCTGTAACTGGCGAATGAGCTTCCATAATTTAAATAAGCCGAAAAAGCTTGCCAGGTTTCTTTTAAAATTTATGCAATAAACAGGGATGCCGGATGAACTGAGCAGAGCGCCGTATTTGCCCTGATCCATCAAAGAAATAACCTGATGTTGATTGGATAAATCAGTGGTGCACAAGCGATATAATACAGCCTCAGCTCCGCCGTCATTAAGGTCAGTGATAATGTGGATAACTCTTAACGGGCGGTTCGGCAATGCTTTATGGTTCATAATGGATTTGCGTTTTTAGCTTATACCGAGTCATTTCGGTTCTAACCTATTCGTAGCTATTGAAACTCAAGAGATTTTGTTATTTTAAAAATATAACCGAATTAACTACGATGGAAGCAGTGCTTCTTTATAATATTCAGTAACTGTTTTAATATTAAAATCTTTTAATCGTTGTGTTTTATCGGAAACCGCTTCGTTATTTAATGTCTCAGCCATTGCTTGAGCTAAAGCATTTGTATCACCTAAAGGCACCAGCTTTCCCCAGCGGCCGTTTTCCAAAATTTCTGCCGGGCCGCCAGGGCAGTCGGTCGCCACGACCGGCGTACCCACAGCCAACGCTTCGATCAATACATTTCCCAATCCCTCAAATAGAGAAGACAGTACCAATAAATTCGTCTGGCGCATATAAGGATAGGGATTAGCGACAAAACCCGGCAGGTCTACCTCATCGTCGAGATTCATGGTCTGTATGAGAGCTGATAGTTTTTGCCGCTCCGGGCCTTCACCCAATATTATTAGCTTTGCTTGTTGCCATTTTCGCAGCAAAGCAAAAGCCTGAATCAGCGTCACAAAATCTTTTTCTGGGACAAGCCTTCCGACAGCTAAAATAATCGCCGGTCTTTCCGGCCCTAGCCACCGATGACTTACCTTTTCAAGGGAGGAAGCAAATAATCGTTCAGAAATGACCGGATTGTAAATCACTCGAACACTATGGGAGGACAGTCCGAGTGTTTTTATAAGGTCGTCAGCGACTCCCTTGGAAACCGCGACGACTTTATCGGCCAATGGATAAAAACAGCGCATTAAATAGGGGAGTAAACGCTCACGATAACGTGATGAATGTTTTGCCCGCTTAGAGATCATTCCGTGTTCACTAATTACCAATCGCGTTTGACTGCCAGCAATTTTTTTAGCGAGCACGGCAATAACATTAGCATGGCACATCGCCGATAACATCGCTTTTGGCTTTTCTCGATGTAAATAATTAATTAATTGAGGTAAGCATGTAATAAGCCGTGAAGCATTCAAATTAACCAAACGAACTCTTGGAGATATGTCCGATAATAGAACGCCTTCTGCCTGCGCTAACACTAGATCAATCGTTAGATTTTGATCTTCGGCAAAAGCACCCGCAAGATTCAACATAACCCGCTCTGCTCCTCCGCCGTGTAATGCCGGAAGAAAAAAAGCGATACGGATAGGGGGATTGCTCACTTATTGATCCATCCTGAAAAATCGCGATCGATCAGTGCGCCCAGCTTTTCGACATCAGCCTTAAAATAATCCTGTAACCGGCGGCGCATATCCGGCGACAATTCCGGCCGGGGCCGATATTGCATATTATGTTGATTTATCCATTTCAAGACGCCAAACGGGTAATGCAGGCCAAGCCGTCTTTTGATATTGCCAAGCGACAGAGTCATTCGCCGCACAAAAGAGAACCGGTTGCGCTTGGCTGGATTGTGGGCAGAAAAGTCCACTCTGCCATCATCATCGACATTCAAAAATTGCAGAACTTTCCGATATTCCGCCCCCGGATTTTCTTTAACATCATCTAGTATTACCAGATGAACTCGTTCCTTAGGGACCATCTGGAAAAGCCGTTCGAGTTGTCTTCCTAGCGAACAAGCTTCTTTATAAACTAAATGTTTAGGCTCAAGACACCAAGGAGATATTTCCTTACCGAGCAAGCGCGCTTCACTGAGCTCCCAAGCACGCTCAAAGCTCTCAATGTTTTCATTTCCTTCGACAAGTTGTTGTTCGTGAAGCGAATACGCCATATCGACCGGATTACGTAAGCACACGATATAACGCGGGTTTTGGCAAAACTTTTCTATATTCTGCACCGCGACCTTGGAATACAAGTACCAAACCGAAGCATCCCCCAATGCCTTATGTTGAGGCTCTGCCCGTGAAAACAATTCTTCATATTGCGCCCGGTCGGGAACCCAAGTCGATTTCAGGTCGGTACTAAAATAATGTATCTCTTTATAAGGTATGTAAATCTGCGGATGTTCCGACAACCAGGCCGCCAAAGATGTGGTGCCACATTTAGGCGCGCCTATAATGAAAAAATTGGGGTTATTCATAAGATGAATTAACTTTAGTTTTAAAGCAGAAAGGAATGCAAACGAAAAAATATTAAGGCGGCGATAGAAGTGGCCCTAATCCTTATGAACAGCGATCATCGATTTTAAAGTGGAATCCCTGCTGATGATTTCGCTGCCATTTTGACCGGTAGCAACATGCCGGTATAAGCTTGATATGGCGTTTTTCGATCCAGGCTTGAATGCGGTTTGGATCGATTGAACCACTCCGCATACCGTAGTTCGAGGTTCTCGCCTGCGCGACCGACTTGAACTTTGCGCCGCAATTCTGTGCCTTGTTGAGGACAGTAAAGGAGATAATTATCGCATATTACTTTCGGTGAGGCGCATTTTTCTGGTCGGATTTCAACGCGATCATTCTTTGCATTTGCCAGAGCTCAGACCGACAAATGGCAAATTTCCGGCGCATTCTATTTATTCCTGTAATCGTTCACTAATGTGTTAAGTGATTGATATCCTTTATCAATTCTGTTTATAGTCCCAAAAGCAGTTTTTGCATCCGCTTCACAATCTGCTGAAAAGGTCCTAAATGTTTGTTCATCTTGAAGAAGCCGGCCTACAAATTCTATGAGTTCATTATCGCTTTTAACTATGTGTCCAAATTTTCTCATTATTGGATACATCAATAATGACTCTTCTTCCATGTAAGGACACCAGACAATTCCACAGCCGGATTTTGCTGCCTCCACTGAAGCAGTAGAGGAGGTTGAAATTACTAATTTATATTGAGCAGGTACATTACTATAAGGTTTTTTTGTTGCATCAAACCAGTTCTGATAATGTGCAGATAATCTCTCTTTTTGGTCAGCCGTAAGGGGATGCAGGGGGTGCGCTCGTACTGAAATTAACACATGCTCATATTCAGTCTGATTTGCTACAATAACATCAATTAGCTTTTCATTAACTGAGCTTTTGCCCCCCAGAAGTAAAATTATCGAATAAAGAAACTTATGAGCGGTATCGACATTTTTATCTGAAACTGGTATCCGGTCGATAGTTCTTTCGGAGAAAATTATATTTTTAGGGCTAATGCCTTGAGATATCAATACTTCATAGCTAGTGAAGTTATTTGTCTGATAAAAATCAGGAAGGATATATAAACTTGAATCAATATCATTACATTTTATGATACGCTCTGCCGGTTTTGATATAGTTAACGGACGTGGCAAAAAACATACGCAGGGTATCGATAGTTCTTTAGCGCACAGAATAAATATTTTTTTTATATTAGTATTAAAAGCTGATGAAATTAATACGAAGTCAATTTTTTGTTTTCTAAATAACTCCTTTAACGAGGCTATCAAGAAAAGATTTCTAAGGAAAAATAACACATTTGGCGCTTTAATATTTTCAAATATATAATTATAAATACCTATCTTGTTTTTATTATTATTAATGGATTTTTTAAAGCCAAAAAGTTCATAAATTATATTGGGAATTTGACCTAAGGTAAGAACTGATAAAATTTTAAATTTTATACCATTTTTGCGTAATATCCCGTTTGATATATCTACATAGAGAGAATAATACTCATCATTGATTTTTTCTAAAAAGCTGCCGTATCTATGATTACCCAATTTATCCGGTACATCGATCAAAACCGTTTTTTTATCATTTGAAATAAATTTTGGTGTTTTTTCAAAAAAACCTATAAATAAAAAAATTAAATTCTTTAAATGCTTCAAAAAATATGCGGAGCTTATTAAATAGCTCAAAGACAAATACTTAAATCCGAATTTAATGGGAAAGTTTTTGGACTGCAGAAATTTAACAGCTTTTCTTGAGATAAAACACGAATCAACAGAAATATATTCAATGGAGCTTTCAGCATTAATGATATCTATTAATTCAATCAAATAATAATACCAAATAATATTATTCTTTCTGCCGCTTAAAAATGTATCAGTTAGGTAGCGATCATCAGTTATAGAACAGGCATAGACTATAAATGGATCGTTTTTGAAGGCGGATAAAATCTCTAATACATCGATATCCAATTTTTTATTGGCATTTTCTAATGCGTTTAGTCTAGTTTCAAATGGCAAACACTCTTGAATGGGTTTGCCGTCAATTGCGATATTGACGCCTATCAACTGATCATCATATATCTTGAGAACAGCCTTATTCATATTTATAAAAAAAATTATTTCAAATTTTTCAATGAGGCCAAACCTGGTTTTCCCATGCGTTTAACCACCATTTCAAGCGTCAGCCTTAAAGCTTGCAGCTTAAAAATATACGCAAATGCTAAAAATAGCAATGGAGAAAGCACTCCAAGCAACATTAAGGTCAATGGCTCGTAGGCAAAATAGGATACGCAGACGTAAATAATCAAGCCAACTATAAAAGCCAGTAGAAAATTTTCGAAAAAATCACCTATTTGCTCTGCCATTGAGTAATTGATCAATTTAGATGAAATGTAGCTGCTTGGAATAAATATCAAGATAGAACTAATAATCTGGCCAATCAAAATACCATTAATTCCAAAATTAAAGCTTAGCGAGAAAACAACAACCACCAATACTTTTTTTAATATTTCCAAGCGTAAAATATAATCAGAACGTCCCTTGACCTTCAGAAGATTGGAGTTGATATAAATCACAGGATCCAGCAGGCCGGCCAGACATAATAATTGTAAATACGATGCGGCTGGCATCCATTTTTCCGGCATTATCAACTTAAACATTGGAACGGTTAGGGCGGCTAATAGGGTCATGGCAGGAAAAAGAAAAAATGTAGCAATTGTAATGATTTTACGATACCCTGCCTTTAGCCTTTCGTTTTCATCATGCACATTAGCCAATGTTGAATAAGTGACCGTTTGAATGGAGCTAATCAATTGATTAATAACCATATCTTTTATTTTTTCGGCAAAGAAGTAATATCCTGCTATCGATGCTTCAAAAAATTTTGAAATAATAATGACATAAATATTCTTGAATATTACATTAAGTAATCCGGATAAGAAAAGCTTATATCCAAAATCATACATTTTGACAAACGCTTCTCGGCTAAAGCTTAATGAGGGTCTCCAGCCTTGTTTAAACCATAGTAAAACAGTATTTATTAAGGAGAACAAAAGCGTTTGAATCACTAAAACCCACACGCCATAGTCGGCATAAGCCAGTGCAACGGCAGCAATACCTGATAGAACGCCTGCCGGTACTATTGTTTGTAATTCTGCTCTAAAGTTAAGTTCTCTGTTTAATTGTGCGGTCTGAACAACCTGAAACGAATTAATCAAAATATCTAAAGCAGCTATTCGAATTAAATCGATTAATCTAGGTTCGTGATAGAAGTCTGCAATTAGAGGGGATACTAGGAATAAAATGCCGTAGGCTAAAATGCCAAGTATTAAATTAGAAAAAAATACGGTATCAAAATCTATCTGAGTAGCGCCTTTCCTGCGAATCAACGCTTGTTTAAAGCCGGAATTCATCAGCGTTGTGCCAATTGCCAAAAATACTGTCATCATTGCCATGATTCCAAAATCTTCAGGCAATAAGATGCGCGCAAGCCATAACATTACGACTATGTTAATGCCTCGACGTATAAGTAATTGTGAAAAGTGCCAGAGGATTGCGGAAACGGTTTTTTGGGATAGGCTCATAGGCAGGGTGAAAAGAATGATTAATACAGTCTAAAATATTTCTATACAAGAATATTTCATATATGTATGAAGGTTATTCGGTAGGCTTATTAATACCCGCTCTCGCGATCCCGCTTGCGTTTCTGTTTCTTGGTGGAGGGCGGGGCGGCGATCAAGGTGCCATCGATGATAGACCACTGCCGTAGCAATAAGCCTTTGTCGGCCAACTGGGCAGTCGTTTCATCAAACAGGGTTTGTGCCAGCTGATAGCTTTCCAGCAGGTGCCGGAATTTGAGAATTATCTTTTCATCCGGCATCGTATCTTCGCCTACATCGAGCCCGGCAAACTCGCGCGGCAGCGGTTCGTCTTGCGGCGCCTTCACATCGCTGGATATGGGGGTAGGGTGTTATTTTACCGGAGACGGAGACTTATTCTGAGCATCCTTAATGAGGCCGCGGAATACCATTTCGTTGAGAATCTGCTGAGTGCATTCATTTTGGGTGTACTCGCTTGTATTAACGGCAAGTTCGGGATTGACGGGCGCTTCATAAGGCGAGGAAATGCCGGTAAAATCTGCAATCAGCCCGGAACGGGCTTTTTTGTAGAGCCCTTTTACGTCCCTGGATTCGCAGATTTCGACTGAACTGTCGCAAAAGATTTCCATGAAGTCGCCGTGCTCGACCATGCCGCGCACGCGTGTGCGGTCGGCCTTGTACGGGGAGATAAACGCGGTCAATACAATCACGCCCGCTTCCATGAACAGCTTGGCGACCTCGCCGACACGGCGGATGTTTTCTTCCCTGTCTTTCGGGGAAAATCCCAGATCGCCGCATAAGCCGTGACGGACGTTGTCGCCGTCGAGCACGAAGGTGCGGCAGCCCATCTGATGCAGTTTTTCTTCGACCGCATGGGCCAGCGTCGATTTGCCGGCGCCGGACAGGCCGGTAAACCAGATGATCGCGCCGCGGTGGCCGTTTTGCTGTTCGCGCCGGGCGCGGGTTACCGTGGCATGATGCCAGACCACATTAGTCGAGGCTTGCGGGTTTTGAGTTTCACTCATAAATAGTTTTGTACGGCACTAAGCAGGGCATGGTCGGTGTTACCCAATACGAAAAACTCCGGATTATGCAAATCGGCTTTATTGTAACGCAGGGCGGAGCCGGACAGGTCGCAGACTTTGCCGCCGGCCGCGTTGACCACGGCATGTGCAGCGGCGGTGTCCCATTCCATCGTAGGCCCCAGGCGCGGATAGAAATGCGCGCCGCCTTCGGCAACCAGGCAAAATTTCAATGAACTGCCCATGCTGATGCATTCGTGGGGGCCTAAATGGTCGAGCAGGGCGCTCGTACGTGCATCGCGGTGCGAACGGCTGGCGACGATTTTAAGTCTGTCCTGCTCGTTGCGGGGGGCAATGTGAATGCGTTCCTCGGAATTCCGGTTGCGTTCGACGAATGCGCCCTGACCGGCAGCCCCTGAGTAGCACACATTCAAAGCGGGAGCATGCACGACGCCCAGCACCGGTTTCCCTTGTTCGATCAGCGCGATATTTACAGTAAATTCATCGTTATGCTTGATGAACTCCTTGGTGCCGTCGAGCGGATCGACCAGCCAAAAGCGTTCCCAACCGGCTCTTTGCTCATACGGAATCGCCGCGGATTCTTCCGAAAGGATCGGTATGTCCGGCGTCAGCCGCGCCAATTCGCTGACGATGATTTGATTGGAAATCAGATCGGCTTCGGTTAAGGGCGACTGATCGGCTTTCAGTGTGATTTTGCCGGCGGGTTGGCGATAGATGGTCATGATGCCTTGACCGGCGGTTTTGGCTATCGCAATGACTTGAGGCAATAAATGTTCTAACACGGAATATCAAATCTTCGGATACAGTATAGGGAAGCGTTACGGCGCCTACTCCTGTTTTTTTGTAAATAAGCGGTTGCAGGAAAACCTGGGCGCTTGAATCGGATTCGATGAGGTGGGCGTACCGATCAGAATGCGCGTCTAACAACCCGGGAAAAGGTGTGATTATTGCATATTCTTTTCGTCGAAGCGTATTTTTTTGGCGGGAATCGGGGGGCTGTGAGTATTCAACGGACCGGGAATAACAAAGCCCGCCGCTGCCGGTTTTTTCCTTTCGTTCATCGGGTCAACCCAATAGGAACGTAAGCGTTTACCTCCCCCTTTGAAAAAGGGGGATCGAGGGGGATTTAGTTTAGAAAATCTCCCCTACCCCCTCTTTTTCAAAGAGGGGAACTGAACGTTTGCATAGGACCAGGCTCCTCAATATTCCCCGGTAAAAAACCTTGACAGCGTTTTTCCGTGTCGGTTAGATTTCTCTTTTGCGGCGTATAGCATACGCTAGTCATTCCGCTGCGGCTTTATCATATTTAATGAAGCCGCTCTTTTGTAAAGGAAGTTGCCATGCTCGTATCGATCGATATTTTACTCGGCCTTTCGGAAGTCATGTTGCTGGCGAGCATGGCCGTGACCGTGCTGGCTCAATTCTTGACCGGCGTAGTCAACAGTCGGGGGCGGCATCTGTTATACGGCCTGGCGCATCTGCTCCAACAGATGGATCCTGATATCAAGGAAGAAGCGGCTCGTCGCATCGCCGGAACCATTTTGATGCATCCGATGATCCGCGACGGGATGCGGCGCTACGGCTCCACGATACACCGCGAGGAATTCACCAAAATGTTGATGGATCTGGCGTCAGGCAATGCGCCGGAAGAAATCATGGAGCGTCTGGGCGCCGAGGCGCGGGAAAGACTGACGGCTTTGCTGGAGAAAAACGGGGTGAGCGATCCGAAGGCGGTACTGGAAAATGCCTGCCTGTTGGCCCTGGAGCTGGAAATCGATAAACCCGAATTGGCGACCAATGTTCGGCACAGCATGGCGCTTTTGCAAGCCGCAAAAGGACAATTGGTCGCCAAGATCAATGCCTGGTTCGACCCGACGATCGACCGCATCGGTGAGCGCTTCACGGTCTCCACGCGGATCATCACCGTGATTTGCTCTCTAGGAGTGGCCTGCGCTATTCAACTGGATACGATTCAGCTGATCAATCGCTTGTCGGTCGATACCGAGCTGAGAAATTCGCTCGTGCAAAAGGCGGTGGAGATGGGGGAAAGGATGGGAAATGCGCCCGAAACGCTGAATCAGCTTTCCGGCCAGAACAAGGAAGACATCAAGCAGCTTTTGCAGCTTGGCATCATCACGGTACCGAAATCTTTGGAGGATTGGAGAAAGAATTGGGCTTATGTCAGTCCGGTGGGTATCGCGTTTACGGTGATGTTATTGAGTCTTGGCGCTCCTTTTTGGTATAACGCATTGAAAAATCTGCTTAAACTGCGTAGTACGCTGGCCCGTCAGGATGATGTGCAGCGCAAGGAGCGGCAAACGACTCAACTGTTTGAAGAAAATGCGGCAGACAAGAAGGTGGTTTTGCTGGGCCCGTTGCCGTCAGCGGGGAGCGATAATCCGTAATCCCATCGCCCTGAAAACGTCGATTACTCGGCGGCTGCCCCATGCTTTCGGCAAGTCTTACTAAATTTACTCATCCGCTTTAAGAATTAAGCGAATTCCGATTATACTGGCAGGTTTTTATTGTTATTCGGGGATATCCCGTATTCATTTGCAGCCATATTCATGGAATTCAATTTAATCACTACCGACGGCGCTGCCCGGCGCGGGCGGTTGTCTTTCTCGCGCGGCGCGGTCGAAACGCCGATATTCATGCCGGTCGGCACCTATGGCGCAGTCAAATCGCTGACGCCGGAAGAGTTGACCGGGCTCGGCGCGCAGATCATTCTCGGCAATACCTTCCATCTGATGCTCAGGCCCGGCATGGATGTTATCAAGACGCACGGCAGCCTGCACGAATTCATGCGCTGGGACAAGCCGATTCTGACCGATTCCGGCGGTTTCCAGGTCTTCAGTCTCGGCGCATTGCGTAAAATTACCGAGCAGGGGGTGACGTTCCGCTCGCCGGTTGACGGCAGCAAAATTTTCATGGGGCCGGAAGAATCGATGCAGGTACAGATGGATTTGGGCTCCGATATCGTGATGATTTTCGACGAGTGCACCCCGTATCCCGCGACCGTGCAGCAGGCGGCGGATTCGATGCGGCTGTCGCTCAGATGGGCGGAGCGCAGCAAGAAGGCCCACGGCGACAACCCATCGGCATTGTTCGGGATCGTACAGGGCGGCATGTACGAGCATTTGCGCCTGGAATCGCTCGCGGGACTGGCCGATATCGGCTTTGACGGCTATGCGATCGGCGGATTGTCCGTCGGCGAACCGAAGGAAGAGATGATGGCGACCCTGGACTTCCTCGCCCCGCAGATGCCGGCCGACAAGCCGCGCTATTTGATGGGTGTCGGCACGCCCGAAGATCTGGTCGAGGCGGTCCGGCGCGGCGTCGACATGTTCGATTGCGTGATGCCGACCCGAAATGCGCGCAACGGCCATCTGTTTACCCGTTTCGGCGTCATCAAGATCCGGAACAGCCAGTATCAGGCCGACACGCGGCCGCTCGACGAGGAGTGCGGTTGTTACACCTGCCGGAATTATTCGCGCTCCTACCTGCGCCATCTCGACAAATGCGGCGAAATGCTGGGCTCGCGGCTCAATACGATTCACAACCTTTATTATTATCTGAGTCTGATGCAGGAAATTCGTGAAGCGATCGAAAATCACGACTTCGATAATTTTGTCCGCGAATTTTACTGCGAACGAGGCAAAGTGGCGCCGGTTATGGCATAATACGGCGATTTATCATTAATATAATAATTTTTCGAGGCAAATCATGAGTTTCTTTATTTCCGACGCGATGGCCGCCGCCGCGCCGGCCGCGCAGCAAGCGCCCGGTATTGAGGGCATGTTGTTTCCACTGGCCATCCTGGTGTTTTTCTACTTCATGTTTCTGCGCCCGCAATCGAAGCGCGCCAAAGAAAAGAAAGAAATGCTCGGCAAAATGCAGAAAGGCGCCGAAGTGGTGACCTCCGGCGGCATTTTAGGCAAGGTGGTTGATCTGGACGAGAACTTCGTAAAAATCGAAGTTTCCGAGAATACGTTCCTCCAGGTGCAACGGCAAAGCATCGAAAGCATCATGCCGAAAGGCACCTATAAGGCTGTTACCAAAAAAATTTCCACCACTAAGGTCTGATTTGGGCGTGTCCTGACGCGTCGGGTTCTCTCAGGTAGCGAGAGACGATTCAATAACTGGAATGATGTAGCATGCAAAACCAATTCCCGCTCTGGAAAAATATCTTAATCCTGGCCATTTTCATCGTTTCGATGATTTATGCGCTGCCGAATCTGTACGGCGATGATCCATCCGTTCAAGTGTCACCTTTGCATTCGGCGACGCTGGACCTGGAGCATGCCAACAAGGTCGAGGCCGCGATCAAGGCGGCAGGGGTAGCGGTCAAGGCGTTCGAATATAAAAATGATCGGGTATTGGCGCGATTCAATAATACTGACGATCAGATCAAAGTTGCGGACTTGCTGCGGGATCAGTTGGGCGACAGTTACTCAGTCGCGCTGAATCTGGCGCCTGCGACACCGGCCTGGCTCGACGCACTGGGCGCAAAGGCGATGTACCTCGGCCTCGACCTGCGCGGGGGCGTGCACTTTCTGATGGAAGTCGATATGGATGCCGCAGTCAAGCAGGCCGAAGATCGTTATAACGACGATGTGCGTCAGGCGCTCAGAACGGCGAAGATCCGCTACCAGTCGGTCAGCAAGGAAGGCTCCCAAATCAAGGTCAAATTGAACTCGGTGGACGATCGTGCTGCGGCGGTCGGGTTGCTGGCGCGCGATTTTCCGGGGCTGAATATCCAGGATACGCCGGCACAGGATGAAATTTTGCTCGCCATGTCGGAGAAGGAAGTCCGCGAAATCAAAAAGAACGCAGTCGGTCAGAACATCACAACCTTGCGCAACCGGGTCAACGAACTGGGCGTGGCCGAACCGGTGATCCAGCAGCAGGGCGACAACCGAATCGTCGTGCAGTTGCCCGGCGTCCAGGATACCGCCCGTGCGAAAGAAATTCTCGGCACGACCGCTACGCTGGAATACCGCCTGGTCGATACCGATCATGACGTACAAAATGCGGTTGAAGGCCATGTGCCGGCCGGTAGCCGCCTGTATTACGAGAAAAGCGGCAATCCGATTCTGCTCGACCGTCGCATCATTGTGACCGGCGATCAGATTGTCGATGCCTCTTCCGGGATGGATCAGGACGGCCGTCCTGCGGTGTTCATCACCTTGAACGGGGCCGGTGCTTCGAAGATGGGCAAGGTCACCCAGGACAACGTCGGCAAGCCGATGGCGGTCGTGTTCATCGAGTATAAGGTCGACACTAAGGTCGTCGACGGCCAGAAAGTCCGTACCAAGCAAAAAGTCGAAAAAGTGATCAGCGTCGCGACCATCCAGGGCGTATTCAGCAAGCGCTTCCAGACCACCGGCCTCGACGGTCCGGGCGAGGCGCGCAATCTGGCATTGCTGCTCAGAGCAGGTTCCTTGGTCGCGCCGGTCGACATCGTCGAAGAGCGCACGGTCGGTCCTAGTCTGGGTCAAGAAAACATCGCCAAGGGTATCAATTCCAATGTCTATGGCTTCATAGCGATTGCACTGTTCATGATTGTCTATTACCGGCTGTTCGGTGTTTTTTCGGTCGTTGCCTTGGGTGTGAACGTGTTGCTGCTGGTGGCGGTGCTGTCGTTGCTGCAGGCCACGTTAACGTTGCCGGGCATGGCGGGTATTGCGCTGACGGTCGGCATGGCGATTGATGCCAATGTGTTGATCAACGAGCGAATTCGCGAGGAGCTTAGAATCGGTATGACTCCAAATGCCGCCATTTATGCCGGTTATGAACGGGCGTTTGCGACCATTTTAGACTCCAATATTACCACCTTGATTGCCGGCATCGCGTTGTTCATGTTGGGCTCGGGCCCCATTCGCGGTTTTGCGCTGGTGCTCTGCATTGGCATTTTAACCTCCATGTTCAGCGCGGTTCTGGTATCAAGAGCGTTGGTCAATGGCGTTTACGGTCGGCGACATAAATTGGATAAATTGGCTATCTAATATCTGAGGACTCAATGGAATTTTTTAAAATTAAACGCGATATCCCGTTTATGCGCTATGGTCGTGTCACTACGACCATTTCGCTGGTGACCTTTATTTTAGCGATATTCGCATTAGGCTTTAAAGGGCTTAATTTGGGATTGGACTTTACCGGCGGCATCCAAATCGAAGTCCGTTACGATCAGCCGGCTAACCTCGAAACTGTTCGAAAAATTCTGGAAGACCAGAAGCTCACCGAATTTTCGGTGCAGAATATCGGGAGCGTGAAAAACGTACTGATCCGTCTGCCCATGAAGTCTGAAACCAACAACGTCAGGTTGAGCGAGATGGTGTTGGCAAAATTGAAAGAACAAGATCCCGGTGTCGTTTTACGCAGCGTCGAGTTTGTCGGACCACAAGTCGGTCAGGAATTGTTCGAAAGCGGTGGATTGGCGCTGATGTTGGTCGTGGCGGGGATCATGGGTTATTTGGCCATCCGCTTCGAGTGGCGTTTCGCGTTGGCGGCGATCGTGGCCAACATGCACGACATCGTGATTATTCTCGGCATGTTCGCGTTTTTCCAGTGGGAATTTACGTTGCCTGTATTGGCCGGCGTATTGGCGATATTGGGCTATTCGGTCAACGAATCGGTCGTGGTATTCGACCGGATAAGGGAAAATTTCCACAATATGCGCAATACAAGCGTTCCCGATATGATCGATAACGCTATCACGGTAACGATGTCGCGTACGGTGATTACGCACTTAATGACACAGTTGATGGTGTTGGCGATGTTTTTCTTCGGCGGCGAAGCGCTGCATAATTTTGCGCTGGCGTTGACTATCGGCATCGTGTTCGGCATTTACTCGTCCGTTCTGGTCGCCAGCCCTATCTTGTTGTGGCTGGGCGTATCCAGACAAGATCTGATCGCAGTAAAAAAAGACACCGCCGAAATCGACAATTTGCCTTAACAATACGGTCGATCTGTTACAAGGCCGTAGGGTACGCTGCGCGTACCTTTTTCCTGTCGCTCGCAAAATGCCCGAACACGGTACGCACTCGGCAATTGCTCCTGCATCCTTGCAGTCGTCGGCAATTGCTCTGTCCTTGGACCACCCTTGTGGTGGCATTGCTCTCGATCGCGTGTTCCCGACGCGTTCTACCTCCCCTGTCCATGGGGTCGTACCTCCTGCATCCTTGAGTCGAGCGTACCTACATTTTCGATATAAGGCTCTGTTCAGGTATAATAGGCGATTAATTTATTTATTTACTTGGAGTTGTAAAAACAATGGCGATAGAACGCACTTTTTCCATCATCAAACCTGATGCGGTAGCCAAAAACGTGATCGGCGAAATCTACAGCCGTTTCGAAAAGAATGGGCTGAAAATCGTCGCGGCGAAAATGCTTCACCTGACCCAGGCGCAGGCCGAAGGTTTTTATGCGGTGCACAAAGAGCGTCCTTTCTTCAAGGATCTGGTGTCTTTCATGATTTCCGGTCCCGTGATCATGCAGGTGCTGGAAGGCGAAGACGCGATCGCGAAACATCGCGATATCATGGGCGCCACCAACCCGAAAGACGCCGCTTCCGGCACCATCCGCGCCGATTTCGCGAACAGCATCGATGAAAACGCGGTGCACGGTTCCGACGGTCCGGACACGGCCAAAGAAGAAATCGCTTTCTTTTTCTCGGACAATGAACTCTGCGCCCGCACCCGTTAATTCGGCGTTGATCAATTTGCTCGATTTCGACAGGAAAGGTCTCGCGGCCTTTTTTGTCGAACATGGCGAAAAACCGTTTCGTGCAACCCAATTGCTGAAATGGATTTATCAGGAAGGCGTCGACGATTTCGAGGCGATGACCAACTTGAGCAAGCCTTTGCGCGCCTGGCTCCAGGCGCATTGCCGAATCGCGGCGCCTGAAATCGTGCTCGAACAAAAAGCCTCCGACGGCACCCGCAAATGGGTGCTGGAGACGCACTGCGGCAATCGGGTCGAGACGGTATTCATTCCGGAAGAGAGCCGCGGCACCCTGTGCGTGTCTTCGCAAATCGGCTGTGCGCTTGCCTGCTCGTTTTGCTCGACCGCCCAGCAAGGCTTCAACCGCAATCTGAGTACGGCTGAAATCATCGGCCAGGTGCTGGCAGCGCAAAAACGGCTCGGCTCCGAAGGCAAAATCACCAATGTCGTGATGATGGGCATGGGCGAACCGCTGCTGAATTTCGACAACGTGGTTGCAGCAATGAACCTGATGATGGACGATTTTGCGTTCGGCCTGTCCAAGCGCCGCGTTACGCTCAGCACCTCCGGCGTGGTGCCGGCGATGTACCGGCTGACCGAGGTCTGCGACGTAAGTCTGGCGGTTTCCTTGCATGCGGTCCGGGACGAACTGCGCGATCAGCTGGTGCCGATCAACAAGAAATATCCGCTGAAAGAATTGATGGAAGCCTGCCGGGAAAATGCGAAGATTGCGCCCCGGCGTACGATTACGTTTGAGTATGTGATGCTCGATGGCATCAACGATTCTATGGAAGATGCGAAAGGTCTGATTAAATTGTTGTCGACGGTGCCGTCCAAACTCAATCTGATTCCGTTCAACCCGTTTCCGAATTCGCCGTATCGTTGCTCCAGCAATAACCGGATCAATCAGTTTAAAGTGATGTTGAACGAGGCCGGGATCGTGACCACGGTCAGAAAAACGCGCGGCGAGGATATTGATGCAGCTTGCGGCCAATTGGTCGGCAAGGTGCAAGACAAGAGCCGCAGGCATTTAAAATTGAAAGCGGCGGAAAATGAGCGAGCGGCTTGAGAGAACTCAAATTATGTCCCGGATTTTACTTTTCTGCTCGGTACTGACTCTGAGCGCCTGTTCCTGGTTTAAAAGCGAGTCTTCCGGCCGCGATGCCAAACAAGTAGCCGAGACTTATTACCAGCTTGGCGTCCGTTATATGGACTTGAACAAGCTGGAAGAAGCAAAGGAAAATCTGGAACGCGCGATCGATGCGGACTCAAGTAACGCGCAGGCGCATAATGCGCTGGCTTTTCTCTACGAAAAGTTGAGGCAATATGACGAGGCGGAAGATGAATACGAGACCGCATTGAATATCAAGCCCGACGATTTCGGTACGCAGAATAATCTCGGCCGGTTTTGGTGCGAACAGGGACAGCCTGAGAAAGGATTGGCGTTGTTGGTCAAAGCGGGCGACAATCCGATGAACGAGCGTCAATGGCTGGCGTTGACGAATGCCGGGCGCTGCGAGTTGACGCAGAATCATACTGCGGAGGCGGAGGTTTTTTTCAGAAGGGCGCTGGATCTGAACAACTCGTATGCCCCGGCTTTGGCTGCGATGCAAAAAATCAGTTATCAAAAAAACGATCTGTGGCCGGCGAAAGCCTTTTTGGCGCGCTACCTGAGCGTTTCCGGGCATACGCCGGAAACTTTGTTCATCGGCTATTACACCGAGCGGGCCCTGGGCAATCGGGCATCCGCGGAAGAATATCGCACCTTATTACTGGAAAAATTCCCAGGCTCCAGCGAAGCAAAAAAAATCCGGTCTGCGCACAAATAACAGACTCATAATTCATGGCAAATCATATACAAGCAATTCGCGGCATGCATGACGTGCTTCCCGATCAGGCGCCGCTTTGGCAATATGCCGAACAGGTCATCAGGGAAGTGCTGGGGGCGTACGGGTACAATGAAATCCGTACCCCCATCGTCGAAAAAACCGAACTTTTCAAACGCTCGATCGGCGAAGTGACGGATATTGTCGAGAAAGAAATGTACACCTTCGACGATCGTAACGGCGATTCGCTGACACTGCGTCCGGAAGGCACCGCCGGCTGTCTGCGCGCCTGCCTGGAGCACGGCCTGTTGGCGAATCAGGCGCACCGCCTGTGGTACTATGGACCGATGTACCGGCATGAACGTCCGCAGAAGGGGCGTTACCGGCAGTTTTTCCAGCTGGGCGTCGAAACCTACGGCATGGCGGGACCGGATATCGATGCCGAGTTGATCCTTATCATGCACCGTTTGTGGCAACGGCTGGGCATTCGCGACAAAGTGCGGTTGGAGATCAATTCGCTCGGTACGATCACCGAAAGAAGCGCTTACCGGGAAAGTCTGGTCAGTTATTTCAAGGCGCATATCGACCAGTTGGATGCGGATAGCTTGAGACGTCTGGAAACCAATCCGCTCAGAATTCTCGATACCAAAAATCCGGCGATGAAGGACGTCGTGAACGGCGCGCCGGTGCTGATGGATTATCTGGGCGAAGCCAGCCGTGCGCATTTCGAAGGCTTCAGGCAAATTCTCGATGAGCTGGGCGTCGGTTACGAGATCAACATGCGGCTGGTGCGCGGACTGGACTATTACTGCAACACCGTCTTCGAATGGGTGACCGACGAGCTGGGATCGCAAGGTACCGTTTGCGCCGGCGGCCGCTACGACGGCCTGATCGAGCAATTGGGCGGCAAGGCCAGCCATGCGGTCGGTTTTGCGATGGGTATCGAACGGGTACTGGCGTTGGTCGAATCGCTTGCGGAAGTTCCGGTTTCTCGGGTCGCCGATGCTTACCTGATCAGGGTAGGGGAACAGGCCGAACGCGCCGGCATGCGGATTGCGGAATTGCTGCGCAGCGAAGTGCCGCAATTGAAGCTTCAGGTTCATTGCGGAGGCGGCAGTTTCAAGAGCCAGTTCAAGAAAGCCGATAAATCGGGCGCCGAATTTGCAATCATCCTCGGCGATGATGAAGTCAGCCGCGGCGAAATTGCCATCAAGCCTTTGCGGCTCGAAAATGAGTCCGAATCAGCGCAAACGAGCCTGAGCGAGCAACAGGCGGTGGAATATTTCCGGCAACGCTTCGGCAAGATTTAAATTATTGATATTGAAAATTTAGAGCGGGAAACATTGTGGCAATCTACGATTCAGAAGAAGAACAGCTCGAGGCCCTGAAGGCCTGGTGGAAAGAAAACGGCACCTCGACGATCATCGGCGTGGCCGTCGGCATTGCGTTGATTACCGGCTGGAATTATTGGCGCTTATACAAACAGGAAAAAGGAGGACAGGCCTCCGCGGCTTACAGTCAGCTGGTCAAGTCGATCGAAGCCAATAATCAAGGAACGATCGACCCATTGAGCAAACGTCTGCATGACGAATACGGCGACAGTATCTATGCCGCTTATGACGGCCTTCAGCAAGCCAAACTGAAGGTTCAGAAAGGCGATCTGGCAGGGGCGAAAGCCATTTTGCAAGAGGTCGTGGCGCATCCGAATAAGGAACTGAGCCATATCGCTCGTATTCGTCTGGTCCGGCTCTTGCTGGCAAGCGGGGAATACGAAGCGGGCTTGCAATTGATCAATGAAGTCGATCCCGCGATTAAAGCCGGTTTTGCGGCCAGCTATGACGAATTGGCCGGCGACTTGTATGTCGCAATGGACCGCCTCGATGAAGCGCGAACCGCTTATCAGAATGCATTGAACAGCGGTGCTCAGTCGCCGTTGCTCAAGATCAAGATCGACGATCTGACCGCGGCGGAACCAGTTCCTGTCGCGCAGCCGATAAAAGATTCGAAATAATGCGTTTTTTCTGGGTATTGTTGATCGCAGTCAGCCTGAGCGGGTGCGCCTCCATGGAGGGCGCCGGTGAGGCGTTGGAAGGGATCAAGGATTACTTTCTGGGCGGCGAAGATAATACCGAACCGCCAACGCCTTTGGTCGAGTTTACCCCGGAAAGAGAAGTAGAGATACTCTGGAAGGAGTCGGTCGGTGTCGGCGCCGACGAAAAATCGCTGAAGCTCGTTCCATCCGTGGGTGGCGGAAAAGTCGTTGCCGCGGACATAGAGGGGCTTGTCGAGGCCCATCGTCTGGCCGATGGCGATCTGGTCTGGGAAGCCGAGACCGACTATCATTTTTCGGGCGGACCGAGAGTCGGTGACAGCACCGTCATATTGGGCACGTCCGATGCCGAAGTCGTTGCATTGCGGCTGGAAAACGGCGAAAAATTGTGGACGGCTTCCGTTCCGGGCGAGGTATTATCTATCCCGGCCGTTGCACAAGGCATCGTGATCGTGCGCTGCACGGACGGTTCGATCACCGCGCTGAACGAAAAAACCGGGGCGAAGGTCTGGAATTATGAACGCAGCGTTCCGACATTAAGCGTCCGGGGTACCGGAGCGCCGATCGTTGTCGAGGATAATGTCATTTTCGGCGAAGACAACGGCAAACTGATCGCTTTGGCGTTGGCGGACGGCAAATTTGCCTGGGAAGCCAGTATTGTGATGGCGAAAGGCCGTTCCGAAATCGAACGGCTGGTCGATCTCGATGTGGATCCAGTCGCCGAGGGCGGCGTCATCTATATCGCGAGTTATCAGGGCGGCGTCGGCGCTGTCTCCGAGTTCGACGGTTATCTGCTCTGGCGCAACGAACAGCTTTCTTCGAATGCGGGCATGAGCATCGCGAACCGTCATTTATATCTGACCGATTCCAATAGCAATGTGCTGCAACTGGATGATCGTTCCGGCGCCTCGCTGTGGAAACAGAAGGAGCTGCAGTACAGGAAGCTGACTGCGCCGGCCGCGTTTGACAACTATGTCCTTGTTGGCGATCTGGAAGGTTATGTGCATTTGTTGTCCGACAGCGACGGCAGACAATTGGGGCGGGTACAAATTACCGACGGCCCGATCGACGCTAAACCGGTGATCGCGGATAACACCGTATTTGTTTATGCCAAAGACGGCACATTGGCCGCGTTAAAGATTCGCTGAAGCCATGTAGGCTACGCTATGCGTACCTTTTAGGCTGGTTCGGCTGATAATTTTTAAATGGTACGCGCAGCGTACCCTACGGCAACCTTATTCCAGAAAAGATATCGTCTGCCCGGCGGATGCGTTGCGCTTATCCGCCAAGATGCGGTATTTTCGCTCGGCCTTCCGTCACGCTTCAATAACTCACCATTTTCAATATTATGCTACCCGTTATCGCCCTGGTCGGCCGGCCGAACGTCGGCAAGTCCACCTTATTCAATTATCTGACCCGCACCCGCGAGGCGCTGGTTGCCGATTATCCGGGATTGACCCGCGATCGCCAGTACGGGCGCGTCAAACACGGTGATATGGCCTGTCTCGTCGTCGATACGGGCGGCATCGCAGACGATGCGGAAGGCCTCGACAGTTTTTCCCGAAAACAGGTACAGGTTGCGCTCGAAGAAGCCGACGTGGTGTTTTTTCTGGTCGATGCGCGCGAAGGACTGAGCGCTTCGGATGAGGTGATCGCCAAAGATTTACGAAAACTCGGCAAACCGGTGGTGCTGGTCGTGAATAAAATCGACGGCATCGACGCCAATACGGTCGCCGCCGATTTTCATGCGCTCGCGCTGGGCGAACCGGTTTATATCGCGGCGTCGCACGGACGCGGCGTTCCCGATTTATTGGCCGGCGTCCGGCATCTATTGCCTTCCGTTCAGGCGGAGCCAGAAGCGGCTCCGAAGGGCATCAGCATCGCGATTGTCGGCCGGCCGAATGTCGGCAAATCGACGCTGGTCAACCGCCTGCTCGGGGAAGAGCGGGTCGTGGTATTCGATGAGCCCGGCACAACCCGCGACAGCATTTATATTCCGTTTGAACGGGGCGGCAAGATTTTCACTTTGATCGATACCGCGGGCATGCGCCGTCGGGCGAGGATTGCGGAAACGATCGAAAAATTCAGCGTAATCAAATCGCTGCAGGCGATCGAAAAATCGAATGTGGTGATCTATCTGATCGACGCAAGCGAAGGCGTGACCGATCAGGATGCGCACTTGCTGGGTCTGGTGCTGGAAACGGGCAGGGCGCTGATCATCGGTCTGAACAAATGGGACGGGCTTTCCATCGAGCAGAAAGAAACGGTCAGGCGCCAACTCGACTTGAAACTGCCGTTTGTCGATTTCGCCGAAAAACATCCGATTTCTGCGCTGCACGGCAGCGGCGTCGGCAAGCTGTTCGACGTGGTGCAGAGCCTTTATAATGCCGCGATGCTGGACATGTCCACGCCGCTTTTGACGCGCATCCTGAAGGAAGCGACCGACGCGCACCAGCCGCCGATGGTCAACAATCGGCGCATCAAGCTCAAATATGCGCACCAGGGCGGACGCAACCCGCCGCTCGTGATCATTCACGGCGTCCAGACCGATGCCTTGCCGAATTCGTACAAGCGCTTTTTGATGAACTATTTCCGCGACCGCCTGCAGTTAAAGGGCACGCCGATCCGGCTCGAATTTAAATCGCCCGCCAATCCGTTTGAAGGCCAAAAAAACAAGATGAGCGACCGGCAGTTGGAAAAACGTAAGCGTCTGGTCAGACACCGTAAAAGCGAAAAAAAGTAGGCGAAATATAAGACCCACTGCCGGAAAGTGAGAGGCATTCCTCTCCCCGAAGGGGCACTGTCGTTCTTGTAGCCGATTTTCATCGGTTCGGGGGGGTGGAAGCGGTTTCAATGTTTGTTAAGTCAAGAAGCTTTGTTCGGAAATCCCCCTAACCCCTTTTTTCAAAGGGGGGACAATACGCTCTCCTTCTTTAGAAAAAAAGGAGGGCACGACACGCTTCCCCCTTTGAAAAAGGGGGACCGAGGGGGATTTGATAAAGGTTTCCTTGCCGGACGAGCTATTTCTCGTCCGCAGTATTTTCCTTCAGCATTGGCAAAAGCATGTAGGGTGTGTTAGCGTAGCGTAAACCTGACACTAAAGCTAAGTAATCCGTAGGTCCGGTTAACGCGGTGTAACCCGACAGTAAACCTATATCAGAAATCATAGAACGATATGGCAACTATCACGTTTCAAGGCAAACCTTTACATACTTCCGGCGAACTTCCCGCCGTCGGCAGCAAAGCCCCCGATTTTTTATTGGTAAACGGCAAATTGAAGGATGTCGGTCTGTCGGCCTACGCAGGCAAGCGAAAAGTGCTGCATATCGTCCCCAGCCTGGACACTCCGACCTGCGCGATCTCGACCCGCAAATTCAATCAGAAAGCGGCAAATCTTCCGAATACGGTCGTGCTTGTGATTTCCGCCGATCTGCCGTTCGCGCAATGCCGATTCTGTGAAACCGAAGGCCTTAAAAATGTGGTTCCGCTGTCGACTTTCCGGTCGAGTTTCGCGGACGATTACGGCGTTAAACTGACCGACAGCTTATTGGCGGGTTTGACGGCCAGAGCCGTGATTATCCTCGACGAGAACGATAGGGTGATTTACAGCCAGTTGGTTGAAGAACTGGCCAGCGAGCCGGATTATGAGATGGCTTTGTCCGCATTGGCGGTTAAGCCATAAAGGTAGCTTCTGTTAGGCCGATACTGTGTGGTGTGGTCGAGGCAGCAATGAATAATTTCGTCCGCCTCTAGTTCGACGAGCTCCGCCACACGTTTCATTTTTGATTAGGGGCCTTGATATCGCCGCCAGAAGTTTCGTTTTTCTTTACTGGCGGTAGGGGCGAATGATTTTCGGAGATTTCCTTCGGTTTCGGCGCCATCTTGCTAGGATTGGCAAGCGCATCTGGTTTAACTGAAGGTTGGGGCTGTGTTTTTATTTCGGAATTAACGGCTGGCTGTTGTGCCTTACCGATACCGGATGGCGGCGTATTCGTTTTATTTTCTGAAGTCGGTATCTTCTCTTGAAGCCCAGGTGAATTAACCGATTTAGGTTCTGCAGGCGTTTCAGCGATGGCAGGTGTGACTGCATTTGTTTTTGGGGTGGGCGGGACTTTCGTTGGTTCTATTGGGGTGGCCGATTCCGGGCGAGTTTCAGGTTTGGCTTCGGCAGCCTTTGAAATAACGGGTGCGGCTTTTTCTGAAGGAAGTGTGTTTTCAACTTGAGCCGGCAAGCTTGCCTTCGCATTCGCCGTAAGTGTTGGCGCCGAAGGTTTGTTGGAATCAGGCAAAGCGGCCGGGCCAGGTTTAGGTAATTCCGCAGCTTTTGCCTGTTCTATGGGTTTCGGCGGTTCGGTGCTCGGCGCGGGTTTGCCTGCTTCGGGTTTCGGGGCGGACGCAATGTCTTCGTTTGCCGTTTTATTGTTGACTTCCTGAACGGGTGGCGTTGCATCCTGGTTTTTTTGCTTGGCCGTATTGACGGCAGGTAGTTTTTCGATTTTTTGGGTAACCGCTTTTGTCTTTCCGATACCCCTCTCGGAAGCTTCCGGCTTTACGACAGGTGCTGCTTCAGGCCGACTTTTTTTTTTATCGGTTTTGGCGGCGAGCTGCTTCGGTTTGGCGGTTTGGGAGCCTTCTTTTTTAATCAGGGTGCTCTTTTTATTTTTCTGCGCTGCCGGCGTTTCCGTTGTTTCGACTTTTTGGGCTTGTAACTCCGGTTTCAGGGATTCATCAGGAGGCTCCGAGGAAACAGTAGGCTCAATTTCGGGAGTGGACTCGGTTTGATAAGGCTCTTCCGTAGGCGCTTGATAAGGACCGCGGGTTTTCTTCAACGTCAAAAGCGTGTCCATATTTTCCTGGGCTTTAGGAAAATACACCGGCGACTCGTCAATTGCTCTTTGGAAATACTCTTCGGCAACGTCGTATTGGCCATTCAACATGCAGATATAACCCGTATTATTAAAGGCCTCATGCGGAGACATTATCCGGTTGAATAAGGCAATAGCAGCCGGAAAAGCGCCGCGTTTTATCTCGATCAGCGCGAGGTTATGAATGGCCCTATTGTATTTGCTATCAAAACTTAATGCTTGATTAAAAAAATGTTTGGCCTTGGTATCTTCGCCGGCGAGATAATAAGAATACCCCACATTATTTAATATCATAGGATTGGTTGGCTCAATCGCTGCAGCCGCTTCATAATGAGCAATTCCTTCAGCGCTATTGTGTTCGAGATCGGCGATAACTCCAAGACCGTTATGCGATTTCCATTGGCGGTTGCCGTGTTTTACTGCCTGAGTTAAATAACTCTTGGCCTGAGCCGTATTACCGTTTTCGAGAAGATATAATCCTATATATTCATTAGCCATGGGATGGGTATTATTAAGGGATAAAATATCCTGATAAACTTTTCGAGCTAATTCAGGATGTTTCCCCTGGCTATGAATGACCGCGATTTTTTCGAGTGCTTTAATATTTTTTTTATTGTATTGCAAGGTCTTTACATAATAGAAAAGCGCATTGTCCGTTTTCCCTTCGGCCAATGCCGCTTCGCCCAAAGCAAATGCTTCTGTTTCAGTAGTAACCGATGGGTCAAGCAGATTGAGGATATTGTCGGTATTATCGCCTGAGCTGTTTAGTTTGGATTTTACCGGCTGGGTATTACAGGCGCACAATATAAATGCAGTTATACAGGATAAAACCGCTGTATAGATTTTTGCGGATGGCATAATGAATGAAAATTTGTTTAATGAGAGAAAGCTTCATAAATTGATATCGAAGCAGGACCAAGAATAACGATAAAAATTCCTGGAAAAAAGCAAAAAGCCAAGGGAAACAGCATCTTGACTGCAAGTTTTGCAGCCTCCTCCTCGGCTCTTTGCATGCGTTTATCACGGAGGTCTTCGGCAAAAACGCGCAAGGTATTGCCGATACTCGTACCAAAACGCATGCTCTGCGACAGTGCGGAGGCAAGCCCGCGTATTTCTTCGACACCCGTGCGTGTCACCAGGTTTTTCAATGCTTGCTCGCGGGAAACGCCCGCTCTTAATTCAGCGTTTACCAAGCCCATCTCATAGGCCATGATTTCATTGCTTAAAGCCGCATCTTTGGAGACACGCTGCAGGCCCGCATCGAGTCCAAGCCCGGCCTCGGTACAAACGACCAATTGGTCGACAATATCCGGAAATGAATTTCTGATGGTGCGTTGTCTCGTCTCAAGCTTGCTATCCAAATAAAAACTGGGGCCAATCAGGCCGGCCATCACACCCGCGACAGTCAAAATCAATAAATTATTTGAGCTGATTGTCGGCAAGAAAATGGTGCTGGCGAAAAAAATCAGCAGCGGCAGGCCCAGCATTAATACTATCTTGATACCATAATACCGTGCGAGGCTGTTTTTATCGTGATAACCGGCTTGTAACAGACGCTCACGGTCATAACTCAGCTTTTCTCCCGCCCGTTCTCTAATAACGAAATATTGGCCCAAATGTTCTGTGGCATTGCGAAAATAATTGTCTTGTTTATTTGATCCGGTAATCGAATACAACCTCGTTCTGACCGGATTATAGAGACCGAAAATCAGAAAATAGAGGGCAACGACCAGTGCAAAGGTTGCGCCGCCAAACAAACCGATAGCGATCCATCGTCCGTTGATTTCATTGCCCGAGATCGAAATGATGAATTGTAAAAGTTGGTCCATAAACGAGCCTAAATATCAAAGTTGATTTGTTTGCGCACCCATAAGGCCCCGATAACTTGCAGAACCAGTCCTACGCCGAGCAGATAATTTCCCACTTCCGTGTCGAATAACGGCTTTACATAGCCGGGGGACCGCAGCGCAATGACTAAAAAAACCACAAAAGGTAATAAGGAAAGCACCCAGGCGGACATTCGGTTTTCCGCAGTAATGGTTTTGACTCGACGCTGAAAGCGGAATCGTTTTCTTAATAAATCACTGGTTTTATCGAGTAATTCCGCTAAATTGCCGCCGGTTTCGCGCTGAATCAGAATGGCTGTGGTGGCGGCAATCAAATTGACGCTGGGCACCCGCATTAGTAAATAATTAAAAGCTTGCCGGACATCGCGACCATAGTTAATTTCTTCAAACGTTATGCTGAATTCTGTGGCAATAGGGTCCTGCATTTCTTGAGCAATATAATGCATTGCTTCATTAAACGGATAGCCTGCTCGTAGTGCTCGGGTCATCATGTCCAGCGCTTCCGGCAGTTGTTCTTCAAAAAGCTCAAGACGTTTTTTCCGGTCGCTTTTTAACTTCAGATAGGGGAGGGATGCGGCAAAAGCGGCAGCTACCAGAGCTGCGATAAGATTGGCGGTAAAATACCACGTAATGCCCGCTGTCAGTAAAGCGATTAGAGCAGTCGATAGAGTGATGAGGTAAGCCGGATATTGTTTGCCGCTTTGTTGAATTAAATCATCGATTGCTTCCGTTCCAGGTAAGGTTTCCAGAAATCGTTCGAAAGGGGATAATTCTTTTAAGTATTTTTGCCTGACTAACGAGTATTCGCCTTTGTTGCCTCCAATTTCGGTGACTTTTTTAAGCCGCTCTCTAATCTTGCGGCTTTCGACCGATCGGGTGCCAAAAGACGGCACCAGGATCAATTGCGACAATATAAATACGGATCCAGCCACCAGAATCAGGAAAATAATCAGTGTATTTTTATCCATTGCCCATCCTCATAAACTATTGAATGTCTGATCGGTATAAACATTCAGGCTTATATTGATGCCTCTTTGTTTCATCCGTTCGTGGAATCTAGGCACGATTCCTGTGGAAATAAACTGGCCGATGATATTGCCGTTCTCATCGATGCCCCGGCGTTCGAAGCGGAAAATTTCCGACATGGTAATCACATCGCCTTCCATGCTGTTGATCTCGCATACGCTGATGACGCGTCTTCTGCCGTCTTCCATTCTCTCCAATTGCACCACAACATTGATCGCGGAGGCGATTTGAGAACGAATCGTTTTCACGGGCAAGTCGAACCCTGCCATTGTCACCATATTTTCGACCCGAGAAAGCGCATCGCGGGGGGAGTTTGCATGGATTGTGGTTAAAGAACCGTCATGGCCGGTATTCATTGCCTGGAGCATGTCGAACGCTTCTTGTCCGCGAACTTCTCCGATGACGATGCGGTCGGGGCGCATCCGCAAGCTGTTTCTGACCAGATCGCGCTGATTGACTTCGCCTTTGCCTTCAATATTGGGCGGACGGGTTTCCAGGCGAACCAGGTTATCCATTTTCAATTGCAACTCGGCAGAATCTTCGATCGTTACAACACGCTCGCTTTTGGGAATGTTGTTCGACATCGCATTGAGCATGGTCGTTTTACCCGACCCGGTACCCCCTGAAATGAGGATATTCATCCTGACTTTGACAATATTGGCAAATACCTCGGCCATCGGTTCGCTTAATGTACCAATATTGACCATATCCTGTAACTGTATTTTATCCTGAGTAAATCTCCGAATTGACAAGGACGGCCCGTCGATTGCAAGGGGAGGAATGATTGCATTCACACGCGATCCGTCCTTGAGTCGTGCATCGACGAGGGGAGAAGATTCATCGATACGCCTGCCTACCCCTGTCACGATCCTGTCGATGACCTTTAACAAATGGGCATCATCCTTAAAAGTAATCGGTGTTTTTTCGATTTTGCCGAAACGTTCAATGTAAATTGAACCATATCCGTTGACTAAAATATCGGAAATGGTTGGTTCGTAAAGCAAATGCTCCAGGGGGCCCAAGCCAAGGATGTCATTGACCACTTCATTCACAATCAATTGGCGGGAGCGGGCGACAATCGGCGACGAATCATCGTCTATGATGCGCCGGGCAATGTCGCTGATTTGCTTGCGTGCATCGGCATTCCCCATTTTGACGATTAGCGAAAGATCGAGAATTTCCATCAATTTTTCGTGAATCTTTTCTTTGTATTCCATCTCCTTCGAGGTCAGAAGCTCAAAAGTGAGAGGCGGAACGGCATTGTTCGATTCGGCGGGAGTCGAAGCGGCAGTATTGTCTTTCGCAATAATCGTCTTACCGCCATTATTATTAAGATTGGAGTAATTTTGGATACGGCTTTTTAGGTTCACAGCAGTTCTCTTGGTAAGTAACGACTAAAGCGGTTGAACACAGAGATTAAATACCAATAGCTCATCCGCTACAAGAATTTTCTATTATTTTATTTTCAATAACTTCTTAAAAAAACTTTGTTCTTTATATGCTTCTTTGACTTTGACGTTCAACTCTTCGGCCAAAGCGATTATTGCTGTGGTAATTGCCGAGTTACGTGCATAATCAAAAACGGGTCTGCCAAGATTAGTGGATTGCGATACGGTTTCAAAATCATTAGGAATTACAAAAAACGAAGCGCATGCGAGCGTCGCCTGAATATCCTTCGGCTGCAGGTTGCTTTTCGGATCAAAACGGTTAATCACAATCTGAATATTCTTGTCGGAGATATTGAGTTCGGATTTCAATATCCGGATCAGCCGTTGCGCATCACGCATATGCGCAAGGCTTTGCTGCAAGACGATAAGGATTTGATCCGATCTTTCGAGTATCGTGGCCGATACGGGGTCGATTTGACGAGGAATATCTACGAATATCCGGTCATAATTACTGATCATCATCGTTAGCAAGTGATCAAGATTATCCAGGTCGACTTCACCCGGTAACACCACCTGTTCATGCATCGTCGATAATAAACGCAATCCGCTGTTGTGCTTCACCATATATCCGTCAATGGCGTCGAAATCCAATTTGTTAATGTCGCTGATTGCCTCGACAATTGTGTGCCGAGGCCTTAAGTCCAGATTCAATGACTGGCTGCCGAATTGCAAATCAAAATCCATCAATACAACGCTGGAGTCGGAGACTATGGATGCGGTATGGGCCAGGTTACAGGCGATAAAACTTCCGCCCGAGCCGCCTTTGGCATTCAGTATCGTGGTTAATGTTCCTTGTTGCGAGTGGCCGCGCCGAAGATCAAAAATGATCTGGCTTAAGGCCTTGTGTATTTCCTGTCTGTCGACCGGTTCGGTGAAAAAATCGCGGGCTCCGGCTTGCATCGCCAAGCGCATCATTTGACTATTGTTGTCTTCGGCGATTACCAGCAACGCAGGTCTTATGGCGGCAGGGAGCGCGGTCAACTGGTTCAATGCATCGATCGTAAAATGATCCAGCAAAAAAATCAGAATGCTGGGGAGTTTTTTATCCTTAAAAAGTAATCCGGGCGGCGCCGATGGATCGACTTGAACCGTCGTGATTTCCTTGTTCAACAATGTTGAGATTTGGGTTCTATGCTGAGTAAGTTTAGGAGTATTACCGCCTAGAATTTGTATTGTAATGGCGTCTTTTTGCATGATTTCCTAAATTGTATTAAATAAGTTCATAGTGATATAGCTATATTATAGTCAGCGGGTCACCGAAAAACGCACATTTGCTTAAAGAAAAGCGCAAGGAAATAAAAAATTTGGTTGATAAGAGTAAGATTGATACTTCGGTTTTCTTTAGCGAGTCGAAATAAAACATTTTTTTTGTCTATAAGCTGCACACACTGATCATAAGCCATATCCTTGAAGTTGTTATCCAGTCAGGTTGTGCGTTTCAGAAAGAGAAAACGGCAGAGGTATTTAGAATAAATTATCCGAAATTTTTCGTTCAATTATCGATCTCTGATAATTTATCGTTTCGGGATGGTGTGCGTCGTGACCAATCAAACAAAGTCGATTATTACTGTGCCGAGTTTCCTGCTCCCTGATTCAGTTACATTGCCTTGTCCTACAGCCTGCCCTACATAGCTTCACCGCATTTGTTGAAATTAGCGGCAGAACCGCCGCTGAGTATTTGGCGGTCGCCCAGGCTTTCAATGGGCAATGTGGTGCTAACTGACGGCGGAAAAAGAATATGATTATTATTTGAGTCTCCTAGAATATCGCCTACGATGGGGGCGATAAAGCGGTAATTCCAGTTATTGGCATTTAAAGTGAGGCCGACTTCGACCAGTTTAATCTTTGCTATGTTGGCATTCGCAGTTGTTAAATCTACGTATTTGGTTGTATTCGTAGCATCATCTATCGAATAATAGGCTATTGTAACTTGGGATGAGTTCAACCCCCCGACTACGGGGCTATTCTGATCGGCAATAGGCCGGCTCTGACTTGGAGTGCCAAACACAGTGGCTATTTTAATATAATCATCGAAAAGCGGGCAGACGGCCGCGATCCGCGCACCGCGGCGCGTCGCTTCGACCAATGTGTTCCAGGTATACAGCCAGCGCCCGACTTCAATAGCGCTAAACAGCAGCGTAAAAAATAATAATCCGATTAATGCGAATTCGGGTAAGGCGGCCCCGCGTTGAGATTTCATTATTGCACTCGCATGGTTTCGGTTGCGGTTAATGTGGGCGTAAAACTTAATCCCATCAGGCCAGGAATGATCATCTGATGTCTGAACGTGGCCGAAGCCTTGACATGGATATGACCGTTTGCCACCGTGCAGAAATTAGCGACAGTGGACGTGCAGTCATCATTGACTGCGGATGTAGAAGGGGAGCCGATTTGTGTCCCCGCTGGGCTGGTTTCATCGATGCAGACATACTGCATGGTAATCGTATCTACCCCATCGTTGAATTGTGAATCCGTATAAGTGGAGGTAAACATGTTGTTCATATTGTCTTTGATCACAATTTCGGCAATATTTTTATAGCAGCCGCTGGCTCCCCAAGTGCTCGACAGGTAGCGCGCGGAATCCCTGACCGATTTATTCAGGGTATTGTCCTGAATCAGGATGATCCCGATTTCCAGCACGCCGACGATGATCAGCAATAATAAAGGCAGAATGATCGCAAACTCGGCCATCGCCGTGCCATTTTCTTTTTTGCCGCAATCCGGCGTTTTATGAATGAGTAGAGCCATAATATTGAAATAAAACGATTTTGGCATCGAGAATATTTTTGGGGTCGCCGCCTTGTAAGCCGAGCACAGGCGGGCAAACCCTATTGTCGACATGCTCGACGATCAGAAAATCCTCATTATTTCCATCTAAAGCATATTTTATGGGTGGCGCCGAGCTGTCTTTATCATTTGAATCGTACATGAGTCTCGGTAAGAAAAAGCAGGCGTAACCGACCACTTTGGGGCTATCTGATTGTTTAAGCGAAGGAATACCGTCACTATTCAGTGCTATTCCTGTCTTGCAATCAAGCACGGGCACATTCCTTAAGCGCTGATGATACTTGGCATTATTGTCTTGATAACCACCTGCAGCATAAGCTGCCCGGTAATCCCGGTATGACATGGGGTTGGTCGTCACGTTATCCCAAAAATCATCATAAGTAGTGCCAGTAGGGATAGGAACAGGGTTGCCACTGGGCGAGTCACCAAACAGAATATTGACAGCTTGATCCAGGGAACTGATATTCCCTGATGCCAAATCAGCAAGTTCTGGGTCGGTACAGAAGGAAGGGTTGACGATATTGCCTTTAATATCGTTTGCCCCTGCGGTTGTTCCATTCAAGTCAACTAGATTGAGCAAGGCCCTGACCCCTGATGTGTCAACCCCGGTATTAAACTTCCAATCATTTGTTGTTGGTTTATCGATGTAAAAATTGGAACCATTGTCCTGAACCCAAGCGCAATAGTTACTACCATTAGTATGTAGGCAATCCGTTGCAGGAGAATCAGGAACATCATAAGTACTGCTGCTATCCAATCCGAAAAAGTGAGAAGAAGCGGGGGCAAAAGCAGTTGCGGGATCAGTGTCTGCTGGATCATCCCATGTCACCGGACGTCCGAAACAGTTTCCATCCGAACAATCCTTATCTGTGGTTCCTGTAGAGTTATCGCATACGAAATAGGGCGCTATAGCGCAATCAAGGATATGGCCAATCGTACCTGAAACAGCGATAGCACCCACCGTACGGGTTGTACCCATGCCTGGAATTACCTGCATGATGAAATTCAGGGCGGTTGCCGTGTCTACCTTCGCGCGGACGTAAAATGCCGTATCGGTCAAATCGGGATCGGCATCGACATGAAAGCTCGTTTCGCAGGTGCTGAAATCTTGCAGGTCTTTTGACCAACAGAAATCAATATCCGACGTGGATGTGGGTGATGATGTGGGTGAGGAGGCGAACCAATTGGTGCCGAAATCGTTAAGATTGGCTTTATGAGCGGCTAGGCCGGCTGCGTTGGCGTTCGTTACTGAAACGTCGCCGAAGACGCCGTTATTGACGTTTGCTTGCATTTGGCTAAGCAATTTCATAGCGGCCGCAAGCGCGGCCGCGTCCACCGAGTTTTGCAGGCGAGTTTTCCTTGAAAAGGAGTGGCCGGAGTCAATCGCCAGACCGGCCATTGCCAGGATTACCAAAAGGGCAAGGGCGGATATTACCAACACAGCGCCTTTCTGATGATTAAGAGCCGCTTTTGCTTTCATAATTTAACCTCACATAGGCAAACACCTCTACAAGAAATCCGTAGAAGGGTTATTAGTTTGCTAATTCGCACAGTAGGCGGGATTTATAAATCCGCTGCCAGCTCCGAATCTCCTCAAGCCTTAGTTTCCTTCACCAGCTCGTGCCTTTCAACAATGCTCAAAAGGCTATATAGTAAAGGATGCGATAATTTAGCTGTGTATTGATCTGCTGCGAGATGTTTTTAATGCCTTGTCACTGTCCGCCAGAGCTTGCGCCGCCAATATTGATACTCACGCTCGGCGGTTGTTGTATCTGAGTAGCAAATCCGTCACGGTAAGTACTTATCACATTAACGCCGGCGTATCCATCCATTTTTCTTGGGGAGTTAACGGGCGGATGGGCTGCGGCTTCTTTATCGGCTATTTGCGCATATTTAACGCTGTTGACCGTTTTTCCAAAATTACTATCCACTAGGCGAGGCTGATATCGCCCGTCGGCGCAGGCCAATAATAAAGCTGCGCTTGCTGTCAAGATTAAGGCTGAAGAAAGTGTTTTGATTTTCATATTGAGCCTCATTGTTTAATTTGGTGACCAAACTGGCCGGATGTTCCGCCGGCAGCCGGATCGTAAACCATGGATTGAGCGGTTTGTTGGGCCGGTTTTCTGGCTTCCATTCTGCCGAGCAGATAGAAGTCGATATCGCTGGGCGGAACATAATTATCCGTAGGCAAGCGAATGTCTTCTGGCGGAATCGGTGTTGCCAGGTGCGGAGTGACCAGAATCAATAATTCTTTCTTTTCATTCCGTGCATCCCGGTTTCTGAACAGAGAGCCTAAAACGGGGATATCCGCCAAACCCGGCGTTTGCTCCTGGCTGGTGTTATTGTTTTCACTGAGCAATCCGGCGATCGACAAAGTTTGCCCGTCAGCGATCTCGAGGGTAGAAACCGCTTCCCGCGTATCGAGGCTTGGCGTAGGCTGTAGATTCACTGTGCAGATGGTGTCGCCTTCGAACAGACCTGAAGATGCACAAGATTGAGCGGCGCCTGCTGCAATAAGATCGTTGGCCTGGTTACTTAACGAACTGACCGATACGTGCGTGGTGAGATTGATCCGGTTTGAATCCAGAACCACCGGAGTAAACTCCAGGCCCACGCCAAAGGGTTTGAAGCTGACCGTACAAGGGATACTGAACCCTCCATTATTAGCTCCCCCCGAGCCATTACAAGCCGTATAAGGGAATTCACCGCCGGATAGAAATGAGGCTTTTTTGCCGCTCAGCGTGGTCAGATTTGGCTCTGCTAAAACGGTAGCCAGATCGGTGTTTCTACTGAAGCCTAAACTCCAGGCAAAAAGTGTATCGCCGGCGACGTAGGTACCGGTAAACAGTCCCGCGCCTGCCGCAGCGACCGTCCATAAAAAGGAGCCATCGCTTTGATTGGTTTTTTCTGCGTGGGCATCATCCAAGCGTAACGACCGAGCCAGAACGCGGCTGACTTCGGCGATTTTGACTTCCAGCATTACTTGTTGTTCGCCGCCGACATGCATCATATTGACGATGTATTGGCTGCTGCCACCGCCGCCGCCGCCGCCACCGCCGCCACCGCCGCCACCGCCGCTTCCACCGCCGGCACAGCCGCCTTGGCCACCAGCGCTGCCTCCTCCAATCATGCCGGCGGACGCGTAACCTTGAGCGATTTTCATCGCATAATCCATGCTGACCAGATTGGAGACTTCACCGCTAAGGACAATACATTTTTCGGCGCCTCGGACTTCAATGCGTTCCCGAGGTAAAAGTTCATGGAGTTTTTGTTTAAGCCCGTCCAGGTTGTGAGTGACTTCGACATCAAGGACCATCGCAACCCGGTTATTGGCATCCCATATCGTTGCATTGGTTCCGCCAATCGATCTTCCCCGCAATAAAACCTGTCTGGGAGGAAATAATGAAATATCGGCGATAGCATCATTTCCTTTGGTCAGTTTACTGACATTTCTATCCAAATTTATGAGCAGTGACTTATTGACCGGTACACGATAAACCAGTTGCCTGCTGTTTGCGCTAGTCGTTATTTCGGCGCCGGCCTGGAGAGTGTAGGCTAACAGCAGCAACGGAACTGTTTTTAGCAGGTTGCTTGGATCAGTCTTAAACATAGTTTTGTCCTTGCATTCAGTGTTCTTTAAAGTTCCGATATTCTTATTGATTCATTAACGCCGGAACCGCAATAAAATTTTAATCTCAGTCAAAATTTAACTATCTCAACAGGAATTATCCTTGCACTCCTTAAATTCTTGACTTGTCCAGGGAAGTATTTTTACAGTCAAAGGCTCTTTCGGTTTTATTTGCTTGGTTTCCGGCAATGCTGGGGTGTTGACGGCGACAGTCGTGGTCTCAGTGGTATCCATCGGGTTTCTCAATGTGAACTGCAGAGCGCCGGTACGCATGGCGTTCACCAGGATTTCAGCCTGTTTAGGGGTAACTTCCAGTGTCAAGGCCCTAACCACGATAGCATTTTTATCGCCTTCCGTAGAGGCTTGCTGATCAATTGCCAAAATCTTAATATTTTTCAGTAAGGTAAATGTTTCATCCCCGCGGCTGACAATGATATCCGCTTTATTGCCTGGCAATATGAAGCCGGCAACGCCGACGACATCGTCAACCCGTACACTGATGGCCCGCATCCCTTCCGGTATCAGTGCCGATAATGAGCTGCCGCCAACATGATCTTTGATCTGCGGCTTTAGTATGATTTCCCCTGGATAAAATTCACGTTGGGCAATCTTTCCTACGATGGCTTTGGGGTCGTTTAAGGTATCCGCTTGCGTGAAGGCTTCTTTGGGAACCATGTCTTTGGGCCATTCGCCCAGTTTGATATGAGTCTGATCTATATGGGAGGCGTAAGGGATGTAATTGGCGGCGACGTAAACCGGAATGGTGGTTTCTTGAGCGGTAGTTTGTCTACTGGTTTGCGATTCGACCCAGCGATTGGCAATCCAGGCGGCTCCGCCTGCCAAAGTCAGCGCTAAAATCAGCATTATCAGGAATCGGTTGTTCATTCTTCTATCCTTGCATTGTCAAGGTTAATAAAATAGGTATCCCATGCTATACGCAATCTGTCTGCCGTCGCAAGGGCAATATCTCCCTCGTATTCGCATTGGTCCCGAACAATCCCTAGCAAGTCCCGAGGGTGGCAAGGCAGCAAGGGTTTGTGCTCATTCTGATAGCGCTCGAAAATTCCGTCGAGTAAGCTGTCCGGGCAGTCTAACTGAAATTCATTGGCATATTGATGCCATATCTGGATGTATTGCTCTTTGTTAACCGGAGCAAATCTGATTTTGTAACCCAGGCGTCTTAAAAAGGCTTCATCCGCAAGATCTACAGGATTTATATTAGAAGAAAAAATGAGTATGACGTCAAATGGAATTTGAACGCGCTTACCCGTGTCGAGACTTAAATAATCATGTTTTTCTTCAAGCGGAACAATCCAGCGATTAAAGAGATCGATTGGCGGCACGCGCTGACGCCCCAAGTCGTCGATAATGTACATGCCATTATTGGCTTTCAGCTGCAAAGGAGCTTGCGATAAACGGGTGTTTTTGTCATGGTCGATTTCAAGCATGTCGAGCGTTAGCTCGCCGCCGCTAACGGCGGTAGGGCGAAGGCATTTGATATAACGCGGATCGACTCCCTGCAGGATATGAGGACTCGTTCTTTCGCCATCTTCCTTGACCGGTATATGTATGACGGGATCAAATAGCTGGACGACACTCTCGCCGACCGATATTGCATAAGGGACATAGATTGACTCCCCAAGCAAGCGAGTCAAGCGTTTGCAAATATAAGTCTTGCCTGTCCCTGCATGTCCGTAGATCATGATCGCACGTCCGGAGTGCAGAGCGGGGCCCAGTTGATCAAGCAAGGTCGGCTCAACGGTAGTGTCCGAAAAAGCATTTTGAACATCAGACCGGGTTATCTTGCAGTTTTTGACGGATTGGGCTTTGACGGTGGTGCGGTATTGTTCGATAGGTACCGGGGCGGGGCCTGTGTAGCCGCTTTTATTCAAGGCCACCAAGGCATCGGCAACGCCTTTATCCGTCAGTTGATAACGTGACCCTTTACTGGTATGCGAAGCGGCAAGAATTTCAACCCGGCCGTGCGTGCGTAAATCGTCTAAAACGATTTCGAGAATATTTCCGGCTAATGCTACGTTTTCGGTTAATTGCTGTAGGTCGGCAATGCCGTTAACATGCAGATGCTTGCATAATAACGAAGCGATAAAATCGAATGTTAATCCGGTTTCCTCGATGGTACGGGGACGTGGTGCGAAGGGATGCCGGATGGTGTTAGCGTTATTAAAGTGCTGAGTGTTAATGTTCATATCCCTAACGCAAAAAGGAAGGAAAATTGGCTTACTCTGGAAGAAACGTACTCAGACTAAGCATCTAAGGTCAATTTAATATTAGATCAAATTTCTAAAAAAGCCCCTGTAACTATATTAAGTGGCAAGGGCTTTTAAATTAGGTTAAATAAGGCTTAACCGTTACTCGGCATTGCGCTTTGAATAGTGCTGAACGTATTGTTGACTTTTTGGCCCAGGATTTGGATCATCGCAATCGAAACGATCGCAATCAGTGCCAGCATGATTGCATATTCCACCATAGTGGCGCCTTTTTCTTTATTAAAAAAGGTGGGAATCTTATTTTGAAGGGCGATTAACAAGTTTTTCATAAATTATCTCCAGTTTTTTATGATTTAAAATATACGCTTAGCCTGAAGGCATTGCACTTTGAATAGTACTGAACGTATTGTTGACTTTTTGGCCCAGGATTTGGATCATCGCAATCGAAACCACCGCAATTAGCGCCAGCATGATTGCGTATTCCACCATCGTCGCCCCATGTTCTTTTTTCAACAGTGGCAACAACTTGCTTCTAAGTGAGAACAACTTTTTTTTCATACTTTAACTCCTTAAGTTTTTAAAAATCATCAAAATCATCGCAGTGGCATAAAAAGCAGCCTCCTTGATAAAGCTCGTCAAAATAATATTAGCTGATAGCTCTTTCTACAGAAAATGCTAGGGGGTAATATGGGCTATGGGGAAGGGTAGCTTCAATAGTTCTCTAACGCTCCTAAGAAGAAACAGAATTTCGCCGTTATATTAAATTTCCCTTAAGTTGGACTGGTTAGGTTTTCCTTAATACCGGAAAAATTCTAGCATCTTTTTGTGAAATGAGCTTGAGTTTTTATTAAATATTAAGAGTATCCATTTTTGCAAATGGCAGTTGATAATGATGTCTAGATAATAACAAAGCGATATGATAGAGATGGCGCCGAAAAAATGAATAGCCGGTTATAAGTACGGAAGATATGCCAGCTTAGAGTGTCCGTAAGTATGTTAAAGCGAAGCGGAAGATATCTATCAAAAAGATAAATCATTCGCCGTCTTTCGAAGCCGAAGTCGCTATGACTGCCATGCCTGGGGTAAATTCCTGGCGCAACTCACGCTGGAATTCGAAGTATATCCGAACCGGATTGCCGACTTTCCATAGGCTACCCTTGTGACGGGAAACGGCATCTGATGGAACGAGCGGCGGAGCCACTTATGGCAAAAACATAGTTTCGATCTTGTCAATTAGTATAGCAGAATCTACACCAAAATCGTGCCGGACTGCGCCAATGCCACACTGAAAGCCATCAGCTGGGGAAAATGAGCTTCATTGATTCCAGTGGCTTCAAAAGCTACGATGGTTTCGTTGATGTAGAATACGATAAGAGCGCTATCGCATCGATCATGGCTAAGACGTATTTGGCAGAGCTTCAGTTCGGATATATGGCCTACAGATCAATATCATTAAAGAAGCTCTGATTAAGTGGATTCCGTTCATGCCCTTCGGCTGCAATCAAGAGCGTTCGACCGATTCGACGAGCTCACGGCAGGCGAACTCCACCACAAGGGTGCTATAGACCATAAACGGAATCAACAACTTATCGTTCGTCTGTCCATATCCATAGACCCCCTTGAGGGCAATGCTGTTAAGTTAAGAAGCTTTGCCCCTTCTCCCTTCGGGAGAAGGCTGGGATGAGGGGAGTAAATTAAAGTATTTCCTTATGTTGATTCTCCTCGGCAACTGCTCCCTGCGTTGCTCTCGATCGCCGGTTCCCGACGCGCTCTACCTCCCTCTTCCGTGGGGTCGTATCTCCTGAATCCATTCAGTCGTCACCCCGACCCTCTCCAGCAGGAGAGGGTGATTCATCCTTAACTTAACGGCATTGCCTTGAGGGGGTCCACCCTTGTGGTGGAGTTCGCCTGCCGTGAGCTCGTCGAATCGGTCGAAGGACTTAATCAGAGTTTCCTTAAGTTAAGCGCGCAAGATCCCTCTTCTGTTGGACAATGCCATTAAGTTCCGTTCGTGCTGAGCCTGTCGAAGCATGAACGGCTTAACTTAGAAGCATCGGATTTCTCCGTCTACCCTTCGACTAGCTCCACCACAAGGGTGGTCAAAGACAGACGAACGGAGAAATCCTTAACGGCATTACCTACAAGGCAGGAAAAATGGCGAGCGGGAACTTGTGTTTTTACAAAAACAATCCCTTCGCCTCGTCTTCCTTAGGAAGATTATCCTTGACTTTTTTTAATTCCAGCTTTGTTTGTTCGCTGATATCTTTACTTTGGGTTAAATAGATAGTGAAGTATTTATCGGAGTAAATTGGATGCCAATCACTCCTTTCCCCAAGGAAGGTATTGATCGGTAAATTAGTTTCAAAAATTGTCCAGGAGATATTATACTTTTTGATCAGATCCAATAAAGGTTTAGCTCCTTTTTCGAGCGAAGTCGTCTTAAAGTGTTTTTCAATAAACGGATCGCCATAAAGCTCGCCGCGCGAATCGATAAATACCGGATAATCATAGTAAATAAGGTATGGGCTTAGCGAATAGCTGTTCAGCATGTTTCCCAGGCCGTTTTTTTCATGCTGCAAAGCTGTCAGGATCTTCCCGAGATGAATGTTCTGTTTGGTTTCTATTGTTCTACCGGGTAGATAGAGCAATAGGGCTGTCAGGTACAAACCGATAGCAAGCCAATGCGTCATTTTTTTCGGATAAATTGATTCTACGGCGAAGTCGGAAGGCCTGTTGAACTGTTTGCCTAGCGATGTTGCCATGATTAAAGGCGACAAAAAAGGTAATAAATCTGTCGCAAAACGAATATATTTGAGTGAAAGATGGAGAAGACCCAGCAGGAAAATCAGCCGGAATGGAGGAAGCGTGTAACCTTTATATAAAAAGAATCCGATAAATCCCAACAACCAGAATTCAAGCGGCTGGAAACCATGAAAATTGGGGGAGGCCCATTCCACGATGTGATCGATAACATAAGTTTGGTCGGTCAATTTGAACGGCATTAAAACTCCCTCAATGCCATGGGGATTAATAATGAGTGCCGACAGGCTGAGCAGCAGAAATAGCAGCCAATGCTGCAATTGCTTGGTTCGTAGAGAGGAATCCTGTATGGAAAATATGCATTCAGCAGCGAAAAAAAGAACGAAGGGAATGCCCATGATGAAGCTGCCATGCATATTCGACCATAAGATCATGATGAGAGCTAATAAATAGGGCGGATGTGTTTGATTTTCGCTGGCTTTAATTAATTCCGCCGTCCACAAGACGATGAAGGGTAAGATGAGGATGTGCGGCCTTGGCATGATATGAGGCGTCAGCAAGAGGTAAGCGAACAAAATAAAAATAATGCAGATATTGACGCTGACTCTCTTCACTAAAAAATCGAATAATAGCCACATGGCCAAAGTGATAGCCGCTGTTGCGAGAAAGACCAGTCCGGGCCATCCTGCGATGCTATAGACTTCATACAATATAATGGCTGACAGCCATTCATGGGAAACCCAGGGCTTATCGGTTGCTGTGTATGAAAAAATACCTGTTGTTGGGGCCTGGCGGTTTTCCAGTATCCATTCGCCCACTTTGATATGCCAGTAAGTGTCGTCGCCGGTTCCGCAGAAAGCCGCAATCAACCAGGTGAAATAGGCTAAAAGCAGAAGAATAAAAAACCTGGATTTTGATTGGGTGTTATCGGTCGAGGAAGTGGTAGGGGTGAGCATTTTTTTCTCGAGGTATTTTAAAATATAGAACAAATAGCCCTGTATTTATTTTTTATTATTGGGAAAATATAATATATGTGCTTATTATAATAAGCATATAGTAACACTATTTGCAAAGCTAGATGTTAAAATAACTTGAGTTTTCCATTCGCATTAAATGTTTTTATATTCGGAATGCTCATTCGAACTGATAAAGACATAAAATCTCGATAAAAAATAAAATGTGATAGTGAAGACTGGCATTCCTAAGAGATGGGAAATCTCAGGGGGATATTTTTGAGCAATAAAAAATAGTACGACACAAATATTAAGTAACCAAGAAAATACGAATGCTATTAAAAACCTAAGAAAAGTTTTTAAGCATATAATTTTAGAAGAAAAAGTTAGTTTTCCATTAAGGTAATAGCTATTCACGAAGCCAAGGCTATATGCTAAAATATTAGCCAATATTTCATTTCCGGTGGCCGTACGAAATAAATATATTAAAAATATTCCTACTAGTGTATTTAATATACCTACTAAGGAAAATTTGAATGCTTTCTTTAATTCTGGATGCATAAATCCCTCTACAAGAAATAAGTCGGCATTATAAACAAAATAATATTTTTATAGTCTCTGTAGTAAATCCAATAGTATTTTTATTTTCGTCTTTTATTGAATTTTATAAGTTATTCAACACGAGTCTAATTAATCACGTATTGGGTTTTTTGAAAATAAATTCAATTTCTTCATATCCTCCAACCCAAAAACATAATAATCTGCTTGTGAAAAACAGATTTAAATTCCCTATGAAATCAAAAAAATATCCTAAGCAAAGGCCTATATTATAGGTCAAAGGAGGCAGAACTGCTTTTTTTAGATAAGGCTGAGCAAACCATCTGACTTTTACCGATTCTGATATTAATTCCAATCCGCTGTAACCGCCAGGGAAAGATTTATTAAAATAATATGGAAACGATACATCAAATCCTCTTTTATGATCCCAGTGGGAAAACCCTCTCGAAAAGTGAGGAACTTTGATTATTAAAGAAGCGCCAGGCTTTAATATACGGTTTAATTCTTTCATGACATCTATCGTATTGGGAAGATGTTCCAAAATATGGCTCATTTCTATTTGATCAAATGATTCACTTTCAAAAGGGTAGGGTATGCTTGACAAATCATGAAAGATATCTGCCCTTGCAGAAGGGTCATTATCTACGTTTACATAATCTTCCTTTGGAAATTGGCCGCAACCGAGGTTCAATTTATTCATGTTAAATTATCTATTCCATTGAGAAAGTGCATATATATACCACAACATTTCTTTGTAATTATTTTTTTTGGCTATATGGGCCTGGTGGCAGACATTGACAAACTGAGGATTTAAGCCATTAAACCTGAGTTTGAAACTGATTAATCCATTCTGTAGCCATCTTCCGACTGGTGCGCCAAAACCTTTCTTTTTCCGATATATGATTTCGTGAGGTAACACGGCCTCTGCCGTTTTTTTTAGGATAAATTTTGTCATTCCTTTGTTAAATTTCAATGATAGAGGCAATTTGCTGGCATAGGCAATCAGGTCAATATCGAGAAAAGGGCTTCTAACTTCAAGCGAGTTGAGCATACTTGCCCTGTCAATCTTGGTCAAGATGCCGTTTTGTAGATAAAGCCGGGTGAAATAAAGCTGAGCATGTTCGAAAGGATCGTCGGTTTTGCATTTATCCCATAGTGCATAAGATTCACTGAATAATTCCTCGATACAGATCGGGCTATTAGTAAGGTTATCCAGTTCATCGTGATCAAGAGCGGACATCCACATAGGGAGCCAAAGTTTCTGGCCGTAATTCAAGCCTCGAAAGGCGCGTTTAAGCTTGAAATCGAGGCTCATATTCTTATGAGAGACCGGTAGGCTTTGAACGAGAGAATTTAACCGTTTATGCGTACCAGATGAAACGAGGCGAGTGTAATACTGCGCTGGTTTAATCGCCCTGAAAGGATCGTATCCGGCGAATAATTCATCGGCCCCATCGCCGCTCAATACGACTTTGACATGCTCGGAAGCGTGGCGGGCCAAAAGAAAAGTGGGTAATAGCGAAGGGTCGCCGATGGGTTCGTCAATTTGCTGTAAAACCGTATCCGCTATTTCCAGGACATTTTGCTCGTTTAAAATCCGGGTATGTTGTTCGGAACCTATTGTTTGCGCTAATTTTTCAAAGTAGGCCGATTCATCAAAACTTTTTTCGGCAAAGCCAATACTAAAGGTTTTGAAGGGTCGGCTGACTTGTTTTGACAAAAGGGTTGCAATGAGCGAACTATCCAGCCCCCCGCTTAAAAAAACTCCAACTTCAACATCGCTGGCCATTCTTAATTTTACTGCGGTCCGGAGTTTTTCCAGAATGGCTTCGCAATGCTCTTCTATGCTTCTGTTGCAATAGCTGGCGTCGACGTCGAGATTGAATTCCCAGTATCGATAAGTCGATAGTTTGCGGGACGTGTAGTCGTAGCTTAAATTGCATCCGGCTTCGAGTTTAAAAATATTCCGGTAAATTGACAGCGGGGCAGGAATATACCCATAAGCGAAAAACTTCTGTAGTGCGAGGGGGTGTATTTGGGGTTGATGACAGGCAGGATGTTTTGTGAGAGCAGTCAGTTCCGAGGCAAAAATAAAGCCATTTGAGGTTTGAGCGTAAAAAAACGGCTTTTTCCCCAAGCGGTCACGGCTGGCAAAAAGCCGTTTTTTTTTCGAGTCAATAATGACAAAGGCCCACATGCCATTGAAATAATTAACGCAGGCGTCTCCCCATTCGGCATAGGCATGTAAAATGGTTTCCGTATCGCTGTGCGAGGTCTGGAAAACATGGCCTTTTTGGACTAATAAGCGTTTTAATTCCTGGTGATTATAGATTTGCCCATTGAAAACGATTGTCAAATCTTGCCGGACATTGGTCATGGGTTGCCGGCCATGTTTAATATCCAGAATGGCTAATCGCGAGTGCCCCAGGCTGGTCGATAAATCTTTATCGTACCAGTAATCGGCTTCATCGGGACCTCTGTGTCTGAGGGCATTATTCATCCTTATAATGTCCTGCTGACTTCCATCTCCTATAAAACCGACAATCCCGCACATGGTTAAAAATTAATTTTTTTAGCTACTGCATAAGTGGGTTTATTTTGGGTTTCATGATAAGTGCGAGTTATCAATTCGGCCAATAATCCCATCAAAATCGATGTGATTCCGGTAATGAATAGCATGGAAGCTAAAACGGGCAGGGGAGTCAATATCAACGATAATCCAAAAACGAATTTCTGGAACAAGGCATAACCTATCGCTGCAAACGCCAGTAAAATCAATATCAAGCCAAAGCTGCCGAAAAGATAGATCGGTTTTTTCGAATAGTGGAATAAAAACTGGACTACGATGAGATCAAGGATGACTTTAACGACGCGGTTAAGTCCGTATTTCGATTTGCCATTGATTCTCTCTCTATGACTAACGCTGATTTCATCGATTTTTGCGCCTTCCCATTTTGCATAAATCGGAATAAAACGGTGCATCTCGCCATAAAGTTTCACGTCCTGAATGATTTCCCGGCGATAAGCCTTTAGCGTGCATCCGTAGTCATGCAGTTTAACGCCCGAGATATGGGAAATCATAAAGTTGGCGATACGGCTAATCAAGACTCTGCTGAATTTGTTGTCTTTACGGTCCCGGCGCCATCCTGAAACGAGGTCAAAACCCTGTTCCAGCCGTTCGATCAATTTCGGAATGTCCTGAGGATTATTTTGTAAGTCGCCATCCATCGGAATAATAATATCGCCGCGGGAAAAATCGAACCCCGCCATCATGGCGGCAGTTTGACCGTAGGATCGCTTAAGATGGATTACTTTGGTTTTGCTGTCACTTTCCGCCAAAGAGTCGAGAAGGCCGGTTGTATCATCCACACTGCCGTCGTTTATAAAGATTATCTCGTAATCAGTTTCTAATGCCTTCATTTCTTTGGTAATTTCCTGATGTAAAGGCAGGATGTTTTCTTGTTCATTGAGAACGGGGATAGTAATGGAAATCACGGAAGGCGGCTCTTTACAGTGAGGATTGAGTAAATCTTGTGGCTTTTAGTAAGTATAATACGTTTTCCCGGCTATCAATCACAAGCCCAATCCGTTTTTCCGAATGATGACAACGACACGATTAAGAGTTCACGTTTCAAAAACCGAGTAAAAGGTAAAAATAACAAGAACCTGAAGGATGATCGAATGCAGCAAACCCATTTTCCACTCGAAATTCGGCTTCAGAATGACGGGCTTGTTGGTAACGTGGAATACCTCGATAACCCCAAATGAAAGCGCAAGAATCAGCGCAGATGCGTAGGGCATTGGCCGGGCGGGGCGAGCAGGTAGTCGTAAAACATACTTATTAATAAAAAGCAAACGAACAAAGGCGATTGAATGGTTAAGATTCTATTGGATCAGATAGACAAAAATGGCTTGTATATTTTTTTGTCCTTCCTGCTGTTTTTGTGGATTATTTCTCCATTGCTGATTTTTAAATATCCGATTTTGATAGATTACCCCAATCATTTAGCGAGCTATTTTATCCAAGCCAATATCGACAACGATCCATGGCTGAAAGAAAATTACAGAGTGGTATGGAATATCAAGCCATACCTGATCGTTGAAGCGCTGGGTGGTGTGCTAGCGAGATATATCGACATTTTTTTAGCAGGAAGATTGCTAGTTATATTGGGGATGATCCTGATAGGCTTGGGCGCTGTATTAATTAGAAAATTCGTCAACAGAAAAGTTGACTTCTGGATGATGTTGCTCTCGGTTTTGCTGTTCAATGGGATTCTGTTCTGGGGATTGGTCAATTTTTTCGTCAGCTCTGGCTTTGCATTAACCGCGATGGCTCTCTGGATAAAATTCAGGGATACCGAGGGCTGGAAAAACATACTTCTGTTTTCAGCGATATCGACATTTTTGTTCTTTTGTCATCTTTTCGCTCTTGGGGTATATGGTCTGTTTGTTGTCAGTCATGAGCTTGGCCGATTTATCTATTCAAGAAACAATTACACAGCTTCCGATCTGGTCAAGGCAGCGGCACAATTTATAGTGCCGGCTGTCTTCTTTCTGGTTTGGTATAGCGGGTTATCTCATAACCAAGTAGCTCATTTTTTTTTATACGGAAGTTGGGCCGATAAGGTTGCCGCTTTATTGTCCCCAATCCACTTCAAATATAACGATTATGCAATTTATTCAATTCCTGTATTTATTATATTATTATCAATAGTCAGATTAGTATTTCATTGTAGAATTGGTTTTTATGATTGTATGAAAATACCTCTTTTGGTATTTTTATTATTATCAATAGCCACGCCCGTTATGTTGGCAGAAGTCTATCAAGTGGACATAAGGCTGGCGTTTATCTTTATGATACTCTTTATAGTTTCAATCAGATTTTATGAAGAGGACAAAAATACCAGAAACTTCAGACGGTGCATCATTTTTATTGCCCTTTCGATGGCAGCATATAAGGCCTATTTTATTTCCAGTACCTGGAAAATTGTCAACGCCCAGTATCAGGAATTCGAGAATGCCTTGCAAGATATAAATTACGGCAGCAAGGTTATTACAATTCAGGATGACACCGAAAATACAAAAAATTTGGATGCCCGTTATTATCATCATCTGTCCGCGTTATCCATCATTAAGCGGTCGGCATTCTGGCCGAACCTTTTTACTGTGAATTTAACCCCGATTTATCCAAGCGCAAGTACAAAAGGCATTGATACCCCGCTGAGCGATCAACTGAATTTAGATTATCTGTTGAACACCCGTTTCAGGAATGGGGACGTTTTGGGGCAAAGTAGAGTGGTCTATTGGGCCGACTGGAAAAATGACTTTGATTATTTGATTTCAATCAGATTTGATAATTTGTCGACAATAAATATTAAAGAAATTAAGTTAAAATTCAGGGGAAGTTATTTCGATATATATGAAATCATTCATTAAGTGCTTAACAAAAATTCAGCCTGTATATGAGGCCGAAGCCTTCGCCGATGTCATCAATTGCCTATTCAAATTCTTCTGGCGTATATAAATTAAAGCATAGCCATTAGAGCACTTATTTTTTACTTAAAATCACTCGGTCTTTTTGAAATAAGGATTCTTGTTTTTAGCTATGAGCGAAGATGTCACATCCTTATTCCAAAGGTTTACATTTTCGAGCCGTGCAGGCGGTAGGAAGCGGCGTGATAAACACGACAACTATCTCGACAATCGTCGGGGAGGTTGCGGACTCAATCATTTAAGACGGAGTGACTGAATTTTAGAGCGGACTAATTCAATAGAGGAATAAGATAAGGTTTTTGGTGCCTTACCGAGTACCAGCCAGGGATCGTTCCAATACAGCAGTTTATAATTTTTATTGCTAAGCAATTGCTCTATTTGGCTGAGATAGTCTGTTAAGTGTAAATGAAAGTGATGCGCAAGTGTTCCGAAGACCCCCGGATCGTCAGGTGCGGTTCTAAGCGTCGGACTATCGAGCTTGAGTACGATAAAGTCCGATTGATCAATATGTTCAGGAAAACTGTAAATCGCATTTCTTTGCGAGAAATGCGCACCGAGATTTGCCTGCACGGATAGAGTTCCATTGCCGACGATTTGCTGCACGAGGGTTTCTCTTTTATCAAACGATGCCATAACATGCACTGGCTGCCAATAATTGACCGCGCCGAGGAGCGGTAAGGGCGCTACATAATAAGCCAGCATCAACTGCAAGCATAGCGTCAGCTTGAGAATACCCAGACCTGAAAGCGATTTTAATAAAGGGCGACGTTTCTGCAAGCTAAAGAGGGCCGCTAACGTGAGGAAAGGAATAAGGGTGGCGGAATGATAACTGAAGATATTGCGAGGCATCGGATTAGCCGACAATAAATTCGCCAAGAGGTCACTGGCTGTCGGAATCAGCCAGAGGGGCGTCATGACCGGGAGAAATAAAAAAAGTATCCCTAGCCCGAAGAGATAGCTCCCTCCATCCATATTGCCAAATACGATTTTTAGCACTGTCCAAGGGTGCAGGAAGAGATTCTCGATCACCGTATCCAGCGAATTGCCCAGCCAGCCGTAACGCGATGCACTCCCCTCCAGACCGCTGGCCGGTTTGACCATCAGATGCTGTCCTGTGGGGGAGTAAGCGGGCATGATCGCGCCGATGACGACAGCTATCGTCAGGAGACCCGCCATGGTAATTCCCGTGCCAATCCGCCAGTCTTTGTGCACCGTCCCGTACACGACGCCTAACCCTGCCACGGTCAGACCGAAATGTTCCTTGCAGGCCAACAGCAAAAAGCAGGCAGTGAGTAACAGCCTCAAACGTTTTTTGACGATCGCATACAGCCCTAAGCTGATGAAAAACGTCGCCAGGCTGACCTCATGAAAATCCCAGGTGGCCGCCGCGATCACGAACGGATTCAGCAGATAAATGCAGGCCCACAAGAGGGCGTGCTTTTCCGATTGCGTGACCTGGGCCGCTATTGCAAAAATCGGCAGTGCAGAAAGCGCCAGGGCAGCGGATTGGCTTAGGGTTAGCCAATGCACGCTCGGATATAGCTTGTACAAGGGAACGAACAGGTACAATATCGGCTGGAAATGGATGGCCAGCCAATTGATGGTTTGGCCTAGGCCGTTAAAGCTGTTAAGCAATGTTCCGCCTTGACTGGCAGTCCAGATCGCTTGGTCATAGCATCCCAGATCATACAGGGAGGTCATATATCCTTGGTGGCGCCAGATTCCCAACAGGGCGAAAAACATGAAATAGGACAGTGTGCAGAACCCAAGGCCAATACGCCATTTGTTTTGAATCAGTCGAATAGGCACAATAATACTTAATCGATTTTAAGTGTATTAATTAGGAAAAATGCAGCATTTTGAAGAAATGCTTGACAGTACGTTAAAGATTACGAGCATACTCGGGTCAGCTTTTTAATTAGTCCTTTTTTCAATAAAATAACGAGGTCTTTGTTTGGTTTCATTATAAATTTTACCAATATACTCACCGAGTACGCCAATGCATAAAACTTGAATGCCGCCAAGAAAATAAATCGGCAAAATGGTGGATGCCCAGCCGGGAACCATCGCGTCTGTCAGCAATGCGTTAATCAATACCCAAATTCCCATCAGGGAACTGATCAAAAAAACAAAAAAACCAAGCACAGTTATCATCCGCAAAGGTACAATCGAAAAAGAGGTAATACCATCCAACGCCAAAGCCAGCATTTTTTTAAAAGGATATTTACTTGTCCCAGCAAATCGGGCAGTCCGATCATAATGAACGATAGACGATTTAAAGCCAATCAGGGGGATTATGCCACGCAGGAATAAATTGACCTCGGAAAACTCGCGTAGTCCCTCAATCGCGGGACGCCCCATTAATCTAAAATCGGCATGATGCTCGATGATTTGCCCCCCCATCAATCGCAATAGTTTATAGAATAAACTTGCCGTTGTTCTTTTAAAAAAAGAGTCGGATTTACGTTGCCTGCGTACGCCGTAAACAATCTGCGCTTTGCGTTCGTTAAAATCATCGACCATCTGCTCGATTAGAGACACATCGTCCTGTAGATCGGCATCGATGCTGACTAATGCTTCTCCCTCGGCTGTTAAAAGACCCGCCAGTAAGGCGCGTTGGTGGCCAACATTACGAGACAGTTTTATGCCCTCAACACAGTTTTGTTTCTCGCTGAGTTCCGCGATAATATCCCACGTGCGGTCCGTGCTACCGTCATCGACATAATAAATTATACTGTCTGGATTGATCTTGGCGCTACCTATCAAATTTTCGACTAACTGAGTCAACCTGCGGTTGGTTTCGACTAAAACTTCTTCTTCATTGAAGCAGGGAACAACAATGGCTAATTTCATCATGGCAGAGTCATTTTATTTTTAAGATTAAACGACTCGTCTCAAATAACCATCGGGGACGACTGTAATCAACAATTTATGCTGGATGCTTTTGTCGATTTCAAATTCGGTGTGATCTTTCAGAAACTCCCAAACCGCGGTTTTAGGATTATTACCAGGACCCCAAGGCCGATCGGAAAACATCGTTTCGGGCAAATCTTCAATGACGGTATCAAATACCACGCAATAGCTCCCTTTAGAGACAAGCGGCGCATAGGCTTTCAACTCGGCGAGCACATGATCGTGGGTATGATTGCTGTCCAGGCAGACCAGTACTTTTTGTTTGGTTAGCGCCTTCTCTCGCACTTTATGGATGATTTCATCCGCGACGCTTGAACCATTAAGCAGGGAAATCCGTTTGAACATAGGATGAGATTCAATTGCTGCCCGGTTATGGGGCCGAATGTCGATATCCACACCCACTACCTCGGCATCGGCAGGTCCTCCACAAGCCGCATTTAATTCGAGCATCGAAGCCGAAAAAATCAGTGAGCCTCCGTGCGCGATGCCGGTTTCGATGATCAGGTCAGGTTTGACGGACCAAATAATTTCCTGCATCGCGATTATATCTTGAGGGTACTGAATAATAGGGCGGCCAAGCCATGAAAAATTATAGGAATATTTCGATGGGATCGATGAATTTATAAAAGCAGTAGAACTCTCTTTTAGATCACTTTTATCGTTTTTATTAAAAATTCTATCGTTTACCTCTTGCTCAAATGAATTCATGATCCACCATATGGTAATTGAAATGATTGTTCGTTATTTGCTTAATTTCAGGCAAGTAATTGCTATTCATAACAAAAATGTCTGAATTAGGTGGTAATTTAGTAAGAATCTGATTAGGTGATGAAACTTGAAGGCCTGATCCAGCTAAAAACTTTCCTTGTTTTGCAGGATTAATGTCAACTACAAAATCAATTTTCGTATGGGCGCGTAGCATAAACAATGCAAAAATAACCCCCTTTGAAGAAGCTCCCCAAATAACAGTATTTGTCTGTGTATTTGCGCGATCCTTTCTTTTCAAATAGTTTACATAGTGATCTGCCATATGAGTGAAATTAGGAGGAAGCTCAAAATATTTTTTTGTATTTATATGTGGTGTTTTTGTCGATGCCAAATCTGCAATGACATAAAGATACTGTCCACCAAAGCAATGGCCTGTTTCATATACATGCCCAAATATTTGAGTAAAGTCAGTGATTCGGAAATAATTAACATGTTCGTAAAATATGTCGAACCAAGCACGGTGAGCGCAAATCCAATCAAAACAAGGGACCTCAATATAAATTTTTCCACCCCCACCGTTCGCATTACGAATTAATTTCAGAAAATCAATAGGATTTTGTACGTGCTCTAGTACATGACGCAGAATTATGCCTTCGGCATTTAAACCACATTCTTTGGTAAAATAATTTTTTATTATATTTGAGTTACTCCCTTCATAAGCCGGGTCAAACCCCTTAATATTAAAGCCTAACGAGTCAAGATACTCAAGAAAATATCCTTTTCCACATCCTATTTCTATAAGTTTGTATTCTGGAAAATGTTTTTTTATTGTTTCTGATGTTTTGAACAGATGAGTGCGAAAAATATTACTTACCGCTTGCTCATTTTGGTAGTTCTCATCATATCGCATTAACTCGGGTTTGAATTCTTTATTGAATATCAAACCGGTCTTTAAATCCTGTACTAAAATTACATCGCCTTTTATACAATTCACAGCTTCTTCATCTGTATTAAACATTCTGTTTTGGAAAACAGGAAGCTGATTAGCGCGATAGATCTCTATAAATTCATTCGTTAACATATCAAATAACTATTCAGCTTGTATCTGGTTCCCCAAAAAGCCATGGGTTCATATTCCGGATAGGGATATCTGCCAAGATCAAGTTCAATATTCCAACCGTTTTCATGTATCCATCCCTCTACGAGCTTGCGGATACTGACGGGTTTACCGGAGCAGATATTGATAATTCCGCAATCTCTAGCTTGTAACGCCAGGTCGACTATGGAAGATGCCACATCGGAAACATGTAAATAGTCCCGTAATTGTTCTCCTCCGGACATGTTAAAAGTTTTATCGCCTCGTGCCACGGATGTACATAGCTGCGAATAGAGTGATGTCGGCCCTTGGCCGGCTCCATATGTGTAAAAAAGCCGCAGCCATGTCAGGTTGAACGTGTTCTCGATTTTTAGATATTCAAGTTGTTGCCTAAGCGCATCTTTTGCATAACCATAGGGATTGTAAGGACGAGAGGGCAAATTTTCAGAGAGTGGGCCCGATTGCATCCCATATTCGAAACAGGTGCCTGTTATGACAAGACTTTGAAGTCCCGACTGGATTAATTCCTTAAGAAACCGATAATGTGCAGGGAGCTCAGTCTCGAAATGATGCAGAGACTTATAATTGGGTAACCCACCCCATGCCAAGTGAATCAGTACATCCGGACAGCCCATTAATTCGTACGCATTGATTGGAGGAGTATGGATGTCTAAAAATAGCACCTTGTCTTTCGGTAAGGGCACTTCCCTTTTATCCAAAGTTCTAACGATCGTAACGAAGTCATCCGATTTTTTAGTCAGCTGACTTATTACATGTCTGCCGATAAATCCTGTAGCTCCGGTTATTGCAATCTTCATTAAAAGGCTCGCAATTCTGGAATAGCAACTACGAATTTTCCCTTCCAATCACGAATATAATTGAGCTGTTGTATCACTTCGCTTATAAGATTCCAGGGCAAAACCACAACATAATCCGGTCGGTCGTTCTGCAGAAAATCCTCTGAAACGATTGGAATGCGGCTGCCGGGCAGGTATTTTTTTTGCTTGGCGGGATTGCGATCGACAACATAGGGAATCAAATCGGGACGTACTCCGGCATAATTGATCAGCGTATTGCCTTTGGCGGCGGCGCCATAAGCGGCGACTTTTTTACCGTTGCTCGCCGCTTCAATGAGAAAAGTCACGAAATCGTTTTTTATTCTATTCGCTCGCGCCTGAAAATCGCGGTAATAACTGGCAGTGCATAGGCCCGCGTTGAGTTCGGTGGTTAGCATGTTGTCGACATTCGTACTGACAGGCCTTTTACCGGTATCGCTGCGCTGAGCGAAAATTCTTAAACTGCCGCCGTGTGTCGGCAATTCCTCGACATCGAAAACTTTCAAGTCATTTCGTTCGAAAATGGTTCGGACGGCAACCAGCGAAAAATAAGAAAAATGCTCGTGATAAATGGTATCGAATTGATTTTCCTCAATAAGCCTCATCAAATGCGGAAACTCGAACGTTGCAATTCCGTCAGTATTTAACAATACAGCAAAACCCGATACGAAATCGTTAATGTCGGGTACATGGGCAAGTACATTATTCGCAACGATGAGATCAGCGGTTTTACCTTCAGAAGCCAACTGCCGAGCCAAGCGAACGCCAAAAAAATCTTCGATAATGTCGATGCCTTTCGCTCTTGCGGTTTCAGCCGTGGCGGCAGTGGGCTCTATCCCCAAACAGGGAATATTACGGGCTTTAACGTATTGCAGCAGATAACCGTCGTTTGCGGCAATTTCAATCACATGGGAGCTTTCGTTTAACCAAAATCGTTCAACCATGACGTCGACGTACCGTTCGGCATGTTGCAGCCAAGACATCGAAAAAGAACTGAAATAAGCGTATTCAGCATCGAAGAGCGTTTCCGCGCAAACGTAATCTTCAGTTTGTACGAGCCAGCATTCGGTACATACCAGAACCCGCAGCGGATACCATTTTTCGGGAGCGTGCAAAGCCGATTCGGTCAGGTAGGCGTTTGAGGGCGGGGCGCTGCCCAGATCGATCAGGGGCAATTGCAGGTCGGCGCCGCAGTGACGGCACCTCATAAAGTCACTCCTGTAAACTCCGCCCCAATCATCGGGTGAGCCCGGTCTCGTTCGGAAAGCTCTGTGATAGGCAATGGCCATAAAATTTTCAATTGCGAATCCAGCGTATGGAGAGCGCCTTCACGATCGGACGTATAAGGCATCGAATGCAGATAAATCAATTCGCAATCGGTTGTTAACGTCTGGAAACCGTGTGCAAATCCTTGTGGAATCCACAAACTTCGCTGGTTTTCGGCCGATAAAATTTCACCGTGCCATTGCAGAAAAGTAGGTGATCCGCTGCGTAAATCGACAGCCACATCGAAAACTGAACCGCGCATGCAACTGACAATCTTGTCTTCCGCGAATGGAGGGTATTGAAAATGCAAGCCTCGTACCGTGCCTTTGGCATGGGTCATCGAATGATTAATTTGCGCAATCGGTTTCGTCAAACCAACTCGACCAAATTCCTCTGCACAAAAAAAGCGGCTGAAAAATCCGCGGTTGTCTTCAATCGGTTTTCGGTGTACCAATGTCAGTCCCGGCAAAGGTGTCGGAAAAAAGTCAAAGCGTGTCATTGATGACCTTATTCGCCGGATTTATTATAAGTATGAATTTGCTTTAACGTGAATTCACGCATATCGTGACCGGCTCGATACGCGCTATTCCATGCCAGACAGTTTTCTAGACTGGTTTCGAGATTCCATCGCGGTTTCCAGCCGAGTTTAGTACGGGCCTTGCTGCTATCCAATTTAAGATAGGAGGCTTCATGGGGTTGAGTTGAGCGATCAAGTTGCCAGCTTGCTCCAGGCATGCGGGCGATAAGGTGTTCGATAATCCATTGAACTGATCGGGCGTCTTCATCGCGGGGGCCAAAATTCCAGGCTTCGGCAAAGTTTGCTTGATCATCGTATAATTTTTCGCCGAGCATCAGGTAACCCGCCAAAGGTTCGAGGACATGCTGCCAGGGGCGCACTGAGTTGGGCGAGCGGATCCTCACGGTTTGACCTGACTCAAAAGCTCGCAGGATATCCGGAATCAGACGGTCGTTAGACCAGTCGCCGCCGCCAATTACATTGCCTGATCTGGCGCTGGCCACGGCTACACCGGCTTGAGACAAAAAAGACCGTCGGTAAGCCGATGTCACCAGTTCTGAGCAAGCCTTGCTGCTGGAGTAAGGATCATGTCCCCCCATCGGTTCGTTTTCACGATAGGCCCAAACCCATTCCTGATTTTCGTAGCATTTGTCGGTGGTCACATTGATAACGGCGCGAACACTCGGTGTTTGCCGAACCGCTTCCAGTATATTGACAGTGCCCATCACATTTACCGAATAGGTTGCGACGGGATCGGCATAGGAATGTCTAACCAACGGCTGCGCTGCTAGATGAAAAATCAAATCCGGCTGTGCGTCGTGAATCGCTTTCGCTATCCGATCGCTATCGCGTATATCGGCAATAATATTTACAGCCAGCGTTTGACCGATATTCGCCACGGTAAATAAATTGGGCGTTGATAATGGGTTCATGGCATACGCGAACACTGACGCTCCGAGTTCTTGTAGCCAAAGCGCAAGCCATCCGCCTTTAAAACCCGTGTGGCCGGTCAGAAATACTCTTTTCCCGCGCCAGAATCCGGGATTTATTGCCATACCTTCCACGGCGCCTTGCCGTTTTGCCAAAGCGCTTCCAAATGATTCTTATCGCGCAGGGTATCCATCGGTTGCCAGAAACCTCGATGTTGATACGCCATCAATTCTCCTTTTGAGGCAAGCCGACTGAGAGGCTCACCTTCCCAGGAAGTCGTGTCATCGGTTAACAATTCCAGGCAGCTTGGCGACAATACAAAAAAACCGCCGTTAATCCAGGCTCCGTCACCGGGCGGTTTTTCGGCAAAACCCAATACCGAGTTTCCTTGCATATTTAAAGAACCATAGCGGCCTTGAGGCTGCACGGCCGTTACTGTTGCCTTTTTACCGTGCTGCCGATGAAAAGCAATAAGAGACGTGATGTCGATATCGGCAACCCCGTCGCCGTAAGTAAAGCAAAATGCCGATTCGTCTTTAATATAGTCGGACACGCGTTTCAAGCGCCCGCCGGTCATTGTGTGATCGCCGGTATCAACCAATGTCACGCGCCAGGGCTCGGCATGGCGCTGATGCACTTCCATTTGGTTGTTTCGCATATCGAAAGTTACATCGGACATATGCAGAAAATAATTGGCGAAGTATTCCTTGATCATGTAACCCTTATAGCCGCAGCAGATAATAAACTCATTGATGCCGTGTGCAGAAAAGGTCTTCATGATGTGCCAAAGGACCGGACGTCCTCCGATTTCGATCATCGGTTTCGGGCGCAGCACCGTTTCCTCGCTCAAGCGGGTGCCGAGCCCTCCGGCTAGAATGATAGTTTTCATGAAACGCCGTATTTTTTCACTGAGCGAAAAACGAAGCGTTTCATCAAAATAAAGGACAAAACGACATTGACCGGCAATAGCACAATGGCAGCCAGATAATCGCCGATATTGTCTCTTATCATTGCGATCAGTGCGATATTGGCGAAATAAATGGACAGCCAGACCAATATGTAACGAAAGAACCTTCCGTCTGTCCGGAAAACGGCTACCCTGTGACTATTGAAACTAAAAATAATGCCGAGGATCAGCGAAAACAGCGAGGCTCCCTGATAAGGCATGCCGGCATAAAGCAGTAGCCAGTACACGCCGATTCCGAAGCAAGTATTAACGACTCCGACCGCCAGGAAGCGCAGCAGCCTGCCTTTATCGCGGAATGAAATCATTTTTGCTGGCTGGCCGGCATGAATTTTCGAAAATGATCCAGGTACAAATAAAACAGGTGCTTAGCGGCACGCGTTTTCCAGTCGTTGACTATCATCCTGATCGTATCGGCAGCATTAAGTCTGATCTGATGCTTCTCGGCAATCCTGTTGAGTTCCGAACGTGTTTTTGAAAAATCGCGCATGGTATTGTTCGATGAATGAAATCGAATCGAATAGCATGGACGGTTAATAACATAATTGTATAATCCGCGAGCAATATCGATCGAAAAATCAATATCGGCCGTAGAACTAAAAGTATTATCATATTTCTTTCCAACTGCAGTCGAGGCGCGTATCAAAAGCGGAACGCCAAACAGATTTCGGCAAGTTACAATGGACTTTTTGGCAATGTCATCCGAAAAAACTTTTCCTATTTTGTTGAACTTTTTAGCTGCTATCTTCGCTGATTTATCATCTATCCAATTGATATGCGAATAAACCGCGCAAAGCTCGGAATCATTTTCGAGCAGAGAAAAACTTTCCTCAACCGACCGGTTGCAACTGTATAGATCATCATGAGACAAGATGGCGTAATATTTAGTCTCGCATAAGTCCAAACATTTATTGAAATTTTGAGTCCCGCCGATATCGGTTTCGTTCAGTATATATTGGATGCGCTGATCTGCTAAATACTTGCCGCATAAATTGTAAGTAGTGTCGGTAGATTGGTTATCGAGGATCAACAGGCGCCAATTCTGAAATGACTGTGCGAGAATGGAATTGATGCATTCCTCGATGTAAGGCACTCCATTTTTAACCGGGATAAAAAAAGTCACGAGGGGGTTCATTTGTATAAATTCTTTAGGTCATACGGTTTATAAAGTAGCCTGATGTCCTACCTTAAAATGTTAAGGAAGCTCTGAATAAGTTGATTCCGTTCATGCCCTTCGACAAGCTCACCACGAACGGAATCAACTATTTGCCGTTCGTCCTGAGCTCGTCGAAGGACTTAATCAGAGCTTCCTTAAACAGAATGCAAGACGGCAAGGGACAGATCATCTGAGCATGTTAATTTTTTGTTATGCCAAAGTCAAAATTAGTGGCAAAGTCGTTTTTTATTAAAATGGTAATGCCATTGATTAATGAGGGCCGTGCATCGAGGCAAAAATGCATTTTCAAAATGACCGGAGCAGCCTTTGAATTATAAGTTAGAAGAAAAATTCAATTCGCAGGCAGTAACAGCTAATGCGGTTCAATCCCAAATCCCTTATCGGTCTCTATTGATTTGCAGGGTCTTGTATTTTCTCGGCACGCTGTTACTGGGCCTCGACCGGCACTGGAGTTTTAAAACTTCCATTAATGATACGGGAGCTTTTGATCAGGCCATTTGGAGCATTTTAAACCAGGGAGCGCCAATGGTTACTATGGGTTCTACGGAGCCTTATCATTGGTTCGGCGTCCATTTTCATCCATGGCTTTACCTCTACGCGCTCCTTTATAAAATTTACCCCGGACCGGAATGGCTGATATTGACTCAGTCAGTGGCGATCGCATCGACAACGCTGCCGATTTTCAAAACCGCCTTAAGGCTAAGTTACACGCACTGGCAGTCATTCTTCTGGTCATTAGGATTTTTGCTAAACCCCTTCGTACTCAGCGCCGTGCAGTGGGACTTTCACCCTGTGTCAATTGCAACACCTTTGATTGCCTGGAGTATTTATTTTTTGTTGACAAATGATTTCAGAAAGCTTTTATTGTGCATTTTAATCGTTCTTTTATGCCAAGAACAGTTCGGCATTCTGACAATGTGTTTGGGGCTGTCTTACTTTATAGTCAATAAAAATTTTAAAAAATCCTTGTGCTTGGTCGCGATTGGGGGGCTGTACACGTTCATTTCGTTTCAGTATGTTTTCCCGAAATTTTCGCCTACTGGGACGCATATCATGATGAGTGCGCAGTATGCTGCGGCTAACCGTTATAGTTGGCTGGGCAACAGCCTTTCTGAAATCATTACGCATCTTCTTACTTCGCCGCTGGAAGTCTTCAAAAAAGCTTTTTTAGAAATGGGCGGCGGGCTCTACATTATTTTTCTGTTATTGCCTTACGGATTATTTTTGCCGTTTCTCGGTTTTGATATTCTCCTGATCGGTGCCGCCGATTTTGCGGCAAATGCTTTGTCCCTGCTCGACTTGCAGCGCAGCATCAATAGTTATCATTCCGTGGCGCTGATTCCGATTATCCTGGTTGCCTCCATGCGCGGATATCGATTTTTATCCGCTCGCGTTTCGCCGAGGGTGAAAAATCCGATAGGAGTGTTGGCTGTTTTTACCTCAGTCCTGTTCTTGAGCTTTTGCCTGCCGCACCTTTTGGGCCAGAACAGTTTTTGGAAATTAAATCTGATTCCAGCGCCAAAACCCGACCTTGGTGAAATTGAAAGTCGTTTGCCTGCGCAATCGATGTTATCCGTTCAAGCCAACGTCGGCCCGCATTTTTCGCAGCATGAATCCCTCTATATTTTTCCGAAAAACATCCCGAAAGCCGACGCCGTAATCTTGAGAATGGAAGATCCTGATGATTCACTAGGCGAGAATACCATTCGCTTTAGCCATTACATGATGATGCAACCCAAAGATTATTTAACAGCTATTCGATGTGTTCTGGACAGTGGCTCCTATCGCATCGGTTATTTTAATCCACCCTGGCTGCTTCTGCTTAAATCGGGAGGCAAGTCAAGCGATGCGCAACATCTTTTATTGGCTGCGCACCTGAATACTCTCGAAAATCGATGGGGGATCAAAATCGCTCCCGCCGACCAAGGCATATGTGAGCAGTTTCATTGACTGCCAATTTGGCTAAAAGCGGGTTGGTGCTATTTTCGGGCAAGGCAAAATGCGGTTAAGCCGGCCATTCTGTTAAAGCGGAAAAGAGTTTTGGTCTCAAAATCGTGAATCTGGATGAGCCATTTATTCAGCATTTCGGGAGCCCCCTTTAAGTCGCTCTTGGCGGTTAATTTACCTACTCTCAGCAGGACTCGATTGAGGAGGCGTATGCTCGTGATGATCGGGAATAACAGTCCAAAGAAATAACGTCCTGTGATCACTTTCAGGCCGGATTTATCCGCGAGGCTCTCAAGTTCTGGCAGAGTATAGCGGCGTTTGTGTTCCAGGAATATGTCGTGCCCCGACCACAGAAAATTGAAGGCCGGGACCGACATCAGTATATAACTGCCCGCCGGTAGCCGGTCGACATAATCTTTCAGGAAATGAAGGTCGTCTTCTATATGTTCCAGCACGTCTATCATCAAAACCACTGTTTCATCGATTTTTTCCAGGGATTTGACGAAGTTGATAGGCTTGTGGTTATGGATTTCCGACTTTTCGTCAAACGGATAGGCAGTGTCCACACAGCGAGCCGATAATGCCAGATCGGTTTCCAGCAAGAACTTCGAAAACACCCCGGAACCGGCGCCGACATCCAGTATGTTCCTGCCTGCAAGAAAGCCCAGAAGCCTTTGAATGGCCTTGTTTTTGGAAACATAGTACCAGTGTGTATCGACGGATGATCCCAATATTTGTTCTTCTTTGATATCCATATTTACCCGGCCTTTCCGGATGATTGTTTTAAAGGTGTAAAGACAGTCTGACGTATCCCGTTAACCCAGGCTAGAGTTCCTGCCGAATGATGTATATCGGCCTGTTTTTGGTTTCAATGTAAATTCGTCCAAGATATTCCCCCAGTACGCCTATCCCGATTAATTGCAAACCGCCAAGAAAGAGAATGATCACAAGGAGTGAGGCATATCCGGGAACGTCGACTCCCTGTACCAGAGTTCGGATAATGATCAGGGTGCCGTACGTGAAAGCGAACAATGAAATTAAAAAACCCAGATAACTCCATATTTTGAGCGGGACCGTGCTAAAACTGGTGATGCCGTCTATCGCAAAGTTCCACAATTTGAACAAAGAAAATTTGGTGTGGCCGGCTTTTCTGCTCTTTCGTACATATTCAATCTCCGCTGTTTTGAATCCGACCCAATTAAACAGGCCTTTCATAAAACGTTCGCGTTCCGGCAGTTTTTTTAAGGCTTCAACGGCAGCACGACTCAATAATCTGAAATCGCCTACATTTTCAGGGATGGGCGGACTGGAAATCGAATTGTGCAATCGGTAGAACCATTCTGCGGTTTTTCTTTTCACCCAAGTATCGGATGTTCGGTCATGGCGTTTGGCTAATACTACTTCATAGCCTTCCCGCCATTTGTCAATCAAGGCGTTGATGAGTTCGGGCGGATCCTGAAGATCTGTGTCTATCGGGACCACTGCGTCTCCGCGAGCGCAATCTATTCCCGCCGTAAGGGCGGCTTCTTTTCCGAAGTTTCTCGAAAAATCGATGATACGAATGTGTATATGCTTTAGTGCAGTGTCTTTTTGCTCGATTAATCGTTGTAAAGTTTGGTCGGTGCTGCCGTCATTGATACAGATAATTTCTATTTCATCATTAATGGAGGCGACGGTTTTTAGTAGTTCGTTAAAAAAGAACGGAACCATTTTTTCTTCGTTGTAGAATGGACAGACGATCGAAATCATGTTTTCACTAGGGGGCATTGATTTATTATGGGATATTATACGCCTGATTCCCAGGCCGGTGCTGTTAGGCGGGATTCCGGCTCTTTCAAGCCAGAAGCAACCAATAATTAATTCAGCTTAAACAGGCAATCTCCCCGCTGCTCCGGCCTTCATCAGTTATTTTGACGCCAGAGAAGTCGTTCGCCAGTTCTTCTTGATCTTAGCTTTTTTTCCATTCCGTATGCAGATTATTAGTTTGTCCTCTCTATCCGAGCCAATCTGGGATATGGCAAAGGTTTTAGTCTCCCCCTTGGCCTTGTTTTTGGCAAGCGGTGACAGAATTTATTGGGTGTATTTGCTTACGTCTTTCACGATAGCTTATTTTTTGTACATAATTCGTAAGCGGGATTATGAAAAGGCCGATGTCGGTATTTTGGCTTTCGTATTTCCCAAAGATATCGTTTTTCATCGTTCCGCCGTAAACGATTATCTCTATTTCTATACCGGCATGCTGTTGCAAGTGACCTTCATCGCAGGGTTATTTTCCTCGTTGACCTATGTTGTTTCGCATAATGTTGAAGCCGGTTTAAATGAATGGCTGAGTGACTTTAAAGGGCGAGGCCATGTTGAGATTGAGGGGTTTGCGGCTATCTTGTTTTTGGCGCTTGCTGCTGATTTTGCACTATTTTTTAGCCATTTTTTGCAGCATAAGATTCCCTGGCTTTGGGAGTTTCATAAGGTTCATCACTCGGCCGAGGTGATGACGCCGATCACCGTCTTTAGAATGCACCCGGTCGACGATCTATTGGCTTTTGGCATGGGCGGGTTATTGTCGGGAGCGGCGTTAGGATGTATTCACTATTTAATGGAGGATCAGGTCGTTTTGTACAATGTCGACGGAACCAATATCATTCTTATCCTGTTTTATCTGGCCGGTTACAACTTGCGCCATTCCCATGTCTGGTGGAGCTGGGGGCCGGTGTTGAGCCGGATTTTTATCAGCCCGGCGCAGCATCAGATTCACCATAGCGCCGCGCCGCAGCATTTCGATAAGAATATGGGGTTTACGTTTGCGATTTGGGACGGGTTGTTCGGCACCTTGTACGTGCCGAAGGAAAAGGAAACGCTGACGTTCGGCCTGGGACCGAAAGAAAACGAAAAATTCTCCACCTTCTGGAGCCTGTATTTGATGCCCTTTATCAATCTTGCGCAAAATTTCAAACTCAACATGCTGCTGCAACCCAAGCGTTACTTGTCGATGCTGGTCTTTCTGCTCGTGGTCGGGCCGGCAATTTACTTGAGTCATGTCGGCAATCCATCGGTAGAAGCGCCCTCTGGCGTTTATCTCGAAGATATGACCTGGCAGGAAGTGAGGGATGCGGTCAGGGCCGGTTCGACGACCGCGATCGTGCCGACCGGAGGCACCGAGCAGAACGGGCCGCATGTGATACTTGGCAAGCACAACTATATCGTGAAATACGCCGCCGGGAAAATCGCCGAAAAACTGGGCCATACGCTGGTCGTGCCGGTCGTGACGTATGTTCCGGAGGGGACCATTTTGCCGCCTGTCGGCCATATGAGATTTTCGGGGACGCTTTCGGTCGCCGATGCGACGTTCGAGACGGTGTTGGAGGCAACGGCGGAGAGCCTGAAGCAGCATGGATTTAAGGTGATTGCACTGGTCGGCGACAGCGGCGGCAATCAGGCGGCGCAGCAGCGCGTAGCCGAGAAGTTGACATCATTATGGCGGGATTCGGGCGTAAGCGTAATTCAGGTCAACGACTATTATCAAAATAACGGGCAGATCGCGTATCTGGCGAATCAGGGTTTTTCCGCACCGCAGATCGGCGGGCATGCCGGTATTCGGGATACGTCCGAATTGATGTTCGTGCAGGCAGCGGGAGTCAGAAGCCGGTTTAAGGAAGATCACAGCGGCGCTGATTTTGCGCTGATCGGCGCCGATGGGGACGCCAGCAAGGCGAGCCCGATGTTGGGGCGAATTCTGCTGGATTTAAAGATCGATGCGGCGGTCAAGCAGATACGGAAGGTTTTGCATTCCGAGCCTCGGCAATAAAGGATCGGTAACAATATTAGGCTTAGAAGTATCTCTTTCTTGCCGGAGAAGGCCAAAAAGCGGGTGTTTCCGGGATGTCGGATTATTCCGGGCCATGGCAATATTTGTAGGGTACGCTGTGCGTACCGTTTTATGGGCAAAAGGTACGCACAGCGTACCCTACGGATGGAGTATCGTTTGTCGGCGAAAAGGTACACACTCGGCAATTGCTCCTGCATTGCTCTACCTCCTGCCTCCATGCAGTCGTCGGCAATTGCTCCTGCATTGCCCTCGATCGCGTGTTCCCGACGCGATCTACCTCGCCCTTCCTTGGGCTCGTACCTCCTGCATGAACGTCATGGATGGCGTGAATGCAGAGATTGCACGACTGCATGGAGGCAGGAGGTAGGACAACGCCAGGAGCGGTTGTCGAGGAGCAAATCTCTGCCCTTGCGGTCGAGCGTACCTAACGGATGGAGTTCGAGATACGCCTTGAATCACTTGCTTCAGGAATGGCGGAGGACAGCCGGCTTATCGCTGGGCCTTGTTTGCAGGCGATTCGCTTCGATGATTTTATCGGTCAGTGCGTCGGCGCCCTCGAGCTGACGGTCGTAGACTTCGGTTTTATAGCTCGCCGGAGTTGTAGTCAAAGGTTCCAATACGGATCGTCCCGGACGGCGGGTATCGATACGGACTACCGCGGACAGCCCCGGACGCAGCGGCTTGGCCCGCAGTTCCTCGGCCCGCAAGCCGATCCTGACCGGCACCCGTTCGACGATATGGATGTAGTTGCCGGTGGCGTTATCCGGCGGCATCAGGCTGAACACGCTGCCGGTGCCGGCGCCGAGTCCCAGCACTTCGCCGTGATACACGACATCGGAACCGTACAAGTCCACCGTGATTTCGACCGGCTGGCCGGGCTGCACGTGGGCCAACTCGTTTTCGAGAAAATTAGCCTCGATCCAGAGATAATCCAGCGGCACGATTGCCATCAGCGGCGTTTCCGGACGCACCTGCTCGCCGGGCTGGATACTGCGTTTGGCGACGAAGCCCGAGACCGGCGCGACGATTTTCTGTCGAACTTTGTCCAGATAAGCCTGTTTGAACGCGGCAATCGCCTGCAGCACCTTCGGGTTATTCGCCGGGGTCGTGTTCCGGATCGGGGCCTCGGCGCCGGCCAGCTCGGCGCGCGTCTGCCGTACGTCGGCTTCCTGTTCACGCACCTGAAGCGCGCTGTCCTCGATCTGCTGCGCGGAGACTGCGCCGTCGGCGGCTACGCTATGGTAGCGCGCGAGGTCGCGCCGGCTGCGCTGCAATCTGGCTTCCTTGGCGGCCAGTTTCTGGCGCAGGGTTTCGGCCTGGCTGAACCGGGTTTCGATCTGCCGGACGCTGTCGGCCAGGTTCGCTGCGGCCTTTTCGAACGCGACCACTGCATCCAGGCCGTCGAGCCGGACCAGCACATCGCCCTGACGTACGAATTGGGTGTCGTCGGCCCGCACGTCCACGACCGCGCCGCTGGTCTGCGCTTTCAGCGGCGCCAGATTGCCGGTCACGTAGGCGTCGTTGGTGACTACGTAGCGGCTGGCGTAACCCCGCCAGTAGGCCAGATAAGCCAGGCCGAGCGCGAATGCGGCAAGCGTGACCAGCCGGAGCCTGCGGCTTCGGCTTGGCCTGCGTGCACGGAAGCCGGCGCGGGATGTGAGTTTGTTCAAGACGGTTTGAGTGTTTTTCATTGCTGTCTGGGCAATTAGAATCGAATCAATGGGGAATTTCTGAATAAGTTCGAAAAACTCCCTCTCCCGGAGGGAGAGGGAACTGGTTCAGTGCTTCGTTATCGTTAAAGGTCCGGAACGACATGTCCACCGTCCATGGGCAACAGAGCGGATAAGCGATGCTTCAATGCCGCGGCCTCGTTGTTTTCATAACCGCCGCCCAGCGCTTCGATCAAACCGACCGCGGCAAGGAGATGGGCGCTATGCCGCTCGCTGGCGGTTAATTTCTGCTCGATCAGCTTTGCTTCGGCATCGATCATGCCGTCACGGCTGCTGAGGCCGGCCTGAAAGCGTTTGCTGGCCAATCCGGATTCGGCCTCGGCCGCATTCAGCGCGCGCGTTTCGGAGTCCTCGTGTTCGGAGGCCTTTCGCCATTCGGCCAGACTGTCGGCGACCTGCTGTACGGCGGTCAGCAGGGTTTCGTTGTAGCTTTCGACCGCGGCGTCGTAGCCCGCCTGCTGATTCTTCAATTCGGCCTCCAGGCGTCCGCCTTCGAATAGCGGCAGGGTTAGCGTCGGCCCCATGCCGTAGGCCACGCTGGCGCCATGCGACAAAAACAAATCCTTCAGGTTTAGGCTGCGCAAGCCGGCGAAGCCGATCAGATCGACGTCGGGATAGAAATTGGTTTTCGCGACTTTGATCATCCGGGCGGACGCTTCCACCCGCCACAACGCCGCTGCAACGTCGGGACGATGCGCCAGCAAGCCCAAAGCCACCGTTTCCGGCTTCGGCAAATGCCCGATGATTTCGGTGCGGGCGGCTTGAATGCTTTTCCCCCAATCCGGCCCTTGCCCGGCCAGTGCCGCCAGCCGGTTGCGCAATATCTGCGCCTCGTGGCGCGCCTGGGTCTCGCGCTGCCTGGCCGCTTCGAGCTGCTGTTGACTCGCATAAACCGGATCCCGGTCGCTCAAACCCCGCTGCCAGCGTAGCTCCGCCAACTGGTGTTTTTCTTCGGCTTTCCCGCTTAACGCATGGGCGAGTTCGACATCCTCCTCGGCCGCGCACAAGCGGATATAGCTGCGGGCGATCGAGGTGCTCAGCAGCAGGCGCGCCATCGCCAGCTCCGACGCCTGCGCCTTCTCCCGGCCTAATGCAGCCTCCAGCGCGGCTTTGTCTTTACCCCAGAGGTCGAGGTGATAATGGAAAACCACGGGGTCGATGTAGGCGCCGGTAAAGGTCTTGCCGCCGTTGGGCCCGTAAAAGTCGGTAGCCGAAAAACGGCGGTGATGCAGTTCCACGCTGGTATGGATGCTGGGCAGCATTTCGGCCGCCTGGTAATCGGCTGCGGCTTCCGCCTGGGTCAGGCGGGCGGCCGCGGCGTGGAGGCTCGGGTTATCCTGCAGCGCGGTTTCGATCAGCCGGTTCATTTCGGCGTTGCGGAATGCCTGCCACCACTGCGCCCTCGGCCATTCCTGCACGATCTTTTCGGCCTGCGGATCGGTTTTGAGGGATTGCGTCAGACTGGGCGTCGCCAGCAATTCGGCGCGTGTCCCGTCTTCGGGCAGCATCGCGCAGCCGCTCGATAACGACAAACCGGCTGCCAACAGGAAGATTACGTTGATCCTCAACATGTTACGGCTCCTCCATCAAATCTTCCAGGACCGCACGACGTCTGTCTTCCTTAGGCGACAGGGCGGGTTTATGCCCGGCCGGTGCGGCGAACCAGACCAGCGCCGCCAGGCCGAGGAACAGCCAGGCCGACAGTCTGAAGGTATCGTTCAGTCCCAGAACGGCGGCGTGCTGTGCTGTTTGTGCCGCCAGCTTGGCGGCAGCCAGCGGTCCGTGCAGGCCGGCATCGTGCAACCGGGCTATCGTTTCAGCGGCCCGGCCGTCATGAGTCGAAAAGCCTTCGCTCAGGCGGCTTTGGTGAAACGCGGCGCGCCGCTCCCAGAATACGCCGAATAGCGGGGAAGCGACGCTGCCGCCCATCACCCGCAACAGTCCGCCGAGCTCGACCGCCTGGGTTTGCCGTTTCGGCGGTAACCCGGAAAGGAACAAGGTGGTCAGCGGCACGAACAGGCCGCCCAGGCAAAAGCCTTCCAGCACCTGCGTCCATAGCGGTTGAGTAAACCAGCCACCGCGCCCGAAGAAGTCGTATCGGCTGGTCCCATAGCAGTACAGCGCGAACAGCAGCATATTGATGCAAACGAGCAGGCGGGCGTCGAATCGATGCACGATCCGATGCATTACGCTGGCCATCGGCTTGGCCAGGAACACCAGCGGCAGCAGCACGCTGCCGGCCAGAAACGAGGTATAGCCGGCCATCGCCTGCAAACGTACCAGCAAGACCGACAGCAAGCCGTACATGATCATGAAGCCGAGACTGAGCAGCAGGCTGCCGATCGCGAAATTGCGGCGGGTGAACAAGCGCAAGTCGAGCAGCGGCTTGCGCTCGGCCAGTTCCCATACGATGAAATAGCCCAGCATGAGCAATCCGGTCAGCCCCATGCCGATCAATACTGGCGAGTTGAACCAGTCCGCGTCCTGGCCCTGATTCAGCACGGTCTGCAGGCAAAACAGCGCGGCGGCCAGCAGCAGGAAGCCGACTATGTCGAAACGCATTTTTCGCCGCGGCGAATTCCGGTCGAACAGCAAGGCCCAGGCCAGCGCCGCCGACAGCAAGGGCAGGGGCACATTCAGCCAGAACAGCCAGCGCCAGCCCCACTGATCGGCGATCCAGCCGCCCGCCGCGGGCCCCAACGTGAACGGGCTCAGCGCGGCGATGCTCCAAAGCGATACCGCGAAGGACTTGGCCGATTCCGGGTATTCGCGCATCAATAGCGTCTGCGATAGCGGAATGGTCAGGCCCCCGAAAAAGCCCTGCATGGCGCGGCCAGACAAAAACCAGAACAGATCGGAAGTCGAAGCGCACAGCAGCGAAGCCAGAGTCAAGGCGAGCATCGCCCACAGATAAAGCCGCACTTCGCCGATTGAAGCCGACAGCGAGGCGCTGACCGGCAAGGCCAGGGCCAGGCTGGCGAAATAATAAGTCTGCATCCAGCTCGCATGGCTCGGGCTGACGCCGAGATCGCCGGTCGCGTGCAGACTGATCGAGGCAAAGGCGCCGGTATTGAACAATACCAGGATATTGCCGAGCAGCAGGGCGATGTTCAGGAAGATAAATTGCGTCTGGGTCAGCGTGCGCGTAGCTGTTTGCGCGCTATTGAGGCTGTCGTGAGTTAAGCTCGCCCAGGCGGCCCGGGCGTTGTCATCGGTTGAGGTCATGGATTCGGAGTCTCTGTGACTCGCAAGTACGGGATGTTGCTCGTATAAAAGCAAATGCCATGCCGGAACCGATTATATATTTTTAAATCATTGGCTTAAGAAATTGAATAATAGAAAAACAAGAGATTGTGCAAACACCATATCACTAAATATCGTAAAAATTACGTAATATCGTGACTTGATTTTTGTCCGCTAGCGTTGAATTGCCTTGGGTCGATTTGTTCGATTATTCGGTTTCCGTACAGCGAAGGATAAAGCTTGGGAAGGAGAGGGTGAATGGTCAAATGTAGGGTACGCTGTGCGTACCTTTTTATATCCAGAAGAATTTGGTACGCGCAGCGTACCCTACATTTTTTTATTCCATGGCGGAGGTATCCAAATCATCGAATTCCATGATTCCCTGGGACTTGCTGCCCCAATCCGGCGGGTAAACGCCTTGTTTAACCCAGCGGTGAAATGTTGAATACGGCCAATCCCGCACAGATTCCACATACCCATGTTTGACCGGGTTATAGGGGATATAATCGAAATGCCGCGCATAATCTTCCTCGTCTCGAATGGCATGTTCCCAATACCGGCGCTGCAAAACCCCATGCCGCCTTTGCCGAATCCGTGACTCGTTACGTGTTTGCTCCTTGCCGCTGGCGGCCAGATAAGCTTTGGTAAATTCCTTTTTGATCCACCCCCAACGTGCAGAATAACGGGTATCGCCTTCCGGTAGAGTCAAAATGGCATGCAGATGGTCGTCGAGCAAAACCATTGCATCGATCCGAAACGGCCAGCGCCGTTGGCATTCGCTTAAAGCGGAGCGCAAGAAAAGACGGGAAGTATCGGAACAAAGAATCGGAGCCCTCCGTTCGGATACCACAGTGAAGAAGTAGGTGCCGCCTGGAACATAAGCGCGCCGAAAATGGGACATAAGCGGAGCACCGAAAAGTAAATTAAAGATGTAGGGTACGCTGCGCGTACCGCATAGTGGACGAGATTGATTTTAGCACGGCAAATTCAAATAGTTGGTATTGTGATTCGATACGTTAGGCTTTAAGGTACGCACAGCGTACCATCTTTTTATTCCAGCCTCATTCGACACTACTTCAGCCTGGCCTGGAAATCCCCAGTTTCAGCATCCTGGAACGCAAGGTATTCGGATTCATGCCCAGAATGGCTGCGGCGCCCTTCGGGCCGGAGATTATCCAGGCGGTTGTTTCAAGCGTGCGCAAAATATGCTCGCGCTCCAGCGTTTCAAGCGTTTGCAGCTTTGCTGACGGTGAAGCAATCTTGCCTTGAGATGGCTGCAACGCGGGGATTTCCAGCAACGAACCCTGCGACAGAATCACCGCCCGCTCGATTACGTTCTGCAATTCACGGACATTGCCGGGCCAGGGGTATTGTTTTAGATACTCAAGGCCGGCAGGATCGATATCGACAAATTGCCTGCCGAATTTTTTCGCGTATTTGGTCAGAAAAAAACGCGCCAGCAATGGAATATCGGCCACTCGTTGCCGCAAGGCCGGCACCTCGATCGGAAATACATTCAGCCGGTAATACAGGTCGGAGCGGAATCGCCCGGCCGCGATTTCCTCGGTAAGATTGCGGTTCGTGGCCGTAATCACCCGCACATTGACCCTTATCGTCTCGCTGCCGCCCACGCGCTCGAATTCCTGTTCCTGAAGTACCCTGAGCAGTTTGGCTTGCGTCGGCAGGGACAATTCGCCCACTTCGTCAAGAAACAGGGTGCCGCCGTCGGCCAGCTCGAAGCGGCCCTTGCGCTGCTGTATGGCGCCGGTGAAAGCGCCCTTTTCGTGGCCGAACAATTCGCTCTCGATCAGTTCAGCGGGCAGCGCCGCGCAGTTGACCTTGACCAGAATCGCCGCGCTGCGCTCGCTGAAATCGTGGATCGCCCGTGCCAACAATTCCTTGCCGGTGCCGGTTTCGCCGAGCAGCAGCACCGGGGTATCGGTGCGGGCTACCATTCGGACCTGGTCCATCACGTTTCGCATCGCTTTGGAACCGCTGATGAAATCGCCGGGATTGTGGTCGCCGTTAATCACTTCCTGCAGATAGCCTTTTTCCTGTTGCAGACGTTCCAGTTTCTGTTCGGCTAAGCGGCGATCATTCACGTCGCGGAGTATGATCGTATAGAATTTTTGACCGCCGGCCTCCAGCGGCGAAAAGGTCGCTTCGATCGGAAATTCTTCGCCGTCCGCGCGGCGCGCACTCAGGCCTTCCGGCACCCAGGCGGGCGCTTTCGCGGCGGCGCTGTCGAAGGCGAGGAATTGCTTGAACAGTGGAGTGCAATGCGGCGCGATGAAACGCTCGAACGGCTGGCCGAGCGCGAAATCGGCGGCGCAGCGGAAGATCCGGGCGGCCGCCGTATTGAATAAAGTGATGTTGTGCTGCCTGTCGACCGTCACAACCGCGTCCATTGCCGAGCCGAGGATCGAGGAAATCCGTTGTTCGCTTTCGCTGAGCGCCTGCATCATCAGACGTTGTTCGGTGCGGTCGCGCTGGGTTTCGACAACCGCGACCACTTCTCCGTGTTCGTCATGGATAGCGCAGGCATCGATGACCAGATAAAGCCGGCGTCCGTCCGGCATCAAGCACCAGTTTTCGGTATGATAAATGCCGGTGGGGGAAGCGAGGGCGCTGGCCTTTTCATAAAGACCTTGGGCCTCGCCGAGGCGGCTGTCGAGCAGCAAGTCTGCCAGACACGGGCGCTTGTCGGTATAAAACCCCCGCCAATGCTGATCGCTGCCCATCATCTGCTCGGTTTTCAGGCCGGTCAACTGTTCGCAGGCCTGGTTCCAGATTACGACCTGATGCCGCGGATTCAGCACAAAAGCCGATACCGGCAGGTGCTGCAACACATGCTCGGCCGATAAGTTCGGGGCGGGGAAATTCTCGTTCATTTCTGCGGATCGGGTTGACTTGGCCGTCGACAACTTACTTCAACTTCAGTTTCAAGTCACGATATTTCGTGCGGAGACACTATTCAAAGAGGAAATTTCGTGTAAATTGGGAAAATGACACTTGGGGGCCAATTAGCCGCAAAAAACATCCTCCAAAAAATCTTGAAGCCAATCTCCGTCAAATCGGCAGATTAATAAGACGGCATGAATAGCCATCAGGGCCGGAAAAAGCCATTGGCCGGAATTGTTGAGGGATACTTGGAGTCATAAGGTTATTATCCCGCTTGCGTGTTTGTTGCTGTTCGCAACATTGACGGTAATGTAAACTGACTTTTGAAATGAAAATGAGGAAACCGATATGTTTAAATGGCTAATCACTGCATTTGTCGCGCTGGCTCTGTCCGGTTGCGGCTACAACACATTGCAATCGGGCGACGAAAACATCAAGGCCGCATGGGGCGAAGTATTGAACCAATATCAACGGCGCGCCGATCTGGTGCCTAATCTGGTGAACGTGGTGAAAGGCTACGCGGCGCACGAAAAGGACGTGTTGACGGAAGTGACGGAGGCACGCGCCAGGGTGGGGTCAATCCAAGCCACGCCGGAACTGGTCGATGACGAAGAGGCGTTCAAAAAATTCATTGCGGCCCAGGGGCAGATGACCAGCGCCATTTCGCGCCTGCTCGGGGTGGCGGAGAATTATCCGCAACTGAAAGCCGACGGCTTGTTTCGCGACTTGCAGGCGCAACTGGAAGGCACGGAAAATCGCATCACCGTGGCGCGCAACCGTTATATCGAGGCGGTAAAGGACTATAACGTTACGGTACGGTCTTTCCCGACCAATCTAACTGCGATGATGTTCGGCCACAAGGCCAAGCCGAGTTTTACCGTAGAAGATGAAAAAGCCATCGCGCGCCCGCCCAAGGTCGATTTCGGCGCGCCGGCGCCGGCAGGGGCTCCCGCTCAATAAGGTTTCGTTTATGCCGTTATTCATGCGCTACGGAGTAGGACTATGCCTGCTGCTGTTTTTTACCGCGGCGGGGGCGCTCGTTCCGATTCCCGACTTATCGCATCGGGTCACCGATCTCACGTCAACGCTCAGCGCAGAGCAAGCGAGCGCGCTGGAAAATAAATTGGCCGCTTTCGAAGCCAGACAGGGCAGCCAGATCGCCGTCCTGATCGTGCCCACGACGCAACCTGAAGATATCGCCCAATTCGGCATACGGATCGGGGATGCCTGGAAAATCGGCCGAAAAAACGTCGATGACGGCGTGATACTGATTGTGGCCAAAGACGACCGGAAACTGCGTCTGGAAGTCGGCTACGGTCTGGAAGGCGCCATTCCGGACGCGATCGCCAAACGCGTGATTGCAGAAACGATCACGCCGTATTTCAAGGCGGGCGATTTCCCAGGCGGCATCGATGCGGGGGTTACTCAACTGATGCGCCTGATCGAGGGCGAATCTTTGCCGCCGCCCAAAAAAGCGCCGGAAGGGGGAGCGGCAGGCGGATCTTTCATGTTCGTCCTGTTTGGCGGAATCATGGTAGGTTTTGTGTTGTCGGCCATGCTGGGACGGGTGATGGGCGGAATGCTCGCCGGTTTAGGCACGGGTGCAGTGGGCGCGTTGTTGTTTGGATTGGGTTTCGCGGCGGTCATCATCGGGCTAATGGTTTTTTTCATTGTCGGCGTGCGTCAAAGAGGTTACGGAGGCTGGTCTAGCGGCGGCGGTTTCGGCGGCGGCTATGGCGGCGGAGGCTCATGGGGCGGCGGTGGCGGCGGCAGATTCGGCGGAGGAGGCGCATCCGGATCATGGTAAACATTAAACGCTGGTTTATTCATGCCTGTATGCCGCCGTGGCGTTGGCGCATGGCGTTTCCCGCGACAGTGCTCAAAGATATTGAAGCGGCGGTACATCAATCCGAATTTCTCCACCGCGGCGAACTCCGGTTCGCCGTTGAAAATGCGTTGGCGCCCGCTTCGGTTTGGCGCGGCATGTCGGCGCGGCAGCGTGCGACTGAGGTATTTTCGAATTTGGGCGTCTGGGACACCGAAGAGAATAGCGGCGTATTGATTTATCTGTTACTGGCCGACCGGGAAGTCCATATCGTGGCGGACCGCGGGATTGCCAAGCGTGTGCCGCAGTTCGAATGGGATGCCATAGCGCAGACCATGCAGAAAGCATTTCAATGTGGCGATTTTCGTAGCGGCTCTTTGGAAGGCATCGAACGCATTTCGAAGATTCTGGCTGCCCATTTCCCGGCCACTGACATTAATCCCGACGAGCTTTCCAACAAGCCGGTTATCGTCAAACGCTAAAGAAGTTTTGAATAAGTCATAACACTCCCTCTCCCGGAAGGCAATGCCGTCAAGTTAAGAAGCTTTGCCCCTTCTCCCTCCGGGAGAAGGTTGGGATGAGGGGAGTAAATTAAAGTATTTCCTTATTTTGATTCTCCTCACCCCGACCCTCTCCAGCAGGAGAGGGAGATTCCTCCTTAACTTAACGGCATTGTCCCGGAAGGAGAGGGGACTTGTTCAGAGATTCCTTAATAACCTCAAAAAACGGGCAAAGACAATAATGAAAGATTGGAATTATTTAAAAAGTGGGCAATTTCTGCTGATCTACTGGAACCGTCAATGCTTGCGTTGACACATCGGCATGATTATCCGCCGCCAATACCACACCCCAGAAAGTCTTACCTTCCTTCAACCTGCCTTTTTGCAATCCCCCCTTTCATTGATAGGGCAGATATCACAATAAGTTAGTGAAATTTACTCATTCATTTCCTTAAGGGTTCTTTAATTATGAATTTGACAGTGACTCGCGATGAGCGTAGATTGCTTTTAAACTAACGGATTAACCGAGTTGGAATGTTGGTATCCGTTAAACTCATGTTCATCGGGTTATGGAGGATTCTAAGAAATGAAAACCATCGAGGAAAAAATAAGGGAAGACATTCCTTCTCCACTCGCCAGTATCGACGTACTTGATACCGTCGTCTATCGTCCAGCCTTCAAATATGACGAAGAGCGATTGATGGGCTATTCATACAATGAGGGAGACTACTTCGTTACTACGGGTACTGTATCTTATATTTATCGACCAGTCATTACTGATTTTCGGAGGGTTTGGGTTAATGACGAATAGGCGAATATTATCGTTCCCACATGCTCCAGCGCCGCATTTTAATTCCAAAGGCGTCGATCTCAATCCAGCCTTGCTCACCGAGAGAGCTGCACATACTTCAATAGCGTCAGTAACTTCTTAATCGTTTTCAGCTACTTCCCGGATTTTCTCCTGCCTGATTGCGTACAAGGCCTTTGATTTTGGACCGCATGGCTTTCGGCGCTTTCTCCCTCTTAAAGAGAATCTTACTAAGCCCAAAGTCTGTGCTATCTTTATTCTAACGACTATACTCTCCCTCGTCGAATAATCACGTTTATAGGATATTCTTAGCTAATGGATGCCATTCATTCCCTGATCGAAAACGTAGAAAAAGTCATTATCGGCAAGCGGCCGGTTATCGAACTGGCGGCCGTGGCGCTGCTGTGTCGCGGCCATGTTTTGATGGAAGATGTGCCCGGTACCGGCAAAACCATGCTGGTTAGGGCCTTGGCCCGCTCGGTGGCGGTGGACATGAAACGCCTGCAATGCACATCGGATCTGCTGCCGTCCGATATCACCGGTGTAGCCGTGTATAACCAGAAAGCCGCCGATTTCGAGTTTCGTCCCGGCCCTGTGTTTACGCATCTGCTATTGGCCGACGAAATAAACCGTGCCACGCCGCGCGCACAATCGGCATTGCTGGAGTGCATGGAAGAGTTTCATGTCAGCGTCGACGGTTGCAGTTACGAGCTGCCCAAGCTGTTCATGGTTTTGGCAACCCAAAATCCTATCGACATGGCGGGTACTCATGCCTTGCCGGAAGCTCAGCTGGACCGTTTTTTCATGCGTTTGCGCATGGGTTACCCGACTCTTGAGCAAGAGGTGCGAATCTTCACCACACAAGCACAAGTCCACCCAATCGAGACGCTGTTGCCGGTGACTTCGGAAACGGAAATTCTGGCGGCGCGCGAGGCTGCCAAAGCCGTTCATATCAGTCCGGATGTCGCCAACTACATCGCCAAAATCAGCGCCGCCACGCGGCAGCATTCGGACTTGCGGCTGGGAGCCAGTCCGCGCGGCACGTTGGCTTTGGGACGCGGCTCACAAGGCTTGGCCTATCTGCGCGGCCAGGATTTTGTGACGCCGGATCTGGTGAAGAGGATAGCGCCATCCATTCTTGAGCATCGCTTGATTGTCCGCCCGCAAGCGGCTGTTTTGGGGCGTAGCGCCGGCGAGATTCTCAATGAAATTCTCAACATCGTGCCGCCACCGGTGGTGTAGCCGGCTTAGTTCGCATGTCGCTTCATATTAAATTCGTCGTCCTGAGCCTGTTCGCTCTGGCCGCTTATCTGGGCGCGATCAGCCGTGGAGAAAGCCTGCTCTGGCTGATCGCCGCATTATTCAGCGCAAGTTTGTTGACAGGTATGATATGGCCGCGCTGGTTGATGCAGCGGCTGGCTGTTAGCCGACACGGTCCGCAAAAGGCGATAGAAGGCGAAACCGTGGTTTTTCATGTGAACGTCGAGAATGGCGGCTGGCTGCCGCGCTTCATGGTAGAACTGGTCGATCGGCTGCCTTTCGTCGGCGCCGCCGAAAATGATTCGAATCATGCCGACAAATTGCTCGGCTGCATCAGCTACGTGCCGGGTCGCGGAATGCGCAAATTTCAAGTACCGCTGCTGTGCGAAAAGCGCGGATACTATCGGTTAGGGCCGGTGAGTTTAGCTTCTGGTTTTCCGCTGGGTTTGGCGGAAGCTCGAAAAACTTCCGACCACGGCGTGCAATCGTTGACGATTTATCCCAAGGTATTTCCGATACTGTCGATGCCGCTGTTTGGCGCGCCCAGTCAGATTCATCGCGGCGGCTATCTGCTGCCCGAGGGTTCGGGGGCCGCGGAATTTTCGGGGCTACGCGAATATCGGCGCGGCGACAATCCCCGTCATGTGCACTGGCCAACCACCGCAAAACTGAACGAGTTGATGGTCAAGGAATTCGAGCCGCTGGCCTCGGCCTGTTTATGTATCGCGCTGGATTTGGCCAAGGATGCCAATATCGGTCGCGGCAAGCAAAGTACGCTGGAATATGCGATCCGTATCGCCGCTTCCGTGGCCGGCTATGCCTGTAACCAACAAATGCACAGCCGGTTGCTGGCGCACGGCGCAGATCCGCTGAGGATCGCGTCCGGCAAGGGCGATTATCACTATCAAGGCATCCTGGATGCGCTGGCGGTTGTCGAGGCGAACGGCAAGACGCCTTATGCGCAACTCTTGACGCAAATTGCGCTGGACTGCGTGCGCGGCGAAACGGTGCTGCTGTTGTTGTCCGAGCCGCCGGTGCGCAGCGTAGCCACCTTGCAGGCGTTGTCCCTATTGCGGGCCAAAGGTGCTTATCTGTTTGCTGTTGTGCTCGACCGCGACAGCTTTTCTCCGGCAGAAAGACCGCGCGCTAATTTGGGCAATCAAGCCTTGCTCGCCGGCTTGATGGATCTCGATGCGCATTGCGTGCAGGTTCGCCGGGGCGACGAACTGACCGAGTTGTTCAATCGATGACCGCGGCGCCTATCTATTTTTCCGCCTATCTGGGTTTGTTTGCGGCGCTGGTGTTGTCCATTGCCTGCAACGTTTACCTGGATGTTCAATATGGCACGTTTCCTGAGGAAATGATTTTTTGGACCGTTGTATTCGGCTGGACGCTGTTGATTGGGTGGCGGCAAAGCCTTAAGCCCACGCCCGCCGGAAAGGCCTGGCAAAAAAGGGTGCTGGTTTTGGGGCTGATCCTGTTTTTCTTCGTGTTCCTGCTGAAGTGGGGTATGCCGCGCGGCGGGCTCTATCTGCTGGCGATGCTGCAGGCATCCTATAACTGCGTTACTACGGACAGGCGACAGTTGAACCTTGGGCTATTGGTATCGCTGACGCTGGTGATGTTTGCCGCTTCGCATCACCGTGCCGACTGGACCATGCTGTTTTATCTGGTCCCTTATATTGTGCTCGTTGTGTTTACCCTGGTTGCCGAACAGATCCATCGCCGTAGCGACGATTTGCGCCGGCTCAGTCTGTGGCGGCCGAGCAGCCAAGGGCAGGGCGCGGCTATTCTGGCGGCAAGCACCTCGATCCTGCTGATTGGCGGCGGACTATATCTATTGACGCCGCAAGTTAACTGGCCTTATTTGGAATGGCGTTACGGTCAGATCGTTCTGGGCAATTCGGACGGCGAGTTGGGGCAACAAGGCGTCGAGGGACAACAGAGCGGCGATCGGCAGGCCAACGGAACGGGCTCGGGCTCCAGGCGGGATCAATCGACTCTGTCCACAGCAGGCGCACTGCTGCCGGGTAGTCATTGGCCGACACCGGAGGAAATGCGCGCTGCGGCCAAACAGCCGCATATGCCGGGTTGGCAAGCGGCGGCGATCAGGCAAGCCGCCGACCTTAGCGAGTCGTTGCAACAGATATTAAAACCGGTCGTTACCCGAGTAATCGACCTTTGGGAGGCATTGAAACACTGGCTGATACAGCATTGGCTGACAGGAGTATTGGGTTTATTGGTTTTGATTCTGCTGATCATTCTAATGGCCTTTGCCGCTCTTCTTCGCGAAGTGCGGTGTTTGGTGTGGTTGCTGATGCAATGGGATTATCTGGTCTTGGGTGTTTTGGGGCGTTATATCAGTGGCGAAAGGGGCGCACATCAGTACTACAAAGCGATGGCACGGCTGTTTTCATGGCGGGACATGCCTCGCTCTGCGACCATTAATACCCGCGAATATCTGGCGCAAATCGGTCGTCGCCATAGGGATTTGCATCAACCGGTAGCGGAAATCACCTCGTTATTCGAGCAAGCCCGTTACAGCCTCAGGCCTATCGACAATGCCGGCATCCAGCGGATGCGGAGCTTGTATCGAGGTCTTTATCGGCGCCTGCAATGAAGTAAAAAGGGAAATGGGAGGGCACTTGGCGAAGCCTCTATCATCGATTACAGAAAAAAATTGCATCAAGGTTTTTCGGATTGGCTGGATAAACCTATCAACGAGATTACTCGGGATATGGTGCTGGCTCGACGTAAGCAGTTTGAAGGGGGTAGGGATAATATTTTCTATTTCCCGGCGATTCCGAAGATGGGGTGATGAACATCCCGCGCAAACCGATTGCTCAAGTGAAGGCAAAGACTGGCATCGACTTCAGCAGTCATGATTTGAAACGCACGTTTCTCACCATAGGCGAAGCCGCGATGATTCCGTTTTCCTTGCTGAAGACCTTGGCTAACCATAAAACGGATGGCAATGTGGCGGCGGGTTACATCAATACGGAGGCGAATACCATGAAGCAAGCCATCAAAAAAATTGCTGACTACATTCAACAGCATACCGCGCCCGTGGATGACAACGTGCATCTACTCAAAACCCACGAGGGTTAAGGCTTTGCCATTAGTCCATACAAAAGCCTATCAAAAGCATTGCAAAAATGCTTTCATAAATTTTTAAAATAACCTATATTTACTTTATAGAACAATAATTTAAAATTTCATAATTTGTTGCAAAAATATTTGCAAAATCCGATGCCATGCCCTTAATTATTGAAACTCATCGCTCCGGCATCTTTACCTTTCAAATGGGGCTTGATCTGGCCCGACTTCAACCGCTGATCGACAAAGTCAATTACGGGCACAGGCTGTTTTTATCTCTACCGCTATTGCCGGACATTGCCGCCAAGTTGGAGAGGGAAACCTTACTGTCCAGTATTCACGGCACGGACACGATTGAAGGCGGCACCTTAACCGAAGACGAGATTTTGCAAGTGATCGAATCCGCGCCGGAGATCACCCAGGAAGAACACAAGCGCCGTATCAGCAATTTGACGCAAGCCTATCGTTTTGCGGAAAAAGAAGCTTTGCGAACCCAGGAAAATCGGCAACCCGCTTATATCGTTTCAGAAACCTTTATCTTATCTCTGCACCAGCTCATCAGTGAGGGGATTAACGATGAGCGTTACCGGCCCGGTCAATATCGCGACAATCCGAAGGGCAAAATCACTAAGGTCGGCGATGCCGAGCATGGCGGCATCTACAAGCCGCCGCAAGCGCATATCGACATCAAGCTGCTGATGGGCAATTTGATCGAATGGCTCAATAGCGACGAAATGATTGGCTTGCCTGGTCTGATTCGTGCTCCGCTGGCGCATTATTATTTCGAGCGCATACATCCTTTTCAGGATGGCAATGGACGTGTTGGCCGATTGCTGGAAAAAACTATCTTGATGGCATCGGGCGATAAATACGCGGGCCGTGGCATCGATAACTATTATCTGGAAAATATCGACGCCTATTTTTCCGCGTTTAATCACGCGCGTCGAGAGGAAAAAAACAATCCCGAATCCTGCAATCAAAGTTTTGTTGAATTCGTATTAAAAGGCTTCGATACCACCATCGAGAGACTGCACCATCGAGCCAATCAATTGATGCGCCATGTTTTAATACTGGCTTGGTTGGGCGACCTGCTTAGGGACAAACGCATCAATAACCGCGAGCATGTCATCCTGGATTATCTTGGTGGGCAGGAGGAGCCGGTCAACTTAGCACAAATTAAAAGATTGCCTTGGTATCAAGCGTTGTATCGGGTATTTTCGCCAGCAACCGAAAGCCGGGATTGGAGTCATCTTTTAACGCAAGAGTTGATTACAAAAAATCAAGATGGTTTTATAGAACTGAATACTTTCAGAGTTTAAGCTAATCACGAGGCATAATTTTCATATTGATCCGTCAGGCTCAAGCTTGGCTTTTTCATCACCGATTCATTGGCCGAAGGCTTACATTCGGCTCGAACCCAACGCCCCAAGGCACTTAAGGATATGCCCAAATGATCAGCAGCCTGATGTTGGTTATAGCCTTTTTCAAGAATCAGCTTGGTGGCGTCTTGCTTGAATTGCAAGCTGTATTTGGTGCGCTTGTGTTTTATGTCGTTCGTCATGGTTACCTCTATTGACAGTATACAGTCTGCCTTTAGAAGTGTCCGGGTTCAATAATCCATTTCACGCCCAAACATTAGATAAAATAGTCGACTGTCCATTTCTGAAACCGAAACTGTCGTTCGCTATTTTTACTTGAAAGTCGCCTTGGGGTCGAACTCAGGCGTTCAATGTCAGACTTTGTTGAAACTTAAATTAAAATTTGTCTGATCAAGTCGAAATTTCTTCACCTTAATCACCCATGCATGAGGGTTAAATGGTCCAATGCCGGAAGCCCCCGCTGGCATGCAACAGACCCTCGTGCATAGTACATGGTCACTTAAGGTGGCACTCAGTTCCAAAGGTTTAACCTCAAACACCAGATTCAGTTATAACTCATCGAGCTACCGTCAAGATCGTGAACTTATTTCATTTGTAAAGCTTGCTTATAAGCGTCCTCGTCAAATCCTCGAATACTTTTTCCATTAATGACCGCTAGCGGAATGCCGCTATAGTCCGGATCGAGTGCTTTCTTTCGAATGGCGGCATTCGAATCTTCCTCTATGTCGTAGGTCTTATATGGAATATTATTTTCACGCATAAAGGCAATAGCCTTTTTGCAATAAGGGCACCAACTGGTGACATAGAGATCAACCTCGGCAAAGCCGGATCTAGATCCGTCGGTAGCTTCCATTTTCTCCTGCTGTCGCTGTTCAATCGCTTGATTTAGCAACTCCGGATTACCATTAGGCCCTAGGTTTACTCCACCCGGCCCGTAAATATTGTCGTCGCCCCTAGCAAGTCCTAGCAAGCTGCCAAATAGAACTAAGATTACAAAGAAATTTTTCATAGAGTTATCTCCTAAGTTTCATGCATAGATTTAATCTATGTTTTAAAATTTTATTTGCGTGAGACTGAGTTTCGGCGTAAATATGCCGATTTGGATATAAACTTGTTGGGCAAAAAAAGAGAAGCCTTTCCCTGTCTTGTTAGTCCGTTTGTTGATGTTAAATAGACGCACAATGAGTAATACCGAACGACAGGAGTGGGTCGTTAGCAGTGATTCGTGCTGCATAGAAATAGTCATCATCAAATGTCGGCTTTCAGAAAAGCCCAGTGTCAGCATAGGCCGAGCAGGGCGCATACGCTTTTCCGGTTCGTATAGCAGCTCCGCCTTGCTGCTGGACGTTCGGCAGGTTCAAATGGCGGCTGGTGACGCGACTGCTTGTTTTACCCCATCTAACGAAGCGGGGTATCGACTAGAGCGCATTGTTAGTCTTTCTGCTGGAGTGATCCCCTGAAATCACGTTCCTCACCCTCTTCTAACCAAGAACCACGGACAGTAAGTTGTTCACCGATCCGGGTTAGATCGTAGAAGACAATTTTGCAGTTGTACCCCTCTATGCCTGTCGGCACTCTATAGGACGGCCGAAAGTCGGATCTGAAGTATAGCCCATCTTTGAAGGCTACGCCCGAACGTTTCCAGCGGCCATCATTACCCCACCAGCCAATTAGCTCAAAGGCGGCCTCAGTGTCACGAACGATCAACGAAGTAACATCAATCGGTTCGTTACCGTCAAACATTAATTCGCCGGAGTACATGAAAAACTCTAATAAGTAATTAAATGGTTTCCGTTTATTTTCCTGTTTTTTGGCAAAAATGCAACAGATTAGTGACGCTAGCCCAGTCCGCTAACAGCCTCTCACACTCTAACCGGGGGCTAAATAGATCCGGAGTTCATGGCATGCAGTTAGATCCACCTAATAAGTACTTATGCAAAATTAACCTGGTATTTGCTGCCCAAATTTTCGAAGATTTCATTCAACGCGGAGCGCAGGGTTTCAAAGCATTGGTAAGCCGCCCAGGGTAACCATTCATATTTAATTTTCTTCCATAAGATCT
>JBPFEE010000030.1:0-88790 GCA_051061095.1 Methylomicrobium sp. | reverse complement strand
GCTACCGTTCAGTGTCTTAGCTGGCATCAGAAGCGAGACAGAAGGCTTGATCTACAAGACAAGGTTGATCCTTAAGGGTACGCACAAGCTCTTTCTGTCTCAAGTCATGATAGCTAATCACGACCGGGATAAAGATACAAGGGTGCGCACCGCGCACCATTCAATAAACCGAAGCCGGAATATTTGGGGCCATTTACAGCAGTTGGGCGGGTAATCTATTCCGATTGTTAGGGGTTCTGGAGTAAATTGTCACATCGAGAAGGGGCGCAATGCGCCCCCTACCGGGCTGGCGGCAAAATAATGATTAACAAACAACGCCATTTATAGTCTAATTTAAGGAGCTAAAACTGTAATCATTCGATCCAAAGATCTGACGTGTGACTGTTGAGTTGGCAGAAGTTCATCTTCGATCAACCTGCGAGTTTCTGAATCTAAACCAGGATTCTCCAAGGCTTGTAAATAATCCGCCTCTATATTTTTTTCTCCTTCTAACAACTCCTGTACTGCCGATTTCTTACCTACAAACTCAGGTTGTTCTAAGACTAATTTTTCAATATTGCCCCAAACCGCCGAACTTTTTAAAGTTGTGCTTTCTTGTTGAGCCTTCGTTTTTAAAGTAGAAACTGCATTTTCATGATCTTTTAATAAGGGGTTTAATGACGATCTTACAAAACGCCCGCCAGGTAATAAATGTCCATCAGGTAATTTAAATTTTTCTAGTAAACATTCATAAGTTTCCATTGCCGTTAATTCATCTTCGAGCAATTGCTCGATGGAGCCTTTAGTATTCATAAGTAAATTCCTCATGATTATCAATAAGGCAAAATTGCCTCATAAATTTAAATTGTTTGCCTATTTCTGTACGACCCTCTCACTCTCTACACTGCCCACAGGCATAATTTATTTTTAGATAGTCTGTTGAGGTCGACTGAAACCAATTAGACTTATTTATTCCACATTTCACTCAATTTATTTTTTTGTCCCTGCGATAACACACATTGGGGAATGGCGGCTGCAAAGGTTGCAAGACTGGGCGATACAGACTCAATAGCGGATTAAAAACTCGGATGATCAGCCCTGTAGTGCGCACCGCGCCCAATTCAATAAATCCGAAGCCGGAATATGCGGGGCCATTTACAGCAGTTGGGCGGGTAATCTATTCCGATTTTTAAGGTTTCTGGAGTAAATTATCACGTCGAAAAGGGGCGCAATGCGCCCCCTTGCACTCGGAAATAATGAGGTAAAATAAAAAAAACCCAGGTTAGCAAAGCTGGCCTAGGTTTTTTATGTTCGAAAATATAGACAACCCTATTGCAAAGGACAGTTAGCGTTAAACTCCCCGTCTTTATTGAATGGAATATATCTGAGTTCTTGATTGACAACCCCGACAGAGTAGCATGGCAGGGGTTCTGAAAAATAGGTGGCAATACGGGCTTTTCGCTCAGGAGTGTCAGTATAATTGTGATTTAATGCATTAATGGAAGATTTAAAAGCGCCGTCAACCCAAGTTGTTCTGCTGGGATTGTAGGCATCGCTTACCAAAGCCACTTTCTCCCCTTTCATGGGTTCAAGGGCCCAGACCGCAATATCTTCGTTTGTCAGGCTGGTTGGACCTTTCAGCCAATACCATCCATCCGGCCAATCCTGGTAAGCTGTTTGCGTAATAGCGTCGACAGATATTTCGTTCTTTGCTTCAGGGAAAACGATTTTAAATTCACGAACAATTTCTTCGTTAATTCCTTTGATTCCCTTTGCAGCATAAAGGTCTGCCCAGAAGTTAGAGCAAAACGCGTCATCGTTATAAACAGAACGCGTTCCATACTGGTCTTTTTGATATTTGGAATGACCAAATTCCATAAAATTAAAGCAAAGGAATTCGCCGGGCACGCCATCTTTTGTAGCCCAGGCGCGATCAAGCGGACCGCTGCCATCGGCAGCTTTTGTACTTTTCCACCAAGGATTTTTCCACCAGTTATTGATACTGATCACTCTAATAGGGGTTAACAACTTGAACTTCGGTTGAGTTTCAATACTGTTTACCACGGTACCGCCAATTTTTTGCAAGGCAACGGGTGGCACGGCAATAATCACACTATTAGCGATCACCGTATAATGAGGCGACTTTAATTCGTACTTCTCGTCGCCGGTTTTATTGATGCTTTCAACAGGTTCGCTCTTGAAGGACTTCGCCCCTTCGGAGGAAGCCTTTTCCATCATAGCATTAATAAAACTGGACATTCCCCCTTTCGGATAGGTAGGGTTGCAGCAAGCATCCCAGTCTTCCTTCAAAAAGTCGATATAACTAATAGGATCAATTCCATTTTCGAAATCCGCTCTAAAACGGAAAGCATCGGTTAAAAATTGAAAACCTTCGGGAGTGAGGACATCTTGCAGCCAGTCCTTGTTGTTTCGGTACTGGTTTGGTTTAGGAGCGTATTTCGGATTAAGTAAGGCATGATAATAAGCGTCATTATAGCAACCATTATAGTTATTATCATTTTCGCAGTTCCATGCTGTTGACGCATCGGGATATTGGCCGTCAGGATAACCTGTTGCCGGATCTGGAAAAACAGCGTTGGGTGCAGGGGCATTGTATAACAGAGGATCGATTAGAAAATTGTTGGAATCATCCGTACCATGCTGCCTTGCAAAAATACGATGCGGCCCATACGGAATCTCGTAGTTGCCTTTTTGTTTGGTTAAATCAAACCCAAGCTCTTTTGCCAGATTAAATAGATAGTTCTGGGTCTCCATGACGCGCATCCCTCCAACCCCAAGCACGCCTTTCCCATTAGGCGACGGAATATCTTTAATGCGCCCGCCAAAATAGTCATTTTTTTCGAATAAACAAACCTTTTCATGAAGAACGGGAGCCAATTTGTATAAAGAATGTACACCGGCAGGTCCTCCTCCTACAATTACCACATCGCAATTGAGTTTTTGAGAACTCTGTTCATTTGCTTTCGCCACGTTGGAAAAACCGGTTACCGCAAAAATTATCGCTACAACGATGCTGGATTTTCTACCCCCGGACATAGGTTACTCCTTAATATAGTTATATAGAAAATAGTTATATAGAAAAGTTATTTTTTAAGCCGATCATAAGGGACGCATAACTATATCTTTTTTTTCTCCTATTTCAAACTCAATTAATTCATAAAACATATTTACATGGCCTAAATAATACGCAAACTAAAAATTTTTTACTCAATTCCCCTAGCTGAAGGAAAGAGGCAAAAAGATGCGCGCACAAAAAACCGTAGTATGATATGCCTTCCTCTCAAGCGGTAATGCCGTTAAGTTAAGAAAACCGGTAGGCCGGATAAGCGAAGCGCAAGTGCGCTGCTCTAATCCATCTTACGCTCATTCACTTAACGGCATTGTCTCAAGCGGGACGGGGTTGCAACCCGCCCCGAATATTTGAAAACTGTTCGCCTCGGCTAGATCGTCATGCATGCTCAAATTCCTTAATTTTTACGGACGGGATATCTATTACGTCCGGCTTCAGAAGAAATTCCCGACTGCGCCCCGATGGCTTCGTGTTGCCGCTCTCGCCGCGGCGGCCGGTTGCCTTGCCTTGGTTCTGTTCAGGCTAATGCCCAAACCTGCGCTCTCAAGCTACTACCCCAAATCCACCGCAATCTATGCCAGGCATGGCGAACTGCTGCGCCTGACGCTGGCCAGCGACGGCCAATTCCGCCTGTGGACGCCGCTCCGGCAAATCCCCGCCCCACTGCGCACCGCCGCCCTGCTCTACGAAGACCGCTGGTTCTACCGGCATCCCGGTGTCAACCCCTGGGCCCTGGCGCGCGCAGCCTTCACGACCTTTGCCCGTGGCGGCAGGCAAGGCGGTTCGACAATTACGATGCAGGTCGCCCGCCAGCTATACCGGATCGGCAGCCGGAGCTATTTCGGAAAATTGCGGCAGATCGCGCTCGCGCTGTGGCTGGAACTGCGCTACGGCAAGGACGAGATTCTCGAAGCGTACCTGAACGGCGTTTCCTATGGCGGCAATATCGTCGGCATTGGCGCCGCCAGCCGGATTTATTTTCACAAGCCCGCGTCTGAATTGAACCTGGTCGAATCGTTGACCCTGGCGGTAATCCCGCAAAATCCGGCGCGCCGCGTTCCTGTCCGCAATGCGCTGCCGAAGGCGCTGCTGGCCGCCCGACAGCGGCTTTGGCAAAGCTGGATAACGGCCTATCCGGAAGACCGCCGTTATGCCAGCGATCTGGCCCTGCCCTTGCCCGTTTACAGCCGCCGGGAACTGGCATTCGAAGCGCCGCACCTGACCGATCTGCTGTTGCAGCGCTGCGCCGGGACGGAAACGATCCACAGCAGCCTGGATCTGAACGTGCAGAAAAGCGTCGAGCGTTCGCTACGCCTTTTCCTCGCGGCCAATCGCGGCAAAGGCATTCGAAATGCCGCCGCGCTGCTGGTCGATAGCGATACGATGCAGGTAAGGGCGATGGCGGGGTCGGCCGATTACCGGGACGCCGTCATCGACGGCCAGGTCAACGGCGCACGCGCGAAGCGTTCGCCGGGCTCAACGCTAAAACCGTTCGTCTATGCGCTGGCGCTCGATCAGGGCCTGGTGCATCCGCGCACGATCCTGGCCGATCTGCCGACCGCCTTCGGAGCCTATAGCCCGGAAAATTTCGACGGTCGCTTTATCGGACCGATCACCGTTCAGGATGCGTTGATCCGCTCCCGCAACGTGCCCGCGGTCGCAACCGCCGCGAAACTGGCCAGTCCGACTTTCTACCAGTTTTTACAGCGTGCGGGGCTTGCAGGATTGCGAAACGAACAGCATTACGGGCTGTCGTTGGCGCTCGGCGGCGGCGAAGTAACGATGGAGGAACTGGCCGAGCTCTATGCGCTGCTGGCGAACCAGGGCAGGCTCAGGAGACTGGATTATTGCGGCGTACCCGGCGCGTCCGTTCCCTTGCCGCTGCTGAGCAGCGCCGCCGCCTACATCACGCTCGACATGCTAAAGCAAAATCCGCGCCCCGATTCGAAGCGTCCGGACCGGCCCGACACCGCCTGGAAAACCGGCACTTCCTGGGGCTTCCGCGACGCCTGGAGCGTCGGCGTCGCCGGCCGGCATGTGCTGGCCGTCTGGGTCGGCAATTTCGACGGCTCGAAAAACCCCGTCCTGATCGGCGGCAGGGCGGCCGCGCCGCTGTTCTTTGCGATCATCGACAGCCTGCGCGCGCAGCGCCTGCTGGACGGCCTGAACGATCCGATTCCGGCATTCAAGCCGGATTCAGTCACCCAAATCGAAGTCTGCGCAGCCAGCGGCGACCTGCCGAATGCGGACTGCCCGGTGCTCACGAAGACCTGGTTCATTCCGGGCAAATCGCCGATCAAAGCCAGCACGCTGCACCGGGCGGTCTATTTCGACCGGCAAACCGGCCTCATCGTTTGCCCGAATACCCCGCACAGCCGGCGCGAAGTCGTGGAATTCTGGGACAGCGAAATGCTCCGCCTTTTCGAACAGGCCGGCATGCCGCGCCGTTCTCCCCCACACCTGCCCGACTGCTACCGCAATTCTGCGGAGCAGAACGATGCGCCCCGCATCGTCTCGCCATCAAAATCCGGAACCTATGCCCTGCGCCTCGGCAAATCGTCAACCCTGGCATTGAAGGCGAACACGACCGCGAGCGGCAGCGTCTATTGGTTCGCCAATCAAAGTTTCATCGCCAAAACGGCTCCATCGGAAGCCTATTCCTGGCTGCCTGGCCATCCCGGCCATTACCTGATCAGTGCGGTCGATGCGGAAGGCCGTTCCGCATCGACCGAAATCCGTGTCGAACTGGCGCCCTGAACAATTGCCTGTCAGCGTCTCGATCGGAGTCATGATAGGGTTCTATTTGCCGATTTTCCTAGCGGAAATCCGGTTGGTAACGACCCGATAGACTTTAACGCTGACTTCATCCGAACCGATCATATATCGTGGCGAAATGATGGAACCTAGAGCTCTATCAACAGGTCTTCGTAGATATCCTTACTTCCGCTCTCAAAACGGGGAAATGCGGATACAACTACACGGTGTCCAAAGGCAATATCTCTTTGCCCTTCACAAGAATGATGCGCAATGCGCATTCGAATCAATATCCACGAGGAGAACGATAATGAAACACATAGCCCTAATTTCGATGGGATTTATATTTTTCGCGTCATCCGCGTTCGCCGAGGAAAATGTGAGTCCGCCACGCAAGGAGGTCGAGCAGCGCCGTCAGGAAGTGGTGCCTTATAACCCGGATCAGGCGCTGGAAACGTTTTCGAAAACCGTTCACGGCGGCGTGATGCATGTGGTTACCCAATCCGGCAATGCCGAACAGGTCAAATTGATTCAGGACTATCTGCGGCAAATATCCCTGGAGTTCAGTAAAGGCGATTTTTCCAGCACCATGCGGATGCACGGCCCAGATATGCCGGGACTGCAACAATTGAAAACCGCCAAAACCGACGACATCCGCTATGAATACAAAGCCTTGTCGAACGGCGCCCAGATTCATTTTTCAACCGAATATCCGCAGTTTGTGCAGGCGCTGCATGAATGGCTGGATGCGCAGGCCAAGGATCACGGCAACGCGGCGGTGCCCGAACACACGAAACATCACTCGGGCATGTCGGAGTAAAACCGCGCCCGCCGGACTTCGGCAGACGGCGGGTTTCTTTTCTACGCGAAGAGATCCGTCGTCATTCAGGCGCGTAGTCTGAAAATTTAAATTAACGATCGGGCCGGCTTTCATCCGTTATTGAACAGTATCACGGTGATTTTTAAGCCCTCTTCAAATCCAGAGCTGAAACACGAGGGTTATGGTGTAGGGCACGCCAATGTATAATGCGCCTGTGTTTTATTTTTCATCACAGTCCTGGTAACCATGCTGACTTATCCGCAAATAGATCCGATCGCCATCGCCATTGGCCCGTTAAAAATTCACTGGTATGGTCTGATGTACCTGATCGGATTTGCCGGCGTCTGGATACTGGGCAAACGCCGGGCCGAGAAGCCGTGGTCTCCGGTCAAACCCGAGGCGATCGAAGACTTGGTCACTTACGGCGCGCTCGGTGTGATCCTGGGCGGACGCATCGGTTACACGCTGTTTTACAATCTTCCCGAGTTCCTGCACAACCCGCTGGTGCTTTTCGAAATCTGGAAAGGCGGCATGTCGTTTCACGGCGGCATGCTCGGCGTGTTCGTGGCGATGTGGTTTTTCGGCAAGCAGCAGAACTGCACGATGCTGCAACTGACCGACATCATCTCGCCCCTGGCTCCGATCGGCCTCGGCGCGGGACGCCTCGGCAACTTCATCAACTCCGAACTCTGGGGACGGCCGACCGATATGCCGTGGGGCATGGTATTCCCGAACGGCGGCCCGCTGCCGCGCCATCCGTCCCAGCTTTACGAGGCGTTTCTGGAAGGCGTGGTGCTGTTCGCGATCCTCTGGATTTATACCGCCAAACCTCGGCCCACGATGGCGCCGACCGGCATGGCGCTGATGCTGTACGGCTGCTTCCGTTTCTTCGTCGAATTCTTTCGGATGCCCGACGTGCAGCTCGGTTATCTGGCGCTGGACTGGGTTACGATGGGACAGATTTTATCCACTCCGATGATCATTATCGGCGCGGGGATGATCTATTGGGCGTATAAAAAACCGGCTTAACCGAATCCGGAAATCTTGCAGCGCACTTAGGACTTGAATTCGTAACCGCATGCAGCCATATTTAAATCTACTGAACAAAATTCTTCATGAAGGCGCTCGAAAGGGCGACAGAACCGGCAGCGGCACGCTGTCGATCTTCGGGCATCAGCTGCGTTTTCCGCTGGCGGAAGGCTTTCCGCTGGTCACCACGAAGAAAATCCATCTGAAATCGATCATTCACGAACTGCTCTGGTTTTTGCGGGGCGACACGAATCTAGCCTATCTGCACGAGCACAAGGTCAGCATTTGGGACGAATGGGCCGATGCGAACGGCGATCTGGGACCGGTTTACGGCCGTCAGTGGCGCGCCTGGCCGTTGCCCGGCGGCGGCGCGGTCGATCAGCTGAAGCAGGTGGTCGAGCAGATCAAAAGTACCCCGAACAGCCGGCGTATGATCGTTTCGGCCTGGAACGTCGCCGATCTGCCGGATGAAACGATCAGCCCGCAGGCGAACGTCGCGCAGGGCAAGATGGCGCTCGCGCCCTGCCATGCGCTGTTTCAGTTTTATGTCGCGGAAGGCCGTCTGTCCTGCCAGTTGTATCAGCGCAGCTGCGACACGTTTCTGGGCGTGCCGTTCAACATCGCGAGCTACGCCTTGCTGACGCACATGATCGCTCAGCAGGCCGGTCTCGACGTCGGCGATTTTATCTGGACCGGCGGTGATGTACACTTGTACCTGAATCATCTGGAGCAGGCCCGGTTGCAGTTGAGCCGCGCGCCCTACCCTTTGCCGCGCTTGGTCCTGAAGCGCAAGCCGGATTCGCTGTTCGATTACCGGTATGAGGATTTCGAAATCGAAGGATATCAGGCGCACGATCCGATCAGGGCGGCGATTTCGGTTTAAGCCGATTTCGGCTTAATGGATAACACTTTCAGAAGCCGGCGACTCCAAGCCGTGTAGCCTTGAACAGGTCGCGCAATTGAAACCTTCGACTCCGGTAAGACATGATAAGAAATAAGTCTCTGCCAGACCTGCCAGGTTTTTAAAACCTGGCAGGTCTATAAAAGGTGCATGCGGAAATTATCTTTGATCTAATCCCTCATCGCATGCTTCAAGACTACGATTTATATGTTCAACTCTCAGCCCTCAAGGGAAGCGTGGCATCGATGCAATATCGCCCATTTAACGACCCAAAACTTATGAACAACTATCATTACAAAGCCCACCCCTGGCACGGCATCAGCGCGGGCGAGAATACGCCTTCCGTGGTCAATGCGTTCATCGAAATCGTGCCGAGCGATACGGTCAAATATGAAATCGACAAGCAGAGCGGCTACCTGAAAATCGACCGGCCGCAAAAGTTTTCGAACATGGTGCCGACCTTGTACGGATTCGTCCCGCGTACCTACTGCGGCAATAAGGTCGCCGAATTCGCCGCGTTGAAATCGGGCAGAACCGGCATCAAGGGCGACGGCGACCCGCTCGACATCTGCGTGTTGAGCGAACGCAGCGTGTCGCACGGCGACATCATCCTGCAGGCGATTCCGGTCGGCGGTTTCCGCCTGCTCGACGGCGGCGATGCGGACGACAAGATCATCGCGGTGATGAAGGGCGACGAATTTTACCGGCAATGGACCGACGTCTCGGATTGCCCGAGTTCGTACATCAACCGGCTGATGCACTATTTTCTCACCTATAAAAACCTGCCCGGCGAAAAATCCACCTGCGAAATTACCGATGTGTACGGCCGCGCCGAGGCGCACGAGGTGATCAAGCGCGCGATGCAGGATTATATGAGCCTGTTCAACGGCATCGAAGATTTGTAATGGCCTTGCAACCGGTTTCCGCCTTTCATGGTTCCCACGCTCTGCGTGGGAATCCAGCCTGGGACGCTCCGCGTCCCAAACCGCAGGAGCGGTGCAATCTGCATTCCCACGCAGAGCGTGGGAACGATGGCGCTGCGGAGGAGTAAGCGCTCCATGCCGCCCAAATTCATCCACCTGCGCTTGCACAGCGAGTTTTCGCTGGTCGACGGCATCGTCAAGATCAAACCGCTGGTCAAGCGCCTCGCCGAACTGGAGATGCCGGCCGCGGCGGTGACCGATCATGTCAACCTGTTCGCGCTGGTCAAGTTTTACAAGACCGCCATGGGCCAGGGCGTCAAGCCGATCGCCGGCAGCGACGTGCTGATCTTCAACCCGGACGAACCGGCCAACCCGTACCGCCTGACGCTGCTGGTCAAGAACCAACAGGGCTATACTACCTTGACCGAACTGATCTCGAAAGCCTACCAGGAAGGCCAGCATCAGGGCGTGCCGATGCTGAAATACGAATGGATCGAGGCGAATGCCGGCGGCCTGATCGCCCTGTCCGGCGCGATGGCCGGCGACGTCGGCCGGGCGCTGCTGGCCGAGCGCAGGGAGGACGCGAAACGCCAGGCGCTTTACTGGGCGAACCTGTTCCCGGACAGTTTCTATCTGGAATTGCAGCGCGTCGGCAAGCCCGGCGAAGAGCAGTATATCGCGTCCGCGCTGGAGCTGGCCGCGGAAGTCGACCTGCCGGTCGTCGCGACCAACGACGTGCGCTTTCTGCAACAAAAGGACTTTCCGGCGCACGAAGTCCGCGTCTGCATCAACCAGGGCCGCGTGCTCGACGACAGCCGCCGCCCGAAGGATTACACCGACCAGCAGTATCTGCGCAGTTCCGAAGAAATGCTGGAATTGTTCGCGGACATTCCCGAGGCGCTCGAAAACACGGTCGAGATCGCCAAGCGCTGCAACATCACCCTGACGCTCGGCAAAAACTTCCTGCCCGACTACCCGGTTCCCGAAGGGATGACGATCGGCGACGTGATGGCCGAGGAATCCCGGAAAGGCCTCGAAGAACGCCTGCGCCAGCATCCGCCCTTCGGCGGCGGCACCGAGGAAGAAAACCGCAAGGTCTATTACGACCGGCTCGAAACCGAACTCAGCGTGATCACGCAGATGGGGTTTCCGGGCTATTTCATGATCGTCGCGGACTTTATCCAGTGGGCGAAGAACCATCAGATTCCGGTCGGACCGGGCCGGGGCTCGGGCGCGGGCTCGCTGGTCGCTTATGTCTTGAAAATCACCGATCTCGACCCGATCGAATTCGACCTCTTGTTCGAGCGCTTCCTGAATCCCGAGCGGGTTTCGATGCCCGACTTCGACGTCGACTTCTGTATGGACCGGCGCGACGAAGTGATCGACTATGTCGCCGATCACTACGGCCGCGACCAGGTCGCGCAAATCATCACCTATGGCTCGATGGCCGCGAAGGCGGTGACGCGCGACGTCGGCCGGGTGCTGGGTTTCGCTTACGGCTTTGTCGACCAGCTCGCCAAGCTGATTCCGTTCGAGATCGGCATGACGCTGAACAAGGCGCTGAAAGACAGCCCCGATCTGAGGCAGCGCTACGAGAACGAGGAAGAAGTCAGGGCGCTGCTCGATATGGCGCTCTCGCTCGAAGGCATGGCGCGAAACGCGGGCAAGCACGCGGGCGGCGTGGTGATCGCGCCGACCAAGCTGACCGATTTCACGCCGCTGTACTGCGAACAGGGCGGCGGCAATCTGGTCACCCAGTTCGACAAGGACGACGTCGAGGCGGTCGGCCTGGTCAAATTCGACTTTTTGGGCCTGCGCACGCTGACGATCATCGACTGGGCGCTGCAAACGATCAACCGCAAGAAACAGGAACTCGGCGAACCGTTGGTCGATATCGCGGCGATTCCGCGCGACGACAAGAACTCCTATGAATTGCTGAAGAATGCGCAGACCACCGCGGTGTTCCAGCTCGAATCGCGCGGGATGAAGGAACTGATCAAGAAATTGAAGCCGGACTGCTTCGACGACATCATCGCGCTGGTCGCATTGTTCCGGCCAGGGCCTTTGGAGTCGGGCATGGTCGACGACTATATCAACGTCAAGCACGGCGCCAAGGCCGAATACGCGCATCCGCTGCTGGTGCCGATTCTGAAGCCGACCAACGGCGTCATCCTGTATCAGGAGCAGGTGATGCAGATCGCCCGGGAAATGGGCGGCTACACGCTCGGCGGCGCGGACATGCTGCGCCGCGCGATGGGCAAGAAAAAGCCCGAGGAAATGGCCAAGCAGCGCGAGGTGTTCACCGAGGGCGCGATCGCGAACAACATCGACGAAAGCATCGCGACTTATATCTTCGACCTGATGGAGAAGTTCGCCGGCTACGGTTTCAACAAATCGCACTCGGCCGCCTATGCCTTGGTCGCCTATCAGACCGCCTGGCTGAAGGCGCATTATCAGCCCGAATTCATGGCCGCGGTATTGTCGGCCGATATGGACAACACCGACAAGGTCGTCGTGTTGATCGAAGAATGTCGGCGCATGAAGCTGCCGATCGCGCCGCCGTCGATCAACGACTCGAACTTCCGCTTCACGGTCAATCAGGCAGGCAAGATCGTTTACGGCCTCGGCGCGCTCAAGGGCGTCGGCGAGAACGCGATCGAAGACATGATTCTGGAGCGGGAGACGAACGGCGCCTACCGCGATCTATACGACCTGTGTAAGCGCGTCGATCTGCGCAAGGTCAACCGCCGCGTGCTCGAAGCCCTGATCCGCGCCGGCGCGTTCGACATCTTCGATTCGAATCGGGCCGCGCATCTGGCCGAGCTGCCGACCGTGCTGAAGGTCGCCGAACAACACGGCAAGATGGCCGAAACCGGCCAGAACGACCTGTTCGGCCTGCAGGAAACGAGCCCCGAGGAAGACTCGATCGCGGCCTATTCGACCTTCGTCGAGCCCTGGCCCGAGCAGGAACGCCTAAACGCCGAGAAGCAGACCCTTGGCCTGTTTCTGACCGGCCATCCGATCACTCAATACGAGGCCGAAATCAGCCAGTTCACGCACGGCACGCTGAACAAGCTGAAGTCCGACATGGAACGCAGCAAGGGCAAGTTGGAAGCCCGCATCGCCGGACTGGTCGTCGAAATCCGCACACGCCAGTCCAAAAACGGCAAGACGATGGGCTTCGCGCTGTTGGATGACCGCACCGACCGGTTGGAAGTCGCGGTGTACCCCGAAATCTACGAACGTCACCGGGACATTTTCACCCGCGACGTGCTGCTGGTCGCCGAAGGCGCGCTCGCGATGGACGACTTCACCGGCACCCCGCGCCTGACCGCCGAAAAGCTCTACAGCATCGACCAGGCCCGCAACGCGTTCGCGCGCGGCTTGCAGTTGACCTGGCATTCAGGGATCAACGGCGGCTCGCTGGCCGAAAAACTTAGTCCGACGCTGGAACCGTTCAAAGGCGGCGCCTGCCCGGTGCTGATCCAGTACCGGTCGGAGCAGGCGCAGGCTACCGTCAGGCTTGGGGATGAATGGCGGGTGTTTGCGACCGAGGAGTTGCTGCTGCGGTTGAAGCGGCAGCTTGGGAATGAAGCAGTGGAAGTTAAATACCGGTAGCCTCGATGGAGTGAAACGGAATCGAGGATTTGCCGGCTTCGATTACCTCGATTTCAATAAAATGAATAATGAGCACGAATTAGCGGATAAAAAACTTGGCATAGAGAAGCTACGTTTAGAGAAAGAGATGTTAGAGTTAAGAAGGAGTCTTTCTAGCCAAACTGCATCTAATGGCTCTTAAGTCAATTTTCCTTATGGTTCCTACGCTCTGCGTGGGAACCCGCTCAAGGACGCTCTGCGTCCCGAACCGCAGGAGCGGTTCAGTCTGCATTCCCACGCAGAGCGTGGGAACGATGAAATGGTGGGCAAGCTAAAGCTGTTTGCCCACCCTACAAGGCCAATACCGTTAAGTTAAGCCGTCATGTCGGCAGGGATTGCCGACATCCAGACTACAGGGATGTATTAAAGCTTGCCATCCTTGGCATCTGGATTCCGGCAATCCATGCCGGAATGACGAGCCTCCCTTAACTTAACGGCATTGCCTACAGGGCTGCCGCTCCGCCGCGAAATACAAGCTGACGGGCGTATTCGGCATTGGCGCTATATAACGGAAATTGACCGCTATTTGCGCGTGGTAACGTTGGAAGATGGGATAACGGTGCATAACGCTTTTCCTGACCGGAGATTTAAACCGTGAAATTAAGCTACGATAAAACAACCGACTCGCTTTACATCCACTTAGCGGACCGTCCGTCCGTCGATTCGGACGAAGTCGCCGACGGCGTGGTGCTTGATTTTGACGAGTCCGGCGCATTGGTCGGCATCGATGTGCAGCACGCCAGCGAAAAAGCGGATATTCAATCCGTCGTTCTGTCGCACTTGCCTTTGCAGGATTTAGAGGCTGCGTAATATCGCAAGACGGATTCGCGCAGGCCATCCGACCTCTTCGGAGCCAACGAAGTGGAGTTGAACAATGGAAGACAGGTCCGTTCTATTTCCGGTCATGACGCTGATTGGCTGGACGTTGCTGGTGCTGATGCTCATTCCTGTACGGCGCTTCAAAGCCGGCGGCAAAGGACTCGTCACGGGCAAAGACTTCAAATATGGAGAGTCGAGCCGCGTTCCGGGCGTGGTGAGCCTTCCTAACAGGAACTTTATGAACCTGTTGGAAGCGCCCGTGCTTTTCTATGTGGTCTGTATTCTGCAATATGTCACAAAAGCGTCGGTTCCATATTTCGTATTCTGCGCGTGGCTGTATGTCGCCTTGCGCGTGGCGCATAGCCTGATTCATCTTACCTGCAACCACATCATGCACCGGCTGGCCGCATTTGCGGCAAGTAACATGGTATTGATTATCATGTGGCTGACGTTGTTTTATGCCATTGCGGCCTAGCCTTGTAGATACAAGGGTGCGCACCGCGCACCATTCAATAATTCGAATTGTTGGAATAATCGAGATATTTTACAGTATTTGGGAGTAGTCTATTCCGATTGCCAAGGTCCCAGGCGAAATTGGGCATCGAAAAGCGGCGTAATTCCCTCTATCTTTGTGAGGCAACCATGAAAATTCTAGATAAGACTTTTTCTTCGGAAAACTTCGAGGTTAATTGGCTGCGAATATTCGTTCAGGGCGCTTTGCTCATGCTGATCGGTTTCAACATGGCGCTGGCCAGCGTCTTTCACGTCAATGCCGTGGTTTTGAACGCGAGCGAATTTTCCTGGCTGCCTGTAAGCGGCCTGATCATTTTATTTCTCGGCCTGCAAGAATGCACGGAAGCCTTATTTTCTAAAACTTCCCGCGAATTTCTTCAAAACCTGCAGGTGGGAATATTGGATACCGTGACCGGAGCGCTCATTATATTAAGCATTTCGGGTTTGCCGGAACGCCTGAGCCTGATGATCGCCTCGTTTCTAATCGTTCGGGGCAGCGTGCGCATCGTGCTGAACTTTACCCTCAAATTGCCGCAGCCTCTGTTGACATTGTCGTTCGGGGTTATTTCGATCGTGTTCGGAAGTTGCCTTTTATTCGAATGGCCGACTACGGAAGCCTGGTTTACTTCGCTGGCCTTGAATACCGAAATCGCTTTTCGCGGATGGGCGATGATGATGTTTGCCTTATGGGTCAAGCGAAGAATTCACAGCCACGCCTGAATAAGAGAGATCTTCGCTGCCCCCTCAAATCAAGACCAGAAGGACAAATGCCGATAAAAATCGTCAGATTAGGCAGCCCCCGGCAAGACCGGGAAGGGCTGCGCATCGGCACGGTGAGGCGTCCTCCCAGGGGCGTCAGAAAGGAGGACTTCGCCGCGAAGAATATCTATGATGTCTGGTTTCCGAATCTCTCCCCCAGCGAAACACTGCTGAAGGAATTCCTGACCACGGATGACGACAAATCCTGGAAGGCTTTCAAGCGGAAATTCCTTGCCGAGATGAAGGCGCCGGAAGCCGGCAAGGACCTGGACCTGCTCGCCGCGCTGTCCCACCATACGAATTTATCGATAGGCTGCTATTGCGAGGATGAGAGCCGCTGCCATCGGTCGCTATTGCGGGTACTGCTGCTTGCGAGAGGCGCCGAGATCGGATGAATTTAAGTCCGCTATCTTGCGAGGAGCCGGATTTGACTTGATGCGGCGATTCATCCTCATTTGATAAATTGCCCATATGAACTAGGCTTGTGATAGCGGCAACGACGATTCCGGTTAGGGGCAATTTTGTGATACACATCTCAGCTATTTCAAGTACGGCAATTCTCGACATTCCTCATACAAAACATGGCCCCCTGGAATGTTGAAGGTTACTCGACAAAATTTTATCTCATGCGCTTCTGTCGGTACCCGATATTCCTGTTGATGGACCCATGTCCTTCCCTTTATCCCTATCCCGTCAGGCGGCATCTATTTTCCGGCACCTTGGACTTGCAGCCGGCCGTCAATTAATTGTTGGGGCACAAACGCTGGCGTTGCTGACGGCAGCTTTCGGCGCGTGGGCTCAGTCCGGCGACAGTCAGGGCAGCGACGAGTTTGCTGACCTGTCGCTGAAGGAACTGACGGAGATGGAGGTATTCAGTTCCGCGTCGCTGTTGCCGACCGAACGCGCGAAGGCGCCGGGAACGGTCTACAGTTTCGATCGCGAAGATTTTGTGCGTCTGGGCGTTCGCCGGATCGATGACCTGCTCGCCTATGTGCCGGGCTTTCAAGTCGTTCAGCACCGGAAACGGCACCGATCCATCTGGGCTCGGGGGCTCCTGGACCGCTTTAACGACAAACTGGTGCTGATGGTCGACGGGATTCGCCGCCAGCATGTCTATTACGGGAATTTCTCGCTCGGCGACAACTTTCCGCTGGAGAAGATCGACAAAGTCGAAATCATTCTGGGGCCGGCATCGACCCTGTACGGCGCCAATGCCTATGGCGGCATCATTTCGGTGACGACCCGCAACTTTTCCGGAAAACAGCAAATCGACGCGACGGCCGAAGGCGGCGACAACGCCCGCGGTAAAGGCACCTTGCTCTATAACAGCGAACGCTTGCAGGCTTTCGGCAGCTATTTGTCGCAGGATGCCCCATTTCGGGAGGACCGCAAGAGTTTCATCGGCGGCACTACCCTACAACCCCTGGATGAGGATTATGCCAACCTGTTTTTAAAGGCTTCCCCGGTCGAAGGCCTAACCCTGATCGCGGACTACTACCGCAACAACAATCCGTTTCTGTTCATTCCCGATACCCAAAACGCATTTGTCGAAGAAGACTCTCTGACGCTGGCGGCGCTTTACGAAAAAGGCGATTTGGACTCGGGCAAGATTCAGGCAAATTTTTATTACACCTGGGACATGGCGCGGGAATATGAAAAGGAACAAAAAACCCAGCTCCTCGGTTATGAGGAACATCAGGATGCGGCGATGGCGGGCAGCACGATCACCGGCTTCAAACGCCTGTTTGACGATCATACCTTCGCCTTGGGCCTCAACTGGATGCGTACCGAGGCCAACAATATGGATTTCGAACGCCGCTTCCGTTTCAACAGCGGCTTCCTGAATCCTCCCGAAACCGGGTCATTGCTGGCCGACCCGAACGTCAGCAATGACGATTACGCCGTCTTTCTCCAGGACATATGGAGCATCGCCCCGCAGCTCGACCTGACGATCGGCGGACGCTTCGACCACTTCGAGCAGTTCGGCAGCCACTTCAACTACCGCGCCGCTCTGGTCTATACCCCCGATAACCGCCAGACCCTCAAACTGCTCTACGGCACCGCGATACGTACGCCGACTTTTCGGGAATATCTGAAGGTATTGGACGGCACCGACTTCGTACCGCCGATCCCCGATCCCGAACGGGTAAGATCGGTCGAGCTCGGTTATCTCTATCAATGGGATCGAGCCAGCCTGAACCTCACTTTGTTCCACAATCAGGTCGACGACTATATCCATGAGGTCCCGACGCCGGACCGGAATGATGAATTTTTCGCCAACAGCAAGGCGCCTTGGGAGATGCGCGGGATCGAGGCCCTGGTGCAATACAAGCCCATCGATACACTCGATCTGCGCTTGAGCGGTTCCTATCTGCATGCCGAGAATCAGGATACCGGCGACTTGCCGTATCTGGCCGCCTGGAACGGCAATTTCAGCTTGAATTACAGTTTTTTGGACGATCACCGCCTGGGCTTTGCCCTGATATATCAGAGCGGCCGCGCCGATACCAATGCCTTCGTCCAGGATAATCCGAAGGCTTTCCTGGTCGCCAACCTCTTCGGTTCGGGACGCATCAGCCGCAATCTGTCCTATGCTTATGGCGTCGATAATGTGTTTGATAGCCGGATTTACGATCCGGCGGCCGATTTCGGCAATCAGCATAATACCGAGCGCAGCGCACGGGAGATATGGGGCCGTATCACATGGAGCTTTAACCCTTGATCAAGCAATGGGCTAATTTTATTAGTGACGTTCTGCAAGATCCAGTTGTCGAAAAATCTTTCCGCAAGGACGGGCGGATTCGGCGTTTTTTTGTTGCCGCGGTTTTCCTGGCAGGCTTAGGGCCTTCGCTTGCCGGCGCAGAAACGGAGAACGCGCGCATCGATCGGGTAAAAGCGGCATTTATTCTGAACATTGCGCGTTTCGTCACCTGGCCGGATGAAGCCCTTAAACATCAAGGCGATCAATTGCTGCTGTGCCTGTATCGCCGCAATCCCTGGGATGGAGCGATTGAAACCATTGAAGGAAAAATGGTGAATGGGCGTGCTTTACGGATCAATCTAGTCAAATCTTTGGCGCAAAGTCAACCTTGCAATATCCTGCTGATCGGCTTGGATGAAATCCGGCATTTTGACGAAGAATCGCGGCACGCGGCAGACAGGCCCCTGCTGACGATCGCCGATCTGACGGACGCCGATCTTCCGCCTCCGCGCCAACATGCACTGGTGACTCTGGTGCGCAACGGCGCACGCATCGGCTTCGAAATCAATCTCGCTAAAGCACGCCGAGCCGGACTTCAGATGAGCTCCAACTTGCTTAAACTCGCCAAAATCGTCGGCGACGGAACCTGAGCTTATGAAGATGACAGGCAGAACTTCGATTAGAAAAAAGCTGACGCGCTTACTCCTGCTGACCAGCAGTTGCGCGCTGCTGTTATCGGCCTTCGGATTCGCCGTAAACGACTTGCTGTCATTGCGCCATGCGATGTTTGACCGCTTGCGCACCCAGGCCGATATTATCGGTTTCAATACGGTGTCGGCGCTGACTTTCAGCGACCCGGAAGCGGCTCTCGCTACACTGTCGAGCTTGAAAAATGAAGCGGACATCATCGGCGCCGCCTTGTTTTCACATCAGGGCCGCCTATTTGCTCATTACAAACGGGGAACCGATAATGTTCCGCCTCATGTGCCGCAGCAGGATTCCGGGATCATCAACGGCAATCTGTTTGTCGTCTCGCCGATCGTATTCGGCGGCGAACGGATCGGCAGTATCATGCTCATCTCCGATCTGCGTTCCTGGAAACACCGCCAACTCCGGGAGCTGGCGATCGGCGTGGGCGTGTTTTCGCTGTCGCTATTCGTCGCCATGCTACTGTCCAGTCGACTGCAGCGGCTCGTGTCAGAACCTATCCTGAAACTCGCCGGGACTGCGCGGCGCGTGTCCGAGTCGCAGGACTACAGCCTGCGCGCCGAAAAACTTTCTTCCGACGAGATCGGCGCACTGGTCGACGACTTCAACGGCATGCTGAGGCAGATTCAACTGCGCGACATTGAATTGCAGAAAGCCCGTAACGAACTTGAGGAAAAAGTTCGCGCGCGTACGCAGGAACTGACCGAGCTGACCCGGCAGCTGGAGCATCAGGCCTATCATGATACGTTGACCGGGCTGTCCAACCGCGTTACCTTCGACGATCATCTCCGCCTTGCTACCGCGCAGGCCAAGCGTGACGGCCGCCGCATCGCGGTGATGTTCCTGGATCTCGACCGCTTCAAGATTATCAACGATACCCTGGGGCACGCCGTCGGCGACAAGCTCCTGGTGGAGGTAGCGCAGCGGTTGAAAGCGTGTTTACGCAACAGCGATACCCTTTCGCGCCTTGGCGGCGACGAATTTGCCGTGCTGCTGCCGCAGACCCGTGAGGGAACCGGTGCGGCCGAAGTGGCGATGAAGATCACCGCCGCTATCGCCGAACCGATCCAGGTGGACGGCTACAGCCTGCATGTGACCACCAGCATAGGCATCAGCCTTTTCCCGGAAGACGGCAGCCGGGCCGAAACGATCGTCAAGAATGCCGACACCGCCATGTACCGCTCCAAGGATCGCGGCGGCAATCAGTTCACTTTCTTTTCCGCCGACATGAACGCCCGCGCCGAACGCCGGCTGGAACTCGAAACCAAATTGCATCAGGCGCTCCGTGAAGGTGCGTTTAGCATCCACTACCAGCCCAGATGCGATACGGTCACCCTGGAGGTTGTCGGTTTCGAAGCGTTGGTGCGCTGGAATGATCCGGAAGAAGGACCGATCGCTCCAGCGGAATTCATCCCGCTGGCCGAGGAATGCGGTCTGATTGCGTCGATCGACGAATGGGTTACCGAGACCGCCTGCCGTGAAATGCTGCCATGGTGCGTAAGCGCCGACAGGGATATCCGGTTGGCCGTGAACCTGTCGCCGGCGCAGTTTATTCGCGAAGATCTGCATCTGGTGATCTCCGGAATTCTGCAACGGACGGGCTTTCCCGGCCCAAAACTCGAACTGGAGATTACCGAAAGCCTGTTCGGCCCCGGCAACGCCAACGCCCGCAAAATCCTGGAACTGGTTAGGGAACTGGGCGTTGAGGTGAGCATCGACGATTTCGGCACCGCTTACTCTTCGCTAAGCCGATTGAAACAGCTGCCGCTGCATACATTAAAAATCGATCGGTCGTTCGTGCGCGATCTGGGCCAGGACCCTGATGACGAAACGCTCGTGCGAACCATCATCGCGATGGCCCACAACCTGAACCTGAAAGTCGTGGCGGAAGGCGTCGAGACCAAACTCCAGTACGATTACGTCAAACATTACGGCTGCGACACCGTGCAGGGATTTCTGTTCGGTCATCCGGTTCCCGGCGATCAAATTGGGCAAATATTGGATAAAGGAAATATCGTGCGCCGCCTGCAATCTACCCAACCGTCCTTAGACGGAGAGATAATATAAAGGACTGTCCGTTCACGCTACTGCAAATCCGGTTATGACCGGCGCAGGTTCGGCAAGCCTTCGGGCTGTTTTCGGCTAGATGGGGCCAGGCAATTTTACGAACTATGATGAAATCAAAACAGGACAAAAATTTCGATAACCTGATCGAGAGATTCGAGAAAAAAGTCTATGCGACCGCGAAGGGCGACTGGCGGCTCAAGCTGCTGAAGGAAGATCTGGAGGCATTCTACCGCTATCCTACTCCCCTCAGTATTTGGGATGCGGGCTGCGGCTTTGCGCAACTCAGCTCGGAACTGGCGGAGAAGGGACATCGGCTGACGCTTTGCGACCTGTCCGAAAAAATGCTGGCGCGCGCCGAACAGCTTTTCCAAAGCCAGGGACTCGACGCCGAATTTCATCATCAGTCCGCACAAGCGTTAGCGCCCCAACTGCCCAGGTTCGATCTGGTATTGTGCCATGCGGTGCTGGAATGGCTGGCGGACCCCATATCGACACTGCAAATCATTGCAGACCGGGTGAAAACGGGAGGCTACTTGTCGCTGCTGTTCTATAACCGAAATGCGATGGTTTACACCAATGCGCTGAAAGGCGGCTGGCGCTTGCGGCACCTGCTGAACGACAGCTATCTCGGCAAGGGCGACAAGCTGACTCCGCCCAATCCGCAATATCCGCACAAGCTCGTCGAGCACCTCCAGTCCTGGGGTTTCGAGATCATGGCCCATACCGGCATTCGCGTGTTTCACGACTATCTTGACAAAAAGACGCTCGAACAGAGCGATCAAACCGAACTGTTCGAACTGGAATACCGCTATTGCCGGATGCCGACTTACCGGGACATGGGCCGCTATGTTCATCTTGTAGCGCAACGAACCCATAAATAAGCACGTCCGAAAGCACTCCATCCGGGTTGTCACCCTATCCAATACGACGCCTTTCCCTCCCCATATTAGCAATTTAGATATTAATTTCTAAAACTATCGTTTCCTTTCGCCTTCTTGATCCCCTAACCTATCGGTTATTGCCAACATTAGGTATTTTCGCTGTTTGTTTCATCAAGGACTTGAACACCATGCCATTACAGCAATTAGTCGAACACTTCAACTATCGATTGGGATTCAACGATCACGGCAGTTCACGGCCGTTCGTCTTCAATAACGGCGTCGTCCACGGTTTGTACGGGCCGATACAGATCGGCAGCCGGTTGTCGCCGGTTAGATCGACCGAGGAACCGTCGCGAATCACGGGCTATAGCGCCAAACAATTGCTGACGAATAGTCCTGAAGCGCCTCTTTACCGCGATGACATCGAACATTTGCTGGATCATCCGCTGGCCCCCTCGATCGATACGCTGTCGATCCTGAATTTCGACCGTCTGTCGAGAACCGTGCACATGCTGAACTATCTGCTGCTGCCGACGCAAGCGGAAACCGATACGCTGTTTCTGGACGTCGACCCCCGACATATCCTCGGCGTGAAGGAAAATCACGGCGTTTATTTTGAAGAAATCATCGTGCGCTGCGGCCTGGAAACGCGCAATGTGACGATCACGGTGCCCGTCAATCCGGCCTATGCGCGTTTCCAGCAACAGTTGAATCAGGGTCTGGAGAATTACCGCCGCCGCGGTTATCAAATCGCGCTGAAATTCGATTATGCCGCGTTGGGCCGGCAAGCCGGTCAGTTAATCCAGGCATTGGAGCCGAATTATGTCAGTTTGTCGGCCACTTCGCTGGACAAGGTGCGTGAAGCCAGAGCCTCCGACAAACTGCGGCAATTGAATACGTTGGTGCGTTCGATCGGAGGACGGAGCCTCCTGTCGAATGTAACGCAGATCAAAAGCAGCGCGCTGGCGCGGAACATGGGCTTCGAATTGGTCGAAGGAGATTTTTACGGCAACTATTCCTTTGAACTTTTAACTGCCGAAAATACAGATATATACGCATAATGATGGAGCATAGCTCGTTGGATGTGCCGACGACTGCAAGGATGCAGGAGGTACGACCCCATGGATGGGGGAGGTAGATCGCGTCGGGAACACGCGATCGAGAGCATTGCAGGAGCAGTTGCCGACGTCAGGAAGCGCACCGAGTGCCCTTTAAGGTATCAATCGTTAGCGATACTCGACAGATGCGCTTCGTTCCTTAGCGTATCCTACGAACCTACATTTTTTCTCAAAATGGCCGGAATGGCCCTTTACTGGCGGTTGACCAGACTCAATTTACTGGCGGTTGACCAGACTCAAATAGAATTCGGTCTTCAGCTTTACGACTTAAGCTATTGGATATTTGCGTCCCGCCGTACGCAGCAGTTCGTCGATGAAAAACCGGCAGAACGACGGCAGGTACAACTGCTTCAAATAAGCGAACCGTGTCACCGAAGGCGGAATCAGATGGCCGAGATCGCGCGCGACCAGGTCTTCATCGGCCTGCGGCTCGAACGCGGTCGCCGCAATAATCCCGACTCCGAGGCCGATCCGGACATAGGTTTTGATGATATCCGAATCGGCCGCTTCGAGCGTGATATCCAGGCCGATATGGCTGTCGGTCAAGGCCTTTTCGATGTTCGACCGGCCGGTATAGCCCTTGCTGTAGGTCAAAATCGGGAAATCGGCCAGCCGCTCCAGCGTAATCTCGCCTACGGCCAAAGGATGGTCTTTCGGCACGACCGCGACATGATGCCATTCGTAGCACGGATTGATGATCAACTTGTCGTCGTTTTCATCCAGCTTTTCGGTGCAGATCGCGATGTCGGCCTGATGATGATGCAGGAGGTCGATCAGATTGGTCGGCGACGACTGCACGATATAGATTTTGATGTTCGGATATTTCTCGCGGAATTTGCGGATCGGTTCCGGCAGAAAATATTTGGCCTGCGTATGGGTAGTCGCGATATGCAACTCGCCGTTGCGATTGTTCAGAAAATCTTCCGCAATCGTCTGGATATTGCGCTTGGAGACATTGATCAGCGTTACTTCTTCCATAATCCGCTCGCCCAGCGGGGTCAGGCCGATCAATTTTTTTCCTTGCCGCTCGAACACCGGCGTGCCGAGCTCGCTTTCCAGCAACTGCAACTGGCGGCTGACCGCCGACTGCACGACAAACATTTTCTCCGCGGCTTTCGACAGGTTGAAATTGGTTTCCTGTAAAATCCGGAGGAGTTCGAGTTGGTTTAGGTTCATGCTTTCCTTAACGTCAATTCAGCGATAGATTTTTGCAGATAGCCGCGAGACTTTGTCAACATTCATTCCTTCTTCCACGGAAAAGGGTTAATTCCATATAGGGTACGCTACGCGTACCTTATATAAAGCTTTTCAGATGGATTGCACCTCTTTAAAGGTAAGCACAGCGTACCCTACCTTTTTAATTGAACCAGTGCGCCTGCCGAATCCTGAGCGACACCCGGTCCCCCTTGGCTAGTTGCAGCGACTTAAACCGTTCAATCGGCAATTGGGCATACACGACTCCGGCCGGCTTGCCCTGTTCCCGCACCTCTCTTGCCAATTCTACCCGTATCGCCGAGCCCAGATGCTGCCAGTCTTTCAACGTGAACGGTGAAGAGGACGCGTCGGCATTTTTTTCGATATCGATGTCGTGCGGACGCACATGCGCGGTCAGCGCCTCAGGCTCGTCCAGTATAATCCCGGCATGCTGCAGCCAGATTTTATCCTCATTTTCGAGATGAAACACATTGGTCTGGCCGATGAATTTCGAGACGAAGGCATTGGCGGGATGATCGTAGATCTCGCTCGGCGCGCCTTGCTGTTCGATACGGCCGTGATTCAGCACGACGACCTGGCTGGCGACTTCCATCGCTTCTTCCTGGTCGTGCGTCACGAAAATGCTGGTCACGTTCAGCTCATGATGCAGATTGCGGAGCCATTGCCGCAAATCCTTGCGCACGCTCGCGTCGAGCGCGCCGAACGGCTCGTCGAGCAGCAGCACAGACGGCTCGACCGCCAGGGCGCGGGCCAGCGCGATCCGCTGCCGTTGGCCGCCGGAAAGCTGATCCGGATAGCGGTCGTGCAGCCAGTCCAGCTGCACCAGTTCGAGCAGCGCGTGAACCTTCTTTGCGATGTCCGCCTCGCTCGGCCGGGTCTTTTTCGGTTTGACTCTGAGGCCGAACGCAATATTGTCGAACACACTCAAATGGCGGAACAGCGCGTAATGCTGAAAAACGAAGCCGATGCCGCGATGGCTGGCGTGGTGTTCGGTCTTGTCTTCGCCGCTCAGCAGCACGCGCCCCGCATCGGGTTGCTCCAGGCCGGCGATGATGCGCAGCAGCGTGGTCTTGCCGCAGCCGGAAGGCCCCAATAAGGCGACCAGTTCGCCTTCCGGTATTTCCAGATTGACTTGATGGAGCGCGGAAAAATTGCCGAAGTTTTTACTGATGTTTGAAAGTAGGATGCTCATGATAGGGATTCGGTATATAGGTTATTTTCCAAAAGACGGCTCGCGATGCGTACCCCGATATCGTTAAGTTAAAGCTTCGTCATTCCGGCAGGAAATGCCTGAATCCGCGGCTGCACGGATGCAGGAGGTACGACCCCAAGGAAGGGGGAGGTAGATCGCGTCGGGAACACGCGATCGAGGGCAATGCCACCATAAGGGTGGTCTATGGACAGAGCAATTGCCGAGTTGCCAAGGATGGCGAGCCTCAAACACATCCTTGTGCTCTGGATACGGGCAATCCATGCCGGTATGACGGATTGTATTAACAGCAGCGTATCCTACGACTCATCTCTTCTTCCATTCCAAAAGGCTCTTCATGATCAGCGTCACGATCGCAAGCCCGGCCAGGATCGAAGCGCTCGCAAATGCGCCGACGAAGTTGTATTCGTTGTAGCTGACTTCGACGTGCAGCGGCAGCGTGTTGGTCATGCCGCGGATATGGCCGGAAACGACCGAAACCGCGCCGAACTCGCCCATTGCCCGGGCATTGCAAAGCAATACGCCGTAGAGTAGCCCCCATTTGATGTTCGGCAGGGTGATCAGAAAAAAGGTCTTCCAGCCGCTGGCGCCTAAAGACAATGCCGCCTCTTCTTCCTCGCTGCCCATTTCCTGCATCAGCGGGATCAACTCGCGCGCGACGAACGGAAAAGTAATGAAGAGCGTTGCCAAAATGATGCCGGGCACCGCAAAAATAATCTTGACGTCATACTCGCTCAGCCATTCGCCGAACCAGCCTTGCGCGCCGAACAGCAGCACGAAGATAAGCCCGGAAATGACCGGCGATACCGAAAACGGCAGATCGATCAAGGTCGTGAGCAGGCTCTTGCCCGGAAATTCAAAGCGGGTGATCGCCCAGGCCGCGGCCACGCCGAATACGGTGTTCAACGGCACCGTTATCAAGGCGGTGAACAGCGTCAGCTCGATCGCTGCTTGCGCATCCGTTTGCGTCAGTTCGGACCAATAGGCCTGCCAGCCGTTCGCGAAGGCTTCAATGAGCACGACCGCCAACGGCAGGCATAAAAACAAAAAGATGAAACCCACGGTCACCCAGATCAAGCCCCATTTGATCCAGGGCGCATCGCTGAGCACCGCCGCCTGGCGGCGGTGCTCAGCGATTGAGTCAGGATAAGTTATCGCATTCATTGGATGGTTCTCCTAGAGTTGGCCCGAGCGCTTCCGCACCCAGTATTGCAGCAAATTGATCACAAACAGCAGCAAAAACGAAATCACCAGCAAGGTCAGCGCAATGGCGGTCGCGCCGGCGTATTCGTACTGCTCCAGCTTGGTAATGATCATCAGCGGCACGATTTCGGAGACATAAGGCAGATTGCCGGCGATAAAGATCACCGAACCGTATTCGCCGATGCCGCGCGCGAAAGCCAGCGCGAAACCTGTCAGCAAGGCCGGAAACACATTCGGAAAGATGATCTTTAAAAACACCTGCAGGCGGGTGGCGCCGAGCGTCGAGGCCGCCTCTTCCATCGTCGTATCGAACTCCTGCAGCACCGGCTGCACGGTACGCACCACGAACGGCAGCGCGATGAAAATCAGAGCGATTACGATACCGGTCGGACTGTAAGCGGCCTTGATCCCGAACACATCCAGAATCCATTTGCCGAGAAATCCGCCGGGCTGGTAGATTGTCGCCAACACGATACCGGCCACTGCGGTCGGTAACGCGAACGGCAGATCGATCAGCGCATCGAGCACGCGCTTGCCCGGAAACGGATAGCGGACGAAAGTCCAGGCGATAATGAAGCCGAACAAGCTGGCAATGGCCGCGGCGATCAGCGAGGCCGCGAAACTGACCCGGAAAGAGGCCAGCACCCGCTTGTTGGTGATGATGGCGAGATATTCATCCCAGCTGAGCAAGAAGCTTTTAACCATTAACGTGCTAAGCGGAATCAGCACGATCAGCCCCAGGTAGAACAGGGTAAAGCCGAGGGCCGGACGAAAACCCGGCATGATATGACTTTGTCTCATGAATTTTACGCTTTGGTGGTGGTGAGCATAAATCGGTATTCTCTGGAAGCCGTTAGGTCCAATCGTAGGGTACGCTGCGCGTACCATTTAAAAATTCAAGTCTTAGGACGCATTGCGTACCTTTTCAAAATAATCTGACGAACCCAGCCACAAAAAGGTACGCGCAGCGTACCCTACGATAAAAAAGCGCTGAATGAGTCTATCCTGACCATTCAGCGTAAACCACGAGAGGCATTTCAACGTGGATCGACCTGACCGATGACTCCGCACCGATCGCTGAGGAGGTTCTTTGTTATCGGAATCCTTATTTTCCAAAGTCATCCGACTGAGCTAAAAAATATTTTCAAACAATGCGCGATCAAGATTTTACTGTTCGTAAATCTGGTCGAATATCGCGTTGTCGTCGAAATGATCTTCCTGCACATCGTCCCAACTGCCGAACACGTCGTTCACCTTGAACAGTTCCAGTTTCGGGAACCGCGCGACGTCAGCCGGATCGGCATATTTGGGCTCGCTGGGACGGTAAAAATGCTTGGCCGCCAATTTTTGCCCGGTCGGCGAATAGAGGAATTGCAGGTAGGCTTCCGCCAGATCGCGGGTCTTGTGTTTTTCAACGATATCGTCGACGATCGTAACCGGCGTTTCGGCCAGAATGCTGCTTGGCGGCACCACAATGTCGACCTTGCCCTCGCCGAGTTCCTTGATCGCCAGATAGGCCTCATTTTCCCAGGTTAAGAGTACGTCGCCGATTTCCCGTTGCAGGAAGGTCGTGGTCGCGCCGCGCGCGCCCGAATCGAGCACCGGCACGTTCTTATACAGCTTCTTCACGAAGTCCTTGGCGGCGTCCTTGCTGCCGTATTTCTTTTCGGCGAACGCCCAGGCCGCCAGATAGTTGTAGCGTGCGCCGCCCGAGGTTTTTGGATTCGGCGTTACAACCGACACGCCCTCCTTGACCAGATCATCCCAATTCTTGATCCCTTTCGGATTGCCTTTGCGCACGAGGAACACGATCGTCGAGGTATAAGGAATGTTCTTGTTGGGCAGGCGCGATTGCCACTCTTTGGGCAGCAGGCGCGTTCTTCGGGCGATATTGTCGATGTCGTAAGTAATCGCCAGGGTTAAGACGTCGGCCTCCAGCCCGTCGATCACGGCCCGGGCCTGCTTACCCGCGCCGCCGTGCGATTGCTTGATGTCGACCGTTTCGCCGGTTTTTTCGCGCCAATAGTTCACAAATTCCTGGTTGAAATCCTGATACAACTCCCGGGTCGGATCGTAGGAGACATTCAGCAAGGTTCGGTTCGCGAAAGCGTTGCCGCCAAGCAGCAAGGCCGCCGCCAGCAGTCCTGTTTTCAATACGTTTTTGGTGTTCATCCGGTCACTCCTAGTGAGGAATATAAAATTAGTTATCGCTATCTTAGGGTTTGTCGTTTTGAATAAAAAACGATATATTTTGAATTCGTTATCTGATTTTCAGATAAGCCCTCATCTATTTTCATTTAAACGCATTGAGCGTGAGTTCCAGGTAGAAAAAGTCGGTGTCTTTTTCAAAAGCGCCAGGAATGTTTCCGTTCGAGGCCACCATTCGGTTGCGGACGAAATCGCCGGTTGTGAAATGCGAATAGCCGACATTGGTGCCGACATGGGCGAATGGCTGATAGCGCACACGGATATCGAACGAGTTGCCCAGGTAGTCGCCGCTTTGCCCGGTCCGATCCCGATTAAAGTCATTGGCGTCAGACACACTGAACAGATTGTTAAAGCGGTCCTTGTCGCTGGCCAGCCAATACAGGCCGAAACCTGTGTCGATGCTCAGATTTTTGCGCGGCTGAAACTCCAGCCTGAGTTTAGGCGCGCTGACGTTCTCCATGACGAGATAGTCATCCGCGCTCCAGGGCCGGGCAAAACCGAAGAAGCGCTCAAAGCGATTGTTTTGGGTATCGTTCGGATCCTTGTCGCCGCTTGCATAACCGTAAATGGCGCTGACTCTGGGCTTCCACGCATGATCGAAGGTATAGCCGGCCTCAAAGGTAAAAGCGAACGCCTCATGTTCCTCGCTCCGTCCGGTGTTTCGGTTGGCGCTACGGCCGAATTGATAAATCGCATCCATATCCCAGTTAAAACCGGTGCCCGGGATAAAGCCATAGGCGCGCAGAGCGGGCGAGTGGATATCGCGATTGTCCAATCCACCGGGATCGCGGGTATCCGATTTTCTTAAGCCCAGGTAATAAGGCTCCAGCGTGATCCACTTGCTCCATTTGCGCCAGTGCCCGATGGCTCCGTAAAGCCATTGCTGCTCGATCGGTTTGTCGGTGTTGTATTTGAGACGGTCCAAAGGTTGCAGCGCCAGCAAATCGAGCGCCCAATCGTTTTTGTCCTGACCCAAAGCGCCTTGAAACCCCTGAAAGGTATTGGTCGTGTTGCGCCATTCGTTGCTGCCGATCAGACGGCGATCGAGAAATTCGAAGTTGAAACGGCCCGCCTTGATGCTTAGCGGCCGGTTATTGCCCAGATCGTCCTGACCCAACGCATCCTTGAAAAACAATTCGCCGTAAGCCCTAATGAACTCGAATTCGTTCACATCCCGATTATCCTCGGCAAAACGGCTGTTATAGCGCCGGGAATCCTGGACTTCGACCGCGAAACGGAACGGGTCCAGGATTTCCTTGAGCCCCAAATAAGCGCGCGTTTTCAAGAGCACCGGCTCATCGACGCCGCCGGCATAGGAACGTCTGGCGGCGGGGCCTGCATTCGGCAAAGGGTTGCTGCGGCGGATATCGTCGTCGCGGTGTTCGTAGCGCGTCCTTTGCTCGAAACCGACATCCAGCCAGGTAATGTCCCTGACCGCATCGATGCCGGTTTTGCTCAAATTGACGCTGTACGGTGGGGGCGATACGATCCGCTTGGTGCCGTAGCTGCCGGGTTCCTTGTAATAACCGTTCTTTAGGGCGGCATCCGCGGCGATTTCCGCTTTGACTTCCTTTTTTCTGGCTTCGATTTTCGCTTTCAGCTCAGCGTCGGATTCCCCTTCCGCAAAGATAGACGGCGAGGCGGTAATGCCGATCAAGCCATTAATGACTGTCGTTAACAATAGAAGCTGGCTGGTTTTCATAGTTTCCTCGTTACACAGCCTTCTCCGGTCGTCCGGTCCCGCGCTGCCAAAAAAATTTGCTGTCAATCCTCGGTGTTCCGCTAGATTTCGATCGTTTTATTTAATGGAATGATCGGGCCTTAATTTTTCTTTCCGCTCGATCTGCACGACCTTGCTGTCGTGCACGACGATTTCTATGGAGCCAAAACGAATGCCTTCCAGCATCTGGCTAATCTGGCGCATTATTTCAATGTGTTGATTCCTATTGGGACTATTTTCAACGTGATTGGCCATGTCTGTACCCCATGCAAAAAGTCTTGTTGGAGCGAATTTTAAATAGGTGATTCAATTTAAAAAAACGATATTATTAGATTTCCATATCTGTTTTTTTGAGGGACAGGGAAATTCTTTATGGCAATAGATTAAAATGTGATACATTGAAAAACTAACTTAATTAGTTAGAGCTAATGTAGTGATGCAGACCGAAGCCCACACGCAGCGGCCAGCCCGCCATGCTGCTGCACCACCCTATGCGTACGAGGTAAGCCATGAGTCAAATTCCAGGACCGTCAGAAATTTTCGGAAGTCAGGGACTCATCCGGGAAGATCAGGATTATCAAGGTTCCCGTTTTAGCGAAATCAAATCCGCTCTGTTCGCCAATCCCTATCAAGCAGTGTGGGGCGCTCCGGACGAGCCGCCGCTTCCGAATTATAAAACCACCAACCGAAGCGTCTATGCCGGCCTCCTGCCGGGCGGACAGCCGCCGCAATTCACGCTGGCCGCGATCAGGGCGCTGGAATCCCCGGCCGATTTGCGCTGGGGTGAGGATGGACGCGGCTTTCGAAGATTGCTGCGGCCCAATGGAGTCTGTGCCCTCGGCACCTGGCAGATCAACGAAGACAATCCTTATACCGGTTATTTCCAACAAGGCCGCCAGGGGCTGGCTGTCGCCCGAATCAGCGCAGGCGTCACGAAGACACCCGGCGGGGTCAGACAAAGCTATGGCCTGTTTTTGAAGATTTTCCCGACCCTGGACGAAAATCACAAAGAGTTGCTGCCGACGGCAAATGTGATTTTCGCGGACGACTTGGGCGGAACGACAGCCACCCGGCTCAATCGCGTGGAACTCACGAATGCGCCTCAGGTTACCGGCCTGAATCGGGGCAATGAGCTGCCGATTGTGCTGCAGGAAGGCATCTTATTTATGCTTCTCGATCTCATGCCGTCGGTGCGTCAGGTTTATCCGATCGCCGAATTGGGAAAACCGGCAGACACCCCGACCCGTGCGCCGGAATTCATGCGGCTGCAACTAGAGCCCGGTGTGCCGGCTTCCGGCGAAGACGATGTGCGCAATGAAGTGATGGGTTATCTCTTCGACAAAGGCAATCCGGTTCCGCAACGCACGCTCAGCTTCGACATCTCGGTTTCCGATACCGGTAAGCGTGAAGGATTCGCTTTGCTGCCCAAAGGCGAGAGACAAACCATCACCGATTGGCAAACCATCGGCAAGGTCAGTTTCAACAACGCGGTGATATCTTACAACGGCGATTTCGTGATCCATTTCCGTCATCCGCTGTGGCGAAAAGATAGAAACGATCCGGACAGTGTCCTGCGGAAAGACGGAAAAAGGGTACGGTGGTAGTTAAAATTTAGTCGAAGCCAGGGGGCTTCTAATCCCGCCGTTTGTGGCGATCAATGGTTTTGTCCGTAAATGCCGGGCGCCGGACCGTACGGCGGCAACCATAGGCCATTTAAAACTTATTGTCATTTAATTCGAATTATCCTGCCTCTTTATATCCCGGTTAACATGATGTTAATATAACCGTGTCAGACTTGCGCAATCTTTTCTTGATTCTTCAGCGTATTACTTTTAACTCCTCATGCGGTTTGAAAATATCATGCAAAAGTCCAATTCGATTAAAATCGGGTTATTGGTCGCTGTGTTCCTTGGCGGTTGCGCGGGCAGCAAACGGCACGAAAGCACAGGGGAATATTTTGACGATGTGTTGTTGACCACCAAGGTCAAAACGTCAATTCTTGGCGATGCCAGAGTCAAATTTCTGCAGATTCATGTCGAAACCTTCAAGGGCATCGTCCAGTTGAGCGGCTTTGTCGATTCCCAGACTGCCGCCGAGCAGGCCGTACATCTGGCGCGTACGGTCAAAGGCGTCAAGCAGGTCAATAACAGTTTGATCGTCAAGTAAACTGGATTTTTAACGCTTACTCGCACCATTACGTATCATTCTATCTTTTGTGAAAATATCATGAAAAAATTCGGCTCATTCCTGCGTTTTTTATTGGGATTGTTGATCATTGCCTCGCTGGCCGGCTGCGCGGGCAGCAAACGTTACGAAAGCACCGGAGAATATCTGGACGATTCGGTATTGACCACCAAGGTCAAGACATCGATTCTCGGGGATTCCAAGCTCAAAGTGTTGCAGATCGATGTGGAAACCTTCAAGGGTATCGTCCAGTTGAGCGGCTTTGTCGATTCCCAGGAAGCCGCCGAGAGAGCCGTACACCTGGCGCGTACAGTCAAGGGCGTCAAGCAGGTCAATAACAGCTTGATCGTCAAGTAAAATAAAGAAAGACCTGCCAGGTTTCGAAAACCTGGCAGGTCTGGAATCGCACAAAAAGTGGGATTAGGCGGCGCTATGCCGTTTCCCGGGCCTTAAGCATGGCGGTCAGACTGCGCAGCGCCTGTCCCCGGTGACTCAAGGCATTCTTGACTTCCGGCGGCAATTCCGCCGAGGCGCAATGATGGGTGGGCACCCAAAACACCGGGTCATAGCCGAAGCCGTTGCTGCCGGCCGGCTGCGTCAAAATCGTCCCTTCCCAGACGCCCTGAGCGATCACCGGCGTAGGATCGGCCCCATGCTGCATGAAGACCAGCACGCAGATGAAGCGTGCACTGCGCTGCGCTTCCGGCACGCCGTCGAGTTCCTTGATCAATTTTTGCAGATTGTCCAGGTCGCTGCTGCCGGCGCCCGCATAACGGGCGGAAAAGACGCCGGGCGCGCCGTCCAGCGCATCGACGACCAATCCCGAATCGTCGGCTATCGCTGGCAGGCCGCTGTTCAGTGCCGCATGCCTGGCCTTGATGATCGCGTTTTCGACGAAAGTCGTGCCGGTCTCTTCGGCGTCACCGATCGAGAAATCGGATTGCGGCACGATCGGATGATCGGCCAGCATAGCCTGAATTTCACGGATTTTTCCCGGATTGCCGCTGGCGAGAACGATTTTTTGGTGTTTAGTGAAGAGCATAGGGTTCAGGGTCCAAGATTATACACATGTTCTCGGCGCCTTTTTCTCCGGACATCGAGCCCTGCACCTCATCCGCATTTTTCCAGCGCTTCCCGCTGCTTTTCGATCAATTGCTTGATCCCGAAACCTGCCAGATCGAGCATCGCATCGAGCTCATCCTTCCTGAACGCATGCCCTTCGGCGGTGCCCTGGACTTCGATAAATGCCGCCGCATCGTTCATCACCACATTCATATCGGTTTCGGCGTTGCTGTCTTCGTTATAGTCCAGATCCAGCACCGGGACGCCGTTGTAGATACCGACCGATACCGAAGCGATCTGGCCGTGCAGCGGGTTGGTCTTGATCTGCTTTTGCTTGAGCATCTGTTTGACCGCCAGCGACAACGCGACGAAGCCGCCGGTAATCGCGGCGGTGCGGGTGCCGCCGTCGGCCTGCAATACGTCGCAGTCGATCGTAATGGTGTTTTCGCCGAGCGCTTTCAGATCGACGGCGGCGCGGAGCGACCGGCCGATCAGCCGCTGAATCTCCATCGTACGGCCGCCCTGCTTGCCGGAACTGGCCTCGCGCCCCATCCGGCTATGCGTGGAACGCGGCAGCATGCCGTATTCCGCAGTGACCCAGCCTTCGCCCTTGCCTTTGAGAAAACGCGGCACCTGGCTGTCGACACTGGCCGTACAGATCACTCGGGTGTCGCCGAACTCGACCAGGACGGAGCCTTCCGCATGTTTGGTATAGCCGCAGGTAAATTTGATTTCTCTTAGTTGATCGGGTTGTCTTCCGCTCGGTCTCATGTGTGTAATGCCAAAATTAAAATCGCCACAGTATACCCGAACTGATTTTGCTTCGGGGACTCAAATATCAATATATTGATATTTAAGGGAATCGCCCCCTCACCCTCATTCGGTCCGCAGCGCCTCCAGAGGCTCGAGCCGGGCGGCCTTGATCGCGGGCGCGACGCCGGCGGCGATGCCGATCAACAGCGACACGGCAAAGGCGGAAACGATATAGCCCCAGGCCAGTTCAACCGGCAAGGCGGGCAAGGCATAGCCGATCGTCTCGATAACCAGGATGCCGGCCACCACCCCGGCAAGACCGCCGGCGAGGCTCAACGCAAGGGCCTCGCCGAGAAACAGCCGGAAAATGACCCGGCGTTCCGCCCCGACCGCGCGCAACAGGCCGATCTCGGACACCCGCTCGGATACCGCGATCGTCATGATCGTCAATATGCCGACCGAGCCGACCAGCAACGAGATGCCGCCCAACGCGGCGACGCCCATCGTCAGGATATTCAATACCGAGTCCATCGTTTCGAGCATCTGGTTCTGGGTGATGATCGTGAAATCTTCGAGCCCGTGCCGGGCGATCATCAGCCGCTTGACCGCGTTTTGCACGGAGGCGACCGAAACCGAGTTTTTATACAGCACGTCGATTTCCATCAGGCTTTCGCGGTCGAATAGTTCCATCGCCTTCGCGGCCGGAATATATAGCGTATCGTCCATATCGAAGCCAAGCATCTGGCCTTTTTTTTCCATCACCCCGATCACCCGGTAACGGTCGGTGCCGATCCGGATGCGTTGTCCCAAAGGGTTTGCCGTGCCGAACAATTCCACCGCCATTTTGTGCCCCAGGACGACCAGCGGGCGGGGATTCCCTTCTTCGGGAGGCAGAAACCGGCCGATAGCGGTTTTGAGCCGCCAGACCTCCGGCACCGCGCTGCCCACCCCCAACGCATTAGTGCGCCGCTGCTTGATGCCGGCCTCGACGCGTACATTTCCCTGTAAAACCGGCACGACCGCAATCACGGACGGCAGCTTGCGCAGCGCGGCCGCATCGTCGAGCGACAACGGCCGCACAGTGCTGATCGTCGCGCCGGAGATCCCGAAGGTGCTTTTCTTGCCGGGATTGATGGTCAGCAGATGCGTGCCGAATTGGGTAAATTCGGCCAGCACGAAGGTATGGATGCCGCGGCCGATCGAGGTCAGAATCACCACCGCGGCAATTCCGATCACCAGTCCCAACGCGGTCAATGACGAACGCAGTTTGTGGCTGACGATAGCCCGATAGGAAAACTGCAATAAATCCAGGAGTTGCATGGTCAACGCCTGGCCAGCGCGGCGATCGGGTTCAGTTTGGCGGCTTTGCGGGCGGGCAGGAAACCGAATGTCAGCCCGGTCAGCAGCGCAACGCCGAGCGCTGCCAAAAATGCCCAAGGCGGCAGCGCCAGCGGAAATTTCGGATAGATTAACTGCAACCCGGCCAGAGTCAATTGCCCGAGCAGCGCGCCGACCGATGCACCGGCCAGCGACAGCAGCGCGGCTTCGGTCAAAAACAGCGCATGCAGCTGCCGGCGCGTCGCGCCCAAGGCTTTCAACAGCCCGATTTCGGCAGTACGCTGGGTTACGCTGACCAGCATCACGTTCATCACCAGGACGCCGGCGACCGCAAGACTGATCGCGGCGATACTGACGACGGTCAGGGTCAGCGCGGTCAATATTTTATCGAAAGTACTGACCACGCTGTCCTGAGTAATGATCGTGACGTCGTCTTCGCCTTCATGGCGCGCCTTGATGATGTTTCTGACATCATCGACCGCTTTATGCATCGCCTGCTTGGATTTGGTCTCGGCGAGAATCCTGAAGAGCGACTCGGTATCGAACAAGGCCTGCGCGGAAGCTACCGGAATGATCACCATCTCGTCGAAATCGACGCCGATCGACTCGCCTTCGGAAGCCAATACGCCGATCACCCGAAAACGCCGGTCATTAATCCTGAGCCATTGGCCGATCGCCTGCTGATTGGCGAACAGTTCCTTGTGTATCGTCTGGCCGATCACACAGACCGAGCGCGCCTGATCGGACGATAATTTAGGCAGAAAATTTCCCTGCGCCATTTTGAGATGCCTAACCCTGAGCAGTTCGTGGGTCGAGCCGAAAATATTCGTTTCCCGCTCCAACCCCCGCACCGAAACCGGCGCGGAACCGATAGTCAGCGGCGCGATCGCGGCGATGTGCGGGCTGACCGACAGCGCCTCGGCGTCGCCGAGCGTCATATCGCGCGGCGTTTCGCCGAATAGCGGCGGGTGGCCGCCGGTCGTTTCATTGCGCCCCGGCAGCACGATGACCAGATGCGTGCCGAGCGATTCGAACTCGTGCACGATATAACGCCGCGCGCTTTCCCCCAAAGCGACCAATACTGAAACCGACGCGACGCCAATGCTCATCGCCAGTATGATCAAGGCGGTCCGGAGCGGCTGGGATTTGATCGCCAGCAAAGATTGGAGGAAAAGGTCGGTTGGAAGCATGGTCCGTAGGGTACGCTGCGCGTACCTTATCCGATGCCATTCGATTGAATGAAAAGGTACGCACTCGGCAATTGCTCCCTGCATTGCCCTACCTCCTGCATCCTTGCAGTCGTCGGCAATTGCGCCTGCATTGCTCTCGATCGCGTGTTCCCGACGCGATCTACCTCCCCCATCCATGGGGTCGTACCTCCTGCATGAGCGCCATGGATGGCGTGAATGCAGAGATTGCAGGAGCAAATCTCTGCCCATGCAGTCGAGCGTACCCTACAATTGTTAGGCATTCGCCTTTTTATACTGAATCGAAGAGTACACCGACAAGCCGATCAGGATGGCGCCGGTCAGCCCGGTAATCACTTCGGAGATGTGCGTACTAATACTGATCAGCATGATGCCGGCCAATACGCCGATCGCATAATGGGCGCCGTGCTCCAGGAAGACATATTCGTCCAGCGTACCCTGGCGCACCAGGTAGACGGTCAGGCTCCGTACGAACATCGCGCCGATCGCCAGCCCCAGCATGATGATGATGACGTCCTGGGTAATCGCAAAGGCGCCGATTACGCCGTCGAACGAAAACGAGGCATCGAGCACTTCCAGGTACAGAAAGCTCATCAATCCGGCTTTTTTGACGGCGCCCGCAACCTGCTCCCCTTCATCTTCGTCTTCGAACAATGCCGCGGCGCTGTCGACCATGACGTACAGAATTACGCCGGACACCCCCGCCACCATCACCTGCAAGCGGACTTCGGCAGGCAGCCAATGCTGAATGATCAGCAGTAAACATAACGCGACAATCAATTCGATCGATTCGAGCTTGCCCCAGCCGGCCAGCTTTTCTTCGATCCGTCCGAGCCAATGCAGTTCTTTCGCATCATCGAAAATAAATCCGAAAAACACCATCAACAAAAACATCCCCCCAAACGCGGCAATTTCGACATGCGATTCGGCCAGATGCTGCGCATAAGTCATCGGCTCATGCAGCGCCATGTCGGTCACCCCGAGCAAGCCGATGCCGGTCGCGACCGAGACGATCAAAATCGGAAATAATAGCCGCATGCCGAATACCGCAATCAATATCCCCCAGGTCAGAAAATAAAATTGCCAGCGCTCATCCATACGCTTCAGGACCGACGCATTCACCACCGCGTTGTCGAACGACAGGCTGACTTCCAGGACTCCCAGAATCAGCGCGATAAACGCACTGGTGATGCCGCCCCAATAAAGCGCGATCGCGACGCATAAAACGGTCACAATCATGGAAAGACGAAAATGCTGCATGCAAATCTCCTTTAAAGTGTTTTTATGAAAGCCTTAACTATAAGTCGGTTTATTTGAAAATCAACAGTTTTCCGTTAAATATAACGGCATGACACCCTTCGGCCGAAGTCGTTTTGGAGAGAACGCATATTTCATACCAATGTCATTTATATCGCTTATAATGAATCGACAATTCTCGCCCAGCCAAATCGTCATGCCAACGGCGAGCCCGATTATCCCCGCCAGCTCTTGCGGCATATGACTCTGTGATGCTATGGATTCCGTAAACAAGCTCAGCCCTGCACAGTTTTTACAGCTTCAGCTCCGGGAAGTGATCACGTTGCTCGAAAAACAGCAATTGGAAAAATCGCTGCTGGAAAGAAGCCCTGGCCCACAGTACGAGCTTCTCGAAACCGTATTGCGCAAACAGCAGGAAAGCCGTCTTCATGACAAGCTGGCCGCGCTGCATCCGGCCGATATTGCTTTTATTCTCGAATCGCTGCCGCTCGATCAACGCAAGCTGGCCTGGAACGCGATCGAAGCCAGTCATCATGGCCAAGTGCTGGTGGAAGTCTCCGATGCGGTCCGGCACACGCTGATTTCGGGCATGGAGTCTGCGGATCTGGCCAGCGTGGCGGAAAATCTGGATGCCGATGAAATCGCCGATCTGGCCGATGACCTGCCCAAAAACGCGATGCTGAAAATCCTGCGTTCGTTGAACAACCAGGAACGCAGCCATGTTAACACGGTATTGGCCTATGAGGATGATCAGGTGGGCGCGTTCATGGATTTCGGCATGATCACGATTCGCGAAGACCTCACGCTGAAAGCGATTGCAGACTATATCCGCAAGCTCGGCAAATTGCCGAGCCACACCGATAAACTGTTTGTCGTCGATCACGACAATGTAGTGAAAGGCGTGCTGCCGTTGTCGCGCCTGTTGACCCATGCGCCGACCCAGATTGTCGCAAACGCGATGGTCAGCGATTTCGTGCAGTTCCAGGTCGATCAAGAAGTCGCCGAAGCCTCGCACGCGTTCGAACGCTACGACCTGATTTCGGCTCCGGTCGTCGACGGCGAAGGCCGCCTGCAGGGCCGGCTGTGCGTCGACAGCATCATCGATTATATCCGCGAGGAAAACGACGAGGAACGGCTGATTCAAGCCGGTGTGGCCGAGGAAGAAGACTTGTTTTCAAGCGTCTGGAAAAGCGTTAATAACCGCTGGCCATGGCTGTTGATCAACGTCACGACCGCTTTTATCTCGACCCGTATCATCGGCTTTTTCGAAGATGCGATCCTGCAACTGGTCGCCCTGGCCTCGCTGATGCCGATCATCGCCGCCACCGGCGGCAATACCGGCAACCAGACCAGCATTTTGATCATTCGCTCGCTGGCTTTGGGACAGATTACCTCGATCAACGTCGGACGGTTGATCAGAAAAGAGCTGACCCTTGCCATGCTCAACGGCATCTTCATCGGCCTGGTCGTAGGGTCGGTCGCCTTTTTCCTTTACCGGGACTGGCCTCTGGCCGGCGTGATGGCGCTGGCGATGTTTTTGAATCTGCTGGTAGCTGTCGTAGCCGGCTTGGCTATTCCGCTGCTCCGGCATAAATTCGACAAGGATCCCGCCGCCGGCGCGACCGTAATGCTGACCTCGATCACCGATGCGATGGGATTTTTTATCTTTTTGGGATTGGCCAGTGTATTTTTGTTATGAGACCGATTCAACAACGGAGCTTATAAAATCATTGAATTTGACTTCATTAAGATATATGCTTATGCGCATATCAATACAAAATACGTTATGACACCCGTTCAATTTTTTAAATGCCTTTCCGACGATACCCGCCTGCGCTGCGTGACGCTGCTGCGGAAAGAAGGCAAGCTTTGCGTCTGCGAATTAACGGCCGCGCTGGCTTTATCGCAGCCCAAAATATCCCGGCATTTGGCCTTTTTGCGTCAATGCGGCTTATTGCAGGACAGCCGCGAGGGCCAATGGGTTTACTATCAGGTCAATCCTCAGTTGCCGGAATGGGCTTTTCCGCTGCTCGACAACGCCTTGGCGTCGGTTGAATCGACCGAGCGCTTTAAAAACGATCTGCAACGCCTGCAGCAAATGGACAACCGCCCTGATCTGGCGGTATGCTGCTGATTTTTTTGATCAAAATATATGCTTATTCAAATATCGCATTAACTATATCAGGAGTTACGATGAAAAGACTACATATCCACATCGCCGTCGAGAACCTCGAACAAAATATTGCCTTTTACAGTACGTTGTTCGGCTCCGAACCGACTGTGCAGCATGACGATTATGCGAAATGGATGCTGGACGATCCGCGGGTCAACTTTGCAATCTCCAATCGCAGCGCCCATCTTGGGCTCGACCATCTCGGCATTCAGGCCGAGGATGAACAAGAGCTACAGGCCATCAAACGGCAACTGGATGCGACGCAAGCGCCGGTGGAAGCTCAGGAAGGCGCCGCCTGCTGCTATGCCCGTTCCGACAAATACTGGATCACCGACCCCCAGGGCATTGCCTGGGAATCCTTTCATTCGTTAAGCGAAATTCCGACTTTCAACGATGCCAAAGCCCCGTCAGACGGCGAAAATCCGTTCGCCTGCCGACCCGCCGGGAAGACGACTTCATCGTGCTGCGGCTAACCGGGCGCGCGCCGGGGGTTTCGGAAAAATCCCGCCGTATCAATTCATTCTACCTTTTAAAAATCGTTAATCGAGAAGAAACATGCTCAATATTTTGATCGTTTGCACCGGCAATTCCTGCCGCAGCGTGATGGGAGAGGCTCTGCTCAATCATCTGGGCCTGGGGCGCATCAAGGCCTTTTCGGCCGGCAGCAACCCAATAGGCCGGATCAATATCGGCGCATTGGCCACCCTGGCGCGGCATGGCTTGCCGACCGAGGGGTATAAAAGCCAGTCGTGGGATGAGTTCGAAGACCAGCCGATGGATATCGTGATTACGGTCTGCGACAACGCGGCCGGCGAGACCTGCCCGCTCTATCTGACCGAAGCGGTTAGGGCGCATTGGGGTGTTTCTGATCCCGGCCACGTCGAAGGCAGCGAAGAAGAAAAAATCGCGGCTTTCGAGCGGACATTCGCCACGCTGGAACTGCGCGTCAACAAAATGCTGGCGTTGCCGCTGGAAACGATGCCGCGCGAACAACTGATCGCCGAATTGAATGCAATCGGCAAACTCAATAGCTAACTTAACAGGACTTCGTCAATGGGTACGCCAAAAACGCGACAATCCGGAAAGACGGCTAGTCGCCAAGGCTTGAATAAATCCTCCGGCCCAGATCAAGCCTTGATCGATACTCCCAAACGCCTGGGCTTTGTCGAACGGTTTTTAACGCTGTGGATTTTCATTGCCATGGCGGCCGGAGTTGCCCTCGGCTATTTCATTCCCGATGTCAACCAATGGCTGACCCGTTTCCAGGCCGGGACCACCTCGATTCCAATCGCAATCGGTCTAATCCTGATGATGTACCCGCCGCTGGCAAAGGTGCGTTACGAAGAATTGCCAAAAGTGTTCAAAAACACTAAGGTTTTGATGCTTTCTTTGATACAGAACTGGCTCATTGGTCCTGTGATGATGTTTGCGCTGGCGATTGTGTTTCTTCGCGATTACCCCGAGTATATGGTCGGCTTGATCATTATCGGTCTGGCCCGCTGCATCGCCATGGTTTTGGTCTGGAATGATTTGGCTGAGGGCGACACCGAATATTGCGCCGGCTTAGTGGCCTTCAATTCGATCTTCCAGATGCTGTTCTTTTCCGTTTATGCCTATGTTTTTGTCACCGTCCTACCGGACTGGCTTGGCATTGCTTCCGGTTTGGAAGTGCCGATAACGATTCTACAGGTCTCCCAAAGCGTCTTGATCTATCTGGGAATCCCCTTTTTTGGCGGTATGCTGACCCGCTTTGTTCTATTGCGGCGAAAAGGGCGCCAGTGGTATGAAAAAAAATTTATACCTGCAATAAGCCCGATGACGCTAATCGCGCTACTGTTTACAATCCTGGTCATGTTCTCGCTCAAAGGCGAATATATAGTGCAGCTGCCTATGGATGTCGTGCGCATTGCGATACCGCTGGTGATCTATTTTCTCATCATGTTTCTGGCCACGTTTTATATGTCTGCCAGAACCGGCATTGGCTATCGCATCAGCGCCACGCTTTCGTTCACCGCCGCCAGCAACAACTTTGAGTTGGCCATCGCCGTAGCTGTAGCGGTATTCGGCCTGCACTCCGGCGCGGCCTTTGCCGCAGTCATTGGGCCCTTGGTGGAGGTGCCAGTGCTTATCGGCTTGGTCAAAGTATCCCTTTACTTCAAGCGGAAATACTTTAAATCTTTAGCGGGAGCTTATCGCTTGAGTCCCCGATAGCCGGAAGTAATCGGATAGCGCCGGTCGCGCCCGAACGCCCTTTCGGTGATCTTGATACAGGGCGGCGACTGCCGGCGCTTGTATTCGTTGCGATCGACCAGGCTGACGGCTCTAGCCACGTCCGCAGGTTTGAAGCCGGCCGCGATGATTTCCTCCGCCGATTGATCCAGTTCGACATAGCGTTCGAGGATCGGGTCGAGCACTTCGTAAGGCGGCAAGGAATCCTGGTCGACCTGGTCGGGCGCCAGTTCGGCCGACGGCGGCCGGGTCAATACCCGTTCCGGGATCACGAACGACAAGCCGTTCCGGTAGCGCGCCAGCTGGTAAACCAGCAGTTTCGGCACGTCCTTGATCGGCGCGAAACCGCCGGCCATGTCGCCGTACAGAGTCGCATAGCCGACGCTCATCTCGCTCTTGTTGCCGGTTGTAAGCAGCAGCTTGCCCTGTTTGTTCGATATCGCCATCAGAATCACGCCCCGGCAGCGGGCCTGGATGTTTTCCTCGGTCGTGTCCTGCTTGGTGCCCGCGAAAATATCGGCCAAAAGACCGTTGAAGGCCGCTACCGCCGGATCGATCGGAACGATATGATGCTTGACGCCAAACGCATCGGCCTCCCAAATTGCATCTTCGATGCTCATCGCCTGGGTATAGCGCGACGGCATCAGCACCGCTTCGACCTTGTCCGCGCCTATGGCATCCACCGCCAGTGCCAGCACCAGCGCGGAATCGATGCCGCCGGACAAGCCCAACAGCGCTCCCTTGAAGCCGTTCTTGCGGACATAATCGCGTATGCCGAGCACCAATGCCTGATATTCGCTCGCCACCGGCGTATAGAAGGGCGCGCATTTTCCTTTGGCCGGACGGCCCTCGATAAAATCGACGACGCCGAGCTGCTCCTTGAATTCTTCGGCGCGAAACACGACCTCCCCCTGCGCATCGACGACAAATGACGCGCCGTCGAAGATCAATTCATCCTGACCGCCGATCTGATTCACATACACCAGCGGAATGCCCGCGGCCTCGACCTGTGTGCAGATCACCGCCTCGCGCTGTTGAATCTTGCCCGCGTTGAACGGCGACGCATTCAAGGTCAGCAGCAGATCCGCGCCTTCGCGTTGATTCGCGGCGATAATGCCGGGATACCAGACATCCTCGCAGATGGTCAGGCCGATCTTCGCACCTTTGAAGGGAAACACGCCGGTCTTGTCGCCGGCGGTAAAATAACGCTGCTCGTCGAAGACGCCGTAATTGGGCAGCGCGCGCTTGCGATAGCCGGCTAAAACCCTGCCTTGATAAAGCACCACTGCACTATTGTAAAGCTTGCCCTCCTGACTTTCCGGAAAACCGATCACCACGGCGATACCCTGAGGCAAAAGCTCGGCAAGCCGATCAACCGCCGCTTGCGCTGCAGTGATGAAATCTCGGCGTAAAAGCAAATCCTCGGCCGGATAGCCAGTCACGGTCAACTCGGGATAAACGATCAGATCCGCGCCGAGCCGCTCGTGGGCATGCCTGGCGTTCTGGATGATATTTTGCACATTGGCGTCGATGTCGCCGACCAAAAAGTTGGTTTGCGCGAGGGCGATTCTTAAAGTCATACGGACGCGTTAAATTCGAGACGTTGGATTTGGGTAAGGAAAAAATTGAACATAACCCTGCCAGGTTATTTAAAACCTGGCAGGGCTTCAGCATGAGCGTTCAAAAACAACGAACCTGAATCAGTTCGACAAACATCCTTTGATAGCCGCCCCGATATCGGTCGGCGAACTGACGACTTCGACGCCCGCCGCTTTCAACGCCGCGATTTTACCGGCCGCGGTGCCTTTGCCTCCGGTTACGATCGCGCCGGCATGGCCCATGCGCTTGCCGGATGGCGCAGTCTGGCCGGCAATGTAGGCGACGACCGGCTTGGTCACGTGCGCTTTGATATAATCGGCCGCATCCTCTTCCTCGCCGCCGCCGATTTCGCCGACCATCACGATGCCCCGGGTCTGTTCGTCTTCCTGGAAACGGCTCAGCACGTCGACGAAGTTCATCCCGTGAATAGGATCGCCGCCGATGCCGACGCAGGTGCTCTGGCCAAGGCCTTCGTGGGTGGTCTGGTGCACCGATTCATAGGTCAGCGTGCCGGAACGCGAGACGATCCCGATCGATCCCGGCATATGGATCTTGCCGGGCATGATGCCGATCTTGCATTGGCCGGGCGTAATCACGCCGGGGCAGTTCGGGCCGACCAGCAGCGCGCCGGTGCCGGCCATTGCGGCCTTCACGCGCAGCATGTGCAAGGTCGGAATGCCTTCGGTGATGCAGACGATCAGTTTGATGCCGGCATCGACCGCTTCGAGTATCGCATCGGCCGCATAAAACGGCGGCACATAAATCATGCTGGCGTCAGCGCTCGTCGCATCGACCGCTTCCTGCACCGTGTTGAATACCGGCAATCCCAGATGCAGGCTGCCGCCGCGCTCCGGCGTCACGCCGCCGACCAATTGGGTACCGTATTCGAGCGCCTGTTGGGAATGGAAAGTGCCCTGTTTGCCGGTAAACCCCTGGCAGATCACTTTGGTGTTTTTATCGATCAAGATGCTCATGCTGCGGCCTCCGCCAGCGCTACGACCTGTTCCGCCGCATGCGTCAAATCGTCGGCGGCATATAAATTGAGACCGGTATTGTTCAACAGCGCCCGGCCCTGTTCGGCGTTGGTGCCTTCCAGGCGCACCACCACCGGCACCGCGACATGGACCTGTTTGATCGCGGCCAGAATGCCGCTGGCGATGATGTCGCACTGCACGATGCCGCCGAAGATATTGACCAGCACCGCTTTTACATTGCCGTCGGACAGGATCAGCTTGAAGGCTTCGCAGACCTTTTCGACATTGGTGCCGCCGCCCACGTCGAGAAAATTGGCGGGCCTGCCGCCCTTCAATTTGACCAGATCCATCGTCGCCATCGCCAGCCCCGCGCCGTTGACCATGCACCCGATCGTGCCGTCGAGCGTGATATAGTTCAGCCCGTATTGCTGCGCCTTGTTTTCCTTCGCGTCTTCCTGTTCGGGATCACGGAGCGCCAGAATATCCGGATGCGCGGCAACCGCGTTGTCGTCGAAGTTGATCTTCGCATCGAGCGCCAGCAAGTCGCCTTCTTCGGTTTCGATCAGCGGATTGATTTCGATCTGGCTGGCATCCTTTTCCAGAAACAGCTTGTACATGCCCTGCATGATCCCGGTCAGGGCCTTGATTTGCGGCCCTTTCAGGCCCAGCGCATAGGCGCAGCGCCGGCATTGATTGGCCTGCAGGCCGGCGGCCGGGTGAATGGAGAGCGACAGGATCTTTTCGGGCGTTTCATGGGCGACCGTTTCAATGTCCATGCCGCCCGCCGCGGAAGCGATGAACACCATGCGCTCGCTGCCGCGGTCGACGATCAGACTGAGATAGAGTTCGCGCTTGATCGGATAGGTTTTTTCGATCAGCAGTTGGCGGACCGGCAAGCCAACGCTGTCGGTTTGATGAGTGACCAGGCGTCTGCCGATCATGTCTCGGCTCAATAAGGCGACATCTTCAATCGCTTTCGCCAGCTTCACGCCGCCCGCCTTGCCGCGCCCCCCCGCATGCACCTGCGCCTTGACGACCCAGCTTGCCCCGCCCAGTTCTTTAGCGGCTCGCTCGGCCTCTTGCTCAGACGCCGCCGGCTTGCCTTCCGGCGCCGGGATGCCGTAGCTGCGAAACAGCTGTTTGGCCTGATATTCGTGAATATTCATTATTGCTCCCATAAAGCGGGGTTACGGTGTGGTTTTTTCGCAAGATCGCGCGCGGCGATGCTATGCTTATTTGCTGACGGATATTCTAATAAATTACCGGAAAAACAGCATTAAGATTAGCGAACATGCCGGAAAATAATCTAAGCATCATACATCCCTGCCCCTTGTCGAAAGGCTACGGCATCCCCGAAAAACAGGCATGGCTGCTTTTGAAGGTCTACCTGATTTATCGATTGTTCCTGGCCGGTCTTTTCATCGCGCTGTATTATGCCCGCGTCGCGCCCTCGGTGCTGGGTTCTGTTAACGCCCCGCTTTATCATTCCGGCAGCCTGCTCTATCTCCTGCTGACCCTGATCTCCGGATTTTTGCTGCGCACTCGACTCACCTCTTACAGTTTCCAGGCGCAACTGCTGCTGTTTTCCGACATCATCCTTTTAACCCTGATCATGCATGCTTCAGGCGGCATCAAAAGCGGCATCGGCATACTGCTGGCTGTTTCGGTAGCTTCGGGCGGCGTTACGATCGGCGGGCGCTGCGCGATGTTTTTTGCGGCCATCGCCAGTTTGCTGGTGCTGGCCGACGAGATTTATGCGGATATGACCGACAGTTTCGCATCGGCCTCTTATCCCTATGCGGGGATGCTCGGCGCCGCTTTTTTAACAATCGCGCTGTTGTCCTATGTGCTCGCGAAACGCAGCGAAAGTCTTTTGGAACTGGCGGCACGGCACGAACAAACGATCGCGAATCTGGAAGAACTGAATCACTATATCATCCAGCATCTGCAAACCGGGATCATCATTACCAACCGGAAGCAAAGCATACAATTGGCCAATGCGGCCGCATTAAGAATGCTGAATCTGGAGAAGAGACCGTTGCAGCTGGGCGATATTTCGGCACGCTTATCCGAAGACTTCAGCGATTGGTTCCATGATCAGGAACTGGATCAGTCACTGCTAACTCTGGACGATCAAGCCGAAATCCGCGTCCGCTTCATGCTGCTGCCGACCCGAAGCCGTGCTTTTTACATGCTAATGCTGGAAGACATCGCCCTGTATAACCAGCATGTGCAACAAAGCAAGCTGGCTTCTTTGGGACGGCTGAGCGCGAGTATCGCACATGAAATCCGGAACCCGCTCAGCGCAATCAGCCATGCCGGACAACTGCTTTCGGAAAATCCGAACTTCTCGCCGCAGGACCAGCGTTTGACCCAGATCATCCAGACTCACTCCAAACGCGTCAACCAGATCATCGAGGACATCTTGCAGCTGTCCCGACGCAGCGCCTCGCGCCGGGAGAAAATCCAGCTTAAACCCTGGCTGACACACTATATGGAAACTTTTACTCTGGAACATCATCTGGTCGAGCAAAAGGCATTCAGGCTTTATATGGATCAGGACCGGCTCACGGCGTTCATCGACCCCGGCCATTTGAAGCAGATCCTCGACAATTTATGCCAAAATGCGCTGCTGTACGGCCATCCGGAACAAGGCCCGATCGTTCTGCGCGCTTTCATGGCGCAAAATTCGCCCTGCATCGAGGTTATCGACAATGGTCAGGGGATCGACCGCGAACATTTGAGCCATCTTTTCGAACCCTTTTTTACCACCTCGAACAAAGGCACAGGGTTAGGGCTTTTCATTTGTAAGGAATTGGCCGAATTAAACCAGGCCAAATTGGGCTATTATTTAACCGAAAATCAGCGCAGCAGCTTCCGGCTGTATCTGAGCGACGCCGATAAATCATTCCAATAAAACATGAAGAATCCCTCCGCATTAATTGTCGACGACGAACCCGACATCATCGAATTACTCGAAATCACGCTAAACCGGATGGGCGTCGAAACCCGCAGCGCCGGCACAGTGTCCCGCGCCAAGAAATTATTGCAGGAACGCACCTTCGACCTCTGTCTGACCGATCTGAAATTACCCGACGGCGACGGCCTCGAACTGGTCGAAATGATCCAAAATTCCGAGGCCCCGCTCCCGGTCGCAGTGATCACCGCCCACGGCAATATGGACACCGCGATCACCGCGATGAAAAAAGGCGCTTTCGATTTCATATCCAAACCGGTCGATCTGCTGACGTTGAGACAATTAGTGGGAAATGCGCTCAAACTCAAAGCACACACTGCCGTCAAGGACCGCCGGATGCGCCATACCCTGCTCGGCGAGTCGCAAGTGATGCGCGACATTCGTTCCAAAATCGCCAAGCTCGCAAGCAGCCAGGCGCCGGTCTATATTTACGGCGAATCGGGCGCGGGCAAGGAGCTGGTCGCGCGCTTGATTCACCAGCAGAGCACCCGCAGCGACAAACCTTTCGTCGCCATTAACTGCGGCGCGATTCCGCTCGAACTGATGGAAAGCGAATTCTTCGGACATAAAAAAGGCAGCTTTACCGGCGCGGTCAGCGATAAAAAAGGACTGTTCCAAGCGGCAGACGGCGGTACGCTGTTTCTCGACGAAATCGCCGACCTGCCCGCCCCGCTGCAAGTCAAACTGCTCCGGGCGATTCAGGAAAAAAAAATTCGCCCGGTCGGCGAACAACAGGAAATTCCGGTCGATGTCCGCCTCTTGAGCGCAACGCACCGAAATCTGGCCGAGATGGTTCAAAACGGGAGTTTCCGGCAGGACCTGTTTTACCGAATCAATGTGATCGACCTGAATGTGCCGCCGCTACGCGAGCGCACAGCCGACGTGCCGGCGCTGGTCGAACATATCCTGGTTAAACTGACGAACCAGACGCAATCGCGCAAACCGGACATTGCGCCGGCGGCGGTCGAAGCACTGCAACGCTACCGATTTCCGGGCAATATCCGGGAGCTCGAAAACATACTCGAAAGGGCGCTGGCCTTGTATGACGGCATCTGCATCGAAGTGGACGACCTCAATTTGCCGGTCGGCATTGCGGAATTGAATCCAGTCGATGAATACCGCTACAATCCGAACCAAAGCTCGCTCGAGGATTATCTGGAAACGATCGAAAGGCAGGCGATTCTCCACGCACTCGAAGAAAACAAATGGAATAAAACGGCGGCGGCCAAACAGTTGGGGTTGTCTTTCCGCTCTTTCCGGTATCGATTGAAAAAGCTGGAACTGGATAATTGAAGCGGAAGCCGTGGAGAAGGAACTGCGCGACTGGAGCAGGGAGGACGAGCTACCGCTTGAAGATTAGAGCAAGCCGCTGCAACCTACCCGATAAGTTCGAGTGAGCTTGCAAAAACACGGAAGACTATAAGAATGGGCTTCCGGCGTCAGCCCATTCTTTTCTGTTGGCGAAAGGGAGAAAATATCAGGCCCAGTATTTCGGCATCGCTTCGAGTTTTGCGACCGCATCCTTGATTTTGGCTTCGGCGGCGGCGTCCAGCTCGTTGTTCTTGTAGATTTTATCGAGCAATCCTTCTGCGACCAGGGCTTCCTTGATCCAGCGCTTGGCGAAACGGTAGTTGGTAAATGCAGGGGTCACTTCGCCGGTTTCAGGATTGCGAAGCCCGGTCTTCGCTGCCGCTTCGGGGGCTGGTGCGGGGCTTGCGGCAACGGCGGGTTTAGGCGCTTGCGCAGCAGGCTTGGGCGCAGGAGAGGCTTCCTTTTTAGCGGCGGGTTGCGGTTTCGGTGCGGGGGCGGCGACAGGAGCCGGCTTCGCCTCATGAGCCTCGGCTTTTGAGTTGGCTTTTTTATCGTTCACGACTTGATAAACGACATAAGCCACAAAAATAACAGTCAGAATAAACAACCCTTCAGTCATGACGAAAACCCCCTCTAGTTATTGAATTGATACGCCGGTGATCATTATTATCGTTAAGAGCCCACGGTTTTCCGGCAAGCCGTTTTCCCATTTGCCGAATATACCAGAAGCAGGCAAGCCTGGTAAACCTTCACCGCCAAAATAAATAAGGGTTTTAGCGGGATAGAAGCTACCAGCAGGCCCTGCCTTTGGCCAGAGACGGCAAATCGTCACGTAAACCCATCGCATAACGATTGAAATAATTCTTCAATAGGCCGGCCCGGTTGATCCAGTTCATGCCGGTAGAACGCAGTTCGGCCACTTCTCCGCTTTGTATGCCGAAGGCTTTATTCAGCGCATCCATGCTGCCCATCATGATCAGATTATCGCCTTTGCGCCAGCGCTCGTAACGGCGCAGAAAGCGGCGGCCCGATAACGACCGCTGCCCGCGCCGCGCTTCGAGAATGATCTCGGCGACGGCGGCGGCATCCAGAAGGCCCGCGTTCGCGCCCTGTCCGGCCAGAGGATGCATCACATGCGCCGCATCGCCGACCAATGCCAGGTGTTCGGCCGTATAGCGGTCGGCGTATTGAAAGCGCAAAGGAAAGGCCGCGCGCGGACCCACTGAGAGCATTTTGCCCAATAAGCCGTCCGACGCCTGTTCCAGTACTTTCAGAAATTCAGCATCCGGCAAAGCCAGATGGGCTTTCGCGGTATCCGAATGCAAAGTCCAGACGATCGAGCACTGGCCGTTCGCCAGCGGCAGGAACGCCAGCGGACCTTCGTCCAGAAAGCGCTGCCAGGCCGTGGCGCGGTGGCTAAGCTCGGGAGTCACTGTCGCGACGAGCCCATGCTGGCCATAATCCCAGCCGGTCACGCCGATGCCGGCCATCTTGCGCAAGGCCGAATCGTTCCCGTCGGCCGCGATCACCAGATTTGTCCTGAAAGTACGTCCATCATCAAGACGCAGTTGCACGTCATCCGGCTCGCTTTCGATTCCGGAGACCTTGGCCGGGGTAATGCAATTCACGCTGTCCAGCGTATCGAGCACGTCCCACAACGCGGCGACCGTCACCCGGTTTTCGACGATATGGCCCAGTTCGTTAAATTCGGTGTCCGCGCAATCGAAATGCAGCTCACCCCCTGCGCGGGCATCGAAGACACGCATTTCGCGGTAAGCGGAAACGCCGCGCCGCACCATGCCCGGCCAGACGCCGAGCTGTTCAAGCATCAACCGGGAAGCGCGTGTCAACGCGGAGACACGAATATCGATCGGCTCCCGCGGCCATTGCCGCGCCGGCTCCGCTTTATCGAGCAGCGCCACCTGCATACCGCCATGTCCGAGCGCACAGGCCACGGCCGCGCCGACCATGCCGCCGCCCACCACGATCACTTCGAAGCGTTCGCTCATCGTTTACCTCCGGGCGCCAAGGCGCGGCAGCCGACCGAACAAACCCATCGCCTGCCGGGATAACATGGATTTTGCGGCCGGGATTTGATCGAGCAGGCACAAGCCGGCATTCCGGGCTGCCGCCAGCGGCAGCCATTCGTTCGAGAAGATGCGTATCAGCCGATCGGTAAAGCGGATGGTGCGGTCATGATCCTGAAGCCGCGACTCGGCGTAGGCCTTTAACAGACGCGCATCGCCGATGTCGCCGCCTTGCGCATGTTGCATGATCAGGGCTTCGGCCAGAGCCGTCACATCGCGCAAACCGAGATTGAAGCCCTGGCCCGCGACCGGATGCAATTGATGCGCCGCATTGCCGATAATCACCGCCCGTCCTTCGACCATCCGCTCGGCGCGGATCAGCGTCAACGGAAACGCTCGGCGCGGTGCGGCCAGGGCCAGTTCGCCGAGCCGGTAACCGAAGCAGGCCTGTAACTCGGCGATAAAATCGGCTTCATCGGTCGAAAGCAGCGTCTCGGCCTCTTCCCGGGTACGCGTCCAGACGACGGCCGAATGCCGTTCGCCGACCGGCAACAAGGCCAACGGCCCGGAAGCGGTAAAACGCTCATACGCGGTAAAATGATTGGGCCTGGAGGTTTTGACCGTGGTGACCAGCGCCGTCTGCCCGTAATCGGTCACTTGCTGTCCGATATCGAGCAGTTTGCGCACCGACGACAGGCCGCCGTCGGCGCCGGCCAACAGTTTCGCCGAAACGGTCGCCGGTTCGTCGCCAAGCTTCAGGCTGACGCCGATCTCGTGCGCGCCGGAATGGAGCCCTGCGACCCTTGCCGGGCAAAACCGCTCGATGTTCGCGCTTTCGACGCGATCCGCGACATGCCCTTCAAGATCGCGCGCGCTGATCACATAACCCAGGGCCTCGACACGTTCCTGTTCGGCGGATAGGCGGGCTTTGCCGAAATGGCCGCGATCGGAGACGTGAATCGTTTTGATCGGCGTGGCGGCCTGCTTGATGCCCTGCCAGACGCCGAGGGCGTCCAGCATCGTAACCGTGCCCGCCGCCAGCGCCAGCGCGCGGTCGCCGGCCGGAGACGCCTGCTGCTCGGCGCGCGTGTTCGCTTCGATGATCGCGAGTTTCAGGCCAGAATACTGCAGCGCCAGTGCGAGGCAATTACCCGCCAGCCCGCCGCCGGCAATCAACAGATCGTATTCCGGCTGCATCAGGCGGTCTGCATCAGGGCTTCGATTTCGTTGATCGATTTCGGCACCGCGGAAGTCAGGCATTCGTAACCGCTGGCGGTCACCAGAATATCGTCCTCGATCCGTATGCCGATGCCGCGCCATTTTTCCTCGACCTTTTCATAATCGGGCGGAATATAAAGGCCGGGCTCGACGGTCAGCACCATGCCCGGCTCGAGCAGGCGCCATTCCTGCTCGACCTTGTAGTCGCCGACATCGTGCACGTCCATGCCGAGCCAGTGGCCGATCCGGTGCATGAAAAACGGTTTGTATTTTTCGTCCTTGATCAATTTCTTGACTTTGCCCTTCAGAATGCCCAGCTCGACCAGTCCTTTGGTCAGCGTTTCGACCGCCGCCTCATGCGCCGCATTCCAGGGCAGGCCGGGCCTGATCTGTTCGAGCGCCGCGCCTTGCGCGTCGAGCACCAGTTGGTAAAGCTGTTTCTGCGGCTCGGTAAAACGGCCGGAGACCGGAAAGGTGCGGGTAATATCGGCCGCATAGTGATCGCACTCCGCGCCCGCATCGATCAGCAGCAAGTCGCCAGTCTTCAAAGAATCCTTGTTTTCGGTGTAATGCAATACACAGGCATTCCTGCCGCCGGCCACGATGCTCGGATAGGCTACATGGCGCAACCCGCCTTGATAAAACTGATACAGCAATTCCGCCTCGATCTGGTACTCGTACAGGCCGGGCTTGCAGGCCTGCATCGCCTTGACGTGCGCCTTGGCCGAGACTTCGGCCGCGCGCCGCATCAGCTTCAGCTCGGCCGGGCTCTTGAACATGCGCATCTCGTGCAGGATATGTTCGAGCGACACCAGTTCGCCGGGCGCCGTGACGCCTCGCCGCGACTGGCCGCGCAGATGGTTGATCCATTCCAGCAGGCTGTGGTCGAGGTCGGGGTCGCGCCCCATCGGATAGAACACCTTGCCTTTGTTTTCGAGCATGCCGGGCAGAATCTCATCGAGATCGTCGATCGGAAACGAATCGTCGGCCTCGTAATGCTTCACCGCCCCTTCGAGCCCGGCATGGGCGCCTTCCCACAAGGCCTTGGTTTCATCGTATTCCCGGCAAAACAGGATGTATTCGCCCTGTTCGCGGCCGGGGATGAATACCGCCAGCGCCTCCGGCTCATTGAAGCCGGTCAGATAATAAAAGTCGCTGTCCTGCCGGTAGGGGTAATGCACGTCGCGGTTGCGGACGCGTTCCGCCGCACTGCCGATCAGCGCGATGTTACCTTTGCCGACGCGCTGCATCAACTGCTTGCGCCGTTTTTTGAATTCGCTTTGTTTCATGCTTGGTTTTGCCGATTAATGAATCCTGGCGCGCCCGTTCGAACCGAGCTCGGCGCGCAACAATAATACCGCAGTACGTAAATATTCAGTGATTTCCATGAACGCCTCTTCGTCTTCCTCACCCTCCGCATCCGGATCCAGCTTGGTGAACTCGGCGATATCGCGGAGAATTTCCTGGGTCTGACCAGATTGCTCGACGCTTTGGCACAGTGCGCCGACGCCGTACAAGAAGCCCTGGCACCAGTCGATCAAGGCCATAATCTGCTCGCTGAGCGGCGTATCATCCGAAGGCAGAAACGGCTCGAAATCGTAATCGTCGCTTTCCAGAGACGCTTTGGTTTCCTCAAACAAGCGCGCGAAAGTTCGTGACTGCTCAGGGCTAATGTCAGCGCCTTCGTCAAACAATTGTTTTATCCAGATGCTGCTTTGCGTTTGCCTGTTAACGCACAACATGCCGGCCGCCAAGCCATGCGCTTCCGCAGCCGAGTTAACCTCGTCGCTTCGCTTGAAGAAACTGTTTAAATGCTGGTAGGTCATAATTCGAAAACTGGGTGAATAGGCTTATGCTACCACCGAAAACCGTAATATGCCGAAAATGCTCGGTCTGCCGCCTTGCGGAAGTGCGAAAATGCCCTATTTTCTCGCCTTATTCCTCTTACCGAGGCTTGCCCAAAATGTGTATAATGGAACCAGCAAGCGGTAACTAATTGATGTACGTCATTTTAACAGAAAGTATTTTGTGTTTATGCTCGGCATACAAAACATCTCTTAACACCCTTAACGCCAAGTTCAGACGACGATGAATACAAACACGAATCAATCACTCGAATTGAAAGAGCTTGAAGAAAAGCTGGACTTGCTGATCGAACAATTCAATGCGGTCAAAAACGAAAATCACTCGTTGAAGATCAAGCAGGAAGCCTTGGTGAAAGAAAAAGCGAAACTGCTCGAAAAAACCACTCAGGCCAGGATTCGCGTAGAAGCTATGATTTCCCGCCTGAAAGCCATGGAACACGGTTCATGAATACGATCAAAAGAGAGGCGGTCGTCCTGACGATCATGGGCAAGGAATATAAAATTGCCTGCGATCCGGCAGAACGTCAACGCCTGATCGATTCGGCACAGCTATTGGACAAGCAAATGCGGCAAATCCGCGACTCGGGGAAAGTCAACGGCGCCGACCGGATCGCCGTGATGGCGGCACTGAACCTGGTACATGAGCTTTCCTCTTTGAAAAATCAAAACGATAGCCTGTGTTTCGATCTCGGCTCATCGCTGTCCGTGATGATTCAAAAAATAGAAAACGTTTTGGAAAATCAATAAACGCGATACAATAAAGGCCTGTATCTCCTGCAGCGTTCGAAATGTATTGGGTGTTTCCTGAACCTATTTTTACCCCGGGGGCGAACATCCGGCAATGGTGAGCATGCCCGACTTGTCGGGAAGCCTGATTTACCGATCCAGCCTCCACTTGAACCTACGGTTCAAGGACGAAAATGCATTACGGCGCAGGCGGGAGATGCAACATGCCCTTACACGCCAGCCACAAATCCCGCCGCTTCGATCCCCGCAATCGCACAGCGTTCATCCTGGTCCGAGACATCCCCGCTGATGCCGACGGCCCCGACCAAGTGATTGTCCTTGTCGCGGATCAGTACGCCGCCGGGAACCGGCATCACCTTGCCATGCGACAGCGTAACTAATGAATTCATGAAATCCGGCCGCTGCACGGCGACGCCGGCCAGGCTTCTTGACGATACGCCCATACTGACCGCGCCCCAGGCTTTTGCGGTTGCGATTTCCTGACGGATCATGCTGGCGCCGTCTTCCCTCTGCATCGCCTTCAAATGCCCTGCCGCATCAAGCACCACTACGGTCAACGGCGCCATTTTCAATTCTCTGGCCTTTGCTATCGCGGTCTGTATAATCAAATTGGCTTTTTCCAATGTCAGAATGTGCATCCTTCAATCTCTTTTTTCAGGTGATTTTTTTAATAAAGGCAATAAGTGCCGCCAAATTTTATCCGCAATCAGCGGCTGAGCTTTCGCATTCGGATGCAGCCCGTCCGGCTGCATCAATTCCTTGACCAGAGCAATATCCTCAAGGATGAATGGGATCGCCGGCACCGCCATTTCCCGGGCTAATTCGTGGTATACATTATAAATCATATCGATATAGCGTTTACCGTAATTCGGAGGAATGGTCATGGTGAGCAGCAGCACCTTGGCGCCGCGGGCTTGGCTGCGGCCAATGATTTCCGCCAGATTGTGCTTCAGCGCCGCCGGGGATAGACCGCGCAAGCCGTCATTCGCGCCGAGCTCGACGATCACGACAGCGGGATTTTGTTCGCTTAGAATACGGTCTATACGGGCGAGTCCGCCGGCACTGGTTTCGCCGCTGATGCTTTCGTTGCGGACTTGAGCGTTGATGTCCGCCTGCCGCAATCTTTCCGCCAGCAAGCGCACCCAGCCCTGCTCAACCTCGATGCCGTAAGCGGCGCTGATGCTGTCGCCCAGCACCACAACCGTTTCGGCATGTATATTGATGGAAAATAATGCCGCACCCAGCCATAACCCTAATTTCGACCACATGAAAAATCCACGCAACGAACCAATAACGGACATTATCGTAACAGAAAACCTGAGCAAATCGGTGACGACTTCCGAAGGTATTTTGCATATTCTGTCGTCGATCGATTTACGGATCCCAAAAGGCGAAAGCGTCGCAATCACGGGGGAATCCGGCTCCGGTAAATCGACTTTGATCGGCCTGTTGGCAGGGCTCGATACGCCCAGCGCCGGCTCCATCCTGCTGGGCGGCCGTTCCTTGACAAAACTCGATGAAGACGGCCGCGCCGCAATGCGTAACGAACTGATCGGCTTCATGTTTCAGTCGTTCCAATTATTGCCCGGCCTGACTGCGCTCGAAAATGTGATGCTGCCGCTCGAACTGAAAGGCGATCGCAATGCCGAAACGCAGGCGCGCGAATGGCTCGTCCGGGTTGGTCTTGCCGAGCGCCTGAAGCATACGCCGAAGCAGCTCTCCGGCGGCGAACAGCAGCGGGTAGCGCTGGCGCGGGCGTTTGCAACACGCCCGCAGATCCTGTTCGCGGACGAACCGACCGGCAACCTCGACAGCCGGACCGGCGCCACGGTGATCGATCTGTTGTTCGAATTGAACCGGGAAAACCGCACCACGCTGCTTTTGGTCACGCACGACCCCGCGCTGGCGGGGCGTTGCGAGCGTTCGATCAAGCTGGCTTTTGGGAGGCAAGTATGTATCGACTGAAACTCGCGCTGCGCCTGCTGCGCCGGGAAGCCCGCTCCGGCGAATTGACGCTGCTGATGCTGGCGTTGCTGATCGCAGTAACCGGCCTGACCGCCGCGTCGTTGTTCGCGGATCGTTTGGAGCGGACAATGACCGCGCAAACCGCCGAATTTCTGGCGGCCGACCTGGTCATCGAAAGCCCCGTCCCGATCCCGCCGGATTGGCTGGCTCAATCCCGGCAACTGGGGCTAAAAGAAGCCCAGACCATCGAATTTTCGAGCATGCTGATCGAGAACGACGAAATGCTGTTGGCCAGCGTCAAAGCGGCCAGCTCCGCCTATCCATTGCGCGGCTGGCTCAAAATCACCGATGCCGATCATCGAAACGAAACGGTCGTCAGCCACGGCCCGGAAAGCGGCGCGGCCTGGGTCGAGCGGCGCATTCTGTCCGCGTTGAAACTGAAATTCGGCGATGAGCTGACGGTCGGCGAGAAAAAACTCCGGATCACGCAAATCCTGACCTATGAGCCGGATCAGCAAGGGGGGTTTTACAGTTTTTCTCCGCGGGTGATGATCAACGCCGCCGACCTGGAAGCGACCCGCGTGATCCAGCCCGGCAGCCATGTGCACAAGTTCTTTCAATTCAGCGGCAACGAGGCAGCGCTGTCCGCCTTCCGCCGCTTCGTAAGACCTCAGCTGAATCCGTCACAGCGCCTCCTGGACATTCACGAAGACCGGCCCGAAGTGGGTTCGGCATTGACGCGCGCGGAACAGTTTCTGGGCCTGTCGAGCATTGTCGTCGTGATCATTGCCGGCGCCGCGATCTCGATGGCGGCGCGGCGCTACAGCGAGCGCCATTTCGACGCCTCGGCGCTGCTCAGCTGTTTCGGCTGCACGCAGGGACAAATTCTGCGGCTCTACTGCATCCAATTTGCACTATTGGGGCTGGTAATCGGCGCCTTGGGCTGCGGTTTCGGCTGGCTGCTTCAGGAGGGTTTGTTCCTCTTGCTGCGCTCGCTGTTGCCCGCGCAAGTGGCGCAGCCCGGCCTCCTTGCGATCCTGTTCGGCGCCGGCGCCGGCCTGACCATCCTTTTCGGTTTCGCATTGCCGCCGATCCTGCGCCTGAAACGAGTGCCGCCGCTCAGGGTATTGCGCCACGAACTGGAACCATTGCCGAGCAGCGCGTGGCTGGTTTACGGTCTGGCGCTGGCGTTAATCTGCACCTTGGTCTGGCGCTACACCGGCGACGCCAAAATGACCGCGATCGTCGCCGGCGTCACGATTGCGGCGTTGTTGCTGCTCGCATTGGTCATATTGGTTGTGCTGTCCGCGATCCGCAAAATACTGCCTCGAATGCGCCTGAGCTGGCGTTTCGGCTGGCGCGGCATCCTCCGTCAGCCGCGCGCGAGCATCAGCCATATCCTGGCGTTCGGCATCACGCTGGCGGCAATTTTGTCGAGTTTTATGGTTCGGAATGAGTTGATCGACACCTGGCGTCAACAATTGCCGGCAAATGCGCCGAATCATTTCGCGCTGAATATTTTTCCGGACCAATTGGCTGCATTTGAACGATCCCTGCAGGACAAAGGCATTGCCAGCAGTCCGTTTTATCCGATCGTCCGGGGCAGACTGACGCATATCAACCGGACGCCGGCGCAACAAATCGCCGTCAAGGGCTCGCAGGGCGATAACGCCACCCATCGCGAATTGAGCCTGACCTGGAGCCGGGAGGTGCCCGAAGAAAACACCATCGCGGCCGGGACCTGGTGGAATCAGGCCAAGCCTGGTCTGGTATCGGTCGAACAGAAACTCGCGGACAGCCTGAAAATCAAACCGGGCGACCGCCTGACTTTCAGCACCGGCGGACAGCAGTATGAGGCGACGGTGGCCAATTTGAGAGCGTTGCGCTGGGAATCGATGAAGCCGAATTTTTACATGATTTTCTCGCCCGGCACCCTTGAAGCCTTTCCCTATACGCTGATGACCAGTTTTTATCTCCCGGAAGCGAACAAAGAGGCATTGACCGCGCTGGCGAAAGAATTTCCGGGCCTATCGATTCTTGAAGTCGACAGGATTCTGCGGCAATTGCAGACGCTATTCACGCAATTGACGCAAGCCGTGAATTATTTATTTTACCTGGCCTTATTGGCCGCGTTGACGGTCCTGTTCGCGTCCGTGTACAGCACGCTGGATCAGCGCCTCCATGAAAGCGCGCTGCTCAGGACATTCGGCGCCTCAAGGGGATTCCTGAGAAAAATGCAGAGCATTGAATTTTTCAGCCTCGGCGCCATTTCAGGGGTGATCGGCGTTGTGATCGCGGAATTACTGAGCCTTGCGCTCTACCGCCAGGTGATGCACATCCCGTTTCACTGGCATCTTGACTTATGGATAAGCGTACCTTTTCTTAGCGCCGTAATCGTTTTATTATCGGGCCTGTGGGGGTTGCGGCGGGTAGTCAAAAAGCCGCCGCTACGAATATTAAGAGAACTATAATCTTAACGGATTAAGATCGCATTCATTCATTCGTTATTCATTAAAGATCGGCTACACTTTTGCTAACTTAATTCTATAAAAGGTAAATAAATGAAACATTCAGCTTTAAGCATGGTCCTCATCGGCAGCGTCTTACTGACGGGCTGCTACAGCTATGGCGGCTGGCAGCCGACTGTGGACCCTTACAACGACCCGAATGCTTATCGAATCAATCAGGACATGGCCGAATGCGAGCAACTCGCCAAACAGGCCTCAGGCGGCACGACTAAAGAAACCGCCATCGGCGCGGGCACGGGTGCATTAATCGGCGCGGCGGGCGGTGCGGTGGTCGGCGCCTTCACCGGCAATCCGGGCGCGGGCGCTGCGATCGGCGCGGCCGCAGGCGGTTTCGGCGGCGGCGCCAAACAAGGCTTCGAAGCCGAGCATGATTACAAGCGCGGGTATGCCACCTGCATGCGGAACCGCGGACACCGGGTGGTCAACTAAATCAATTGCTTATTTTGTAAATCGCAGAGGGACGAAATTATTCGTCCCTCCAACGCTATTCCGGTGCGGCAAGAAAATGCCCCCCAATTTCTACCGAAAACAAAGGAAGTGTTAGTTCAACGGTATTGAGCCTGGGAAGTTTTTTTCAGCTTCAGATTGCTGTTTCCCCTCCGCAAATCGCAGTAAAAATCCCGCCAAATAAGCTCGACTGATTGCCGTATAAACATCTTTAGCGTCATACACGGTTACCGTTTCAACAGCCGCCTGAGCCGGCGGCACCCGGCTAAATGTCAATGCGATTACTTTGGCCGCACTATGCGCATATCCTCGAAAAGCGCTCTGACGCACCGAATATAAATCTGCTTGACGGCAGAGGCGAATAAACTCGGGTACCGGCTGTGCGGGCAGCAATACATAAAATAATCCCGTCGGAGCAAGCAACTTGTCCGTGATTTTAATGAGCTCGGCATGCTTCAGATGACTGTCATGCCTGGCGGCGTTGCGCATCGGATCCTCAGCGTGGAAATGGTTTTCAAAAAATGGTGGATTGCTGACGATCAGGTCGTAAAGCCCCATTTCGTTTTCCGCGAAATCCTGGATTCGCTGATGAACAGCGTGCAGCCGGCCTGCCCATGGGCTGAGCTTAAAATTCTCAGCGGCTTCACGACAAGCGTCGGCCATCAATTCCACACCGGCAACCCTGCCCGCTCCAAGTTGCGCCGCGATCAGTGAAAGCAGCCCGCTGCCGGCACCAATATCTAATACATCATCCATCGGTTTGACCGGCATCATTGCGCCGAACAGCAAGCTATCCGTACAAATTTTCATCGCCGTGTTGCTTTGGGACACGGAAAACTGCTGAAAACGAAAAACCGACATAATTCTCAACACTCTGTGGTTTGGCACGCAGTGCAGTATTGCACCCTCCCTTCGCACTGGCAAGCCCCGTGCGTGCTTGACAAGTAACTGGACATTGGAACATACTTGACAAGCAAACGCCCAGGTACATTCTCTTTTAAGGTAATTCCGCTAAAGTCCTTTGCTACCCTGGCTTTCTCTCCTCCAATTAGAAATTCGAATCTTAAGTCAAGTTAGGGAAATAAAATAAAGCACTGCTGTATATAAAGGGATATTTGCCGCGGGGTTGAAAAACCCTTGGATGGCTCCAAAAGCGGATTTCAATGTAGCGTCTTTTCCGCATTGGATTTGATCAAAATCAGAACTTCCCGTTATTCCGCATGAATGCAGATTTGTTGATTGATCATCTGAAAGTCACCCTGAGCCATTGCCTGCCGGCGATTGTGTTATGTGTCAGTCCACAGCTTCACGCGGAAGAACGGAATGACGCGTTCGATTTGAGCGTAGAAGACTTGCTGAACGCGAAAGTCACCTCCGTCGCCAAAAAAGCACAATCCTTGAATGACGCGCCGGCGGCGATATTCGTCATTTCCAACGAAGACATCAAACGTTCCGGCGTCACCAGCATTCCCGAAGCGCTGCGCTTGGCGCCCGGCCTGGACGTCGCCAGAATCGACGCCAATAAATGGGCAGTCAGCGCGCGCGGCTTTCACGGCCGCTTCGCCAACAAATTACTGGTGCTGATCGACGGTCGCAACGCCTATACCCGTACGTTTTCCGGGGTGTATTGGGAAAATCAGGACGTGATGCTGGAGGACGTCGACCGCATCGAGGTGATCCGCGGCCCCGGCGCGACATTGTGGGGGGCCAATGCCGTCAATGGCGTGATCAACATCATCACCAAGCATTCTTCGGAAACGCAAGGGATGCTGTTGAATGCGGGCGGAGGTACCGAAGAACGAGGCTTCGGCTCGTTCCGCTATGGCGCCAAGCTCGGCGAAGACACCACGGCCCGGGTCTATGCTAAGGGGTTTTATCGCGACGAAAACACTCATCTCTCCGGCGGCGAAGCCGGCGATGACTGGAATCAGGTGCAGGGCGGATTTCGTCTGGACTCGCACTTGAGCACTCAGGACGCCCTGACTGTCCAGGGCGATGTCTATCAAGCCAATATCAATCAGTTTTCCCGATATCCGCAAATTGTGCCGCCTTTTCAAGTCGTCGAAAAGGATGACAATACCGCCTACGGCGGCAATTTGCTTGCCAGATGGCAGCATACCGTATCGCCAACCTCGGATTACGCGCTGCAATTTTATTACAATACCTATACCCGTAATGAAGTTCCTTTACTGGATCATCGCGACACGCTGGATCTGGATTTTCAACACCGCTTCGCGCTGCTGGACCGGCATGAAATTGTCTGGGGGCTAAATTACCGCTTTGGCGATGACCGTATCGAAGGCACCCCGATTCAAAACGGCACATCGATTTATAAAATCGATCCGGGTACGGTTCATGACCAGGTCTACAGCGGTTTTATTCAGGATGAAATGACGCTCATCGACAATACGCTCTGGCTGACGATCGGTTCAAAATTCGAGCACAACGATTACAGCGGCTTCGAGGGCCAGCCCTCGGCCCGGCTCATGTGGGCGCCGCATCATCAACACCGGTTATGGGCCGGCGTTTCCCGAGCGGTGCGCACCCCCTCGAGAGCAGAGCAAGATGCCTCGATACTGGGAGGCGTCGTCGCTTTTCCTCAGTTAGGGCTAGGGAATACTCCCCTTTTAATCTCCCTTCAAGGCAATCCCAATTTCAGGTCTGAGGAAGTCATTACTTATGAGACCGGATATCGGACGACTTTTGCCAAATCGGTTTCTTTGGATATCACCGGATTTTACAATGATTACCGTGACCTGGCCTCCGCGATGATTGGAACGCCATCTTTCAATGGCACATTCCTGGAAGTCCCTTTTATTTTTAACAACGGCCTGTCGCTCAAAACCTATGGCGTCGAGATCGCCACGGTCTGGCAAATGCTCGACTGGTGGCGCTGGGATATCAATTACAGTTGGCTGCATACCCAATTGCAAAACAGCATATTCGGGCAGAACTCCAGGAGCCCAGAGCAGAAGGCTTCATTGCGCGGCGTACTTTCACCTTGGGAAAATATCGACCTGGATTTCTGGTTTCGTTACGTGGACACCAATTTTGAATCAAGCACTAGCTCTGCCAAAGACTATGTCACCCTTGATTTACGTGTCGCCTGGCGCCCTATTAAACAAGTTGAATTGGCTTTGGTAGGCCAAAATCTGCTGGCTCAAAAACATTTGGAAACGAATAGTGGTTCTAATACCCTGCCGACCGCAATTGACCGGGGTATGTACGGCAAAATCAGTTGGAACTATTGACGCATGAACATACAGGGTAAACCACGCATGGGCAAACGCGGCAAGACGATCCTGCCGCTGTTGCTGGGGTTGAGTCTGACTCTGCAGGCTAACACGCGTCCGTCGGCGGCCACCCAGTCGCTGGAGGAGCAGTCCGTATTGGCGGCCTTGGCACTCAACATTGTCCGTTTTACGAACTGGCCGTCCGAGGCGGAGAAGGAAATGAAAGAAGCCATCAACTTTTGCGTCGTCGGCGATAACGTGGTGCAACAATCCTTTACCAGTATTGACGACAAAACGGTAGGCGATAAAACGCTGCGGGTCCTCAATCTGTCGCGCTTGCGCAATTTCGACCAATGCCATGTCCTTTATATCAGCGATCTAAAGCAAAATGTCTTGCTGCAATTGCTCGTCGAAATAAAAAAGCGACCGGTGCTGACCATCGGCGAAGACGACAATTTTGCCGAATATGGCGGCATGATCGGTCTCAGGAATGACAACGGCAAGATCAACCTATATATCAACTTACCGGTGGCGAAGGAAGCAAATTTAAATATCAGCGCAAGATTATTAAAGCTGGCCAAAATTATCGGTAACTAAAATGAAATGGTTCCGCAATGCATCCATACGAGTCAAACTCATCTCGATAATGACGTTAACGGCCATCCTGGCGCTGTTTTTGGCCACGGTCGCCGTCGTGATTAATGAATACTTTTCGAAAAAGAGCGACATCGAAAAGCAATTGATGTTGATCGCGGACATCATTACCTGGAACGCTTCCGCTTCATTGATATTTAAAGATGAGAAAACCGCCCAGGAAATGCTGAATGGCTTGAATAGCCAACCCAGCCTGGTTTCTGCACACTTATACGATAAAGCCGGCAATGTTTTTGTAGCGTATCCATCGCCCAAAACATCGACGCCGAACTGGTCAAACGAAGCGATTATCTCGCTGATTTCATCATCGCAAAACGCTGAGCAACCGCGGAATCCGATTCAATCCCTGCGCCCTTACTTCGATCGATTCTTCCCCACATCATCCGAAAATGCCGGGCTGGCTCTTTATCGGGAAGCCGTCCTCTATGATCAAAATAGTATTCTGCATTTATTCAGGCCGATCCTGCTGGACGGGGAGTTGCACGGCATCCTGCATTTAGCCGACGACCAAAGCGGCTTGCAGGCATTGCTGAACCGGTTTTATTTCATAGTCAGTCTGATTTTTGTCTTTGCCGTCCTTTGTATTTTCTTTGTTTCCACTAAATTACAGCGGGTTTTCCTGGCGCCGCTTCTGGAAATCATGCAGGCCATGCGGACGGTAACGCGCGAGAAAAACTTTAACTGCCGGATTTCTCAAATCAGTGCGGATGAATTTGGCGAAATGGCCACTGTTTACAACACCATGCTGACCGAAATTCAACAGCGCGACGAGCAATTGAGGGAACATCGGACACACCTGGAACTACAGGTCTTTACACGCACGCAGGAACTCAACGACAAGAATCGAAGCCTTGAAGCCGCCATCCGGGAAGCGCTTAACGCAAAAGAGCAGGCCGAAGCCGCCAGCCAGGCAAAGTCCCAATTCCTGGCTAACATGAGCCATGAAATCCGCACGCCGATGAACGGGGTGCTGGGCATGTCCGAACTGCTGCTTGGCACGCGAATGACCGAACAACAGAGGCGTTTTGCGGACATGGTGCATAAATCCGGCGAGGCCTTGTTGAATATCATCAATGACATCCTCGACTTTTCCAAAATCGAGGCAGGGCGCTTCGATCTGGAATGCGTCAATCTGAATCTGCACCAACTCGTCGAAGATGCCGTCGAGTTATTTGCCGAACAGGCGCACAGCAAGGATGTGGAATTGAGCTACCGCATTTCGCCCGAAGTCCCCGAAGGCGTCAAAGGCGATCCCACCCGGATACGGCAAGTACTCGGCAACCTGGTGGGCAATGCGGTCAAATTTACCGAGGCGGGCGAAATCGTGGTCGACGTCTGTCTCGACGAAAAGCCGAAATCCTCCGGCCAGACAGCCGATGTAGGCCCGCTCTGGATTCGCTTTGCAGTGCGCGACACCGGCATCGGCATCAACGAGGAAGTTCGTCCGCGTCTATTCCAGGCTTTCTCGCAAGCCGACGATTCCACCACCCGCAAATACGGCGGCACTGGTTTGGGACTGGCGATCTCCAAGCAACTGGTCGAATTGATGGGAGGCAAAATCTCTTTTGAAAGCTGCCTAGGCCAGGGCACAACCTTTTGGTTCAAGCTCCCGCTTTTGGCTGCAACCCATTGGATGCCAACCCGGCCGGCAGTACTTTCCGGACTGGCCGGACTCAGGTTGCTGATCGTCGAAGACAACGACACCAATCGAGACATTCTTCGCAATCATGCGTTGTCCTGGGGCATGTCGGTAGATGCTGTCCCCAGCGCTGTAGCGGCTCTGGAGCGTCTTAAACAAGCAAGCAGCGCCTACCCGCTGTATGACCTGGTGATCATCGATATGAAAATGAGCGACATGAACGGTCTCGAACTGGGCCGGTGCATCAAGGCCGATCCCACTCTGGCTGGCATTCCGCTGGTGATGCTGACCTCCACGCAATTTCAGGGCGAGGCTTTCGCGGCAAAGAATACCGGTTTCGCGGCTTACTTGATGAAACCGATTCGCAAATCCGAGCTGTATCAATGCCTGTTGAACATCCTGGTCTCAGGCGCCATCTTGCCAGACATCGAAAAAACGGAGCCCTCCATGATGACAGACCCGATCACGGCGCAAATTTTGTTAGTCGAGGATAACCCGATCAACCAGGAAGTAGCTCAGCTCATGTTGCAGAGCTTCGGTTGCGGGGTGGACATCGCCAGGAATGGACTGGAAGCCCTTCAGGCCGTCGAACAGAATACTTACGATATGGTGCTGATGGATTGCATGATGCCGGAAATGGACGGCTATGCCGCGACCGCCGAAATCAGGCGGAAGCAGAAACTCGACCTGCTGCCCTATTTTCCGATCATTGCTTTAACCGCCAATGCCATCGAGGGAGATCGCGAAAAATGCCGGAATGCCGGCATGGACGATTACCTGGCCAAGCCCTTCGATTCCGAATCCCTGCTCCGTCTGATCAAATTCTGGGCGCAAATTCCCGAGCCGGCGAGCACAGACACGGTGCAGCTGACGCCGCCGTATATCAACGAAGACGCGCTGAATAACATTCGCGCGCTGGATGCGAATGGCGGCGACGCCTTGCTGCAACGCATTATCACGCTCTACTTGAGCAGTACCGAAACATCGCTGCAATCGCTCGAACAAGCCTGGGCCACGGGTGATCTCGATGCCATCCGGGCGACAACCCATTCGCTGAAATCCAGCAGCGATCAGGTCGGCGCCCACGGTTTTGCTAAGCTGTGCCGGGAAATAGAAAATGAGGCAAGAAATCAACGTTATGATTCTTCCGGTGCAATGCTCGCACGATTGAAACAGCATTACACGCGCATCCGCGCGGTGCTGGAAACCTATCTTGATTAATCATTATCCATTCATTCGTAATCCTACATCATGCTGGAACCCTATCGCATCCTCATTATCGATGACGACCCTGTAATTCGATTGCTGAGCGCCACCGCATTACAGGCGGCCGGCCTGCAAACCACCGAATTCGCCAGCGGCGAAGAAGGTTTGCAGCATTTCATCGCGGCCGGCGCGGACGCCGTCCTGCTGGACGTCCTCATGCCGAACGGGATGGACGGCTTTGTCGCCTGCAAGGAATTCAGGAAACTGCCGAACGGTCAACACATACCCGTGCTGATGATGACCGGGCTGGATGATTTGGAGTCGATCAACCGGGCTTACGAGGCCGGCGCCACCGACTTTATCACCAAACCGATCAATACGGCGCTACTGGGCAACCGGGTTCGCTATATGCTGAGAGCCAACCATACGACTCAGCGTCTGCAAGAAAGCGAGCGGCGTCTTCATCACTTAGCTTACTTCGACACCCTGACCGAACTGCCGAATCGGCAATTTTTCCAGGAACATCTGCAGCAAATGATCGCCCTGGCACATCAGAGCCGCCGGAAAATGGCCCTACTCTTCGTTGATCTAGACAACTTCAAACATATCAACGATTCCCTCGGTCATGCGCTGGGCGATGGCGTCCTGCGCGCGACCAGCGCACGGTTAAGAAAGTGCCTGCGCGCCGGCGATGAAGTTATTCACACGGGAGCGATGCCGGACGGCATGACGTTGGCCCGGCAAGGAGGCGATGAATTCACCCTTCTCCTGCCAATGCTGGAACACAACAAGGACGCCGCCCGAGTTGCCAAGCACATACTTGCAAACCTGGCGCCTCCCATTATGTTGGGAGAACATGAGCTCTATACGACCACCAGCATCGGCATCGCCATTTACCCCGATGACGGTGAAACTGCAGAGGACTTATTGAAACACGCCGAGCTGGCCATGTATCACGCCAAGCGCGAAAGCGGCGACATGTACCGGTTTTTCGCCGTCCAGATGATAGAATCGGCATTACGGCGCCATCTCCTGGAGAACCATCTGCGTAAAGCCATCGAGCGCCATGAGCTAACTCTGCATTACCAGCCGCAACTGGATGTCGCCACCGGAAAATTCTGCGGCGTCGAGGCGCTGATACGGTGGCAAAGCCCGGAGCTTGGGCCGATTTCTCCGACCGAATTCATTCCTTTGGCGGAGGAGACCGGACAGATCATCGGCATCGGCGAATGGGTGATACGCATGGCCGCAAGCCAGGCAAAACGCTGGCGGCTTCAAGGCATCGCCCTCGACCGCATATCCGTCAATGTTTCAGTGGTGCAGTTCCTGCGCAAAGGCTTTTCATCCCGGCTAGCGGCGATATTGGCTGAAACCGGTTTGGAACCGCATGTCATGGAACTTGAGTTGACCGAAAGCATGCTGATCGCCAACGAGGACAGCGTTCTTTCCGTCCTGATGTCCCTCAAACAGATCGGCGTTCAATTGGCGATAGACGATTTTGGTACCGGCTATTCCAGTTTAAGCCGGCTCAAAAGTTTTCCTATCGATCGCCTGAAGATCGACCAGAGCTTTGTTCGCGACATCGAACAGGATGAAAACGACGCGGCAATCGCAACCGCCATCATCGCCATGGCCGATAGCATGTCCATGAAAGTGACCGCCGAGGGCGTGGAAACCGAGGGCCAATTCGCTTTTCTAAAAGATAAACGCTGTCACGAAGTACAGGGTTATTTACTTAGCAAGCCGTTACCTTCCGATCAAGCCGAAAGCTTTCTCTTACAGCGAGCGTACTCCGGACTAATAGTTAGCCCTCTTTAGGCGGCTGTTGTTCCATTTTCGGGGGCTTTACGCGCCACAATCCGTTTTTGGCGAAACATCCCCACCCCCACTTCAGCCAATTCAACAGCGACACGGCCAGCCACAGCGACCAGGCCAGCATCAATAAGCGGTAAACCTTCAGCGGGACCGAAATGACGGCCGCTTTCGGCAACAGCGCGGCGCTTCTGTCCTGATACCAATTCAATGAATACGGCGTGGACTGGTTGCCGGTGATCATCATATCCGGCGTATTGAGCAGACCGTGCGAGACCGCGAAAAACAATACCGCCAGCGACAAGAGCGTCAAAACGCCGAGCAAGACTTGCAGCGCATTGAAATAACGTACGTCGGCGGCGGATTTGCCGCTCCTCCAGCCGAGCAGCATCAGCCAGGCGATCACGACCAGCGCGGTCGCCAATGGAATCTGACTGAGCCCGACCAGCAACAAAAACCATTGCCAGTGTTTCAGCGGCGTCAACCGAATTCGGCCTAGCCCCAGCGACAACAGCGCAATCACGATCAATACACCCCAGAACAATACTGCCGGACCCATTTTCGGGCCGCTGACCCATAATACCCAGCGGTCTTCGCCGAGCCGAATGTTCAGGCTCGCATTCACGCTGGCCGCGCCTAAATCAACCTCGGGCGTGTTTACTTTGGCGGCAATCGGTTTCGTTTCCAGCCAGTGCAGCGCAATATTTTGAACACCGGGCCTCACAGGCAGGACCAGCTTGCGTCCTTCCTGGCGCAACGGTTGCTGCTGACCATCGATGGCGATCGTTTGCAGTTCCGCGGCATCGGGCAATAACAGCGCATGCTGGCCGCCTTGGGAACTGCGGATGCTGAGCGAGAGTTCCGCATCGCGGATACGTTTGCCGGGCGTGACCGCCAGCCGGCTGTTGTCGATCGTCAGCGTCTGGCCTTCGACGGCTTGCGGACGCGATACCGTGAGTATCACTTTCTCGCCGGGCCAGGGCCTCCATTCGGGCAGCCAGCGTTGCTCGTGATTCAGATACATCATCGGGATGCCCGAGGTTTCAATATGCCAGACAGGGCTCACATCAGCCTTGAAAACCTCGATCCATTGCTCGGTTTTTGCGGCGGTCAGCTCGATTTTGTCCGTTTTAGCAAACGTTGACGTCCACTCCATCATCGTCTGTCCCGCCGCCATGTTCACGTCCACCTTGCCGTTCCGGACACGCACGCCGGGCGTAGTGACCGCTTCGCCGGGCAAGAGCGGCACCGCTAGCAGAACCGGCGAGCCCGATTCGGAAAGCCGAACGATCCGGGTCGAAACCTGCCAGTCCAAGCCCAGCTGCAGGGTGCGCTCGATCCGGACGAACGCAGGCAGAACGCCGGGCGTCAATGCAGCAGGCTGAGACTTGTCTTGCGCTCTTTGCACGCGTTCGAATTGCAGTTGCTCGCCGGGAAGACCGTTTTCCTGGATCCCGGTCACTTCCCAACCGTTGCCGTCCACAATAACCCGATGCGGCTTCAGCGGCAACGGCAGCGTGAATTTGCCGGTCTGCGGCAGGATGCCCTGCATCACGGCCACATGCCTTCCTTTGCCGAGATGCAGCCAGAGGCCATTGCCGGCACGAAACAATCCCTCGGCAGGTGCGCCATTAACGGCTACCTGATTCGGAAACCACTGCTGATAATCCGCCGGCAAAGGTACCGCGACGGCTTGCTGCGCATGAATTTCGAGCGTGATCAGCAAATCCCTGTCGCCCGGTTTCGCCTGCATCGCGGCAATTTCGGCGCAGGCGGGCAGACAGTCGGGCGCTTCGAGCAGACGGGCCTTCAATTGCTCCAGCATCGCCTGATCCGGAAAGTTCGCATGGACTTTTTCAGACGGCAGCGACAGCACCGGCACCAGCAGACACCAGAAAAGCAGCGCCGGAGAGGCTCTAACGCGGAAAGCCAATTTCTCGGCGACGCCGAACATCAACAGGGCAAACACCGCCATCAAGGCGACGCGCAGAAAGTTCAACACCAGCGTCAATCCGGGCGGCAAATACCAAAGTTTCAATGGTTGCCCCGGATCAACCGAACCGTTCCAGGTCAATAACACTTTATGCCATTGCCAGTTCGGCAGGCCCGGGCCGGTCTGGATTTTCGCCTTCGGATCCAGCCGTTCGAAGTCGGCTGCCTTGTCTTCGAGATACCCCATGCGTTTGGGGGCGCTGCTCATCGTATCGGCCATTTTCGATCGACTCAACATCTCTCCGGACGCCATTTCCTCACTCACCGGAGCGGCCGGCGTTTGCGCGGACACCGGATAAGACGGCGCAATGATGTTCTGCCAGGGCCTTTCCAGTTGCGGATAAAGCCCGATGCGCACCTGATCGATCATGAACGGTACCGCGATCAGGATCAATCCGAGCCAGCCGGCGCGCCGGTACCAGTCGATCACATTCAGGAAACGGCCCTCCGGCAGCACCCGGATCAGCGCGGTAGCAGCTAGAATATGCAGCCAAACATAATGCGGCGCGCCGGCTTCATGCCAGATCAGCGCCAGAGTGATCAGCGCAAACCCTCCCCAAAGCGGAGTCCACAGCTTGTAGGTGGCGAGCGCCGAAATCAGCACCAGAAACAAATCGAGCAAGGTCCAGCGGGCGATCCAGCTGTCCGGCACGTTATCGACGCCGGTCGCCGCAAACAGGCGCCAGCCCGGCGGCAGGTTCAGTTCGGCGCTGACTTGCTGAAAACTTTGCTCCCAGCCGACCGCGCTCAGTTCGCCGATATGGCCGGCAACACGGCTGTCCGCCTCCAGCGAGATCATCCCGCGCCGGACTTCCACGCCTTCCTTGCCGGAGCCTTCAAGGCGCGTGACCAGTTGATTGCTGCCGTCCAGCGTGACCTTGCCGAGCTTAGTTTCGGGCAAGGCGTTCAGCCGCCAGCCGCGCGTCATTCTGCCGGTGATGATATCGTTGACGGTGTAGCCCTCGCCGTCGAAATCGAGCCATAGTTTGCGCGTCAAATTGAGCTGGCTCGGTTCGGGCTCCGGATCGCCGCGCCGGATCACCTTGAACCGCATCGTTTGGCCGGGTTCGATCCGGTAAGCGGGCCAGCCTTTCCATTCGTCCGGCAGATTGGTCAGGTTCGCATCGACCGCGCCGACCTGCTCGACTTCGACGACCCGAAGCGCCGGACGCGCCTCGAAAACCCAGATTTCGGAGTTCGGCCAGGCAACCTCCTGTTTATCCGCGACTGCCGCCGCTTTGAGCGGCAGCGCCTCGACCGGCCCGCCGCTCCTGCCGGTAATGTCGATCTGCCAACGGCCGGGACGCAACTGGACCAATAAGCGGCCGTCATCTTCCAGGCGGGCCGGCAGCGGGCTGTTCAAATGCAAAGGAATGAAGCCTTCGGGTATTGGCGCGGCCAGCTTCAGTTCGCGCTGTTCGCCGGACACATCCAGCACCAGGCGAGTAATCATCTGCAGCGGCACCTCGTCGATGATTCGACGGAACACTTGCAGCACGACCTTGTTCTCGATGCCTGCCGGTTTGACCGGACGCAGTTGAGCGGACTTGATCCAGAGCTGGCCGTCCTTGAATACCGGCGTAGGAACCGGACTGCCGTTCACGCTCAGGTTCAACAGGCCGGTATCGTACGGCGCGCTCAGCGTTTCCGGAATGCCGTCCCACAAAAATTCGCCTTTGACCTGGTAAACGGTCGGCTTTGCGCCGCCTTTACTCAATTTAAGTGAAGGCAATCCGTTTCTATTGATCACCTCGGCAGCACTGCCGTTCAGGGTAACTGCCTGCGGCCAGTGCCGATCGTCGCCCGGCAGCGTAACCCAACTGTCCTGAAACACCGAAATACGCATTGAAAACACGCCACGCCGCTCGCTCAGGTCCAGCGTCAGCTCGGTCGGCCAGCCGCAGTGCTTTTCGTCGAAACTATTGTAAAGGAAAGGGCAGCCGCGTTCGGGGCTATCGTGCAAGACCCAGTCGATCCAGGGTTTGAGCGGCTCGGGGGTATTCTCCGGCGTCAACGGCGCGGCGCAGACCGCGGAAAAACCAAGAAACACGATAAAGCACAGTTGGACGAAACGGTTCATGGTGGGGGCTCCCGGACGAGTGATCTTGCTGCGTTATATTACTTGGAACTCGGTAAAATTTCTAACGGGCCTGCTTGGAGGCATGGATATATTCGTTTAGTCATTCCAAGTGATTAATTTGATAGAATATTGAATTATTCAATTTGATCGAATGCCGCCATCATGACGCCCTATCGCCGTATCCTTTTGACCGCCGATTTTTCTGAATACGGGGAAACGATCGCCGCTCGCGCCAAGTCCATGGCCGATTCCTTTCAGGCGAAATTGAGCATTCTCCATGTGCTCGACGATATCCCGATGCCGGATACCGGTTATGGGACCGTGATTCCGGTCGACCAGGCTTCCGAGTACGACTTGCTGGAAACCGAACGCGTCAAGTTGGTCGCCCTGGGCGCTAAATTCGGCGTCGATCCGGCTGATCTCTGGCTGATCTGGGGCGTGCCGAAAGAGGAAATCGTGCGGCTTGCCGAAAAGATTGCGGCCGACTTGATCGTGGCCGGCTCGCACGGCCGGCACGGCCTGGCCTTGCTGTTGGGCTCGACCGCCAACGGCTTGCTGCATCATGCGTCCTGCGATTTGCTCGCGATTCGGATTCCCGATGCCGGCGAAAGTTAACCCCTATCGTTCCCACGCTCCGGCGTGGGAACGTATCCGGTGACGCTCCAGCGTCACGCACCGCGGGAGCGGTGAAAACGGCATTCCCACGCAGAGCGTGGGAACGATTCTAAACACAATGACAGAGGAGAATAAGCGTGGCCAAGGCCAGTGATTTAAAGAAAGGCATGGTCGTCGAGATCAACGGCGCCCCGCATGTCGTCAAACAGGTCGAGGTCAGAAGCCCATCGTCGCGCGGCGCTTCGACCCTGTACAAGGTTCGCTTCAATAACCTGAAGACCGGGCAAAAGCTCGACGAATCGCTGAAAGGCGACGATTCGTTCAAGGACGCCGACTGCGTGCGCGCGAAAGTGCAGTTTTCGTATCAGGACGGCGATAATTTCATCTTCATGAATCAGGAAGACTACACCCAATACACCCTGAACGCCGACGATCTGGAAGGCAAGGTCGAATATCTGACCGACGGCCTGGAAGGGATCGTCGCGCTGCTGGTCGACGATGAACTGATCGGCATCGAACTGCCTTCGTCGGTCGTGTTTACGATCGTCGAGACGCCGCCCGCGATCAAGGGCGCGACCGCGTCGAGCCGGACCAAGACCGCGAAACTGCATACCGGCCTCGAAGTGCAGGTGCCTGAATACATCGAAACCGGCGAATCGATCAAGGTCAATACCGAAACCGGAAAATTCATGTCGCGGGCTTGAACATCGGCCGCCTGATGCTTTTTAATTGCCCTCAAGGCGCTTTCGATCTGATCCGTCTGCCGCTTCGAGCCAACGAGTTGTTACAGCCTTTCGACGCGGCGGACGAGTATCTCCTGAATCATCTGGCCGAGCAGGAATTGCCGAAGCCCGATAGCCGCGTGCTGATCATCAATGACAGCTTCGGCGCGCTTGCGGTCGCCTTGAGCGCCTATAGGCCCGATGCGGTATCGGATTCCTTCCTGTCGCATCAGGCCACAGGAATCAATCTGGACAGAAACGGTAAAGCCAAGGACACCGTCCGGCTCTTGCATAGCCTGGAGCCGTTGCCGGATACTTACGATCTGGTGCTGATCAAGGTTCCGAAAACCCTCGGTCTGCTGGAGTATCAGTTGATCAGTCTGCGCGATCATTTACAGCCGAATGCGCAAATCATCCTGGCCGGCATGGTCAAGATGCTGCCGGCCTCGGTCTGGCAGACGGCCGAGCGCCTGCTTGGCCCAACCACAACCGCGTTGGCCCGCAAAAAAGCCAAACTGATCTTCGCCAGGACCATACCGTTCGAAAATCCGCCGCAGAATCCGTACCCGGTACGATACCGGCTCGAGCATACCGATTTCTGGATCGCCAATCACGCGAATGTGTTTTCACGGGACAGTCTGGACATCGGCACGCGGTTTTTTCTCGCCCATCTCCCTTCCGGACTGGGCCAGGCCGAGATCATCGATCTGGGCTGCGGCAACGGCGTGGTGGGATTGATCGCAGCCCAGCGCAACCCTGAAGCCGCGGTACATTTTGTCGACGAGTCGTATATGGCGGTCGCTTCGGCAAGGGAAAACTTCGAAGCCGCACTCGGCACCGAGCGCAAAGCAACCTTTCGGGTTGGCGACGGGATGAAGGAATTCGAGAGTGAATCGGCCGATTTGATCCTTTGCAATCCGCCTTTTCATCAGCAATATCTGCAAGGAGACCAGATTGCGGTCGGCATGTTCAAGGAAGCGAAGCGCGTACTGCGCCGGAACGGCGAATTATGGGTGATCGGGAACCGGCATCTTCACTATCATGCCGTATTGGAACGCTTGTTTGGGGAGTGTTCTGTGGTAGCGGCAAATCCGAAGTTCGTGATTCACAAGACCCGGAAAAGACGCTAGAGAAGTATAATGGATGGGCTGGAATTAGCCGGGAAAGACCCGCGTCGAAGCCGGAACAGCGACGCGGGGAATGAAGAAACAGTTAAGCATGGGAAGAATCTCTTAACCTTGGGTTCTGCGGCTCAGGAACATATTGGTGTAGATCGCGGCTGAGGCGAAAAAGACGTTCGAAAAGATGAATTCGCCCGAAATGAAACCGGCAATCCCCGTGATGAACATGAGACCGATGATAATGTCGCGTTTAGCGTTTGACATGATGCTTACTCCTAAGATGTAGTTGATAATAAATGAAAATTTTACAGCTACAGTATAAGTCCCATGTCTGGCGTTTACAATATTAGAAACAGTTAATTAATAGTTTCCTGCTTATTAACAATAGCAGCCACCATCCTTACACTACAGCATCAGCTTGACCTTTCTGTTATCCGAATGCCGGCTCCCGCACACAGCATCGCCGCGGCCAAAGTGTTAAACTATCGGCATTTTTAATTCGCGATTCATATAGCGTAACTTTCATAACCCTGCATGGCCGAAAATAACGCCTTGATCTTTTCCCCGAAACTCCCCGATTCCAAAGCGGCCGCGCTGCTCTGGAGCGGATTGCACGGCTGTGCCGATGCGCTGGCGTTGGCTTCGGCGATCAAAAACGAGAATCGGCTGTTTCTGATCGTGACCGCCGATAATCACACCGCGCTACGGCTCGAACATGAGCTGGAGTTCTTCCTGCAGGGCACCGGGCTTTCGATCCTGCATTTTCCGGACTGGGAAACCCTGCCTTACGACGTGTTCTCGCCGCTGCCGGAAATCATTTCCGAGCGCCTGAAGACGCTCGCGCAGCTGCCCCAGGTCAAGCGCGGCGCGCTGATCGTCTCGGTCGCCACCCTGATGCATCGGCTCGCGCCGAGGGAACATGTGCTCGCTCACAGTTTCTCCCTGAGCGTGGGCGAGATTTTCAATCTGGAGCTGAATCGGGTCAAGCTCGAAAGCGTCGGCTACCAGTGCGTGTCGCAGGTTTATCAGCACGCCGAATTCGCGGTGCGCGGTTCGATCGTCGACCTGTTTCCAATGGGCAGCAAGGTGCCCTACCGGATCGAGCTGTTCGATGACGAGATCGAGTCGATCCGCACTTTCGATCCCGAAACGCAACGGTCGATGGACAAGATCGACAGGATCGAGCTATTCCCGGCGCGCGAATTTCCGTTCACCGACGAGGCGATCAAGCACTTCCGGCAGGCCTTCCGCGATCTTTTTCCGGATGCCTCCACCAAAAACACCTTATATAACGATGTCAGCAAAGGCATGGCGCCCGGCGGCATCGAATATTATCTGCCCTTGTTCGTCGAACGCACCGCGAGCCTGTTCGATTATCTCCCTGCCGGCACGGTATTCGTATTGCCGGCGGCGCTGGAGGCGCAGGCCGAGGCCTTTTCCGCGGAAGCGAACGAACGCTACGAACAGCGCCGATTCAATGTCGACCGGCCTTTATTGAAGCCGGAATTGCTGTTTCTGAGCATGGCTGATCTGAAACTGCGAACATCAGACTTTACCCAAATCGCGCTGCAAAACGCCGAAGCCGAGCCTTCAAGCGTGCCCGGCGATAAAGTCGCTTTCGACTGCACGCCGCTGCCCGAATTGACGATCGACGCCAAGCTGAAAGAACCCGCGCAACGACTGCGCCAGTTTATCGAAGGCTTCGACGGCAGAATCCTTTTCGTCGCCGAATCGGCCGGACGCCGGGAAGGTCTGATCGACAGACTGAAAAACTTTAAGATAAAACTGAAAGCAGTCGAAGGCTGGCGCGAATTCATCGCTACGCAGGACAAACTCTGCATCACGGTTGCTCCAATGGATCAGGGCCTGTGGCTCGAACAGCAGAAGCTCGCGGTGATCGCCGAAAGCCTGTTGTCGGGCGAAAAAGCCCAGCAGCGGCGCAGAAGGCGAACGGCGGCGGCCAAGGAGCTCGAAAAGATCGTCAACAACCTGAACGAACTGACGATCGGCTCGCCGGTCGTGCATCAGGAGCACGGCGTCGGCCGCTATCTGGGTCTCCAGACCCTGGAAATCGGCGGCATTCCGGCCGAGTTTCTGGCGCTCGAATATGCGAATAACGACAAGCTGTATGTCCCGGTGTCGTCGCTGCATCTGATCGGCCGCTACACCGGCGTCAGCCCCGAAACCGCGCCGCTGCACAAACTCGGCGGCGACCAATGGAGCAAGGCGAAAAGAAAGGCGATCGAGAAAATCCGCGATGTCGCGGCGGAGCTTCTGGAGATTTATGCGAAGCGCGCGGCCAAGAAAGGCCACGAGTTTCATATCGTGGACAACGATTATCAGGCCTTTGCCGATGCGTTTCCGTTCGAGGAAACCCCCGACCAGCTGACCGCGATCGAGGCGATCCTGGAAGACATGGCCAGTCCGCAACCGATGGACCGGGTCATCTGCGGCGATGTCGGTTTCGGCAAGACCGAAGTCGCGATGCGCGCAGCCTATATCGCGGTGCAGGACGGCAAGCAGGTCACGGTCCTGGTGCCGACGACCCTGCTCGCGCAGCAGCATTATCAGAACTTCCGCGACCGTTTCGCCGACTGGCCGGTCCGCGTCGAGGTGATGTCGCGCTTCGTGACGCCGAAACAGCAGAAGGAAATCGGCGACGCGCTTTCGGAAGGCCATGTCGACATCATCATCGGCACGCATAAACTGCTGTCGAAGGAACTCAAATACAAGGCGCTCGGCCTCGTGATTATCGACGAGGAACACCGTTTCGGCGTGCATCAAAAGGAGCATTTCAAGAAGCTGCGCAACGAACTGGACCTGTTGACGCTGACCGCGACGCCGATCCCGAGGACGCTGAATATGGCGATGTCCGGCCTGCGAGACATTTCGATCATCGCCAGCCCGCCGCCGAACCGGCACGCGATCAAGACCTTCATCAGCGAGTGGGTCGACGCCTTGGTGCAGGAGGCGTGCCTCCGCGAGATCAAGCGCGGCGGACAGATTTTCTTCCTGCACAACGACATCAAGTCGATGGACAAAATGGCCGGGGAACTACGTAAACTGGTGCCTGATGCGCGGATCGAAATCGCGCACGGCCAGATGCCCGAGCGCGACCTCGAACGGATCATGCTCGACTTTTATCATCAGCGCTTCAACCTGTTGCTCAGCACCACGATCATCGAAAGCGGGATCGACGTTCCGAGCGCAAATACGATCCTGATCAATCGAGCCGACAAACTCGGCCTCGCGCAGCTGCACCAACTGCGTGGCCGCGTCGGCCGCTCTCATCACCGGGCTTACGCCTATTTCATCGTGCCGCCGAAAACCCTGATGACCAAGGATGCTCAGAAGCGGCTCGAAGCGATCGAAGCCTCCGGCGACCTCGGCGCAGGCTTCATGTTGTCCTCGCACGACCTAGAAATTCGCGGCGCGGGCGAATTGCTCGGCGACGAACAAAGCGGTCAGATTCAGGAAATCGGCTATACCTTGTACACTGAATTGCTCGACCGCGCCGTCAACGCGCTAAAATCGGGCAATCAGCCGGAACTGGAGCTGCCGTCCGAAATGGGCCCGGAAGTCGATCTGCAGTCCCCGGCCCTGATCCCGGAAGACTACCTGCCGGACATCCACGCGCGCCTGGTGCTTTACAAACGCATCGCCAGCGCTGAATCGACCGAGGAACTGCGCGATCTGCAAGTCGAAATGATCGACCGTTTCGGTCTCCTGCCCGAGCCGGTCAAAACCCTGTTCAGCGTGACCGAATTGAAGCAGGAGGCGCAAAAACTGGGGCTGAAAAAGATCGAAGCGAATGCGGCCGGCGGGCGCCTGGTCTTTACCAAGGAACCGAAAATCAACGCCGAACAGTTGATTAACCTGATTCAAGCCCAGGCGCAGGTCTATAAATTCGACGGGGCGGACAAACTCAGATTCATCAAAAAGTTTGAGACAACCGAACAGAAGTTGGAGTTTATTTCGGAGTTGCTGGCGCGACTGGCAGTTGAGTGAGAAGACATCGCTCATCGGAATGATTTTGCGCATCATCAACAGAACTTTGTCCCTTCCACAAAAAACCTGAAATCGTCTTTTACCTGTCTCCACTGCATTTCGAGCGCCGCAGACCAACGCCGCAATCTTGTTCATCGGCTTGCCGGTATTGACTCCGGCTTGCACGAGTAACGGGCCAAAAGCAGAGCCGCCCATAACGAACCATTTAGAAATCGAGCGAGTCATAATCGAACTAGCCCCAGACAATGCACCGGAATGAGAGGCTATTGTATGAGTTGCACTATACTCATAGATGTTCCTATCGCGAAAACTTGGCGTCAAACCAAGTCTGTGTCGCCCAATCATAGGCAGAAACCGGGCTTTCCTGCAGAACCGATACTCAACAGATTGGAACTTTACGGGAAGCCGTCAATTGCGGGATTCGGTCGACTTATGCCCGTTTTGCAGAATACCGGATTTTGAAAGTGAGCGATTTAAATGAGATTTTTGAAGCGGTACTGGATTCCCTGGATCAGGAAATTGCCGTAATCCGTCAAGACGGTACGATCCTCTATGTCAACCAGGCCTGGAAGCAATTCGGTAAGGATAATGATTTAGCGGACGGATTTGCTCTAGACAGCAATTATTTGAATGTTTGCTCGCTTAGCGCTGCCGGCGGCGACAGACTTGCATCTGAAATCGCAACCGGCATCCAAGAAGTCGCATATGGAAGCCGTGCTTCATTTTATTGCGAATACCCTTGTCACAGCCCCGATACGAAACGCTGGTTCATGATGCGCGTTACGCCGCTTAAATGCAGGTTACCGTCGCTGCTGGTGATTTCTCATCAAAATATCACGGAACGCAAATTGATCGAGGAACGAATTCAATTCCAGGCATTGCATGATCCGCTGACGGGACTTGCCAACCGCCTGAATTTTAATGAGGCTCTGGATAAGGAATGGCGGCGCGCTCTTCGCTTTCAGGAGCCGCTCAGTCTGGTGATACTGGATATTGATTATTTCAAGCAATATAACGATATACTCGGGCATCCCGCAGGAGACCAATGCCTGATAGAAGTTGCCCATGTCTTGAAGAAATTCTCCCATAGGGCCGAAGACCTCGCAGCGCGCTATGGCGGAGAGGAATTCGTGTTGATTCTGGGGAATACCTCCGCAGAAACGGCACGCCATACCGCCGAGTTGATAAGGCAGGGAGTATATGATCTTGATATCGAATATGACGGAGCAAAAAGAATTACTGTGAGTGCGGGCATCGCCTCTTTCGTCCCCCACAAGAAACTCAATACGCTAAGATTGCTCAATGAAGCGGATAAAGCGCTTTATCAGGCAAAACGGGAAGGACGCAACCGGGTTGTAGTGGCTGAAAATGCAACGATTTCAGACCAGGTCTAACCGTATTACAAAATTACCGATTTAAGTTGGGTTAACGGCTTTATCATTAACCCAACACCGAAAAAACTAATCGTTGGGTTAACCAAACAGCAGTTGACCCAATCATCGTCGCTAAAAATATAACGTTAGATTGATTTCAAATACTCGACCAGTTCATCTTTCTCCTGCCCGGTTAATCCTAAGCTGAAGTGCTCATTGTAATGGTTCACTACATCAAGCAGCGTGGCAAATCTACCATCATGATAAAAACCGCCTTTGATATGGGTCCACAGTCCCTTTAGCGGCGCAGTGCGGTAGCGCTTGTCCGGTGCCCGGCTGGCTTGGAAATCGTCAATGCCGATCTCTTCCGCGGTATGCATGTTCCATCCCGGCTCGCTATAAGTCGGCGGCACATGGCAGGTCGCGCATTGGCCCTTGGCTTCGAAAACCTGTTTGCCCCTAGCCGCGGCGGATGGATCGAAACTGCCCGCCGGCGCCGCCGGCGCGGGAATCGCCAATTGATAGAAATGCAATGCCGGCAGTTTGGGGCTGACAAGGTCGGGATCGTTGCGCACATTGTCGAAGCCGGCTTTGGCGGCGACCGGGAATTGCTCCGCATCTTTCAAGCGCGGATCGAAGAAGGTGCCTTTTCCGTGCATTTCCAGCACGGCGACAAAGGCATTCCAGTGGGGTACGGATCCCCAGCCGGTCCAGGTATGCAGGTTGACGCCGGCCAGACCGAATGCGGGCGGGATAAGCGTGGCGGCCGAGCCGCCATCGGGGCGGAAGGCTTTACCGTCGAGAACAAGCTCGGCATCGAATTTTCCCGGTCCCCAGGATGCCAACACGTCGCGCACCGTATCCTCGTCGACTTCGAGCAGCGTCGTAAACGCACTTAAATCGGGGGCTAGCCCGATGATCGCGCCGACGTTGAGATCGCGATTGGCCCAGCCGTCGAGCCGATGACCAATCCCCGGCGCCAGTGAATTGTCCACCGTAGAGTGGCAAAGAGCGCATTGTATGCCGATCGAATTCAGATCATTTCCGGCAAAGATTCCGGTGATGCCGACGACCGCATTGAGGCGCAGCAATTCAAGCGTGACCGCCGGATCATCCAAATTCACCTGCCCGCTCTTCAAGCTGGATACGATATTAGCCGGAAGCGCATCCACATCCACCTTGAGTCCCACCTCCAGCGCCGTCTTCGGGCTTACGCCCGGTCCTACGCCTTCGAAGTGGGCGCCTTTTATCGCCTGGTGTAACTTTAGCGTATCGCCCCAGAAAGCCTCGTCGCCGAAGGTATCGAAACGAAAAATTTGCCTTCCGTCGGCTAGCGTTTGCTGTGCCTGCTTATTGATTTGCTTATCGCGTTTTGTCTGGGGCTGATGTTTTCCTTCAGTTAAGGCCGTGCCCTGAATAACTATTAGGGAAACAGCCAATACGGGAACTAGCAGTATATATGTCCAATATCGCTTCACGGTACCCTCCATTTCTTGAGTGTGAAGTAGAGTAGGAATACCGAACATTGAACGTCTCACTACCCCACAAAATACGAGTTATATTTACCGCTTTGTAGAGAGTTACGTCTGTACGTTAAGCCATATTATTAATCCGGTATCTATCTACCCGGATACTTGACAGGATAAGCGTACTGCCCCAAAAGAATTGAGGCACGAGAGAAAAAAATTGATGACTACAGCAAGCCCTAATTACCATGCCATTCTGACAAATAACCGGCCTGTGGAATCGGGGGCAGCTTCATTTCCCTTCCACATTCCCCGCATGCAGCCCGCACTCCTTCTTGGCCGCATCCTCCCACCACCAGCGTCCGGCGCGCTCGTGCTGGTTGGGCAGAACCGGCCGGGTGCAAGGCTCGCAGCCGATACTGATGAAGCCGCGCTGATGCAGTTCGTTGAAAGGCACCTGATAGGCCTCGATATAGTCCCATACCTGCGCGGAAGTCCAGTTTGACAACGGGTTGAACTTGATCAATTGATGCACCGGCGTCGAAAACGCCATATCGATCTGGACTTCGGGGAGGTTTTGCCGGGTATCCAGGCTCTGGTCCTTGCGCTGGCCGGTGATCCAGGCATCGAGGTGCGCAAGCTTGCGTTTGAGCGGCTCGACCTTGCGAATTCCGCAGCATTCGTGGTGGCCGTCTTCATAGAAACTGAACAGGCCCTTGGTTTTGACCAGATTGTCCAGCAGTTCGCGATCCGGGCTCAATATGTCGATCGCAATGCCGTAATGCTTTCTGACTTTTTCGATGAAGCGGTAGGTTTCTGGATGCAGGCGGCCGGTGTCCAGCGAGAACACCTGAATGTCCGGGCGGATTTTGACCGCCATGTCGATCAGCACCACGTCTTCCGCACCGCTGAACGAAATCGCGATGTTATCGAACAGCCCCAGCGCTTTTTTCAAAATGATGCGCGGATTCTTGTTCTGTAATTCGGTTTGCAGGGTCTGGATATCGAAAGCGGTCATGTCGGCTGGGTTATATCGTCACATTGGGCAAAGTAGTTTGCCAGAAAATCATCGAAGGAAAGCGTGTCCCTGCTTTCGATCTCGGCTTGTTTGATCAGCGATTGTTCGGCGAGTTGCAAAAACTCCCGTTTGCGGGCATCGCTAAGTTTATGGTCTTTGAAATACTGCGCATGGCCGTTCGATGCCTGCAAAGCGAAACAGGCAAACGGCTCATCGTTGCCTGACATCGTGCTCAGCATACGTGCAGACGGCGTCAGATCCGGGTTTTGTACTACCTCGCGTTGTTCCGCCAAAGCCGCGCTGTATGGCTTATCAGCCAGGCCTTCATCGAGAACCGTACAGATCGGTTCCATCGCGTCGAGTATTTCGTTCGCCCAATCCTGCAAGGCAATCGTCTTACCGTTTTTATTCAGCTCCAGGCCGGGCTTTCTCCCGGAATTGGCAACCGCCAGTTGATTCGCATTATAGGTTTGATAATCTTCGGGCGCATGGGGGGGGCTGTCGTGCAACAGGCAGTTCAACAGCAAGGCTTCGATGAAGCGGCCCCGGCTCGCGTCGATGCCGACCGGTTTGAACACATCAATATCGAGAGAACGCATTTCGATATAACGGAGACCGCGCCGCTTCAGCGCCAGCGTCGGTTTTTCGCCGGACATCGCGATCTGTTTCGGGCGCATCGTGCTGTAAAACTCGTTCTCGATTTGCAGGATGTTGCTGTTCAACTGCCGGTATTCGCCGTCCACCTTCACGCCGATTTTTTCGTATTCCGGGTACGGAGTCGTGATCGCATGATACAGGCTCGCGATATAGGCGGGCAGCGAATTGTAATCGATGTTCAGATTCGCCTGGTTTTTGCTTTTGTAGCCGATGTCGCTCATCCTGAGCGAGGTCGCGTAAGGATGATACAGGGTGCCACGATTCAGGATTTCGAACTGATCCATCAAAGAGGGGCGGCTCTTGAAGAAGCTTTTGCAGATGGCCGGCGAGGAGCCGAACAGGTACAAGATGATCCAGCCGACGCGCTGAAAGTTACGGATCAGGCCGAAGTAACCTTCGGCCGTGAAGGCCTCTAGGCTCGTCTCGCTGTTTTCGAGTTCGCGGAGCGCCGGCCATAATTCGATCGGCACCGAATAGTTGAAATGAATGCCGGCGATCGCCTGCATCGTGCGTCCGTAGCGATGCCACAGGCCGCGCCGGTAAACGTGTTTCATCCGGCCGACATTCGAGGCGCCGTAGCTCGCGATCGGGATGCTTTCGTCGCCGTCGATCCCGCACGGCATGCTCGCGCCGAGCAGCATCTCGTCGTCCAGATGATCGTAAACGAACTGGTGCAGGTCGGTCAGGTAATCGATCGTCTCGCCGATCTCCGCGAACGGCGGGGTGATCAGTTCGATCAAGGCTTCCGAATAATCGGTGGTGATGTAAGGATGCGTCAGCGCGGAGCCCAGGGATTTAGGATGCGGTTTCTGCGAGATAAAGCCGTCCTTGCCGATACGAAGACTCTCCTTTTCGATGCCTTTCAGACCTCCCGAGATCAGGTGTTGACGGCCGCTGTTCAGAAGCCGCTCCAGCCGCGGCGAAAGCATCGTATCGGAATGAGTCATGGATAGGTCGTTGCGCTCTTCTGTCCTGTATAATCGGTCTATTATAAATAGTCTGGGACCATTCAAGAAACTTAAATCATGAGACGGAGTACGGAACGGTGAAAGCGCGAGCGCTTGACATCCTGAAATCGGTGTTCGGCTACGATCACTTCCGTGAGCCGCAGTCCGACGTGATCGAGCATCTGGCGGCCGGCGGCGATGCGCTGGTGCTGATGCCGACCGGCGGCGGCAAATCGTTATGTTACCAAATCCCTGCCCTGCTGCGGGCCGGCGTCGGCATCGTGATTTCGCCGCTGATCGCGCTGATGCAGGATCAGGTCAGCGCCCTAACCCAGCTCGGCATCCGCGCCGCGTTCCTGAATTCGACGCTGAGTTTTGAGGATGTCCGACGGATCGAACAGCAACTCGTGGGCGGGGAGCTTGACCTGCTTTACATCGCGCCGGAACGGCTGAACACCGAGCGGACTCTGGCGCTGTTCGCCAGAATCCCAATCGCCCTGTTCGCGATCGACGAAGCGCACTGCGTCTCGCAGTGGGGGCACGATTTTCGCGCCGATTATTTGCAGCTCTCGCTGCTGCACGAGCGTTTCCCCGATATCCCGCGCATCGCGCTGACCGCCACCGCCGATCCGAAAACGCGCGCCGAAATCCAGCGGCGGCTAGGGCTGCTTGATGCGCGGCTGTTCCAGCGCGGCTTCGACCGGCCGAACATCCGCTACCGGATCGTGCAGAAACAGAACGCGCGCAAGCAGCTGCTCGACTTCATCCGTGCCGAGCATGACGGCGACGCCGGCATCGTCTATTGCCTGTCGCGCAAAAAGGTCGATGAAACGGCCGAGTGGCTGCAAACGCAGGGCTTCAACGCGCTGCCCTACCACGCCGGGATGCACGCTTCCGAACGCCAGCATAACCAGCACCGCTTCCTGATGGAAGAAGGGCTGGTCATCGTTGCAACGATCGCGTTCGGGATGGGCATCGACAAGCCGAACGTGCGCTTCGTCGCGCACCTGGACCTGCCGAAAAGCATCGAGGCCTATTACCAGGAAACCGGCCGCGCCGGCCGCGACGGCCTGCCCGCCGACGCCTGGATGGCGTATGGTCTGCAGGACGTGATCATGCTCCGGCGCATGCTGGCCGACTCGCCCGCCGACGAGGCCCGCAAGCGGCTCGAACTGCACAAGCTGGATGCGATGCTGGCGCTGTGCGAACAGGTGCACTGCCGGCGGCAGGCGCTGCTCTCTTATTTCGGCGATCAACTGGACCGGGCCTGCGGCAATTGCGACACCTGCCTGGAGCCGGTCAAAACCTGGGACGGCACGCTGGCCGCGCAGCAGGCCTTGTCCTGCATCTACCGGACCGGCCAGCGCTTCGGCGTCGCGCATCTGATCGACGTGCTGCTCGGCAAAACCACCGACAAAGTACGGAATAACGCGCATGACCGCGTCTCGACTTTCGGCATCGGCAAGCATTTGCAGGAACAGCAATGGCATTCGCTGTACCGGCAGCTTATCGCGCGCGGCCTGGTCGATGTCGATTTCGAAAGCATGGGCACCCTGAGGCTGAACGACGCCAGCCGGCCGGTGCTGCGCGGCGAGGAAACCCTGATGCTGCGCGAAGACATCCGGCCGGAAAAAACCAAACGCACGGCCGCGAAAACCGGCGCTGCCGCCGGCTCGCCGCTGTGGGAAGCGCTGCGCGCCAAGCGCAAGGAAATCGCCGAGGCGCAGGACGTGCCGCCGTATGTGATTTTCCATGATGCGACATTGATGGAAATGGTGTCCGCGAAACCCCGGAACCTGAAACAGATGACCGCGATCTCGGGCATCGGCGCGCGCAAGCTGGAATTGTACGGGGAACAGTTTCTGGAAGTGATTGCGGCGCATACAGCACAACCGGATTCGCTGTCATCCGATACAGCTGGCGCTTCGATCGAATTGTTCCGGCTCGGCTACAGCGTCGAACGGATCGCCGCGCAGCGCGGGTTAAAGGCGACGACGGTTTATGGGCATCTCGCCGAAGGGATCGAACGGGGCTTGGTGGCGTTGCAGGAAGTCGTCGAATTGCCGGAACACGAGATCGGACTGATTCAGGATGCGATTTTGAATCTTCCCGACGAGCAGAAGCGGGCGTTGAAGCCGGTTTTTGAGCAATTTGGCGGGGTTTATTCGTATGAGATATTGCGTTGCGTGAGGGCAGAATTGGATTGAGCGACTTATGCAATTATCCAGATAGAATTCTTGAAGGATATTGCGTTTTATTTAGGATATGATAATTTTGCGCTTATGAATGAATCTAAAGCGGTTTCGGAATTTTTCAATGGTTTAGGGAACCGGATGACGCAATGTTTTGCGTCTATTAGGATGTCTAATTGTAGTTAGGTTTCATATGAGCCGCCTCACACTTTCTCTTTTGCAAAACGCCGAGAGCTTCCTTGCCAAAGCTCTAGCTAAGGCTGTCCTTGCTGAGAAAGATGTGGGTGAATGGAAGTTCGCTATCTTCAACTTGGTGCAATGCATCGAACTCGCGCTAAAGGAACGCCTTCGCCGCGAACACCCTCTGCTCGTTTACGCAGATGTAGACAACCCAAAGCTCAGCGTCTCTCTTGAACGTGCATTGTCTCGTCTCGCACGGATTGAGTCCGTTAGTCTCACGACTGGTGACGTAAAAAATATCCATCTTGCAGCCACCATACGGAATAGCATTACTCATCACCAAGTAAACGTAAGCGTTGAACAGGTTCGTGTCGTCTACGCGGCGTTATTCGGGTTCGTCGTCGAATTTTGTCGGCGTCAGTTGGGAATCGAAATTAGCGGCTCCATCCCGTCTGCTCTGTGGGAGGAAGCCCTTGCGATTGACAGGCACGCATCCGAACTATGTCGGCGAGCGGAGCAACAAATCGAAGATGAAGGCATCGAGAGCAGTCGTCTGATAACCTGCATCAAGTGTTGGCACGATACCTACGTTGACAAACCGGGCATCTGGCGTTGTTATCTCTGCGGTTTTGCGGAGCCAGCCACGGCCTGTCAAGAGTGCGGTGTCGGTATGTTCAAGAGTGAAGGATACCCCGCCTACTACGGCAAGTGGTGGTCGCATGGGAAAACGGAACCTGAGGATTGGTATCCTGATTTATGCAGTAACTGCTACGATGATTTTCTCGAAAATGGCATCAAGCCGCTACGTGAAAATGAAACCTAACGAATAAGGTTAGATTGTGTGAGCGAAGCGAACCACAATCTGAACCGTTTGTTGGACAAGCCCGGCCCTACTAAGCGATGGTAAAAAAACTGGAATGTATGGACTAAAAGTAAGGCTTGACAGCCTATGGTATTTGAGATAATTAGAAAATATCTTTTTTGAGATGACTTTGTAAGAAAATCAACATGTTGTATATTTGGCATTTGTGTGTGATTTCCATGTAATGAAGTGTACCTCGCAGCCCTGGTTTAAACAAGATGCAAATTAATGCTTGAATCGAGTCAATTCGTTTGTGCTGTTACAATCATAATTATGGCTACACTCTTTTGGCTTCGACTAAGCCCGCTTTCTCCGCGTTAGCGGCTTCGTCCAACCCGGCGCTTAACTCGGACTCCGCTTCGCTACGCCGGTTAGCTCTGCGTAAGGCATAGAATATTGGTAATAAATTTAAGGAAACCGATATGATCGATATAAATGAACCCTCAGAAGACATTGGATCGCCATCACCAAACAAGCAGACGGATCATTTGCTCGCATCTTGCGGATATCTGCTTGTTATTTTTTCGGTTCTTTGTTTTGGAACAATTGCGTATTTGAAGGTTTATCAGGTCATCGAAAATCTAGTGCCAAAATACGACAATTTCGCCGGATTTGTCCAGAATGAAAGCGCAACAATTATCCTTCTGTTGATTGGCTACATTACCTTATCAAAGGGCAAAGATCTAATAACTGAGATACGCATTACAGACAATCGAACTATACCAATAGACGATTTAAGTAATCACGCAAAACGGATTTTATAAGTTGAGCCGATGCTGGCCATGAGGTTTTGTACTTCCTCGAGCAACTGTTCTTTTGTCCAGGTAGCAAACCGGCGCCAGTGGTATTTGGCTTGCTTCCACACGATTTCGATC
>JBPFEE010000029.1:0-76610 GCA_051061095.1 Methylomicrobium sp. | reverse complement strand
TGGCATCAGAAGCGAGACAGAAGGCTTGATCTACAAGACAAGGTTGATCCTTAAGGGTACGCACAAGCTCTTTCTGTCTCAAGTCATGATAGCTAATCACGACCGGGATAAAGATACAAGGGTACGCTGCGCGTACCTTTTGCGGGTTTTCGATGATTGAATGCTTAAAAGGTACGCGCAGCGTACCCTACCCGGCTCGCCGCCCGCCCTATTTTGGGGAGAGGTTGGATCGGCGGATGAAATGCGCGTCAATCCGCCTTTCGTTTGAGCACCTGCTTCGCCTGATTCCAAAAGGCATCGAGCTCGTAAAGATCGCAATCGGTCAGATTGCGGCCGCTGGAGGCGACCTGCTGTTCGATATAATTGAAGCGGCGCGTGAACTTCTTGGTGCTTTCCTTTAATGCCAGCTCCGCATTCACATCGAGATGTCGCGCCAGATTCACGACCACCAGCAGCAGGTCGCCGATCTCCTCGCGGATATGATGCTGATCGCCCGACTTCCAGGCTTCCCTGACTTCCTCGAGTTCCTCCATCACCTTGTCGAACACCGGCGGCGTATCCGGCCAGTCGAAGCCGTGCTGGGCGGCCCGGTCCTGGATCTTTTCGCATTCGAGCAGGGCAGGGAGGCTGCCCGCGACGCCCGCCAGCACGCTGGCCGGCTCATCCGGTTTCTCTTTCGCCTTGCGTTCCTCGGCCTTGGCCTGTTCCCAGGCCGCCTGCCGTTCCGAGTCGGTTTCGAAGACCGCATCGGCAAACACGTGCGGATGCCGGCGGATCAGTTTATCGCAGATGCTTTCCGATACCTGCTCGAAACTAAACAGGCCGCGCTCCTTCGCGATCTGCGCATGAAAGACGACCTGCAGCAACAGATCGCCCAGTTCGGAACGCAAGTCGTCCATGTCGTTGCGCTCGATCGCGTCGATCACCTCATACGATTCTTCGATCAGGTAAGGGATCAGCGTCGCGAAATCCTGCCTGAGATCCCAAGGGCAGCCCTGTTCGGGATCGCGCAGGCGCGTCATGATGTCCAGCAGGTGTTGGGTATTTTTCAGCATGTCGGTTAAAACTCGGCGCCAAAACTTTCCCGGTAGCGCTGCTTGAAGGTTTCCATGTTGAAACTGTGATTCTGGGTGCCGTTATGTTCGATCTTGATTGTGCCGATCAAGGAAGCGATTCGGCCGGTGACTTCCCAGTCGTATTCGTTCATCAGTCCGTACAGGAGGCCGGCGCGGTAAGCATCGCCGCAGCCGGTCGGGTCGAGCAGTTGTTTCGGCTGGATGGCAGGAATTTCGATGCAGCGGCCGTGCGTATAGATTTTCGACCCCTGGGCGCCCAATGTCACGATCAGGGCTTCGACCCGTTCGGCCAGTTCCGCGAGCGACAAGCCGGTACGTTGTTGCAGCAATTCGGACTCATAATCGTTGACCACCGCCCAGGTGGCCTGGTCCAGGAAGGTCAAGAGCTCTTCGCCGCCGAACATCGGAATGCCCTGGCCCGGATCGAAAACGAACGGAATATCGAGTTCGCGGAACTGCGCCGCATGCAGCAGCATGCCGTCCCTGCCGTCAGGCGATACGATCCCGATCGAAATGTCGTCCCGGCCGGTCGGCACCGAATTCAGATGCGACTCGCTCATTGCGCCCGGATGAAAGGCGGTGATCTGATTGTCGTCTTCGTCGGTGGTGATATAAGCCTGGCCCGTATAATGATTATCGAGGATACGGATGTATTCGCGCGACAGGCCGTTTTGGCAGAGCCACTGCATATAAGGCTCGAAATCATGGCCGACGGTCGCCATGATCAACGGTTCCTCGTCGAGCAGGCTCAGGTTGTAGGCGATGTTGCCCGCGCAGCCGCCGAACTCGCGGCGCATTACCGGTACCAGGAACGAAACGTTAAGGATATGTACCTTGTCAGGCAGGATATGATTTTTGAAGCGGTCATGGAATACCATGATCGTGTCGTATGCCATCGAACCGCAGATCAATGCGCTCATGATTTAACTCCTATTAAAATATAAGTCCAAGTGATTGCCGCCCAGACCAGCGACAGCATGACGGCGGCAGAGCCGATGTCTTTAGCCCGGCCAGACAGTTCGTGGCGTTCCAATCCGACCCGATCGACGATTGCTTCGATCGCAGAATTCAATAATTCGACCAACAATACCAACACGACGCTGCCGATCAGCAACAGTTTTTCGATCGGCGTCTGGCCCAGCCAGATTGCCAACGGCGTGGTGACTGCGAACAACAGTACTTCCTGTCTGAATGCTTCTTCGTGTGTCCAGACGGCCTTAAACCCGGCCGCCGAAAAGTAACACGCATTGAGGATGCGCTTTACTCCTTTTTCATTTTGATTTGCCATGCAGTACCACAAAATTTGTTTAAAACGGATTGACGATGCGGGGTTTGCTTATTCAGCCTCGATCATTTGCCGATAGGCATCGGCGTCCATTAAGGGGGCTAACTCGGCGGCATTTTCCGTTTTCACACAAAAAATCCAGGCCTCGTAGGGCGCGTCATTGATCTGTTCGGGACTGTCGGACAGGGCTTCATTGACTTCGACAATCTCGCCGTCGACCGGACTGTACAGGTCGGAAGCTGTTTTGACCGATTCGACCACCGCGCATTGCTCCTTGGCTTTCACCTTGCGTCCGACCTCGGGCAACTCGACATACACCAGGTCGCCCAATTCCTGCTGCGCAAAATCGGTAATGCCGACGCGCACCACATTGACGTTTTCCAATTTCGCCCATTCATGGGTCGCGGCATATTTCAGATTTTTCGGCAAATCACTCATATCGTCCTCTATTGATCAATGTCAAAATCTTAAAGCGGCGCCAGCCTGCGCCAGGCGTTAATTCTGTGCTCATCATACCATTTAAGCGCGTGCTTTCTCTACCAAGGCGGGACGAACAAATATGAGTATTTTGTTTAATATCCAGTCTAATTCTTTGCTAAGCCATTGTATCAAGAGACTATGAAAAATATTCATCGCATGCTGGAAGATATCAAACGGGAAACCGTCCTGACCGCCTTTCTGACCGGCCGTAAAACGCTTTCGCCGGAGGTCATGGAGGCAATGGGCGAGGTGCCGCGCGAGCTGTTCGTTGCGCCTGAAATGGCAGCTGAGGCGTTCGATAACGGCCCGCTGCCGATCGGTTACGGCCAGACCATCTCCCAGCCTTTTATCGTCGCGCTGATGACCGAGCTGCTGGAAATTAAAGAAACCGATAAGATCCTGGAAATCGGCACCGGTTCGGGTTATCAGACCGCGATTTTGTCGTTGCTGGCGGGGCAGGTTTATACGGTCGAGGTGATAGAAAGTTTGAGCATCGAAGCCGCGGCGCGTTTCAAAAAGCTCAATTATCCCAATATCCACGTCAAGACCGGCAACGGTTATGAAGGCTGGCCTGAACAGGCCCCGTACGACGGCATCGTCGTAACCGCCGCCGCGCCTTATGTGCCCGAACCGTTGATCGAGCAGTTGAAAGCGGGCGGAAGCCTCGTGATTCCGGTCGGCCGGCCTTATGAGCATCAGGAGTTGATCGTGCTGGAAAAACAGGGAAGGGGAGCCAACAAGATCAGCAAAATTCTTGACGTCGCCTTTGTGCCTTTGGTGGATCGTCCGAATAAATGGCACTAATCGCAAGGTTAAGGGTCGCATAGCTAAATCCGGACGAAAGAAATCATCGCTATGATCTATCCAATATATCTACTGGCCGCGGCGTTGCTGTTTTTTTCAGCCGGCGCGGCGCGAGCCGAAGAAGATATCTATGTACGGCAGCGCGCGGCGATGGTGGCCGAAATTGAAGAGAATATGGCAAAGACGGCCGATTATTTGGGGCGAAAAGGGTTATCCCGGCCGGTAGCGGATGCAATGGGCAAGGTGCCGCGGCACCTATTCGTCGGCGAGGATATGCGGCCGTATGCCTATCAAAATCGTCCCTTGCCGATCGGACACGGCCAGACCATTTCGCAGCCTTATATCGTTGCGGTGATGACTGAGATGCTCGATGCGAAACCCGGGAACAAGGTGCTCGAAATCGGCACCGGCTCGGCCTATCAGGCGGCGGTGCTCGGCGCAGTCGGCGCCGAGGTTTACAGTATCGAAATCGTCGAGCCTTTGGCCGCCGCCGCCCGCGAGCGGCTAGCCAAGCTAGGCTTAACGAACATTCATACCCGTACCGGCGACGGTTATTACGGCTGGCCCGAAGCTGCGCCGTTCGACGCGATTCTGGTCACCGCGGCTGCCAGCCATATACCGCCGCCCTTGATCAAGCAGCTCAAGCCGGGAGGGCGCATGCTGATTCCGGTCGGCGACCGCTTCAATGTGCAGCAACTGGTTTTGGTCGAAAAAGATCCGGGGCAAAAAATCAAAACCCGGCAATTGCTGCCGGTGGCCTTCGTTCCGCTGACCGGCGTACACCCTTGAGCGGCAATACTGCAAGAATGGAAGGCTGCCTCGGCCTGCCGCTGTCAATCGCGCTGGTTTCAGGCGCGTCGATCGGGTACGAAATCCTGCTGATGCGGCTGTTTTCAATCATTCAGTGGCATCATTTCGCCTACATGATCATCAGTTTGGCCTTGCTGGGCTACGGCGTCAGCGGGATTTTTCTGGCGCTCAACCGGAACCGGCTGAACGCGCAATTCCGAAGGGTTTTTCCGGCCAGCATCCTGCTATTTGGGCTGACTGCTCCGGTGTGTTTCTGGATCGGTCAGCGCCTGCCGTTTAATCCCGCCGAAATTTTTTGGTCGCCGGTTCAGCCGTTTTATCTTTTACTGCTCTACCTATTGCTGGCATTGCCGTTCTTTTTTGCGGCCACGGCAATCGGTCTGACGTTATTCCGCTTTCGCGGCCAGGCATCGAGCATTTATGCCGCCGATCTGATCGGGGCGGGTATGGGCTGTTTAGTCGTTATCGGCTTATTGTTCGGATTATCTCCCGAACAGGCATTGATCGCATTGGCCATGATAGGCGTTGCCGGCATACTGCCGGTTGCGATAGCCTGGAAAAAAACCGGCTGGGGTCTGGCCGTTTGCGCGGTCGCGTTGGCGTTCTTATGGCTTGCGCCCTTGGAGTGGAAAGCCTTGCACATTTCGCCTTACAAGGAGTTGCGGCAATTTTTGCGCATCCCCGGCACGCGCATCATTGACAGTTTCTCGAATCCCATTGCCTATACCGATGTGGCCGAAAGCGCCGTCACGCCGTTGCGCTACGCGCCAGGACTCAGCCTGAACGCGGACCGCGAACCGCCTCAACAATATGCCGTATTCTCGGATGCCGGCAATTTGTCCGCGTTGACCCGCTATAACGGCGATCCGGCCACGATTTCGTATCTGGATCAGACCACGTCCGCGCTGCCTTATCACCTCAACAATCCCGAACAATTGCTGATTTTGGGCGTCGGCGCCGGCAACGATTTATTGCAGGCCGAATGGTTCGGCGTGCCCTCGATCGATGCGGTGGAACTGAACGGCCAGTTGATCGATTACATCAGGACCAAACACGATGCCTTCAGCGGCGGCATCCTGACGAATGAACGCCTCAGGCTGCACATCGGCGAAGCGCGCGGGTTCGTCTCCGGCACCCGGCAGCGCTTCGATCTGATCCAGATCGCGCTGATGGATGCCTACGGCGCTTCCTCCGCGGGCCTGTATGCCTTGAGCGAAAACTATCTCTATACGGTGGAAGCGCTGCAGGAATATGTTCGCCATCTGAAGCCGGGAGGCTATCTGGCGCTGACCCGTTGGGCCAAAATGCCGCCGCGCGATGCGTTGAAGCTGTTCGCGACCGCCGCCGACGCGCTGGAACTGGCGGGTTTCCACGATCCCGGCCGGCAAATGATCCTGATCCGCGGCTGGCAGACCAGCACTTTGCTGATCAAAAACGGCGAGGTCACGATGAGGGATATCGGAATGCTCAGAACCTTTTGCGAGGACCGCAGTTTCGACATCGACTATTACCCCGGCATCACCGAACCCGAAACCAACCGTTTCAATCAATTGCCGGAATCGTATTATTACCAGGGGGCAATCCGGATTCTCGGCGCCGAGCGCGCGGCCTATCTGGACCGTTACAAGTTCGCTATCGAGCCCGCCACTGACGACCGGCCTTATTTCTTTCAGTTTTTCAAATGGACCACCTTGCCGGAAATCCTGTCGCTGTACGGCCAGGGAGGCATCTCGCTACTCGAATCCGGCTACATCATTCTGGTCGCCGGCGTACTGCAGGCGCTGCTTGCGGCCGCCGCTTTCATCGGCCTGCCGATGTGGTTATGCAAGCAACGTCTCGGATTGCCGGAGTATTCGATGCGCTTGTGGCGCATCATCGGTTATTTTTTCCTGCTCGGCATCGCCTTTTTGTTCATCGAAATTGCCTTTATCCAGAAATTCATTCTGTTCCTGCATCATCCGGTATATTCGGTTACCTTGGTTTTGTTTACGTTTCTGATGGCGGCGGGCTTCGGCAGTGCGGCATCGCCGCGTCTGGCCGGCAAACGTCATGGCCAATTTGCCCCGATCGCCGGCATTGCGCTGCTGGCACTCTTTTACATCCTGTTCTTCAAAAACCTGACCGGCGTGTTTCTCGATCAGTCAGCGCCGGTCAAGGTCATGGTTTCCGTACTTTTGATCATGCCGTTGGGATTTGCCATGGGAATGCCGTTTCCGCTTGGCCTGCAGCGAATCGCGTCATTATCTCCCGAACTTGTTCCCTGGGCCTGGGGCATCAACGGCTTCGCTTCGGTGATCAGCGCGAGTCTTGCCACTCTGATTGCGATACACTATGGCTTCAATGTATTGATTTTAACGGCGGTGGGGCTTTATCTGCTCGCGGCGGTTTGTTTACCGGCAAAAATCAGGGAAGATTAATTCGAAACCGCTCTTGGAAAATCGGGTTGCGATTACAAATCCATGAATGCGACATTCAAGATAAGAAAACGCGAGCTGGGGTGGATTTCCATCTTGAGTTTGATTTTTTTCGTCCTGAGTTTCGGGCTGTTTTTCGAACAAGGTTTAATCATCCCGGTCAAAGGCGCAGCTTCCAGGGATTGGAATCCCGAGACTTTCTGGCACCCATCCTGGGGAAAGTCCGGAGTCCATAAAGGGATCGATATATTTGCGCGCCGGGGAACGGACGCTCTGGCGGCGGTTTCGGGCATCATCGTGTATCAGGGAGAGTTGAAACTGGGAGGCAATGTGTTGATGATACTCGATCCGAAATGGCGGCTGCATTACTATGCGCATCTCGACTCGGCAACGGTCGGAATCGGGGACTGGGTGTATCAGGGGGGCGCCGTCGGCAAGGTCGGTAATACCGGCAATGCCCGCGGCAGGCCGGCGCATCTGCATTACTCGATTATAAGTTTAATTCCTCATCCCGGCCGATATTCCGATCGCGCGGAGGGGTGGAAGCTGATGTTTTATCTCAATCCCGTTGAACACCTGAGCTAACGCATGAAAAAATCGAAAAAAGACGATTCAGTCGCAAAAGCATTCCAGGAACGATACGCCCGCGTGCTGGGACTGGAACCGTTTTCCAGCGCGGAAACGCCGGCGAAAAGCTCGCTACGCAGGTATGTGTTCTTGTTAATGCTATTGGCATTGACGGCAATTGGCGCCTGGTTTTTCTTCAGACCGCCTGCGGCGGGAACGGCTCCTTCGGCGGCTTCAACCTCATCGCCAAACCTTCCACTACCGCCTGCCGAATTGACGAATCCGGGACTACCCGCCCAATTGGATGCCGGGCAAGGGGGGCCGGAGGTTCCCGAACCGGTAGCGCCCGTTCATGTTGTGGAGGAAGCCGCTTCCTTCGGCAAATCGAATGCCGCGCCTAATCCGCAATCTCTTTCCGAGCCGCCGCCCCCAAACAATGCCGAAAGCACGCCTAAGGAGGCGCCGGGCCCATCCTGGGTCGTTTTATTGTCGACGAAATCGAAAGAGGACGCGATCGAACGTGCCAGGGAACTCGGTAATAGCGGCACCCCCTGCGAAGTCATTCTAAGTTCGTCGGGTTACTACGGCGTCGTGCTGCGCCGGGACACCTATGAGCAAGCCCAGGCGGCCATGACAGCGATTATCGCGGCGGGCCGCGTCAAAACGGCGCCTTATATCATGTCGGCGAGTCGCGTTAAAGAGCATATTTATCCTGGAGTGCAGTAGGGGTCGGAAAGAATAATTCCCTTAAAAAAACCTGCCAGGTTTTTAAAACCTGGCAGGTCTCTTCGTCCGGAAAACTATTTTTTACCCCAATCCTTAAGCATTGAGTTTCCGGACAGTCAATGCGCTGCTACTAAAGTGCCGCCGCATGCTGCAGCGGCCAATCCCGGTAATTGAACACCTGACCGTTCTCGCGCACTTTCGCGATCTGATCCGGATCGATTTCCGCCAACACCCATTGGGCCGCATTCAGTTCGCCGATCGCCAGAATGCCGTTATCCGGGAAACCGCGATCGACCGGCGTATAGATCGCCGCCGCGCCGATATTCACATCGACCGCTTCCGACCAGGGCGCCAGGCCCACCGTCGGCGACTGCACCACATAACACTGGTTTTCGAGTGCGCGGGCCTGGCAGCCGATGCGGACTCGATGGTAACCGGCCAGCGTATCGGTGCAGCTCGGCACCAGAATCAGATTCGCGCCCGCCTCGACCTGTTTTCTCGCCAGCATCGGGAACTCGCTGTCGTAGCAGATGTTGATCGCGATCCGTCCGTATTCGGTATCGAAACACTTCAATTCGAGGCCGCGATTGATCAGCCACTGCTCGTTTTCGAAGCGGGTCATCATCAGTTTGTCCTGATAATCGAAGTCGCCGTTCGGCATGAACAGGTAGGCGCGGTTGCGGTAAACCTCGTCCTCGATCCGGACCGGGAACGTACCGGACTGGATATAGCACTGATGCCTTTGTGCAAGCCCCTTGTACAGCTCGATATAACCGTCGAGCAGCGACTGCATCGCCGCCAGTTGCTTGCTCAGCGAGGAATAAACGTCCTGGCCGAACAGCGAGGCGAGTTCCATGCTGCCGTATTCGGGAAACAGCAGAATCTTCGCGCCCTGCTCGGCGGCCTCGCCGACCCAGCGTTCGATTTTTTGCCGGTATGCCTCCCAGTTTTCCAGGAAACCGATGTCGTATTGTGCGGCGGCGATCTTAACTTTCATGTTTCAGCCAGAAGGTCATCGGTTTGAGTGTCTCGACCTCGTCGTCCAGATCTTTCCAGAGATAAGTCGTCTTCAGTTCGGGATGCTTCATGTAGCCGCGCTTGTTCCAGAATTTGTCGAGCGGCACGTAGTCGGTTGGCCGGCGCGGATGGTCGACCGGACGTTCGACGCAGCAGAAGGTAATATGCTTGAAGCCGCCCAGGTCCTGCGCATGCGCTTCGCGCTCCTCGAAGAAACGCACGCCGATGCCGAGCCCGCGGTAATTCTTGTCCAGCACCGATTCACTGCAATAAAAAACTTCTTCCAGGTTATAGCCGTTTTCGATGAACGGCCGTTTCATCTCTTCGGTTTCGTATTGCATCGGGATTGCAGTCGAAGCGCCGACGATCTTGTCGCCGTCGAACGCGATCACAATCACGCTTTGCGGGCAGTTCAGATAGGTTTGCAGGTATTTTTCTTCATATTCATAAGTGCCGTCGTACAAATACGGAAACTCACGGAACACCTGGATTCTGAGGCGGGCCAGTTCCTGGATGTAAGGCTCGATGGCTTTGCCGCTAAATCTTTCAATGCGAATAGCTTTGGACATGAGGCGAATAAACGGTATGAAAAAAGGCGATATTTTACCAAAGGTTAGGCAACAGTGCGCAGTTTGTGGCAAATTTGAGGTCTGCCTTTAATCCCTCTTCCGCCATCCTTGGCTCATTTATTTAACCGTAATGTAAATAAGGGATATGCCATGCTCGACTGTGGCATATCCCTTATTTTAGTTCCTAACGTTATTTTAAAACATCAGACTATAAGCATAAGTTTATAACTGGCATATGTCTTGCTGTTAATGCGATCTTGTAGCCCTCCGCGGGATGGCCAAGCCTGAAAGCCATCGTCATCAGGACAGGGATATAAAAAGACCGGGAACACCGGCACGTTCATTCATCAGAGGATAAACATATGCTTAAAAAATTGGGGTTTTATGCCTTGTTGCTGATAGCGCAGAATGGCGTTCTGCAAACCGGCGCTCTGGCCGCGGTGAGGGACTTCACGCTGCACATCGATGACGGCGATTTAACGATTACCGGAGCGGGCGGCGCGACCCTGCCGGTGTGGGGCTACGGCGAAACGGCCGGCCTGCCGACCGTGCCGGCGCCGGCCTTGATGGTCAACGAAGGCGATACGGTCAACGTGACCGTGTATAACCATCGCAACGCGCCGCACAACTTCGTCGTGCAGACCGTGACGGCCGATACCAATCCGATCGCCGCGAACAGCAGCAAAACCTATTCGTTCATCGCGCCGACGGCCGGCAGCTACCTATACAGCGACACGCTGAACAACAACATCAACCGCGAGATGGGTCTGCACGGGGCCTTGATCGTGCGCCCTGCCGACAACAGCACTACTGCCTGGACCGGAGGGCCGGCTTATGATCATGAGCGGGTCTGGGTGATCAGCGACATGGACAAGCCGCGCTGGAACGACCTGGCCTCGATAGGCGGCACCGTCAATACGTCCGTCTATAAACCCAACTATTTCATGCTCAACGGATTGGGAGGGTTTGACGCGATGATGGACCACGGCACCATGATCATGGGCATGATGGATGAAGTGACGCTGGTGCGCATCGTCAACGCCGGACAATTCAGCCATTCGCTGCATTTCCACGGCAACCATTTTGAAGTGATCAACATCAACGGCAACCGCCAGCCGGCGCCGTTTGAACAGTGGGATACGATCAATGTGCCGCCGATGAGCGTGGCCGAAGTGCTATATACCGTCAATCAATACGGCGACTATCCGATGCATATCCATACCGCCCAGGCCGAGACCGCCAACGGCGTGTATCTGAACGGCGGCGCCACCATGATCATGATGCACTAAGCGAGGAAACCCATGAAAACAATAACTACTTTAATATTGAGCGTTCTGGGTCTGATTTCGTCCCCTGTATCGGCGATCATTATCAACAGAAGCCTCTGCGTCGGCGCATTGAGCAAGACCTTGAGCGGCAAATCGGTCGCTTTCTGGGGCTATTACGATTGTAGCGGCGGCATGATGGGCGGTGGCGGCATGGGAGGCGGAGGCATGATGGGAAGCGCGACGGTGCCGGGGCCTATCCTCGAAATCGGCGCAAACGATACGCTGAACCTGACGCTTAATGTGAACATGATGACGCCGCAGGAATCGTTTCCGTATAACGGCCATACCGTTCACCTGCATGGCGCCGATGTGCAGACCAGCGAGGATGGGGTGCCCGAAACCAACGGCAACGCCGTCACCGGCGATACCTATACCTGGACGCCGTCGGTCGGACACGAAGGCAGCTACCCGTACCATTGCCATGTGCATACGGTCAAGCATCTGGAAATGGGCATGTACAGCGCGATCATCGTGCGTCCACGCGATGCCACCGGCAATTTCATGAACCGTCTGAATCAGAGTTCGGCAACCGCCTACGACTACTCGCAGGTTTATGTGCTCAGTACGGTGGACTCGGCATATCACACGGCCACGGGCGATTCCACCGTTTTTGCCGACTACAATCCTCAGTATTTCCTGCTGTCGGGCAGGGAAGGCAAGACGACCGGCGCGCCGGCGCTGACGCTGGCTGCCGCAAGAAACAAAAAGGTCGCGCTTCGCCTGGTCGGCATGCATTCGACCAATTCGACGTTTCAGATCAAGGATACGGCGGAAAACCTGAAGCCTTTTACAGTTTATATCCGTGACGGCCGCTCCCTGCCGACGCCGAAAACCGTGACCAGCTTCGACATTTCGCCGGGTCAGCGCGCCGACCTGTTGTTCACGCTGCCTTCGACGTCAGGCGCGTGGTATCCGCAGGTGGTCTATAAAAAGCTGCGCGACAACGTGCCTTATGCGACCGTGTACGGCAAAATCACCTTTTAGCAGTTTTCTGCGAGGAGGCGTTTAACATTCGTTTAAAGGGATCAGCCCTTCTCTGAAGGTGAGAGCCGGACGGAGCTTCAAGCTCCGACCGGCCGACTGCATCAACCGCCCTGGGATCGGGCCTTGAATTCAACTTCATTGAAAGACGCATTCGGCGTCAACGCGATCATTTTGTGCAGCTGGCTCAGCTCAATCTCTTGCTTTTGCCCGCCGTTATCGATTACTAGAAATTCCCGCTTTTCGGGAGAGGTAATCACGTCGAGCGCCTTGCCCTCAAGAACTTCGCCGCCCTTCAAGACGAGTTCGACCCGATAGTGACGCATGCAGGCGACTTCGACATAATCGTGAAGATCACAGGATATACGGGTATTTTGCGTCATGGCTGTGCCTGTTTTGGTTGTTGCGAAAACCGCTCGTTGCCGTGGCATAGGAAAAATCACAGTGCCGATCGGACTGAGTTTGATGTTGAATCGGCATATATGTTAGTCTTGCCGTGCCTCTTTCAGTGCCGAACGATCCCGATTGCTTTCCTTAAAAACTCCAAATTATGAAAAACATTATCGCGCTCATCATAATCCTGCTTTTACCGATTACCGCGGCCGTTTCGAAAGAATTGCCGGAATTCCCTTTCGTTTATGTTGGAGGATATGCGGAAAAAGAAGTTCCGCCCGATACGGCGACCCTGACCTTTACCGTGGAAGTGCAGGATGCGAAACCGGAAGCGGCGCTGGAGACGGTTTATAAGAGGGGCCTGGAGCTGATTGCATTATTCAGGAAAATGGAAATTCCGAAAAACGATTTTGAAACATACAACATAGACAAACAGTACCGAAAAGACGACGAAGATCAAAAAATCGTCGGGTACGAGGTGACGCAACGATTCAAGGTCAAGCTGCGCGGGCTGGCTCATTACATCCCTTTGTTCGAAAATTTGCTGAAAATGAATAACTTAGTGAACATCAATGCGGATTTCGACGTCGAGAAGCGGAAAGAGGTCGAGGCGGATTTGATTGCCGAGGCTTGTGCCGATGCCAAAACTCACGCTGAGAATATGGTCAAGGGCCTGGGAGTGAAGTTAGGTCCTGTATTTGGTGTCTCGGACCGGGGATTTAATGACTTTGGGTTTGGCGGCGAGGGTCTCGATAAGCTTTTTCATAAATCGATGATGGGGGAAGCCAGCGGTTCTTCGCAAATCATATTTGCCCCTTCCACGATAACGATCAGAAAAAGCGTCAACGCGATTTATAAAATGGAAACCCAATCCTAAAAACTATCGGTAAAATACAAAAAATAGATTGCGTCATAAAGCAATTTACCCGATCCAATTACCTTGTTTGATCAGCGGTTTGAGATGCCGAAGAGGTCTCAAACCGCAGTTTTTTGCCAAACATTAATTAGGCTGTACCCGCTTGACCGCGACCGGCTTGCCGATCCGCGCCTTGATATTCAGTTCATCGCCGTTGCGCAGGATGTCCAGGCTGACCAAGTCGCCGACTTGCATCAAAGCGATATGATTGTGCAGCTTGGTGGCGGATTCCACCGCCTGGCCGTTGACCGCGATGACGACATCGCCTCGTTCCAGTCCCGATTTCTCCGCCGACGAACCGGGAACAATGCCGGCAATCACTGCGCCATGCTGCTGTTGAATTCCGAACGCTTTGGAAAGAGCCGGCGTCAGGTCCTGGATTTGAACGCCCAGTTGTCCCCTTTGAATCTTGCCGAAATGGATGATCTGATTGGCCACCTGATTGACCAGATTGATCGGGATCGCAAAACCGATGCCGACATTGCCGCCGCTGGGCCCGACGATCGCCGTATTGATGCCGATCAGCTCGCCCTGGAGATTGACCAGCGCGCCGCCTGAATTTCCGGGGTTGATCGAGGCATCGGTTTGAATGAAGTCTTCATAACCCTCGATGCCGAGGCTGGTGCGGCCCAAAGCGCTGACAATGCCTGAGGTGACGGTTTGCCCCAAACCGAAAGGACTGCCGATCGCGACCACGAAGTCGCCCACCTGCAATTGATCGGAATTGCCTTTCGGCAATTCGACCAGATTGCCGTTTTTGATCTGGATCAAGGCAATATCGGTCGTCGGATCGCTGCCTACCAGCTTGGCTTCCAAATTTTGCCCGTCCTGCAGAGTGACGGTGATTTTATCGGCTTTGTCGATTACATGGTTATTGGTAATGATATAGCCTTTGCCGGCGTCAATGATCACGCCCGAACCCAGGCTTTGCTGCTCCCGCTCTACGGGCATGTTGGGAATATCGAAAAACTGGCGGAAAAACGGATCTCTGAATAGCGGATTTTCTTCGAAGCGGATTCGCGTCCGGGTGGAAATATTCACCACGCCGGGAACGACCTTTTTGAGCATTTCGGGCAAGGGGTTATTCCCCAAAGGGAAAAAGGCCGCCGCATGAACCGGTGGTAAGCCTATTGCGAGTATGGGTAACAGCATCATTGCCTGGAAAAAACGGATTATTTTCGTTTTCATACTCGCTCCTTAGTTAAGGTTTACCGTTATAGGAAATAAATTCAGACCGGCTCTGGCGGAGTGTCCCCTAGGAGTTTGCCGCGAAAAAATAAACGATTGAATTTATTATTAATGTGAGGCTAATCCCGGATATTGGGCGCATTCAAGGAGAATGAAGCGGCGAAAAATAAAATATTCCGTTTTTCACTATGAATTTGCTGAGGCAGGTCACTCGATATCAGGTTTTTAACGACTTATCGATGTCCTAAATCAAATTCGAAAGAGCAAAACTCTCCCAAAAATTACTTTCTATCTTAAATAAACAATCAAGCTATACAACAGTTCAAAAAAAAACTTATCGTAGCTGCGAAAAGAGGGCTGGGTGGGGAATCTCAAATTTCTTTTACATTTCCATGCCATATTCAAGTGGAGACATTATTAAAATCTGTCTCTAATATGCAACATATGCACTACAATTGCTAAAAAACCTACAAAAATCTCCTGTTTTTAGTGCGTTTGCTATTTTGTTCTATCGAAACTGGAGAACACTCGGAAGCCCGGCTGGATTAAAATTGCCCTTCTTATCGGCATTTTTCTTAGTAAGTTCATTTAAATATCAATTATTTATATAATTAAGACGCCGCTTTCGGCGCTAATTTTCGAACCTTTATCGTGGATTTTGTTATTTTGGTATCAAAAATGCTAAGTAAATAATGTACTCTAGGGATTGAGTGTGTTATTTCTCTCCTCCAATGTTGTTATGGATTTTGGCGCTTAATCGAACAGGTTAAGCGCCTTTTTTTATCCGGATCGGCCACCGACCTTATTGCTTCACCAGGTTACATCGTCAATACGATTTTTCCTTGCATATGACCGTCTTCAATCCGTTTGTGCGCCTCGATGGCATCTTTTAGTTCCATCTGTTCGCTGAGATGAATTTTTAAGCGGCCTTGTTCGAACAACCTCGCGCATTGATTCAGCATCGCGATCTGTTTGTCCCTGGCGTCGTGCAAATCCCGCAGCATCGGAGTCAGCATCAGTTCGAAACCAATCAACAGATTCCGTATTCTTGCTTCGCCCCAGTTTAGTGCGCCGGGGTCGAGGATAGTGACCAGGCGTCCGAAATGCGCGGTGATCGGGATGCTTTGTTCAAATACAGACGGTCCCACTGTATCGAAAACCAGGTCGCAGCCCTTGCCGTCGGTCAGTTGATTGACGGTATCGGCAAAGCCCCCTTCTGTTTTGTAATCGATCACGTGATCCGCGCCAAGCGCTTTGACGAAGTCGGCCTTTCGTTCCGAACCGACCGTCGTAATCACGCGCGCGCCTTTGAGTTTTGCCAGTTGAATCGCGACATGGCCGACGCCGCCCGCGCCGGCATGGATCAGCACGGTCTGACCTGCCTGCAGGCCGCCCCGGTCATAGAGCGCGCCCCAGGCGGTAATCAGCACCAGAGGGGCGGCGGCCGCTTCGGCAAATGACAGGTTGGCCGGCATCAAGCCGGCCCAGCGTTGATCCAGCACCGTATATTCGGCATAGTTGCCTTGCTCGCGGCCGAGTCCTCCGTGGCAGAACCAGACTTTGTCGCCGGGCTTGAAACGGTCCGCCGCTTTACCGGCGGCGACGACTTCGCCGGCGCCGTCGCAGCCGAGTACGGCAGGCAATGGGTTCGGAAAAAACACGCCTTTTCGGCGGACTTTGGTGTCGACCGGATTGATGCCGGCCGCGTGCAATCGGACTTTGATTTCGGTCGGCGAGGTAATTTGCGGTTCGTCGATTTCGCCAGGCGACAGGACTTCGGGGCCGCCGACGGCGGTCATCAGAATGGCTTTCATGGGAACTCCTTTGGGCTAATGATGATGAATCTCAGGTTGTCGACACGGCTTCTTCCGCGATTATGGAAAAATCCCGTTCGCATCGCCATTGACTGCGGTAATCTTCATAATCGAATTGCTTCACGCATTCCAGTCCGCTATCGCTGGCGATATAAATATCGGGCAGATCATAACCGTTGAAACGGTTGGCCTTGATTAGGCTGTAAGCGCCGACATTGTTAAACACGACCTTATCGCCGATCCCGAGCGGCGCATCGAATCGGTATTCTCCGAACAGATCGCCGGCCAGGCAAGTGCAGCCGGCCAGAATCGCCGCATAGTTGCCTTCCGGGGAATGTTCGGCCAGATCGGGGCGGCGCTGATACTCGAATACTTCGGGATGGTGATTGACGCTGGTGTCCAGAATTGCGACGGTCTTGCCGTCGCTGACGAAAATATCCAGCACCGTCGCAACCAGATGGCCCGCATTGCCGACGATTGCTTTGCCGGGCTCGATATGGACTTGTAAGCCGTAACGGGTTTTGAGTCTCCTTACGCAATCGATGAACGGCTGATGGTCGCTTATCTGGCCGTATAAATAGCCGCCGCCGAGATTGATCCAGGCAAGCCGGCCAAGCCTGCCGCCAAGACGCGCTTCGATCTTTTGCAGCGTTGCCGTCAGCGCCGTATAAGCGGTCGCGGAAAAACTGTTATGAATTTGAAGACCTTCAATGCCTTCCCATGATTCAAGGTTTTCGAGGTCCTCGAGGGCAACGCCGAGTTTGGAATGCGGGCGGCAAGGATCGAAGCGCTCGTCGTTTAGGCTGGATACTTTCGGGTTGATTCTTATCCCGGCCGATATCATTCCGCTTAAGGCCGGCGCAAAACGCCGAAATTGGCTCAGAGAATTGAAGCCGATATGCGTGCAATACGAGCCTAACGCGTCTATTTCATCGGGCCGAATGCCGGGCGTCGTCAAATGAATGCTGCCCGTCTTTTGCAAAACTTCCTGGGCGAGCCGGGCTTCGAATAGCGAACTGACCGAAAAACCGTCCACGAACGGTCTGGCTTCTTGTAAAACCCGCGACAAAGGCAGCGATTTGATCGAATATAAAATCCGAATGCCGCTTTGGCTTTTAAGTTCTGCCAGGATTCGCAGATTGGCCAGGAGCTCTTCCCTGTCGATCACAAAGGCGGGCGAGGAGGGCAGTTGCGACTTGAGTGCGATCAAATTCATCGCGCAGCGCGGCGGCCTTTACCGATATAAATGTTTTTTTCGGTGACCACGAAATCCATCGGGACGTCGTGCGTTTCCATTTCGATCCGATCGAGCAGCTGCGACTCGAAACAGACGCCATACAAAACCGTCTCTTTCCCTATCTGGGCCAGCAGACGGTCATAGTAGCCCGCCCCGTTGCCGAGGCGGCCGCCGTTGCGGTCGAAGGCGACGCCTGGAACGATGATCAGATCGAGTTCGGAAGGCGGCACCTCGGTCCCGGCTTCGCCCCAGCGCGATTTGGGCGGTTCAGGAATGTTCCAGGTGCCGGGCGTCAGCTCGGAAAAATCCTTGAGATGCCACAAGCCGAGCTTGCGCCGGCCATGCTCATTCACGGTGCAATAAGGGATTACGATGCGTTTGCGGCTGCCTAATTCGCGGCGCAGGGCCGGCAGTGTTCTGACTTCGGATTTGCAGCCGATATACCACATCACTGTGGAAGCCGCTTGGTAGTCGGCTTGTGCGATCAGGCGGCCGCAGATATTTGCGCTGAGCGCGTCCTTGCCGGTCTGCCGGTCGCGCGCCTGATAGGCGGCGAAACGCTGTTGGGCTTTACTGGTAGGCATGAGCCATAGTCAATTTGTGTAAACCCTCGATCATACACAAATTCGGCGCTATTTTGAATCGGATCGCTGCTATCGGCTGTTTTTACCGGTGAAATTCTTTTATACTTGTCGGTTATTTAAGTCAAGGGGATATCATGGAAAAACCGTTTATTCTACATATGTTAACGACTGCCAAAAATTTGAGCCCGTTCGACGTCAATATGGCGATGGATGCCGGCTGGGTTTCGGCGGTGCCTTATATCAATGTCGAGCCGAGCGAAGTACAGGGACTGGTTCAGGATGCGATTTTTTCCCGCAGCGCGAAAAATTTGAAGCGTACCGGCATTTTTATCGGCGGACGGGACACCAAACAAGCGATGGACATGCTCAAGATAGCCAAACGGTCGATGGTCCCGCCTTTTGAGGTTTCCGTATTTGCGGATCCTAGCGGCGCATTTACGACGGCGGCCGGTATGGTGGCGGCGGTCGAGCGCGAACTCATCGCCAAATTCAATACCACATTGGAAGGCAAAAACATTCTGGCGCTCGGCGGTACCGGCCCCGTAGGTCAAGCGGCGGCGGTCATTGCGGCGCGCGCCGGCGCGAATGTCAGAATCATAGGCCGCCAACTCGATAGGGCGCAAGGCGTGGCCGATATGTGCAGCAATGAATTCGGCGAAGGCAAAATCACGATTACGGCCGGCGCCGACGCGGATAAGGCCGAATACATCAAGACTGCCGACGTAGTATTTGCCACCGGTGCGGCGGGCATCGAGCTGTTGAGTGCGCAATTGATCGCTTCGGCGTCGCAACTGAAAGTCGCCGCCGACGTGAATGCGGTGCCGCCGGCCGGTATTGCCGGCGTCGATGCGTTCCATAACGGTACGTCGATCGCCGGATCGATCAGCGGGGCGGTCGGTATCGGTGCGCTCGCGATCGGTAATGTCAAATATCAGGCACAAAACTTGCTTTTGAAAAAAATGCTCAGCGCCGAAAAGCCGGTTTATCTGCATTTCGAGCATGCTTTCGAAGTGGCGCGAGAATATATCAAGGCCAATCCGTAATATCATAAGCCTACCTGCAACAAATCAAGGATTACCGATGGAAAAACGCAGCATACTTCACATGCTCGACCCGATGCCCAACAACAGTCCGTTCGATATCAATATGGCGGTGGATGCAGGGTTCGATATATTGATGCCGTACAGCAACGTCAAGCTGGACAGCATCAATGGGCTGACTCAGGACGCGATTTTTTCGCGGGGGCCGTCCGGCGTCAAGCGTACCGCGATGTTCATCGGCGGGCGCGACATCGGTCTGGCGATCGACATGCTTACCGCCTGCAAGCGGGCGATGGTGCCGCCGTTCGAAGTTTCTGTGTTGGCCGATCCGAGCGGCGCCTTTACGACCGCCGCCGCCCTGGTCGCCTGCGTCGAGAAGGAACTGGCCGCCAAGCACGGCAAGTCGTTTAAGGAATGCAAGGCGCTGGTTTTCGGCGGCACCGGCGCGGTCGGCATCACGACCGGGGTGATTGCCTCTTTAGCCGGGCTCGATGTGGCGCTCGTCGATCATTTGTCTCTCGATACCGCCAACGAAATTGCCGCGGCTTATAACCGCCGTTTCGGTTGTCATCTTCAGGGCGCATTCGCCGGCTCCGATGCGGAAAAATCCGAATTGATCGCCGATGCGGATATTATTTTCTGTACCGCGAAAGCCGGCGTGCAGGTATTGAATGCCGGAGTGTTGAAGGGTGCGAAAAACTTGAAAGTCGCCGCCGATATCAATGCGGTGCCGCCGCTCGGTATCGAGGGGATCAAGCGCAGTCATTTCGGCGAGCCTTTGGTGCATGCTGAGCAAGCACCCGGCGCGGTCGGGATCGGTGCCTTGGCGGTGGGCGATGTCAAATACAAGCTGCAAAACAAATTATTGAGGATGTTGCTGGAAACTGAGCAGCCGTTGTATCTGGATTTCAGAGAGGCGTTTGCGAAGGCTAGGGAGCTTGTGTAAGCGTCGCCGCGCAAAAAGGGTGGGAGCGTGGGCGGAATTAATGATCAGGACGCGCAGAAGCGCAATAAACCAGGCAAGCAAGGCTTAAAACCGGACGCCGATCGATCGGCGCCCGACTAAAGAATCGGTAGAAACCGTTTTTTATTCCACAGCAATTGTGATCGGCAGCGTCACCACGACATCGGAATGCAGGTTGATGTCGATCGGGAATTCGCCGACATGGCGGATCGCGCCGTGCGGCAGGCGAACTTCGGATTTTTCGACCGCAACGCCGGCCGCAGTGATTGCTTCGGCGATGTTGTGAGTGCCCACCGAGCCGAACAATCTGCCTTCGTCGCCCGCTTTGTGGGTGATCACGATTTTCAGCTTGCTGATGGCGTCGGCGCGCGCTTGGGCGGCAGCCAGTTTTTCAGCGGCGGCTTTTTCGAGTTCCGCGCGGCGCGCTTCAAACTCGGCAACTTTTTGTTGGGTGGCGGCCACCGCCTTGCCGGCAGGTATCAGATAATTTCTGCCATAGCCGGCCTTGATCGTGACTTTGTCGCCCAGGGCGCCCAAATTCGCTATTTTTTCAAGCAAAATAACTTCCATCTTTTAATCCTCGTATTCGGACATTTAACCGATAAATGGCGCCCTCAGGCGCTCGATTGATTCGAATTTTTTTTACGTAAATCAAGCCATGCGTCGATCAGACCGACGATCGCGACCGGGGGTAAGACCTGAGGAACCAGGACCAGCGTCACATAAAACAGCGGCACCGCAAAGCGGCTCATTTTGGTCCGCGAAAATACCACATGCAGCACCGAGGTGCCGATCACGGTATAAAGCGCAAACAGTAAAATGGTTATGTTCCAGGCGATTTCCGACAGCGTCCCGGCGGCAAAGTAGGCGGTCGCCAGAATGATCAGGCTGCCGATTGCCAGGTTCCGGCCGGTGCTCAGCGCCAGATATTCCTGTTTGAATCCTCCCGGATTGAACAGCAGCGATTGCCACCAGCGCCCCAGAAACAGTCCGAAAAGCAGGCTGAATACGGTGCCGGCGGCAAACATGCCGGTCATGTAATGGGAGAAATTGTCGATCCAGCCTTTCACGTCTTTGATCGGCGCATTGGTCTGCTGCACCATCTGCTCGAGCAGGCCGGCCCACATTGCTGCGGGCTCGGGTTCGTACAGATAAAAACCAGCCACTCCCAGAATGCCGATAAAGACCGCAATTTCGACCGCCAGAGACAACTGTCGCCCTTCCCGGAGGATGATCGAGATCACCCAGACCGGCAGCCAAAGCAGCAATGCATAAAGCAAGGCAAACTGATAGTTGTCGATCACGAAAAAGCCGAGCAATGCAGCGGCAAGGCTGGCGCCGAATAGGATGTACATCCCTTCAATGGCGCCATGCCGCAATGTGACGAGCGCGACGGCGGCGGAACTGAAAACGCTGATCGGTGGGAATTTCAGCGACAACAGCGCCAGCGTCGAGGCCACGATAATGGCCTGTGTTCGCCCACGCATGATGAAATCGGCTAAAATTCTCACTGTCTTACCTTGGCCGGCTCAATTATTGGTGAGCGTCGCAATACGGCAGCAAAGCAATGTAGCGCGCGCGTTTGATCGCGGCGCACAACTGTCTTTGATATTTTGCACTGACGCCGGTGATGCGGCTAGGGACGATTTTGCCGGTTTCGCTGACATAGTCGCCCAGTAAGTTCAGGTCTTTGTAATCGATTTCCACGCCGTTATTGGCGCCGAAGCCTTTGGTTTTACGTCTTGCGTTACGTGCCATGAGTATCCTCTTATCCTGTTAGGTTGATGTGTTAGTCGGCAGGCAGTTCGTCGCTATCGAAATCGGCATCGACTTCGTCGGCGTCGATTTCGTCTTCAGCTTCGGCAGCAGCGGCGCGTGCGGCAGCTTCTTTGGCTTTGGCTTCAGCGTTTTTGCTTTCTTCAGCTGCTTGGGTCGCGATCGGAGAAGGAGTGGTGATCGCTTGCTTTTGCAGCAGGGTCAGACTGCGCAGGATCGCGTCGTTGAAACGGAAGCTGCTTTCCAGTTCCGCCAGCGTCGGTTGATCGCACTCGATGTTCATCAGCACGTAATGCGCTTTGTGGATTTTGTTGATCGGATAGGCCAGGTGTCTGCGGCCCCAGTCTTCCAGACGGTGAATCGCGCCGGAAGCGCCTTCGATGATCGCTTTATAGCGGTCGACCATCGCCGGCACCTGAGCACTTTGGTCAGGATGGACTAAAAAGACGATTTCATAATGTCGCATGGTTTTTTCCTTACGGTTGAAGCCTTCCACCCTGCCTGCGCAGAGTAGTAAAGCAAGGATGAGGCAAAAGCCCCGATAAAACCCGCCATTATATAAGATTTTTAGTCAGAGGAAAAGCTTGGATTTCAATTGTCTGTAAAATTCGCAAAGCCGGAACGGAGCAAAGCATTTGATCACAAAAAAGAGCATTCAGTGCATGAAAATATTAATAAAATGAAAGATTAGCTTATATAGTCAGGCTATTGACAATCGGCTGTGTATGCTTCATTGTGAGACGGGTCCACTTTAATCGAAGGAGTCGTTATGCTGCAAAAGTCAACTGTTTTGTTCTTTATCGCTGTGATGGCGGCTGCTGGGGCGGGAAGCGCATCGGCGGTCAGTATTCTGGAGCGCGCGGGCAGTCCTTTCCGCACGGCGGCCAATAATCAGGAATTTATCCTGAACAAGCAGAATGTGAATGCCGGTCAGTTCGGCTTGTTGCGGACTCACGATTTCGATGCGAAGGTCGAAACGCAGCCTTTGGTTATCCAGGGTGGGGCGGGAGCGGATGATCTGATTGTCGTAACCACGATGAAGAATCAGGTGATCGGCATCAGTGCGCGGACCAATAAGCGGCTCTACGAAGTGGATTTAGGGCGCGAGGCCGATTCCGCCGATATGGACCTTTGGGGGCATACGCCGACGTGGGGGATTGCCGCCACGCCGATCATCGATGCGGTCACCAACACCTTGTATATAGTGGCTTTTGTACGCAAAAACGCGAATGACAACCGTTTTCGGGATTATAAGGTCTTTGCGCTGAATCCGATGAACGGCATGCAGAAAGCGCCGCCGGTGCGTATCTTCGGGCAGTCTCAGGAGGGCAACGGCTGCTGGTTCAACGACGCGGACGCGGTGTTTGCCGAAAATGGCCGCGCCGAGCAATATGTGTATCCGAAATTGCGCGCCGGTTTGGCGTTGACCGGCAACAACGGGCTTGTGCTGGCGTTCGCGGCCAATGGGGAATCTTTTCTTGGCGGACGGAAAAATCCGCACGGCTTTGTGGTTGCCTACGATACGCGCGGTTTGCTGGGTCAGCCCGGATATTCGCGGGAGCCGGGAATTTTTTGCGCGACGTCCTTTAATGGCTGGGGCGCCGGCATCTGGCAGGCGGGCGGATCGCCGGTCACCGAAGGCGATATGATCTATGTGGCGACCTCGAACGGCACCTCGAACAATGGCGGCATCGATCTTGCCGAAAGCATGATCAAGCTGCGGTTCGTGCCGAGCGCTGGCGGCAGCCGCCCGGTGCTGCAAAAGGTCGATTGGTACAAGGCGTTCCTCGACGAGCGGACTTCCGGTGCGGGTTGCCTCTGGCAGGACAACAATACCGAAGTGTCCTGCGGCCGGGCGGAGGTCAACAAGGCGGGATCGGACTGGGATTTCGGCTCGACCGGCCCGATGCTGATTCCGGGCTCGAACATGCTGCTGCAGGGCACCAAGGACGGCATCATCTATGCGTTGAATAAAAACGATCTCGGACGGAACGACCGCTTCAACAAGCTGATGTTCAGGCCGCCGCTGATCGCTTCCTATTTCGGCGGCGACGTGAGTGAAAACTGGGCGCGCGCCAACAAATTGAACGCGAGCATCCCGTGCCCTGATCCCGGTGATGTCGATAACGGCACCCGCGCCTGGTTCCTTCCGTGCAGCGATCTGCGTCCGGAAAATAACCGGATGCACCACATCCATGCGTTGGCCTTCGCCAAGCGCGATGACGGGCGCGGGATCGTCTACGTGTGGGGCGAGAACGCGCAACTGAAAAGCTATAATTTTTTTACGCAGCCGGATACCTTGCCGACTTTTCGCGCACAAGGAACGGAAATCGCATCGGGTAATCTGCGCTCACCCGGTGGCATGCCCGGCGGATTGCTCGCGGTTTCCAGCCGGCCGGGGGCGGTGCCGGGAGAGCCGGATGCAATCGATTTCGACAGCGCCATCGTCTGGGGTGTGTATGCCAAATACGGCGACGGCAACAAGAGTTTCGCCGACAGCCAGTTGGTCGCCTACGATGCCACCACGATTCTACCCGGCGGCAAATTGCGCCGGCTGTTCAGGACGGGCGACGACAGCCGGGGCGGACTCGGTCTAATGGGCAAAATGATTCCGCCGGTCGTCGCGAACGGGCGGGTGTATGTGATGATTTACCGCCTGGAGCCCGGTACGGACCGAGTCATCGGCAGCCAGTTGAAGGTGTATGGGTTGAAATCCTGATTTTTTATGGCCGGGGCGGCAAAATCGCCCCGGCTTTATATTTATTCTAATAACGCGGCACCGAGATGTCGCACTGGAGCGACCAGGCATCGATGCCTCCCGTCAGATTCGCAACATTTGTAAAGCCCTGATGGGCCAGATAATGCGCCGCCTGCATGCTGCGCATGCCGTGATGGCAGATCACCACGATGTTCCGATTAGGATCGAGTTCGCCGATCCGTGCGGGAATTTGCTGCAACGGAATCAACGTACTGCCGTCGATTTTCGCATAGCGGTATTCCTGCGGTTCCCTGACATCGAGCAGGAGTAGGTCGTCGCCTTGCGTCAGGCGATCTTTCAATTCGGTTACCGATAATGGTGTGACTGCCATAAACTACCTTGTGTTGATGAATCGTTCGAGGCGCTGCATGGCCTCCGCCAATTTGCCCAGTGAAGTCGTGTAGGCGAAGCGCAAGGCATGATGGGCTTCATGCATGCCGAAATCCTTGCCGGGCGTGACCGCCACGCCTTCGCTTTCGAGCAGGTCCAGCGCGAACCGGAAGCTGTCGTCAGTAAATTTCGCGCAGCGCGCATAAATATAAAACGCGCCTTCCGGTTTGATGGGAATCTCGAAGCCGAGCCGCACCAGCGCATCGTACAGGAAGTCGCGCCGTTTTTCGAATTCCCTACGCCGCTCTTCGAGCTCGGCGAGCGTGGATTCGTCGAAGGCGGCCAAGGCGGCATGCTGAGCATCGCTCGACGTCGAAATGAAGATGTTTTGCGACAATTTTTCGATCGCTTCGATAAACATCTCCGGCACGATCAGCCAGCCGATCCGCCAGCCTGTCATTCCGAAATATTTCGAAAAACTGTTGATCACGAAGTTGTCATCGCTGAATTCGAGCGCGGTCGCGGCCTTCTCCCCATAGACGAGGCCGTGGTAAATCTCGTCCGAATAAAAACAGCCGCCCAATCGATGGGTCATCTCGATCGCTTTTCTCAATTCGGCTCGCGGAATCATCGTGCCGGTCGGGTTGGAAGGGGAGGCGATCAGGACGCCTTTGGTATCGGCCGACCAGTGGCGTTCGATCAAGTCGGCAGTCAATTGATAACGGCTGTCAGCATCCACCGGGATGGTGCGCGTTTTGCCGTCATAAAGCTGGACAAAATTGCTGTTGCAGGGATAACATGGATCGGACATCAGCACTTCCTCGCCCGGATTCAGGCTCGCGCCCAGAGCCAGCAGGAATGCGCCGGTTGCGCCCGGCGTCACGAAAACGCGACGTTCGGGAACGCTTACGCCATAGCGGAGCCGGTAAAAATCGGCGATTTTCTGCCGGAGTTCGGTCAATCCGGCTGCAGAGGTATATTTGACTTCGCCGGTCGCGGTGTGCGCGATCGCGGCATTCAGAATCGTTCGCGGCGTCGTGAAGTCAGGTTCGCCGATCTCCATATGGATAATGTCCCTGCCCCGGGCTTCCAGTTCCTTGGCGCGCCTCAACAGCTCCATGACATAAAAAGGCTGAATGCCCGAAATCCGTTCCGCTACCCGTAAGCTCATGTGCTGTTGCCATTCGTTGCAAAATACAGAATGATACCAATAAATCTTGCCAATCCGTAACTATTCTGCTAAAAATGTAGGATTTATTTAGCCTATCCCTTGGGAGTTAGTGGATGATCGAAAGTTCTAAAGTTGGCGCATCACCGTTCAGTTTTTCGCCTTACGTTGAGAAAGAAGGCGAGGAATACATGAGTGACGCTCAATTAAAGCATTTTGAGAGCATTCTAAGAAACTGGAAAGCCGAATTGATGAAGGAAGTGGACCGCACCGTGCATCACATGCAGGACGACGCGGCCAATTTTCCCGATCCGAACGACCGGGCGACACAGGAATCCGAATTCAGCCTCGAACTGCGGACTCGCGACCGCGAACGCCGACTGATCAAGAAAATCGACGAAGCGTTGAAGGAAATCGAATCCGGCGGTTACGGCTATTGCGAATCCTGCGGCATCGAAATCGGCATCCGCCGCCTGGAAGCGCGTCCGACCGCGACCTTGTGCATCGATTGCAAAACGCTGGATGAGATCCGGGAAAAACAAATGGGCTGAGCTTTCGCCGCGCCGTGGCGGACAGTAAATCCTATGTGGGCCGGTTTGCGCCGTCGCCGACCGGTCCCTTGCATCTCGGTTCTCTCTACACGGCGCTTGCGAGCTATCTCGATGCCCGCGCCCGGCGCGGCAGGTGGCTGCTGCGCATCGACGACATCGACACGCCGCGCAATGTGCCCGGTGCGGTCGGCAGCATACTGGCCACGTTGGATGCCTACGGTCTGCATTGGGACGGCCCGGTTTTCTACGAAAGCGAACATCTGGCCGACTACGAACAGGCGCTTGCGGAACTGCAACGGGAAGGTTTGCTTTACCCCTGCACATGCAGCCGCAAAATGCTCGCCGAACTGCCCGGCAGGCACGATATCTATCCTGGGCTCTGCCGAAACCGTGCCGCCGTTCCATCCGGTCAACTCTACGCCTTGCGTATCAAAAGCGACGGCCGGGACATCCGCTTCGAAGACCGGCTGCAAGGCGCCATTTGCCAAAACCTCGCGGCCGAACACGGTGATTTCATCCTGAGACGCAAGGAAGGCATCGTTTCCTACCAGCTCGCCTGCGTGATCGACGATCACCTGCAAGGCGTCACGCATGCCGTTAGAGGCTTCGATCTCGTCGATTCGACCCCGAAACAGATTTACTTGCAGCAACTGCTCGGCATGCCGACGCCTTCCTACCTGCATATGCCGATCATTATCGACAATCATGGCTACAAGCTCAGTAAGCAGACACTGGCCGAAGCGGTTACGATGCGGAATACCCCTGCCGTAATGTTTAAACTGCTGGAATTATTAAAGCAAAAGCCGCCGCTTGGGCTTAAGCAGGCTTCTTGCTCGGAAATGCTGGAATGGGCCGTTCAGAACTGGAACCCTGAACCGTTAATAAAAACCCATGCGATTCAGCCGGAGATAAATTAAAGGAAACGTTGATTCGGCGGAAGGTTGACGCGTTTGGTAAATTGACAAAGAAAGTTGCTGCCTGTATAGATCGCCTGAGAATGCGTGAAAGTCATTTTGTAAGGTATATTGCATTAATTTTAGGATATGATATTTTTGCGTACATGAATGAATTTAAGGCTGTTTCTTGTTTTTACAAAATGTTAGGCGTACCTGTGACGCAATGTTTTGCGTCATTTAGGATGGCTAATTGTAGTTAGGCAGCGCGGGCAATGTTAACGATTCCGCAAAGAATCGATTACCAAGGAGATCAATATGGCGACAAAAATTGTACGATTATATGAATACTATCCACTTTACAACGATACAGTCCATCGCGTATACATGCATGGCTGGTCTGAGACCGAAGGGTGTCCGCTCTTTGTTACACCAGTTGGAGCAAATCTCCCTGGGACTCCACCTGGTGCCACACTTGAAATAGGCCCGGTGAGCCGTCATGTCGACGGAACAATAGCGCGTCAGTTCACGATTCGGGGCTACAAGCCAGACAATCAAAGTGCGCCGTGGGGCATTGCCGTTGTCTACGCCATACTGGAGATGTGAGCAATGAAAAAAATCACTCAAGGTCATTCGTATGTTTGGTGCCATCCCAACGGAGAAATTTTTGGCGTGGGTACCGTTCTGCCAACTGCTCCGCAGCAATTACGCATAGCGCTACCACCCGATGACCCGCAGCGGCTTTCTCTCATTAAACTCGACGCAGTTCAATATTGCGAACCTGCGAAGTTCCTCGAACAATTTTGCGTTGTTGCTGGCGAGTTGCGAGAGAGGAATCCCTCGGATAAAACACGGGGTCAGGTCTAACATTCCAACATCGGCTTAACAAAACGCTCAATTTGGAGCGCGGTAATATGTGATTTTATTTTTTAGCTTTCCGGGCCGCGCCCGGTTAGCTCTGCGTTAGGCATAAATAGGGATTCTAAATGACTATCAACATATCTTCTGACGGATTTTTCACCGAGCTTTGGGCTATAAATAATGAAAATATACAAGTCTTTCCTCATTTAAAAAGAAAGCGTGGCGTTCCTGGCAAAGGGCTAGACATCACGCTTACCGGGAAGAAAGAAGACTATCATCTTGTTGATCTTGAACAGCTTATAAATCACATTGCGAACGGAGCTTTTGATGAAATTGGGAGAGTCCGCATGAAGCCAAAAAATGGAGGTCAAAGCAATGGATTCGCTGTAAGAAGAGCCATGATGAGTCAAACTCTTTTGGATGAAATTCAGAAAAGACAGAAATCATAACTTGCATAGACAAACTGAAGTTTCCTAAAAATACATCAAGCCACCCTGTGTAACAATACGGCCACCAGCGAATTATGCGGGGGATTGCCTGGCTTTGGGCAAACCCTGGCGAAATCCTCGTGGAGCGCGGCTTCGGCCATGATGCGGCGGACATCGGAAAAGGCAACCCGCGTAGATACTCTGTTCAAAGTCAATCAATAAACCGATGATTTTGACTATTTGGCCGCGACCGGCATGGCATAAAAACGCGTGTTATCGAAAGGCTCATTGTGTTTCAGCATCCCATGAATTGCATGGAGTAGTTTGCGCATGGCCGCACAGACTGCCTGTAACGGTTTCTTGCCGTTCGCGATGAGATGCTGGAAATAGGCGCCGACATGCGCATCATGCGTTTTGGCGCTCAAGGCGGGCATATAGAGGGCCGAGCGGATGTGACGGTTACCCGCCTTCGAGAGCCGTGCTTTCTTGTGAACACTTTTTCCGAAGTCGAACCCGCGTAAGGCGGAACGCGACAGCGGTTCCGCCGGATGATGGTTGCTAATTGGCGGATCGCCTGACGGCATTCGCCGTACGTCAACTTTTTTTCATGTAGCACACATAGGATGGGTAGAGCGCAGCGAAACCCATCGCACGTTTTGAACTTGTATAGTGGTTCGGCGCAGGCTGCGCTGGCCTCCCAATATAATGAAGTAAGCAAGGTTGAGGGGGTATTTGGACCCACAAGCCAACAAGATTCTCACTATAGGATAATTACGCTATGAACTCCAGCCAGACAATGTTATTGCAAGAGCCGGCATCGTCAGATCGCGTCCGCCTGTTCTATTCCGGGGCGGCGGCATTGCTGCTTGTGCTGACGATCCTTGGCTTCCAGCAGTTTTATCTGCACGGGAAGGCCTATCCCGGCCGTGAACTTGCCCCGCCGATACGAACCTTGCTCATCCTGCACGGGACCAGCATGTCTGCGTGGGTGTTGCTGTTCCTGGTCCAGCCGCTGTTAATTGTGACCGGCAACCGCCGCATCCACATGATGCTCGGACGAATCGGGACGGCGCTTGCGGCCTGCATTGTAATTTCCGGATTTCGACTAGGGATCGAGGCGACGCTGATCAGTCCACCCGAGCTGAGAATCTGGGGACTGGCGCCCAAGCAATTCATGGCCGTTCCGATCATCAGCATCCTGATCTTCGCTGGGCTGGTAACGATTGGCGTGTGGAATCGGCGGCGGCCCCAAGTGCATCGGCCGATAATGCTGCTGGCTTCGCTGGCCGTTATGTCCGCGGCGGTCAGCCGGATCGATGCGATCAGCGGTCTTTATCGCGGCACGATTTGGGAATCCGTATTTGGGCCGTTTTTTGCCACGCTATTGGTCGGAGCGTTTCTCCTGGTAGTAAAGTGGCGGCTGACTGGTTCGTTAAACCGGTGGTTCGCGATGGGCTATGCCGGGCTTGTCGCCTCGAGCGCGTTTATCATGCAGTTGGCGACGACCTCTGCATGGGATCGTTTTGCGAGCTTCCTGCTGCGATGAGGCCGTGTAATAAAAGGAGAAACCTCATGCATGTGAAATTCCCGACATTCTTTTGCTAGGACGGAAGGAGAAGATCTGTGAGCTTATACCCCAAGGCTGTTGATTCAGATAGGGTGGGAGAATACCCGGCTTTAGCAAAATCAGGCGCCGGATATTTTTACGACGATGTGCTTGAGTACCGTGTTTGGTGTCATCCAGAAAGAGGCGCGCCGGACGAATATGATGGAGAGGATTATTACTATGCATTCGAAACCTATGAAGAGGCCATGGCATTTTCCGAAGCTACACAAGGTTCCGAACCCCCGCTGGTGCTAATTCGGCAGTTTGAATGGATAAATGAACCCGTACCGGGCGCATATATACATGAAAAAGGCGAAAGGATTGCGGAGTGGCAAGTACAGTGGCTTGCCGGCGGTAAGCGCGGGCATGATTCAATCCCTGCATTTCTTGAGGCCAAAAACAATCCCTAAGCGCGCGATCAAGTAGGGTTGCTGGCAGGGCTTTTATATTTCATCCCTATCCACCCAGGTTTTGACCATCGGCGGCTGGTAACTCGCAAATCGATCCAGGAGTCTTTCGGGCTCGCTTTCCACGATCAGCATCGAGCGATGCGATTCTTTAACGAATTGTTCCGTCACGGCATGATCCAGAAATTCGATCAGCGGATCGTAATAACCTTCCGCGTTGAGCAGGCCGCACGGTTTGTGGTGAAAGCCGAGCTGGGCCCAGGTCCAGATCTCGAACAGTTCCTCCAGAGTGCCGAGGCCGCCCGGCAGTGCGATAAATCCGTCGGACAGCTCCGCCATCCGCATCTTACGTTCGTGCATCGATTGGGTGACATACAGTTCGGTCAACTGATAATGCGCGACTTCCTTGTGCATCAAGGCTTCGGGAATCACGCCGACCGCTCTGCCGCCGAGGCGCAGTACATGATCCGCCATTGCGCCCATGATGCCGATACTCGCGCCGCCATAGACGAGACCGATATCGCGGCTGACCAGGGCTTCGGCTAGCGCGCGGGCATTTGTTGCATAGGCATCCCGCCTTCCGGGGCTGGAGCCGCAATAAACGCAGATGTTTTTTAGTTTCATGTTTTTTTTGCTGCGGCGGTGTTGCCTTGATGATTGATTTTCAGCAGAGCCTATTGCCCTGGGTGGGAATAAATTAAAGCAGCCTGCTCAATTGCGAGTCATGCTTGCGGCTCAATGTGACCAGAGCCAGCGCGGCTCCCACTAACGCGAACGCCATGTCGGATTGAGTATCCCACGCATACCCCTGCGTGCCGAGAAAAGCTTCGGCGGCGTCTTCGCTGAGCAAAGCCGTCCACCATTCGATCATTTCATAAAAAGCGGCGAGCGCCAGGCAGAAACAGATGATCATAAAGTTCATCCATGACGGCTTGCGGAACACCTCGTTCCGGATCAGGATTTCCCGTGCGACAATCGCAGGATTGAAGCCTTGCATGAAATGGCCGAGTTTGTCGTAATTGTTGCGTTCGAAGCCGAAAATCTCTTTAAGCGTATCGAACAGCGGGACTTCCGCGTAAGTGTAATGGCCGCCTATCATCAAAATGACGCTGTGCGCAATGATCAGCCAGTAAGCGAGCGGCGTCAACGGAAAACGTCTGCGGGACGCGATGATAATGACGATGCCGATAAAGGCGGGCAGGGTCTCCAGAATCCAGGTCGGATAGTCTTTCGGATTAATGGCTGACCAGATGAAAACGGTCCAGAAGAGAGCGAGCCCGATGTAATAAAAAAAGCGAGGATTGTTGCTCATTGGCAGGGAATGTCCGTTTTTCCGCCATTATGGCAAAACTTCGGCATTTTGACATGCCTGAATCAACGCCGTACAGTAAGTCCGCGTTAAAGGGAATAAGAAAAAGACTAGGCAAGATTGTGCTTCCGTAGGCTGTTTCAGTGCATTTTCGCTGGGTTCGGGGGCGGGAGAACGCCCTACTATGAAGCTGGTTGGCGCACACGATGTTTTTTTGTCTAGGGGAAAAGTTTGCCCTAGCCGGCCTTTTCAAGCCAATCCGCATCAGGACAGAAAAAGATAGATGGCGCGCCGCGCTCTTTTGATTGCCTCGTCATCGTTTTCGGCGGTCACATTGATGATCGACCGTAATTGGTCACCTAAAAACACGCGCAAGTGATAGCCGTAATCGTCGTAGACTAATTCTGCGTCATTCCATTTTTCAATGATGCGTATCATAAACACTCCTTCTCCAAATTAAACAGTTTTTGTTGATAAATTATAAGCAATAAGCACGCCATTTTATGTTATCGCTTGATTGCCGCAATTCGGCTTGATAAAACCCGCTATCGTTAATACAAATTTATAAGGTAGACGGTTTATATGACCATGATCATGGGTTTTTTCGTATCTCGCTCAATCCTAAGCTTATTATCCTTTCTGCAAGATGAATTTCCGATGAATAGGCGGAACAAAAAGGAGACAGCGGCAGGGGATGAGTAGTTCAGATTAGCAACCCATATCAGTTGATTAGAATAGCAGAAGTTGGCTTAAGCGTATATTGATAAATAGTTTAAAAATTATCTATAACTTTCTGATAAGACAGTTTTCTAGCGCAAAAAAAAGCCCGTCAAGGGACGGGCTTTTTAGCGAGCCGAATGAAGCGGATCAGTTTTTGGCTTTATCGACGATTTTGTTCGCCTTGATCCAGGGCATCATCGCGCGCAGCTTCTCGCCGACGACTTCGATCGGATGCTCGGCGTTCAGGCGGCGGCGTGCCGTCATTTCCGGATAGTTGGTGGCGCCTTCCAGAATGAAGCGTTTTGCGTATTCGCCGTTGCGGATGTTGTTCAGCGCTTCTTTCATCGCGCGGCGGCTTTCGTCGTTGATCACGCGCGGGCCGGTCACGTACTCGCCGTATTCGGCGTTGTTCGAGATCGAATAGTTCATGTTGGCGATGCCGCCTTCGTACATCAGGTCGACGATCAGTTTCAACTCGTGCAGACATTCGAAGTAGGCCATTTCTGGGGCGTAGCCGGCTTCGACCAGCGTTTCGAAACCTGCCTTGATCAGTTCGACCGCGCCGCCGCACAGTACCGCCTGCTCGCCGAACAGGTCGGTTTCGGCTTCGTCGCGGAAGGTGGTTTCGATAATGCCCGAACGGCCGCCGCCGATCGCGGAAGCGTAGGAAAGGCACAAAGCCTTCGCGTTGCCTGAAACGTCTTTGTGCACCGCGATCAGGTCAGGCACGCCGCCGCCGCGGACAAATTCGGAACGGACAGTATGGCCGGGCGCTTTCGGAGCGATCATCACCACGTCGAGGTCGGCGCGCGGTACCACTTGGTTAAACAGGATCGAAAAGCCGTGCGCGAACGCCAGGGTGGCGCCTTGCTTGATGTTTGGCTCGATTTCGGTCTTGTACAACTGCGCTTGAAACTCGTCAGGCGTCAGGATCATTACTACGTCCGCGCCGGCAACCGCTTGCGCAACGTCCTGGACGGTCAGGCCGGAGCCTTGCGCCTTCGCGACAGACGCGGAACTCGGCCGCAAACCCACTACCACATCGACGCCTGAGTCTTTTAAGTTGTTCGCATGCGCATGGCCTTGTGAACCGTAGCCGATGATCGCTACTTTCTTGGATTTGATGATCGAAAGATCCGCATCTTTGTCGTAATAAACTTGCATGGTTGTACCTGTTGTTGCTTTTAATAGTAAATGAAACTGTGCAGTCTTATAGCTGCAGGCCGCTTTCGCCGCGCGAAATGCCGGTCGGGCCGGAACGGACAACTTCGATGATCGCTTCGGGAGCGATTGCTCCGATAAATCCATCGAGTTTATCGGAAGGTCCGGTCATTTCGACCACATAAGTAGATGCCGTCACGTCGATGATTTTGCCGCGGAAAATGTCAGCGAGGCTTCGGATTTCCTGGCGGTTTTGCTCGGTGGTGCTGACCTTGATCAGCATCAGTTCGCGTTCGATATGCGCGCCGACATCGGCCAGATCAAGCACTTTAACCACATCGATCAACTTGTTCAGTTGTTTGATGATTTGTTCGATGATGTCGTCGCTGCCGCGCGTTACGATCGTCATTCGCGACAAGGTCGAGTCTTCGGTCGGGGCGACGGTCAAGGATTCGATATTGTAACCGCGCGCCGAGAACAGTCCTGCGACGCGCGACAACGCGCCGGATTCGTTTTCCATCAAAACGGAGATAATGTGTCTCATTAGGCTAATTCCCTGTCTGTCGAGGCGGAAGCCGCAAAACGCAGCTTCATATCGTTATGGGCCTTGCCGGCTTCGATCATTGGAAACACGTTTTCGGTTCGGTCGGTGATGATGTCCAGGAACACGGTGCGGTCTTTCATCGCAAACGCCTGTTCGAGAGCCGATCGCACTTCTTCGGGTTTATCGATACGCATGCCGATATGGCCATAGGCTTCCGCGAGTTTGACGAAATCCGGGATCGTGTCCATATACGAATGCGAATAGCGGCTTTCATAGGTAAACTCCTGCCATTGCCGCACCATGCCCATGTAGCGGTTATTCAGGTTGATGATCTTGATCGGCGTATCGTATTGCAGTGCGGTCGACAATTCCTGAATGCACATCTGAATGCTGGCTTCGCCGGTTACGCAGGCGACCTCGGCGTCCGGAAAGCCGAGCTTGACGCCGATCGCTGCCGGCATGCCGAAGCCCATCGTGCCGAGGCCGCCGGAGTTGATCCAGTGACGCGGCTTGTCGAACCGATAGTATTGCGCGGCCCACATCTGGTGCTGGCCGACATCGGAGGTCACGTAAGCATCGCCGCGAGTCACTTCCCAAAGCTGCTCGATCACGTATTGCGGTTTGATCAAGGCGCTTGAGCGGTCGAACTCCAGACACTTCAGTGCCTGCCATTGGCCGATTTGCTGCCACCAGTCCTCCAGTGCCTTTTTGTGCGGCTTCTTTTTGTGTTCCTTGATCAATTCGATCATCTGCTCGAGCACCGGCTTTACCTCGCCGACGATCGGGATATCGACCTTGACTGTTTTCGAGATCGAGGCGGGATCGACATCGATATGGATGATCTTCGCATGGGGGCAAAACCGGTCCAGCTTGCCGGTGACCCGGTCGTCGAAGCGCGCGCCGATCGCGATGATCAAATCGCTCTCGTGCATCGCCATGTTCGCTTCATAGGTGCCGTGCATGCCGAGCATGCCGATGAATTGCTTGTCGGTGGCCGGATAGGCGCCGAGTCCCATCAGCGTATTGGTAATCGGGTAGTCGAGCAGGCGGGTGAATTCGGTCAGCTCCGGGCTGGCTTCGCCGAGCACGACGCCGCCGCCGGAATAAATGACCGGGCGTTCTGCGGTCAGCAGCAGATCGACAGCCTTCTTGATCTGGCCTTTGTGGCCGACCACGGTCGGGTTGTAGGAGCGAATCGATACCTTTTTCGGGTAATGATACGGCACCTTGATCTTGGGATCGGTCATGTCTTTCGGAACGTCGACCACAACGGGGCCTGGGCGGCCGGTGGTGGCGATATAGAATGCCTTCTTGACCGTTTCGGCAATTTTGTTGACATCCTTGACCAGGAAATTGTGCTTTACGCAGGGGCGGCTGATGCCGACCATATCGACTTCCTGGAAGGCGTCGCTGCCGATGACCGGCATCGAGACTTGTCCTGAGATCACGACCATAGGGATGGAGTCCATGTAAGCGGTGGCGATGCCGGTGATCGCATTGGTCGCGCCGGGGCCGGAGGTAACCAGTACGACGCCGGGTTTGCCGGTCGCGCGCGCATAGCCGTCGGCCGCATGGGTTGCGCCTTGCTCATGCCGCACCAGAATGTGCTTGATGTCCTGCTGCTGGAACAGAGCATCATACAAATGCAACACTGCGCCGCCAGGATAGCCGAAAATAAATTCAACGCCTTCGTCTTTAAGACTCTGCACCAAAATTTGTGCGCCGTTTAGCTCCACCCCAATACCTCGTTAACCTGAAATTCTCTCAAGCCGGCAATCCGGCTTTGTGTTTTGCCGTATGGTCAATATCGCTTCGGTAAAAACGCATCGAAGAACCGTTAATTATAAGCCATTCTTCCGGCAATAGCTTTACTATTCTACTCGGTTCCGAACAAAATTGTAATGATCAATTTTTGATCCGAAGAGGTCGGGGTTCAATAACAGTCTTTCGGCACGCGAGTTGCATAATTAATTTGAATTAACGGCTTTTTTCCGGCTAACGCGAGTCTTGGCAAAGTATGCGCTTCAAATGAGAGTTTTTTGCCCCAAAATGGATCTTTTGGCGCAAATTTGACGAGGATCGGCGAAAATCTTAAAACTTAGCTGAAACTTTTATGCAAAACACCTAAAATGGCCGTTATCTTTTTTAACTTCCCGCACTTTGAACCATGCCTACAAGACAATTCAAAAAGAGCCAGCCCAAAACCGATATTACTAAATTGCCCGGTTTGGGAATGGGCAAAGATGGACTGAAGGACGATTTCAAGCGTTATTACGGAAACCGGCTGGGCCGGGATGAAAATTGCTCTTCGCTGCATTATGCTTACGAGGCGTTTTCCCTGGCGATCAGCGATCGTTTGGTCGAGCGTTGGAAAAAAACCTATAACGCTTATAAACAGGTCGACGGCAAGACTGCCTATTATCTGTCGATGGAATTTTTGATGGGGCGCACGCTGAGCAACGCGATGCTGAATTTGGGCGTCAACGATGAGGCCAAAAACGCGCTCTATGATTTGGGGCTGGAAATGGAGGAACTGGTTGAGAACGAACCCGATGCGGGACTCGGCAACGGCGGCCTGGGCCGTCTGGCTGCCTGCTTCATCGACAGCTGCGCGACCTTGCAACTGCCGGTTACCGGCTACGGCCTGCGCTACGAATACGGCATGTTCACCCAGTTGGTAGTGAACGGCGAACAGGTCGAAAAACCCGACCACTGGCTCCGCAACGGCAACGTCTGGGAAATCGAGCGTCTCGAATACAAGCAGCGGATCAAGTTCGGCGGGCGCACCGAGGTGCATGTCGACGAATACGGCAGGAAGCGTGTGGCTTGGGTCGATACGCACGACGTGCTGGCGGTGCCGTTCGACACGCCCATCCCCGGCTTTCAGAACGGTACGGTCAATACGTTGCGTCTATGGAAAGCGACCGCAACCGAAGAATTCAATCTGGATGAGTTCAATGCGGGGGATTATGCGGAAGCGGTCGCTGCGAAAAATACCGCCGAAAACATCACGATGGTGTTATACCCGAATGATGCGAATGAAAACGGCAAGGCGCTGCGCCTGAAGCAGCAATATTTGCTGGCGTCGGCCAGCCTCCAGGATGTGCTCGAAAAATGGGTCGGCCGGCACGGCAATGATTTTAGCCAATTCGCGGCAAAAAATTGCTTTCAATTAAACGATACGCACCCGAGCATCGCGGTCGCGGAACTGATGCGGCTGTTGATCGACGAACATGGACTCGAATGGTATGAAGCCTGGCTGATCACGCGCGAGACCATGGCCTACACCAACCATACGCTGTTGCCGGAAGCGCTGGAAAGATGGTCGGTGTCGCTGTTCAGAAGCCTGTTGCCGCGCCTGCTCGAAATCATCTTCCAAATCAACGCGGACTTTCTAACCGAAGTGTCGGCGCGCTGGCCCGGCGACATCGATCGTCTGGCGCGCATGTCGTTGATCGAGGAAGGCCATGAGCAGCATGTGCGGATGGCCTACCTTGCGATCGTCGGCAGTTTTTCGGTGAACGGCGTCGCGGAACTGCATTCCAAACTGCTCCAGCAGGGTCTGTTCCGTGATTTTTACGAACTGTGGCCGGAAAAATTCAACAACAAGACGAATGGCGTTACGCCGCGCCGCTGGCTCGCCTCCTGCAATCCCGATCTGGCCGCCTTGATCAGCGAAACGATCGGCGACGGCTGGCTGACCGATCTGACGCAGCTTAAAAAACTTGAGAAATTTGCCGACAACAAGGCATTCCAGAAGCGCTGGCAGGATGTGCGCCTGAATGCGAAAAAACGCCTGGTCGATTTCAAGAAGATTGAACATGACATCGATATCAATCTGGATGCGTTGTTCGACGTGCAGGTCAAACGGATTCACGAATACAAGCGGCAGTTACTGAACGTATTGCATGTGATTCATCTGTATGACCGGATCAAGCGCGGCGATACCGCGAACTGGACCAACCGTTGCGTGTTGATTGGCGGCAAGGCGGCGCCGGGTTATTTCATGGCGAAGCGGATCATCAAGCTGATCAACAACGTCGCCGATGTCATCAACAACGATCCGATGGTCGGAGACAAGCTCAAATTGATCTTTTTACCCAATTACCGGGTATCGGCGATGGAAAGAATCTGTCCGGGCGCCGATCTCTCCGAACAGATTTCGACCGCTGGCAAGGAAGCTTCCGGCACCGGCAACATGAAATTCATGATGAACGGTTCATTGACGATCGGCACGCTCGACGGCGCGAATATCGAAATCCGCGAAGAAGTCGGCGACGAGAACTTCTTTCTGTTTGGTTTGACCGAGCAGGAAGTCGAAGAGCGCCGGCGCGATTACGACCCCGCCGGAATCATCGAAGCCGATGAAGACCTGAAGCGGGTGATGAATTTGCTGGAGATGCGCTATTTCAACTCGTTCGAGCCTGAAATTTTCGATCCGATCATTGCCTCGCTGAAAAGCCCGTACGACCCGTGGATGACGATTGCCGACTTCCGCAGTTTCCTCGATGCCCAGCGCCGCGTAGAGGAAGCCTATCAGGATCAGGAACGCTGGACGCGGATGAGTATTCTTAACTGCGCCGCCAGCGGCAAATTCTCGACCGACAGGACGATTTCCGACTATAACAACGAAATCTGGAAACTGACGCCGATTCCTGCATTGGAGTAACGGAATCCGATGTTCCATATCGTATTGTATGAGCCGGAAATTCCCACGAATATCGGCATTATAGAGGCCTACATTATTTAGAAAAATATTAGTACGCTCCATTTCTTGGTACAACTCTAGCTGATACACTTCTCGTGTGTATTTTTATGAGGATGGGGGATGGAGCGTGTAACTTTAAAAAATGTAGAACTTGGCGGGGTGACGTACGAGAAATTGCATGTCTACCTGGACGATTAAGGCGCGGCTATCGTCTTACCGCTTCTATGGATAGCGCACCTCACATGTAGAAGTACAGTTTATAACTGGCGAATTGAAGGCGCCTTTGAATAATGGTCCAAGGGAGATCCTAATGTTATAAAAACTTTTAGAGAAGTACCAGTTGTTGAAAATATAGTCGAAAATTATGTTGGGCACTTTTTTCACTTTCTAAAACACATCAACGGTCTTCATAAAACGAAGAATACCCCCTCTGTTTATCATACAGAGCGTCAATCAGCGTTGAAAATTTTCCATCTATCAGTGTCGAAAAGTTTCCACCTGATTGAGTCGGTTAATCCGTTTTGATGCCTGTTTTTCGATGTTTAAAACGATAGGAGTCGTTGCCTGTTTCCAGGATGTCGCAATGATGCGTAATCCGGTCTAACAGCGCCGTGGTCATTTTGGCATCCCCAAACACTTGTACCCACTCACTGAACTTTAAAGTGGTGGTGATGATCAGCGAGGTCCGTTCATACAATTGGCTGATCAGATGAAAGAGCAGCGCCCCGCCGGACTACGGAAACGGTAAGTAGCCCAGTTCATCGAGAATCACCGCATCGACTGGAATCAGCTTTCGGGCCAGGGTTCCGGCTTTGTCCTGCCGTTTTTCTTGTTCCAATCGATTTACTAAATCCACGGCATTAAAGAAGCGAACCCGCTTGCCTTGGTGGATGGCGGCCACCCCAAGCGCCGTGGCCAGATGCGTTTTTCCCGTGCCGGTACCGCCGACCAGGATGAGATTATAGGCATCTGTCATAAAGCCAGCGGTGGCGAGTTGTGCCATGTGGGGTTGTGATAAGGGCGTTTCGTTCCAGTCGAAATTGACTAAATCCCGAGGGATTGAGAATTTGGCGGCATTGAGTTGATAGCGTAAACTCCGTGCTTGCCGAGCCGTCGTTTCCGCCTGGAGCAAACGCCGCAGGAGTCGTTCGGAAGACAATGGCGGCGGCCTGGGCGCCTCCGCTTGGATCTCCGCCCAGGCTTCGGCCATACCATGCAAATGCAGCGTTTTGAGCTGGGTTAACAGGTCAATGGACATTCCGTACTCCCTGCTCGGTCACATCTTCGCTGATCTTGACCAACTCCCGGCCGCAGTGACCGCAAGCGCAGGATTCGGGCTCGTGCCGGTGTTCGATCCGGGGCAGATGAGCGGGCAAGGGCTGACGACCGGCACTCCCTGCCGGAATGACGAGCTCTGGCTTAACTTAGCGACATTGTTCAAGACCGTACACCCGAAACGAAAATGCTCTAGCGTCCCGCACGACCGATTTTTTATGCAGCATTTGACTTTATGGACAGAATGCCGGCGAGAACCATTGCTATGCCACTGGGACCGAAAAATAGCCCATAGCCGGACATGCCGACGGCAGCCTGCACACCGAGCAAGAAGGCACACAAACCTTCGATCGCAGGCCGGAAACGAACCCGGAAAAACAACAATGGAAATAAAGCAAATGTTAACGGGGCAGTAAAAAATGGAATAAGGTAAGGACCGTTGACCTCAACAAAGGTTTTACTCTCGTTTGTCCCGCTGTATACCGGCAGCGTGAACAAAAGGAAGCAACCAATACATGCGAGCAGGATAGAGATCCCCAGCGCTAGTTGCTCAGGACGATTTCTAACTAGCGGTAGGTAGCGGCTTGGCAAAAGCACTGCGCCGATTAAACCCGCTACGAATACCAGAGCCCCACCAATGACCGCACCCAAGGAAACTATCCAACCAGCCGTGAGCATTGACCTCGCCTCGATGAAGCATGACATTTGAATTCACCGGCCGCTGCGCGTCTTTTCGCCCAGGTCCGGTGCAATGATGGGTTGGACCCCATATACGTTGCGGACTCTTGTGATATCACTTCAAGGGTAGATAGACATCCGTGATCATCTCTTCCTCTCTCACGTTCGGTCCTACGTTGACATAGTGAAAGATCATGGGGAAATCACCAAGTGTTTCGCCACTTTGAGGCAGCCAAGCGTTGTAGAGATAGGCCGCAGCCTGATTGTTGGAGCGAGACCCGACGTCACGCGCGTGAGCGCACTGCAAAATCGGAATTACCTTGGTCTTGATACCGTAAGGATTTTGGGCAACATCCTCTTCGACGGATAGGCAGAAATCGACACGATGTTCAGCAGGCGGCGTGTTGAATGGGTCAGTGTAGTGAATTCCATAGCTACGGAATTTCAACTGATCCAGCAAGCGGTTGTTGATCTTCCAAGCGATCAACTTTCGCACCGTCTCGTATTCGAGTGCAGGTGATTCGCGATGCTCGATAACGGCAACTTTTGTTTCAGGAAACGTGATGATTTCAACTTCCATATAATGAAAGTTCCAATAGCGAGGCCCAATAAATAATTATCCCGACCGGCCTAACATACGGCTTTTTCTGCCCCATTGTCAAGAATGCAGCCTCAACGCTAGATTTTCTAAACGTTTTAATTTGCTTTTATGCATGATAAACGGATCGGGATAATTTCGAAAGTTACATTTCGAATGACCAAAATATAACTCTCAAGCGACATTTAAGGAGCTCAAATGATAGGCAGGTTTGTGGAGCGGAACAGACATTCTCCTTACAGGGAATTGATCGGCGGCAAGGGGGCGAATTAGGAAAAATCGGGGCAGATGGAAGCCGGAGCCGCACCCGCACTCTAGCATGAGGCTATCAATGATCCGGTGGAGCCCCGGCATCACATTTGAAAGTGCTCGGGACGCGGGCCCATTCCGATGAAGCGTGCAGTTAATCCACGAAGGGATGAAAACCATAATAAGAGTCTAGCGAAAAGCGGAAGCGCGTCACCCCTCTTCGATTTGCGCCCAGTCACAATCCGGCGATGAACGAAAGCTTGCATTGCCTGGATCACATGCGTCGGCCATTCTCGCCGTTTCTGTACCTGTTCCAAATCCGCGACAGAAACCCGTCCGGCTTTTAATGTCGCCGCGAGCAGGTTAACGGTCGCGACGGCGTCCTGAATGGCAAGGTTGATACCCACACCGCCGGCCGGCGACATGGCGTGCGCACTGTCTCCGATGCAAAGTAATCCGTCGCGATACCATTGGCGCAAACGGTTGATCTGAACAGTGAGTAATTTGATTTGCGACCAATCGTTCATCTCGGCGATGCGATCCTTGAGGAAAGGCGCAAGCGCTACGATCTCCTCATGCAAGGCGGACAGTCCACGTTGTCTGAGCGCATCGATATCGCCCTTAGGGATAACGAAGCCGGCCTGGTAATAGGCGTCCCGATTAATGAGCACAAGCAGCTTGCCTTGGCGAAAGAATCCGAACAGTTGCTCGGGATCGCCTTCGCGTTTGGAAATGTGCATCCAAAGCACATCAATGGGTACACCCAATTCTTCAAGTTCAAAGCCGGCGCGCGTATGGGTGATGGCATGGCGCCCGTCCGCACCAATGACCAGATCGCCATAAACATCGTGTCCGCCAGCGGGCGTCTTGACTCTTACCCCGACGACGCGCTTCTGATCGAAAATCAGATCAACCACTTCATGCTGCATGTGAAGCGTGAAGGAAGCAAACTGCTTGGCTTGGGCTGCAAAAAAGTTCAGGAAATCCCATTGCGGCATGAAAGCGATAAACTTGCAGTGAGTGGGCAGCCGGAAGAAATCGGCAACAGGCGCAACGTGTCCATTAAAGATGCCTAGCAATTGTGGCATCTCCTGATGAGGCAACTTCAGGAATTCATCGAGCAGCCCGAGCTCATAGATGAGGTCCAGCGTGGAAGGATGAATGGTGTCACCGCGAAAATCGCGATTAAAATCAGCGTGCTTTTCTAAGACGATCACATCGATGCCCGCACGGGCCAGCAGATAACCCGTCATCATACCGGCCGGCCCGCCGCCCACAACGATGCATCGAGTCCGAATATCAGCGTCCATAAACCTTAATGATCCCCTAACGAGATTACTATCCGGCCCACGTGGCTTAAAAACACCTCTATCGCTTCTCCAGGCGATCGCGATGCCCTTTCTCCGCTTTTTATAGAAAGGTACCCGCCTTCCAGAGAAGCGCCCTCATCCGAAGGAAAATAGTTGTCCCGCCATCCGCTCATCCCGTAATGATTCGGCGTCTTATGAAGAACGCTGCGGATCGGTTTGACAACGGCGGCCAAAGCTTTGATCTTTGCATGATCTTCTTCGGAAAGAGACTTGAATTGCTCCAAGACTTTTTTTATTCTTTCTTCGGATAGTCTGCCCATGAGAATTCTCCTTCGCGGTGAGTCGGTTACAACTGCGCTGGTATTGATTTTGGCCTAACAAATGATCAAATAGTTCTATCTATCATCCCGATCGCGGCAATGGGCGTATTATGATTTAATTGCTGTAGTTGACTGCGATAACTTCACCCCATTCGCTAATAGGAAACTTTTCGACGCCGTTTGACAGCCAGAACGGGCTTTCGAAACTCAGGCCTGGCCAGTAGAAGAAGCCGAGTATGAGGGGGTAGCTCGCCGTACCTGTGCACAGCAGCAACCTTTCGACCAAGAATACGCGGCCACTTGGCAGCATACCTTCTAGCATAAAACTACCCGAACGCCGCCAGAAAAGCCAAAAAAGAATCACGTTATTAAAGGATACAGCTGTAAATTTTAATTAGAAAAAGCAGTTGTTTGATGTTAAATCAAATTCACACTGATAGAGCTTAAAAATTTCTTTGATTCTGATCCCACATGACATCGCACCGGGCTTTCGCGGCAGCGGTGAGCAGTTCGATCAGCGGCAATGCCCGATGTGTCAGAGAAACGGGTTTGTCTTTCCAGTCATCCCGTTCATCCTCTTGACTGGATGCCTTTAACGGCGACTCCGACTTTACTTTTTCGATTGCGCTTTGCAGATTTTCCAGTGCTTGAGGGACATCTTCTGCAAAAAGGGCGCCCGGCACATTGCCGCTTTTCCCCATCATTTTCAATAAAGTTTGCGCAACATCACCGAAATAGGTGGTGTTGGGATATGCCTTACAGCTGAACGTCACTAACATTTCCTTTTTCCCTCGCTTTTTCGGTTTTCGGATGAATCCCTGAGGTCTAATTGTAGCCTTTTAGCGCATCCTAGATGCAAACGGTGAAATCGAACGGCAGGCTTTCAAAGAATGCATTAAATCCCTATTCCATAGGATATTGAAGTGGCTACACTAAACCGGACACACTCTTTAAAATACCCTCAAACAAAGAGTGAACCCCAATGAATCCGGAGAAACCCAATATTTATACCGCCGAATTCAGAGCTTCAGCCGTCAAGCTGGCGAATGAATCAGATAAACCCATCACTCAGGTCGCCAAAGATCTCGGTATTAACGTCAATACTTTGCCTACCTGGATCAGCAAATCCAGTCGTCCGACTGATCATGATAAAGCCGTCCGCACCGATCATCATCTCTACGATGAGTTAAAACGCTTGAAGAAAAAGGTTGCCCGTCTGACCGAGGCGCGATTTGTTACAAGGTGCCCTTTAGGGTAAAAAAGGCAGCCGCGTACCCTTCGACTCGCTCAGGACAGGCTTTGCCAAGGAGCAACGGTCGACTGCAAGGATGCAGGAGGTACGAGCCCAAGGAAGGGCAAGGTAGATCGCGTCGGGAACACGCGATCGAGGGCAACGCAGGAGCAGTTGCCGGGAAGTACGCCTGGATCCCACAGCAGGCAACGGAATTTGCGGTAGGCTCAATGTGCCGGTTCCTGCAGGTATCGCGAAGCGCCTATTATGATTGGCGGCATCGCGTCCCCACCACGGCTGAAAAAGACGATGCCGATCTTACGGGTATCCTGCAAAGCGAATTCAATAAAAGCCGGGCAACCTGCGGTACTCGCGCGAGCGCCTTCATTCCGCCAATAGTTATCTGTCGCCCGTTGACTATGAATTGCTGCATAAAGCGGCTTAACCCTGTGTCCGGAAAAGTGTTGACACCTCAATCAATGTGTATGATGCTACATGGATTTTAGCATCTTATAGTAGGGATCATCTTGTTCGCGGTAAGCTAACAATATTCAATACAGCGAAAAGCGTCTAATGAGGTCCTTGTTGGATGTTTGATGAATATTAAAGATATGATGCTCTGACGCCACGATTTTTTCTTCCCCAGAATCGGTCTGATGCCCACGATAATACCTAAATCCCAATAAAATATCTAATTCATCAAATAGACAAGATATTGTCATGAGCCGGTCATAGCGCCTTGCTAAAAAGTCTCCTTGAATCTATCCCTTGGAGAACATCATGAAAAAAACCTTGCGTGGTTGCTCGTTATTTCTTTCTTTATACGGTGTTTCGGCGCTGAGTTCCGCGAACCCAACATTGTTGGCGATTGGTGAACTGTCTGGAACTGAAGATTTGTCCGGATTAACCGGCACTTTGGAAAATGGCCAGGATCATGCGAATTTGTTAGGCGGGATCGGCTCCGGTTTAGCCTATGCCGGCCATCACACTTTCCTGGCGTTGCCCGATCGAGGGCCCAATGCTACGGAATGGAATGCCGAGGTGGACAACACCACGTCCTATATTTCGAGATTCCACACCCTCAACATGCAACTGACAAATGTGCCTGTGGCCGGCTTACCTATGACGTTGGTGCCGACTTTGAGCAGCACGACCTTGTTGTTCAATGCCGGCTCCTTGAATTACGGCGAAGTGATCCCAGACATAAACCGCCAGAACCTGTTCTATTTCAGCGGTCGTTCCGATAACTTTGGCAATGGGGTGTCCAGTAATTCCGACAACGGCCGTTTCGATCCCGAAGGGATTCGGGTAGGGCACAATGGGAAAGTCTATATTTCCGACGAATACGGCCCTTATGTGTATGAATTCGATCGGGTGAGTGGTAAAAGAACCCGCGTTTTCACCCTGCCGGTTGATTTTGATGCCGATCACCTCAGTGCCCAAGGCGGTGATGAAATCGCCAACAATAGCTTCGGACGCGTTGCCAATAAAGGTATGGAAGGATTGGCGATTACCCCGGATGGCAGCAGGCTAATCGGTTTTGAGCAAAGTCCCTTGATTCAGGACGGAGGTGACGGTGGGCGAGCCAACCGCATTATTAGCATCGACATCGAGACGGGGGTGACCCGCCAATATGTTTACGATAATCAGCTTACCGATCCCGTGACGAAAAGCTATAACAGCAGCGAAATCCTGGCGATTAACAACCATGAGTTTCTGGTTCTGGAGCGCGATGGCAAAGGCTTGGGCGACGGCTCCAAAGCGGTTCTGAAGCGCTTGTATTTAATTGACCTGGATGGCGCGACCGACATCGGCGCTCTGAACGATGGCGCAGGTATCAGCGGAGAAGCTAATTTACTGGATTACAGGGTGGAAAAAACTTTGTTTCTCGACATCAAGCAGGCGTTGAGCAGTTACTACCAGACCCAGTACAGCATCAGTGATTCGGATGCCGCTAAGTTGATACCTGCCAAGCTGGAAGGCGCTGCCTTCGGTGATGATGTGGTGTCGAACGGGGTGAATTACCATACCCTCTGGATTGCCAACGACAACGACTTCTTACCCACTATTGCCGGCGGCAATAAATTCTTTGTCTTTGGCTTTACCGATGCGGATTTAGTCCAGTTGGGCGTTAAAGAGGGATTGGTCATGCAAAAGTTCGATCGCCGAGCCAACTTGCGTTAAAAACCAAATGAAATCCGGGGGCAGGCGCCTCTGGATTTCTCTCTTTTCATCACTAGCCGGCTTGTACAGATACCGTGATCCATTTTTGAGTGACTGCTTGATCAGACGGGTTTGTCGATCAATATATGGCATAGATACAAAGGTTTTTATTGTTGTCGGGCATTAAAATTAAAACTCCAAGAGCATCAGATACCTATCGTCAATCTCGCTTACCCCTTTAAAACCCCAGCGCACAAAGCGTTTTTTATGCCTAGTGCTGACGAGGCAGCGCCCGTGATTAAAATTATTGAGTAGCCACTCTATTCGAGATTTTTCCAAATCCGTCCCCACGCCTTGATCGCGATGCGCTTTATCGACGGCCATCAAATACAGGATATGAGTATCTGATGCCCAATCGGCGGCCTTGATGCCGCCCACGCCGATCAACGTGCCGTCTGTAAGATAAGCGCCGAAAAATTTTCTATAAAAAGGCAGGGTTTCTGCGGGGCATAGCTCCGTGACCAGCCGGCATTTTTCATAGCGATCGGATTCACTGGGACAATTCGATAAAAGCAAATCAACTGCATCAGATAAGGCGATTGGATTAGCGTCTAATGGATGTATCGTATAAGTTTTCATTGTGGAGTCAAAGCTGAACTTGCCTTTGGGATGGCTCCGGTTTGGAAAGTAAACCCTGCATGAGCAAGACATCGAGGAGACCTTTAAAGCCATCGACGTGGAATGCTGTAATGCCAAGGCTTTGCGCGGCGCGTACATTGTCATAACTGTCATCGAAGAAATAGACTTCGCATGGTTCTACCTCACACAGGCGAAGGGCCAGCAGGAATATCTCTGGGTCCGGCTTGACGGTGCCCAGTAAATGCGACACCAGGACCATATCGAAATCTTCTTCGATATCCCTGAATTTCTCCCAATGCAAGGGATTCGAATTGCTCAGGCAGCCTACCCGGTAAGTGGTTCGCAGCTTCCGAAGCAGTTCGCGAGCCCCTTCAAAAAAGGCTCGAGGCCAGGATGTAAATTCGTTCAAGAAGGCTTGCGGTGTGAAGCGAAGCCCCCATTCGGCAATGAAATGCTCCGCAAACTCCATAGGCTCAGTTTCTCCTGATTCGAATCGCCGAACCGAAGGCGACAAGAGCCATCGCTCTTTAATCGCTATGCGTTCAAGAGGCTCGGGCAAACAGTTGTTCAATCGCTCGAATACACCACTTTCAATCAAGACACCACCTAAATCAAACAGCAACAGCGAAGGGCAAGGCATTCCCATCTCCCAGTCATCTAATCAAAAGCGTTCATTCATGGATTTGCAGCCATAGAGGGCCGGTATATGGTAGGGATGTAATATGACTTTAATATTTCATGGCCATGCAGCCTTGATTTTTTATCAGCTGTCATCAAACCGTAACATAGCGGGATTAGGTTTCTTTATCGGCTTAGTCTGCCGTTTTTGCGGGCCATCAGTGAGGTAATTAAAGTGGACAATGACATTCTGATCAATCAAGCACGGCGTCTTTACGCGGGATTGTTTGTCAACCAATATTTGTTTTCTATCGGAAATAAAGCTCGATTCAGCCGACTGGACCGCCTTGTGGACCGCGCTTATGGACGCTATCAACGCCGATTGAATCGCTGTATTTTGTGTTATCAATATCGGCTAAAGGACTGTCTACGCGATGAGCATTCACGCTGTGGTAAAGCGAATCGAGGAACTCGGGCTCCGGATTCTTCGGTTCAATAATCCTTATCGATAGCAACCCTTTCCAGAAGTAAGCTCAAGCCGCATAACACCGGTGGAGTGGTGAACGACGACCACTGCGAAGCCATAGGGTTTAGGGTTTTGATATAGTGAGAGACCGAGCGGAAGCGGAGTCAAAAACATGGCCATCCGGCGAAGCGTCGAGTCATTATTAAACCTATGGCGCGCGGCGTACAGAAAGAGAAGTTATACGCCGGCGGAGATAGGACGAGCGTGGGGCGCTGAAAGTAATAATGGCCTGCAAGTTTTTCACAGCTGAAATCCGACCGACGGGCCACCTTTCAGCAACGAAAAATGCCTGCTATTGAATAAATCACACTGGATCAAAATCGCAAAACCGCTTGGAATATCCTAGAACTCGCTCCACTCTTCCTCGCTTTGACCCGCGTTGACCAATTTGAGATTATCGATGTTACGTGTCTTGGCAGAGGGGGAGATAAGAGACATCATCGATCTATGTTGGATGGTGTAATGAGGGATTGAATGTTGAGCTCCGGCCGCCTCTACGAAGGCATCCAGACGGAAATGTTTCATGGATTCGGCTAGCATGGCGGCTTGTTCTTCCAGCGATTCGGCGGCAGCCGCCGCTTGTTCTACCAAGGCCGCATTCTGCTGGGTTACATCGTCCATTTGTACGATAGCCTGATTGACTTGCTCGATGCCCGCACTTTGCTCTGCCGATGCGGTGGCGATCTCAGTCATGATGTCGGTAACTCGCTGCACCGAGGAGACAATCTCATCCATGGTCTGGCCGGCTTCGCCGACCAGCCGAGTGCCTTCATTCACCCTTTCAACCGAATCGCTGATCAGTCCCTTGATTTCCTTCGCCGCTGCCGCCGAACGATGCGCCAGAGTGCGTACTTCGCTTGCCACGACCGCAAAGCCGCGCCCTTGTTCGCCAGCCCGTGCCGCCTCGACGGCCGCATTTAGCGCTAAGATATTGGTTTGCCCAGCGATGCCATCGATGACGCCGATAATGTCCACGATCTTGCGCGCGCTGTCATTAATGGCTTTCATCTTACCGGCCACTTGCTGTACCCGGCTGCCACCCTGGACAGCGATATCCGAGGCAACTATCGCCATGCGGCTGGCTTGTTGCGCGTTATCAGCGTTCTGTTTGACTGTCGATGCAAGCTGCTCCATGCTAGATGCGGTTTCTTCCAGACTGGCCGCTTGTTGTTCCGTGCGGTGAGACAAGTCGGCATTGCCGGCGGAAATCTCGCGCGCCGCTATATTAATCGCGTCGGCTGCGGTTTTCACGACAAGTACAGGTGCCACGATGGTTTCCAGCGTCGCGTTGATGCCTTCGACAATGTTTCGAAATTCGCCTCGATGTTTGCTGGCATCGGCTCGCGTCTGAACCCGTCCTTCCTGTGCCGCTTCGGAGAGCCGGTGAGTGTCGGCCACAAGCGCATTGACCGCCTCGATGCAGGTGTTCAGGTTATTCTTGATGGTGTTGAAGTCGCCGTTGTAGCTGTCGCTGATCTTGGGCGGGATATGGCCTTGGGCGATGGCGTCGACATACTTGGCCGCCACGTTCAATGGCCCGATCACCGCGTCCAGGGTGGCATTGACGCCCTCGACCACCTTGCGGAAGTCGCCCTGGTGCTTGGTTGCATCGGCACGGGTGTCCAGCCGTCCTTCCACCGCAGCCTCTGATAAGAAGTTGGCATCGGCGACGAGCGCATTGACCGCGTCGATGCAGGTGTTCAGGTTATTCTTGATGGTGTTGAAGTCGCCGTTGTAGCTGTCGCTGATCTTGGGCGGGATATGGCCTTGGGCGATGGCGTCGACATACTTGGCCGCGACATTCAATGGCCCGATCACCGCGTCCAGGGTGGCATTGACGCCCTCGACCACCTTGCGGAAGTCGCCCTGGTGCTTGGACGCATCGGCACGGATGTCCAGACGCCCGGCCACGGCCGCTTCCGACAACAGATTGGCGTCGGCAACGAGCGCATTGACCGCGTCGATGCAGGTGTTCAGGTTGTTCTTGATGGTGTTGAAGTCGCCGTTATAGCTGTCGCTGATCTTGGGCGGGATATGGCCTTGGGCGATGGCGTCGACATACTTGGCCGCCACGTTCAGCGGCCCGATCACCGCGTCCAGGGTGGCATTGACGCCCTCGACCACCTTGCGGAAATCGCCCTGATGCTTGGATGCATCGGCACGGGTGTCCAGACGCCCGGCCACGGCCGCTTCCGACAACAGATTGGCGTCGGCAACGAGCGCATTGACCGCCTCGATGCAGGTGTTCAGGTTGTTCTTGATGGTGTTGAAGTCGCCGTTATAGCTGTCGCTGATCTTGGGCGGGATATGGCCTTGGGCGATGGCGTCGACATACTTGGCCGCCACGTTCAGCGGCCCGATCACCGCGTCCAGCGTCGCATTGACGCCCTCGACCACCTTGCGGAAATCGCCCTGGTGCTTGGACGCATCGGCCCGGACTTCCAGCCGTCCTTCCACCGCTGCTTCTGATAAGAAGTTGGCATCGGCGATGAGTGACTGAATGGCGTCGACCGCTTTCTTCGTCATTACAACGAGACTGCGCTGATTTTTGCCTTTTGCATTAAGCGAAAAATCGAGCCGACCCTCTGCAATATTGCGCATGATCGATGCTGCTTCGCTGGGTTCGCAACCGAGTTTCCGTCGTAAATTCCACGCAAAGCTTATGTTGACTAGAGAGACAAGAGCGATCGCTGCAAAAATAATTTCTAAAATGGTGGTGCGCGTCGATGCGTAGCTTTGCTGCGATGCCTCATATTCCTGCTTCGACGCATCGACTTGCAGTTGCAACAGCGCATCGGTCCCTTTGCTGACCGGCGTATAATAAGGCTCCACCACCGTATCGATCAGTTTCTCGGCCTCATCCGGCATATCGTTTTTCAGGGCTGTCCATGCCGGTTTTAAACCATTATCAAAAAAATTTTGACGATCGGCTTCCAATTGCTTGGCCAGCTCATTTTCTTTAGGGGCCAGTTCCGTGGAACGATAAGCTTTCCATGTGTCCGTAATAATCCTTTTATTATTTTCAGAGGCACGAAATTTCTCTGCGATTAGATCCGGGTTTCTGTGCCGTGCTGCATCCAAGAGAAGGTTTCGGTTTTCGAGCGTTTTCCGGGCGATCGTCATTAAATGGCCGAGGTTTACTATCCGGTGATTGTATACCGTGCCCAGAGCAGCATTTGTACTATTCATGCCGTTGATGCCAAGATATCCGACGAAGGCTAAAGCAAGGAGCGTAGTGCAGATTAATAAACTTAGCTGTATACCTGTTTTTAGCTCGAACTTAAACATTACTTTGTCCTCTGTTATATTTGAAGATTTCTCGGTATGGGGTGCCTTGATTCATTCCCGCTAACTCACCCTGCAGGTTTAAAGCTATTCAGCAATAAAGGATTTCTAATTCGGGGCATGCATCTAAGCGATGCTCGTTAGTCCAGCGGCCGAATATTAGTTGGCTTAAAGATTTTAAAAATATCAATCTGAATATTCTTTGATTATCTTAAAAAATGGCCAGACTGATTGACAATAATTGGAATTGGTGTAACGCTATTTATCAGTCGCATAATATGCTGAGTCGACTTCATAGCATAAATTCAATCGATTAGTGAAAATAAGAAATAGAAAATTAGTTAGTAAGTTGTAAGAAAATTAGAAATTATACAAATTAAATTGTTAATTTTTTGCAAGATTATGACAAAATATTGTTACATCAATGTGACAGTGTTTTTTGTGCTAAGAACAACTCAAACAGAAAAAGCTAAGATCTAAGACTGTCGTAAAATGTGATTTGAAAGAATTAGCATGGTGACAAGTCCGGCAAGTAAGAGCGCTTCAATTTGCAGAAACAGGTGCTTTAACAGAACTGTCATATTGATTGGCTAGAATCGAGCCATTCTATGGACTGAATTGATAGCCGATCTAAAGACAGAACTACTGCGCATTTTAGAAGGGAAACTGGTAACGCCGGTTTATCAGCCAATCGTGTCAGTTAATCAACGGCAAATCGTCTGCTATGAAGCCCTGATTCGAGGACCTTCGAATAGTCCTCTGCATAGCCCTATGAATCTGTTCGATACGGACGCACATCTGATTTACAAGCCAGACTGGAGTTTGTATGTCGGGAAGCGGCAATTCGCCGCTTCGCGCAAATGAGGCTTTCCGGTAAATTGTTCATCAATGTCAGCCCCTCGATATTACTCGAGCCCGGTTTCAAGTCCGGCGAAACCTTGAAGTTTATCCGGTCTTCCGGCCTGGAGCCGCATATGATCATCATCGAACTGACTGAGCACCAGCCTACCGATGACTACCAGATCATGCGTGAAAAAGCGATACCTAAACCGGCGTAAAATCCTATGGCGCAGGCCATGACCAGGATCTGAATCCATAACAGAGAACGCTGCGGTTCAGCCGATGCTGATAGCGAGACTAAGTCGCCCCCAAACGACCCAGGCCTGCAAAGTGAGGTTTATCTTTCAGAGCCCATACCGATTTACCATTCCAAAGCCCGTAATTGCGGCGTTTTTTTATACTGGTGCGCGTCCATCCGTTTCAGAATACCCAGAAAAGATTCACCGCTTTTCGCGAGCGATCATCCAGCTAGACGAGGGTCAAGATTTTTTGCGCCGGCGAGATGTTATAACGGGGATGGAAACGAGGTAGTCGCTGCAACTGAAAATGCTCGGCGACAGTTTCCTGTGTTGCGGTTAATTGAAAGCGGCCACACATGGTAAACTTTCTTGTTTTAGGGGTTTGCAGTGAGGAATGAAATGTCGTTCGAGCAACAGCAGCTTCTGGCGTTACTGACTGAGATACGCTATGGACAGCGCGAAATCATCGAACTGATGAGCCAGCGTACCATTGCGTGGATTGCCGTTCCAGGTATTCTGGCATGTATCGCGGCGATTGCCTACCTGGTGATCCGTTACTTTTAATCGTCTATGAAAATCGGCATTCAAACCTGGGGTTCCAATGGTGATGTCCGGCCCATGTTGGCGCTGGCCAATGGCCTGCAAAAAGCCGGGCATCAGATCACGCTGGTGGTCACGCCTGTCGACAATCAAAGCTACCGATCGATCTGCGAGCAGATGCAGATTAGCTACCGACAAGTGCCCGAACGCATCGACTTCGATATGGAAGGCTTTGCCGAACGCTCGTTTCGGATGAATCCGTTGCAGTGGCTGCGGGCTTTGCTCAATGAGGCTTTTTTTCCGGTTGAACCGATAATCTATCAAGCGGCTGAGACTTTAGTAGCCGAAAATGATTGCGTGATCGGCCATCATTTTCTGTATCCGTTAAAACTGGCGGCGCGGCTGCAGGATAAACCCTTTTACAGCGTAACACTTTGTCATGCCGCTGTGCCTACTCCCGCCTTACCCCCGTTTGGCTTTCCGAATTTGGGCAAGCAACTCAATCCGATCAGCTGGAAACTATTGGATGCAATTTTTGATTGGGCTTTAAAGCGACCTTTGACCCGGCTTTGGCGAGAGGCCGGCTTGATGCCGCCCACCCATACGCTCAGCGAACTGTTGACCTCGCAGCAATTGAATCTGGTGGCGGTCGATCCGGTGTTTTGCCGGGGCAGCGAGGACTGGCCGGCATTTCATCAACCCTGCGGATTTCTGAACTTGACCGGAGATACCCAGCGCTGGTTGTGGCCCGAGTCGTTGCTGGCATTTCTGGACGCCGGGCCGGCGCCGGTGTACATGACCTTCGGCAGTTTGCAGCAGGCGGTGCCGGAGTGGAGCATGGAGCTATTTTTGCAGGCCGTGGAAAAGGCCGGCTGCCGAGCCATTATCCAGACCAGTTCCGCCCGTTATTCGGCAGGCAGCCAACAGGGCGATGTCTATTTTATCGGCAAACATCCGCATCAGCCGGTCTTCGCGCGCTGTGCGGCCGTCGTACATCATAGCGGGGCCGGCACGACGCAGGCAGCGACGCGTGCCGGTTGCCCGTCCGTGGCGGTGCCGTTCATGGAAGAGCAATTATTTTGGGCAACGCAGCTTCAGAGAATGGGGCTGGCGGGCAAGCCTCTGCCGGCTAAAAGGATCACCGCCAAAGCCTTGGCACAGGCCATCAAAAACATTCTCGCAGACCCAGGATATGGCAACCGCGCCCAACAGATCAGTGAACAAATGCAAGCGCACGATGGCGTTGCCAGAGCCGTCGAGTTACTGACAGCTCAATTTCAATCTACTTTTAACAAAGGAGCACAAAGTGAATAGCCTGTTTGACCCGCTCAAAGTCGGCGACCTTGAACTGCCCAACCGCATCGTGATGGCCCCATTGACCCGCTGCCGTGCCGGCGCGGGGAGAGTGCCTAACGCCTTGATGGCGGAGTACTACAGGCAAAGAGCCAGTGCGGGGTTGATTATAAGCGAAGCCACCTGCGTTTCGCCGCAGAGCGTCGGCTATCCGGATACGCCGGGTATCTGGTCAAGCGAGCAAGTCGAGGGCTGGAAACAAGTCACGCAAGCGGTACATGAGGCCGGCGGGCGGATTTTCCTACAGTTATGGCATGTCGGCCGGGTCTCTCATCCGGATTATCTGAACGGGGAACTGCCTGTGGCGCCGAGTGCGATTGCGCCTGCCGGTTTTGTGAGTCTGCTGCGCCCTCAACGCGAGTTCGTGACGCCGAGGGCGCTGGAGATGGTTGAAATTCCCGGCATCGTCGAGGGCTACCGCAAAGGCGCGGAAAATGCAAAACGCGCCGGGTTCGACGGGGTGGAAATTCATGGCGCCAATGGGTATCTGCTCGATCAGTTTCTGCAAGACAGCACCAACCATCGCCATGACATTTATGGCGGCTCGGTGGAAAACCGGGCCCGGCTGATGCTGGAAGTCACCGATGCGGCGGTATCCGTCTGGGGTGCGGGCCGAGTTGGGGTGCATCTTGCGCCCCGAGGCGATGCGCATTCGATGGGAGACTCGAATCTTTTGCAGACGTTCGGCTATGTCGCCGAGCAACTGGGCCGGCGCGGCATCGCCTTTATTTTCACCCGCGAATCGCTTGGCGCTGACCGCATCAGCCAGGAATTAAAAAGACGCTTCGGCGGGGTTTTGATTGCGAATGAAGGCTTCAACCGCGAGTTGGCCCAACAAGTGATCGCTGCCGGCGAGGCCGATGCTGTTGCGTTCGGCAAGGACTTCATTGCCAATCCCGATTTGGTGCGCCGCCTGCAACTGAACGTAGCATTGAATCCCTATGACACGGCGACTTTTTACGGCTACGGATTGCCCGATCCGAAGGTCGGTTATACAGATTATCCTTGCTGGGGTTCGACCGAGGGAAACTGTCACGTTTACCACTGCAGTGCAACATCATAATGCCCTTCACACCGTTTCATATGGGGCCGGGGATGGCCATCAAAGCAGGGATGCAGCGCCGGTTTTCGCTAATGGTGTTCGGCTGGTCGCAAATCCTAATGGATCTCCAGCCCTTGTTCGTCCTACTCACGGGCAAAGGCGAACTTCATGGTTTTTCACATACCTATGTGGGGGCTACCTTGATCGCGTTGATCAGTGCGATCTCCGGGAAATATCTGGGAGAAGTCGGATTGAAGATCATCCATCAGCGGCATTATCTACCCATTCGCTGGCCGGTGGCTTGGATGAGCGCCTGTGTGGGCACCTACAGCCATATTGTTCTGGATAGTATCATGCATACCGACCTAAAGCCGCTTTATCCTTTTAGTCAGGCCAATGGCTTGCTGGGCTTCATAAGCATTGAGGCACTGCATGGGTTGTGTATTGGCAGCGGTCTGATCGGGGTGGTCATTTTCTTGTTATTGGAAAAGAGAAACCCTCGCGTATAACATTCACTATGAATCAAGCTATCCAACTGGAGTCCGTATCTTTATTAGGGCTTCTCGATAGGCACATCCTTTTGTCGGCCCCATTCCGCCCAGGAGCCGTCGAATAGCGAAACCTCAGGGATGCCTATCTGATACAGCGCCAGAAGCAAGACCGCCGCTGAAACACCCGAGCCGCAACTGGTAACGAGAGGCTTGGAATAATCTACCGCCGCCGATGACAGGAGCTGTCTCAGTTGGTCAACCGGACGTAATCGATGGTCATCTGGCACGAATAAATGCTGGTAGGGAATGTTGTGGCTGCCGGGGATATGACCTGGTTGAAGACCGGGTTCGTGCAGTGGTCGTTGACCCATAAAACTGTCTTCGGAGCGGGAATCCAGAATTTGCGCGGAGTCTTGCTGTTGAATCTCACGCATCTGCGCTAAATCGGCAAACAGTTCAGGGCGAAACATAGCCTGAAAGGCTTTAGGGACAGGGGTTTTTCTGTCGTCAGTCAACGGAAACGCCAGTTGCTTCCACCGGGTCAAGCCGCCATCCAGGACTTTCACCTTGTCGTGTCCGAATACCTGAAACATCCACCAGACGCGGGCAGAGGCAAAGAAATGATTATGGTCATAAACGATTACCCAATTGTCATTATCAATGCCCAATTGACCTGCTTGGCGCCCGAATTGCTCGGCGCTGGGAAGGGTATGCGGGAGAGGGTTATTCCGGTCGGCAATGTCATCGATGTCGAAAAATTGGGCGCCCTGGATATGCTGGCGGCAGTATTCTTCGCGGGCATTGCGTTGTTGTCTCGGTAGGAAGAAGGTGGCGTCCAGGATCACTAAACCGGGATGAGCAAGATGCTGCCGCAACCATTCGCAACTGACTAAGGCGTTGTCGATATCGAGTTCGGTGTTGGGCGGGAGTGAGGGAATGCTCATGCTTTCACTTTATCATAGGAGTAACCGTCTTCGCCGAGATCCTTCGCGACTCTCACTTTTAGAGCTGACATTGATCATCAAATGAATGCCCGGCAAAACTCTCCTCTCTCGAAAATCATCTAATCGGAGAAAATGCGACAAGGGTTCGCTCTCACTCGATACGGCCGTGGAACTTGCCCACTGTCTTGGACCTGTTTCATCAGCGAAATGGTATTTCGTGTATTGGCATGGCTTCGGAAATCTGATCAAAGGAATCGATCAAGGTTGCACTTTTAGATTGCCTGCCCGAGAATATTTCCTACACGAAGGCGGTGCGGAATGCCTTGCCCTTTCGGCAGTGACCTATCCCTGGAATCAATCTGCCAATGTTGTTTGGCCAGCCGATCAGAGCTGGTGCCTGGCTATGGAGATCGACTTTTTTACGGCGTATATAGGCTGCTCAAGATCGATAGCGGATTTGCTCCTATCGAATCAACGAATCGAGTGTTCTCTAGCTGAGAGCATTCAATGCGAGCATTTTCTAAATTTATTCAAGCCGAGCCCGCTTCGTGGATCAGCTTATTTGCAACGATTTCAAGCTACCGATTTATCTTCGAAAATGACACCTGATGGAACGTAGTATCGTCGGCTTCCACCAAGACGAAGAAAATTATTGGGTGGCTAAGCTTGAATGCGAACACTTCCAGCATACCCGCCACGATCCGCCCTGGGTGAATCGTCCCTGGGTCATCACGCCGGAAGGTCGTGCGTCAATGATGGGCTATCAGCTTCCATGCAAGAAGTGTGATGCCGGGGCTCCACCGGATCGCTGATAATCGTTATGCTGCGGTGCGGCTCCGGTTTTCGTTTGCCCGAAGACGGTGTCATATGACTCGTCCACACCTTCCGATTAAGGACGCTGGTACTGGCTTAGCCAAGCCGATGCGGTCGAAATATTTTTTCAATTCCACCTTGATCGGCATGAAATACACGTGCCAACCATTTTCCGCCGCCGAGTCGATCAGTCGATTGGCGAATTCGACGTTCCAGTCGTAATCGGGCCGGAAATGCTTGGGAAACTTAACGTGATTTTTCACTTCCCAATAGTTCTGCGAGGCCGGCGTCACCACCGGGCTGATGCCGATGTAGGTTTCCAGGCCGTCCATGTGTTCGGCAAACAGTTCCACCAAGCGATGATCGTAGAAGGGTTGTGAAAAAAAGCCGTTGGCGCCGGCATCGGCCTTTCGCTGGATATAATGGCATTCGCGTTGCATGCCTTGCCGATGCGGGTCGAATCCGGCATAGATGTTTAGCGTCGGAAAGCGCCGGCGTACTGCCCGAATCAAGTCAACCACGTCGGTATTGCAATAGCTACGTTTCAAACCTTCCGGCGGGTCGCCGGTAACCAGCAAAACATCGTCGAGTTGGTATTGCTCGATGATGCGATACAACTCGCCGCTTTCGATTTTAAAATCAATGGCCCGAAAGTGCGGAATGAAGCGGTACTTGTTCCGGTCGATGCGCGTCGCAAGCTCCCAACTGCGAATATCGAAACGCTGAATATCTGGCACGTTGATGATATTGATGCCGCTATCCAAGCTCTGCACAAACGCATATTGCTTTTCAAAGGTGTCCAAGCTTCTGGGGACGATTTCAAACGAAATGTTCATGTGGGGGCAATTTCGATGTCTGACATGGATGCGTTCAAAAAAAGTGAAATCGGATTTTAATTGGGCGTTTTTAAAACCCCGGCCATCGGCCGGGGCAGTTGATACAAGAAACGTAGGGATTATCCCAGCGTAGCACGCAAGGTCTTGGCGGCGGCCACCATCTGGGTCAGCGCCGGTATCACCTCATGCCACTGGCGGGTTTTCAGGCCGCAATCCGGGTTGACCCACAGTTGTTCGGCCGGAATGCGTTCGGCGGCTTTGCGCACCAGTGCAACGATATGCTGCTCGCTCGGAATATTGGGCGAATGGATGTCGTACACGCCGGGACCGATGCCGTTCGGATAGTTGAAATGCTCGAAGGCATCCAGCAATTCCATGTCGGAACGCGAGGTCTCGATGGTGATGGCATCGGCGTCCATGTCGGCGATGGCGGCGATGATGTCGTTGAATTCGGAGTAACACATGTGGGTGTGTATCTGCGTCTCGTCGGCCACGCCGCCCGTCGTGATACGGAACGCTTCCACCGCCCAATCCAGATACGCCTGCCATTGCGATTTGCGTAACGGCAAACCTTCGCGTAGGGCCGCTTCGTCGATTTGAATCACGCCGATACCGGCTTTCTCCAAATCCAGCACTTCCGCGCGGATGGCCAAGGCCAGTTGCTTACAGGTGACCGAACGCGGCTGGTCGTCGCGAACGAACGACCAGTTCAAAATGGTCACGGGTCCCGTCAGCATGCCTTTCATCGGTTTGTCGGCCAGCGACTGGGCATAACTGATCCATTCGACGGTCATCGGGCGTGGGCGGCTGATGTCGCCGAACAGGATGGGAGGTTTGACGCAACGCGAGCCGTAAGACTGCACCCACCCGGATTGGCTGAAGGCGTAGCCGGCTAGCTGTTCGCCAAAGTATTCCACCATGTCGTTGCGTTCGGCTTCGCCATGCACGAACACATCCAAACCGAGCGCTTCCTGTTCGCGCACGCAACGGGCAATTTCGGCCCGCATCGCGGCTTGATAGCCGGCTTGGTCTAGCTTGCCGGATTTGAACTGGCTGCGGGCCAGGCGGATTTCCGACGTTTGCGGGAAAGAACCGATAGTGGTGGTGGGAAACTTGGGCAGTTTCAGTAACGCGGCCTGCTTGAGTGCGCGTTCGGCATACGGGCTTTTGCGCCGGACCAGTTGCGGGGTGATGTCGGCCAGCGCCGCCTTGACCGCCGGATTGTTGACTCGCGCCGAACAACGGCGGGCTTCGATGGCGGCGCGGTTGGCGTCCAATTCGGCTTCGACCGCCGCGCGACTTTGATTCAGCGCCGTACCCAGCACGCGCAGTTCGCCGAGCTTCTGCTTGGCAAAGGCCAGCCAGGATTTGATTTCGGCGTCGAGTTTCTGCTCGTTGTCCAGATCGACCGGCACATGCAGCAGCGAGCACGACGGTGCCAGCCACAGGCGTTCGCCCAGTTGTAGTGCAATCGGCTCCAGCCAATCCAGCACGGCGTTGAGGTCGGTTTTCCAGATATTGCGGCCATTGATGACGCCGAGCGATATCACTTTGTCCGCAGGCCACTGCGCTATCAGCGGATCGACATCATCGCGACCGTTGATGGCGTCGACATGCAGGCCGGCCACCGGCAGATTGGCGGCGAGATTGCGGTTTTCCGCCAGTTCGCCGAAATAGGTCGCCAACAACAGTTTAACCCGGCAGTCGCTTAAGTGCTGGTAGGCCGTATGGAAGGCGTCTTGCCAGTTGGCATCCAGTTCGGTGACCAGAATCGGTTCGTCGATCTGCACCCATTCGATGCCTGCATTTGCCAGCGCTTCCAGTAATGCCGCGTAAACCGGCAACAATTTGGGCAACAGCGCGAGCTTGTTCCACGGGGATTTCCTACGGTCATCGGAATCGTCCTTGGCCTTGCCGAGCCATAAGTAGGTGACCGGCCCGATGATCACCGCCTTGGCGGCGACGCCTTGGGCCTTGGCTTCAGCCAGTTGTTCCAGCAGCCGAGACGCATCAAGCTTGAATTCCGTGGCGGCGTTGAACTCAGGCACGATGTAGTGATAGTTGGTGTCGAACCACTTGGTCATTTCGCCGGCGGCCACGCCACCGCAACACGCTGAGGCTTCGTTCGCGGATTGCGCCGAACGGCCGCGGGCGACCCGGAAGTAATTGTCCAACGCGTCGCCGTGGAATTGTTGTACCCGCTCCGGCAAGTTGCCCAAGGTAAAGCTCATGTCCAGCACTTGGTCGTAAAAGGCAAAGTCGCCAACCGGCGCCCAATCCAGTCCGGCTTGCAATTGCCAATGACGCTGGCGTAACTGTTGGCCGAGCGTTTTAAGATCGTCGCGCGAGGATAGACCTTGCCAGTACGATTCTAGGGAAAATTTTAGTTCGCGCTTGGCACCGATCCGAGGAAAGCCTAAATTGTGAATTTTCGTCATAAATAAATACCGTCTGTTGAATGTTTGACACATAAAACATTGTAAACAGACAAACGAATGAAGATAATCGATGATTCTTCATCGATTCATGAGGTATATTCATCAATATGGAATTGATCCACCTGCGCATCCTGATGGCGTTAAAACGCCACGGTACCCTGAGCGCCGCCGCCGAAACCCTGCATCTGACCCAATCGGCGCTGTCGCATCAAATCAAAAACCTGGAGCAACGCCTGGGTGTGACCTTGTGGTACAAGCAGGGCCGCTCGCTGATATTGAGCCAGGCCGGGCGCTATTTGTCCGAGGTCGCGGAATCCGTGATCGCCACCGTCGATTCGGCGGAAAACCACCTGACGCAATTGGCCAAAGGCAAGACCGGTAAATTGACGATAGGCATCGAATGCCATGCCTGTTACGAATGGTTTCGCAACATTCTGCAACCCTATCTGCGCGCTTGGCCGGATTTGACGATCGAAGTCACGTCGCGCTACCGCTTCGAATCGTTCGAAGCCATCCGCCAATACAAACTGGATGCGGTGCTGACTTCGGACCCGGTCGATAACGGCCTGCTCAGCTACCAGCCGCTGTTCGATTTCGAACTGGTATTGATCGTGGCAGACAGCCACCCGCTGGCTGGTCACGACGAAATCAAGCCCGACGATTTGCGCGGCGAAACCGTGCTGACTTACCCGGTGGTCCGCGAGCGGCTGGACATGTTCCGTAAGGTGCTGCAACCGGCCGGCATCGAACCCGCCGCCCATATCCCGGTCGAGGAAACCGACATCATGCTGCAACTGGCCGCCGCCGGCCGCGGCGTTTGCCTGCTGCCGGAATGGCTGCTGGCCGATAAATCCGCCAAGCTTGGCCTGACCGGCCTGCGTTTCGCGGGTCTCCCGATAGCCAAAACCATGTATCTGGCTTGTCGGCACGAGGATGCCGAGCTGGAGTATTTACGCTGGTTGGTGGAACATGCCGCGATGGCGCTAGGTGACGCTTTGGCCTAGCTGCTGTCAGAGATTGGCTTCAGTCAAAAGGGCCGTTAAACCTGAAAATACTACAGTATTTGTTTGATTGGCGGCCTGGCCCCAAAAGTTGGGCTTGCTTGAAGGGTTAATGAAGCACAATATGCAGTTCAATTTTCTTGCCATAATCACTACATATAGTGATTATGACTTGACACATTCGCCATGCCCGCCTAAACTGCTGCTCTAAGACGGTTCCCCCCGAAGGGGATTAAAAGGGAATCCGGTCGGCGCTGGTGCGTTTTTCGCACAAGTGCTGGAAAGCCGGAGCTGCCCCCGCAACTGTAATCGGCGAGTTGAGGTTCACCCCGTGCCACTGGACGCGAGTCCGGGAAGGCCGAACCAAAACAGCGACCCGAAAGCCAGGAGACCTGCCCTCGAAACCTTTATCAACCGGGAGCGGGGTGTCTCCGAGGACGATGGCAAGCATTGCGGTTCCTGCTATGTTGGATTTACGCCGCGCCCCTGCCGTTGCGGCTTCATGTCCCCGCTCCCCCCGTGGAGAAACCCATGGAAACCGCCGCTCAACCCGCCAGCTTTTATCCCGACCCTGCCGAGCCCGTCAAACACACCCCATCGTATCCGACGGATAGCGGTTTGGAAGTCATTTGCCGCAACCGTTCCGTGGTTGCGTTTCAGCCGGAAAAAATCGCCATTGCCATTACCAAGGCCTTTCTGGCGGTTGAAGGCCTGCACAGCGTCAATTCGGCGCGGATTCGCGATCAAGTGGCGCTGCTTACCGCCAGCGTGGTCGAGGCCTTGGCGCGGCGCTTGCCTGGTGGCGGCACGGTGCATATCGAGGACATTCAGGACCAAGTGGAACTGGCATTGATGCGTTCCGGCGCCCACGACGTGGCCCGCGCCTACGTGCTGTACCGCGAAAAACACGCCGAGCAACGCGCGGCACAGCAAGCAATCGACAAGGCCTCACCGGTTTTGCAGTTGGACGACCACGGCCAGCGCCGACCGCTGGATAGTGCGGCCTTCATCGCGTTGTGCCGCGAGGCTTGCGCCGGCTTGGCCGATGTCGATGCCGAGCGGGTCTGGACGGGAACCCTGATCAATCTGTATGACGGCATACCGTTGGCGGCGGTACGTCAGGCTTTGGTGTTGGCGGGGCGCACCTTGATCGAAATCGAACCGAATTACGCCAAAGTCGCCGCGCGCTTGCTGTTGAGTCATCTGCGCCTGGAAGCGACCGGCTCGGCGTTAACTCAAGCCGACATGGTCGAACGCTACGCTAGCTGCTTTGCCGACTTCATCGCTGCCGGCGTCGCCGCCGAATTGCTCGATCCACGGCTGGCCGAGTTCGATCTGGAAAAATTGGGCGGAGCGCTACTGCCCGAACGTGATCTGCAATTCGATTACCTGGGCCTGCAAACCCTGTACGACCGCTACTTTTTGCATATCGACGGCCGCCGCATTGAGATGCCGCAGTGCTTTTTCATGCGGGTGGCGATGGGCTTGGCGCTCAACGAAATTGACCGCGAAACGCGCGCCATCGAGTTCTACCGGCTGCTGTCCAGCTTCGATTTCATGTGTTCGACACCGACCTTGTTCAACAGTGGTACCCGCCACGCCCAATTGTCGTCGTGCTACCTGACCACGGTCTCCGACGATCTGGATGGCATTTACCAAAGCATCAAGGAAAACGCGCTGCTGCAAAAATACGCCGGCGGCCTGGGCAACGACTGGACGCCGGTGCGGGCGCTGGGTAGCCGCATCAAGGGCACCAATGGCCACAGCCAGGGCGTGATTCCGTTCTTGAAGGTGGTCAACGATACCGCCGTCGCGGTCAACCAGGGTGGCAAGCGCAAGGGCGCGGTCTGTGCCTATCTTGAAAACTGGCATCTGGATTTCGAGGAATTTCTGGAACTGCGCAAAAACACCGGCGACGAGCGCCGCCGTTGCCACGACATGAACACCGCCGCCTGGGTGTCGGACCTGTTCATGCAGCGGGTGCTGGACCATGCAGACTGGACCTTGTTTTCGCCGGTGGATGTGCCGGACTTGCACGATCTCTACGGCGCGGCCTTCGCCGAGGCTTACCAAGCTTACGAAGCCAAGGCCGAGCATGGCGAGATCAAGCTGTATAAACGCATCGGCGCAGTGCAAAGGCGCGTTATGCTACCGCGTTTGAAATCGAGCCGGAATGGTTGATCGAAGCCGCCGCCCGCCGGCAGAAATGGATAGGCCAGTCGCAATCGCTGAATTTGTACGTCGCCGCCCCGACCGGCAGTAAACTGGACCAGATGTACCGCCTGGCATGGAAACGGGGCTTGAAGACCACTTATTACCTGCGCACCTTGGGTGCCACGGCGATGGAAAAAGCCGGTGCCGACGAGGCGGCGCCTAAGGCCTGTTCGATTAATGATCCGGATTGCGAGGCCTGCCAATGAAGACTACGTTAAGCTTTGACGATTGGGATACGTCCGCTTCTTCGTCTGTAAGTATCGGGGCATTGGTCAACGTGACCGGACAGCCAGCAATTCATAACATAGACAGCCGAACCATTGCAGCGGGTTCGACAATGGCGGCCGTCGATCCTGAACAGAAACGGGTGGTCAACGGCCAAGCCGACATCAACCAACTGGCGCCGTTCAAATACCCATGGGCATGGTCGTTTTTTCTGAATGCCAACCGCAACCATTGGACACCGCTGGAAATCTCGATGGCGCAGGACGTGCACGATTACCAGCACAAATTGACGCCGGCCGAGCGCCACGTATTCGAGATGTGCTGGCTTACTTAACCACCTCGGACATCCTGGCAATGCGCAACATCGGCCTGGCGGTGATGGAGAAAATGAGTGCGCCGGAACTGCAAATCTACCAGGCCCGGCAAGTTTACGAGGAAGCGCTGCACACCTGGACTTACCAGCATTGCATAGAAACCCTGGGTATTGACCAACGAGAGATTTACAACCGTTACCGGGTGGTACCGGAAATCCACGGCAAGATCGCCTTGGCCAACCGCCGCTTGCAGGGCGTGTTGCAATCCGGCAGGCCGTTGACCGACCGCGACGCGCTGCACGAATTCGCCATGGCCTATCTGTTCTTTGCCGCCGTGTTCGAGGGTTGCTGGTTTTACAACGGCTTCAGTCCAATATTCGCGTTGCAGCGGCGCGGTTTGATGAAGGGCGCCGCCGAGCAGCTGCAATACATCATGCGCGACGAGGTGTTGCATTGCGCGTTCGGCATCCGCGTGGTGCGTCAATTATTGGACGAGGAAAACCTGACGCTCGATCCACAAGTGCTGCGGCAAATGTGGGACGAAGCCGAAGCCGCCGAAGCGGCCTATGCTGGCTATATTCTGCGCGAGCCGATCCTGGGCTACAACGCCGGCTTGCACGTCGAGCAATTCCACTACGTCGCCAACCGCCGCGCCCGTCAACTCGGCCTCACAGAACCCTTCCCAGGCGCCGAAAGCGTATTGCAGTGGCTGGACGAGCAAGCCAATCTGCGTAAGGAGAAAAATTTTTTCGAAACGCGGGTAACGGAATATCAGACCGGTGGAGCGTTGGTTTGGGAATAGGCGGCGAGAGCAGCCAACAATCGGCAAAACCGAGGCAGTCATGGTAGCTACCCCAAATCTGCTGTATGAAATACGGAGTAACGAGTCTTTGATTGTTGTTTTTTCACTGAGGACTTCCCTTGTTCAGCAATAATTTCGATAGTAAACATGAAGCGAAACATTGCCCACGTTGTCAGCGTCAATTTATTTGTAAGGCTAATCGCATTCATCGCTGCGATTGCTCGAACGTTTGTTTGTCCTTTGAAACGACTGAGTATGTCCGCCAACTTTACGATGAATGTTTGTGCATGGCATGCTTGAAAGACCTAGATGATGGAGCGCGGGATCGGTAAGCCCATATTTTTTCAGGAAGGCATCGAAACTGCACAAATCGCCTTCATGGGACTGCACAACGCCTGGTGTATCATACAGGACGGCACCGGTCTCAGCCGCTATCCAGCTTTCGTCATGTTGATTATGGCGGAGCCATGGACTTCGCTTGTGGTGAGCTTCGACACCGAAGTCAAGATGAATCAATTGCTGGGTCATGGTAGCCGAAAACTGGTACAAGAATTAGTCCTGATAATCGGCTTTGCCGTCAACATCACCCTTGGGGCTGCGGCCGTTAAGTGGGTGCGTCGCATAATCTTGGTTTCAAGGCGGCTGCGATGATGCACGGGTGTGTTTTCTGTTGCATGGACGCGCGCGCCGCTTATGTTTATGTATAGGTAATGAGGCATAGCTGATGGCCGACTTGGAGTTCAAATCACCTAAAGATGGCTCGGTGTTGGCGTTCACCCTGATCCGGAAAACAAGTAAAGGCGAAACAGACTTTGAGGTGGCAGTAAAAACACCGGGTTTTACAGGGATTGCGCTGGCATCGACATATTTCGCTGGATCTCCAGGTACTCTATTTCGAGCCATGGCTGACGAATGGCAGGGTTGGAAAGAGCCCAAAGAGTGGAAAGATCTTGAAGCCAGGGTGGCGTTTTCGGCGCAATCGGATTCAACCGGCCACATCAAGCTGAGCGTTGAGCTGACCGGTCAGGATTACGATAGCCATCTCCGTGTGGTCCTTCAATATGAGGCGGGTCAACTTGAGGGGATGGCCGATGATATTGCTCAATTATTGGGATAATCTTTTTATAAAATTTAGTGCTGAGACGCCATATCAAACAGATCTAAAGAAGCTTATGAGCCAGCAGAGAAACATGCGTGCCAAATCAGAGTGAGTTTGCCGATATCTGCAGTCGAGCCGGGCTTACAATCGCCGATTCAAGGCTTGGCGTCGGCCGCGAGCTGAGTTACTGCGAAGGTCCTGTCCGGACAATCGTTATCCACTTTGTCGAGGCAGACTTTCCGGATGTATGGAAGAAGACCATGAAGGGTATTCTTTCGAGAACGATGCCTTCGGAAATATCATCCTCGATCTTGAGCAGGTGAGTGTTCATCAACTTCTGAGCGAGTTTTATTCCCAAATTGCCGAGTCTTATCGCTTGTCAGGAGCGCCGGGTCCTTGGGCAAGCGATCTTTCCTCGGCTGGGGACGTGCTTACAAGGAAAGGAGTCTGGGGTTTTATTCTCTCGTCCTCATACGGGTTGTCGGGCTGGATCCTCGCCAGTGATATTACGGGCCCTCAAGCAGACACTGAATAGGATTTCTACTCGGCGTCCTGAGTCGTCTCATGCTAAATTTTTTGTCAAGATCGCGCCGATTCAGTTTCTAATTTTGTACCCTGTCTTGAACACCCACCAGACAAACGTCAGGCAGAGGATAAGAAAGCCCGCTATCATGCCAATGCTCATGCCGACGTGTACATCGGCAATACCGTAAAAACTCCAGCGAAAGCCGCTGATCAGGTACACCACCGGATTGAATAGCGTGATCTTCTGCCACAACGGGGGCAGCATCTGGATCGAATAGAACGCGCCGCCCAGAAAGGTCAGCGGAGTGACAACCAACATCGGCACCACCTGGAGTTTCTGAAAATTATCGGCCCACAGGCCGATAATGAAGCCGAATAGACTGAACGTCACCGCCGTGAGCAAGAGAAAGGCGACCATCCATAAGGGATGGGCGATCTCGTAAGGCACAAAAAGGCGCGCTGTGCCCATAATGAGCAGGCCCAGCATCACCGACTTGGTCGCCGCCGCTCCCACATAACCGATCAGCACCTCGATCCACGAAACCGGTGCCGAGAGCAGCTCATAAATCGTGCCCGACCACTTGGGCATATAAATCCCGAACGAGGCATTGGAGATGCTTTCGTTCAGTAAATTCAGCATGACCAGCCCAGGGATGATGAAAGCGCCGTAACTGACGCTGTCGATATCGCCCATGCGCGAGCCGATGGCTTTGCCAAAGACGATGAAGTACAGCGAGGTGGTCAGTACCGGCGCGGCGATACTCTCCGCCAGCGTACGAAAGGTGCGCGCCATTTCAAAATGGTAAATGGCGCGGATGCCATAGAGATTCATTCCAGTATCCCCTTGGATTTATGCACCAGACCGACGAAGATGTCTTCCAATGAACTCTCGCTGGAGCGCAAGTCTTTGAAGTCGATGCCGTGTTCATTGAGCGTGCGCAGCAGTTCGGCAATACCGGTTTCCTCTTCCTGGGCATCAAAGCGATAAATCAAGGCCTGCCCGTCGTCAGAGAGTGTTAACGGCCAGGCGTTGAGTTCGGCGGGGATGCGGGATAGGGGCTGCCGCAAAGTCAGGGTGAGCTGCTTTTTGCCGAGCTTGCGCATCAGTACTTCTTTGTTTTCCACAACGATCAGTTCCCCTTGGTTGATGACGCCGATGCGGTCCGCCATGTCTTCGGCTTCCTCGATGTAATGGGTGGTCAGAATGATCGTGGTGCCCTGGGCCCGTAGCTCGCGCACCAGGCGCCACATGTCATGACGTAACTCCACATCCACGCCGGCACTCGGCTCATCGAGGAACAGGATCGACGGCTCATGAGCGAGAGCCTTGGCAATCAGCACGCGGCGCTTCATGCCGCCGGAGAGCGTCATGATTTTCGCGCTGCGCTTGTCCCACAGGGACAAAGCGCGCAGCACTTTTTCCAGGTGGCCGGCATTGGGCGCCTTACCGAACAGCCCACGGCTGAATTTGACGGTGGCCCAAACCGACTCGAACGAGTCCGTATGCAGTTCCTGCGGCACCAGGCCGATCGCTGCCCGCGCCGCGCGGTAGTCTCGTACGGTGTCGTGGCCATCGGCGATGATGGTGCCGGACGTGGCTTTGACGATGCCGCAGATCAGGCTGATCAGGGTCGTCTTGCCGGCCCCATTGGGTCCGAGCAAGGCAAATATCTCGCCGCGTTGGATGTCCAGGTTGATGTTGTTGAGCGCTCGGAAACCGCCGGCATAGACCTTGTTAACACCGCGCACGGAGATGATGGGGGCGGGGTTATCGGTAGTCATGGGCGCGGATGTAAGCATTTTTTCATGGATGAAGGTGAATTCCAGTTTATTTATTACCCCTGCTCGATCGGCACATCCTTGCGCCGTCCCCATTCGGCCCAGGAACCGTCGAAGAGCGGAACCTTAGGTATGCCCATCTGATACAGAGCCAGAATCAAGACCGCCGCTGAAACACCCGAGCCGCAACTGGTCACTACCGGTTTGGAACAATCTATTGTTGCCGATGACAGGAGCTGTGTCAGTTGATCAACCGGCCGTAACCGATGATTATCCTGCCTGAATAAGTTCTGGTAGGGAATATTGAGGCTGCCGGGGATATGTCCGGGTTGAAGACCGGGTTCATGCAATGGACGGCTACCGTTAAAACTGTCTTCGGAACGGGAATCCAGAATTTGCGCGGAGCCTTGTTGTTGAATAGCTTGCATCTGTGCCAAATCGGCAAACAGCTCGGGGCGAAACACGGCATGAAAGATTTTAGGGGAGCGGGATTTTTTCTCATTAGTTAACGGAAACGCCAATTGCTTCCACCGGGTCAAACCGCCATCCAGGACTTTGACTTGGTCGTGTCCGAATGCCCGAAACATCCACCAGACGCGGGCTGAGGCAAAAAAGTGGTTATAATCATAAACGATTATCCAGGTGTTGTTATCCATGCCCAATTGACCTACTTGGTGTCCGAACTGTTCGGCACTGGAAAGGGTATGGGGGAGTGGACTATGCCGGTCGGCAATGGCATCGATGTCGAAAAATTGAGCACCTTCAATATGCTGGGAGTTGTATTCTTCACGGGCGCTTCGTTGCTGTCTCGGTAAAAAGTAGGTGGCATCCAGGATGACTAAATCGGGGCAATCCAAGTGCTGGCGCAGCCATTCGCAGTTCACCAAAGCGCTTTCGTAATTGAGTTTAGCGTTTATTGAGGTTGAAGAAATAGTCATGGATTCAATACAGGCGATGGGTATTTCAATATTTTCTACGTGGTTACACGGCAGGGAGCATACCCCATAAAAGAAAATCAACCTTTATTGGCTCAATTCCGCTTCTGTTCTCAATGCAGCCGAACCGAATTTTGATCGAGACTTGAGCCTAAGTGAACCGATAATTCCTGGGTCAATGCCTCAAGGCCGGATGTCGCGATCAATATCAGGCGGCTGCGCCGGTCTTGATCGGGGCGTACCGGTAAGCTGACCGACGGATACACCCGATCCGCCGCTGCCTGAATGGCCCAGGCTTCGGTAGGCTCCGGCGAATGCACGATGCCTATAATTCGGACTAATTCACTCGGATGCCGGTCAAGCGATCCCTGTAGCACCGACTGCAAGTGAGCCAAGCCAAGCGTATGGTCCAAGTAGAGTGATACACTTCGGAAGCTGTGATCCAGCAGCGGCGCTTCTTTCTGCAGTTGAGGGAACGGCGCCCGTCCATCATTCTTTCAGGTAGCGTCTTTCCATTTCGCGCAAGGAAACGACTTTAATTTTGCTGGCGTGTCCCGCCGAGCCAAAGGCTTCATAGCGCGCCTGGCATAATGCCTGCATCGCATCCCTGGCCGCCTGGTAAATCTTGCGCGCATCCAGTTCGGAGGCATTTTCGGGTTGGGCGATATAACGGCGAATCGCGCCGGTAGATGCCATCCGCAAGTCGGTATCGATATTGACCTTGCGGACTCCGTATTTAATCCCTTCGACAATTTCAGCCACCGGCACGCCATAGGTCTGCGGAATATCGCCGCCGTATTCATTGATGATCTGCAGCCACTCTTGCGGGACCGAACTGGAGCCATGCATGACGAAGTGCATATTCGGCAAGCGTTGCTGCAACATTTTCAAACGGCTGATCACCAACACGTCGCCGGTCGGGGGCTTGCTGAATTTATAAGCCCCATGGCTGGTGCCGATCGCGACAGCCAACGCATCGATCTGCGTTTGTTTCACAAATTCCACCGCTTCATCCGGATCGGTCAGCAACCGGCTGTGATCCGGGTGTCCTGACGACTTTGGGTTAGCGGCATCGCCTTTGCTTTCCAGCGATCCCAGGCAACCGATCTCGCCTTCAACCGATACGCCACAGGCATGGGCCATCTTGACCACGGTGCGCGTGACGTCGACGTTATACTCGAAAGAGGCAGGGGTTTTCATGTCTCCCAGCAAGGATCCGTCCATCATCACCGAGCTGAAACCGGATTGAATGGCCTGCGCGCAAATGTCCGGCGTCGGCGCATGATCCCGGTGCATCACGACCGGAATATGCGGATACTGTTCGACCGCGGCCTGAATCAGATGACGTAAGAATACCTCGCCGGCATAGCGATTCGCGCCGGCCGACCCTTGCATGATCACCGGGCTGTCGCAGGCATCGGCCGCCTGCATAATGGCCTGAACCTGCTCCATATTACTGACGTTGAAAGCGGGGACGGCAAAGCCATGCTCCGCCGCATAATCCAAAACTTGTCGCAATGACGCTAAAGCCATGCTCGGGGCTCCTTAACTGAGTTTTATATTTAGGTTTAACAAAATCACCAAGTGATCGGTCTGGTATATGACTTGGATAACAGAATCTACGAATTGTTGTGCCCTATGGCCCTTCGCTTTCAGCTTCGCCAGGCGCGGCGGGCATTTGCTCCAGCAGCTCAGGCAGCGCCGTCTGCACGGTATCCCAGACTACATCGAGATTGATGTCGAAGTAGCCGTGGGCGATGCGGTTGCGCATCCCGCGCATGCTGCGCCACGGCACTTCAGGGTGCGCCTTGGCGAACCCGGCTCAACCGTCCATCACCTTGGTGGCGGCCTCGCCGAGAATGATCAGGCTCATGACCACGGCTTGCTGGGCGCGCTTGTCTTCCAGGAAGTCGGCTTTATCCATTCCCTCCACAAAACTGCACGCATCCTTTGCGGCCTGCCGCATGTGGTCGAGGTAATCGGGAAGGCGGTTTTCGCTCATACCGGCTGTGCCTCCGCGAGCACTTTGGCGCGGACCTTCGGCGGCAGGTCGGCCGGAGTCAGCAAATCGACGCGGACGCCGAGCAGCGCTTCCAGCTCGTCCTGCAATCCGCCCAGGTCGAACAGGGTCGCGCCGGGCAGCGCGTCGACCAGCAAATCGAGATCGCTGCCGTCCCGGTCGGTGCCGTGCAGTACCGAACCGAAAACGCGGGGGTTTGCCACACGAAAACGGCTTGCCGCTTCGCGCACGGCGCTTCGCTTCATGTCAAGCACAACGGAAGGTCGCATGGGTATCCTTTTTTATCGAAACCAGTCGAGATGCTAAGCGATCAAGGCTGGAGTTTCAAGCCGTCGTTTGGCGCAAAGGCGAAAGCCCTACTTGTGCCCGTAAGGGTACTGCGCCGTAGGCGGTTCAATGGTTCATTCATGCCGCGGACGATCCGGTGCGGACTTGAACTCGTCGACCGGGAACCGCGATAATTCACGAAAACGGCGGTTGGCTCGGCAATTGCTCCTGCATTGCCCTACCTCCCCACGAACTCTATCGAGCCAAATAGGAAGGGCTCGAAGCCTATCGTTTACGAACGATGGGCTTCATTCATCAGCCCCGCGTAGCTCCGATTACGCTTCGCTAATCGTAGCTACGGTCCTTTGGCTCATCATAGAAATCGAATAGTCAATAAATTCAATTGTATTTTCATATTTCAATAAGACTGATGCATCGAACTCTGACTGTTGTGAAAACAGCTGTTCAAAGTACGCCCTAGCTTTACTTTTCTCTCCAGGTATAACAAGGGCTTGATAACTTGCTTGCAAAAATGCGGGTAAATTGAGGCAGTTTAAGTTAAACTTTTTACCGTTTTTTCCAGGGACAAGGTATTTAATAAATGGAATTGTTGGAATACCGGATACGGTAATCGTTACGTTTTCAAACCTATCATACAGGTAGTTTGTTTTAGGAGTCAGAATTGTTCCAATCCAATCAGCTGCTTCATACCAGCTGGCGACATCGTCAATCACTGGTCCGATAAATGTTGAATCTTCTTGTTCAAAATCTCCGTACCCTATAGCTCCCCTGAAAAATAGGCCATACCCATAAAAATAAAATGCTAAATCGTTAATGATGTGGGGCATCAAGAAAATACATTTAGGGTCGTCAGATCTGATAACTATAACAATAGTGTCTGATAATACAGTTACCTCTGGAATGAAAGTGCTGTACCATTTCTCTTCTTGAGTGTGTGTTTCATATTGTTTCAATACTCTAGTTTTAACTCCTTTTAAGATATCAAGCACATCATTGGGGTTCATTCTCTGCCAAATTCCCTTAAAGCCTAAGATGTCTATAAATGCTACAGCAGCTTTTTTCATTTACTATAAATACTCTAGAGTCATCAATCAAAATAAAAAATATTCAAAATCAACTCGTAACTCGTAAGGTGAATTCAGTGATAGGTAATCCGCCGTGATGAAGGAGATTGGTGGTTTGCTGTGCGTAACCGTCCTATGGTCCTATGGGCTTTATATATTAACCTCTCCTATTGCCCGTTTACTTTTTTACAATATTGATAGTTGAAAGTGCTTCCGGTGGATTAGGAGCACCCTCCCATTCAATCTCTCCATTTTTATACATTCTTATAAGTTCGGTTAAAATTGTTTGGAAGCTATATGTATTTTCAAGCTCGCCGACTAATTCTACGGAAACAGCTCGTCCAGTTTTCTTTTGTCTAGATTTAATAGTATTTAAAATATCATTTTTGATAGACATAGCTTCGTTACTGGATGAAGTTTTTAATGTTTTTGAAATATTTATCTCCTTTGTTTCTTCGTCAACGGAAACGAAATTTTCTTCTTCTTTATGAGAAGGGATTTCTGCTCCTTGTTCGATATGATGGTTATATAGTTCTTTGAAATCAGGGCCAGATGAATATTTTTCTTTTAGTTTTATGTCATAATCACCAATTATATTTTTTGTCTCAATGTCTTTTTGATATTTAAAAACATCAAATTTCAACTTATTTTCATAAGAATTTTGATTTTGCTTTCTTTCGACAAATTTTAAATAATTATCATAAAGAAGTTTTGCTACAGGGTAAGATATTATATAGATAAAGGTAGCTATAATAGCAGGTATAAAATCTGTAACCGAATTTGGCATAAAACATTGCAGCTCCTCGATTCTTTCAATCCCTTTTTTTTCTGACCATATCAATAATATAATTGCCTTCCAATGAAAAGAAATTAAGAATATTAGAAAACTTCCTAAAATAGGACTAGATAGACGTTCCTTCATATTGTCATTTATTGAATCTTTCACTTCATCTATCATGGGAAGTTCTATAATTTCTTGAATGTACCAAACATTTAAGGCGGATTCGCCGATAGGTAATAAGTCGTGATTCAGGAGAATGGCGATTTGCTGAACGAAACCGCCCTACGGTCCTGATTTGTTAAGGTGTACCTTTTGGTGGAAAAATCATCTGAGCCAATAACTCAGGAGGTACGGATGACTTTGTCGCATTTTCAAAGCACTGAAGAAGATCTTTAAGCTGATGGGCTTGTGCAGGCGCATCGTCGCCAGTAGCTGGATGCTCAACGATGTATTTAACGCGCTCAGCAATATTGGCCAAAAAATCGTGCTTTGCTTTTGCATCCTCAAGTGCAACATTTTTTCCCACTATCTCAACGCGAGAATTGAGAAGCTCTATGTTTGAAGCCATAATTTCGCTTTGCCACGATTGGATTGCGGAATTTATGTTGTTCAGTAATTCCTGATTTCGACGCTCGCTTCGTAAGCCAGCAATAAAAAATACGACTGACGCAGAGAGGCTTATCAGCCCTACCGCAAGCGAAATTATCCCTATAATGTGATCATCGGGCATAAAAGAAGAGTCCCCATCGTAATATTTGAAAAATAATTTCCTGCGAAGAAACCTTAGTGTAAAACGCAGCCGCTTTCACTCGCTGACAACCCCTGGCTAAACATCAGGCATGAAAAATCGGCTTCACTGTGGGCTTTTCATGCCGCGATTTAGTTCTAAACTCTGATTTAAGTTCTTAACCAGCAATACCCGATTCTCGCCGAATCCGTGTGATTAAGTCAACTTATTCGCTAGGTTAATCCGAGCAGGCCGGCTGCCAAGCGTGTAGGTTGGGCTGACGATAGGAAGCCCAACAATCGAAGCGGAGATAGGGGGCAGATTCGACTGTTTTTCCTGGTCTCTTTCATACAAAAAATAACGCGGTTTTTGCCTCATGCTGCCCGTCCCCAACATTGATGTAAAACCCACGCTCGGACTGCTCAAATAAAACCGGTAAAATACATATGGCGAGTTTTACCGCGACGCACCGGAACCCATGCTTTGGATCGAGAATGGGGATCAAGGCTATCGAAAGGAGCCGGGAGTGTTCCGTTTTCGACCCGAACACGATACTTCGGTAGGAAGGCATATTCCCCGCACAGCGAGCGGGTGGACGAATTGATGCGCTGCTTCGAGCAACGCTATCGACTGGCCGGGATAGGCAAAGTCGCGCAGATTATCGCCGTGGCCGCCTCGCACCATCGCCCGGCCACCATTCATCCCTTTCCCGAAGGCAACCTAAATCGTTAAAATTAACCGGTATCGGCAATTTTTTGATATTTCCACGGGGAAACTTTTTGAAACCGTCTTTTTACGATCTAAGCTACGCCGACCTGGAGAGGGTTGTCAGTGAAAATGATTTTAACGGCTCAGTAGCGAGAATTCTTTTCAACTGGCATTACAAGAAAAAAGAAATCACTCCATGCCAAGGTGATATAGCCAGACTCTCATTGGCCTTTTTTGAACAAAACTATGACTTTTCTTTGCCTGAAATCGATAAAGTCTATGAGTCT